>CBDCSZ010000046.1:0-278418 GCA_965221935.1 Paracoccaceae bacterium
ACACCGCCGCCAACGACAGGGACGGCTTCCGCAAGGTCGCCCGCATCCTCAGGGACGGCGGGGCGGAGCGGGTCGTCCTGGAGGCCACGGGACGGATGCACCGGGCCCTCTTCCAGTCGCTGCATGACCGCGGCTTCCCGGTCTGCGTGGTCAACCCCCGCCAGTCCCGGGACTTCGCCAGGGCCAGCGGCGAGCTGGCGAAGACGGACCGGGTCGACGCCAGGGCGCTGGCCGCCTTCGGGGCCGCGTTTCCGGACATGGCGCCCGCGGCGCCGGCCGGCGTGACGGTCGACCGGCTCCGCGACATGCTCGTGTTGCGGGAGAAGCTCGTCGACCAGCGCACGGAACTGAAGGCGGCATTCGACGAGGTCGGCGATCCGGCTCCGGACGGGCCGGTCCCGAAAATCCTCTCGGAGCTTGACGCCGGCGTCCGCGAGTATGACCGGCGGATCGGGGAGCTGATCGCCGGCGCGGAGGAGCATGCCGAGAGCCACAGGATCCTGACCTCGGTTCCGGGCATCGGTCCCGTCACGGCGGCGGCCCTGATCGCGTGGATGGGCGAGCTCGGCGCGGTCGGCAACCGCCAGGCCGCGGCGCTGATCGGAGTGGCGCCCTTCGCCCGCGACAGCGGGAACATGAAGGGCGGGCGCCGCGTCAGCGGCGGACGGAGGAGGCCGAGGGACGTCCTCTACATGGCCGCGATGTCGGCAACCCTGTTCAATCCCGACATGAAGGAGATGTGCGGCCGGCTCAAGGAAAGGGGAAAGCCCCACAAAGTCGCGGTGACCGCGGTCATGCGCAAGCTGATCGTGACCGCGAACGCCCTTCTCCGCGACCGGCGCATGTGGGAGGACCGGACCGGGGCCGCCGCCGGCTGACGCCCGCGCGGGCCGCGTCCCGCGGCGGTCCGCAGGGCACGAAACGAATCAAATGCGCCGGTCACGTCACCGCGGCCGGCCTGCCTTGGCATGCCCGCACGGCGACCGCCTGTGGACAGGGATGTGGAAAACCCGGATCGGAATCACCGAAAACCGCCGAAAAAGTCCGGATCCGGGCTTGACTTCAAACATGGATGCTCCGTCCGGCCGAACACGGGACAGTCGCAGGGACGGTTTTTTGCCGGAGGACAGTGAACCTTTGTCTGGCTGTTTGTGGAATGCCGGTTTCAGGGAATTGGCAAACAGGCCCGAGCATAATCGGGGATTCAAAAATTTGTAGTGGGTTCAACCTTCGCGCAAGTCTGGCTTCACAGCCCGTTGGATCGGTTCAGGTTAATGCGGTTGATTTCCCTTTTGCCGGGCCTGAGGGTTACAACGGCGCTTGGGATGCCAGCGCTGCCGCGCCCGCCGCTCAATTGAATGGATGCTTTGTTCCGGCCCAAGCTCAAATGTGCGGCAACTGGCGCAAAATCAGCATCACGAACAGACTCCGCTCCTTGAAACGTGGATTGCAGCTGTAACGTGGAATAGCATCGAATTCCTGGGTTTCATTCAGTAAACGCGCTTGAGCGTCTCCATAAAACTGACGAAAACTGCAAATATCTTTCACCGATTCCGGAATGAGACCTAAGTGACAAAGGGGTTTTACATCAATCTTGAGCGCATGCGGTCGCGCCGTGAGTTCATGGAGCACCAACTCCAAACTTTGGGGTTATGCGAGGACTTTGCGCGCTCGCAGGGCTTTGACGCGGCTGAGCTGACAGCCGAGACGATGAAAAACTATATGGCTGGGGAGAAGCGGCCTGGGACCCGCGGCTATTTTCGGTGGCAGCTGTCAAGGGTGGAAATCGCGATTTTTGAAAGTCATCGACGCATCTGGCAGCAGGTTGTCGATGCGGGGCAGCCCTACGCTATCATTCTGGAAGACGACGCGAAGCTGTCGTCACTCTTGCCAAACATTATGGAGAAACTGGAACGCGCAACGCCCTTTGTCGATGTCATCAAACTGGATTGGATAAGAAGATTCCGCAGATTTGGACCTCCGGTCGCCGCGTTCGACCTGGAAATCCGGCCGATAGTCGAGCAGCGATTGTCCAGTGCAGCCGCCTACCTGATTACGCAGACCGGAGCGCAAAAGCTGCTCGAATGGTCGTTGCCGTATTCGGATTTGGTTGATGCATTCATTTTTCAGCCCCGCGCGAGCTACAGGCTCTATCAGATCTTTCCTGCGGTCGCGGTTCAGGGATTGATCCTCGGCAAACAGGTGGGCACTGACGGACCGCCCATGCCGACAGGCTCAGTCCCAGATCTGGGGATACCGAGTGTGCCGGAATCAAAGGGGCCGCGCTGGTTCACAATTGTGCGCGAGGGACGGCTGGGCCTCGAGCGGGTCCGCCGTTTCTGCGGCGGCGACCGGAAGCTAGCCAAGGAAGGCGGATGGATTGGTTTTGTGCCGCTCGCCGAAGACCTTGACCAAAACAGCTGACCGAACTGCTTCGATAAGACTTGGTCTCCCGCGGGAATGACCATCTCGAATCTCTCTGTTCCTGACCCTGTTTGTTGAAGGACTCAAAGAAGCGCGCATCACCGTGAGAAGCGCCCCGAAACCTCTGAAAATGCACCAAGCGCAGGTAATGTGCCGTAAGAAGTCTGTTGTGTGGACCCAAGGGACAAGACTCATCGCGGAGTTCTTGACCGATATGCCCCTCGCGACGGCACCATGCGAGCCAAGGTGATCAGAATTTAGGCCGCCAGCGACTGCCACAGGATTACGCTCCTCCTGCCAGCAACCCCTTTCCGCAAGGTATATTGCGTTTGCCCTGCATTCCCGCTTCAACTATCGAGGTTTTTGGCATCCGATACGGCGTCGTGAACGGATGCATGATGCAATTGGAGGAAAATAATCTATGCTTCGCCTAACTTTCTCGCGTCGCGCGCTGTTCGGCACTGCTGCAGCCGCCGCAATGATAATGACCTCGGGCATAGCCGCCGCGCAAAACCTGAAGGTCGCCGCCATTTATACTCTGCCGGTGGAACAGCAGTGGATCAGCCGGATCCACAAAGCGCTGAATGCGGCTGCTGACCGTGGCGGCATTGAATACACATTCTCGGAAAACGTCGCCAACACAGATTACGAGCGCGTGATGCGTGAGTATGCCGAGTCCGGGCAGCAGCTGGTTGTCGGCGAAGTCTTCGCGCTTGAGCGCGCTGCCCGCAAAGTCGCCGAAGACTACCCGGACACCGCGTTTTTGATGGGTTCGTCGTTCGGTCCGTCCGGCGATAATTTTGCGGTTTTTGACAATTGGATCCACGAACCGAGCTACCTGACAGGCATGATCGCGGGCGCGGCAACCGAGTCAAACGTGATCGGCATGGTCGGCGGCTACGCAATACCTGAAGTCAACCGCCTGATGAACGCCTTCAAGGACGGCGCGAGAGAGATGAATCCGGATATCAAGTTTCTCGTGAACTTCATTGACAGCTGGTACGACCCGCCGAAAGCCAAGGAAAGCGCCTTTGCGATGATGGATGCCGGCGCCGACATCATGTATGCGGAGCGTTTCGGCGTGTCGGACGCGGCTGTGGAACGCGGCGTCAAGGCGATCGGCAATGTGATCGATACGGCCGCCGACTATCCAGACACAATCCTGGCCTCAGCCATCTGGCACATGGAGCCCACCATCGACCGCGCCATTACAGCGGTCGCCAATGGAACCTTTGAAGCGGCAAACTATGGCCAGTACAGCTTCATGGGCTATGGCGGGGGTTCGATGGTCGTTGACGAGAATCTCGTTCCTGCTGATGTGCTCGCCAAGGTGCGGGAGCGGGAACAGGAGATCCGTGACGGGTTGTTCCGCGTCAATGTGAACGACGCGCGGCCCGTTTCTGACGACTGATTTAACCTGCGCCCGGGCCATCCAACCGGTCCGGGCGCGCCTGCCATGCCCGGCCCAATTCTCGCCATGAGCGGGATGATCAAGCGATTTGGTCCCCTGCTGGCGGCGGACAGCATTGATCTGGATCTCAGCCAAGGCGAGGTGCTCGCGCTTCTCGGCGAAAACGGCGCGGGAAAAACCACATTGATGAATATGCTCTTCGGCGAATACACGCCGGATGCGGGAGAGGTGCGCGTTTGCGGCCCGGACGGCAGCGAGGAGATCCTGCCGCCGGGACAGCCCCAGGCTGCCATAGCTGCCCGCATCGGCATGGTTCACCAGCATTTCACACTGGCGGAAAACCTCTCGGTTCTCGACAACATTCTTCTGGGAACCGAGCCGCTCTTCAGCCCGCGGCGGTCCCGTCGCCATGCCCGCGCACGGCTGAACAGCCTGATGGAGGCATCCGGGCTGAATGTGCCGCTTGGCGTCCGCACCCGGGACCTTTCTGTCGGCGAGCGGCAGCGGGTCGAAATCCTGAAGGCTTTGTTTCGCGAAGTGCGCATTCTTGTCCTGGACGAGCCGACTGCCGTGCTCACTCCGCAGGAAGCCGACTCACTGTTCGCTGCCATCCGTGAACTGGTGTGGAACGGTCTCGCGGTGATCTTTATCTCTCACAAGCTGCGCGAGGTGCTGGCGTTTTCGGACCGCATCATGGTTCTGCGTCATGGACGCAAAATGGGGGAAATACCAACCGCTGAGGCGGATGCCGGAAAGATCATCCGCATGATGGTCGGGGAGGAACATGCCAAAGTTGACCGGACGCCCGGCGACTCTGGCGCGCCGGCACTTGTCCTTGCGGATGTCTCGGTCGCGGCTTCCCGGTCTCATCGACCGCTGTTCGATTTGTCTCTGACGATTCACGAGGGAGAGATCCTCGGCATCGCCGGAGTTGCCGGGAATGGCCAGAGCACCCTCGCTGAAGTCATCTCAGGACTGCTGCAGCCCGACGGCGGATCGATCTCTATCGGCGGAAAGAACATTCGGAAACTGACGCCTGCCGGCGCGCTCCGCGAAGGCATCGGCCGCATTCCCGAGGACCGGCATAAGGATGGAATCGTCGCCGACATGAGCGTGGCGGAGAACCTTGTGATCGAACGCCTCGACTCTCCCGAAATCCAGCGGCAGGGCGTCCTGCGGAAGACTGCCATCGCAGCGCACGCAGAGTCTCTGATTGCGGCCCACGATATCCGCGGCCCGGGCCAGCATGCACGCACCGCACTCTTGTCCGGCGGAAACATACAAAAGCTGATTCTGGCACGGGTGTTGGAAGCGCAGCCCGGCATCATTCTTGCAAACCAGCCGACCCGGGGCCTCGACGTGCGCGCCGCCGGCGAAGTTTCACGCCGGCTCATCAAGGCGCGCGACCGCGGCGCCGGCGTGCTGCTGATCTCTGAAGATCTGGATGAAATCCTGGCGCTCTCCGACCGCATCCTGGTGATGCACAATGGTCGGATTGCGGCGACAGGATCGCGGGACCGCGCGGTTATCGGCGCGATGATGACCGGCGGTGCAGCTACATGACCCGGATCCCGAGGCCGGGCGGCATCCGCGGTTTTCGGCAAAAGGTCCGGAAGCTGGTGGAATCATGATCGAGATTGTCCCCCGCGACTCCGCGCAGCCTTGGACCACAGCCCTGATTTCGGTTGTCTCCGGATTGGCCGCCCTGCTTCTTGCCGCGATTCCGCTTGCCTTTGCCGGAGCCCCGATTCTGTCGGCCTATACGCAAATGGCGGCCGGGGTCTTTGGTTCGGTGTTCACAATTACCGAAACTTTGACGCGCGCAACGCCGCTGATCTTCACAGGGCTCGCCGCCGCGATCGCTTTCCGCGCGCGTCTCTGGAACATTGGCGGCGAAGGTCAGCTCTATCTCGGCGCTCTGGCCGCGGTCTGGGTCGGCACCGGAATGATTGACGGCCCGCCGATCTTGATGATTCCGCTGGTGCTGGCGGCGGGAGCCGTGGCGGGCGCGGTGGGCCTGCTTGGACCGGCCCTGCTGAAAACGCGGTTCGGCGCGGATGAGGTCGTCACTTCGCTCCTGCTGAATTTCATCATTCTCATTTTCGTCCAGATGATGCTCGAAGGGTATTTCAAGGACCCGATGGGGCTCGGATGGCCACAGTCCGAACCCATCCTGGATTCCGCCGCGCTGCCGAAACTCGTTGATCGGATGCGGCTACATGCCGGGTTTCTCATCGCTATCGCCGTCGCCCTCGCGGCGCACGCGGCACTTGCCTACACGGTCTGGGGTTTTCGGATCCGCGCGGTGGGAGACAACGCCGCCGCGGCCAGGCATGCCGGTATCGGTGTGAGGCGGACAATTCTGGGTGTCGCCATCGCGTCCGGCGCCTGTGCAGGCCTCGCCGGCGTTTCCGAGGTCGCCGGGCTGAAGGGCTATCTGACCTCCGACCTCTCCCCCGGGTTCGGCTACGCCGGAATCGTCGTTGCCATGCTCGCGGGTCTCTCGCCTATCGGCGTCATTGTCGCCAGCCTCTTCGTGGCAAGCGTCTTCGTCGGCGCCGACTCAATGTCCCGCGCCATGGGCGTTTCCAGTTTCCTCGCGGATCTCACTGTTTCGATGTCCCTGATCTGTATGCTGGTCGGCGGGTTCTTCGTCCGCTTCCGACTGCGCTGGCGAAAGTCACGCGCACCATGATTGACATCCTGCAGATATTCCTGAGCGAAAGCTTCTGGGCGGCGAGCCTCCGCATCGCCAGCCCGCTGATTTTTGGTGTGCTCGGCGCCCTCCTCTGCGAGCGCGCTGGTGTCCTGAACCTCGGAATCGAGGGCATATTCGTTGTCGGCGCCATGACCGGATGGATGACCGTCTGGCTCGGCGCGCCCCTACCCATGGGCGTTCTCGCGGCAGCGCTTGCCGGCGCCGTGTTCGGTCTGCTGCATTCCGTGCTGACCGTGCAGCTGGGACTGTCACAGCACGTGTCCGGCCTCGGCATCACACTCTTTGCCAGTTCGCTGGCCTCGTTCGCGTACCGCACCGCGCTGCCGCAAGTGAGCTCGCCGCCCCGGATCGAGCCGTTTCGCGCCCTCAATGTTCCGGTGCTCTCCGAACTTCCTTTCTTCGGGCCTGTGCTTTTTCAGCAGACTGCGCTCACCTGGCTGGCGTTGATCCTGGTCGGAGTTGTGTGGTGGATCATGGACCGCACGCCGCTCGGCATTGCGTTCAAGGCGGTCGGCGACAATCCCGAAGCTGTTAACGCACAGGGTCTTTCCGTCATCCGCCTGCGCATGGGCGCAGTGGTCGCAGGATCATCATTGATGGCGCTCGGCGGCGCATTCCTCACCATGTCCGCCTTTGACGCTTTCTTTTTCGGCATGGTCAACGGGCGCGGCTGGATCTGCATTGCCTTGGTGATCTTCGCCAGCTGGCAGCCGGGAAAAGCGCTCATCGGAGCACTGCTGTTCGGCATGTTCGACGCACTGCAGGTGCGTCTGCAGACCGAGGCCGGGGCACTGTTCCCGCCCCAGGTCTTCCTGATGATGCCTTTCATCCTGTCGATCATCGCCCTCGTGGTGGTCGCACGGCGGGCGGAGTATCCGCGGGCACTCCTCACCCCATGGTTCAAGGGCCAAAGATAAAGAAGCCCGCTGCCCCATCCAGAACGCGGGCTGGATACACGGCAAATCGTCTCAAACATTCGATTCAAATGGCGCCCGGGCACCGGCCCATGGCACTGTGCCAAGGATCTCAAGACCGGCCTGTTCGCCGCCAGAAGCTTGTCGATCCGGTCAGATGCCAAAGTGCTGAGGCCTTGCCTTTCAGCCTTCGTCCACACCATCCGAAGCCTGATCGCCGGCCGCTCCGAAATTCTGTCGGGCGACCGCTATCAATCCGTGGCATGAGCAGCGCTGGCAAGCGTGCCGTCTGGCAATTCAAACGCGATTGCAGCCGCGAAACGTCCTTCTCCGATGGTTTCCAGGCGCCATGCGCATTCGGGCATGTGCGGAAACCGGAACAGACCTGCCCTGGCGCCGAGCAACATTTCACGCGGAACCTCAAATCTGGACGGATTCAACGAAAACCCTGTGCCGATCGCCTTGATCAGCGCTTCCTTCATCGTCCACAGCCGATAAAACAGCCCTGATTTGGCCGCTCCCGCGCAGCCCTTCAATTCGAACAGTTCGTTCTCGCCATAGACCTGCTCACCGATACCGTCGAAGTCACGGTCTTGCCTGCGTATCTCGGCATCGACCCCTAGCCGACATCTTTCTGAGACTGCAATCAAACCGTGCTGACCGGAATGCGTGACGTTGAAAGACACGGGATCCCGCTTGCCCGAAACGATCGCAAACGGCTTCCCGAATTCTCCGTATCCGAAAGAGAGATCGCTGTTCCCGCAACCCAGAGTTCCGCAAAGACACGCGCGCAGCGCGGACCGGCAGAGCGCATACTGGGTTCGGGGCCGGGCCACTTTGAACCTGTTCATCCGGAGCTGTTCGCCGGCGTCAAGCCAGCGGGCCGCTTCGGCCTCCCTGTCATCATCGGGAGTCAAATCCACATGCAGAATACGAATGTGCCGGACCGTCCGGTAGTCGCTCCACCACGGCGCGCCGGCTGGCGGGTCGGACTTTGCCTTCACCGGTCCCGCTTACACAAAATCCGCAGGCTCATTGGGCGGGCGCACTGCGGCGACCGGAGCCCCGGCCGCCCTCGAATGGAGCGATTTCCACATCACGGAGGTATCCTTCAATACCGATCTCCTGCCGCCACTGCTGCGGATTTCCAAGCGACACTTCCTGAAACGGCACGCCGTCTAACCAGGAAATTCCCCGGATGTGCAGATGACCGTAGATGACTGCACAGGCGTTGAATCGCTTGTGCCATCCCTTGGTCAACTGCGTTCCGCACCAGGGTGTGAAGCGTGGTATCCGGGGCAAGACCGCAAGTTCCTGCTCCAGGGGATAGTGATTGACGAGGACTTTCGGAATGCCGGCGGGAGCAGCCTCAAGGCGGGATTGGGTTTTTTCCACCAATGATGCGCACCATGCGCCCTGGCTCGGATATGGGTCCGGGTGTAGATAGTATTCGTCGTTGCAGAGGGTTTTTGCATCCCGTGCCCATTTCAGTGCGTCTTCCTTTGGTATCTCCTGCGGTCTGAAACTGTAATCATAGTGCAGGAAAAGCGGCGCTATCAGCAGATCACCGTCGGGATGAGGGAAAACCTGATAGGGGTCTTCGGGGGTCAGTATCCGGTGGCTGCGCGCCAGATCAACGAGTCTGTTGTAAAGAGAAACGCCCCTGAGTTCGCTGTCGCAACCGGGTCGGGTCCATAGATCGTGATTGCCGGGAACCCATATGACTTGCCCGCATCGTTGCGACAATACCTTGAAATATCGATCAATGTCCTGGCACCCATTTGCGATATCGCCGGCGACAATAATCCAGTCCGTTCCGAGATTCGGGAAGGATTCGAAGGCCTGCCTGTTGACTGAGTGCGACAGATGAAGGTCAGATATCGCCAGGAGTCTGGACATGGTTTTCCGAAGTGATGTGGGCCTCCGCCTGTTCCCTCAGGTTGAATTCGGCACAATCCGCTGCAATTCTGAATTTGACCGGGCGAACTGTCAAACCGGTGTACCTGCTCATGACATATGAAGCGGCGGGGTCTCACCGATTCGCCGACTTTCGAGATACTCGTCGGGGGTCATTCCATCAAGGGAGTCGTGCGGCCTCCAGCCGTTGTAGAGTTCCATATATTCGTCGATGAGGGGTCTGAGCCCGGAGACGTTCACGGCGGTGTCCTGAACATTGTAGAACTCGTTTCTGAGCGTCGCCTGCATACGTTCGACGCGTCCGTTCTGTTTCGGCGACTTCGGCGGCAAAACGGCGAGGGTGATGTTTCTGTCTCCGCACGCGGCCTCGAACTCGGCCATGAACTCGGAGCCGCCGTCGACCTGCACGGCCTCGACTGAGAACGGCGCCTGGCGGACCAGCTTGTCAAGGAAGCGGGCGGCGCTGGCCGCGGTCGCGTTTGAGGCGGCCATGCCGCAGCCCCAGCGCGAGAGACGGTCGACGGCGGTGAAGTGTCTGACGGTCCGGCCGGGCCGCAGCGCGCGGGGGATCCGCACCGCGTGCGGCCGCCGGCTCCGGCGGCTCCGGCGGCTGTGCGCCGTGAAGGCGCTGACCGGGGCCATGCGGCCTCTGCGGACCAGATCGCGGATGGCCCGCCCGACCGTCGCGTCGGAGACCCTGATCCCCTCCCGGCGGAGCACGGCGGCGATCTTGCCCCTTCCCCAGGCCGGGAACCTTTTCCGCAGCTCCCGCACGCGGCCCTCGAGCCCGCGGCGCAGCTCCGGCCGGCGGCAGCGGAGCGGGCGGGTGGAGAGCCGCTCCGGCCGTTTTTCCCAGCGGCGCAGCGTCGACAGCGGAACGCCGACGGCGCGCGCCGCCTGTTCCACAGTCAGGCCGTCGCGACAGGCCCGCCGCCAGCGGCGGACCAGATCTGCGCGCCTTGCGGTCTCAGCGCCGGGTGAAGACAAAAGCCGTGACGCGCGGGCGGCGTTTCTGATAACATGTCCGGGCAGGCCAAAAACCTGCATTGGGGTTCTCCTTTTTCGGTTTTCACAACTAAACGAACTGATGGAGAACCCCGCCCCTCAGGGCAAGTCAAAATCTGATCCGGGGGTCTTGGAACCCTCCGGTCGGGCTGCGCCCTCCCTCCGGTTTCCAAGACCCCCGGCGGCGCCCGAAAAAGTTCATATGTGTCTGAGCAGGCACAACCGGTTTCACAAAGGATTCAGTTTCTGTCGGAGGCCTATAGTTTCACCGGAAGCGTCCGCTGCCGGCATTAACTTCTGTTTTGCAATTCCATCCAATCGACTGTGCGCGTTTGCCCACTGTCAGCCACTCTTGCCGGTGTCAAAACCGGCTTCCATTTGATCGCGGCCACTCGGAGCAATGGTTTCGACCGTTCCTCCCGCTGACTGGAGCGTTTCGAACAACGCCTTGCTCAATTGCATACGGGCAGTCAATGCCTTCCAACGCCAATAGGAATGGGTAGCGTTCGCTCAATTTACAAGATCGGACCAGCAGCCAAATCATTGCCGGAAATCCTTGAACCGAGAAAACGTGTGCGAACAAGCATGCCGTTTCCTGGCATAATATCGAACTGTCCGGGAACCGGCAGGCAGCCGAGAAGAGCTTTCACCGGCAGTCTGCGCCGTTCCTACTAATCCAGCTGTAAGCGATGGAGTGGACGCCAGCTGGCTATGCAGGTTACTGACAGGAAAAGGCATTTCTCCCCGCATGCCGCCAAGAAGGAACCTGCACACGCCGATCCCCAATTATGCGGAGCTCTTCAAGAAACGCCACAGGACCGGGAACAGTTTTGCCGCGCTCAAGGGGCGGCGGGTTGCCATGCGCCGTGACCGATGTCCGGAGGTCTTCCTCTCCGCCCGCACACTTGTCGCAATCGTCAAGTTCTGGTTTTCGGTCCCGATCCCAGAGTAAGGTCAACAATCATACGGCTTACCGTGCCAATACTGCGCGCAAACGACCCCGCATATGGTTGCGATTTCGCTTGGTTTTCGAATTCCCCTACGAATTTTTGAAGATCAATCTCTTGAGGTTGCATTGTTTAAAGGGTCGGAAGGGCTATATCGTATCGGAATCCTCGGCATACAAGCGCCTGTTTCGCTTGACCAAGATGCTTGAGCGTCGGTCACAGCGAACAGCAGAGCAAGATGAATGAGAGAATCGCCGCTGACCTCAGCGGAAAAGGAGGTGTCGATGGAACCGCGCACGGATGAGCCCATCCGGTTTGTCCAGGTCATGTTGACGCGTGGGCTAGGTGGTGTCGAACAACTGTTCCTTGACCTATGTGGGGCGCTCGCGTCTCGTGGACATGAGGTGCTTGCTATCGGCGCACGGAAGAGCGAAGCGATGGATGTCTTGGATCGCCGCGATGACCTGCAGTGCCTGCGCGTGCGTTGCCAAGGGAACTATGACCGATTCTGCCGCTGGTCAATTGGTCGCGCGCTGCGCCGTTTTGCTCCCGACATAGTGCAAACACATGCGGGCCGTGCCAGCCTACTCGGCGGTCCAGCCGCTCGCGCGGCTGGCTACCCGACGCTCTCGGTCCTGAATAATTTTCCAGCGTTGAAGTATTATCGGGCCATCGACATGCTAATACCGTCGACACGCGACCAAGAGGTGTATCTGGACCGGAACGGCGTAACCGCTGAGCGATTCGTGCGTATCCCTCATTTCAGCTCGATCACGCCGGTTGCGAAGGCGAGAGTGCCTCGGCGGACCGAGAGAGTCGTCAAGTCACTTGGCCGCTTCGATCCGGTGAAGGGATTCGACGTGCTGCTGAGAGCCGCCGCCCTCGCGGAACGCCAAGGCACACGTTTCCGATTGGAGATAGGTGGCGACGGGCCTGGGCGCAAAGCGTTGACCGTGCTCGCCGAGCAACTTGGAATTGCTGGAGGAGGGGGGACATTCCCTGGCTGGATTGACGATATTGCCGCCTTCCTCTCTGATGCTGACGTGTTCGTGTTATCGTCGCGCGATGAAGCCTTCGGACTCGTAATTCTTGAAGCGATGGCCTGTGGCGTCCCTATCGTGGCTACACGGGTTAGCGGCCCGGCGGAGATTCTCGATAGTGAGACTGCCCTCCTGGTAGATCCGGACGATCCGGCAGCTATGGCTGCAGCCGTGACAGCAGTGTTCGCGGAACCGGACGCCGCGGCAGAGCGTGCCCGCACCGCGCTCCGTCGCTTTGAGCAAGACTACACGGAATCAGCAGTCATCGGGCGCTACTTGAAGGCCTGCCGCCGCCTATTGGCCGCGCCGGGATAGAATGTTTTCACCAAAAACTCGAACCCAGCAAAGCGTTGGGACGCGACACCAACATGGGTCTCGAACTCTGATGCACTCCGCCGGCCTTGCATTCAATCACCGCTGACCCGCAATCCCGGGACGGCAGCGGACTCCCAAAATCGGCGGCGGGGCGCCATTCCATCATTGCCATTCCCGACTTTCAGCACTCGCTCGCGCGGAGCCGGTCGACGCTTCCCACCGCCGCGATCTCCCCAAATCCGTTGGGCTTGCCGCGGCACTAACCGCAGAAAAGCGATGAAGTGGACGCTCGCCGGATGGCCGCCGGTAAATATCCTGTCCGGAACTGCTCAGTAACCTACGACACGGCGAAATTAGTGCTGCAAAACCATCCAGAACATCCAGTTGGCAGCCGGGAAACTCTGCCACCGGCCCTCGGCCGCCCCGTTCAAATTCTCAACTATGAATGTACAAGCACACAAGGGATGGGAAATGCCCGAAAGTTGGTTAGTGTCGGCAAGTGCGCGTGGAAATTCAGGGTGCTTTGAGACGGGTTGCTTGAATGATGGAAAGAAAGCGCGGCTTGAACCCGGATCAAGCATATCGGTGGGCGGCCTGAACGGCGGCTGTCGTTCGTAGATGCTCCGGCGGTGGCCAATCCGCACAACAAAACCCGCAGGACCAGGTGCTCAATGGCCGCGGCAAAGCAATGATTCCTGACGCGACGTTTTCAGAAGCCTCGAAGGCCCGACCCCCTGAAGGCCTCGCCAATGCTGCACGGGTCATTCAGCCGTGAAATACTATTGTTCGGGCAGAAAAAACGCGCCGCGATACCAGCGGATCGAGCTTGCCGTGATCCCGCCTTGCGGCAGAATCCAGCTCAACACTCCATGCCGAACTCTCTCATGACGTCCTCAAGGGAAACGGCCAGGGCTTTCCGGCATGGAAGCCGGCCAACCGCTGTTTTGCGAGAATGAGAACCTCCAGATCGCCCAAGTATTCAGGGATCGCTTCGCGGGAATTATGGAATCGGTCCGGCCAGTGGTCTTGGCCAAGGCGGACAGGCGCTCTTCGATATCGAGGGGCACTCGCAGAGCCAGCATGGCTCCGGCTCCCATTCGGAAACAAAATACTGCGCATGTTTAGCCTGAACTTCACGGGCACGAAACAAAGAAAAGCCCCGGCGGCGCGGGGCTTTTCGGTGAACCGCGGGTGCGCCTATCTTGGGAACATTTTCTGCGGATCCGCGCCCAGCAGCTCGAAGGCGCGCCGCTGGAGCGGCGTGCGCTGGGCGAGGACCGGGATCTCGTGGGCCGATTCCCGGGACAGGACCATCCAGTTCATGGTGACGGTTCCGAGATCGGCCAGCAGCGTCCGGAAGCTGTGCGCGGGGAGGCCGTCAGGCGTTCTTTTCGACGCCGCTTTGGCTTTCGCCGCATCGGAGACCTCCGCCGGGGCCACCGGCGAGTCGTCGGGTAGGACACTGGCGCGCGCACCATAGGTCACGTTTCCAGCGTCCCCCCTAAAATTCCGGACTTCCGGTTTTCCCGGGTCCGGCTTCAAGCGTCAGGCACCCCCGCAGGAGTTCGTTACGGTGCCTTCCGCGACATCCGCCACGCTCAAGGCTGACCCAGCCATACCCGTGGCATCATCCCGCGTTTACGCCGCCCTTCGGCTCGACAGCACCACCCCTTTCAACCGGGGTGGTATCCTCGGTCGGCGCCGGGCTCTGAGTCCCGGCATGACCTGCCGTCTTCGCCACCTGAGCCCAGAGGCCCTCGCTCCGGACGGGTTGTGTTATTCCGTCCATCACCGCTTAATCGGCCTCATCCGCCAGTCAGGAGGACTCCGCGTCCTTTCCCGTACTCCGGTTATGGACACGGTCCTTGACATTCGAGGGTCACAACATCCTGTCTGTCCTCCTCACCTTCCGGACTTTCACCACTGAACCCTCCGGGATTGCCGCCACCTGTACGCCGGGCGATCCGATGCGTGCATCTCAGTTCTTCCGCACCGGCACTGGCCATCGGGCAGAGCGGAAACCCTTGGCATCCTCCAATACCCCCGCAAGTCGGATTCCATGCGGGGAGCGTTTTTTCGACGCTTCATACGGACGTTCGCTTTCGCTACGGCCCTCCCGGTTGTTCGCCTCCCTCTGTCCGACCGGACCAGAGGGACATCGTCCTCCCAGCCCACAGAGGCTTTTACGTCCCCGCTTCCGGACGCCGGGTCACCCCGACACCCGTGGGGATATGACTACGACGCCAAACTGAGAATTGCGCCGGCGGGACTTCCACCCGCAAGTTCAGCAGCTAGTCTCGCTGCACCCGCTCCTCCCGCGCCCTGTCCCGGTCATGGTCCTCGAAGAGCAGCGGCGCCAGCGCCCGGCGCATGTGCCATTCCACATAGAGGGCCAGCATGCAGAGGAACACATGCGCCCGCACACGGTCTTCGGTGCAGACATGGACCGGACGGATCCCGAGATCGGATTTGGCCATGCGGAACGCCCGCTCCACACGTGAGAGCGATTTATACGCGGTGACCGCGTCGCCGGCGCCGATGGCGTCTTTGTCAAGGCTTGTCCGGATGACATAGATCCCGTCCAGAGCGGCCTCGGCCGCGATCTTCTCCTCCCGCCGGCGGAAGGCCAGGCTGTCGCCGGTGACGGTGATCTCGAAATGCTTCTCCACCTTCCGCCGGTTCGCGACCCTTCCCACCCGGTGTCCGATCAATGGCATTTCCTTAACGATTCGGCGTCATTTCCTTAAGGGGGCGCGCCATTTCCGGAGCGGCTTCGCCCCTTTTCCGGCAAGGTTCGGTTTCAGGTCACGCGGTCTGGTGTCGTCTCCGCTGCCACTTTCCGACGGGTTTTTGGGACCGGCGCGGGAATGACCGTCCCGGCCGCAGCCGCGCCCGGGCCGCGAGGACCGAGGTCGCCACGCGGCTCACGGCGTCGGCCAGCGCCGACGTCTGCGTCAGGATCAGCTCCTCGAGACTGCCGGCCAGCATGGCCAGCGCGTTTGTGAAGTTCGTCCGCATCTTCGGCAGATCGCCTTCGTGCGCTTCGTCCAGCGCGGCGTCTCCGCGGTTCGTGAACAGGCGCGCCATGGCGATCAGGTTGAAGTGGGCGTAGAGCTCCTGGCGGACGCCGCGCTCGCTTCTGCCGTGGAACTCCTCCACCGCGAGGGTTGTCTTGGATATCTTGAACAGCTCCTCGATCGACCAGCGCCCGTGATAGAGTTCCGAGAGGTCTTTCCGGCTGTATCGCTCCGTATCGGCGAGGGTCGTGGCGAGCACATATCGGCTTTCTCCGATGTCGTATCGGACCAGGCGCAGGACAATCGGGGAGGCCGGCTCCGGGATGCCCGCGGCCTTCAGCCTGCGCAGGGCGTTTTTGCCCGGGGTGATCCTGACGAGGGCGTCGTCGCGGTCCCCGTCGCGGAATCTGTCGAACCCGGCCGCGGAGTTGCGCTGGATGCGGAACACCGGGTGCAGTCCCCGCGCCGTCATGTCGCGGAGCAGGACGAAGGAGAAGTATCCGCGGTCGAAGACGACGACGTCGCCGGGCGAGAGGGCGCCGAGATGGGCGCGCGCGGCGGCGCGCTCGTCGGCGCCGGACGTGAGGGTGAAGTCGACCGGCATGCGGCTGTCGAGGCGGTAAAGACAGGACAGCAGCCCCTGCGGATAGTGGGCGCCGCCGCTCGGGAGCGGGTATCCGGCCTCGGCGAGCGGCCGCGGCAGGTTGATCTTGGAGCCGTCGACGGCGAAGGTCCGGCGCCCGTTCCAGTCCGGGCCGTGGGTGTCGTGGGCGAGGATCTCGCGGTGCGGGTCGCGGAACACGTCCTCGTGCACGCGGGCCCGGGCCTTGGCGATCGAGGAGATGGCCACCGGCTCCGGCTGCGGCAGCGCGACGCCGAGGCGGCGGCACTGGTCCCACAGCTCCGCGGTCACGGTTGTGTAGCCTTTCCGACCGCGCGACAGTGCCAGGCGGAACACGAAAAGCATAATAATCAGGGTGTTAAGCGTCCGCCGCCGCTTTATCCATGTCTCGTCGCGGCGCGCGGCGATGTCGGCGGCCGCGTCGGCGATCCGGGACCACATCGCGGCGAAGCCGTGGTCAAAGGCGGCGGGAGAGCGGCGTTTCGGCCGCGGCCCGGGTGTCGTCTCCCCCTTCAGGACCGCGCGGAACTCCGGGTCCAGCGGCCGGACCAGAATCTCCTTGGCCGGCTTGGCGCCGCGCCCGCTGCGCTTTCCGGCCGTCATGCCGATCGTCTCCCAGTTGGCGGCCTTGTGGCAGGCGCCGTCGAAGCGGGTCGGGTCGATGAAGGTCTCGCAGAGGACCGGGCGGCAGCCGTGGTTCGCCTCCCAGCGTTCCGCAAGCCCGCGCAGCGCCAGCGCCAGCGCCTTCGACGCCAGATTGTCGACGCGGACCCACGGCAGCACGAGAAAGCGGCTGTTCGACACCGCAAGGTGCAGGCGGCGGCCGCGGTCAGCCGCGCTCCAGCCGATCCATTCGTCCCTCGCCGGCAGCTCCCGCGCCGCCGCCTCGAACAGCAGAACGGCCAGCGGCCGCCCGCTCCGGTCGCGGACGAACCAGCGGATGTGCGGGCCGAAGGGCCGCGGACAGCCGAGATAATGACAGCGGTCCACGAGCGCTTTCCACAGGGCGGCGTCCTCCGGCGACGCCGCCTCCTCCAGGGCCAGGGGCTCCAGGGCCGCGAGACCGCAGGCGATCTCCGGCTGCGGGTCGGACGCCCGCACATGGACAATCGGCCCGGGCGGCTGTTTCGCGGCCGTGCCGCGCTTCTCCGGCAGGGTCAGGATCCCGCACTCCTCAAGGCGCTCGAGAACACGCAGGCACGCCGAGACGCGGTATTCACCTTTCGGCGTTGTCCAGCCCAAGTGCTCGCAGATGGTCTTCGACAGCTCGTTGCGGCTGTCGTTCGGGAGCATCGCGACGGTCTCTGCGATGTCGGCGATCTGGCGCCGTGTGAAACGCCGGCCGAAAAAAGTGGTGGACTTGAGGGCCTCGATTCGCGGGTCCATGGCTGCGCTCCCGGCGGGACAGTCTGATTCGCGCCTAACATGCAGCGGCGGTGTAGCCGTGTCAACCCCGGAAGCCGGAAAAAAGGAGCGGACGGAAAAAGAGCGTGGAATCAGATGACTGCCGCCGCGGACAGAACGGCGTCAAAATCATGCCGGCCTAATGAAATGCCATTGGGTGTCCGATTCCGGCGGCTCCCCTGAGGGTTCCGGCCCGGACCGAGGCCGATATTCTCTCCAGCTTTGCTTCGGTCGCGGCCAGCAGCTCCTCCCGCCTCCGCCGTCTTTCCGCCCTCAGCCTGGGGTTGAGACACACCATCAGCCGCTCGCCGGGGAAATCCGGGCTGGTGATCTCCGCCACCGCGTCATCCGCCAGCTCTCCGGGTTTCAGAGGGGCCGGTCCGCCGCCCGGATCCGCGCCGCGGTGAGCATTCCCCTGTCGCCCACCAGCGCCACTCTCCCGATGCCGAAGCGCTCCCGGACTTTCGCCGCCTGCGAGGCGACCGTGGACGGATCGGCGGCGCAGAGCAGGCCGCAGGTGATCTGTTTCTTTCCCCTCTTTCCGTCGCTGCTGTGGCCGAAGGCGGCCAGCGGGCATTTCCTTCCCTCGAGGCGGCTTGATGAAACGTCGTACAGAATCAAGGTCCCGCCGCGGAGATGGCGGTTGGCCAGGCTCCTCTCGATCCAGCGCTGGCGCTCAAGCAGCCAGTCGAGCATGGCCAGCATCTCGTTGCCGGTGACCTCTCCGAGGCCGAGCGCCGCTCCGAGGCTGGTGGCCGCGGTGTCCGGCGACAGAGCCCTGGCGGTGGCCGGCTTGGAGGCCGGATCGATGACGCGGGCGATCACGGCGGCGAGCGCGAGATCGCGCCGCCGGTGTCTGCGGCGGCCAAGGATCTTCGGCAGGCCGAGCCGCCGGCAGACCGCCAGGGCCGCGCAGACATGGCCGTGCGGCAGGGACCGGCTGACGGCGAGAACCTCCGAGATGTCATTCACGACTGTTCCGCCCTTCAGCATGGCGCGGATGCCGTCGACGATGAAGGCCGGCGTCCTGGTGAGGTTGGCGAGCTGCTCCTTTCTGATTCTCCTGCCCTCCCGCCAGGCCCGCCTGAGCAGGATGGAGGGCTTTCTCCCGTGGTTGGGGATGATCTCGACATGGATGGACATGGCGGCTCCTGACTTGGAAACAAACGAATCACCAAAAGCAGTGTGCCACAGCCAAAAACCACGTACAAATCAAAAGCGCTGGCTTGGGAACAAATGTTCAGGGAAAAACACCCCGATACGCCAAAAAAGAGCGCAAAATCAACAGGTTATGCCGCCAAAACAGGGAAAAACGGGGATGAAGGTCCGTTTAGCACACATTTGGCATACGCGGTAAATTGTTCCGGGTCGTCACATACAGGTCAGAAAAATGTGGAAAGAAACTTTTCCAACCGAACGGAGCAACACAGAAATATCTCGTCAAACCGCCCGCAATCGACGAACTGGCCAAACCAAGGTGCAAGTGGGTCGCACCGGCAGCGCGGCACACCAAAACAGGCCGAGACGCCTGACTGCATAATCGACCGCGGTTACGGAGGTGCACTCTGGATCCTGAATTCCGCTCGGCGTGAATGTTCAACCCCAACCGCGAGAAAGTGGCGGCTTCAGGCCAAACTCATTTTCGTCTGATAAATCCGAAGTAGATGTAGACCCCGACCAGAACGGAACTTAGCGCGATTCCGATGTTGCCGAAGAGTGGTTTGACCTGGAGCCCCAGAAAAAGCGCGAACGAAAACGCCAAATAAAGCAGAACAATCGCGCCGGCGTGAGCCAGCACCCTCTGCAAGACGCAACCTGGCAGTCTCGGCATCCGCAACTCCTAACCGGTTCCTTGCCTGCCGAACCCAAGGCAACAGTATTTCATGCGCCGATGACCGCCGCTAGCATTATCCTCACTGTGCAAAAGGTTCCATGTCCCATGCAAAAACCAAAAAACTACATGTGGGGCTGACCGAGGCCCAGTGGCCGACGCATGGTCCACTGATGTTTTCGGGCAGCCGATCCGACGCGAAATTCGGCAGCGTCTGATCTCGGCGCAGCCGGGAGATGCCCGAAAGTTGGTGACGGGCCAGAATGGGCGGCATATCAAGGCGGGAATATCGTTTCGGTTTCCACAGCGCAGATTAGCAATCATCGCAAAATCCGTCGAAACCTCTGCTTCGTAAACTGGCAACAGACTCCAGGCTGTCGGAGTCTATAGACAATTTCAAACATTCAGCAACTGATGATAAATCGGCTGTCCGTCCCATTCTTGAAAAGTGATTGCGCCTTTTTCAACAAGCGCATTGTAATCGCCTTCGCTGAATCCCGACATGCTGGAATCAAAGTCGGTGACAAAAACCTAAACTTCTATCGATGTATACTGCGCAGTCTTTTCTGTACCATGCGACCGGCACGCCTAAGGTCCCGGCAGATTGCACGAATTGAGTCTGCCGCAACAGCGGAACAGTCAATCTTCCCTTGCATATCGCCAAACCAATAACTGCGGTGTTCGTTGAACCGGATATGCTTCCCGGATCAGGGTTGAGCTGTCAAGATGACGAGCAGCGGTTGGTCGTGCTTGCTCGGTGTTTTTCAAACAGGCTTTCGCTGTTCACCACCTCGCGCGAGGTGTGCGCATGATGTTGGCTGTAAAGTCGCGCACGCACCATGGTCAGCGCAGCATCGCGCACCCTTCTCGAGAATTATTCGAGGTCATTCTTTCCCAAACTGCCATCGGAAATATTGCTGGCGACCAC
The DNA here is from genome assembly GCA_965221935.1 of Paracoccaceae bacterium. GTDB lineage: Bacteria > Pseudomonadota > Alphaproteobacteria > Rhodobacterales > Rhodobacteraceae > JAPOXR01. The sequence continues at coordinate 20,495 of CBDCSZ010000046.1, forward strand.
CTGTTTCCCGGAGTTGATTTGGGATAGGCATCCAGACAATCTGGTGCGCTGTTCCTGCATGCGGCACTGGCTCTTCGGTGGACTATGTGGTAGGTTTTGGCATGACCTATGGTATCAACCCACAATGAGTGAAAGCGGAAATCTTTTTACAGTTGTGACCGTCACGCACAACAGCCACGCCACGCTACCGGAAATGCTGGCGTCAATTCCTGACACTGTGCCTGTGATTGTCGTGGACAACGCTTCGGCAGATGTTGCTGAGGTAAAGGGAATTGCCGCCTCCCACGGCGCAAAACTGATCTGCAACAAAGAAAATATTGGTTTTGGACGTGCAAACAATCAAGGGGCAGCCAAAGCTCAGACTGAGATGGTCATCTTTCTCAACCCGGATGCCAGACTGTTAGACGGCACTGTCGACTGCCTGGCCGATGCGTCACGGACTTACCGTCGGGCGAGCGCATTTGGGCCAGCAATTGAACTCGAAAATGGCAAACCGTATTTTCGAAGATACAGCTTGCTCGCATCCAATCGTGAAAATCTGCCCCCAAAAAAAAGGGGATGGCCCGAAAACGATCAAGAGGTTTCCGTGCTGAGCGGAAGTGCGCTTGTTGTGCGTAAACGCGACTTTGATTCTGTGGGAGGCTTTGACCCGGAAATATTCCTTTACCACGAGGATGATGATTTGTGCCTGAGACTAAAGGCAAATTGCGGGCCGCTAATGTGGATCAGGCAGGCCCGTGTGACGCATGCGCAGGGGCAAGGTTCCGGCACCGCCCTCTCGACCTATCGTTTGAAGGGATTTCACATGGGCCACTCCCGTGTTTATGCTTCGGTGAAACATGGAGTTCCGATGGCATTTGAACGCGCGATCTTGAGTGCAATCGGTGAACTTCTCTTGATTCCCAGGCTGTTCTCGGCACGCAGGCGCGCCAAGAGCTTTGCATATCTTTCGGGAATCTTGAGTGCGCGCCGCCGTGCGCCGTCGGCAGCCAACCGCATCAAATAGTAGCTAAACTGACGCCGGGAAATCACCACCGTAACCGTTCGCCGGTTTGGATCACAATCTTCTCGTCTGGACAAATTGCTGGTTGATTGGATGTTGTCAGACGTTCGTGCTGCGTCTAACAGATAGCTGCGCATTGACCTCTTAGTCATCCGAAACAAGGCATTCAGGCTTTACCCGTGGCACTTTCCATTCCGGCAATAAAGATTCTGCGCACGGTGAAGCATGAAGACTCGAGGGGCTACTTCTCGGAGACTTACAACAGGCTGCGGCTGCATGAACTTGGAATTGATGACGAGTTTGTTCAAGACAATCACTCGTTCTCCGCCGAAATGGGCACTGTTCGCGGTCTGCATTTCCAAAGTCCGCCATATGCCCAGGCAAAGCTTGTGCGGGTTGTGCGCGGATCAATATTTGATGTGGCTGTTGACCTTCGTCGAAGTTCTCCAACCTACGGCAAGTATGTTGGCACCACACTCTCGGCCAGCAACCGCGCCCAGATCTATGTGCCGATTGGGTTTGCGCATGGCTTCATGACGCTAGAACCCGAGACGGAGGTTGCCTACAAAGTCAACGAATTCTATGCGCCATCACATGATGGCGGCCTTCGGTGGAACGACCCTGATCTCGGGATTGACTGGCCGAGTATTGTCGGAGAGGCCGCATTGTCAAAAAAGGATTCCGACCTGCCGCCGCTGCGCAGTCTGACAAGTCCGTTTGATCATGATTGACGCCGCTTGCGGGTCAGGATCAAGCGCTTGCGGTCTTCAGTCAACCGCACACTCATTTTTCTCCGACAGCACTCCGCATTCTTCAGTTTTGGGTTACGGATGGCGTCGAACAGACGCTGACTCAGAGGGGAGCCAATCGAAATCATGAAGTTGCTGTTGATTGGTGCGAGCGGACAGCTCGGGCGTAATATCGTCGGAGCGAACGAGAACGCAAAGCGCCCTTTCGAAATCATCTCGCCGAGCAGAAAGCAGCTCGATCTGGCAAACCCAAGAGCGATTTGGCGGGAATTGGAGCATGTTGATTTCGATTTGGCCGTTAACTGCACCGGTTGTCATGATGTTGACGAAGTGGAACGAACACCGGATTTGGCATTTACGGTCAACTCATATGCCGTAAGGGAGCTGGCTCAAGTCTGTGAAACAAAGGCCGCTGCATTCGTTCATTTGAGCACTGACTATGTGTTTGGCGGAGACGAAACCCGCACCGCGCCGCTGACCGAGCAGTCTCCAGCCGCCCCAGTAAACGTATACGGATGTTCAAAACTGTTGGGGGAAAACCTCGCAGCTCTTGCCTGCGACAATGTTTTTGTACTGCGTGTCGCTGTTTTGTTTGGTGTTGGTGGCATGTCTGCGTCCGGAACAAATTTTGTGGAAGCAGTGCTGGCAAAGGGAAAAAAGGGCGACGAGTTCGCCGTTGTTCAAGATCAGACAATTTCTCCCACGGGCACCGAAGATCTTGCAATGACGATATTAGATCTGGCGCAGGACCGCCCCGCTCCAGGCATCTACAATGCGGTCAACACCGGCCAGATTACCCGGTTTGAGTTTGCGCGGGCGATCCTCCATCAGGCGAAACTGCCCGACTTGGTGCGGCCTTGTAAAAGTGAAAAATACACTATGCCGGCGATGAGACCAAAATTCAGTGCTCTGGACAACAGCAAGCTCTGCTCCGTGACTTCGGAAGTTCCCGGATGGTATGACGCGTTGGCTCGATATCTAGAGGCAAGAACTGACAACTGAGCAGCCGCAATTGCCGCAGGAATCTCGACACAGGCAATGGAGACTGCGGTGCTGCCGGAGCATGAATCAGAGACTGAACCGTTTTTTCATTCTGCTGACCAATGAGGGACTGAGGTGGCGTGCACTGAGCACACCATGAAGATATCCTATTCTCTCAATCCGTTCCCGTGTCGAGAAAAGTTTGGTCGGCGAACAAACCCTGTGGACTGCGCGTATCACGGCACGTTCAAAGGACAATGGCCTGCCATGTTTCAATGACGCGTAAACACGTGAATACCCAACCCAATAGCTCTTTTTGCGTAGAATTTCAAGGTCTGATCCTGAGGAATTTCCACCATCGTGAACAATTCTTGCTTTCCGAATAAACATCAGGGGGCCGCAGCTGGACCGCAGTCTCAGGCTGAGATCATCGTCCTCGTAGTAGAGGAAAATATCAGGGTCGAACCCGCCAATTGAGTTGAAGTCTGCCATGCGCACAAGAAGCGCAGCACCTGACAAAACGGGCATTTCTTGATCATAGGGAGGCCACCACCCCCCCCCCATGAGGCGGTTTCCATTTCGTTGGATCAATTTGACTCTTTCTGCGAAGGATTTGGCCTCCATCCGTCGATTCGAACGCAGGATTGAATGCGCACGCCTTAGGGTATCTGTCCGCAGCCTTTGCGAGGCAGGCCAATGCACCTTCAACAACCACTGCATCAGGGTTCAAGAACAGAACAAGGTCGGTTGTCACTTGCGCGGCTCCTATATTGCAGGCGCGTCCAAATCCGACATTTTCCTGGTTCAACACCACCTGCGCACCGAAACCGGTTGCTATGGCGTTGGTTTTGGCTGCATCTTCAGATGCGTTGTCAACAACAATCACTGGCACGCCGACAGGGATTGAATGCAGCATAGCCGGCAGCGCGGCGCTGCTGTTGAAAGTGACTGTCACTACGGAGATCCTGTTCCCTGTCGTGCAGTTTTTCAATGAATCTCCTCCCTGTTCTGCTCTCCCGGAACTCACGTTAGGATTCCGAACCGATTTTCTGAAGATATTTTCCATAGTTGGACTTGCCGAAGCGACGCGCCTGCTCAAGCAGATACTGCGAGACAATCCAGCCTTTGTTGAAAGCAATCTCGTCCGGGCTCCCGATCTGGAGACCCTGGCGTTCAGAAAGTGTCCGCACAAAATTGCCGGCATCAAGCAAGCTGCCGTGAGTTCCCACGTCCAGCCATGCGTAGCCCCGTCCAAGCGTAATCGCATTCAGGCACTGATCGTGAAGATAGGACTCGAGCAGTGACGTTATTTCCAGCTCTCCTCGGCTTGACGGAGCTAGCTTTGCTGCTCTCTTGGGAGCCGACCCATCGGCAAAATACATTCCGCAGACCGCAAATGGCGACTCGGACACAATCGGCTTTTCAACGATTGATTCCGGTTTGCCGGCGCCATCAAATGAAATTACGCCGTACTGAGTCGGGTCTGCAACCTGGCAAGCAAACACAGTTGCGCCATCCAGCTTCCTGTCGGCCTGCGCCAACAGTTCGGGCAGTCCGTGACCAAAAAACAAATTGTCACCAAGCAGCATGGCGCTTGGATCGCCATTTAGGAATTCCTCAGCAAGAAGATAGGCCTGCGCCAGTCCGTCTGGGTTTTCCTGTACGATGAAAGTGAGAGAACAACCCCATTGTGAACCGTTGCCAAGCAGCCGGCGATACTGGTCTTGGTCTACAGCCTTAGTAATGATCGCGATTTCACGAATCCCGGCGAGCATGAGAACAGACAACGGGTAGTAAATCATTGGCTTGTCGTAGATGGGCAGAAGATGTTTGGAAATGCCCAGCGTAATGGGGTACAGTCGGGTGCCGAAACCTCCCGCCAAAATGATGCCTTTGCGACTCTTGTTCATGTTCCAGCTTCCAAGCGATCGGCTGTGATCAGGTTGCAAGAATACTGTTTAGCCGGATCTGTCAGTGCCGGAAGAATACTCCTCAAAAGTGCCGAAGTAAAAACCCCAGTTTGAGGGCTGATGGATTGATCTGCTTCTCAAGATCCCTGTTCTTCGGTTGCAGCCTGCCGTCCGCCGGCGCGCGCACGGCGGCTTTCCGGTTAACTACACAATCGCTATATCCCAAAACCAGCCACCACTCCGGCGCAGTCCGAAGGAAGGAGACCGGCATGCCCCAAGTGAACTTGCGCACGTCCAGCGACCTCCTGGCCGTCATCGACCGGGCTGCAGAGATCCGCGGCGTCAGCCGGACCGAGTTTGTGCTCCGGTCGAGCGAGGTGGCGGCGATCAAAGTCCTGAACGAGCGCCCCGTGATCGCCCTCGACGACGAGGCATGGGACGACTTCGTCGCCGAACTCGAAGCGCCTGCGGAGATCGACCCCGCCGTGAAGGCGCGCTTCGCGCGTCGGCCCCAGTGGGACCGCTAGGACCGCCGGTATCGCCCGCATCCCACCACGAGATCTCGCAGTTCTTCGCGAGCAGCGCGCGACCGACGAGGTCTACCGGTGCCAGCACCTCGGCGCGGGCCTTCTACGAACGGTTCGGCATCACCCCGTTCTCGGAGCGCGAAGAGACAGAGGTCAGCCCGCCACAAACCTACCAATGAGAGAATGCTGCTTGGGAAAGAAGACTGCCGGAACTTCCCGGACTGTTCCGGTTTCCAAGAAATCCGATGTCGGCCGAAACCGGGAAAACTAATGCACTTCATAGCGACCTAATTTGAGAAACAACACCGGTCGTTCGGAACCCATCGTCATCTCCAGCCGCGGCCAGAACAAACCCCGGTGGGAAGTCCGGCAGAAGATGAGCGGTTGCCCCCTTCGCAGGCGCGGCCCGGCTTCACGCCGGAAGCACCGCTATACGCCCGAAATGATCCCGTTCTACGCTAACAGCAACAGTACTGCGGTTAGCAGACGGTTCCAGTTTCAAGCTGACAGTTCAGCAAAGCGTAAAGTCAGAAAAGCCGCTGGTCATTCCTGAGCGGATGATTGGCTTTCTGTGAATTTGGCAGCCGGTCACGCCCATTCTTGATTGTCCAAATACCATTTCACGGTCAATTCCAGCGCCTCATCCATGCGGAATTGCGGTCTCCAACCAAGTTCCCGCCTTATCCGCTCAGGACTGATCGAGTATCGAAAGTCATGTCCTGGCCTGTCCTTGACCTGAGTGATCAGTTTGGAATGCGGCCGACCGGCTGGATGAAGTCGATCAATAATCTCACTTATCTTGTGAGCCAGATCGATATTTCTGAACTCATTTCCGGCGCCGATATTGAAGCTCTTCCCAGCCTGACCACTTCCCAGAACGGCGAGCAGGGCCGCCGCGTGATCGTAAACAAAGATCCAGTCACGCCGCTGTTCGCCTGTGCCATAGATCGGAATTGATTTACGCTCCAAAGCGCTTGTGATCACCTTCGGAATGAATTTATCGAGGTATTGGAACGGGCCGAAGTTGTTGCCGCAGTTCGAAATCACGATGGGCAGACCGTAGGTCTCATGCCATGCTCTGACGAGGTGTTCGCTTGCAGCTTTGCTGGCCGAATATGGATTTCGGGGACGAAAGCGTGATTCTTCAGTGAATTCACCGGTAGTCCCAAGACTTCCGAACACTTCGTCCGTCGAGACAAAATGGAAACAAAACCCTTCAGGTTTGCCGGTCTTGCGCCAATGCCCCAGCGCCGTCTGCAAAAGATTAAATGTGCCCGTTATGTTGGATTCAATGAAATCCCGGGGCCGAATGATTGAGTGATCAACATGTGTTTCCGCAGCCAGATGCATGATGGCGTCGGGTCGAAATGTCTCAAAAACCGACGAAATGGCTTCTGCGTCCCGAATGTCCGCCCGAACAAAGTCATAGAGGCCCGACCGCGGGGGATGCATGCGTCCAACCGCCTCTTCGGAGATCGTTGCCAATGAATCGACATTGATCACATGCCGTGGCCAGGGCCGAAATACACCCGGACAAAGTGAGACCGAAATGCCATTTGGAGACGAATGTGATGGGTATCCGGCTGGGCACGGTTCAGCGTTGATGATTGTGTGGATCACGGCAGACCCGATGAATCCCGCCCCACCGGTGACAAGCAGTTTCATGTCTGTGTCTGCACGAATTGCACTGACAGTGGCTCCCCAACGGCAAAAATCTGTTTTGGACAGAAACTACAAAAGGCAATGCCTAGGCAAGCACTTTCTTGGCGCCAAAGTCGATGGCGAACTTTTGCAGACCAACCACAGTTCGTCATTTAATGAATGGGCGTAACGGACCACTATCAACAGTGATGCCTAATACGCAGCACAGGCAACCGCATTCTAGAGCCGGTGTGAATTCCTCGTTCAGCACCACTAAGAATTCACCGCCGCCTTAACTATCGACTGTGAAGGTCGTTCAACTCGGCCCTTTTCCGGCACACAAACAGAATCATAAACCTGAACCGACAAACAGTGATTGGAAATCTCTCGGTGCTTTGGATCAACCGAATGATATCAGCGATGCATGTCGTCAATCAGTTCACGGACGAATTCGAAAAAATTGCTTCTTGCCGCATACCTGCCGCCGAATTTCCGCCAGTAAGCCGTGTGGAGATCTTCGATCAAATAAACTCCGCCATCATTCAGCCTTGGAAAGAGCGATTTAAGAGAAACCATAATGTTCTTCATTTTGTGACCCCCGTCGTTTAGGACGATATCAATTCCTCCCATTTCTTGCACCACTGCTTCCAAAAACCCAGTGTCGACTTGTGACCCAATCCGAACGCACCCATTGATCCCGTCGTATTCTTGACATTTCTTGTCTATGTCTATTCCGTAAATGATTGCATCATCACCTAGATACTTCCTCCATAATTCCAGCGACCCACCTTTCCAGACTCCAATCTCGAGAAGTCTGACTGAGGTGTTTCGCCACTTCGAAAAATATCTGTCATAAATTGGAATGTAGTGGTACCATATATTTATATCATGGTTGAGACCACCTGCGTATATCTGCAACCGGTCGTCATCAAATTGATATCGTTCCATTATGTCAGGTTGAACATCTCCATTAAAGAATACGAAGCTGTTTTGCTTTTCACTTACCGATCCTAACCGAACGGTACGTAGTAATCGTTTGCATGTTTGGGCAATGAGTGTTGTCAGCACCTGTTTTGGAACGGTATCCGACATTTCCGCTTTGGGTCTATGTATACTCAATCACAGCCAGATCGTACAAGTTCCCGGAGTGTGGTGTAATTCGTTGGCATTGCTCACGGAAAGAGGTTTCTGGGAATTCCGGTCATTCGCTGTCCAATTCGGAAATGTGACTTCGCTGAGGAGTGTCGGAACAGGGTCGGCGTATAGCCCGTGCGACGGAGTGCTCTGCTGCACTTGATGATGAAGCTGCGCCCCGGATTCGGCAGGAAAGCGTCCAACGAATTTCAATTGCCAGACATGGCGCGCCAACCTAAAGTGCGTTTGTCACAGTCTGAAGGACGCCTGAAGCCGACGTATCAAGGAAGAAACAATCCCAAACCGATGTCTGAACGCCTAGTCCATGATTGCCGGCCCCCGGCAGTTAGGCACACACGCCAACCATGGTATGTGAGTGCGAGCACGACATTCGGCAAGTCTACAGCAAAATTCTCTACGCCATGTACTCGCAGAACAAGTTAAAAAAATACAGAATTCTTTCGCGATTCCCTGGGAGCTTAGGCCGGACCTATAGCCATAAACTGGCGCGCGCCAACAAATATGAGACGACACAAAAGAGGTTTTTTGCCGCGCTTAGTCAATGTTCAGGACTGACCTTTGTGGATATTGGCGCCAATGTCGGGGAGTACACAAATCTCATGGCGCCTCACGCCAGTCGCGTTGTTGCATTTGAACCCGACCCGATTGCATTCAACAGGTTGAAGGTTGCCACATCAGAGTTTCGTAACGTAGAGCTGTTCCAGGCTGCGGCCGGATCTTCCAATAACAGAATTCCCCTCTATCGAACCAATCATTTCCCGAAAAATCCACTCCCCCAAACGCAAGCTTCATCCATTTTTACAGGAAGCCACATTGATCGGGAGAACTTTGTCGAGGTTCCGCAGATTGATATTGTGGCGTTTCTTTCTGATCTCAATTCAGAAATTGGCGTCATCAAGATTGACGCCGAAGGCGCAGAGGTGCCGATTTTAGAAGGAATATTTGACAATCAAGCATTGTTGGACCGCATTCGTTTCATTTTTGCCGAAACGCACGAACTGTTGTTTCCTGAGTTCAAATCGAGGTACGAAAAGCTGCATGAGCGCGCTGCGCGAATCGAAAAGCCGTGCATAGATTTGTACTGGCATTAGGCCGCTTCTGTGCAGGCGTCTGAATACACTTTATGCGTGTGGAAATTGGGCGAACCGGTTGCCGGGAAGCCCGGTCGGCATGGAACTTATATCCAAGGCCTGAGCGAATTGGCTAACCTTTAAGGCGCAGCACGTCATTCATGTCGTAATCTCCGGCCTTGTTTTCAACTCCCCAGAGAGCCGCCTTGAAGGCGCCCTGGGCGAAAATCGCCCTGTCTGTGGCGATATGGCGAAGCACAATCCGCTCTCCAAGGCCTGCGAACACGACATCATGCTCGCCGACCACATCACCGCCCCTGATTGCTGAAAATCCAATATTGCCGCGCGTCCTTGGGCCGGTGTGGCCATCGCGCGCCCGGTCAAACGCATCGTGGGACGAAATCCCGCGTCCCGCAGCGGCTGCATCGCCCAACATCAGCGCCGTGCCCGACGGCGCATCGACCTTGTGCCGATGATGCGTCTCGACAATTTCAATATCAAAATCGTCATCCAGCGCCCTTGCCACTGTTTTCGTCAGTTGAACGAGAAGGTTGACGCCCAGGCTCATGTTGCCGGCGCGCACGATGACTGCCGAATTCGCGGCTTCAGCGATCTTTTTCAGATCGTCGGAATTCATCCCTGTGGTTCCGATGACATGGACAATTCCCGCTTCGGCGGCAAAACGCGCGTTCGCGACAGTGGAGCCAGGAGATGTGAAATCGAGGATCGCATCAACATCGGCGAATCCCTGGACCGGATTGTCGTGCACGATGACGCCGGACCCGATGTTCGCAAAGTGAGTTTCCAAGGCGGTGCCGACCCATTCATGACCTGGCTGTTCGGTTGCGCCCGAAAGGCATGCCGCTTCGCTTGCGGCAACGGTTTCGACCAACATTCGCCCCATGCGGCCAGCGCAGCCGGCGACGCCAAGTCTAGGCAAACCCGCAGGAAATTCTGTAGCCATGACCGGCGCTCCTCGAATTGCTCAGGGTTCAGATTTGAACTGACAATCTATGCGCAATTGAACCTGCTTCGTCCACCCCGGACAGCAGTCGAAAGCTGAATCGGACGGCTGCGCGAAAGCATGTCCCGGACTGGCCGGCGCGGGTGGGGACGCATAGGCAAACACCGCCGCTGTCGGAGGATGGCGTTCAATCCTTATGTTCCGAGGTCTATATCCAGCTTCTTCAAGAGCTCTGAAATCGACCGTGAACCTGCGGATTCTGCTGTCGGCAGGCTTTCCTTTCTGCAAAACCTGTATATGTAGGCACTCGTTTACGAGCGGCTGAGCACCGCGCAGCATGGTGTGGCTGGACGACATCCCGGCCGGCGCTTTTTGACACGAAGGAGTAATTGATGTCGATCACTGCTGAGAAGAAGTCTGAACTCATCAAGGATTATGCGGTGAAGGAAGGCGACACTGGATCGCCGGAAGTGCAGGTCGCAATCCTTTCCACACGAATAGCTGCCCTGACAGAACATTTCAGGACTCACAAAAAAGACGACCATTCCCGAAGAGGGCTGTTCAAACTGATCGCCCGGCGCAGAAAGCTGTTGGACTATGTCAAGTCCGGGGATGAGCAGAGATACAAGGATCTCATCGGCAGGCTGGGATTGCGCCGATAGACTTGAATGCCTGCAATCATGCAATCCGGCATGACAGGCGAATTTGACCCGCAGGAACCCGAAACGGACAGACTGTCCGACCGCCGCGCAGGCGGTTTCGGAGTGCCTGCGGGACAACGCATGACACAAATTGACATCAGCCTCTGAACCGCCGGAGCGACACAAAGACGGCGGCGCCGGGCTGAACTGAAAGGAAACAGATGTTCGAGTATGTATCGAAATCAATTGAATGGGGCGGTGAGAAACTGGTCCTCGAGACCGGCAGGATTGCCAGACAGGCGGACGGAGCTGTTCTCGCGACTCTAGGCGAGACCTCGGTTCTCGCTGCGGTCACCTATGACAAATCCCCCAAGGCGGATCTGGATTTTTTCCCGCTCACCGTTCACTACTTGGAACGCTACTACGCGGCCGGCAAGGTTCCCGGCGGATTCTTTAAACGCGAAGCGCGACCCTCAGAGAAGGAAACTCTGACATCGCGTTTGATCGACCGTCCGGTCAGGCCGCTCTTCGTTCCGGGATTCCGGAACGAGGTCAACGTCATCTGCACGGTGCTGTCGCACGATCTCACAAATGATCCCGACATCCTGGCGATGATCGCCGCCTCGGCGGCCCTGACCATTTCGGGAGTGCCGTTCCGCGGACCGATCGGCGCGGCGCGCGTCGGATTCTCAAATGGCGAATACGCGCTCAACCCCGCGGTCGCCGATATGCAGTCTCTCAGCCTTAACCCTGATCAAAGACTCGATTTGGTGGTCGCCGGCACACGCAACGCTGTCATGATGGTGGAGTCGGAAGCCTACGAGCTTTCCGAAGAGGAAATGCTGGGCGCCGTGCAGTTCGGCCATGACGCCATGCAGCCGGTCATCGATCTGATCATCGAACTGGCTGAAGCCGTCGCCGTGCCGCCGTTTGAATTCGAGACGCCGGACTATTCCGAATTGCTGGACCGCGTCAGAGACGCCGGCTCGGAAGAAATGAGCGCGGCGTTCGCGGTCAGGGATAAACTCGAACGGCAGGAGGCCATCTCCGATGCCCGGTCTGCAATCAAACGCGCGCTCAGCGACAGCGATACCGAAGACCGCAATCTGCCGGACGCGATCAAGAAACTGGAATCCGAAATCCTTCGCGGCACGATCATCAGCGGCGGTTCGCGGATCGACGGCCGCAGCCGCGGGGACGTGCGTGCCATTGACTGCGAGGTCGGGCTGCTGCCGCGGACGCACGGGTCGGCATTGTTCACCCGGGGCGAGACGCAGGCACTGGCGGTCACCACGCTCGGCACCGGCGAAGACGAACAGATTGTGGATGCGCTGCACGGGAATTTTCGGGCAAACTTTATGCTCCACTACAACTTTCCTTCCTATTCCGTCGGCGAAACCGGAAGGCTCGGCCCGCCGGGACGGCGTGAGATCGGGCACGGCAAGCTTGCGTGGCGCGCCCTGCAGGCTGTGCTGCCGAACCCGACAGACTTTCCGTACACGGTCAGGGTGGTCTCCGAGATCACGGAATCCAACGGCTCCTCTTCGATGGCGACAGTCTGCGGTTCCTCGCTTTCGATGATGGACGCCGGCGTGCCGTTGAAGGCGCCTGTTGCGGGTGTCGCGATGGGGCTGATTTTGGAAAACGACGGTCAGTTTGCCATTCTCACCGACATTCTCGGCGATGAAGACCATCTTGGCGATATGGATTTCAAAGTCGCCGGAACCGAGAACGGCATCACATCGCTGCAAATGGATATCAAAATCGCCGGCATTACCGGCGAGATCATGGAACAGGCCCTCGCGCAGGCGCGCGGCGGCCGGATGCACATCCTTGGCGAAATGTCGAAGTCGCTGACTGAGGCCGGCGATTTCTCAGCTTACGCGCCGCGCATCAAATCCATGAGCATTCCGGTCGACAAGATCAGGGAGGTCATCGGAACCGGTGGCAAGGTTATCCGGGAAATCGTCGAGACCTCAGGCGCCAAGGTCGATGTCGGTGAAGACGGCACAATCAAGATCGCGTCTTCGGACGGCGCAGCGATCGACAAGGCGCACAACATGATCCATGCGATTGTCGCGGAACCGGAAGTCGGCCAGGTCTATAACGGAAAAGTTGTCAAACTTGTGGACTTTGGAGCATTTGTAAACTTTTTCGGCAAGCGTGACGGATTGGTGCATGTCAGTCAGATCCTGGACCGGCGACTCGGACATCCTTCCGAAGTTCTGAAGGAAGGCCAGGACGTCAAGGTGAAGCTCATCGGTCTTGACGATCGCGGAAAGGTCAGGCTGTCAATGAAAGTGGTCGACCAGACCACGGGCGAAGAGCGCAGACGCCGCTGATCGCCGCATGACCTGAGAAACCCGGAAGCAGCGGCCGGCGCCCATCGCCGCGCCGCTGCCGCCGCTATTCTTCAGCCGACCAGTCGCCGCTCTGCATCTCGCGCAGCCGGGAAGCGGTTCTTTGAAACTCGAAGGAGCCGGCGCCTTCAACATAGAGTTTCTCAGGCTGTGCGGCCGCTGAGGCAACCAGCCGCACTCTCGCTTCGTAAAGGGCGTCGATCAGCATCACGAACCTCCGCGCTTCGTTGTAGTTGGAGCGCGAAAGCAGCGGTATATTCTCGATGATCAGGGCGCGGACAGACTTGGCGATCGCCAGGAAATCCGCCGGACCGTAGGGCTGACCGCACAGATCCCAGAATTCGGCGCGGGCAACGCCATTGCGGTATTGATCCAGGACAACGGTTCTTCCTTTGACAATCAGGTTGAATTCCTCCGCCCGCCCGTCCGCCATCCGGGACCACAGGAGGTCAATCTGTTCCGCCGCCGCAGGATTGGCCGGCACGAAAAACATCTGCTCGCCGACAAGTCGGTTCTGACGGTAATCGGTAACACTGCCGATTTCGTGGACGACGAGGTTTGAACGGATGAGCTCAATGAACGGCAGAAACAGCTGCCGGTTGAGACCGTCTTTGTAGAGATCTTCCGGCGGCCGGTTTGACGTGGTGCAGACGACGGTGCCCCTCTCCATCAACAGCTCGAACAGGCGGCCGACGATCACCGCATCGGCGATGTCATCGATCTGACACTCGTCCAGGCAGAGCAGTTTCGCCTGGTCGGAAAGCTCTTCAGCGACCGGTTTGACCGCATCGTCCACTCCGGTTTCGCGCGCTTCTTTCATCTTTGTGTGGGCGAGCTGCATAAATTCGAGAAAATGCCGGCGCATCTTCGTTTCGACCGCGCTGTGGGCGAAAAACATGTCCATCAGCATGGACTTTCCGCGCCCGACACCGCCCCAGAGATACAGCCCATTTATGGCAGACGCTGACTTTCGGAACCCGAACAGGCCGCGTTTCCTGGCGGAAGCCGCGGCAAGCTGATTCTCGAGATCGTTCAGCCGGCCGGCTGCCGCCTGCTGCTCCGCATCCTCCTGGAAACTCCCGGAAGCAATCTGGCTCATATAGGCTGCAAGGAATTCCGATTGCATCAATTGGACCGCATGCTGACCACCTGCTTGATGGCCTGCCCTATAACACGCTTTCCGTCACGTAACCCGCGCAGCAAACAGCGGCGTTTGAATGCATCCCGAAGCGGCGGCGCTTCACAACAGAGCGGCTCGCGCCTTCGCCTTTGCCCAAATCAGACACAGGTTTTTCACCAGACTCGCCGCAGCCTTGCATGGTTTTCGCTTTGGAATTCCACCATTGGCACGAAGATTTCGATTTCGACCCGCAACGGAAGACAATCAATGCCTCGCCATCGCACCGCCCAAAAATCCAAAACCCCCGGCATCTTCCTGTTCTGTGCCGCCGTTCTTGCGGTTCAGCCAACGGTTGCCGGCGACTCCGCTGATTTGTCGACAGGGTTCGCAATCGCCAAGAGGTCGGCCAGTTCAATCATCGGATCTGCGACCGACGGACTTCTGTGCCGCTACCAGGAAAGTGACGGCCTGCTGCACTGCAATTCCGCCGGCGGCGGTTCTTCCGCGCCGCAGGTGTATCTTGCGGAACGCACCCACAAACCGCAATTCCGCGGCTTCGGCAACAACACGGAAGGCAGGGTGACGGTCACGCTGGGCGCCCGATATGCCTTCCTCAATGCGGAAACCGATGAACCCATCGGGTCTGGTTCCGTCTCAGTGCACTGCAGACTGGCTCTGCAGTTTCAGATCGCGAGCGGCGACACATTCTGGATCTGGCACGATGAGATCCGATTTGGCGTCTCCGGAGCGACAGCGTATGTCGACTCGGATGGCGACGGCCATGCCGACTTTGCCGTGACCGGGCAATGGACAGGCCGCGTGAACGGGACTAGTCGCTGGTCAACGGTCAATCCAAACGACGCGTCCTACACAACTGCGCAGCGGGTTTACCCGGCGCGTCCCTTCTTCGGCACAACCGGCAGCCGTCGCCGCAACTGCCACAAATATGACGTCATTGTCGCGCAGCTGATCGACGCCTCATCAATAATCAATTCTGATATCACCGGAACCATGCGCATCACTCTCGGAGTCACTGGCAACTGATCGGCCGGTTTGGGTTCAGCGCGGCGGGGGGGCCTGACGCGCCACGGCGGGGACGCTCCGCCAAAGAATACTCCGTGGGCAGCGGCCAGCACCGATCAGTTTACTTTGGAGATTGCGCGAAAAAGTGCCAACAGCCTCGGCTATCTCATTGGGATTCCAGAAAACGACGAATATAGGATGTGCCGAGCCCGACCACTGCACCGCTTAACATCAAGTCCTTCACATTTCCCAAACGCGCCTCGTCAAGCCAGTGTAATGTATCGGGTGCCAACATATGCCATCCCAATGTGGCTATGGCTGCGACTGCTATCAGGATAACGGCGATAAGCAACTCCCAGATCCCCCAGCCAACCAAGTTGCGCGTGATTTGATCCTGGGAGTGTGCGCTTCTTGCTTTCTGAAGATCTTGTTCCTCTGCCACTGCCTCTGTGTCGTCGCTTAAAGGCATGGATTTAGGACTGTTTACCGTCTTGTCTTCTCTTCCTTCATCCATCATCGTCCGACTACTCGAAAAAATGAGCTTGAATCAAATCATTTGGGATCACGGAATTTTTGCCTTTCCCATTCCAAGTCTGATGCCATGGAGAAACCTGCTGATGCGTAAGTGCGGACAACTGCACGCCTGAAAGTCCACCGTATGCTTGCAAGACTTGGTCGGCCAAATTCTCTTCAAACTTATCGAATCTGGGTGTCGGATCACCGAAAGGTCGCCGAATTTTCTTCTTTCCGTAGATTTTGACGCGATGATAGATGTCCGGCACCACAGGTCCTTGCCGCCACGCCTCCACAGGTTGTTATAGTAGGCGTGGCCGTACAGGCCGAGCATCCAACCGTGACAAAGGTAGGAGAGCATGATGACCGCTAGGGGCGTGAAGCCGCCTCCTGGCATAGTGCGACCCCGGCGAATCAAATAATCTGCCACGCCGTGCGCGTCGTGATTAGATGCTTCCCATTTCATTTGTCATGCTTGCCGAGAATCTTGATGATTGGCTATGGGGCCGAAAATTTTTTTTGTTCGCACGGCTTTCCGCCTGAAACTTTCCGCAATTTTCTACATGATCCTCTTTATCTTATGGGCTTCTGCATGCTGCGCAATGGAAGGCTGATGACATTGCTGGCCTCGTCCCCGATCGCGTTGTTTCGGCGCGCGCCGGATGTCAAACCCTCTTTCCGCGGGGAAGTTGTGTCCAAACCCTGAAATTCCGCGGCCAGCTGCCGCGTCGCCATCTGCCGCAGCGCGGGAACTTTCAATATGCCCATATTGTCGGCAATCTGCGCAAAGGTCTCGATCATCCAGGCGTGCATCGGATCCAAGCGGCGCCACTCCTCGATTCTGTCAAGTCCGTTGATGATCGTCGCATGGTCTCGTCCGCCGAGACAGCGGCCGATCTCAAACAGGCTGCGGCTGGTGACGCGCCGCATCACTGCCGCGGCCAGATAACGGCCATGCAGGATATTCGCCCGCCGGTCCGGGCCCGTGAGGTCAGCCGGTTCCAGCTGGCAGGCGGTCGCCACAAAGCTGCGGACAGCGTTGAGATGAACGGTTGATCCAACGGGCCGCAGCGGGCGCTGGCCGCCGACAAACCCGTCGAGCAGTTCAAGGTCGACCAAAGTCTTGACCGCCTTCCATCTGGTCAGAACGTGTGTTCCGGTCCATTCCGGCTGCCGCGCATGTTCCGCCGCGGCGAGCTGCGACAACGCCTCATCGGGGCTGCACATCAAATATCCCTGGCGGGACGCATGGTGAACGAGAGCATGAACGGCTTCCCACTGTATGCCGGGACTGCTGGCGGTATGCATCAGAAGATCAATGTCCTCACGACCGGCGCCGCGCTGTTCCGAGGCACCGGATGCGCACCAGCTCAGGTGACGCAAAAATCCCTGGATCTCGGAGTCGCGAATGGTCTTTGCGCGGTTGTCAGAACCGTAAAACCTCCACGACACCAAAGGGGCGTATCCTGTCACCGGCTCCTTGGGCGCGGTGATGGCAACGCGGCACACCCGAGGCTCGACGGCAGGGATTTTTCGGTGGATCAGCGTCATCAGCGAGGCCGCCCAGAAGGCGTCAACGCTGTTGGGAAGGACCACCCACATGGCCAGCGGCATCCCGCCATCCACGTCGCATGGTTTTTCGTCACCAACCGCCACTTTCAGACTGTTTCGCCAAGGCCGGCTGGGCAACTCTTTCTGCAGACATTTCAACAGCCTGGCAGCAAGCCATTTGTGATTGGCGGCGACCTGCTTCGGCGGCCTCTGCCGCCAGCGAAATTTAACCTCGCGATCCATAAATCTTCTCCGTGTCAATCGTATGGCGGAAATCGCCTTGCGGCGGTCGATCGATAGAAACCGGACACCAGGCATGAGCCGAAAACAGCGGCAATGCCCCTTCCATCCCGCCGGGAGATGGAAGGCGGCCAAATCTGAAGAATCGATTTCCGGTGCGGCTGCGGCTGAAACAGTCAGCAAAACCCCCTGAGGGCGAAAAGACGCCCTTGGATGGCAACAGCCGGGATAAGGTGTGAGAGATGTTTGCAGCAGTTCTGACAGAATTGCGCGGACAAGCGTTGAAGCCATGCCTCCACAATGACATTGCGGGTCTGGGAGCAACTGCGATCGGTAATGCCCGCCGGTTCATGCATCTATCTCTTTAGAACAATTAGAGAACAAATAAGGACTTTTGAGTGAAACAGTCAACCGGTTTTTCAACCTCCGGTCAGCCGCGTGACACTTTTGCGCGGCCAGCACGGCTATGATGCTGTTTTTTCAACGTTTTGGCCGAGACTTGCCGCCAAAGCATAAAGGGCGCTGAATCTGCGATTGGAATCGGCCTCGGGCGAATGCGCGGGAATCGTCCCCAGGAATTCCGCCGTTGCCCGCTGTCCTGACATGGAAAACTCCAGGGCGGAATTTTGTATCGCCTGCACGACGAATGAGCCGCTGTTGTGCGCCTTCGCGCGGTCGGCGAGGATCTCCGCCATTTGCCGTGCCCAGGCGGATGCTGTCGATTCTGCACCGCCGTCAGACCCGGCGCCGTCGATCGAGACAAATCCTTCGATCGCATACGCATTGCCGTCAGTGCTGGAAAGCGTGAGGCCTGCGGAGAGCTTGAGCAACTGCCGGCTGTCCAGATTCAGGCCGAACGCAGCGCTCAGCCGGGTGAAGGACTCGTCTGCATCCAGCGTGAAACCGCCATCCCCCGACAGGATTTCCTGGAGTTCAGGGTATTCTGACAGCGCCGGGAACAAATGCTCGGTGAACGCGTCGGCAAATCTCAGATCCCATATCTCGCCGCGAAGGTGAATCGCATCTCCCCGGTCCGCATGGTTTCCACGCGGCCGAAACGACCCTTCCTGCCGCTTCGTTGACAGACGCAAACTGGCGCGTTTCGCAGACAAAAGGGCCCCGCCGCCAAGCGGGGATCCGGTGTTTTGGCGCACCAAACTGCCTTCCCGGCTTCCGACAGTGAGGCTGTCAGCAAGCGCCGAAAGCTCCGTTGATTCAGCGCTGCTCAATCCGGCCCTCTCGGCAAACAGCCTCAGCCCGTCCAGCACACCGTTCTCCGTGGCTGCAATCTCAATGAACAACCGTTCAATCCCGAGCCGGGGATTGTCAGGATCGGGCGAGAGCGATGCCACAGATGCAGCGAAGCCGGCCGCCGGTCCGATCTTGAAGCGCAGTGACTTCCCCTGTGTGCCAGCGGGCGGCAGTCCGGTGAATTCAAACCGCGCATGCGCGCTGCCTGCCGCACCGGGATCTGCTGCGTTTTCCTGAGCTGAAGCCGCGAATAACTGAAGCAAGGCGATCATCGCGGCCGCTGCTGCTGTCGGTGTTGGTTTCATGTTCAATCCCTCTGATCGATTTGATGTGTTGTCGTTCCTGGTGTCACTGCGGCGTCAGCGCGGGCGACTCGGGTGTTACGCCCGGTTCGGACGAAGGTTTGGGTTTCGCCTGCCATGCAACCCTGAATTCAGCGGCGCGTGTCGGATCAGGTTGCGGTGTCCACCGCACCGCGCCGCTGCCCGACTTTCGGCCTCTGCGGCTGGCCCCGTAGGTGCGCAGCGTGCGCGGCGAGGTGTGCCCGGAAAGCGCGGCAACTTCGGATTTGTCCATGGTCGCCCGCGCCGCTTCGATGAACGCGTGCCGCAATGTGTGAATTGAAATCGGGTCCGCACGGTCCGGAAACGCCTTCTTGGAAGCATCGCAAAGCTGTTGCACGCAGGATTTCCGCAGCGAATCCCTTTTGCCGCCGCTCAGGCGGAGCGTTGCCAGCCGCGCCGTCGCGGCAAGGATATCGAGATCTTGAAGAGTGGCTCCTTGAAGTATCAGGGCACGCCGTTTGTTGTTGATGAGCGGCGACGCCAGCCTTGTCTTCGCACTGTGTACGATCAGAATCTTTGGACTGCCGCCCGCGACACACGCGGCGCCGGATTCGCCGTTATCGCCGGCGCCAAGACAGTTTGCGAGGTTGCCGTCGCGGTCGGCGCGGAGCGGGTTATCGAGAATCTCGTCAAGGTCTGTGTCCGGCAGAGGCTGCATGAGCCGGCAATTGAACAGTTCGATGAAGCGCATGCCGGTGATCCAGACGGCCATTGCCACAAGCCGGGACACTCCCGGTATTCGTTCGTGATTCTCGGCGATTGCGCGGACCGCCGCTTGCGGCGACCCGAACGGCAAGCGCTCCAGCAAACGGTCAAACATCTGGCTGTCAACATCCGACCAGCGTTTCTGCGGCGTGCGCTTGACATCGCAGACCGAGTCTGCCCGCAGGAGTCCTGCCAGACGGGCTGCGCGTTCCGATTGAGAACCAAAGTCGCCCAGGACACCCAGCTCCCTGACCAGCCCGGTCATTTCCTGTGCGGCCATTTGCCGCATCTCTCCGCATGTCTGCCGCTCAACAGCCGCGAGCGCGTCTTCAATGGCGTGCCAATCGTCATCATCCAGCCAATCCGGAATCGAAACATTTTCTGGCGCCGCTTCATGAACGCTGATCCACAATCCTGTTTGTTCAGCTGCTGCTCTTGCTTCGCACATTGACCGCAAAAGCACGCGCACTGCGGAGACGTGGTTCTTGGGGTTGCCGCACGCCAGCAGCCGCAGCCTGAGCTGCAGGAGCGCTTCCGGCATTGACGGCTCGCGATGCAAATCCCGGCATCTCTCGGCAGTGGAGTCGAAGATTCCATGAAGACACGCTTGCTGTTCGCGACGCACAGCCGCTGGCCTGAACATGGTTGCATCCGCAATTGAAAGTTGCGTGATTTCCAGCGATGCCATCAATCAGCCCTGCGCAGTTGCACGGTTAACGTGCCTACAAGCGGCGGCCGGAATTTCTCTGCAGCCATATTCCGGCGGCACCGGTTTCCTTGAGGACAATTTGTCGGCGCTATCTGCGGAGCTCGGAACGCAGTCCGCGCTCATTTCCCTCAATCCAGGCCTTCCTCAGCGCATTCGCGGCCGAACCGGGCGGCGGCCATCTGTTGCGGCAAAACGCGGGCGGCGGCTTCCGCAGGACTTCAAGCAATTCGCCGGCGGCCAAAGGCCGCGGGACAGGACCGCCGGTAAAAAAGCATCGGATTATCAACAGGAATCTTGTCACAAGGCGCGTTCGGGGCACGCTGTGTTTCTCGCGCGAAGGTTATCTGCCCCGCAAGCCGGAAAGCGGATCGACACGCCCATGCGAAACACCTCTCTTTGCTGCAAATCCCGCACAGCGCTGTGCGCATTCACTGTGCTTGCGGCCTGCTCCAATGGCGACGTCCGCCAGCCGGATGCGGCCGCGCAGGAAGTCGACGCGATCATCGCCGCGGCGGTCGAAAAGACCGCGCAGGCGAACACAGAAGTATCGGCAATCGAAAAACTCGCCGCCGGATTCGTTTCCGAAACCGCGGTTGAAGCGGAGGTCATGCCGGACACGGAAACCGGGGAGGACAGCCTCAGCCGGCATCCGGTCGCTGTTGACTGGAAAGGGCCGATTGAACCGTTGGCGGACAGTCTGGCGCGCCACATCGGTTATCGGCTGATCGTGACCGGACCGCCGCCGGCAAACCCTGTCCAGGTTGCGGTCACCGGTATTTCAGGCCTGCCGCTCGACGCGGTTGCCGCGATCAATGTCGCCGCATTCGGCCACGCCAACGTCGTTGCCGACGAGTCGAACAAGACCGTCACGCTTGAATACCGCCATTGATCCCTGCGGTTCAGGGGCCGCCCTCCTGTGTGCGATCGTCATTGTGGCTTCTTTGAGCGGATGCGGCACGGTGACTTCTCCGAAGCTACCACCCGCTCCCGATCAAACTCGTTTCGGAGGCGCCGATCACCTCGGCAGCGGTCCTGAACCGCCCGCGTCTCCGTCCGAGATCACTGTGGACAGCATTGCGGCAAGTCAGGGCAGCGCAAAGCAGCGCGCCAGGGAACGCACAGTTCGCGAGGCCGCGAAACAGATTGGCAGCCAGCACGGGTTTCGCCGCCGCGCATGGGAAATCAGGAGGCGCCTTGAGGCCAGAGCGTCCGAATTGTCGGCGATATATGACTTTGGCCGCGTGGCAATGGCGGCGCCGCGGCGCGTCGGGTTTCTTTTGCCGCCGATTGTGTCCCGGTCATTGCATGCGTTCGAAACTGTCCCCGATGGCGGGAAATCTTCTGCCGCGGACGAATACCTTGAGATTCTCAGGCCGGCGGTGATGGCGCAGACGGTGCCCACCTGGCGCGACTATCTTTTGTTTGACTCCGCTGAGCCCTTGCCGCTTCGTTCGTCGAAAATGCCGCGGTCAACTGCCGAACAGAGGCAATTTGAGCGATGGGTCCGGAACGGCTGGGCCGCGGGCGTTGAGCAGGCAAATGCAGAATTCACTCAGAGACTGCGGAGACTGCGGCGGGATTTTGAGGGCATGCTTGAGTTCCGCCGGCTGAATTCACTCGGAATGGTCATCGCTCCGGAAACCGCGGGTGCCGAGTTCGGTGTCACCGGGCGTCCAGGCGCAATGCGCATCGGCGATCGAACCGCCCGGATAACGGCCAATGCCGACTTTGAGCGCGACAGGCTGAAATGGGCACCGGAGGCGCGCGCGTCGACAAATGATCGCTTCGATGGAAATCCGTCGATGCCGCCGGCCGGTTTTGTTTCAAGCAAGTGAGACTGCGCAATGTCCGACAACAGCCTGTGTTCAGAACCATCGCCGGCATTCAGCCCTGTGAGCGGATTGGCCGCCGTGCAAACCGCTGAATTATCCGCAGAAGACGAGAATCGAACGCGGGAGCCAGAAACTCCGGCGGTTCGTCCTCTGCGCACAGATGCGGTCAGCCACAAAGCTTTCGCCGCGTTTGACTCCGACAAGCGGATATCGCCCCGCCTGTTCCGCAGTTTCATCGTTTCGGCCGCAAATGCCGGCGCCTCCGATGTCACGCTGCAGACCGACACCCATCCGCGGATCGAAATTGACGGTGTGCTGTTCCGCCTTGACGGCCGTCCCTGGTCGGGGACGGAAATCGAAAATGTCCTGCAGGAAACCTACGGCGCGGCCAGCGGCATTGCCGAGATCAGGGGAAGGCAGTGTCTCGACTATTCCTACGAGATTCTTCTTGATGAAGGGGAACGTCTGCGCACGCGTGTCAACGCCACCGGCATTCAGGGGCGCGGCGGAACCGGGGTCGAAATCACCCTGCGGATTCTTCCCGACGAGCCGCCGGATGTGTCGTTTGTCGGGCTGAGCGCTGAGATCGTCAAGGCCATGACCCCCAAAAGCGGCCTCGTCATCATCGCCGGCGCAACCGGCAGCGGCAAATCCTCAACCATGGCCGCCCTGACCCGTTTTCATCTTGAGAACGCTGACAGCCAGGTCAAAATCGTCGATATTCAGGCGCCGATTGAATACACCTACAGACGGCTGACCAGCCGCTCCGAAGGTTCGGCTTCAATCATCGGCCAGTCTGAAATCGGCAGGCATCTTCCCGACTTTGCCAGCGGTGTGCGGTCAGCCCTTCGCCGCAAACCGCATATCATGACTGTCGGTGAAGCGCGCGACCGGGAGACCGTCGGCGCAGCGCTCGAAGCCGCCCTGACGGGCCACCTTGTCTACACCACAACCCATGCCGGCTCGGTGCAGGACTGCATCAGGCGGCTGCTCGCGGCCTTTCCGGCCGGCGAGCGCGAGCACCGGGCATCGGATCTCGGCGCCTGCCTCCGGTTTGTGCTGGTGCAGCATCTGGCGCCGGTCACAGCCGGCAGCGGCCGGACCGCGGTGCGCGAATGGATGAATTTCGCCAACGGCGCCGGCGAGGCGATGCTGGGACTGCCTTCCCGCAAATGGCCGCGTTTCGTCCTCAACTGCATGGCAAAGCGCGGCGGCTGCAAGCAGTTTGCCGCCGATGCGCAAACCCTTGAAGAGTCGGCGGCGGCCCTGCTGAGGCAGGGCCGGATCTCGGAAGCGACCGCCAGGGAATTCACGCTGCGGCGCGGGGCGCAGCTTCAGTAGCGGTGTTCGGCGACCGGAACTATTGGCGTGAAACACAGAGACCGGCCCGTTTCCTGTGTTTTGATTCCAGGATTGTCATCTTCATCGGGCTGGCGCTGCTGCATTTTCGCGCATGGACGGTCGTGCTGTTGGTTGCCGCCGCTCTGGTTCTGCTCTGGATGGACTGGCAGGGAATCAATCCTGCAAACAGCCTACGCCACATCCGGACTTTTCTGGCGGGTCCCGTGGTGCGGGCAAGGCGGCCCGGACAACTCAGGCGTCCTGTCGACTTTGGATTTGAGACCGCGGACATGATCGATAGGCAAAGCTAGGACAAACCGTCTGACAGATAACCTCGCGTCAATCTCATAAGTTTTTGCCGAACGAAGCATCAAGGGGGCTGACAGCACTGTTTCTGCAACCATGAAGTCGGTGCAAGCAACAGGCGGGAAGCAAGCGACAGCCTCGCGAGGGCATTACACGGAGACTCACAACGTGCTGCGGCTGCAGGAACTTGGAATTCACGCTGGGTTTGTTCAGGACAATCACTCGCACTCCGCTAAAAGGTGCGCTGTTCGGGGGCTGCACTTCCAAATTCCGCCGGATGCCCAGCCAAAGCTCGTGCTCGTAGTGCGCGGTTCAATACTCGACGTGGCCGTTGACCTTCGCCGAAACTCCCCCACCTTTGGCAAGCATGCCAGCGCCGCAGTCTCGGCCAATAACTCCACCCAGATCTATGTTCCGACCGGGTTTGCGCATGGCTTCATGACGCCCGAACCAGAGACAGAGGTCGCCCGCAAAATCAGGGAATTCCATACGCCCTCACATGGTGGCGGCCTGCGGTGGGATGACCCCGAGCTCGCCATTGGCTGGCCGTGCTTTTACGGAGAGGCCGTGTTGTCAAAAGAGGATGCGGAATTGCCTCCGCCAAGCTGCCTGACAAGTTCGTTTGCCCAAAATTGAAGCCGCTTTGGGGTCAGGACCAGACAGCTGCGGTCTGCGATTGACTGCATATAACTTGCCCGCCGACGGCACCCCGCTCTTTTGGGCAGTGGCTGACGGTCGGCGATTCTCAGACACTGACCCTGAGGTAAGCCAAACTCAACCACGAAAACGCTGTTGATTGGTGCGAGCGGACAGCTCGAGTGTGAATCCGCAAAGGCGAATGTGAGCGCAAATCGCCCTTTCGAAGTGATCTCGCCAAGCAGAAAGCAGCTTGGCCTGGCATACCCAAGCGCGATTTGGCCACAACTGGAGCATGTTGACTTAGAAGCGGCCGTTGACTGCACCGGCTGCCTCGATGTTGACGAAGTGGAGCGCAGGCCGGATCTGGCCTTAACGGCTAACTCCTATGCTGATCAGGAGCTGGCCCAAGTAAGGGAAAGGAAGCAGCTGCGTTTCATCACTAAAGCACTGACTATGTGTCCAATGGAGACGAGAGTCGCACAATTCCACTGACCGGGCTTTCGCCGGTCGCACCGGTCTGCGTTTACGGGTGTTCGAAACTGTTGGGTGAAGGCCTGGCAGCGCTTGCATACGAAGATGCTTTTTGTTTTGCGCGTCGCAGTTTTGTTTGGCGTCGGCGCGGTGTCCGCTCCCGGAAACAGTTTTGTAGGCATCTGGAAATAGGCAGCAAAGGCGACGGCTTTGCCGTTGTTGAAGGTCAGACGATTTCCCCCGCCGGCACCGAGGATGCCGCAAATACAATACTGAAATTTGTGCAGGACCGCCCTTGACCAGGAATCTATCATGCGGTCAACTCCGGCCGGACCGCACGGTTTGAGTTTGTGCCGGAGATTCTCCGTCGGGCGAAACTGCCTGACTTTGCGCGGCCGTGCAAAGGCGAGGAGTTCCGGACGCTGGCATTGAGACCAAAATCCAGCGCACTTGACAATGGCACGCCCTGTTCCATGATCTCAGCCATTCCTGACTGGCAGGACGCGCTGGCGCGGCATCTGAATCTCGAACCGCAGTCTGAACTGTCGCGACTGACTCTATATATCCTGGGAATGTCAAAAGACCGGCGTATTCCCGCTTTGACTGCCGCTCTTCCGCAGAACCAATTCCCGTCTAAGGCTTATCCCCTTAGCACAGGTGGCCCCACATTTTGTGCCTGAGGGGGTGTACCTGATCAGAAACATATGAGCTTTTTCAGGCGGCGCCGGGGGTCTTGGAACCCGGAGGGAGGGCGCAGCCCGACCGGAGGGTTCCAAGACCCCCGGATCAGATTTTGACTTGCCCTGAGGGGCGGGGTTCTCCATCAGTTCGCTTTGATGATGAAACCGAAAAGGAGAACCCCAATGCAAGTTTTCGGCTTGCCCGGCCATGTTATCAGAAACGCCGCCCGCGCGTCACGGCTTTTGTCTCAAACCGACGCGGGAACCCGCAGGCGGGCCGGTCTCGTCCGCCGCTGGCGGCGGGCCCGGCGCGACGGCCTCACTGTTGAACAGGCGGCGCGCGCCGTCGGCGTTCCGGTGTCCACGCTGCGCCGCTGGGAGAAGCGGCCGGAGCTGCTCCCGACCCGTCCGCGCCGCTGCCGCCGGCCGGAGCTGCGGCGCCGGCTTGAGAGCCGCGTGCGGGAGCTGCGGAAAAGGTTCCCGGCGTGGGGCCGCGGCAAGATCGCGGCGGTGCTGCGCCGCGAGGGGACCGCGGTCTCCGACGCGACGGTCGGGCGGGTCATCCATGATCTGGTCAGCAGAGGCCGCATGGCCCCGGTCAGCGCCTTCACACCGCAGCGCCGGCGCAGCCGGAACCGGCGCCCGCACGCGGTGCGGATCCCCATAAGCGTTAACTTGTTTGACATAACCGGGCACTCTGCTATTGTGCCGCATCGATGGTTTTGGGGAGCGGCGCGGCATGAAAGAGGACTGGGACCTGCTGCTGGGTTTTCTTCCGCCCGGCTGGGAGGCGCTGGCGGCGGAGTCGGGCGCGCTGAAAGGGCTGCGGAAGGACAAGTCGCCGGAAAATCTGCTCCGTGTGCTTCTGCTTCATCTTGGCTGCGGGCACTCTCTGCGTGAAACCGCTGTGCGGGCCCGCCGCGCCGGCCTTGCGGATCTGTCGTCGGTGGCGCTGATGAAGCGCCTCGCCAAGGCCGGTCCGTGGCTTCATTCGCTGTGCCGCGCGCTGTTCGAGGAGCGGGGCGGCGCGCTGTCCGGCTCCCCGGACGGCGGGTTCGAGGTCCGCCTGGTGGACGCGACGACGGTGAAGGAGCCGGGAAAGACGGGTTCGCTGTGGCGGCTCCACTACAGCGTGCGCCTGCCTTCCCTGGTCTGCGACCATTTCCGGCTGACGGAGACCGAGGGTCCGGGGACCGGCGAGTCGTTCCGGCAGTTCCCGGTGGAGCGCGGCGACTGCCTGATCGGAGACCGCGGCTATTCGACCGCCGCCGGCATCGGGCATGTCGCGCGCTCCGGCGGCCATGCCTTGGTGCGTGTGAACACCGGTTCCCTTCGCCTCGCCGGTCCGGACGGCGGGAGCTTCGACCTGCTTGGCGCTGTCGCCGGGCTGGACCGTCCCGGCCATGCCTCGTCATGGCCGGCGGCGGCCGGCGGCGGTTCCGTCCCTTTGGCGCCCGGGCGGGTCTGCGCGGTCCGGAAGTCGGACGCGGCCATCGATCTCGCGCACAGGAAGCTGCTCCGGAAGGCGTCCAGAAAAGGCACGGTCCCCAAGCCGCAGTCGCTGGAGTTCGCCAAGTATGTGATCGTGTTCACGACCCTCCCCGAGGCCGGCTTCACGCCGGAGGAGGTTCTGGACTGGTACCGTCTGAGGTGGCAGGTGGAGCTGGTGTTCAAGCGTTTCAAGTCGGCCGCGCAGCTCGGGCACCTTCCCAAGCGAGACGGCGAGAGTTCAAGGGCGTGGCTTTACGGCAAGCTCTTCACCGCCCTGCTCGCCGAAAAGCTGATCGCCCACGCGAGCGCCGTTTCCCCCTGGGGATACGACCTCCCCGCCCGGCCGCGTCGGCAGCAGGTGGCGTGAGTTCAAGCTCATGTTCAACCAGGTCCGCCGAACGATCGAGCCCGGCATTCCCCTGCCCGAGCTCCTGGCGGACTGGCCCGCGATATCCCGTGGCCTCTCGGAGCCGCCGCGCCCTCCGGGCCGGGCGGCCCGGACAGGCGGTGCAGGTCGACACCCTCACCGTGTCGCTGCGGCCCGGCCGGACCGTCAGACAGTTCACCGCCGTCGACCGCCTCTCGCGCTGGAGCTGCGGCATGCCCGCCTCCAACGCGACCGCGGCCAGCGCCGCCCGCTTCCTCGACAGGCTGGTCCGCTAGGCGCCGTTCACAGTCGAGGCCGCGCAGACCGGCGGCGGATCCGAATTCATGGCTGAGTTCGAGGCCGCGTGCGCAGACAGAGACATCACACTCGCTGTTCTGCCGCCGAAGTCGCCGAAACAGAAGGGCTATGTGTCATACTGCGCTCCATTGCGTTGTTGCGGACAAACTTGAGGTTTTCCGGTGCGTTTTCCGGCATTTGCTGGCCGGTTCCGTGTGCGGAATGCCTTTCCGGCATGCCGGTTTCTTGCCGGGGAATCAAGCCGGGTGACCGCGCGGCGCTTGAACTTGTGCCTGTTCTTGACGGGCGGATTGTCCGGGATCTCGAACAGGCGCCCGTTCCTGTCGTTCCGCGGCGTGCCCGCGAGCAGGCCGCTCAGGCCCAGTTCTTGACGGTCCCCGGCGCGACGCCGAGCCGTTCGGCCAGTTCGCTGCGGGTCAGCAGGCCGCGTTCGCGCAGCCTCCGATATCTCGTCTTCAGGCCGTGGTTCCGGCGCACCCTCTGCACCTGCCGCGGGTCGAAGGGCTTGCCGTATCCGGTCCGCAGACCCCGCCGGTTGAGGATCCCTGCGATCTCCTTCTCGCAATGATCATCGAGCAGCGCGTCGACCGCCTCCACGACCTCGGGCGGGGTGGTGTGGAGCTGGAAGAACGGCAGGTCAGGCGGAATGGCGAGCCGCCCCGGAGCCGGACGCCGAGTCCGGCCATTTCGCCGCGGGTGATGGTGACGTCCCCGATCACCAGCTGGACCATGCGCTTGCGCTCGCGGTCTGGGGTCGCCGGATCGTTCCACAGTCTCGGGAAGTCGCAGGCAAGCTCAAGGACGCGCCGGCGCTGGTCTTCCGCGAGCTTGCCGCGATCTTCGGCCTGCCGCCTGTCACGGTCGCGCCGGACCTCGTCTCGCTGGTGCGATACAGCGACTCTCCGAACATGGTCTGCTCGATGTTGCCGAGGATGGCGGCGAGCCCGTCGGCCAGGGGAGCGCCGAACAGCACCGACGCCTCGTTGCACGCCATCAGCTCGCGGCGGAACTCCGCGATCGCTCCAGTGGCGCGCTCGTAGTCGAGCACTCCGGTCGACTGACCCGTTCCGGGCGGCGTCGGCAGCCGACCCTCATCATACTCCAGCAGCAGGCGCCAGGTATCGGCATAGCCCGCGATCAGCTCCACCACAGTCTGCCCCGTGTCGTCGGCCAGGGACGGGTTGCGCAAGGTCCGGGCCAAAAGATTGAGGCTCTCCCGCGCTTGTTGCAGGCCGCGCTCGGCAAGCCGGCGTTCGTTCAGGGTGTGGCCGCGCACCAGATGGTCACGCAGGGTACGGGTTGCCCATTGGCGGAAGCGCACGCCGCACTTCGTGTTGACCCGGTAGCCGACCGAGATGATCGCGTCGAGGCTGTAGTGCTTGAGGTTGCGCCGCACCCGGCGCCGGCCCTCAGTCCGAACTGCTAAGAATTCCTTAGTCGTTGCCTCCGCCTCGAGCTCTCCGCCGGCGAAGATATTGCGCAGGTGCATCTGGACGTTCTCGGGCGTGGTGTCGAACACCTGCGCCATCTGCCGCTGGGTGAGCCAGACCGTCTCGCGGGCGAGACGGACATCGACGCGCACCTCGCCGTCGGCGCTTTCGTAAACTGCGACCTCGCCACGCGGGCCGGTTTCCGGCGTCTCCCGGTTCATCCTGTCCGCCACTCCCGACGCGCCGGCCGGCCTCAGTTGAGCGCCTCCTTCAGCGCCTTGGCCACCTTGAACGAAACCGCGGCCGACGGGCCGATGGCGACCGTCACGTCTTCGCCGGCGACACCCTCGACGATATCCGGCTTCTTCGCCACCTCAGCTCCCCGAACCCGTAGACGTTGAATGTGCGGCCAACGATCCGCCGCACGCCGCTGAATCCTTTGGTCCATCCCTAATCGCGCCGGCCGGGTGGGTCAATCGCGCCGACGGCGAGTCCCAGCGCGGCGGCCCGAACCGCTTCCCGCGCGCCACGAATCTTCCACCCCTGACAGCAGGTCTCGATCCTACCGCGTTACGTGTCCGGCGAGAGGAGCCCTATCGGTTCGAATGGGCCGCTTCGGCGCCGGCGATGTGCCTGCTATCGCTGGCCGGAAACCAGTCAGTTTGCTTCGCTGCCGATCCAGGCCTCGAAACGGCGTAATCGCAACTCCCTGGTATTGGCGTACCATTCGCTGTCCTGGATCAGCAGCCGTCCGGCGCTGTCACCGGCCGCCATGGGCAGATGGTCGCGCATATTCAGCCACAGCTCCGGGTTCATGCCGACGCGTTGCATCCCGGTGCTGCGGGCCGGCGCGTACGGGATGGCTTCGGCCAGCCGGGCCATACGATCGGGTCCGGTGGCAAATCCGATGAACGCTTCGGCCTCTTCCGGCAGGTCCGACTGACCGGAGATCGCCCAGACCTCGATGCCGACCTGCTGCCCGTCCCAGATGATCTGAACCGGGATGCCGTCGATATTTGCGGCATGGAAAAACCGGCCGTTGTATCCAGTTGCCATGGCGACGGACAGATCCGCAAGCAGA
Organism: Paracoccaceae bacterium; assembly: GCA_965221935.1. Lineage (GTDB taxonomy): Bacteria > Pseudomonadota > Alphaproteobacteria > Rhodobacterales > Rhodobacteraceae > JAPOXR01. Next base: position 50,908 of record CBDCSZ010000046.1, read on the forward strand.
TCAACGGAATCGCTAATGTCATCCCACCAGACGATGTGTTCGCGGATGGTCGAAAGTTTGCGAAATGCCAGTGACAGCCCCCGATCGGTGCTCAGAAGATCATAGACCTGTTCGGTCGGCACGCCTTCCGCAATCAGGGCCCATTCGAGAATTGCATCCGGGCTCCTCTGGATCGCCCGCTTTCCGGGAAAGGTGTCGAGATCGAAGAAATCCTCCACCCGGGCGGGTTTGACCCCGGGATACGCAAGGGCATTGAATGCAATGACCGTGGCAAAGAGATTCTGCGCAATTGAGCATTCCCGAAAGGCGCCGTCGATAAAGTCCTTTTCGGGCAGCAGAGACGCCTCGGGCACCACGATTCGCTCTGCCTCTATCGGCTGAATCAATCCGTCTCGGCAGGCGCCGATGGCCGCGACTTCGGTCATGTCGATGACATCCCAGCTCTCGGCGGCGCTCCGGTCGGCAATTGCCTGCGTGCTGCCATCATACTGCAGCACCTCGACGGCAATGCCGGAGTGGGCTGCAAACGGTATGAGCAGTGCGTGTGACTGCGCCTGTTCATACGCTCCTCCCCATGACACAACAGTGAGCGTTCGGTCGGCGCCGGCAGCCTGGGCAAGGCCGGCCGCAACCAGAAGCGCCGCCCTAAACAATGGCATGTTGACGCCGCCTGAGATCGCCGATGCTGCGCAGATAGGCATTGACGATGTCCCTTTCGGTCACGACCCCGATCAGCTGGCCATTTTCACTGTTCACGATCGGCACCGCATCACCGTCGAATTCGGCCATTGCTTCCATGGCGTCGAACAGGGTCGTGCCTTCGTCCATCACCTTTGACGGTTGCCGTGTCAGGGCCGACAATGCGGTGTCGCCGGCATCCAGGACGTTGCTTGTGCGCACGATGCCGCAAAACCTGTTGTCCTGGTCAACGACGAAGATTTCGTTCCAGTCCCCGGTCTCAGTCCGCGACAGCACCTGCCTGACGGTTTCGTGGTCGTGACCGCATGGAAAATCGGCAATGGCATGGCTCGCGACCGTGATTAACGACAGCTTCGCATGGGCCGTGCCATGTCTCAGGTCAATCCCGGCCCGGGCCAGCTGGACATCAAAGAGCGACCGGCCAAACAGCTGATTGGAGACCAGGTTGGCAAACACGACGCCGACCATGGCGGCAATCGTCAGGTCATAGTTGCGGGTCAGCTCGAAGACAACGAGGATCATTGCCAGCGGAGCGCCAACGACCGAACTGGTGAACGCCATCATGCCGCAGATCGCGTACGGCACGATGCCGGAATTTCCGTCGATCAGGATGGCGTCCACGCCGGTCCATGCGAGCGCACCGAACAGGATGCCCATGAGCAGCGCCGGACTGAAGACGCCGCCGGCGAATCCAAATCCGATGCAGAGGGCAGTGAGGCCGATTTTTGCCGCAACCAGCACCACCAGTTCGAGCGGCGCGAAGGCGCCTTCTATCGTGGCGAATCGGAGGGCTTCCGCTCCAATGCCCAACACGTCCGGCAGCCAAAGGGCCGTGACGCCCACAGCCAGGCCAGCGAATCCAGTCTTGAACGGGCGAGGAAGCTTCAACCTTGCCGCACGGTCGCCGCATGCCAGCAGCAGCCTCATGAAGGTGATGGCGACCAGCGCAGCGGCACCGCCGAGAACCGCAAACAGCAGGAATTCATAGCCATGCTCGACGCCGTCAAACGCAACCCTGAACAGGGCCGGGCGGTCGAACAGGACGTTGGCGACCACATAACCGGAAGCCGAGGCCACGACAGTGGGAGCGAATGCTCGCAGGGAATAATGCCGGTGTATGACCTCATGGGCAAAGACCACACCGGCGATTGGCGCGTTGAAGGCCGTCGAAATCGCCGCGGCCACGCCGCAGCCCATTGCGATCGCTGGAAATGTGTCGATCTGCAATCTGAGAAATGACGCCAGCTTTCCCGCCATTGCTCCCAGAAACACCATGGGCCCGTACTGGCCGACCGAAGCGCCGCAGCCAAGCGAAAGAACTGCGCCGAACGTCGAGGTGAGCCCGGATCGGAAATTCGGAAACGGTGCTGCCACCACAACAGATCGAATGACATCGACCGGACCCAGTGAACGTCCGTTGTCGGCGAAACGTTCGAGCATCCAGCCGACGACAATGCCGCCGATAGTCGGCACCAGAATGGTGGCGGCCAGCAGCAGCTGGGGATGGCGCTCATATTGGACCCGCGAGATGGGCGAGATCAGCAGTGTGCGGTTCAGCCACGCGACACTGTCGACAAAAGCGATTGGCCGCCATCGAACTTATGAGGCCGACGGCAATTGCCAACAGAGCCAGCTGCGCCATCAACACAAATGGACGGAAGCGCATGTATTGCGGCCCGTTATTGCGCTCAGGGATCTTCAATTGAGTGTCCTTGAAGGCTGAATCTTTCCGCTGCCGAACCTTACAGCCCCGTCGTGCGGTTTGTGAATGAATGTTCGGCCGGAAAGAATCCGGTGCCGAATCCGGATCGCACAATCATCAATCACGGATTTGGCGGCTGAGATAGTGTCCGTCAGAGAACCCCCCGTTTTTGGCGATATCGGGCGGCGGCTGTCAACAGATCCGGGCGCCATGGCGCGGTGATTTCCCTGCTCCGGGATGTCCGCGCGCCTCGAATGGCGGGATTTCCGCCGCCGGAGCCGTGATTTTTTGGCCGGTTTTGACAACAGCGCACGGGGAGCCGTTCCCGCTCCGGGCGGGTTATTGGCGAAGGGGGTCTGGAGGCGCCGTCAGGCGGCGCGTCGCCGCCGTGTCTTCCTCCCCGCCTTCCGGCGCAGCAGAAGTCCGATGCGGTGGATGTTGAGAGCAAGCGCCGAGAGAGCCGCCATGCGGGCGAATCCGTCCGCTCCCCGGGCCCGAACCCGGTCAAGGCCGCGGTGCCCGAGGTTGTTGATCGCCGATTCAACCGCCGGATGCTGACGGCGCAGCGCGGCGAACGCACCGTCCCGCTCGCGCTTCTGGTCTTCCCTGTTGAGATAACCCTTCTTCGGCAGCGCGTTGTTGTCGAGCAGCGCGTCAAGACGCACACGGTTGCCGGGGCTGTGAAAGCCGCGGTCGAAGCTCGCCGCGCGGAGGTCGGGAAACCGCGCCTGGGCGGCCTCGACCATCGGCACGGCATAGTCCACGTCACTGCCCTCCCACATGACCTCGTGGTGAAGGACGAAGCCGTGCCGGTCCTCGAGGATGCAGACCGGAACCCCAAGCTCCACCGGACACCCCGCCTCGTATGTTCAGAGAATCAGAATTGAACGAGGGAGGTGGCTGTGGATAAGTTGGGGGGCGGATTCCTGTGGAAAACCCGCCGCTTGTGTTCCGCCGCCTCTCCGGTTCATTTCTGTGCCGGGACCGCCGCCGCCGCCAGGGCCTGGCGGCGGCGGAGCGGGGCCAGGCCCCGCAGGACGGGTCGGACCGAAACCGCCTTGGATCATCGGATCCGTGGGCAAGCGTGGTCGGCCCGCCCTCCCTTCAGCCTCCCGGGTCCTGAATGGATGCCTGGGGTTCGAGAACCGAATCATCGCGAGGATAGGAGCGGGAGACCATGGCCATCGTAGCCGCCGGAATCGACGTCAGCAAGAAGACACTCAACATCCATCTCAGCGGCAGGGACGACACCGCCGCCAACGACAGGGACGGCTTCCGCAAGGTCGCCCGCATCCTGAGGGACGGCGGCGCGGAGCGGGCCGTCATCGAGGCCACCGGCCGGATGCACAGGGCCCTCTTCCAGTCCCTGCATGACCGCGGCTTCACCGTCTGCGTGGTCAACCCCCGCCAGTCCCGGGACTTCGCCAGGGCCGGCGGCGAGCTGGCGAAGACGGACCGGGTCGACGCCAGGGCGCTGGCCGCCTTCGGGGCCGCGTTTCCGGACATGGCGGCCTCGGCGCCGGCCGGCGTGACGGTCGACCGGCTCCGCGACATGCTCGTGCTCCGGGAGAAGCTCGTGGACCAGCGCGCCGACCTGAAGCTGGCCTTCGACGAGGTCGGCGATCCGGCTCCGGACGGGCCGGTCCCGAAAATCCTCGCGGAGCTTGACGCCGGCGTCCGCGAGTATGACCGGCGGATCAAGGAGCTGATCACCGGCGCGGAGGAGCATGCGGAGAGCTACGGGATCCTGACTTCGGTTCCGGGCATCGGCCCCGTCACGGCGGCGGCCCTGATCGCGTGGATGGGCGAGCTCGGCGCGATCGGCAACCGCCAGGCCGCCGCCCTGATCGGCGTCGCTCCCTTCGCCCGCGACAGCGGAAGCCGCAAGGGCGGGCGCCATGTCAGCGGCGGACGGAGGAGGCCGAGGGACGTCCTCTACATGGCGGCGACGGCGGCCTGCGTGTTCAATCCCGAGATGGCGGAGTTCCACAGCCGGCTGAAGGAAAGGGGAAAGCCCCACAAAGTCGCGGTGACCGCGGTCATGCGGAAGCTGATCGTGACCGCGAACGCCCTGCTGCGCGACCGGCGCATGTGGGAGGACCGGACCGGGGCCGCGGCCGTCTGCGGGGCACAAAACGAATCAGACGCGCCGGTCAGGTCACCGCGGCCGGACTGCCTCGGCATGCCCGCATTGCGCCCGCCTGTGGACGGGCCTGTGGACGGGATGTGGAAAACCCGGAACAGGACCTCCGAAAACCGCCGGAAAAGGCCGAATCCGGGCTTGACTCAAAACATGGATGCTTGCCCTTCGAGATCCAGCGCGTGTGCGGCTCGAAGATCGAGAACACCTTCTCCCCGTGCGGGATCGTCTCACCCTTGAGAAGACGGCGGTCGATCTGGTCGATCTGACGCTTCGCATGCGCGATATAGCCTTCGATCTCCACGATCTCCCAGGCCTTCGCTCCGTGTGCGGCCAGATCCGCAAGGTCCGCCTCCGCGCGCGCGGCAAGCTCGAGGCAGCGCGCGAGATACGCCTCCACATGCTCAGGACGCGCCCGCCGCGTCGCCCGCACCCTGTGGAACAGCCGCCGGACCGAGCGCGACAGGTGTTTCCACTGGCGCCAGCCGCCGGCGCCGCTCTTCTCCGCCGCGCGGCCCGTCTCCCGGAGCAGGCAGCGCATCGCGTCCCACAGGAGACTGACATCCGTCGGATAGTGGACGTCGGTCTCGGCCACGAAGGAGTCGCACCGCCCGGCCAGCGGCGCGCCGGGCTTTTTTCCCGCGGCCGCATGGCCGCTCTCCACCACCAGACCGTTCACCGCCGCCAGAAGCTCCGGACTCAGAAGGCTCACATTGTCCGCCAGCGTCTGGCACTTGTAGCGATGCTTGTCCCATACCTCCGCGTGGCCAAGGAACTGGCGCAGCGTCATGTGCTGGTTCACCAGCTCATGGAGCCGGTCGAAATCGCAGCCCAGACCCTGCTTGACCACGCCCATCACAAGGATCCTCCACATCTCCATGCCCGGACGGCCCACGGTCCTGTCGGTCCCGGGAAGAATGTGCTCCTCCAGAAGCGCGAACAGCCGGGAACGGAAATGCCCGTCGGCGTAGAGATGCTGAAGGCCCAGAAGCAGAGCCGGGATGTCGTCCCTGGACTTCAGGTCCAGCTCGATGTCCTCGATGCGGACCTCGCCGAGTTTCATCTGCGGATTGCGAACCTGTCTCATGACTGCCCCCGAAGAATTGCGCAAATCAGCCCGGATCGGGCCAGAAAGGGTCGAAAACGGCCTTCCAGCCGAAATCTTCGCACCCGAAATAGCACACTTTATCAAGTTAAGTCAACATGTTATTGGATTTTCTGGCAAGCACGAGATAGTTTCCCCGGCCCGCTGGAACCGTGTCCGGCGGCGCAATCGTGGTTCATTTGCACCCCGAACTGTCCGGAAGGTTTCGGAGCCCGCACCTGCCGACACAAAGCCGGCGACTCGATGATCTCGGACAATCGCGGTTCGCCGCCGCACAGGAAAAAGGCTTCCATCGGACTCAGGAAGGTTTGCACAACCGCCTGCCGAAAGAACTCTTCCAGCGATCTTGCTTCGAAAACCAAACCGGCTTGATTTCGCATCGGGAGCGCGGGCTGCGCGAGATCGCAGATACATTCCGAAACCCGCGCAGTCTGATGGCATTGGCCGCCAATTGGGGAGCCGCAAATCGCGTTCAATCCTGCAATGGCTGATTGACATCACATCAAATGACGCCAAAAGATGATGATGTTGCAATCATTTTGGGGACTGCGATGCCAACCCGGAGGGCCCGTCTCAAGGATGTCGCCGAGGCCGCAGGCGTGAGCTCAGCGACCGTTGACCGCGTATTCAATGAACGCGGAATGGTCAAAAGCGCAACTGTCGAGCGGGTGCGGCGCGCCGCCGAACAGCTAGGCATTTCGATGGGCCAATACCGGGATGATTTTCTGTTTCGGGTCCTGCTGCAGGATCCCGATCATCTGTACTACCGCGCATTCGGCGAGGCCATTCGCCGGGAGGCCGAGGCCTACAGCCAGCGCGGGCTTCAAGTCGAAATCGAATTTATGGTGGAAACCACAGACAGCCTGGTGGCGGCCAGGGTTGATGAGCTGGCCAGTGATGCCGACGGTTTTGCCGGCGTATTGGTTCAGAACACACTGACCCTTGAAACGGTCTCGCGGATTATCGAGAGGGGCAAGCCGGTCGTCACGCTGCTCAGTGATCTGCGCCATCCTATGCGCACGGCATATGTGGGGCTCGACAACAGGACTGTGGGCCGGACGGCGGGATACATCATGGGAAGGCTGGTGAAACACAGGTCGGGCCGCGTGCTCGTCACCTCTGAGACGATGGACTATCTTGGCCTTGAAGAGCGGGAAATGGGTCTGCGGTCAGTGCTGGCGGAAAAGTTCCCGTATTTGGAAATGTCGAGTGTCATCGAAAAGGGCCCGGACCGAGATGCGATGGTGCAGCGCATCGCCGAACAGGCCAAGGACCCGAACATCGTCGGCGTCTGCAATGTCGGCGGGCGCAACAGCGTCATTGTCGATGCGATGAAACTGGCCGGCCGGCAGCGGGGAGAAATCGTGTATGTCGGTTCAGAGCTGACAGAAATCTCCCGCAGGCTGATGATTGAGGGATGGATGGACGCGGTGATCAGCTTTCCCGCCCATCGAGCCGGGAAGGCTGTCGTCCAGGCTATGCTTGAAGCTTCCGGCCGCGGCAACGGCGTGAAATTGGATTCGTTCCAGCCGCTGCGGATATTCTTTGTGGAGAATGCCGTCGGCGGCGGATAATGCGCGCCCGATGCTGACGGATTGACGTGTCCGCCTTACTCCGCAGCCGCGGCATGCGCGGCCGGTGTGCCCTTGCCGCACCAGGGGTCCTGCGGCTCCTCGCTTCCCCAGCCGCCTTCCGGCGGCAATTCTTGATGAATGTACCACTCCGGATCTTTGACCTGCTTGATCAGCGTTGGGATCAGGTCCCGGTAGACAGACCAGTAGCCTTGATATGTCTTCGGATAGTGGTCCTTGACCTTTTCGTGCAGCCCTGCCAACGCGTGGAAGGGCACCATCGGGTACATGTGATGCTCAATGTGATAGTTCATGTTGAAATACAGGAACTGGACCCATTTCGGCACATGGACGGTCCGCGTGTTCAGCCGATGGTCCCAGACTTCCTCGGCCAATCCCGGGTGCTGCATGGTAACGACCGATTCAAGCCCCCAGGCGCCAAAGAACCGCGGCAGAAAGAGAAAGACCATTGGCACGATACTGCCGATGGCAATGCACCAGATGATCATCAGGACATAGATCCCCATAAAAAGCCGCGCATTCCAGATCAGCTTGTTCCATTCGTTTTCCGGCACGATCCTTCGACCGAGCGGCGTGATGATCCCGAGAGCGTGTTGCAGCATCATCCACAACTGCATGATCGATCCATGAATCCGCGTGAAGTTGAGAACGATCACGAAGAGGTTGGGTGGCCGCGGAGCCTGAAGCTCGGGGTCAATGCCCTTGATATTCGTATAGGAGTGGTGGATCGCGTGGCTCCAGGTGGAAAACACGATGTCACGGTGACCCATGATTGAGGCGACAAAGTTCACTGACTTGTTCAGCCAGCGGCTCTTGAACGCCGTGCCATGGACAGTTTCGTGCCACGCCGCTTCAGAAAAGGCAAAGATCAGGCTGAACACGAGGTAGGCCGGCACAAAAAGATACCATGTGTCAAGCAGGCTGTAGGCCAGCGTCCCAGTGCCAATCGTCAGCAGGAAATAACCGCCGAAATGCCTGATCGCCGGCCAATCGCTCCTTCGCGCGAAGTTTTTGGTTTCCTTGCGCGGAAGGGGCGCGACATACCACTCGTTCTGAAGCCCCTCTTCGATGCTTTTCGGAGGCCCATCCTTGTGTGGCGCCAGTTCCATGTTTTTCTCCTTCATCATGAGGCGCGGCGCAGAAGATTCACCCCAATTCTTCTGACAATTCCTGCAGGTCTCGACCGCCTGACATCGCCTTTTCCAATTGCGGCAAGGTGATCTCATCACTTCGCCAGGTCCCGACCGTCCGCCCGCGGTTCAGCACGGTGAAACGGTCGCCGACTGCGAGCGCATGGTGGACATTGTGGGTGATCAGGATCACGCTCAGCCCCTTTTCCCGGACGGCCCTGATGTAGCGCAGCACGGTCGCAGTCTGGTGGACACCGAGCGCCGATGTCGGTTCATCAAGGATTAGGACCTTGGCGCCAAAATAAACCGCGCGGGCGATGGCAACGCATTGCCTCTCACCGCCCGAAAGTTTGCCCACCGCTTCCGAGGGGTCGCGCACATCGATGCCAATGTTGCGCAATTCCTTGCGCGCGATCGCGTTCGCCTTGCGAATATCCAAGTGCCCGAACGCGTATTTCAGCGGCTCTCGCCCCATGAAAAAATTGCGCATGATGGACATCAAGGGGATCAGAGCCAAAGTCTGGTGAACGGTCGCAATCCCCAATTCGAATGCGTCGCGGGGGCTGGCGATCCTGACCCGTTCGCCGTTCATCAGGATCTCGCCTTTTGTTGGCACATAGACGCCGGACAGCGTCTTGATCAGCGTCGACTTTCCGGCGCCGTTGTCACCCAGAAGGCACAACACTTCGCCTTCATTCACATGCATGGTCACATCCGCAAGCGCGACGACCGGGCCGAAAATCTTTCGTAAATCCCGAACCTCGATGAGATGCGGCACGTCCAAAACGTCCACCCTACGACTCGCCTGTCACGCGACGGCGAATAAAGTTGTTGAAGAGGACTGCGACCAGAAGCATGCCGCCGAGAAAGACAAGGTAATAGTCGAGGTCAAACCCGGTGTAGGTCAGCCCCAGTTTCACGATCCCGAAGATGATGGCGCCAATCAGTGCCCCAATGGCCGAGCCGTAGCCGCCGGTGAGGAGGCAGCCGCCGATCACTGCGGCGATTATCGCCTCAAACTCTTTCTGGCCGCCGCGAAGCGTGTCAGCAGTCCCAACGGTCAGCACGGTGATTATGGCAACAAGGGCAGCGGCGCAGGAGGTTCCCATAAAGAGCACGGTCTTCACACGATTGACCGGAACTCCGGCCGTCCGCGCCGCTTCGGCATCGCCGCCTGAGGCATACACCCAGTTGCCGAAATTCGTCCGCGACAGCACGTAGGTGGCGATGATGGCGATGAACATAACCCACACGATTTCAACCGGGACTCCCTTGACCTTGGGTGTGCCGTTCTTGAAAGTGTCCAGCCAGCCTGCGGCCGCCATCCAGGCAAAAGCATCTTCAAACGCATTGCCCGAAATATAGGGGGCAAGCCAATTGTCGCCGGCTTTGTCGGAGACGCCGGAGATCAGCGTCAGTCCGGTGATGATCTTCAGCCCCGCAAGCGTTGCGCCCTTGTAAACAAATAGCCCGGCAAGGGTCACGATAAACGACGGCAGCCCCGTCCTCAGCACGATCTGAGCATTGGTGAATCCGATCAGCGCGGCCACCAGGAGAGTGATCAACGCCGCGCCCAAGAGCGGCACTCCCCAATACATGATGCATGCTCCGAAGATCATGCCGGTGAAGGCGAGTGTTGAGCCGACGGAAAGATCGAATTCGCCCCCGATCATCAGCATTGCCGCAGCGACCGCCAAAATGCCAAGCTGCGCCGCCGGCGCACCAAGGCTCATGGCTCCGCTCAGAGTGAACATCGAACTGTTGGCGGTTATGGCAAAGAACGCCAACACCGCGATCAGCCCGGCTATCGCACCAAGCTCGGGCCGGCGCAGGAGCCGGGCCGTCAGCGGGATTTCGACAAGCCGCTCGTCCTGCGCTGACAGTCGGGGGTCAGGCCTGGCCGAAGTGTCGTCCTGAACTGCCACGAACGCGGACCTTCAGACCGTGCAGGGGATGGTGAACAGCCGCCGCCGCGTTACCAGCGGCGGCGGCCTGTGCCTGTATTGTCAGCGATGGCCGCTGGCCACTCCCGCAAGCACCGAAGCGGCATTGGATTTGTCGACGACGATCGGTCCCGAGCCGATATGATCGACATAGAAGGTGATTCCATAGCGCGCCTTCAGCGCGATTGCCACGACTGGCAGGTAGCCCTGCAGGTAAGGCTGCTGGTCGATCGTGAACGCGATTTTCCCTTGATCGATGTATTCAAGCACTTCAGTCGAGAGATTGAATGTCGAGTGATGCACCTCGCCCATGAGTCCCATTTCTTCGATCACATTGGCGATCGTGGGCGCATTGGTTGTCGACATTGACAGGAGCGCGTTGAGGTCCGGGTCGGATTCGAGCACTGCCCGGGTCTTGGCAGCGACTTCCGACGGATCAAAGCCGAAAGGCACAACTTTTGCGTCCGATCCAAAGCCATCGTTCAATCCGTTGCATATCGCGTCAAGCGCAACATTTCCGGGCTGAACGTTGAGACAGGCCGCCTTGGTGCCGCCCATTGCCTTCAGGCTTCTGCCGGAGATCACGCCTGCCTCGTAGAGGTCTTCGCCGACAAAGAACATCGCTTTGGTTTGATCAAGTGTGTCCGTGCCCGAGTTGATGGTCACAACCGGAATGCCAGCGTCCGCGGCCTCCGCAATCGCCTTTCCGAGCGCGTTCACATCCGGCACCGTAACGACAATGCCGCCCGGCTCCTGGCTTATGGCCGCGCGGATCAGGTTTGTCATGGCAACCATGTCCGCGCCGCCTTCGGGCGCCTGGTAACTCAGGGATGCGCCCACATGGTCTGCCGCGTCTTCGGCCCCTTTCTTGACCGGCGCCCAGAAACTGTCGGACGCGGCGCCATGCGTGATCATGATAATGTTGACGTCCTGCGCCTTCGCGGCCGACCCAATCCCGACCGCGACAGCAGATGCCGCAAGCAGGGTTTTCACACCAAATAAACCACTCATAATATCCTCCCGTTGAGAACTGATCGGCCTGTCACTGCGACACACCGCAGACCCGGGCCAGTTGTTTGCGCGCGCAATTTAGCATAATTCTGACCAAGAGCAATCAAACCATGATGTTTCTAGCGGCATTCAGTGCAATCATTTTCATCAACTGTTTGCGCCAGAACCTGCATGCTTGACCCGTGGAAAAGGGAAGGAACCAATGTACAGTTTTTCCAGTCGCTGGACTGTCGAGTCGCTGAGGGCAATCCGCGGAAAGCGGGTTCTGCCCATGATCAGGATCGAAACGCTTGAAGAGGCGGCTGCCGCCGCGGAAGCCGGGATTGACTTGATCTCAGTTCCGCCCTCAATGCTGTTCGATCCCCGCTTTCGGCATGTTGTGCCAGAAGCGTTCGCCATCCCCGGAGACAATTTCTGGGAAATCGGCGGACCCGACGATTACCTCAAATGGGCAACGTCTCTTTTCAAGCACGGCGCCGACTGCATCTATTGCCAGGGATCGCTGGCATCGGTCCGTCAATTGGCCGATCATGGGATCCCGGTTTGCGGCCATGTCGGGCTCGTGCCGCCCAAGACGACATGGACAGGGGGCGCCAAAGCAGTGGGCAAGTCGCTCGACAAGGCCAAACACGTCTGGAACCAATGCGTCGCCTATGAGGAAGCCGGGGCCTTTGCCGTCGAAATCGAAGTGGTGCCCGAAGAAATCACTGAAATCATCGCCCGGAAGACCGGCCTCTTCCTGATCTCAATGGGCGGCGGAAGCAAAGGTCATTCACAGTATCTTTTCGCCGAAGACGTGCTCGGCGAAAACGAAGGCCACATGCCGCGCCATGCCAAAAGATACGCTGATTTTCGCAGCGAATACCGGCGGCTTCAGGACATGCGCATCGACGCCATGCGCACATTCGCCGATGAGGTTGAGAGCGGCGCCTTCCCGTCAGAGCCGCACATTGTGCATGCCGATGAGGGCGTGGCCGGTGAGTTCCAGGAATGGCTCGATCATGTCGCGTAGGCCTGGCTGACGACGAAACCCGGCGCAGTTGAGAGACGGGGACGGCGAAATGATGTCCGCCGTTCTGTGGCCCGGTTCATCATATAGCACAAACGCCTTCGGTTCCGCCTGAATTCGGCAAACTGAGTTGACGGCGAATGGTCGCCAGCCGCGGTCTGCGCACCAATAACCCCGCGGGAATTGACAGACTATGATCAATAGTTTACACAATACTACCATTATTGCTTTATGTAAACTTTTGGGACGGGCAAACGATGTTTGGAGACCGGCTCAGGCTTGCGCGTAAGCGGTCCGGCTTTTCTCTGCGAGACCTTGCAGCCGCCATGGGCGGAACTCCGAGCGCACAAGCCATTGGAAAATATGAGCGCGGGGAAATGATGCCGCGCTCCCGTGTCCTGATAAGACTGGCGGAAGCACTACAGGCGCCGCCGGAATTCCTGCTCAATGAACAGCATGAAAAGCTCGTTGCAGTTGAATTTCGTAAACTTTCAGGAGTGTCAGCGCGTGACAGGGCACGCATCGAGGCTGCGGTCATCGATTGCGTTGAGCGCCATCTCTTCATCGAACAGGCGCTGGAGCTCGACAGCATTGCCTGGGAACGGCCCAGTGTCGGCGGCCGGTTTTGGGAGATCGGGAGTGACGGGGAGGTTCTTGCCTCGGATCTGCGGCGGGAATGGGAACTTGGGATATATCCGATTTCTGACATGACCGCTCTGCTTGAAGCAAAGGGCATAAAGGTGCTCTTGCTTCCACTGCCCGCCCGCGTGCCGGGCCTGACCTGTCTGGCGCACCGCCCGCAGCACGATTTTCCTGTGCCAGTGATTGTTGTGAACAGACAATCCCCTCTGGAACAAAGAAGACTGACGCTTGCGCGGGAACTCACCTTTCGCCTGATCGACGAGGAATCGCCCGTGGATCATGAAATCACCGCAGAGGTCTTTGCCGGCGCTCTCTTGGTGCCTGAGGCGCATCTGTCGCGGGAAGCCGGTCACCACAGACGCGCGATTGCGTATCCAGAAATGGTGCGGCTCAAGCACGCGTACCGGGTCAGCGCAAAAACGTTGCTGCGCAGGCTCGCGCATATTGGTGTCATTGAAGACTCAAGCATGCCCGCAGCCTTTCGTAAACGGGTCCGAGATTGGCGAAGTCTCGATCCCGAACCGTTGGAAGCGCCAGGACAGAAAGGGCAGCTCGAAGCGCCGCGGCGTTTCGAGACTCTTTGCTTTCGGGGTCTGTCGGAAAACCTCATCAGCTTGAGCAAAGCCAGTGAGTTGCTGCAGGCGACCTCGACTGCGATTGATGCGGCTATAGACGGAACCCGGCAGCGAAGAATCCTGAGGTCACTTCAACTTGCCTGATTTTTCATGACCTAAAAATGTGGTCACATGTTTCATTCGGATGCATTAGATTGGAAGAATGATCCGGTGGTCAATCAAACAAAAGCTCAAAAAAATATCCCCTGTAGGGCAGTGTTTCACTTTGCAGCCAAGTTGCAATGACAATGTCCCAGACTCAGCCCCTGATTAGTTGAAACACCCTCAATCATGCCCATGCAGTGAAGTCTGACCAACTTCTATCCGACAAGGAAAACTTCACGCGCACTGAAAAACCGGCGGAAAAGTGTTGCGCGTTAATCCTGATGCTTCTGTCGTGCCGATGGAGAAACACTAAGGTCTGCCAATATGCCAAAAAATAAGGGGATTACAAAGAATGGTTGACAGAGACATCCTGAGTTCCTATATTAAAGCCATCGAAAACGGAGACAGACGATGGCTAAACAAGCTCCTGGAAAATCCTATCGCAAAGGTTTGACGCTCGTTCAGCTGATGGACATGTTCCTGACCGAGGAAGCGGCCACGGAATGGTTCGAATCCGTGATCTGGCCGAAAGGCCGGCGCTGTCCGAAGTGCGGAAGCACGCGCACCCGCGGGGCCAGCCACAAGAGGATGCCCTACTGGTGTTCGGATTGCCGGGGCTATTTCGTGTCCGTCAGAGAACCCCCCGTTTTTGGCGATATCGGACGACGGCTGTCATCAGATCCGGGCGCCATGGCGCGGTGATTTCCCTGCTCCGGGATGTCCGCGCGCCTCGAATGGCGGGTTTTCCGCCGCCGGAGCCGTGATTTTTTGGCCAGTTTTGACAACAGCGCACGGGGAGCCGTTCCCGCTCGGGCGGGTTATGAGCGAAGGGGGCTTGGAGGCGCCGTCAGGCGGCGCGTCGCCGCCGTGTCTTCCTCCCCGCCTTCCGGCGCAGCAGAAGTCCGATGCGGTGGATGTTGAGGGCGACCACCGAGAGAGCCGCCGCCCGGGCAAAGCCCTCCGGCCCGCGGGCCAGAACCCGGTCAAGGCCGCGGTGCCCGAGGTTGTTGATCGCCGATTCAACCGCCGGATGCTGACGGCGCAGCGCGGCGAACGCATCGCCCCGCTCGCGCTCCCGGTCGGCCCTGTTGAGATAACCCTTCTTCGGCAGCGCATTGTTGTCGAGCAGCGCGTCAAGACGCACACGGTTGCCGGGGCTGTGAAAGCCGCGGTCGAAGCTCACCGCGCGGAGGTCGGGAAACCGCGCCTGGGCGGCCTCGACCATCGGCGCCGCATAATCCACGTCACTGCCCTCCCACATGACCTCGTGGTGAAGGACGAAGCCGGGCTTGACTCAAAACATGGATGCTTGCCCTTCGAGATCCAGCGCGTGTGCGGCTCGAAGATCGAGAACACCTTCTCCCCGTGCGGGATCGTCTCGCCCTTGAGAAGACGGCGGTCGATCTGGTCGATCTGACGCTTCGCATGCGCGATATAGCCTTCGATCTCCACGATCTCCCAGGCCTTCGCTCCATGTGCGGCCAGATCCGCAAGGCCCGCCTCCGCACGCGCGGCAAGCTTGAGGCAGCGCGCAAGATATGCCTCCACATGCTCAGGACGCGCCCGCCGGGTCACCCGCACCCTGTGGAACAGCCGCCGAACCGAGCGCGACAGGTGTTTCCACTGGCGCCAGCCGCTCACACCGCTCTCTTCCGCCGAGCGGCCCGCCGCGCGGAGCAGGCAGCGCATCGCGTCCCACAGGAGACTGACATCCGTCGGATAGTGGACGTCGGTCTCGGCCACGAAGGAGTCACACCGCCCGGCCAACGGCGCGCCAGGCTTTTTTCTTGCGGCCACATGGCCGCTCTCCACCACCAGACCGTTCACCGCCGCCAGAAGCTCCGGACTCAGAAGGCTCACATTGTCCACCAGATTCTGATAGTTGTAACGGTGATCGTCCCAGACATCGGCATGGCCGAGAAACCGGCGCAGCGTCCTGTGCTCGTTCACCAGCTCGCGGAGACGGTCGAAATCGCAGCCCAGACCCTGCTTGACCACGCCCATCACAAGGATCCGCCACATCTCCATGCCCGGACGGCCCACGGTCCTGTCGGTCCCGGGAAGAATGTGCTCCTCCAGAAGCGCAAAAAGCCGGGAACGGAAATGCCCGTCGGCATAGAGATGCTGAAGGCCCAGAAGCAAAGCCGGAATGTCGTCCCTGGACTTCAGGTCCAGCTCGATGTCCTCGATGCGGACCTCGCCGAGTTTCATCTGCGGATTGCGAACCTGTCTCATGACTGCCCCCGAAGAATTGCGCAAATCAGCCCGGATCGCGCCTGAAAGGGTCGAAAACGGCCTTCCAGCCGAAATCTTCGCACCCAAAATAACACACTTTATCAAGTTAAGTCAACATGTTATTGGGTTTTCTGGCAAGCACTAGTTTGTTCGTAGAACCACGCTAAGGATGAACGGAGGAAGGACGGTCGCTACGGACCGGTTTTCTGGATTACTCTGTATGCGGTTGATCTTCCTATCCCGACATATTGCGCGGCCTTGGTCACGGATGTTCCGTTGTCCACGAGTTCCTGCAAGGCGGAGACTGTATCGGCATGGAGCGGTGGTCGGCCAAGTATGCGGCCGCGCTTTCTGGCGGCGCGCAAGCCATCCTTCGTGTCCTCGAGGCCGCGGCAGCTGACAGGGAGGTCAGTCCAGCAGGCTCGGCGGCCTGCGCGTCTGTCAGATAACCGGTCGCCGGGTATCCGCGCGCCCGCTGCCAGGCCGTGACCGCCTGCCGGGTCCGCGGGCCGAACTTCCCGTCCGCTGGTCCCGGAGAGAAGCCTTCTGACGCCAGAGCGGTCTGGATCCTCCGGCGTTCGTTTCCGGTCAGCTTCTCCGCCTCCGCCCGTGCCGGATCCAGCCTCTCGCACCTGAACAGGTCGCTGGGTTTCGCTGTTCCGTCGGCGGATGACCTGAAATTGTAATAGGCGCCTGAGCCCTTAACAGAGACCACAAAGGCGCAGTCATAAGTTCCGTCGGGCGCAGAGCACCAGTCCCACCGCCGGTCAAGGCCCTCAACGCGAAACGAAGTGTCTTCAAGGATCCCGCCGAATTCCACCTCGCCCGCGCCGGTGTCCAGGTTCGCAGTCAGAGTCACGCAATCCGAAGCCTGGCAGCCGCTGAAAACAGCGAGCTGGTCGCCGCATTCCCACACCTCGGTCTTCGGAGGGCCTGCGGCGAGCGCGAGGGCGGCGATCACGCCGGAGCCGCGCAGGTGTTCGTTCTCCTGCGCCAGACCCCAGGCAGTCCTTCCGCCTTCCGCGCGGGCCGCGCCGTCCGCGCCGAGGCGGAGCAGTTCGGTGATCACTTCCGGCTCGGCGTTGTGTGCGGCCGCGGAATGAAGAGGCGTCAGGCCATCCTCATCCCGCGCCTCGATGTCCGCGCCGGCGGCCGCGAGCGCGGTGATCACATCCGGATCGGGATTGGCGGCGGCCGCCAGATGCAGCGGCGTCCAGCCATCCTCATCCCGCGCCTCGATGTCCGCGCCGAGGCGGAGCAGCTCGGTGACAACGCCCGGCTCGGCGTTGTGTGCGGCCGCGGAATGAAGAGGCGTCAGGCTGCTCTCATCCCGCGCCTCGATGTCCGCGCCGAGGCGGAGCAGCTCGGTGACAACGCCCGGCTCGGCGTTGTGTGCGGCCGCGGAATGAAGAGGCGTCAGGCTGCTCTCATCCCGCGCCTCGATGTCCGCGCCGCGGAGGAGCAGTTCGGCGGTCACAGCCGGCTCTGAATTGGAGTGGGCCGCCGAATGCAGCGGCGTCCCGCCAAATTTATCCCGCGCCTCGATGTCCGCGCCGCGCTTGGCAAGTTCGGTGATCACGCCTGGACTGGAATTCCAGCCCGCCGCCAGATGAAGGGGTGTCCAGCCGTTCTCAGTCCGCGCGTTCACGTCCGCGCCGCGGAGGAGCAGTTCAGTTATCACGCTTGGATTGGTATTCCGGCCCGCCGCCAGATGAAGGGGCGTCCGGTCGTCCTCAGTCCGCGCCTCGATGTCTGCCCCGGCGTCCGCGAGCACGGCGATCACGCTTGGACTGGAATTCCAGACCGCCGCCAGATGAAGGATATTCCGGCCCGCCGCCAGATGAATGGGTGTCCGGCCGGCCTCATCCCGCGCGTTCACGTCCGCGCCGCGGAGGAGCAGTTCAGTTATCACGCTTGAATTGGAATTCCAGCCCGCCGCCGGATGAAGGGGCGTCCGGCCGGCCTCATCCCGCGCGTTCACGTCCGCCCCGAGGCGGAGCAGTTCGGTGATCACGTTTGGATTGGTATTCCAGCCCGCCGCCGGATGAAGGGGCGTCCGGCCGGCCTCATCCCGCGCGTTCACGTCCGCGCCGCCGCCGGCGAGTTCTGCGGCCACCTCCGGCTCGGGGTTGTTTGCGGCCGCCCAATGCAGCGGCGTCCCGCCACCCTCAGTCCGCGCGTTCACGTCCGCCCCGAGGCGGATCAGCTCGGTGGCCACCTCCGGCTCGGGGTTGACCGCCGCCGCGTGCAGCGGCGTCAGGCTATATTCATCCCGCGCGTTCACGTCCGCGCCGCCGGCCAGGCAGATCTCAATATCCGCGGGCGGCGCTGTTTCGAAAAACGCCTGCGTGTTCCACTCGCCGCAGTCCGGACTGTCCGCCGCCGCGCCGGAAGAGGCGGCGGCCGCCAGGGCCGCGCAGCGCAGGATTCTTTTCATGCCGCTCTCCTTTCCGGCTGTCCGGATCTCCGCTCCCTTGCCTTTGTTGCCGGAAACCGGGCGTCCTGCAACCGGCCGGTCGCGGGACGGTTTCACGGATGCCCATTCCACCGCCTTTCGCCGCACCGGAAGCGTCTCTTTATCCGCGTTTCCGGAGACCCTGTCAGCAGCTGCGACCGCGAGGAAACTGACGCCGGAGCTGCGCCGCCGGGCTGAGGCGATGCTGAGGGACATAAACGGCTACCCCTTCATCAGCGATGTGATCCGCAGCCTCCCGATCGGCCGCACCGCGTTCTACCATTACTTTCCGAAGGAGCGGATCCGGGAACTCAGGGGCTGACGGCTGTCTTCCGCGCTGCTCAAGGAGGCCAGAGAAGCTTAGACTGGTCCTTTCACACATTGTAACGAGACGATATCTGGCCGATCCCCGCCGGTCATGATCTTGACCGGCTATTCCTGGATTTCCGGAGTTTGGCAAATGCACACTGACCGTCCCTTGACGGATGCATGGCAAGACCGACTTGGTTTCGAGGAAACGGCGCTTCATCTTGCCAATGCCATAATGGGTGATGGCCTGAAGTCGGGTTTTGTCTTTGGAATTGAGGGGGCTTGGGGATCGGGAAAATCGTCACTGATCAACCTTACGCAGAAACAACTGCGTCAGCGTCCGAACTGTTCCACGCCGCAGATCATCGAATTCAGGCCATGGCTGGTTGGCAAGCGGGAAGATCTCCTCAAGGAACTGTTCAATCAGATCTCAGGCGTGGTCCACAATGTTGTAGACCATCCCCATGCCGGCGATGCGCGAAGGCTCCTAAGGACATATGCGCAGGCTGCGTCAGGTCTTGCCGGCATTGCCGCCGCCGCGGAGGTCTTCGAGATCCCGCTGGCGGGCAAGGTCAAACGCATCCTGCGATCGACCGGCAGGAAGGCCGGAGAAATGGCCGAACTGTCATTGGGTGACATCAAGGACGATCTGAAGGCGGCGCTCAATGAGGCAAAGGCGCGGATCATCATATTCATTGATGACCTGGACCGGCTGGATCCGCCCGAAGTTGTGGAAGTCTTGAGGCTTATCCGGTCGGTGGCCGACTTTCCGAATGTCGTCTACGTCACGGCATACGATGCCGGCCGAATTGCCAAGCATCTGAAGACTGCGCTGGGAACCGATGATGACGGCGCCTACATGGAAAAGATCGTTCAGGTCTCCTTCCGGATTCCCAAGCCGATGACTTTCGATCTCGTCAATTGGTTCAAGGAAGAGGCAGCCAGATTGCTGGAGGTGATCCCGGACGATTCAGCAAGCAAGCAAAGGTTTGATCAAACTGTTCAGACATGGGCGCATATCTGTCTTTCCACTCCCAGGGACGTGGTTCGAACGCGCAACGCCCTGCAGCTGCATGCCGTTCCCGTGCGGGGACAGGTCGACCCGGGTGACATGGTGTTCCTGCAGCTGATCCGTGTGAAATTTCCTGCGCTGTTCAAATGGGTCGAGGACTATGTGGTGGTATTATCAAGTTGGGGAGACGGCACACCGCTCTTGTCTGAAACGCAGAAGACCGCAGCCGCTGAACTTCTCGGGATCATCGGAGATGAAGACATTCACAGAACGCAACTGACCCGAGCCCTTGCGAGTAACTTGCCAGGGATCGAAATTTGGAGCCGAGACAAGAACAACAGAGACAGAGAAGAGTACCGGGTCTTTCCGCACAAATGGCCTTCTGCTGATTGCCGGCGATTCTCGGAAGAGCAGCGCCTTGCGAGCAGACATCATTACAGTCTCTACTTCTCGTTCTCCGTGCCCGCCGGAGCGATTCCGGATGTCGAGGTTGACGCCTTCATTTCCGGAGCGCAGGATGCCGCAGACGCTGCCTTGTCCTCCTTCAAGGAGATGGCGCAGGAGAAACGGCCCCAAGGCGGTGTGTTGGCCGAAGTGCTGCTGGCACGCATCGTCGAACGACGAGACCGGCTTGACCCGGAGAACATCACTGCAATTTTCGAAGTTCTGGGCAAGGGAATGGACGTCCTGGCCAGAAATGCTCAACCCGGGCTGGGACCTCCGAATTTTCTCAAAGGTGACGAGTCGGCTGTTTTTGGGCTTGTCCAGATGCTTGACAAGGATTCCCGAAAAACCGTTCTGGAAAACCTCTTCAAGCCCGGCATGTCCTATTCCTGGCTTTGCGGGATCATTCGTGAAGCGACATTCGAACATGGGCTTTACGGTAATCGCGCCAAACCGGAAGGTGAGCGGCTGCTCTCAATGGACGAATTCGACATGATCCGGCACACATATCTGGACATGATTCGTGGCGAAGAACCGGGAAACCTGCTCAATCTGCCATACTTCCAGACCTTTCTCCATTCCTGGCAGCAATTGCTGGAGGACACGGATGATGAGGTGCGGAACTGGGTGGCCGAACAGTCCAAGACGGAAGAAGGCCTTCTGGACATATTTGAGGGTATGAGGCGACACGGGCCCGGGCCAGAAACTGAGTTGAGGCCTCATGATATCAAGGGATTCTTTTTCGACATTGCGGAGACTGAGAAACGCCTGGCCGGCATTGCGGAAAATGAACAGTCAGCTGCGGATGTGCGCGAGAGGGCGAGTAAAATAAGCGCTGCGCTTGAGGACGGCAAGGAACTTGAGAGTTCCTTTCCATCTTGATCTCTCTCACAAGACCTGCACTTCTCCTCTTCCGGAAGCCTCAACGGCCCGGCTTCCGGCACTTTGCCTGAGAGGCCGTTTTTCTGCCCGCAGAGCGGGGGAACGGTTCTGCGGCCCCAAGGTCATCCAGGCGGCGTTCAGCCCGCGGAGCGGGCGCTGTGTAGGCGGGTTTTCACGGAGTCGGCGAGTTCGGCAGGATTTCGCGGAATCCGGGTAATGGGAGCAGGAATTCGTCCATTCTGGAACAGGGAGCTTCGTCTTCGGGTTTTCCGGGCGTCCATCAATTGAAGGTTATTCAGTCAATTGCGCAGGGATGCCTAGTGCGGGCACCCTCGAAACAGTCGCCCAAGGAGCAGCCCTTATGTCTGTCATGGTGCTCGAAATGCGCCTCCGCTGCACCACTGGCCTTGTGGGCCCTGACAGGCCCGCGGCATTCACAGCATCTGAGCCGGCCAACCAGATTGTCACCCCCGGCCCTGCTTCCTAGAACATTCGCAACTTTCTCACGCTTCCATCGGTCTCCAACCTTAATCTCACACACAACACTCCTTGGCATCACTCCATCCTCCCGTTGCTGATTCTGACCTCTCTGCAGCACCTTTGGCGTATCTGGTTGGGCCAATCACGCGGACGGGTCAGATTCCGCACTGCCGTTCCAGTCATCGGCATCCAGCGCTTTGACGCGTCCCGCGAACACCCGGTGCAGATCGTTGATCGATTTTGCCAGCCACTCGTGCTGGCGCGTCCAATTCTCCCGGTCTTCCGGGTCTGCAGGGTCAAGATAGACGGCAATTCGATTGTCTCGCCGGGCCGGAAGCTCTTCCCACTCCAGAGGAAATCCGAGTTCTTTCTCAACGTCGTCCTTCTGCTCGCGAAGCAGGTGGGAAAAGGCCTTTGCATGCTCGGTGCTCAGGTAGAGTTCCACGCGGATGCGCTTCTTTGGACGGATCATGACGGTGTCGAGATGCATTTCGCTCCGGCCGATGGAATAGGACATCCATGACTGCGGCTGCGGTTTGCGGTTGCCGGAAATCGCTCCGCCCATTTTTTTCAAGACCTGATGGAAGGCGGTCCAGTAATCGCGCTGCATGATGCGAACGTCGGAAAGCTCGGCCTCATCGATTGCCCGCGCAGCTTGGGCGACCGACCTGGACCAGTCGTTCGGCTTCGAGACGACATTGAACTTCGGCGCTGCCGGGGAGTCGCCGATGCGCCAAAGCTCGACCTCTAGGCCGAAGAAGCGAATGCTCTCGTCGGTGATCCTGTTCAGCCAGTCGAGCGTGGATCGGTGCTCCTCCGTAAACCGGGCTGAAATCCAGATAATCGTCACAGCCTCGAGGCCCGAGGCATAGGTCAGGAGCTGCCCAAGGTGGCCATGATCGGTGCGTTCAAGCTGGTTTTCGACAAGCACCCATGCGCCCGTGCCGATATCCTTGCACAGGATGTCAGCGCGGAAAGGGCCGACAGCCTTTTCCTGCGCCTCCAGTTCCAGGTCGATCCCGAGTGTCTCACCCAGGACGGAGAGATTCACTTCCCTTGCGAGCCAGGGCGTGAAGCCGCTTGCTTCACTGGTCCAGATGTCGCGGAGATCGACGCGGGTAAGTCTGCCCA
Source organism: Paracoccaceae bacterium (assembly GCA_965221935.1). GTDB lineage: Bacteria > Pseudomonadota > Alphaproteobacteria > Rhodobacterales > Rhodobacteraceae > JAPOXR01. The sequence goes on from CBDCSZ010000046.1 coordinate 73,548, forward strand.
GCGCGTCTTGGCTCATTCTCCGGCATCCATTTCGATTGAAGCGGCGGCGATCGCCCGCAGCTGGCCCGCCGCGATGGTGTGTCTCACGCGATTCTCCACGTCCGTCGGAGCGCGGCCATACGATGATCGAGGCCCAGCGGCAACCGGCGGGATACGCGTGCCAGGATCCTCCGAAGTCCATTCCAGGCCATTCCGGAGGTCTGAACCGGCCGGTTCAACGGAGCCTCTTGTGCCACTGTCCGGCCACAAACGGGCGAGGCGCCGCTTCCCAGCGATCCAGTCCGGGAAGCCAATACCTGCCCAGACTCATCAGGTAGCGGTCGTCCTGGATTGGTGCCAGCTTGACCGCTCGCTCATGGACTGCCGGCCAGTTGGCCAGGCGATCACAAGCAAACCATCCCAACGCCACCAGGGCAATTCGTTCCTCTTCGTTCAAACCGCCAAACTTTTGCTTGAGGATCTTGTAGGAGGGCAGCTCGAAAATCTTCGCTGTGTCAGCAGTGGATGGAAGAACTCTGAATCTGCCTTCCTGTTTATAGTCCTGCCGAAGAGCCTCATCGGCATCACGCTTCCAGGCCGCATGGGCTTCGCTCAGTTCCTCGACCCTTGACCGAGTAATCGCCGGTGGTGGATCGCGTTTCGCCTCTGTGTCTTTAATCCATGCGATCATCGCACGCCGTTGTTCGAGTAAGTCCTTAGGGCTGACCTTCTGTTCAGCAACCTCCAGCGGCCACATCGGAAATGTCCAGTGCCGGAGGATGAATTGAGCGGTCGGTTGATCCACGCAATCACAGTTGAGAGCAAGCCGGTCAAGGGTATCGGCGATCAGGCCCCTTACCTCCCCGCGATCAGTTTCCGGGTTGGGCTGGAAACCTCTCCACGCATAGGCAATCTCGGCAAGTCCATCGGTCGAACCGGCCCCTGCCTTTGACAGGGCATAAGCCAGCCTGACGCAATCCGGAACCGGATACTCCGATGGACAATCCAAAGGTTCATCCGGTGCCACCCAAGAGTCCGGCCAATCGACGTCTGTTACACTTGGCACATAGTCCACGTACAGGGTCTGCTCACGCTTCGTGGAAATGGCGTTCGGGAAGATCCAGTCGATGTCGTTCGGGCCGTCCAGATACCAAGAGCGGCGCTCATGATCGACCAGCTTCTTGAGTTCGCCAAACGATACAATACTTGGATACTCGCATGTCATGGCATAGATTCGCTTGGCGAGATGGCTGTAGAAGCAACCAAGCAGGGGCCCTCTCCCGTCGAAATCGCGTGGACACCGCACGAAATCGATGAGAATGAGAATCTTTGCTGCCTCTTCCTCCGCAAAACCGCTCATGATTTCCGAGGTGCGGAACTTGCCGGCCTGGTGGAGGTGATAGGCAGATTCATTCAAGTCAACTGCGTTATTGACGATAAGTGATATCCCCTCTGATATCGTCTCGAAGAGGGTATCGTCGGCAAGCTGTCGCAGATTCGGGATGGCCCGTTTCATCTTCCTATCCGAACGGCCGACGACCGGTCGGCCCCAACGGGAGGACACACCCCATGCACAGGAGAATACCCGGTTCCATGCGGACACGTCATGAATTTTCCGACCTGATTGAGGGCAGGCTCTCGTCAGCCGGCGCCCGCGGCCAGCTGGTCGAACTCGCCACGCGGCTGATCATCGAGGAGGCGCCGCAGGCCGCCGGCATGACGGAGCCGTTCCGCTCCCGGCACCGAATGCGCCATCCAACTTCCCACGGATTCGAAGAATGAAGCTGCACTGCAACTCAGGCTCTCCTGCCATCGCCCATTCCGGACCTATCCCGCCCTGAGGCGCTCGAGGCCGTCGTAGGCGTCCATTCCCTGCGGGGCGCAGTCACGCGGATCCTCAAGACGGAGCTGTTTCAGCGTGTTGTCCCACTTCGCGTAGTTGCAGAGGGCGCACGTGATCACCAGATTGTCCTCGGCGGTCCTCCCGCCGTGGCTGTGGGGCACCACGTGGTCATACTGCAGCCACATCACCGCGAATCCGGCATGCTGCCTGCGCACTTCACTACTGTCCCATGGCACGGATTTGGGATAGAGACCGTGCGCGATCCTCCGGATTTCCGCATCCACGACGGGGATGCCGCAGAAACGGCAGCGGAAGCCGTCGCGCTCCAGCACCGCCCGTCTGACAGCCGCGGGGATAACACGTCTGTCGCGCTGCTCCACCGGAACCCACGCCGTGTCCCCCTGCGGGCTGGCTTCCCTGACATGCGTTCCGTCATGAACCTCAAGGGACCACGCGGGGTTGAGCCAGTGCCAGACCCTGAGGCTGTCGGCCCGGGCGAAGAGCTCTGCGGCCTTTTCCCGGTCGCCGCCCAAATGCGCATCGGCGGCGGCCGACATGCTCTCCCAGGCCCCGAAAATCTCCGGGATCGGTTCCTTGATGCAGCGCCGAAAGGTCATGACAGGTTCAACGACGATGAGGAATGGTCCGGCTCCAGGTCACCCCCGCGCGCTGCGACGGGACCAGCGCCTGCGACCATTTCGCCGGGCGAGCCGGTGGCAGCAGTGGGGCTGTGACCCTGCACGGCATCCTTGGACATTGAGGGCACCGGAATGGAGCGGTTCTCCCCGGAAATTTCAAGCGGTGCTCCAATACTGTAGGATCGAGAAGGTTGCCAGTTGCCGGCTTCACCCTGTTTGCCGGCATGGACAGCGAGATGCTCGCCGAGAATGGGCCGGAGGGAAGCCTGACCTGGATCGGCTCTGTTGCAAAAATTTGCTGGAGTTGCCGGGGGCGTGGTCTGGCTCCGTCTTTCTTCAAGATCCTTGCTGGATCGCGATCTGTTCCAGTTCAGCGCCATGCAGGGACATCAGCCCGCTCATCATCTCCGTCCCGGTCCCGAAGGCCCGTTCGGCAAGACGCGCTTCGCCCCTGATGCCGGGCTGAAGCTGGAAGGCTTTGGCCTGTTTCTTCTTGAGCGCGCGCATTGCCTCGAAGCCCTTGATCGTGGCGCAGGCCGTCTTCATGGACTTGAAGCCAAGGGTCGGCTTGATCAGGCGCTTGAGTCTGCCATGGCCGGCCTCGACGACGTTGTTGAGGTGTTTCACTTGCCGGTGATCCGTTTCGACAGGACACTTTCCTTCTTTCTTCAGTTCGCGAATGGCCTGGCCGCAGCATCCCGCTTTGTCGGTGTTGATCACGTCGAGCTTGTCCCAGGATTTGCAGCCGCGCAAGGCTTTGCCGAGAAACCGCTTGGCGGCTTTCGCGTTGCGGGTCTGGGACAGGCAGAAATCGATGGTGTCGCCACGGCTGTCGACCGTGCGGTACAGATACGCCAATTTCCCTTTGACCTTGATGCAGGTCTCATCCACGCTCCAGGACCGTGAGAAGCTGCGCAGCCGGTAATGCCAGCGCAGGCGCTTTTCGATCTCGGGGGCATAGGTCTGGACCCATCGGCAGATGGTGGTGTGGTCCACCGAGACGCCGCGCTCTTCCAGCATTTCCTCAAGGTCACGGTAGCTGACGCCATACCGGCAATACCACCGAACGGCCCAAAGAATGATCCCGCCCCGGAATTGCCGCCACTTGAAGTCATGGGTCATGGGAGGGTCTCCAAAAGCACAGCCTGTCAGAGGCTGCCGCTACCTCGCTCACAAAGACCGCAGAGAGCAGTTTTTGCAACAGGGCCCTTCAGTCCACATCGTTACCTCCGTAAACCGCTCTGGCTGCTACCAGCCGAAGCGACAATTGCTGAATGGGTTTCGCACCCACAAGGAAAACGCGCCTTTCCACGGCGCACGTAGAGTCGGGGGGAGGCGCGCCGGGCTGTAGACCGAGGGAGTTGCCGTTGGCCGGCGGCTTTCGCCCTGCGCCGGTGCCTCAGTCTCGGTCATGGCCTGCGTTTCCTCACCCCCGCTCATCAAACCGGACGTGCGGTTCTCCCGCATCCGGCTTTCCGACGGGATCATGCCTTCGCCCACGGAAAGCTCTTGGTCTTCGGCCCAAGTCGGATCAGGCCGTATTCAGTCCACAGCCTCTCGTTCAGGAAGCGCACGAACTCCCCGCTTCTGACTTTGTGCTTGAGACAGAGCCACCGCCGCAGCCGCCTTGTCGTATGCTCGTCGATGGACCGGTAGGCCGGGCTGACCTGGCCGAGGTCGTAGTAGTTCGCCCAGCCGGACAGCATCCGGTTCAGGCGTCTCACCATGTTCTCAGCCGACATGCGCCCATGCCTTTTGGCCGTCTGTTCGCTGACACTGCGGCATATGCTCTGAACGCTCGCCGCGCTCGGGCGGGTGCCGATATAAGCCCCTCTGCCCTTCGTGCGGAAGTTGCGTCCGATGCGGTATCCGAGGAACTCGATCGGCTCCTCCGGGCACCGCAGGCACCGGGTCTTTTCCGCGTTGACCGGAAGCTTCAGTCTCTCCATGACCCGCGCAACCGCGGCCAGCGTTTCCGCCGCCGGGGCCTTGCCGAGCACACAGAAATCATCCGCGTAGTTCACGATCTCCGCGGCGAGACGCCGGGCGCAGCCCAGCGTCTTCCAGCCCAGTATGAACCGGCGCATGTAAAGGTTGGACAGGAGCGGAGAGACCGGAGCCCCCTGCGGGGTTCCCTTCCGCTCCCGGCGGGCCCGGTTCGAGCGGCGTTTGCCGCCCTCGCCGTCATCCTCCTCGACCGGCATTTCCAGCCACGCCTTGATGAGACCGAGCATCCGTCCGTCGCTCACGCGGCGGGCGACGCTCTTCATCAGCTCGGCGTGCGGTATCTCGCCGAAATAGTTGGACAGGTCGCCGTCGACCACCTCATTGTGCCCCGTGTTCAGGAGGCTGTGGACGCGCTTCACCGCGTCCTTCGCGCTCCGCCCCGGCCTGTAGGCATACTGCTCCGGCTGCAGGTCGGCTTCGAATATCGGCTCAAGCACGAGCATGGCCGATGTCTGCGCCACCCGGTCCCGTATGCAGGGAATGCCCAATGGCCGCAGCTTGCCGGGCTGTTTCTTCGGAATCATCACCTGCCGCACCGGTTTCGGCGCGTAGGTTCCCTCCCGAAGCTCCCGCGACAGTTCCCCAAGCCACCGCTCCAGTCCTGAAAGTTCGATCTCCGCAAATGTCTCCCCGTCAACCCCGGCAGAGCCGCCGTTGCGGCGGACCCTGGCCCAGGCTTCGTTCAGGAAATCCATTCGCCAGACCTTGTCAGTCAGGGCGTGAAAGCGGCGTTCGGGTTCTTCCTTCGCTTTCGCATGCAGCACAGTCTGGAGTTTCCGAACCTTATCTGACCCTGTTAGGCTGCCGCCAGTCGTCATGTCCCTGCCTCCTTTCCATGCCTCTCCCGAAGTCAGGCCCCTTTCCTCGGCCGGCGTTACCCGGCGTCTTCAGTCATACGGGCCTGTCCGCCACCCTGCCGGCCCGGACTGGTCCTCGCGGGTTTCCGGTTTGGCCGGTGCGGGCCACCGGCAGGGCTTCCCGTGTTGCCACGCTTTCCATCTTCCGCGCATGCCGGCGCCAGTACCCCGGCGGAAACGGGCCGGTGCATCTGTCGCTTGCTTCCCAGCCCGCCGTCGGCCTTCCCCTTACTTCAGGAGGGTCGGCTTCCGCGTCTTTCTTTCGAGGCCTGCGCGGCGTTCACTCATATTCCGGCCTGCGCGGTCGCTGAGCCGCCCGAGGCGGCCCTTCTGCACCAGAGTGCTTCAGTCTACATCGTTACCTCCGTAAACCGCTCTGGCTGCTACCAGCCGAAGCGACAATTGCTGAGCGGGTTTCGCACCCGCAAGGAAAACGCGCCTTTCCACGGCGCACGTAGAGTCGGGGGGAGGCGCGCCGGGCTGTAGACCGAGGGAGTTGCCGTTGGCCGGCGGCTTTCGCCCTGCGCCGGTGCCTCAGTCTCGGTCATGGCCTGCGTTTCCTCACCCCCGCTCATCAAACCGGACGTGCGGTTCTCCCGCATCCGGCTTTCCGACGGGATCATGCCTTCGCCCACGGAAAGCTCTTGGTCTTCGGCCCAAGTCGGATCAGGCCGTATTCAGTCCACAGCCTCTCGTTCAGGAAGCGCACGAACTCCCCGCTTCTGACTTTGTGCTTGAGACAGAGCCACCGCCGCAGCCGCCTTGTCGTATGCTCGTCGATGGACCGGTAGGCCGGGCTGACCTGGCCGAGGTCGTAGTAGTTCGCCCAGCCGGACAGCATCCGGTTCAGGCGTCTCACCATGTTCTCAGCCGACATGCGCCCATGCCTTTTGGCCGTCTGTTCGCTGACACTGCGGCATATGCTCTGAACGCTCGCCGCGCTCGGGCGGGTGCCGATATAAGCCCCTCTGCCCTTCGTGCGGAAGTTGCGTCCGATGCGGTATCCGAGGAACTCGATCGGCTCCTCCGGGCACCGCAGGCACCGGGTCTTTTCCGCGTTGACCGGAAGCTTCAGTCTCTCCATGACCCGCGCAACCGCGGCCAGCGTTTCCGCCGCCGGGGCCTTGCCGAGCACACAGAAATCATCCGCGTAGTTCACGATCTCCGCGGCGAGACGCCGGGCGCAGCCCAGCGTCTTCCAGCCCAGTATGAACCGGCGCATGTAAAGGTTGGACAGGAGCGGAGAGACCGGAGCCCCCTGCGGGGTTCCCTTCCGCTCCCGGCGGGCCCGGTTCGAGCGGCGTTTGCCGCCCTCGCCGTCATCCTCCTCGACCGGCATTTCCAGCCACGCCTTGATGAGACCGAGCATCCGTCCGTCGCTCACGCGGCGGGCGACGCTCTTCATCAGCTCGGCGTGCGGTATCTCGCCGAAATAGTTGGACAGGTCGCCGTCGACCACCTCATTGTGCCCCGTGTTCAGGAGGCTGTGGACGCGCTTCACCGCGTCCTTCGCGCTCCGCCCCGGCCTGTAGGCATACTGCTCCGGCTGCAGGTCGGCTTCGAATATCGGCTCAAGCACGAGCATGGCCGATGTCTGCGCCACCCGGTCCCGTATGCAGGGAATGCCCAATGGCCGCAGCTTGCCGGGCTGTTTCTTCGGAATCATCACCTGCCGCACCGGTTTCGGCGCGTAGGTTCCCTCCCGAAGCTCCCGCGACAGTTCCCCAAGCCACCGCTCCAGTCCTGAAAGTTCGATCTCCGCAAATGTCTCCCCGTCAACCCCGGCAGAGCCGCCGTTGCGGCGGACCCTGGCCCAGGCTTCGTTCAGGAAATCCATTCGCCAGACCTTGTCAGTCAGGGCGTGAAAGCGGCGTTCGGGTTCTTCCTTCGCTTTCGCATGCAGCACAGTCTGGAGTTTCCGAACCTTATCTGACCCTGTTAGGCTGCCGCCAGTCGTCATGTCCCTGCCTCCTTTCCATGCCTCTCCCGAAGTCAGGCCCCTTTCCTCGGCCGGCGTTACCCGGCGTCTTCAGTCATACGGGCCTGTCCGCCACCCTGCCGGCCCGGACTGGTCCTCGCGGGTTTCCGGTTTGGCCGGTGCGGGCCACCGGCAGGGCTTCCCGTGTTGCCACGCTTTCCATCTTCCGCGCATGCCGGCGCCAGTACCCCGGCGGAAACGGGCCGGTGCATCTGTCGCTTGCTTCCCAGCCCGCCGTCGGCCTTCCCCTTACTTCAGGAGGGTCGGCTTCCGCGTCTTTCTTTCGAGGCCTGCGCGGCGTTCACTCATATTCCGGCCTGCGCGGTCGCTGAGCCGCCCGAGGCGGCCCTTCTGCACCAGAGTGCTTCAGTCTACATCGTTACCTCCGTAAACCGCTCTGGCTGCTACCAGCCGAAGCGACAATTGCTGAGCGGGTTTCGCACCCGCAAGGAAAACGCGCCTTTCCACGGCGCACGTAGAGTCGGGGGGAGGCGCGCCGGGCTGTAGACCGAGGGAGTTGCCGTTGGCCGGCGGCTTTCGCCCTGCGCCGGTGCCTCAGTCTCGGTCATGGCCTGCGTTTCCTCACCCCCGCTCATCAAACCGGACGTGCGGTTCTCCCGCATCCGGCTTTCCGACGGGATCATGCCTTCGCCCACGGAAAGCTCTTGGTCTTCGGCCCAAGTCGGATCAGGCCGTATTCAGTCCACAGCCTCTCGTTCAGGAAGCGCACGAACTCCCCGCTTCTGACTTTGTGCTTGAGACAGAGCCACCGCCGCAGCCGCCTTGTCGTATGCTCGTCGATGGACCGGTAGGCCGGGCTGACCTGGCCGAGGTCGTAGTAGTTCGCCCAGCCGGACAGCATCCGGTTCAGGCGTCTCACCATGTTCTCAGCCGACATGCGCCCATGCCTTTTGGCCGTCTGTTCGCTGACACTGCGGCATATGCTCTGAACGCTCGCCGCGCTCGGGCGGGTGCCGATATAAGCCCCTCTGCCCTTCGTGCGGAAGTTGCGTCCGATGCGGTATCCGAGGAACTCGATCGGCTCCTCCGGGCACCGCAGGCACCGGGTCTTTTCCGCGTTGACCGGAAGCTTCAGTCTCTCCATGACCCGCGCAACCGCGGCCAGCGTTTCCGCCGCCGGGGCCTTGCCGAGCACACAGAAATCATCCGCGTAGTTCACGATCTCCGCGGCGAGACGCCGGGCGCAGCCCAGCGTCTTCCAGCCCAGTATGAACCGGCGCATGTAAAGGTTGGACAGGAGCGGAGAGACCGGAGCCCCCTGCGGGGTTCCCTTCCGCTCCCGGCGGGCCCGGTTCGAGCGGCGTTTGCCGCCCTCGCCGTCATCCTCCTCGACCGGCATTTCCAGCCACGCCTTGATGAGACCGAGCATCCGTCCGTCGCTCACGCGGCGGGCGACGCTCTTCATCAGCTCGGCGTGCGGTATCTCGCCGAAATAGTTGGACAGGTCGCCGTCGACCACCTCATTGTGCCCCGTGTTCAGGAGGCTGTGGACGCGCTTCACCGCGTCCTTCGCGCTCCGCCCCGGCCTGTAGGCATACTGCTCCGGCTGCAGGTCGGCTTCGAATATCGGCTCAAGCACGAGCATGGCCGATGTCTGCGCCACCCGGTCCCGTATGCAGGGAATGCCCAATGGCCGCAGCTTGCCGGGCTGTTTCTTCGGAATCATCACCTGCCGCACCGGTTTCGGCGCGTAGGTTCCCTCCCGAAGCTCCCGCGACAGTTCCCCAAGCCACCGCTCCAGTCCTGAAAGTTCGATCTCCGCAAATGTCTCCCCGTCAACCCCGGCAGAGCCGCCGTTGCGGCGGACCCTGGCCCAGGCTTCGTTCAGGAAATCCATTCGCCAGACCTTGTCAGTCAGGGCGTGAAAGCGGCGTTCGGGTTCTTCCTTCGCTTTCGCATGCAGCACAGTCTGGAGTTTCCGAACCTTATCTGACCCTGTTAGGCTGCCGCCAGTCGTCATGTCCCTGCCTCCTTTCCATGCCTCTCCCGAAGTCAGGCCCCTTTCCTCGGCCGGCGTTACCCGGCGTCTTCAGTCATACGGGCCTGTCCGCCACCCTGCCGGCCCGGACTGGTCCTCGCGGGTTTCCGGTTTGGCCGGTGCGGGCCACCGGCAGGGCTTCCCGTGTTGCCACGCTTTCCATCTTCCGCGCATGCCGGCGCCAGTACCCCGGCGGAAACGGGCCGGTGCATCTGTCGCTTGCTTCCCAGCCCGCCGTCGGCCTTCCCCTTACTTCAGGAGGGTCGGCTTCCGCGTCTTTCTTTCGAGGCCTGCGCGGCGTTCACTCATATTCCGGCCTGCGCGGTCGCTGAGCCGCCCGAGGCGGCCCTTCTGCACCAGAGTGCTTCAGTCTACATCGTTACCTCCGTAAACCGCTCTGGCTGCTACCAGCCGAAGCGACAATTGCTGAGCGGGTTTCGCACCCGCAAGGAAAACGCGCCTTTCCACGGCGCACTGAAGATCGGTCTAAAACGGTAGATCGATACCGGCTTCTTTGAGCATCATTCGTCCGAGATATGAGATTGCAACGCGCGACTTGAAACCGCCTGCCTTCGCGTCGAATGGAGGGTATTCGCCTCTCTTAACCTGACCATAATTTCGTTGAAGAAGCCCCAACCGCAGTAAGTTCAGCGTCCCTAACTCATAGAGTTTTGTATCATCTATTTGTTCCGCAGAAGACCCAATACTGGCCGGCGGAGGTCGATCGATAGCCCTCCAAGCCTCCGATCCACTACCGCCGTATGATTGGCCGTAGGCGTTGAGAAGCAAAAACTCGTCATCATCGATGTCACCGAACAAGCTGAGTAAACGCTTTCGCCTAACCAAATTTGTCTTGTCAGCCCCCAATCCGCGGAACACAATCTCTGCTAGTTTTGAAAGCCGTTCTGATGACGTAGCCCGGGCCGCAAGGTGCCCCCCGGTTTCAACTAGATCGATCCTTTCGGCATCTGCCAAGATATCAGCGATCTTTTCACTTTCGAAGGCCGTCAGCCTCGTATTGAGCTCCCGCAGATACTCTATGATGCGTTCCTGCCGCAGCCGGGGAATGGTTTCCGTAACCAGTTCGGCAAGGGGCCCACCGACAACTGGCACAAGGCTGGCGGCAATTTTGGTGACAAGAGCAGCGTGATCTCGCCAGTTGTTGTCCAGTGGATCAGACATGCGAAACGTGTCCTTATTTGAGTCCTCACTGCATCACCGTTGTGCATAGCTGGCGACGCGAGTTCCGGATGAAGGTGTGGGGGAAGGTTGCCAGACCGCTTCCCTCGCTCTGCGTGCAGGAAAACAGGGTTGTGAGCGATGTGTCAGAAAACGGTAGGTTCAGACCTCCTTCTGGTCTGTTCAGGATCAATTGGCCATGAGCCCCATGTCGAAGAGCGCAGTGACACCTTTCACTCCCATGATCCTGGTGTACACATAGTTGTGTTGGATCACTTGCCTTTGATCGCTCGGTGGGCTCCGTAGAGGGCCAAACCAGCAACCGCTCCCACAACAACTCCAATGGGGCCTGCGGCCATTCCTGTCCCCCCTCCGCCGCCAACCATTCCAATGGCCGTCATGCCAGTAGCCGCGACAGTACCATAGCCAATGGCCCCACCTGCTGCCGCACATCCTGCCGCTTTAGCGCCTTCTGGAATATCGCCTGAATCTTTGTCTTTCTCGGTATCACTCATTATCATTCCTTTCGTGTTGGGTTACGCAACGTGATTGCAACATGCGGTTATATGATTGTGGCATTGGCAATTGACAAGTGAACTGCGCTCCGCCCCCTTCCCTGCCGTCAGCCCCTGAGCTCCCGGATCCGCTCCTTCGGGAAGTGACGGTAGAACGCGGTGCGGCCGATCGGGAGGCTGCGGATCACGTCGCTTATGAACGGGTAGCCCCCGGTGTCCCGCAGCATCGCCTCGGCCTGGCGGCGGAGCTCCGGCGTCAGCTTGCCCGGGCGCCCTCCCCTCCGACCGCGGGCCCTGGCCGCGGCAAGGCCGGCCAAAGTCCGCTCCCTGATGAGGTCGCGCTCGAACTGGGCCAGCGCACCGAAGACGTGGAACACCAGCGTGCCGCTGGCGCTCGCGGTGTCGATCCCCTCGGTGAGAGAGCGGAGGCCGAACCCCCTCTCCTCCAGCCGCCTGACCGTCGCCACCAGCTGCGGCAGGCTCCTCCCCAGCCGGTCCAGCCTCCACACGACCAGGGTGTCGCCCTTCCGCATGCAGGCAGTTGATGGCACAGTCGGTTTTCAAAGGGGCATGTGCCATTCCACGACAGGCTGGAGATCACTCATGTCGAACAATGGATCCGGATCGCGATCTGGAGCCGAAACGCGAGGGTTTGCCGCCGCTGCTGCTTCCGCTTGGTTGAAACACTGTGCTTCGCAGCATAATCGTGCAAGGCCGGGTTAAGGAAACAGCCGGAATGCCGATTTACGACAGGCCCGCCAGGGAACTGATGCACGAGTTCGCGGAGCAAAGGCTGACGCCTGGTCAAGCGTTCTCCCGCAAGGATGCGGTCTCCTGGTTTGCCGAACACTATCCGAAAATCAAAAGCAACACCGTCGGGCTGCATGTGGACGGCATGTCCGTGAATTCTCCCCAACGCCGACATCACCCCGGAATAAAGCCAGGCGCCGGATTTGACCTGTTCTTCAAGCTGGGCCCGAGCGAATTCCGCCTGTGGGATCCCGAAAGCGACCCGGCCCCCCGATACAAGGCCGATCTCGACGCAGGCATCGGAAAAGGCGCCGCCGCGGCTGGCGATCTTGCCGAGGATGCCCCCGGGGAAGATGACACCGGTTCGCGCAAATTCGCGTTCGAGCGGGACCTTCAAAACTATCTCGTTCAGAATCTCGGACTCCTGGAGCCCGGCCTGAAGCTGTACGAAGACGAGGACGGAGCGTTCACCGGCGCCGAGTTTCCCGCAGGCCAGCGCTACATCGATATTCTCGCGGTCGGCAGCGATGGTGCCTACGTGGTGATCGAGACCAAGGTTTCGCGCGCTTACGACCGGGTCGTGGGCCAGGTTCTTCGATACATGGGCTGGGTCAAGGAGAACCTCGCCGGAGACACCCCGGTCAGAGGCGTCATCGTCGCCAGCGAGATTTCCGAGGACCTCATTCTGGCAACTTCCTCCGTCGGGAACATTCGGCTCGTCGAGTATGAGATTTCTTTCTCCCTTAAATCCGTCTCCGGGCAATGACCAAGCATCAGATGAGCGATCCGCATGTGAAGTATCTCGATTACTGGATCCTACACGGCCCGGGGATCGACTGGTCGAAGTCGGACGCGGCGAACTTCGAGGAAGACAGGTTTACTGTCGAAGTCAAGGACCGGCGCGTGCGGTTCAGGTTCAGGACCCACTATTCGTCCCCAGCCGAAGCACGCGCGGCGGTCGAGGCCGTCTTCATACCGAATTGGGAGTTCAATGCGCGTTTACTGCGTGGCCCGGACGCGTTCACCCTCGATTTCAGAAAGGCAGAGATGATCGACCGGAATTCGCGGCACTGCGCGGATTCTGCCTACATGCGTGTCTCTGCTGGAACATCCTGGGTGACGGTCAAACCTGTACCGCAGTGCCCGCCCGCCTATCCGGGTCCACCGGAGCGGGGCCTGTGCCGAACTCCGGACGTTGAGAGCATGTGCCAGCGTTACCTGGGTCATCTGGACGGCAGGGAGCCGCTGCCGGCGATGGCGTATTTCTGCCTGACGGTGCTGCAGGAAATGGCTGGGGACCGGAAGCAGGCGGTGAAGCGTTTCGGCATATCGAAAAAGGTTCTGGACTTCGTGGGTGAGTTGAGCAGTGAAAGGGGCGGCCGGGACGCCAGGAAAAGAAAAGGCGGCGACACACCCTACTCGGACGAGGAGGAACGGTTCCTGAAAACCGCGGTCCGCACGATGATCCTGCGCGCTGCGGAGGTCGAATGCGACCCCGGCGCCGCGCAGGAATTGATAGCAATGGACGACATCAGGGAGCAGGCAGGGTAGAGACTCGCCAGGCTGTTCGGTTTCGAAGTTCAAGTCAGGTCGGCCAGTGCCGCCAGCGCTCCAAGCATACCTGCCATACGCATTCCGAACCCTTCTGTGTGGGTGCTTAATTCCGCAAGCAAAGTTTTACGTTGCCGCCAATCCGATTTTGGCCGAGATGCACAGGTGTAGGCTACCGATCTTTCCTGATACGTTGAGAAACGAATTCCGTCATCTGTTCGATCTCTCGTCCGACGATCTCGAAGTCGGATAGAGATGGCATTTCAACTTCGGCACCTGCGTCGTATCTGGCTGGAGAGCGAATGTTTGCGGCATGGTTGAACACCCGCACGAATTTGTCATTTATGTTTCCAAGGCTGCGCCATGAGTTGATTGCGCTATGGACAGAACCGTGAGTTTTTGCCCTGCTTGCGGGGTTTCGAATAAGAATGAGATGTGCGTTGGAAACAAGTTCACAAGCGCTGAACAGATTATCTACGCTAGGTCGCGTGTAACCATGAGCTGAAGCAATTCGTGCGGCTTCCAGGAATTCCGTTGCAGCCTTTAGCATAGCGGCGGATTTTGCTCGACCCGCCCTGAAATCAAACATGCAGTTCCAGTGGTTTCCGATCCAAAACAGGGTGAAATGACCGGCGTCTAGATCAGCTTCTTCAAGTTCAAAGCCTTCAAATCTCTGGATGTCGGAAGCGAATACCAATTCTTCCTTCTCTATGGAACGATTGACTCGCACGAGTCCAGTTCCACGAACCTCCTCATTCAGACGAACAGACGGACGGCCTTCTTCAGGTTGAATCCACTGGGCTGCGGAAAGAAAGAACGCGTCGTCCGGAACCGCATCCGGGTAGCGGCGCCGAATCTCCGGAGCGAAGGCAATTTGGAACATATGAACGATCGTTCTTTGCCATCCCTCGATTTCTCGCGGGATCTCTTCAGTTTCAGCAACATCGATCCAATTTCCGTGTCGTTGTCGTTCTTGCAGCCATTTGCATGATGTTGGTGGTTGCGTCATGTCAGGGGTTTCTTGGATGCTGAAATTGGTGGGCAATCTCGTTGAAGCCCACGAGTGAACTGGAAGTGAGCATCGGAGAGACCGCCGAATTTTACCAGAGGAATGCTCTCAATCAATGCCCTATTCGCCAATGTGACCTCACCCCGGCAGCGTCAGGCACTGGCCCAGTTGGCGTCACCGCATAGTTTGTTAACTGAATTGCCCCAAGGGCGGACAATGCAGACACATTCAGGTTCAACGGAACTTCTTGGCAATCCTGCAGAGGCCGCCGCCCTGCCAATATCGGCTGCTTTGCAGCCTGTTCTGGCCAGTATTGCCTGGCGCAGGGACAAGCCCGCGCCGCGGCACCGGCAAGCGCAGCGCCGACCGGTGCGGGGCATGAGGCAGGTTTCGTCAGGCATGAACCTGGAGGGCCTGAAAGGGTGGTCAAGTGCTGGTGGTGGATCAGAGGTTGTCCGGCACTGACGGAAAGTCCAGTCGCTGATGGTGGGATTCGAGCAAGGAAAAAGGCAGGACACACTCCGCATGTATGTGGGTTACCGCTATCCGGATCCGCGCCCGGCGGTTTCTCTCCAGAAAAGGAGCGTTGAGATGAATTCAGACCGCAGCAGCAGCACGGACTTCTGGCTGGCACTCCTGAAGTGTGGCGATACCGAGAACAAGCGGCGGGAAAACTGGAACACCTATTGCTGGTGGAAATTGAACCGGTTCATTCCTGATGCGTTGAAACCTGAAATCACCGAAAGATTGTCCCCGCTCCATGTGGACAGCGAGGTGCAAACACGGTTGAATAAACTTGCGGAAGCGATCGGTGGCCATCCCCGGCTGCCTGATGATCCATCCATTACACGTGAACCGATTATGGACTTCACCAGGGGAAGATTTCCGGATGGAATATCATTCGCTGGCCGGCTGCTGTTTGCGGCTGACTTCAGCGATGCTGTCCTTGGGCAAGGGCAAAGAGCTGACTTTAGCAACGCTGTTTTTATGAAGTTCACGCAGTTCAATAGAGCCAAGTTCGCAGGCCTTGACAGCGTCGCAGATTTCTCAGGTTCGGTGTTCCACAACGCTGTAAGATTTGATTCCGTGAAGTTCTCGAATGCGCGGTTCGATCGGGTATCTTTTCGTAATGCAGCTCGTTTCCGGAAGGCGGAATTCGCCGTGGGAGGTGACGATTTCAGCGCACCGCGTGCTTTAACGGTTTTCAGCCGTTCCGAATTCAAGGGGAAAGCTGACTTCAGCGATGCGGTCTTCAGTGGCCGGGCGTTTTTCGATTCGGCGGGTTTTGACAGCAATGCCAGTTTCAAAGGGACAAAATTCCGGCACACGGTCGTTTTCAACAACGCCAAATTCGGAAACACGACCTCGTTCCGGGGGGCGTCATTCGACAAGCCGCCGAAGTTCTTCGAAACGGAGATCCATGAGGATGTGAATTTCAACAAGGTCGACTGGAGCGGCGCCGAACGATCCTACAGCCGCCTTCACCGGCGAAACGCCAAGCCAGACTCGATCGTGGAAGACGCCGAAAGCGCCGCGCGGGCCTGGGACCGGCTGGCCCTGATCATGAGCCAGCGGGAAAGGCTGATCGAACGGCACGAGTTCTTCAGACTTAAGATGCGTGCGCAGCGCCAGAGAGACGGCTTCTGGCCGCCGTCTTCCATCGCCAGCCTGCTGTTTGACTGGTTATCGGACTATGGCTGGGGGATTGGGCGCGCATTCTCCTGGTGGATCATCCATATCGCAGCCGTGGGTTTCATCCTCGCTGTATTGGCATCGAAGTGCTCTTCAGGATCAATTTCCGCATGGCGGCATGTTCTCCGGTTCCTCCCGGACGGTCTGTCTCTGAGCTTTGCGAACTCTCATGCGTTCCTTAGGCTTGCCTCTGACGAAGGCTGGCTGCGCGATTCCCGGGACGGAATCGTGGATTCCTGCGAGTCGGGGTTGCTCCTCAGCTATATCGGCCTTTTCCAGGCCGTCCTTGGGCCGGTCCTGCTGTTCTTGGTGCTGCTGACACTGCGCAACCGCTTCCGGCTCGGGTAGGCAGACATTCGATGTTCCCGGGGGCCGGTCCCGCGTCAGCGCCCTTTCCTGATTTTGATGTTGAACTCAACATGATGCAAGCCGTCATCCCCGGAGCTCCCGGATCCGCTCCTTCGGGAAGTGATGGTAGAACGCGGTGCGGCCGAGCGGGAGGCTGCGGATCACATCGCTGACGAATGGATAGCCCCTGATGTCCCTAAGCATCGCCTCGGTGAGAGAGCGCAGAGAGCGCAGGCCGAACCCCTTCTCCTCCAGCCGCCTGACCGTCGCCACCAGCTGCGGCAGGCTCCGCCCCAGCCGGTCCAGCCTCCACACGACCAGGGTGTCGCCCTCACGCATCCAGTCCAGCGCCTGGGCTACGAGGTCGCGTTCGACGCCGGGCGCGACATGCTGACCGCGCTCGAAGGCCTGCCAGCGCCCCCGCGCCCATAGGTGCCAGTCTAGGCGGGCATGGTTTCGGCTCATGCATTCATGGCGCGGCAACTACCCCGCAAAGACCGCATTTTCCCACGTGAGCTCGTAGGGCCGAACGTTGACATCGATCACAAGCCGCACGGCGTCTTCCTTCCGCTCCACTCCCTCCACCGGCTCAAGCAACATGTCGGAAGTAACCGCTACGCGGGTTATCAGCTTGTCATCCTCCAGCAAGACGTAAAAAGGGTCTTGCCCATCCTTGGGTGTCTTGTGACCCAATTGGTCTGAGTTCGGCATTTGCAGCGCGTCGAAAAGGGTCTTGAGACGGTTGTCGATGTCCGTGCGGACCTTCCCCGGCGGGCCATTGCGAAGCAGCAAGATGTCCAGTCCGCAAACCAGGCTATTGTTCTGGGTCACCATCGGTTTCCATTTGAAACCATGTTTGGAGAGGGGTTTCCCCCACATTGTGTCGGGATTCGGGATGTCCGAACCAGAAGGATAACCACGATTCAACACCGGATGCTCTGTCCAAAAGTTCCTGAGTTGCCAATGGAACTCTTGTCGTATGTCGTGGACGTGTCCTGACCGGCCGCTTTTGTGGGCAAGTAGCTTTCCTGCGTAAGTCAGCCGAAATTCCATTTCCCTCTCCCGGTCACATCCGCCGAACACGGTGCCCGCTGTGTACATGTTGGTAGACATCCCGCAAGCCCGCGAGACCGCCAGCCCCGCCTCCGTAGGTGAAACGCCGGAAACCGGGAGGTTGACGAGCCCCGGGACACGCCCGGGGAGCTTGTTCAGGCCCTTCAGCGTCACAATCACGGACAAGTCGTTTGACGCGCTTGACGGCGTACGACCTAATGTATATACAGTCAAAATGTGCCCGCGGACATCATCATGCGGGAACAACAGATCAATAAACGTTCAAACAAGGAGATCATCGAATGAATATCAACAATCGGAGAAACCGCCATGAATGGCATGACTTCCAACCCATTCGAGTGGGATGAGGATAAACGGTCTTCAACACTCGTGAAACACGGCATCGATTTTCTCGATGCAGTCAGAATTTTCGATGGGCGGCCGGCGCTGCATGCCCCGTCATATCATCCGGACGAAGAACGCTGGGTTGCCACAGGCAGGCTGAGCGGACGGATGGTCTCGGTGGTCTATACATACCGAGGCGACAGGATCCGGATCATCACCGCCCGGCGGGCGAGGAAAAATGAACAGCGAAAATATCACAAGAACCACCCTGGAGGATGCGGTCCGCCGCAAGGGTGAGGGAAAGACGGACTGGGAGAGGCTGCGCCGCGAGGAGGCAGCCGGAATCGAACCCGGGAAGGATCCCGATGAGGGCGAAATTGACTGGTCGCGGGCGCAGGTCACCATCCCGCGTCCGAAGCAGCCGATCTCGGTGCGCCTGGATGCCGATGTCATCGAGTTCTTCAAGTCGCAGGGCCGGGGCTACCAGACCCGGATCAACGCGGTTCTCCGCAGCTACATGAAAGCGCGCCAGGGATAGGCCGCCGCCGGCGCCGGATTCACCGATCAGGAAGCCGCAAACGATTCTGCAGGGCAGCGGACGCCCGGATTTTCACAGGAACAAGACATCGATGAGCCTTGGCTCCAGCGCCCGGGCCCGGAGCAGGACACATGAATGAATGGGTTTGGGCCGCAATTGTGACGGCCGTTTTGGTATCTCTTGTGGTTAGTTTGATGGTGCTCCGGTGGAGAATGAGGTCGATCCGAAGATTGACTGCTGACACTGCAAGGAATGGATGGCAGCCGGATGACGTCTTCCGGCTGCTCAAAAGGGTGATGTGGCTGAGCCCGGTGATCCTCCTGCTGGGCCTGCTCCCATGGTCGATATTGTTCACTACTTTTGGCGGAATGGCTGACCAGTACTTCAGGAACCTGGTCAACCGGTGGATGAGCGGCCCACAGCTCTTCGAGCATCTGGCGATCGGTGAAGACGAATATTACAGCCTGCCGCTCCACTGGAGGCAGTCCTTGGCGGAAATAGCCTTCCGGGAGGGCGATGAGCACGAGGCGCTCAAGCAGTTTATTTCACGCCTTGACATGCGCGATATCGAGATTCTGGAGAAAGTGGCAAAATATGGAGTTCAAGGTGGCTTGTTGGCATGGGGCCAGACAGCTGCTGATAGAAACCCTGCCCGTGAAATCACCGCTTCGGACATCATTCATTTGCAGGCAATCGGGATCGTCGATTCCCAGTTGCCATTCAATCACAGAACCATCTCTGCGGAAGCCGAGGCGACGGTTGAGGAAGAAAACCCCTACTGGAATTGGCTGGTCGGCCGGCAATATGCGCTCCGTCTGCGTCCGCCGCAGGACAGCACCAGCGTCCGACTGCCATTTCATGTGGTGACAGAGACCGGAATGGAGCTGGTTGAAGCATTGCGCAGACCAACCAGCCTTCCATACCTGTGCTGGCTCCAGAGCCACTTCAGCGAGCGGGGGCTGACTGTGGAAATCTGGTCTACGATCCATGACGAACGCGAGGGACAATTCTCCCGCCCAGTATTTGAATTGCCTGATGCATGCGGCACAATTGACTCCATAACGGATGATCAGCCCTGAACGCTTCAAGCAGGTTGCGCTGCCGACGCAGAGAATGTTCGACCGGCCAACGGCCAAGAAGAGTGCTCCAAGATCAGCTGGATTGCCCTTCCCCCTTCCCCGCCGTCACCCCCAATGGCATTCGGATAGACTTGCCGTTCCGGGCGCGGTTTTTTGCGGCCTGCAAGGCGTTGATATAACGGGACATCGGCGCGGGAATATTTTTTTCACCGCCCCCCTTGACATGCGCTTGGCGATCTGCATCCTGTGGTCATGCAGATTCGGGAATCACCCATGGACCAGCGAATCATCGACCTCAAGTCGACCACCTTTTCGGGCCGCCGCCTGAACCGGCGGCAGATCGCCGACATCCAGGAGACCGTCGAGATGCTCCCGAACGACAGCCGCAACGAACTCGCGAAGACCATCTGCGAGCATCTCGGATGGAATACGGCGAAGGGGGCCTACAGGGTCGGGGCCTGCCTCGGGATGCTGGAGACGCTGGAGAGCCACGGCATCCTCAGGCTGCCGCCGAAGCGGGAGGACAGCGTCCGCGACATGAAGGCCGTCGACGCGCCGGCCTGGACCTCCGCCTCCGACCCGCAGCCGGAGATCGCGGCGCCGCTGTCCGAGCTGCGTCCGCTCCGCGTCGAGCCGGTCACCGACACCGAAGGACGGCAGCTGTGGAACGCCTTCGTCGACCGCCACCACTATCTCGGCTACAGGCGCCCCTTCGGGGCGCATATCCGCTACTTTGTGACCGACCGGGACGGCCGCAGGCTGGGGTGCCTGCTGTTCGATGCGGTGACGAAGCGGCTCCCGTGCCGTGACCGCTGGATCGGATGGACGGACCGGACACGCGACCGCAGGCGGCGCCTGATGGTGGTCAACTCCCGCTTTCTGGTGTTTCCATGGGTGCGGTCGAAGAACCTGGCCTCCTCGGCGCTGGCCATGGCGACGCGGCGGCTCGCGGACGACTGGGAGCGCATCCACGGGCACCGGCCGGTCCTCTGCGAGACCTTCATCGACGAGACCCGGTTCAGGGCCTCGTGTTACCGCGCCGCCAACTGGAAGCGCATCGGGGAGACCGCCGGCAGGGGAAAGACGCGCAAGGGTGTCTATGTGATGCCGCTCTGCGCGGGCGCCCGCGAGATCCTGCGCGGCGCGCGTGACGCGGGACAGCGGAAGCCTCCGACCCGGGCCGAAAGGGGCCGCTTCGGCCGCCGCTGGGAGGCGCTTGTCGCGGCCGCCGCGGCGGTCGCGGCGCGCGAGGACGCGCGCTGGCAGAAGCGCCGCCGCGTGTTCGACAGCCTGCTGATCATACTGTTCGTGTTCCGCCTCGTCGCCGCGCCGCGCGCGCAGGGCTACCGCGCCACGCTGTGCGAGCTCTGGGAACAGTGCGCGGCGGCCGGCATCGAGCTGCCGCAGGACGAGCCTCCGGCGGCGTCGACCGCCTGCGAGGCGCGGGAGAAGCTCGACGAAGCCGCGTTCCGGAGGGTGCACAGGGATATCCTCGCCCACAGCCCCGACGGCGCCCTGTGGAAGGGACACCGCGTGTTCGCCGTCGACGGCTCGAAGATCACCCTGCCGAGGGAACTGCTGCGCGCCGGCTACCGCATTCCGAACGACAACGCCCACTGCCCCCAGGGCATGGTCAGCGTCCTTTACAGGCTGCGCGACCGCATCCCGGTCGACTTCGACCTCTTCGGCCACGAGAACGAACGCGCCGCCGCCGCCACCCATCTCGACCATGCCCGCGAAGGCGATGTCATCGTCTACGACCGGGGATACTGGTCCTTCGAAATGGCCCTGCTCCACCGGATGCGGAAGCTGAACTTCGTCTTCCGCATCAAGAACAGCGCCAATCCGGCCTTCAATGCCTTCATCAACTCCGAAAAGACCGACAGCGTCATCACCCTCGACGCGCCCAGGGACGCAGCCGCGCGGCGCGGACAGAGCCTCCGCATCCGCCTGGTCAAACACACCGCCGCCGACACCACGCACTGTCTCGCAACATCCCTGCTCGAAGCCCGGCGCCACAGCATTCCGGCGCTCTCTGACCTTTATCACGGACGCTGGCAGATCGAAGAGGGATACAAGACGGGAAAGGCCGTGATCGAGCGCTTCCACGCAAAGTCGGAGCGCGGCGTCCGCCAGGAACTCTACGCCGCCTTCACACTGATCACCCTCGCGCGCCTGTTCGCCAACCGCTGCGACCATGACATCAGCCGCGGTCCCGGCGATGACGGCCTGCCGGCCATGCGCGCCAACTTCAGGAACGGGCTGAGACTGGTGGGGCGCGAAATCGAGGCCATGTTCCTCAGGCAGAGCGAAATGGCCGCACAATCGGTCAGGCGGATCATGACCGGCCTCTCGCAATGCATCCAGCGCGAACGGCCGGGGCGAAACCACAGGAGGGAATCCAGGCAGCCAGTGAGCAAGTGGCAGAGACGACGCGCCGCCTGACAGAACCAGACCGCCAGAAAACCCCCGGCTTCCGGCAAAAAGCCCGAAGCGCGGGGGTTTTCTTATCCGAACGGCAAAAATCGTTATCCGAATGCCATTGGCCGTCACCCCCGGAGCTCCCGGATCCGCTCCTTCGGGAAGTGGCGGTAGAACGCGGTGCGCCCGACCGGGAGGCTGCGGATCACATCGCTGACGAAGGGATAGCCCTTCGTGTCCCTCAGCATCGCCTCGGCCCGCCGCCGCAGCTCCGGCGTCAGCTTGCCCGGACGCCCTCCCCTCCGGCCGCGCGCCCGCGCCGCCGCAAGGCCGGCCAAGGTGCGCTCGCGTATGAGATCCCGCTCGAACTGGGCCAGAGCCCCGAAGACGTGGAACACCAGCGTGCCGCTGGCCGTGGTGGTGTCGATCCCCTCGGTGAGAGAGCGGAGGCCGAACCCCTTCTCCTCCAGCCGCCTGACCGTCGCCACCAGCTGCGGCAGGCTCCTCCCCAGCCGGTCCAGCCTCCAGACCACCAGTGTATCGCCCCTGCGCATCCAGTCCAGCGCCTCGGCAAGGCCGGGCCGGTCGGCCCGCATCCGGCGGCTCTGAGCGCATCGAGCTGCGGCTCCGGGTTCTGGTCGAGCGTCGAGACCCGCGCGTATCCCGCCAGCATGGCGTCACCTGTTCGGAAAAGGCCTGCGGGGCCATTCTATCCGAACACCGGATGCGGAACAAGGTTTTGTACCTGCTCATGACATATGAAGCGGCGGGGTCTCACCGATTCGCCGACTTTCGAGATACTCGTCGGGGGTCATTCCATCAAGGGAGTCGTGCGGCCTCCAGCCGTTGTAGAGTTCCATATATTCGTCGATGAGGGGTCTGAGCCCGGAGACGTTCACGGCGGTGTCCTGAACATTGTAGAACTCGTTTCTGAGCGTCGCCTGCATACGTTCGACGCGTCCGTTCTGTTTCGGCGACTTCGGCGGCAAAACGGCGAGGGTGATGTTTCTGTCTCCGCACGCGGCCTCGAACTCGGCCATGAACTCGGAGCCGCCGTCGACCTGCACGGCCTCGACTGAGAACGGCGCCTGGCGGACCAGCTTGTCAAGGAAGCGGGCGGCGCTGGCCGCGGTCGCGTTTGAGGCGGCCATGCCGCAGCCCCAGCGCGAGAGACGGTCGACGGCGGTGAAGTGTCTGACGGTCCGGCCGGGCCGCAGCGACACGGTGAGCGTGTCGACCTGGACCGCCTGCCCGGGCCGTTCGGCCCGCAGCGCGCGGGGGATCCGCACCGCGTGCGGCCGCCGGCTCCGGCGGCTCCGGCGGCTGTGCGCCGTGAAGGCGCTGACCGGGGCCATGCGGCCTCTGCGGACCAGATCGCGGATGGCCCGCCCGCCCGTCGCGTCGGAGACCCTGATCCCCTCCCGGCGGAGCACGGCGGCGATCTTGCCCCTTCCCCAGGCCGGGAACCTTTTCCGCAGCTCCCGCACGCGGCCCTCGAGCCCGCGGCGCAGCTCCGGCCGGCGGCAGCGGAGCGGGCGGGTGGAGAGCCGCTCCGGCCGTTTTTCCCAGCGGCGCAGCGTCGACAGCGGAACGCCGACGGCGCGCGCCGCCTGTTCCACAGTCAGGCCGTCGCGACAGGCCCGCCGCCAGCGGCGGACCAGATCTGCGCGCCTTGCGGTCTCAGCGCCGGGTGAAGACAAAAGCCGTGACGCGCGGGCGGCGTTTCTGATAACATGTCCGGGCAGGCCAAAAACCTGCATTGGGGTTCTCCTTTTTCGGTTTTCACAACTAAACGAACTGATGGAGAACCCCGCCCCTCAGGGCAAGTCAAAATCTGATCCGGGGGTCTTGGAACCCTCCGGTCGGGCTGCGCCCTCCCTCCGGTTTCCAAGACCCCCGGCGGCGCCCGAAAAAGTTCATATGTGTCTGAGCAGGCACAGGTTTGAGAACAGGAATCCGGGCGGTTCCGCGCGGTTTCCAGGCGGCCGGGACGTTGTTCGGAAAACGGCCGTTTTGCGGATGGATAAAGAAGGTTCGCCAGGCGGAACACAAGACCGACATCGCGGAGCTGGCCGCAGACACGGCAAAGCGGGACAGGGTGGGCTTACCCCGCCCGCCGGGCTAAGCTGAACCCTCACCGCCGATGGGGCGGATTCGGGAGAAGACTGCGATGTCCGGAACAGAGATCATTTTCGAAGTCAGCGAGGACGAGCTGGACGGCGGCTATTCGGCAAGCGCGGTGGGGCTCGGCATCCACACGCAGGGCGACACCGAGGAGGAGCTGCGGCGGAACGTAAGGGAAGCGGTGGACTGCCACTTCGATGACAGCATGGTCCGGCCGCGCCTGATCCGCCTGCACTTCGTGCGTGACGAGGTTTTCGCGGCGTGAGGCTTCCCCGTGACGTGAGCGGGGCTGAACTGCTGGCGGCGCTTCGGAGGCTGGGTTACGAGAAGACGCGGCAGCGCGGCTCGCATGTGCGGATCACCACCCGGGCGGGCGGCGCGCACCACGAGGTGATCCCGCTGCACAATCCGATCAGGACGAAGACGCTGTCGGGCATTCTGAAGAGCGTCGCCCGTCATCACGGCGTCAGCGTTCAGCAGCTCCTGCGGCAGCTTGATCTGTGACGGCCAGACACAGGGACCCGGCCAAAAGCTGTTTCGAGAACCCTATCGTCCAGGAGGA
Source organism: Paracoccaceae bacterium (assembly GCA_965221935.1). GTDB lineage: Bacteria > Pseudomonadota > Alphaproteobacteria > Rhodobacterales > Rhodobacteraceae > JAPOXR01. Next base: position 98,015 of record CBDCSZ010000046.1, read on the forward strand.
GCGGCAAGGCTTGACAACTTGACAAGCCCACACGCCAACGCGTTGGCGTGTCTACACCGAGCAGACCGCAAAGCATACTGCTAAATATATATAAACACTATGGGCTGTCTGTGCGTCCGCCGCGGGACACGGCGGCCGCCCGGGGCCGCCTTTGCGGACAATCGCTCTGCTACGAACCGATATGGGCTTTCCACTTCTCCCTAACGTAATCGTAAAAGCCGTCAACCGGACGGCTGCCGCAGATCGGCGCCAGTTCGCGTCCCGCCTTCGTGAATAGCGTTTTTCCAATACCGATGTTAATTTCTGGCGCGGCCTTAAAGACAAACCTCTCGGTGTAATAACCTGCCAAAGCGGGTCTACCTATTATGGTTACGATATGTCCTCCCACGTTGTCGAAGTTGACAAGACCGATGCTGTCGAAGTGGTGCAACGTTTCGTAGTTGATACCGTGCCGGTTATAGATTGCGTCATTGACATCGAAAATCACTGGCACAGGCCGAGCGCCGATTATACAGGCGAAACCGCACAGCCTTGTGAATTGTTCGGCATCCCGCTTGTCGAGCTCCGCGACCAGGTTCACGGTCCGCTTCGCATAGCTGCCCGGGCCGTTGGCTTCCCCGGCCAGCACACGGGCCCACAAGCTTTGCATTTCTTTGTCGGAAACCAGGCGGGCTTTGTCAAAGAAGTTGGCCACCCAGTCGTCATCCATATCCTCTGGCGCGGCATTCTCCTTCAGGTCAGCTATGGCTCTGTCCAGAATCTGCTCCGCGTTCTCCTGGTATTTTGTCTCCCGCGCCACCAAGCTCTTCATTGCCCGATTTTCCCGCAGGTCTTCGATTTCCATCTCCGCCTTTGCGGCAATGATGGCGGCGTCGGCCTCCGCCCTCGCCTTTCGCTTGATGCGGGTGGGTTCGTACAAAACGCCAGCGCCGCTCGCGACCTTCTTGATCAGGGTATCGGCCGGTTTGGCCAGCTTTCCGACGTCAATGAGTGAATCGGACATTTCACCTCTGCAGGTTCTTGCATTGCGATGTCCGCTAGACCGTTCCCACGCTGTTGTCGAGTTGAACGGCCGATGCCGAGTCGTCGGGCTGCTTGGCCGCGTGTCACCCTTACATCTTCATTCCACCCGTCCGTTTAACGGCGGTTTTGCGGAGGGTATTGTCACCATCATTTGAAGAGACGAAGACGGGTTATTGGGCCGCCCGCCGTGCTGGAGAACAAGTGTTCTGAGAGATTGAGTGTCCCTGGCTACGCAAGACTTGCCAAGAGCTTCTTTCCCGTCCGCAGAGATCAATCCTGGTTACAGGAGGTGCTTCTCAATCGCAAGAACGAGCGCAACGAAGAATGTGACGACACGTTATTTCCATTTTCCCTGGTCCGGCGTTTAAGCCGAGGTGTCCAGTCGAAGTCGGGCCAGATCTGTTGGGCACAACTATTTCGATTTGGTTAAACCACGAAGTTGAAGAGCCGTGATAATGGCAATTATGCCAGCTACAATCGCCCAGATTGAAAAGACCCAGACCAGCGTGGCCATAGTTGTCACCGGGTGGGTGATGACTAAGAGACCAAAGAGAACATAAAGGATGCCCATGATCACCCCCGACAACCTCCACTGTCTTGCCTTGTCTTTGTCACGCACGGCAAAGATTGTCATGATCCCGCTGATGATAATTGTGATACCAATGAGGTAGGCCAGAAATGTGCCACTGACCAGCCCGGCAACCAGCGGATTTCCGAGGATAAAAATCCCACCAAAAATACTGACAATCCCAATGGCAAATAGCCTGATACGCGATTTTTCGGCGTGACCGCGCGCGCCTTCAATCAGGTTAAACACTCCATCCACAATCCAGTATATACCCATGAACCAGAGCAAACTCAGGAGGGTTGCCGCTGGTTGGAAAAACATGAGAATGCCAAACAGAACCAGCAATACGCCCCGAGTCATTGGCATCCACCAGAGCAAGGCTAACGCTTCATCTGCCATTTGTTCAGTTTTGTTGATTTTTGCAGCTGACATTGCATTCTCCTGTCGACTGTTAAATCGTGGACCCAGCCCCTGTGGGGAAGCCCGACCTATGTTGAGATTGGCCGGGCTGGCGGTGCCGTCTGATCATTAGACTGACCTCGTCTGGCGGTCAATAACGATGTCGATCTGGCCGCCGCCGAGCGCGACTGGCAGTCCTGGATGGCGAAGAAGCAGATCCGTCCGGTCAATCCGGAGGCGATGTTTCTGGCGTTTCTCGAGACGTGGACGGAGTCCCGTCCCGAGGGCTCTGTTGCAAAAAATTTGCCGGAGTTGCCGGTTGTGTGGTCTGGCACCGCTTTTCCTCAAAATCCCTGCTGGATCGCGATTTGTTCAAGTTCCGCTCCATGCAGCGACATCAACCCGCTCATCATCTCTGGCCCGATCCCGAAGGCACGTTCGACAAGATGCGCTCCGCCCCTGATGCCGGGCTGGAGCTGGAAGGCCCTGGCCTGCTTCTTCCGGAGGGCGCGCATTGCCTCGAAGCCCCTGATCGTGGCGCAGGCCGTCTTCATTGACTTGAAGCCAAGGGTCGGCTTGATCAGGCGCTTGAGTTTGCCATGGTCAGCCTCGACAACGTTGTTGAGGAATTTCACCTGTCTGTGGTCGGTGTCGGAGGGGCATTTGCCCTCTTTCTTCAACTCGCGAATGGCCTGGCCGCAGCATCCCGCCTTGTTGATCTCGCAGGGCTTCTGCCATTCCTTGCATCCGCGCAGCGCCTTGCCCAGGAACCGTTTGGCGGCGTTGGCATTGCGGGTCTGCGACAGGTGGAAGTCGATGGTGTCGCCACGGCTGTCGACCGTGCGGTACAGATACGCCCATTTCCCTTTGACCCTGATGCAGGTCTCATCCACGCGCCAAGATGGCGAAAGGCCGCCACGGCGACAATGCCAGCGCAGGCGCCTTTCGATTTCCGGCGCGCAGGCCTGCACCCAGCGATAGATGGTGGTGTGGTCCACCGCAACGCCGCGCTCTTCCAGCATTTCCTCGAGGTCACGGTAGCTGACACCATATCGGCAATACCATCGGACGGCCCACAGAATGATCCCGCCCCGGAAATGCCGCCACTTGAAGTCATGGGTCATGGGGGAGTCTCCAAGAGCACAATCTACCGCTGCCTCGCTCACAAGGACAGCTGAGAGCAGTTTTTGCAACAGGGCCCCGGCGCGCCCTCGCCCAGGCCTCGCGGAGGAAATCCGTTCGCTGCACCTTGTCGGCGAAGGCGTGAAAACGCCGGCCGGGTTCTTCCTTCACTTTCGCATGCGGCATGGTCCGGAGTTTCCGAACCGTTGACGACCCTGTTAGATTCGCATCAGTGGCCATGCCTTGCGTCCTTTCCATGCTTTCCTCGAATCAGGGCCCCTTCCCTCGACCGGCATTGCCCGGCGTCCTCAGTGCTGCAGGGCCATCCGCCACCCTGCCGGCCCGGCCTGCCCCTCGCGGGGTTCCGGTCTGCGCGTGCGCGCCGCCGACAGGGCTTCCCGTGTTGCCTCTTCCCTCATCTTCCATGCATGCCAGCGCCACTGCCCCGGCGGAAACAGGCCGATGCCCGCGTCGCTCGCTTCTCGACCTGCCGCCGGCCTTCCCCTCACTTCAGGAGGGTCGGCTTCCGCATCAACCGTTTCGAGGCCTGCTCAGCGTTCACTCGCGTTCCGGCCTGCGCGGTCGCTGAGCCGCCCAAGGCGGCCCTTTGACACCAGAGTGCTTCAGTCTACATCGTTACCTCCGTAAACCGCTCTGGCTGCTACCAGCCGAAGCGACAATTGCTGAATGGGTTTCGCACCCACAAGGAAAACGCGCCTTTCCACGGCGCACGTAGAGTCGGGGGGAGGCGCGCCGGGCTGTAGACCGAGGGAGTTGCCGTTGTCCGGCGGCTTTCGCCCTGCGCCGGTGCCTCAGTCTCGGTCATGGCCTGCGTTTCCTCACCCCCGCTCATCAAACCGGACGTGCGGTTCTCCCGCATCCGGCTTTCCGACGGGATCATGCCTTCGCCCACGGAAAGCTCTTGGTCTTCGGCCCAAGTCGGATCAGGCCGTATTCAGTCCACAGCCTCTCGTTCAGGAAGTGCACGAACTCCCTGCTTCTGACTTTGTGCTTGAGACAGAGCCACCGCCGCAGCCGCCTTGTCGTATGCTCGTCGATGGACCGGCAGGCCGGGCTGACCTGGCCGAGGTCGTAGTAGTTCGCCCAGCCGGACAGCATCCGGTTCAGGCGTCTCACCATGTTCTCAGCCGACATGCGCCCATGCCTTTTGGCCGTCTGTTCGCTGACACTGCGGCATATGCTCTGAACGCTCGCCGCGCTCGGGCGGGTGCCGATATAAGCCCCTCTGCCCTTCGTGCGGAAGTTGCGTCCGATGCGGTATCCGAGGAACTCGATCGGCTCCTCCGGGCACCGCAGGCACCGGGTCTTTTCCGCGTTGACCGGAAGCTTCAGTCTCTCCATGACCCGCGCAACCGCGGCCAGCGTTTCCGCCGCCGGGGCCTTGCCGAGCACACAGAAATCATCCGCGTAGTTCACGATCTCCGCGGCGAGACGCCGGGCATGGCCCAGCGCCTTCCAGCCCAGTATGAAGCGGCGCATGTGGATGTTCGACAACAGAGGGGAGACCGGAGCCCCCTGCGGGGTTCCCTTCCGCTCCCGGCGGGCCCGGTTCGAGCGGCGTTTGCCGCCCTCGCCGTCATCCTCCTCGACCGGCATTTCCAGCCACGCCTTGATGAGACCGAGCATCCGTCCGTCGCTCACGCGGCGGGCGACGCTCTTCATCAGCTCGGCGTGCGGTATCTCGCCGAAATAGTTGGACAGGTCGCCGTCGACCACCTCATTGTGCCCCGTGTTCAGGAGGCTGTGGACGCGCTTCACCGCGTCCTTCGCGCTCCGCCCCGGCCTGTAGGCATACTGCTCCGGCTGCAGGTCGGCTTCGAATATCGGCTCAAGCACGAGCATGGCCGATGTCTGCGCCACCCGGTCCCGTATGCAGGGAATGCCCAATGGCCGCAGCTTGCCGGGCTGTTTCTTCGGAATCATCACCTGCCGCACCGGTTTCGGCGCGTAGGTTCCCTCCCGAAGCTCCCGCGACAGTTCCCCAAGCCACCGCTCCAGTCCTGAAAGTTCGATCTCCGCAAATGTCTCCCCGTCAACCCCGGCAGAGCCGCCGTTGCGGCGGACCCTGGCCCAGGCTTCGTTCAGGAAATCCATTCGCCAGACCTTGTCAGTCAGGGCGTGAAAGCGGCGTTCGGGTTCTTCCTTCGCTTTCGCATGCAGCACAGTCTGGAGTTTCCGAACCTTATCTGACCCTGTTAGGCTGCCGCCAGTCGTCATGTCCCTGCCTCCTTTCCATGCCTCTCCCGAAGTCAGGCCCCTTTCCTCGGCCGGCGTTACCCGGCGTCTTCAGTCATACGGGCCTGTCCGCCACCCTGCCGGCCCGGACTGGTCCTCGCGGATTTCCGGTTTGGCCGGTGCGGGCCACCGGCAGGGCTTCCCGTGTTGCCACGCTTTCCATCTTCCGCGCATGCCGGCGCCAGTACCCCGGCGGAAACGGGCCGGTGCATCTGTCGCTTGCTTCCCAGCCCGCCGTCGGCCTTCCCCTTACTTCAGGAGGGTCGGCTTCCGCGTCTTTCTTTCGAGGCCTGCGCGGCGTTCACTCATATTCCGGCCTGCGCGGTCGCTGAGCCGCCCAAAGCGGCCCTTCTGCACCAGAGTGCTTCAGTCTACATCGTTACCTCCGTAAACCGCTCTGGCTGCTACCAGCCGAAGCGACAATTGCTGAGCGGGTTTCGCACCCGCAAGGAAAACGCGCCTTTCCACGGCGCACGTAGAGTCGGGGGGAGGCGCGCCGGGCTGTAGACCGAGGGAGTTGCCGTTGTCCGGCGGCTTTCGCCCTGCGCCGGTGCCTCAGTCTCGGTCATGGCCTGCGTTTCCTCACCCCCGCTCATCAAACCGGACGTGCGGTTCTCCCGCATCCGGCTTTCCGACGGGATCATGCCTTCGCCCACGGAAAGCTCTTGGTCTTCGGCCCAAGTCGGATCAGGCCGTATTCAGTCCACAGCCTCTCGTTCAGGAAGTGCACGAACTCCCCGCTTCTGACTTTGTGCTTGAGACAGAGCCACCGCCGCAGCCGCCTTGTCGTATGCTCGTCGATGGACCGGCAGGCCGGGCTGACCTGGCCGAGGTCGCAGTGGTTCGCCCAGCCGGACAGCATCCGGTTCAGGCGTCTCACCATGTTCTCAGCCGACATGCGCCCATGCCTTTTGGCCGTCTGTTCGCTGACACTGCGGCATATGCTCTGAACGCTCGCCGCGCTCGGGCGGGTGCCGATATAAGCCCCTCTGCCCTTCGTGCGGAAGTTGCGTCCGATGCGGTATCCGAGGAACTCGATCGGCTCCTCCGGGCACCGCAGGCACCGGGTCTTTTCCGCGTTGACCGGAAGCTTCAGTCTCTCCATGACCCGCGCAACCGCGGCCAGCGTTTCCGCCGCCGGGGCCTTGCCGAGCACACAGAAATCATCCGCGTAGTTCACGATCTCCGCGGCGAGACGCCGGGCGCAGCCCAGCGTCTTCCAGCCCAGTATGAACCGGCGCATGTAAAGGTTGGACAGGAGCGGAGAGACCGGAGCCCCCTGCGGGGTTCCCTTCCGCTCCCGGCGGGCCCGGTTCGAGCGGCGTTTGCCGCCCTCGCCGTCATCCTCCTCGACCGGCATTTCCAGCCACGCCTTGATGAGACCGAGCATCCGTCCGTCGCTCACGCGGCGGGCGACGCTCTTCATCAGCTCGGCGTGCGGTATCTCGCCGAAATAGTTGGACAGGTCGCCGTCGACCACCTCATTGTGCCCCGTGTTCAGGAGGCTGTGGACGCGCTTCACCGCGTCCTTCGCGCTCCGCCCCGGCCTGTAGGCATACTGCTCCGGCTGCAGGTCGGCTTCGAATATCGGCTCAAGCACGAGCATGGCCGATGTCTGCGCCACCCGGTCCCGTATGCAGGGAATGCCCAATGGCCGCAGCTTGCCGGGCTGTTTCTTCGGAATCATCACCTGCCGCACCGGTTTCGGCGCGTAGGTTCCCTCCCGAAGCTCCCGCGACAGTTCCCCAAGCCACCGCTCCAGTCCTGAAAGTTCGATCTCCGCAAATGTCTCCCCGTCAACCCCGGCAGAGCCGCCGTTGCGGCGGACCCTGGCCCAGGCTTCGTTCAGGAAATCCATTCGCCAGACCTTGTCAGTCAGGGCGTGAAAGCGGCGTTCGGGTTCTTCCTTCGCTTTCGCATGCAGCACAGTCTGGAGTTTCCGAACCTTATCTGACCCTGTTAGGCTGCCGCCAGTCGTCATGTCCCTGCCTCCTTTCCATGCCTCTCCCGAAGTCAGGCCCCTTTCCTCGGCCGGCGTTACCCGGCGTCTTCAGTCATACGGGCCTGTCCGCCACCCTGCCGGCCCGGACTGGTCCTCGCGGGTTTCCGGTTTGGCCGGTGCGGGCCACCGGCAGGGCTTCCCGTGTTGCCACGCTTTCCATCTTCCGCGCATGCCGGCGCCAGTACCCCGGCGGAAACGGGCCGGTGCATCTGTCGCTTGCTTCCCAGCCCGCCGTCGGCCTTCCCCTTACTTCAGGAGGGTCGGCTTCCGCGTCTTTCTTTCGAGGCCTGCGCGGCGTTCACTCATATTCCGGCCTGCGCGGTCGCTGAGCCGCCCGAGGCGGCCCTTCTGCACCAGAGTGCTTCAGTCTACATCGTTACCTCCGTAAACCGCTCTGGCTGCTACCAGCCGAAGCGACAATTGCTGAGCGGGTTTCGCACCCGCAAGGAAAACGCGCCTTTCCACGGCGCACGTAGAGTCGGGGGGAGGCGCGCCGGGCTGTAGACCGAGGGAGTTGCCGTTGGCCGGCGGCTTTCGCCCTGCGCCGGTGCCTCAGTCTCGGTCATGGCCTGCGTTTCCTCACCCCCGCTCATCAAACCGGACGTGCGGTTCTCCCGCATCCGGCTTTCCGACGGGATCATGCCTTCGCCCACGGAAAGCTCTTGGTCTTCGGCCCAAGTCGGATCAGGCCGTATTCAGTCCACAGCCTCTCGTTCAGGAAGCGCACGAACTCCCCGCTTCTGACTTTGTGCTTGAGACAGAGCCACCGCCGCAGCCGCCTTGTCGTATGCTCGTCGATGGACCGGCAGGCCGGGCTGACCTGGCCGAGGTCGTAGTAGTTCGCCCAGCCGGACAGCATCCGGTTCAGGCGTCTCACCATGTTCTCAGCCGACATGCGCCCATGCCTTTTGGCCGTCTGTTCGCTGACACTGCGGCATATGCTCTGAACGCTCGCCGCGCTCGGGCGGGTGCCGATATAAGCCCCTCTGCCCTTCGTGCGGAAGTTGCGTCCGATGCGGTATCCGAGGAACTCGATCGGCTCCTCCGGGCACCGCAGGCACCGGGTCTTTTCCGCGTTGACCGGAAGCTTCAGTCTCTCCATGACCCGCGCAACCGCGGCCAGCGTTTCCGCCGCCGGGGCCTTGCCGAGCACACAGAAATCATCCGCGTAGTTCACGATCTCCGCGGCGAGACGCCGGGCGCAGCCCAGCGTCTTCCAGCCCAGTATGAACCGGCGCATGTAAAGGTTGGACAGGAGCGGAGAGACCGGAGCCCCCTGCGGGGTTCCCTTCCGCTCCCGGCGGGCCCGGTTCGAGCGGCGTTTGCCGCCCTCGCCGTCATCCTCCTCGACCGGCATTTCCAGCCACGCCTTGATGAGACCGAGCATCCGTCCGTCGCTCACGCGGCGGGCGACGCTCTTCATCAGCTCGGCGTGCGGTATCTCGCCGAAATAGTTGGACAGGTCGCCGTCGACCACCTCATTGTGCCCCGTGTTCAGGAGGCTGTGGACGCGCTTCACCGCGTCCTTCGCGCTCCGCCCCGGCCTGTAGGCATACTGCTCCGGCTGCAGGTCGGCTTCGAATATCGGCTCAAGCACGAGCATGGCCGATGTCTGCGCCACCCGGTCCCGTATGCAGGGAATGCCCAATGGCCGCAGCTTGCCGGGCTGTTTCTTCGGAATCATCACCTGCCGCACCGGTTTCGGCGCGTAGGTTCCCTCCCGAAGCTCCCGCGACAGTTCCCCAAGCCACCGCTCCAGTCCTGAAAGTTCGATCTCCGCAAATGTCTCCCCGTCAACCCCGGCAGAGCCGCCGTTGCGGCGGACCCTGGCCCAGGCTTCGTTCAGGAAATCCATTCGCCAGACCTTGTCAGTCAGGGCGTGAAAGCGGCGTTCGGGTTCTTCCTTCGCTTTCGCATGCAGCACAGTCTGGAGTTTCCGAACCTTATCTGACCCTGTTAGGCTGCCGCCAGTCGTCATGTCCCTGCCTCCTTTCCATGCCTCTCCCGAAGTCAGGCCCCTTTCCTCGGCCGGCGTTACCCGGCGTCTTCAGTCATACGGGCCTGTCCGCCACCCTGCCGGCCCGGACTGGTCCTCGCGGGTTTCCGGTTTGGCCGGTGCGGGCCACCGGCAGGGCTTCCCGTGTTGCCACGCTTTCCATCTTCCGCGCATGCCGGCGCCAGTACCCCGGCGGAAACGGGCCGGTGCATCTGTCGCTTGCTTCCCAGCCCGCCGTCGGCCTTCCCCTTACTTCAGGAGGGTCGGCTTCCGCGTCTTTCTTTCGAGGCCTGCGCGGCGTTCACTCATATTCCGGCCTGCGCGGTCGCTGAGCCGCCCGAGGCGGCCCTTCTGCACCAGAGTGCTTCAGTCTACATCGTTACCTCCGTAAACCGCTCTGGCTGCTACCAGCCGAAGCGACAATTGCTGAGCGGGTTTCGCACCCGCAAGGAAAACGCGCCTTTCCACGGCGCACGTAGAGTCGGGGGCTGGCGCGCCAGCTTTAGGGTCCGGTGGCCTGTCCGTCGCTTTCGCTCCGGGCCTCAGTCCGGCTCCCTTGGCCGCGTTTCCAGTCCCCCGCTCATCAAACCGGACGTGCGGATTTCCCGCATCCGGCTTTCCGACGGGATCATGCCTTCGCATGCGGCACAGTCTGGAGTTTCCGAACACTGTGTGGCCCTGATAGACTCTCGCCAGTGACCATGCCCTGCTCCCTTTCTGTGCCATTCCCGAAGTCAGGCCCCTTTCCTCGACCGGCGTTACCCGGCGTCTTCAGTACTACGGGCCTGTCCGCCACCCTGCCGGCCCGGACTGGTCCTCACGGATTTCCGGTTGGCGTCCACCCGCCACCGTCAGGGCTTCCCGTGTTGCCACGCTTTCCATCTTCCGCGCATGCCGGCGCCAGTACCCCGGCGGAAGCGGACCGGTGCGTCTGTCGCCTGCTTCCCGGCCCGCCATCGGCCTTCCCCTTACTTCAGGAGGGTCGGCTTCCGCGTCTTTCTTTCGAGGCCTGCGCGGCGTTCACTCATATTCCGGCCTGCGCGGTCGCTGAGCCGCCCAAAGCGGCCCTTCTGCACCAGAGTGCTTCAGTCTACATCGTTGCCTCCGTAAACCGCTCTGGCTGCTACCAGCCGAAGCGACAATTGCTGAGCGGGTTTCGCACCCGCAAGGAAAACGCGCCTTTCCACGGCGCACGTAGAGTCGGGGGCTGGCGCGCCAGCTTTAGGGTCCGGTGGCCTGTCCGTCGCTTTCGCTCCGGGCCTCAGTCCGGCTCCCTTGGCCGCGTTTCCAGTCCCCCGCTCATCAAACCGGACGTGCGGATTTCCCGCATCCGGCTTTCCGACGGGATCATGCCTTCGCATGCGGCACAGTCTGGAGTTTCCGAACACTGTGTGGCCCTGATAGACTCTCGCCAGTGACCATGCCCTGCTCCCTTTCTGTGCCATTCCCGAAGTCAGGCCCCTTTCCTCGACCGGCGTTACCCGGCGTCTTCAGTACTACGGGCCTGTCCGCCACCCTGCCGGCCCGGACTGGTCCTCACGGATTTCCGGTTGGCGTCCACCCGCCACCGTCAGGGCTTCCCGTGTTGCCACGCTTTCCATCTTCCGCGCATGCCGGCGCCAGTACCCCGGCGGAAGCGGACCGGTGCGTCTGTCGCCTGCTTCCCGGCCCGCCATCGGCCTTCCCCTTACTTCAGGAGGGTCGGCTTCCGCGTCTTTCTTTCGAGGCCTGCGCGGCGTTCACTCATATTCCGGCCTGCGCGGTCGCTGAGCCGCCCAAAGCGGCCCTTCTGCACCAGAGTGCTTCAGTCTACATCGTTGCCTCCGTAAACCGCTCTGGCTGCTACCAGCCGAAGCGACAATTGCTGAGCGGGTTTCGCACCCGCAAGGAAAACGCGCCTTTCCACGGCGCACTGAAGTTCGGTCTAACTGTCAAAAACGCATGCTGCCGGGACACGGGAAACCACCGAACATGCCACAAAGTCCCTTTGCCTCGGCGGCAATCCTTCACATTATTCCGTTGAGTTGGTATTTGAGGCTGGCATCTGCGGTTTGAATGGGCGTGTCAGGTTCTTCCCGGTGTCGGGAGAGAACCAACTTCCGGCCAAGTTTTGGCGGCTCCCGACTTCAGTTTCCGGGCTTCGCTGCTTTCACCGGGAAGGAAGTTCTCTGACAAACCACATCTCAACGCATAGAAACCAGATAATCCTTCACCGCGACGGCGGTTGCTTATAATAGGGCAAAATCGTGCCCGACGGATCGCATAACCTTGCCAATGGCAGACTTTCAGTTTCATTGAGCGCAATTGGCGGTGAAAGATCGTTGATGACCCAATTTCTATGTGAGTGAGCCGGCATTGGAACTGTCACCATTCGTCTCCGACGAAATCCGCAAGACGACATGCTACATGTGCGCCTGCAAGTGTGGTGTCGACGTGCATCTCCAGGACGGACGAATTCGATACATCCAGGGCAACCGCGATCATCCGGTCAACAAAGGTGTTCTCTGCGCCAAAGGATCGGCGGGAATGCTCCACCATGAGTCGCCTGCGCGGCTGCGGGCGCCCTTAAGGCGGACCGGACCGCGCGGCGCGGGCCAGTTTAAACAGATCAGCTGGGATGAAGCGCTGGCCACAACAGCCGGTTGGCTGGCAGAGACCCGGAAAAGCGATCCGAAACGGCTGGCGTTTTTTACCGGCAGGGATCAGAGTCAGGCTCTGACCGGCTGGTGGGCGCAGCAATACGGCACGCCCAATCATGCCGCTCACGGAGGATTCTGCTCCGTCAACATGGCGGCTGGCGGCATCTACACTATCGGCGGGTCATTCTGGGAGTTCGGTCAGCCAGACTGGGAGCGGGCGCGGATGCTCCTGCTGTTCGGAGTGGCGGAAGATCACGACTCAAACCCGATCAAGCTTGGTCTAGCTGAAATGCGGCGCAACGGGGCAAAAATTGTTTCGGTCAATCCTGTGCGCACCGGCTATTCGGCGATCGCGGACTGCTGGATTGGCATAACGCCTGGAACAGACGGGCTGCTGGTGCTCTCGATTGTCGGCGAATTGCTCCGCTCACGGAATTTCGACACCGAAGCCTTGCGGCAACGCACCAACGCGGCTTGGCTTGTTCGGCAGGGCCCTGCCGAACAGGCAGGCCTGTTCGCACGCGGCGAAGATGGGAGACCGCTGGTGGTTGACGGCAAGACCGGCAATGTCATGCCCTTCGACACGGCCGGGATTGTGCCTGCCCTGGGTTCCGATGCGACGCTTCCCGATGGCGAGCGGGGACGCACCGTGTTCGCACACGCGGTCGAAAAGTACCTTTCCGATGAATACCGGCCGGAAGCGGCGGCGAAGGTCACCGGCGTGCCTGCGGACCGCATCCGGGGGCTGGCAGCCGAAATCGCCAGGGTCGCGTTTGAAGAAGCTTTCGAACTGGAACATTCCTGGACCGACGTCTGGGGCCAGCGGCATGACAAGGTTCTGGCGCGCCCGGTCGCCATTCACGCGATGCGTGGCATCTCTGCCCACGCCAACGGATTTCAGACCTGCCGCGCGCTGCATCTGCTGCAGATGCTGCTCGGCTCGATCGACTGTCCAGGCGGCACCCGGTTCAAACCGCCTTATCCAAAACCGGTTGAAGCCCACAAACGGCCTGGCAAGCCGCAGGCGGCGGGTTCGCCTCTCGATGGTCCGCCTCTGGGGTATCCGCTCGGACCGGAAGACCTGCTGGTGGACGAGAACGGGGATGCGCTCCGTCTGGACAAGGCGTTTTCGTGGGAAGCGCCGTTGTCGGCGCACGGCTTGATGCATGCGGTGATACCGAATGCCGCCGACGGCGATCCGTACACGGTCGATGTTCTTTTTCTCTACATGGCGAACATGGCTTGGAATTCGTCAATGAACACGCCGGCCGCAATGCAGGCTCTGAGCGCAGTCGATGGCGACGGGGAATACCGCATCCCGAAAATCATAGTCGCGGACGCGTTCGCCTCAGAAACCGTCGCCTTCGCGGATCTTGTGTTGCCCGACACAAGCTATTTGGAACGTTTCGACTGCATATCTCTGCTCGACCGGCCGATCTGCGAACCGGATCTGATCGCCGATGCCATCCGTCACCCGGTTGTTGCAACCCGCGGGGATGTGCGGCCGTTTCAGGATGTTTTGCTTGAACTCGGCGCCCGGCTTGAGCTTCCCGGGTTTGTGGACGCCCAGGGCAGCCCGCTGTGGCGCGGCTATGCACATTACATGGCGAACCACGAATTCAGTCCGGGAATTGGACCGCTGGCAGGCTGGCGCGGCGCGGACGGAGATCAATCCGGCCGCGGGGAGCCCAACCCCGGACAGGTTGAGCGTTACATTGATGCCGGCGGCTTCTGGACAGAAAAACTTCCGGAAGAATCTCTTTACTTCAAACATGTGAACGCGGCCTACCAGGATTGGGCCGTCAAGATGGGTTTGGCGGACGAGCCGGCGCCCTATCTGCTCCAGCTCTGGTCGGAACCGGTGCGGCGCTTTCAGCTTGCGGCAATGGGCTACGGGGAACGCCAGCCGCCGGACCGGCTCCGCAGCCGCGTGCTTGAACACTTCGATCCGCTTCCAGTTTGGAAATCAATTCCCTGCGCTGACGGTGAATCTTTCCCGCTGCATGCCATCACCCAGCGGCCGATGGCCATGTATCATTCGTGGGGGTCCCAGAATCCCTGGCTGCGGCAAATCCATGCGGAAAACCGCCTTTATGTGCCTGCTGATGTGTGCGACGCGGTCGGTGTCGCCGACGGCGAATGGGCGATGCTCGAATCGCGCATCGCAAAGATCCGCGTGCGGGTGCGGCGCATGGAAGCGTTAAACCCGGCGACTGTCTGGACTTGGAACGCCATAGGCAAACGCAGCGGCGCGTGGAGGCTGGATCAGAACGCGCCTGAAGCCAGACAGGGATTCCTGCTCAATCATCTCATTCCCGAACGGAATCAAACCGACGGCATGGCGAATTCCGATCCGATCACCGGACAGGCGGCGTGGTTTGACCTCAGGGTGCGTCTCCGCCGGGCAGATCCGGGCGAGATTGGCGCCGTTCCGCAAATCCCGGCGCAGGCCGATCCTCCCGGCATGGCGCCGAACGCCGACATGCTTCGCTACGGCAAGGAGTGGACCCGTTGACATCACTTCCAAAGTCCACAGAGAGCCGGCTGGGCCTGGTCATAGACCTTGATATCTGTGTCGGCTGCCAGGCCTGCGTTGTGAACTGCAAAGCGTGGAACACGGGCGGCTACGGAGCCCCGCTCGCCGACAGCCAGCCGTGGGGGGAAAGCCCGTCCGGGGCGTGGCTGAACAGGGTGCACGGGTTTGAAGCGGGCACAGGAAAGGACGCTGCGGTGGTGCATTTCCCGAAGAGCTGCCTTCACTGCGATGACGCGCCCTGCGTGACCGTATGTCCCACAGGCGCATCAATCAAACGGTCCGAAGACGGCATCGTTCTGGTCGACGAGGCCAAATGCATGGGCTGCGGCCTTTGCGCATGGGCATGTCCGTACGGCGCCCGGGAAATGGACCCGTCGGAAGGCGTGATGAAGAAATGCACGCTGTGCGTCGACCGCATCTACAACGAAAATATCCCGGAGGCGGACCGAGAGCCGGCCTGCGTGCGCACGTGCCCGGCCAACGCCCGTCACTTCGGAGATTTTGATGACCCTGACTCTGCGGTTTCCCGGATGACCGGCGCCCGCGGCGGCGTGGATCTGATGCCCGAACAGGGAACCCGGCCAGTGAACAAATATCTGCTGCCGACTGAACGCGGCGGCGGCGCAAAACTTGATCCGTCCGGTTTCAATCTCGCCGATTACGCTGACCGCAAGCCAAGCGGAATCCTTGCATGGGTCGACCGGGCCTTGGATCGTATCTGATCCCCAGATGCATCCCGCCCTGTCCATCATCCTGTTTTCCACCCTGTCGGGCGCCGGTCTCGGCCTCGGCGCCATTGTTGGCCTGTTCGGAATCCCGGACGGCGGCGCTCTCTT
This sequence comes from Paracoccaceae bacterium, assembly GCA_965221935.1. Taxonomy (GTDB): domain Bacteria; phylum Pseudomonadota; class Alphaproteobacteria; order Rhodobacterales; family Rhodobacteraceae; genus JAPOXR01. Next base: position 113,392 of record CBDCSZ010000046.1, read on the forward strand.
GCCTGCATTTCCGCTGGCTCCGGCGGTGGCGTTCGCCATTGCGCTTGCATCGGCCGGGCTGGTCTGTTCGGTGTTTCACCTGAGGCGCCCGCTGCGGGCGTGGCGGGCTCTGTCGCAGTGGCGCTCGTCGTGGCTCTCCCGCGAAGGCATTCTGGCTATGGCCGCGCTCGCCGCCATGGCGGCGCAGGCTCTCATCAATCCAGTCTATCCGGTCGGCGGATCCGCAATTGGGTTCATTGCTTTCCTGCTTTGCGCGCTGGCGGTGTTCGCGACATCAATGATCTATGCCCAGCTGCGGGCAGTGCCAGCGTGGAACACACCCTTGACGCCGGTCCTTTACCTGGCGTTTGCGGCTGCGGGAGGAGGCCTCGCCGCCGTAACGCTGATTGCCGGATTTGCCGGGATCGCAAGCCTCACAGCGCTGCGCGGGGCGCCGGCGGCCATGACGGCGTTTGATGCGTTTTCGATGGCCGCGGGCGTGGCGATATTCATCGCATGGGCGTTCCACGAACTGTGGTGGTTTCGGCTGGACCGCACGGGAACCGGGCAATCCACTCCTGAGACCGCGACACGGCTGGAGCGGTTCGGATCAGTGCGCCTGCTTGAGCCGCCGCACACCGGGTCAAACTACCTTTTGGATGAGATGGGCTATGTCATTGCCCGGCGGCACGCCGTCAAACTCCGCCTGGTCGGCATGTTGACAGGCGGTCTGGCCCCTATTGCGCTGCTGGCCTTGATACAGATCATGGATCTGCGGCCCCTGCCCGCCTGCGGCACGGCGGCGCTTGCACTTTTGATGCATCTTGCGGGAACCGGGATTTCGCGCTGGCTGTTTTTTGCCGAGGCCCGGCACACGGTCACGCTATATTACAGTTAAGCCGACTGTCGGCTGCCGCCCCGGACACGCGATCGGCGCTGTCAGCCGAAATCCCGCGGTCACTATCTGTTTGACATCAGCAGGTCTCAGCCGCAGTTTGGCGGGCATGCCTGTGACGGACTGCGCGCAGGCCGATCCGATCGAAGGTCAGCCCCGTGGAAGTCTCGTTTGCCCGCGAAATCAGGAAGCTCAAGCTGGGTGTCGGCGACACATTCCACGGCGAAGGGATACTGGCGGTCACAAAGGCGCTCCTGCAGTCCGGCGTCAGCTATGTCGGCGGTTATCAGGGAGCGCCGGTTTCGCATCTGATTGATGTCATGGTGCAGGCCGCGCCTGAAATGGCCGAACTCGGCGTGCATGTGGAGCCGTGCACCAATGAAGCCTCCGCCGCCGCAATGCTGGGTGCATCCATCATGTATCCCGTCCGCGGCGCTGTGACCTGGAAATCCATCGTCGGCACCAATGTCGCCGCCGATGCCCTGTCCAACCTTGCGTCCCCCGGGGTCATTGGCGGCGCCTTGATCGTGATCGGAGAAGACTACGGCGAGGGATCGTCCGTCATCCAGGAACGGACACACGCCTTTGCGATGAAATCGACGCTCTGGCTGATGGATCCGCGTCCCTCTCTCCAGAAAATTGTCGAGTGTGTCGAGTCGGCATTCGCGTTGTCAGAAGCGTCGAACACACCGGTCATGATGGAGCTGCGCATCCGTGCCTGCCATGTGCAGGGAAGCTTCGAGGCAAAGGACAATGTCGCGCCCGCCATATCGGTCAAGGAACGGTTGGCGGAACCGGCGCCGCACAAATACGACCAGCTGGCGCATCCCCCTGCGACGTTCGGCCAAGAGCGGCTGAAGTTTGGCCAGCGCCTGCCTGCGGCAAGGGAATTCATCCGGCGCAGCGGCCTCAACGAAGTTTTCGAAGGGACCCATCGGCGCGTTGGCATCATCGCCCAGGGCGGTCTCTATAATTCCCTGACGCGGGCGCTCTCGGAGATCGGTCTCACTGACAAGTCGGGGATCGGCACGGTGCCGGTTCTTGCGCTTAATGTTGTCTACCCGCTTGTCCCGGAGGAAATACTGGAGTTTGCCGAGGGCAAACAAGCCGTGCTGACGCTTGAAGAAGGGCATCCCGAGTTTATCGAAAATGAAATCGGCGCCATCTTAAGGAGAGCCGGCTGCGAAACCGCCCTGGTCGGCAAGGAAATGTTCCCGCAGGCCGGTGAATACACAGTCGAAGCTTTGATCGGCGGAATCGGCGCTTTCCTGCGGGCGCATCTGCCGCATCTCGGCAACGCGCTCACCGACAGGAGTTTTGCCGAGGAAATTGAATCGCTCCGGTCCGAAGCCAAAGCGCTGCTGGCCGAACCTGTCCCTCCCCGCCCGCCGAACTTCTGCACCGGATGTCCCGAGCGCCCGTTGTTTGCCGCCCTCAAACTGACCGAGCGGGAAATCGGCAAAGTGCACTATTCCGCCGATATCGGCTGCCATGCCTTTGCGACCTTTGCGCCGTTCAGCTTCGGCAATTCTATCCTCGGCTACGGCATGAGCTTGGCGTCGAACGCCTCGGTTGCGAGTTTTCAGCAAAAGCGCCCGCTGGCGGTGATGGGCGATGGCGGGTTTTGGCATAACGGGCTGCTATCCGGGGTTGCCTCGCGCCTGTTGAACGGCGGCGACGGTGTCCTCGTCATCATGAAGAACGGATACACCTCGGCGACGGGCACCCAGGAAGTGATCTCCTCGCCGCAGCAGGAACTCAAGCTGCAGTCTGCGGAAAACAGCGCGACCCACGGCGAAACCACGATCGAAGACGCTCTCCGGGGAATCGGCGTCAAATGGCTGCGCACGGTCCACACCTACCGGGTCGCCAAGATGCGCGATACGCTGCGCGAGGCTTTTCGGACGAAATTCGCCGGCCTGAAGGTTATCGTTGCCGAAGGCGAATGCCAGCTGGAGCGGCAGCGCCGCATCAGACCATTGCGCGCTAAGGCTCTGGCATCGGGAGAACGCGTTGTCAGAACGCGGTTCGGAATCGACGAGGACACGTGCACCGGGGACCATTCCTGTATCCGGCTGTCCGGGTGTCCGACGCTCACGGTCAAGACATCCAAGGATCCGCTGAAGACCGATCCGGTCGCGCATGTCACCAACGGCTGTGTCGGCTGCGGTCTCTGCGGCGAGGTCGCGCATGCCGCGACACTATGCCCGTCATTCTGGCGGGCGGACATTGTGTCAAATCCAAACTGGTTTGACCGGACTGGGTCGCGGCTGCGCCGCGCGCTGACCGGCTCGACATTGGCGTGACCAAAGAGCGGGACGATACGCCCCTGCGCATCCTGGTTGCCGCGCTCGGCGGCGAAGGCGGCGGCGTGTTGATGAACTGGATTGTGGAATCAGCGCGGAATGCGGGGTTTGCCGCACAGGCGACGTCTGTTCCCGGGGTGGCACAGCGCACGGGTTCCACGAGCTATTATATTGAAGTCACATGCGGCAGCGGCGATTCCACACTCAGCCTTGTGCCGGTCCCCGGCAGGGTGGATGTGCTGTTGTCGAGCGAACTGGTTGAAACAGCGCGGGCAATGACCCTGGGTTTTGTCTCGCCGCGTCTCACCACAGTGATTTCATCGACAGCCCGCACCTACACCACATCCGAAAAGATTGCGCTGGGTGATGGGCGTTTTGAAGAAAACAGCGCGCGGAGGGCGGTCTGCAAGATGGCAAAGACGGCCCATCTGCTGGATCTCGGCGAACTCGCGCGCCGTCACGGAACTTTCATCAGCGCGACCCTGTTCGGCGCACTGGCAGGCAGCCGCGCCCTACCCTGGAAAACCGACAATTGCCGCGCGGTGCTGGGCGACAGCCGGTCAGCGACCGCGAGCCTTGCCGGATTTGACGCTGCGGCGGCAGCCATTCAGGCACGGCGGGACAGCGCCGCGTCCGACACAGCGCCGGACCATCCGGTGTTTGAACCACTGCCGGATATTTCCAATTGTGAAGCGCTTTCGCTGCTTCCGGCAGAGCTGCGAAATGTCCTTGCGCAGGGCGCCGCACGCTGCCTTGACTTTCAGGACAGCGCGTTTGCGAAACTGTATCTGGAGCGATCAGCCGGTCTTGCCCGGGCGGCGGACCTCGGCGACCACACGAGCGTGCATGCTTTGGGCCAGGCCTTCCGCCGATTGGCGTTATGGATGGCTTATGAAGACGTCGCCCGCGTCGCCGATCTGAAAACCCGCCCGGAGCGCTATGCCCGCATCCGCGAAGAAACAAAGCTGGAACCGGATCAGACCATCACCGTGACCGAATATCTGAAACCCCGGGCTGAAGAGCTGGCTGACATCCTGCCCGCCGGGATCGGCGCAAGACTGATGGCCCGCGTGGCGGCAGGCCGCAGCCTTCCCGGCCTCGGCCGAGGAATGCATGTCCGTTCGAACGGGGTTCTGGGCTACTGGATACTGCGTTCAGTCGCCGCGGCGCGGGTGTTCCGGCGACGCTCCTACCGTTATCAGCGCGAGCAGCGGGCCATCGCCGAATGGCTCGATATCATGCAGTCCGCGCTCCGGGCCGATCCGCCGTTTGCCGAAGCTTTCGCGGAGCTGCCGCGCGTATTGAAAGGATATTCAGACACGTATGCGCGCGGGCTTGCCGCCTACGAACGGATCATGGACAGGATTGCGCGGCCCGCGTCACAGACCTTGGAGTTTGACGGACATTTCGCATGGCTGCGCGCGTCCATCGCGGCGGCGCTGGCCGATGAAACGCATACGAAGCTTGACGCCGCTCTGGCCTCCCCTCCTGAACACGGGCCGCCGCCAGAGAAACGCAAAGCAGACAGCACAGCTGCGCCATGTTGATCAGCCGCCGGGAGGTGCAGGTGGAGTGGGGCGACTGTGATCCTGCGGGCATTGTGTTTTACCCGCGGTATTTCGCATGGTTCGACGCATCCACGGCGCATCATTTCAAGGTCGCGGGGCTGGCAAAACCAGATCTTATCCGGCGATTTGCTGTGGTCGGATTTCCAATGGTGGATACACGCGCCAGGTTTCACATCCCATCCCGGCACGGTGACGAAGTGACCATCGAGACTGAGATCACCGCGTTCGGGCGCACCAGCATGGCAGTGGCGCACAGGCTGCTGCGGGCCGACTCACTGGCCGTTGAAGGCTATGAGAAGCGTGTGTTGGTCGCCAGGTCAGAGGAAGGCAGAGGCATCAGGCCGGTCCCGATTCCGAACGAGGTCAAGGAACTTTTCGCCGCCGCATAGGCGGTTTCCATGCGCCGTCTGGACAGGCCCCAAAAGCCCCGGGGCCGGCGGCAATCCCGGTGCCGTCATTCAAGGGAGGCCTTGTCGGCCCTTCGCTGACAACGAAACGGCGGACCTTTCGGACCGCTCCGGACAGAAGCTGGAACAGGCCGAACAATGGCACGCCATGCGATTGATTGGCTCGGGATGGCTGGGCCGGCAGCTTGGGTATGACCGTGCGCCAGCCAGCTGCCGAGCCGCGGTCAGGCTGTGCGCCAAATCCTCCGCTTCCAGCGGGTGCGAAAGCCGTGACACCATTTCCTTCGGGCAGACCTGGATGAAATGGCGGTGCTCGACATCCCAATTGGCGAGGATCTTTTCGGCTCTGACGCTGCCTGTTGCCCGCACATGCCTTTCAATGAGCCCCTGACACTGCGCCTCCCAGTGGGTTGACCTGATCGGACAGACCACGAGGGTGTCCATGTTCATCAGATCGGGCGCCACACCCTCCGGGTCATAAAGATAGGCCATGCCGCCGGCCATGCCGTCGCCAAAATTCGCACCGGTTGATCCCAGGATCACGGCGACGCCGCCGGTCATGTATTCGCAGCCATTTGCGCCGCAGCCTTCCACAACCACTTCAGCTCCGGAATTGCGGACGGAGAATCTCTCACCGGCCCTGCCGGAGGCGAAAAGCGAACCGCCGGTCGCACCGTACAGCACCGTGTTTCCAATAATCACATTGTCAGCCGCCTTCAGCCCGGAAACCAGCGGCGGGCGCAGCACAATCATGCCTCCGGACAGACCCTTGCCGACATAGTCGTTCGCATCGCCGGCGACTTCGATCTTAAGTCCTTTCACGGCAAATGCGCCGAGTGACTGGCCGTTGGAGCCCGTCAGTCTGACTGTGAGATGGTCCGGCTGCAGTTTGGCATTCATGCCAAATCGCTTGACCATCCGCGACGAAGTCCGGGCGCCGATGGTGCGGTCGGTGTTGCGGACAGTATAGGAAAGCTGCATTTTCTCGCCGTCGCGGAAAAACGGCTGGGCGTCGCGAAAGATTTCGGTGTCCAGCGTGTCCGCGACTTCGTTGCGCGGCCGCTCCAGAGAGCTGCCGATATTCCGGCACTCATCAACAGTCACAAGCAGCGGATTGAGATCAAGGTCGTCAAGATAGTCGGCGCCGCGCGAAACCAGGGCAAGCAAATCCGCCCGTCCGACCACCTCCTGCAAAGATCTGGCGCCGATGGACGCCAGGATGCCGCGGATTTCCCGGGCGTAAAAGGTGATGAGATTAACCACGATGTCGGCATTTCCTTGCCAACATCGACAAAAGCGAGCATTTTGTGATCGGCCATGTAAACCGGCTCCATGAAAATCGGACTGGCGCAACATCCCAAACAATCACCCTTTAAATGTCAGTGATTATGTCCTTAAAATTGGCAAATCCTCACCGTTTCGGACCCTCCGGCTGTTGGAATTAAAATTATGTGGCAGCAATGTTCACCTTTTATGAAAGCCGTGGTTGACTCTGAACTGTGTGGGCTGGGGAGATGACCACCTTTCATCTCCTGTTGGTCGCAGTGATCCAAGGAATGACCGAGTTTCTTCCGGTTTCGTCGTCCGGTCATCTGGTTTTGATCCCGCTGCTCACAGGATTGCCCGATCAGGGGCTGGCTGTTGACGTGGCGGCGCACACCGGGACGCTCGGCGCAGTCGTGCTGTATTTCCGGCGCGAATTCGGCTACGCGGCCCTTGGCGCGATGGACTTGGCGCAGGGCAAGACGAATACCGCCCATTCCCGTCTTGCGCTGTGTCTCGTGATCGCCTCCATCCCAGTGTTCATCGCCGGCGCCGCAGTCAAACTCACCGGATTTGACGCGATGCTGCGCAGCTTGGAAGTGATTGGGTTTGCGACATTAGGGTTTGGTGTTCTGCTCTATTGGAGCGACAAGGCGCACCGGACGGAAAAATCGTCGCTTGTCTGGAATACCCGGGATGCATTGATTTTCGGAATTTGGCAGATCGCCGCCCTCATTCCGGGCGCATCGCGGTCCGGAGTCACAATCACCGCGGCGCGGATGTGCGGCTACAACCGAACTGATGCGGTGCGCCTATCGATGCTGATGTCGTTGCCGGTGATCTGCGGCGCGACAGCGCTGACCTTGATCGAAATGATCGCTGCCGGCGACGACATCGTGGCCCGGGAGGCCCTGGTGGTGGCCGGTCTCTCGTTTTCGGCGGCTTTGACAGTCCTCGCCTTCCTGATGAGAATTGTGCGGCGGTTCAGTTTCACTTCTTTTGTGATCTACCGCATTGTCCTCGGCATTCTGCTCTTGACGCTTGCCTGGATGTGAGCCGCCGCGTCTTCAGCTTCGCAATGTTCGGGCCGAAGTATTGCAGACCTCTTCAGGCCGTCAGGATTTGTGGGTTCTGCAGATCGCGCCGTCTCGCTTGAATTCTGCGGCGCCAGCCGCTAGGTTTAGGAGAGTCCGCATCTTCCTTGTTCGTCGGGGGCCTTGTCACTTGCGCATAGCTTCAGCGGTTTGTCTTTTCCTTCTTTTGACCGCGGCGCCGGTGTCGTCTGAGATCTCGATCACAGGCGACTCCGAATTCGGCGTAAGTCAAGGTGACACTCCGGAGTGCGAAGACCAGGCAGAGATCACTGTAGGCTGTTACGCCGACACGCTGGAATCAGCGCCGAACCCGGGAGAGCCGCGGCTCAGCATCAGCGGCGAAGCGAGTATGGGATTTGTCTATGACGGCAAGTCGGTCCGTCCGCGCAGCAAGGTTTCAATCACGATTAGCTTTGACGCCGTGACAGATGGGGGCATGCATATTCAAGGGTTAACCAAGCTGCCGTCTGTACAATAGCATGGCCCTGAGTTCGGCTGCCTGATGCGGCCCGCGTGAATCGCGCTCTTACGGGCAAACAACCCGGTCAAGCCGCCCCCAATCAAACCTGTTTCCGCCGCTCAGCGCTGTTCGGTTTCATTCCGCAGCGCACCCGCAGACTCGTGGATCGCCGTGTACTGGCCAGCCGGTCTGAACCGGTACAGGTATGATTCCAGCACCGCGTCCATGGCGGTCGGTGTGATGCCGAAATCCTCAAGTGTCATTGCGCCCTCGCCGGTCACATTGTCGCGCCCGAGCTGGCGAATCTGATCGAGAGTCACTAAATTGTTCTTGATCAAGCCGCCGCTCGCAATCTGTGTGAAGTCGAGAAATCCTGCATTTAAGCGGCCCATTGGCACCGGGACGTCGATCACCAGCCTGCGTCTGCGGACCACGCGGAGCATACGCTTCATCAATTCCCGAAATGTCGCAGTTTCAGGGCCGCCCAATTCAAACACGCCGGTCAAGCCCGGATCTTCCACAGCCCGCAGGGCCGCTGCCGCAATGTCGCCGACATAAACCGGCTGAAACCGGGTTTTTCCAGAAATCACCGGCACAACCGGTGAAACACGGGCCATTGCGGCGAATTTGTTGAAAAACTGGTCTTCCGTGCCAAACACGATTGAGGGGCGGAGTATCACTGCGCCGTCGAAGCCTTCTGCGACCGCCTGCTCACCTTGTCCCTTCGACTGCGCATACCTGCTCTCGCTTTCGGCATCTGCGCCAATAGCGGAGATATGGATCAATCTTTGAGCGCCGGCCGCCGAAGCCAGACGCGCCACCCGTCCGGCGGCTTCACTGTGAACCGTCCTGAACTTCTGTCGCCGTGTTTCGAGCAGAATGCCGACACAATTGATCACGGCTTCGGCGCCGCGGACCGACTCAGCGACAGACTGCTCGTCCCGGATGTTGGCCAGGACTGGCTCGACCTGACCCGGCACGCCGTACGGCCGCACAAATATCGCCTCGTTCGGCCGCCTCACGGCGACCCGCACGCGCCAGCCTGCCTTGGCAAGACGCTGAACTATATAGCGTCCGACAAATCCGGATCCGCCGAAGACTGTCGCGATGCTTGCCACTGGGCGCTCCTGCATGGGCCGGTCATTACGTAATGCTGCCCAGTCACACGTTCAAGCGTGACCGCTTCCCCGCGCCGGCCGTGAAACCATTCGAATGTCCGGCCGCCTGAAATCACGCACAGAAGCGCGATCATGAGCTTTTCCTGGAGGTCATGGCGGGTCGCGTTGCTCCGCCGGGGGTCCTCAATCCTCTCGAAAATCTGGTGAAAAGCCCGCACTGCGCTGCCTCAACTGTTGTTTTGGAAACACATTGAGGCGAGGCGGCAGGACACCGAAATCATTCAAACGCGATTGCCCTGTGTCCGGGGCGGCACGGCACTGACGAAAGGCCGGGATGTGGACAGTTCAGGTGCCACGCATCGACCCTCGACGCCATCACGCGCCGGATCGCAAGCACGCCGCCTGCCGGGTCCGCGGGCCGGTCGAATAAGCTGGGGACGCTCCCGGCCGGAAGGGGCTGGAATGGTCGCCTGCGCGTGTCATGAGGGCCTGCAGGGAATCCATTGCCGGATACGCGGAAGACCTCCGCCTCTGAGGAGCTGATCGTCTCACGCGGTGTTCGGCTCGAATCCCGCTGCGCTCGCCACATCGTTCCGACCCTTGGAAAAGCGCATGTCGGGCATTTGTCCCCGAGTCAAGGTCGCGCAGGTCGAGGAGCGTCTTGCCCCGGCCGGTCGTCTCAATGTAGACGCCACAAATATCACTTCGAATCCCGGGGTGCCGAACGCATCAGGATCGCGAAGTGCGTCGATCGGTGTCAGAGAACATCAAAAAATGGGTGCGTGCGACCCCCAAATTCAGAGAAGGTTTGATTGAAATCGTCGCTGTCTGGGCGGGGCTTTTGTCTTGGCGGCGGCTAAGGAGACAGCCTCCGAGGCCGGAAATGTTCCGGGATCGACCGCGCGATGTGCCATCTCCTCAATGCGGCCTGTACGCGTGAATTGGAGGCGCTGAAGCAGACGACAAGCGATGATCCTGCGCGCAGCCTGACGCAGAATGTCCAACGCGCTGGCACGAAACCGCCCCGGCACAACCACAACAAAGACCGAAATTTGATCGAGATTCCAGTCTGGACCGTCGCAACCTATTAATCTAGCAAGAGGATTTGCATCACGGGCACGCCGCAACTGTCTACGGCGGCCGAAGCGGGAGAGTTTACGGGAATCATCGATGCGATACTGGAGTCCAGTTTTTGCTTGGCCGCGCGCCTGCACACCAGTCCGGCCGCTGGACTGTTCCAGCGGGCGGTCCCGCCCTATCCGGCAAAGTCATCCGGGGGATCGCTGCAGGACCGCGGACACGGCAAGGCCGGTCCCGCACAGACCACGGGAAAGTGGGGATACATGACCGAACCTGCCCGGCACATGCATAAGGGGTTACCGCGGAAGCAGGGGCTCTACGACCCGCGCAACGAGCACGACGCGTGCGGGATCGGATTCGTGGTGAACATAGGGAACCGCAAGAGCCGCCGGATCATCGACCAGGGCTTTCAGATCCTCGAAAGCCTCACCCATCGCGGCGCCGTGGGCGCGGACCCGCTGGCCGGCGACGGGGCGGGCATTCTCATTCAGATGCCGGACGCCCATCTGCGCGCCGTCTGCGGCGACATCGGCCTCGATCTTCCGCCGCCGGGCGATTACGGCGCCGGCATGCTGTTCCTGCCGCGGGCCGAGCAGCCGCGGGCGGATTGCGTTCGGATCGTCGAGCAGCTGGTCAGGGCGGAAGGACAGCATGTGCTCGGCTGGCGCGATGTGCCGGTTGACAATTCGGGGCTGGGCGAAAGCGTCATTCCGACTGAACCCTTCGTTCGCCAGGTCTTTGTCGGCCGCGGCGACAACTGTGCCGACCAGGATGCGTTCGAGCGCAAGCTGTTCGTCATTCGCAAACAGGCGGAGCACCGGGTCGACGCGCTGGGCGAGTCCTGCGATGATTTCTACATGCCATCCTTCTCGTCGCGCACGATTGTCTACAAGGGGATGCTGCTGGCGCATCAGGTCGGCGAGTACTATCCGGACCTCCGGGACGAGAGCATGGTCTCCGCGTTCGCCTTGGTTCACCAGCGCTTTTCCACCAACACGTTTCCGTCATGGCGACTGGCCCATCCTTACCGGATGATCTGCCACAACGGCGAGATCAACACGCTGCGCGGCAATATCAACTGGATGTCGGCGCGCCGGCATCTCATGAAGTCGAAACTCTTTGGCGGCGATCTCGACAAGCTGTGGCCGCTGATCACCGAGGGTCAGTCAGACTCGGCGAGCTTCGACAACGCGCTGGAGTTGCTGGTGCGGTCGGGTTATTCGCTGGCCCACGCGATGATGATGCTGATCCCGGAGGCGTGGACCGGCAATCCGCTGATGGACGAACGCCGCCGCGCGTTTTACGAATACCATGCCGCGCTGATGGAGCCGTGGGACGGCCCGGCCGCCGTGGCGTTTACCGACGGCCGCCAGATCGGCGCGACACTGGATCGCAACGGGTTGCGGCCGGCGCGCTACGTCATCACCGACGAAGGTCTGGTTGTGATGAGCTCGGAAGTCGGCGTCCTTCCGATCGACGAGAGCCGCATCGTCAAGAAATGGCGCCTGCAGCCGGGCAGGATGCTGCTGATCGACCTCGAACAAGGCTGTATCGTCGACGATGACGACATCAAGGCGCACCTGTCCTCGGTCCAGCCATATCAGGAATGGCTGGACCGCACCCAGATCGTGCTGGAGGACCTGCCGGCAACCAACATCCCGGTCGCGCAGCCCGACCGGCTGACGCTTCTCGACCGCCAGCAAGCCTTCGGTTACACCCAGGAAGACCTCAAGTTCCTGATGTCCCCAATGGTGCTCACCGGACAGGAAGCCGTCGGCTCAATGGGCACCGACACTCCGATATCGGCACTGTCGTCGCGGCCCAAGCTGCTTTATTCATATTTCAAGCAGGTTTTCGCCCAGGTCACCAACCCGCCGATCGATCCGATCCGCGAGGAGCTGGTGATGTCGCTGCTGTCCATCATCGGCCCGCGGCCCAACCTGCTTGGCATCGACGACACGACGCCGCAGAGGCGTCTCGAGGTCCGCCAGCCGGTGCTGACGAACCAGGACCTTGAAAAGATCCGTTCGATCGGCGAGGTCGCCGACAACGCGTTCAGGACCATCACTCTCGATCTGACCTATCCCGCCGAGGACGGTGCCGAGGGCATGCGCGCCGCACTCGATGCGGTTTGCGCCCAGGCGGAAATGGCGTGTCAGGAGGGCTACAACATCCTCGTGCTCAGCGATCGCGCGATCGACCGTGATCGCATCGCCATCCCGGCGCTGCTGGGCACCTCGGCGGTCCACCACCACCTGGTGAGGACGGGAATGCGGAACTTCCTCGGCTTGGTCGTCGAGACCGGAGAGGCCCGCGAGGTCCATCACTTCTGCGCCTTGGCCGGGTACGGCGCCGAGGCGATCAACCCCTATCTGGCCTTCGAGACCCTCGCGGCGCTGCGAGACGAACTGCCGGAGGAACTGAGCGACCGCGACCTCTACGGCCGCTACATCAAGGCGATCGACAAGGGCATCCTGAAAGTGATGTCCAAGATGGGAATTTCCACCTACCAGTCCTATTGTGGCGCGCAGATCTTCGACGCGGTCGGTCTCGACGAGGGCTTCATCGCGCAATATTTCACCGGCACGGCGAGCACCATCGGCGGGGCGGGGCTGGCGGAGGTTGCGCGGGAGACCGTCGAACGCCACCGTCTTGCCTACGGCGACGCTCCTGTCTATCGCAACGCGCTCGATCCGGGCGGCGAATACGCCTACCGCCTGCGCGGCGAGGAACACTGCTGGACGCCCGACACGATCACCCTCCTGCAACACGCCGTGCGCGGAGCGCTGCCGGACAAGTATCGCGCCTTCGCCGAGGAGGTGAACAATCTGAATCACCGGATGATGACCGTTCGGGGCCTGTTTGAGCTGATCCCGGCGGACACGCCCGTTCCGCTCGACGAAGTCGAGCCTGCGAGCGAGATCGTCAAACGGTTCTCGACCGGAGCGATGTCCTTCGGCTCGATCTCACGCGAGGCCCATTCGACTCTGGCCGTCGCCATGAATCGGATCGGCGGCAAGTCGAACACCGGCGAGGGCGGCGAGGAGCCGGACCGGTTTCGACCGATGCCCGGCGGCGATTCGATGCGCTCGGCCATCAAGCAGGTGGCGTCCGGCCGCTTCGGCGTGACCACCGAGTACTTGGCCAACTCCGACATGATGCAGATCAAGATGGCCCAGGGCGCGAAGCCCGGCGAGGGCGGCCAACTGCCGGGCCACAAGGTGGACGCGGTCATAGCCAAGGTGCGCCACTCGACGCCCGGCGTGGGGCTGATCTCCCCGCCGCCGCATCACGACATCTATTCGATCGAGGACCTTGCCCAGCTCATCTACGACCTGAAGAACACCAACCCGGACGCCGACGTTTCGGTGAAGCTGGTCTCGGAGGTCGGGGTCGGAACGGTGGCGGCGGGGGTCTCCAAGGCGCGCTCGGATCACGTGACCATTTCCGGATTCGAAGGCGGCACCGGCGCCAGCCCGCTGACGTCGATCACGCATGCCGGCTCGCCCTGGGAGATCGGGCTCGCTGAGACCCACCAGACGCTGGTGCTCAACCGGTTGCGCGGCCGCATCGCGGTTCAGGTCGACGGCGGTCTCCGGACGGGGCGCGACGTGGTCGTCGGCGCCCTGCTGGGCGCCGACGAGTTCGGTTTTGCCACGGCGCCGCTGATCGCCGCAGGCTGCATAATGATGCGCAAGTGTCATCTCAACACATGCCCGGTCGGCGTCGCGACCCAGGATCCGGAGCTCCGCAAACGGTTCACCGGAACACCGGAACACGTGATCAACTATTTCTTCTTCGTCGCTGAAGAGGTGCGCGAGCTGATGGCGCGGCTCGGTTTCTGTCGATTCTCCGACATGATCGGCGAGTCTCAGCATCTCGACCAGCGCCGTGCGATCGAACACTACAAGGCGAAGGGCATCGATCTGTCGCGCCTGCTCGCCAAACCCGACGCCCCGCCGGCCGTCGCGACCCACAACAACGAGCGCCAGAACCACCATCTGGAAGAGGTTCTCGACCGCCGGATGATCGAATTGGCGCAGCCGGCGCTGAACGAACGCCGGCCGGTCCGCATGGAGATGCCGATCCGCAACCTCGATCGCACAGCCGGAGCCATGCTGTCGGGCGAGGTCGCCAAGCGTTACGGCCATCCCGGCCTGCCGGAAGACACCATCTGCGCGACATTCCGCGGGACCGCCGGGCAGAGCTTCGGCGCGTTTCTCGCCAAAGGCGTATCATTCGAACTGATCGGCGAAGCCAACGACTACGCGGGCAAGGGGCTGTCGGGCGGACGTCTCGTGGTCTATCCGCCGCGGGACAGCGCCATCGTGCCCGAGGATAGCATCGTCATCGGAAACACCGTTCTCTATGGCGCCATCGCCGGCGAATGCTATTTCCGCGGAGTCGCGGGCGAACGCTTCGCGGTGCGCAATTCTGGCGCCATCGCCGTGGTTGAAGGGGTCGGCGACCATGGCTGCGAATACATGACGGGGGGCATCGTCGTATGCCTCGGCCACACCGGGCGCAATTTCGCCGCCGGCATGAGCGGCGGCATCGCCTATGTTCTTGACGAGGCTGGCGATTTCGAGCGCCGCTGCAACATCGCCATGGTCAAGCTCGAGCCGATCAAGGCGGAGGACGATTCACTCGAACGCCTGGCGCATCAAGGCGGCGGTCTCAATGCCCGCGGGCGGGTCGACGTGATGCGCGACATGACCCGCTTCGACGCGGAACGCCTCAATCAGCTCATCGAAAAGCATGTCCACTACACCGACTCGGCGCACGCCCGGCGGATACTGGAGAACTGGGACTCCTGCTTGCCGAGATTCGTCAAGGTGATGCCCGTCGACTATCACCGCGCGCTGCGGGAGATGGAGCTCATGCAGCCGGCCGACACCGCCGCCCTCCCGGTGGAGAGCCGCTGAACCATGGGCAAGGTCACGGGTTTTATCGAATTCGACAGGCATGAGCAGCCCTTCGCGCCGGTGGCCGACCGCGTCCGCCATTTCAACGAGTTCCTGATACCGCTGGACGAGAGCACGCTGCGGCAGCAAGGCGCGCGCTGCATGGATTGCGGCATCCCGTTCTGCCACACGGGCTGCCCGGTCAACAATATCATCCCGGACTGGAACGACCTCGTTTACCGCGACCAGTGGCGGGAAGCGCTCGAGGTGCTGCACTCGACCAACAACTTTCCCGAATTCACCGGCCGCATCTGCCCGGCGCCCTGCGAGGAAGCCTGCACGCTGAACATCGACGACGCGCCGGTGACGATAAAGTCGATCGAATGCGCCATCGCCGATCGCGCTTGGCGGGAAGGCTGGGTGGCACCCGAAATCTCCGCCGCCAAGACGGGCAAGCGCGTGGCTGTTGTCGGTTCGGGTCCCGCAGGGATGGCCTGCGCACAACAGCTGGCGCGCGCCGGGCACGACGTCTCGCTGTTCGAGAAGAACGCAAGACCGGGCGGGCTGCTCCGCTACGGCATTCCCGACTTCAAGATGGCAAAGCACTTTATCGACCGGCGCGTGGAGCAGATGGAGGCGGAAGGCGTGAACTTCCGCACCGGCACTCATGTTGGGGTCGACCTGGAATCGGGAAAACTCGTCCGGGACTACGACTCCGTGGTGCTGGCGGGCGGGTCGGAGAAGGCGCGCGACCTTCGGGTCGAGGGAAGAGATCTGCGCGGCGTCGAATTCGCGATGGAGTTTCTGCCCCAGCAGAACCGGCGCATCAGCGGCGAGCCGCTTGGCCAGGTCGAGGAGATTGTCGCCGGCGGCAAGCATGTCGTGGTGATCGGCGGCGGCGATACCGGTTCGGATTGCATCGGGACGTCGTTCCGCCAGGGCGCAGTTTCCGTGACGCAGCTTGAGATCCTTCCCATGCCGCCGGAGAAGCCAGACAAGGCCACCACCTGGCCGTTGTGGCCGCTGCGGATGCGCACCTCCTCGTCGCAGGCGGAGGGAGCGGGCCGCGACTGGAGCGTCGCGACCAAGCGCCTGTCGGGCGCCGGCGGGGCGGTCTCTACACTCCACGCCGTCCGGCTGGACGAACGTATGCAGGAAATACCCGGAACAGAGTTCCGGCTGAAGGCTGAGCTCGTGCTGCTTGCTATGGGTTTCGTCCATCCGGTCCATGAAGGCATGGTCGACGAGATTGGACTGGAGCTGGACGCACGAGGAAACGTCCTCGCCGATACCGACAGCTACGCCACCTCCCTACCCAAGGTGTTCACAGCGGGCGACATGCGCCGGGGCCAGTCGCTCGTGGTCTGGGCTATCCGCGAGGGGCGGCAATGCGCCCGCGCCGTTGACGAATTCCTGACGGGTTCATCGTCGTTGCCGCGTTGAAGCGGTCTTGCCATCGGCGTTTCTCGCCGATTGAGCCGCACGGCCCCTGCTCAAAGGATGTCATGCCATTCTCGGGCTGCTGTTCGGTCTTGAACGGTATCCTGCGGCCTCCGCTCACGGCAAGTTGATCCGCAGCCTACGGTTCCCGAGCCACGGCCCGGCGGACGACTAACCGCGCGGGCCATTCTTTCCTTTTCAACCTGAACCCGGTCGAATAGACACGAGCCACAATCAGGGCAATCACAAATCACCGCGGTCCTCCCCCGGCCAGACACGGCAAGGCAGCAAGAACACGGTCCTGAATCAACTGCTGGAAAACTGCTCTGCTTGGAAAAGAAGACAGCCCGAGCTTCCCGGACCAATCCGGTTTCCAGTCAAATCGGCGTCAGCCCAATCCGGGAAATCCACCAAGCTGCGCTGCGACTCAATCCGGGAAACAACACCACCTCACGGTCACACGCCTTGCCCGGGTTCCCCAGGAGGCCCCGTCGGGCCGCCTGGGCGTTCAGGTGTCCGTTATCCTCCTCTCAGAGCTTGACCTAAAAGTCTGGTCCATACACAATATATTGTTAATGGTTTCCGAATAAGTCGGAAGTTAACACAATAAATGGTATTTTGATTCAGCCTCTCAGGCCCGCGACAGGACGGCGCCTTCCGGCGCCAGCCCGGAGGTGGCGTATCTCCACAGCGCCGCCAGCAGCTTGCGCGCCAGCGCGGTTATCCCGCGTCTGCGCGACCGCCCGTCGCGGGCGCTGACGTAATTCCGGTGCCATTTCGACAGAGCGCTGTCCGGCTGGCGGCGCAGCCAGCGCCACGCCATCTGCGCCAGGCGCCTGCGCAGCATCGGGCTGCCAGCCTTGCTGATTCCCTGATCGTGGTCGATGCCGCCGCTCGCGAAGGGGACCGGCGCCAGTCCCGCCAGGCTGGCCAGCTCCCGGCGGTTGCGGAAGTCCCTGTGGAACAGTTCGGCGCCCAGCAGCAGGGCGTCGTTCGCGCCGATCCCGCGCAGCCGGACGAGCGCCGCCGCGCAGTGCGCGCGATCCGGAGCCGGGTCCGGCAAATCCGCGAATTCCCCTGCAAAAACCGGAATCCTCGTAGCAGCCCACTTGACCAGCATGGGCTGTTAAACGGAACTTCATCCCGCCGCAGCCCCTGCGCTCCAGAAGCGGGCCTTCAGGCCCGGCCAGCTCTTCAAAAAATCACGCGAAAACAACACAATGCGCCTTGCCCGCGCGGAGAAACCTGTCAAATCCCGACATGAAGTTCCGGTCAAATCGAACGGTGTGACCGCGCCACTGCCAAATCCGCCGCAGGCAGCGGCCCGTGGCCGCGATCTTCCAGCAAATTTAACCAAGCGCGGCGGCAGGCCATGCTGCACTGTCAGAAACAAATTCCTTGCCAGGCAGGTCTTGGGCGCGCCGGCGACCGTTCAGGCCCGGATCAACTCCGTGGCGTGAGCAAGGATCTGCTCCGATTCAGCAAGCGATGAATGGCGCATGTCCGGCTTGAAACCGCCGCCGGGCGATTCCGGGGCCTGGGTCTTGTTGTCGCTTGGGTCCGCATCTTCAAGGCAAATCCGGTAGGCCAGGTTGGACAAGCTTTCCGTCATGACGCCGGAATCGGTAAGAATTTCGCAGAGTTCGGGAATTGCGGTGTCCCCGTCATCGATTCCGTCGAGGGACGCCATTGCGCGAACGGCCAGCGACGCGATCGGGCCTGCCTGCCTGGCGGCCTCCGGTTCAAATCCGCCGCCGGCGAGAAGCGCCGCCATCTGTCGCCGGCGGTCCGCGTCGGCAAGGAGCGCGGCGGCCCGTTTGCGATTTCTCCTGGCCGCCGCTTCGGCCTCGTCTTCCGGCGTGAATCTGTAAAGCATGTCGATGCGGTCTCCCGAAAAATCGATCAGACCTTGCTCCTCCATGCGAAGCATGGTTTCGTAGCTTTGCCGATCAACCATTTTTGCCGGAAGCGGGCAATCAGGCGAACTGTCTGCGGACCCATTTAGGTCCTGAAGGACGACCAGCATTGACCTTCCATCCGGCTTGTCCTTGCGGAGCTCGACCGCATATAGTCGAGTGCCGTGCAAGTCCTTGAGCATCGACAGTGATTCTTCAACCGGATCGGCCTCGGCTTGATCTGGAGCGGACAGCATTGCAGGCTGCAGTACCGATTCGAGACGTCCCAGGAACGCGGCGCGCCCTGACGGCATGTCGAGTTTGCCGTCCTCGCTCGCGCCGTCGAGAACCGCGTCGGAAAGTCCCTGCTTGGCCTCGAGCACATTGAGCATCCGATGCTCAATGGTGTTTTCGGCCACCAGATTGATAACGCTGACGGAATTTTTCTGGTGTTTTCTCCACGCCCTGGCAATGCGTTGTTCGAGCCTTGCTGGATTCCAAGGCAGGTCGAGATTGATGACTGCGCTGGCCACCTGCAGGTTCAGGCCAACGCTGCCGCTCTCCGAAGACAGGAACACGCGGCAGTCCGGGTCCTCCTTGAACCTGACAATTTCCCTGCGGCGCTGATCCTGCCTGACAGATCCGGTATGCCATGCGTATTCCACGTCTCTTTCGTCGAGGCGTTCCCGCACCAGGCTCAACATTCTGACCCATTCGGAAAAAACAATGACCTTACGCGACGGTTCCGACAGGATGTCTTCGAGGACGCGCTCGAGCTCGTCGAGTTTGGGACAATCCCGTTCTTCGTTGTCGAGAATGTAGGCCGTGTCGCAGAGCATTCGCATACATGCGAGTGAAGTCTGCATCCTTTTGAACTCCGGCTCGGTGAGCGCGCGTTTCCTCGCTATTCTCGCCAGGCGGGCAACAATTCCTCCGTATTCCTCATAGCGAACCAGCTGCACCTCGCTCATCGGAAGGAAAAAGTTTTTGACGGTCCGGTCCGGCAGATCGTGTTCGATCTCCGCCTTTCGGCGGCGCAGCATCACTTTGCCGACGCGTTCGTGCAGTTCATCCAGGTTCTGCAGTGAGATCGGACGTCCGCGGTCGTCCAGAACATAATATCTGCGGTTGAACCGGAACAGCGGCCCAAGCAAGCCCGGGTCCAGATACTGGACGATCGAATAGACCTCATCAATCCGGTTCTCAAGCGGCGTGCCAGTCAGGACGAAGGCATAACGGCTCCGCAGCCGCTTGACCGAATCCGCGGTCTGAGTCCGCCAGTTCTTGATCCGCTGCGCCTCGTCCAGGATCACCAAGTCCGGCCGGTGGATTTTCCCGATTTCTTGCCAATCCGACCTGACCTGTTCGAAATTCACGATCGTATAGAATTCCGGCGAGGCGTATTGTCTTTTTCGACGGCTGATTTTTCCAAAAACCAATTGGGTTTCCCGGTTTGTTGCTCCGGAAATCTGTTCGGCCCACTCCGTTTTCAAGGATGCGGGGCATACCACAAGAACCCTTTCGACGCCGCCGACCCTGTTCAGGAGTTCGGCAGCGGCAAGAGCCTGCACTGTCTTGCCAAGGCCCATCTCGTCAGCCAGCATCGTCCGTTCGCCCAGCGCCAGATGCAGCATTCCTTTGAACTGGTAGGGAAACAGCGGGTATTTGAGCAGATCGAGATCAATGCGCCCAGCGTCCACGTCCGCGAGCAGGCTGGCGCGCCGATTCTCCTTGCCGCGGTCGTTCAACCGCCGGGTCATCCAACCCTCCAGAAGGCGGGAAACCCTAACCAGATGAGGATGCTGTCCGGCCAGTTCCTTCAACCGGATAAACGCCTGCCGGTCCGGCTGGTCGCGAAGCGCGGCCGCGAGGCGTTCTGCCTCTTCGGCCAGGCCGCGGCTCGAAATCCCGGCGGGAACAGCGAGTTCAAGTTCCCCGCTTGGTCCATCCTGCAGGAATACTTCAATCCGCTGTGAACCGGTGTTCATCGCCTTCCTGTAGCTGCGCTTTCCTCTCTTCTGCAGTTTGTGCAAAACGCCCTCGACATGCTTGCACGTACCAAGGCCGGCGGTGTCAAAGTCGGCGCACGTGCAGCTGTTTCGCAGATGGCCAAGATCCCGGATCTCGACAAAGTAGGTCGAGCCGGAGGCGGATGCGACTTCAAAATCGCCGAAGTGCCCGAGTTCCGGTTCCAATGCGGCGACTGTGTCGATCTCTGTCCGCCCGCGCCACCGGCGTCGCTCGATTTCCTGGTCGTCCGTCGAAATCCAGCCGCTGAAAGCCGGCGGTTTGGGCTGTTTTCCCGCCTCTGCCCGTTTCGCCATCCTGTGCAATCCTCCACTTGTTTCGCACCGCCTTTTCCAGCACGTCCATACAAATTCCGTTTCGCCGCAAAGCGGCCTAGACGGTCAATCGAATCATTTGCGACCGACACCGCCGGAGCTATACATCCAGCCTAACATGGAATCTGATCGGCACTACCAGATACAGTGACTTTTTCCCTTCTGGATCGCAAAATATAGTCGCCGACAGGATAAAGACAATCTGTTTCTGGTCATTTATTCCAGCAATGGACCGAATTCCTTTCCACCGGATGGCAGGTCAGCCCAAGAAGACTGAATTCGCCTGAGTCAATATTTTCGGGCAACGGCGCCGTCCATGAAATGCCGACACTTGAACATGTGTCTATGATCAGACACCGCCCGGCAACGGACGCGGAAATGCTTCGGTCCATCTTGGCACTTGACACTTGATGCGCCCAATGTCCGCCGGGTTGGCCCGGCCAGACATGCTACGGGACCATCGCCTCACAGCGGGCAATGTGACTTGCGGTTCGAACAACCGTCGCGGTCTCAACGGCAAACTCATCTCGAAGACGGTGTTTCACTGTGAGTTCCGTTTGCCCAAGCGGATGTTCGATTGAATCCGGCGGCGGCGACGCCGCGAACCCTATCACCAAGTCCGTGCGCGACAGTTCCGGAGGCCAGCGCACAGGCGGTACTGCGCTCCGGTCAGCGACATTGAGGGGTGTGCAGCCCACATCACAAAACTGTGCACCGCGAAATCGCCGCCCGCGTACTTTGGCGACCAACCCAATTTTCGGAATGACGGATCGGGAATCATCCCCTATGCCCATGTGCCTCCTTGTGGTCAGCCGCAGGTCTTCCATAAGTATGAAAAGCTCAGCCATGGCGCTAACCCATCTTTAACATTGTAGTGCGTAACGCGTTGATTTCAAACGGGTAAAAAATCCGAATGGCACTACAATCCGGAGAGGCGGCCGTTTCGGGCCGCCGCCACGAATTGCCGGAATCGGTTCAGACGATGGTCTTGGCGAGGTTCCTGGGCGGCGGCGCGAGGCCCATCGCCCGGTAGATCTCCGCCTGTTCGGGGGAGGCGGATGCGGTCTTGCGGACATGCAGGGTCCTGCCGTCACGGCGCCTGAAGCTGGTTGTCGTGCGCTGCAGTGTCGCAAGCGTCTGGCGCGCCGTCGTCCAGCTGTCGTGGATGTTTGCCGCTTTCATGGGTCTGCGCAGTGTCTGGACTGCCTGGCAGGCGAGGACTGAGATGAACAGGTGAGCGTCGGCGCGCCCCTGTTTGTGATGGAAGATCGGACGCAGGCCGAGCTCGGATTTCAACGAGCGGAACACGGCTTCGGCGTCGGTGAGGGTCGCGCAGGTCTGCCACATGGTCTCTGCCGGCCAGTCGAGGATGTTGCTGCGCAGACAGCAGACCCCGGGGTGGGTCAGCATGGAATTGTCGGCGGGATTGAGGTTCCAGGTGATGGCTGTTGCCCTGGTTCCGGCGCTGTCGGGGGTGACGGTGATCTCGTAATGCCGGGCGACCCGCGCGTTTTCCTTTGCAAGCCGCCCGATCCGGCGCTGGATGTCGTCAAGCTTCTTGCGGGTCCTGGGGCGGGAGAGGCCGTCATGCAGTTTCTTCAGGCCGTCTTCGAGACGTGTCCTGAAACGATTGATGATGCCGCGTTCCTTTTCCGCCCGGGCTTCGGAAAGGCGCCGCAGCCAGGACTCCTTGTATTCCGTGCCGTCCTCTTCCTCGCGGGTGACGGATTCCTTGTAGATGGCGACCTTGTCGCATGACGCGGTCGTGATTGCCCTGGCCTCGTCGGAATCGAAGACCCGCTTGGTGGTGCGTGAGACCACGAGATAGCGATAGGCGCCGGCGCGCAGCCACCGCAGGTTGTCCTCGGTCGCGATGCCGCCGTCCATGATGACGACCGCGCCTTCCGGAGCGCCGAGGCTGGTGAGCATGTGCGTGAGTGTCCTGTGTTCGGTGACATTGCCGGCAAACACCCGGCTGCGCCGGACAAAGCCGCTGGCATCGAGAACCAGGCCAAGCGAAAGCAGCGGGCAGTCGCTGCGCCGTTCCTTCGAATGCCCGCGCCGCGCCTTGGGCTGGATTGGCGCCCGGCCTTCATAGAACGTGTTGGTGAGATCGCACAGCGCGATCGTCGGCTTGAGGTCGAACAGGGACCGGGCCCGGGCGAAGAGGTGATCCTCGATGCTGTCCTGATGGGCAAGGAGCAGATCCGAGGCGCGGCAGAGCGCCATGTCGCTCAGAGCGCCGAAATCGATCCCGAGCATCTCGCCGAGGGCGCTGTGCCGGCGCAGCCAGAAGTTGGTCGCCCGCTCCGGGTCCGGCGCGGCCATGCGCGCGACAATGGCCGCCAGGGCGCAGCAGCGCTGGCGGCGGTTGAAACCGAGACCGTCGAACAATGCCGGCAGGCCGAGACCGGACAGCGCCTCGAGCCCGGCATGCTCGACACCGACCGAGCGCCCGTCGCTGTCGCTGGCGGAATTGACATCAACACTCTGCCAGTCCCGCTTCGCGCCTTCCCCGCCGCTGTCTTTCCCGCGGCCAATCAGCAGGGCGGAGATTCTGCGGGCCTCGGCCTCGATCCCCGGATCGGGATCGGCGAGGCCGAGGGCGGTCTGTCCGGTGAGATGATCCGAGATGCGTCGGCACAGGTCCGGCCAGTGCCCGCGCCCGATTGCAAAATGGCGCCCGAGATTGAGAAGGGTGCGCTGACGGATCCTGTCCCCCTCGCGGCGGTTCTCGACCAGGCGGAAGGTGATGTGGTCGCTGCCGTCGCTGGCGGTGCCGGTCTTGGTCTGTCGAATGAACATGCGCCAGCTATGGCAGAAGGGGTCCCCCGCTGCAAGGCATTACTCAAAAAACATGGCACTACAAACGATTCCTGAAACATCAAATCACAATAAATCAATGAGTTGCGAATCGAACACCGTCAAATCGACCTCAAATCCAACGCAGAAATGTTAAAGATGGGCTAAGCCGAACTTCACGTCCGGATTTGACAGGTTTTCTCCGCGCGGGCAAGGCACATTGTGTTGTTTTCGCTTGATTTTCCGGAGGGCCGGCCGGGCCGGAAGGCTGTTTCAGCCTGTCACTGCACTGGCAACATTTCCGGGCGGTTTGATCTCCAGAAGCTCAAAGGCCCTTTTCTGGAGCGCGGTCGGCCGCGAGGCCATGCGGAACGCGCTGCCGGGCCTTCCGGGCAGGAAGGCGTCGTTCAGCGTCAGCGTTCCGAGATCGGCGAGCAGCGTCCGGAAGCTGTGGACCGGCAGGCCGGCAGGGGTCTGTTTCGCGGCCGCTTTGGCCCTGGCGCTCTCCGAGACGCGGGCGGGCTCCACCGGCGAGTTCCGCTCCTCCCGCGCCGCCTCCCGGTCATGGTCCTCGAACAGCATGGGGGCCAGCGCCCGGCGCAAGTGCCATTCCACATAGAGGGCCAGCATGCACAGGAACACATGCGCCCGCACATGGTCCTCGGTGCGGACATGGACCGGGCGGATCCCGGGATCGGTCTTCATGTTCCGGAAGGCCTGATCGAAATAATGAAATAAATACATCAAAAGATTTGACAGGAGGCGAAAATCCTGTGGCATTGCCGGTGCAGGCGCTGCTGGATCTGGTGGAATGGCATGAGAACCGACAACCGGGATCCGGACGGCCGGGCGGTGAGCTGGGAGGCGCTTCCGGCGGAGAACCGGCGCCGGATAGCCCGGATTCTGGCGCAGACGCTCGCGGAACTCCTGTTCGCTCCGGCGGATCGGGACGATGACAGGTCCGGTCGTTGCGGCGAGCCCGGCTGAAGCGCCGAAGGTCTGTCCGCGCCATCTGAGCCGCAGGGCGCTTGTCTGCGTCCGGCAGTCGACGCTGAAGCAGGTCGAGGAGAACAGCGAATCGACGCGCCTGCAGTATGCGCTGACGGAGCGCGCGGCCGGTCTGGGCTGGGCGCCCTCGATGGTCGGCGTCATCGACAGCGGTCCCGGCCGGTCGGGGCGCAGCATGGCCGAGCGGGAAGGCTTCGTGCAGCTTGTCGGCGAAGTCGGCCTCGGGCGGGTCGGCCTGGTTCTGATCCGCGACGTGTCGCGCCTTTCGCGCAGTCTGGCCGACTGGGGCCAGCTTCTGGATCTGTGCGGCCGGACCGACACGCTTATCGCCGATGCGGAATCCGTGTATGATCTCAGCCGTCACGCGGATCGTTTTCTGCTCGGAGTTCTGGGTACGGTGTCGGAATCGGAGATCCACACGCTGCGCATGAGGATGCACGCCGGCCGCGAGGCGAAGGCGGCCCGCGGGGAGCTGGCCGTGCCGCTGCCGCGCGGATATGTCAGCGCCGGCGGCGGGCGCGCGCAGCTGGCGGCACCTGGTCCGCGGCCATCACCCGGCCTATATCGGCTGGGACGTCTATGAGCTGAACCGGAAGCAGCTGGCGGCAAACGTTTTTCCCCCCGCTCCGGCAGCCGGGGCAACCTGATGAGCGGCCTCGTGCGCTGCGGCCGCTGCGGGCTGCGGATGTTTGTCGTTTATTCCAGCTCGTGGAACACCGTGCGCTACAGCTGCCCCGGGGAGGCGAGGGATTACGGCGGCGACAGCTGCCAGTCGTTTTCCGGACGCCTGATTGAGCCGCTGGTGTCGCGGCTCGTCCTGGAGGTCCTGTCGCCGGCGGCGCTGGAGCTTTCGCAGTCCGTCGCCGCCAATGCGGAGCGGGACCGCGGGGAGCAGCGCCGGATGTGGGGCCGGCGGCTTCAGCGCGCCGGGCAGGAAGCCGACAGGATCTTCCGCCAGTATGATGCGGTCGAACCCGAAAACCGCATGGTCGCGCGGAGTCTCGAGGGGCGTTACGATGCCGCTCTTTCCGAGAGCCGGCGGTTCAGCGACGAATATGAGCGGTTCCTCGCATCGGCGCCGAAGCGGCTGTCAAAGGCGGAATGGGACCGGATCCGGACCGCGGCGCAGGACATCGCCCGGCTCTGGGACAGCGGCGGCATCGATGACAGCGCCCGCGCCGCGGTGCTGTCGCTGATGATCGAGCAGGTCGTCGTGACGCAGCGCGGGACCAGCGAGCGGCTGGATGTCGAAATCCACTGGCATGGCGGGCAGGTCACGGCGCGCCGTCTGCGGGCGCCGGTGCGGCGGCTTGAGCAGCTGTCCTCCTGCGAGGAGCTCCGCCAGCGGGTTTTGGAACTCGAAAAGGAGGGCAGAACGCAGCAGGAGATCGCCGACCGCCTCAACACTGAAGGCTGGCGCCCTCCAAGGCGGGCGCAGTTCAGCGCCGGCTCCGTCTCGAACCTGCTCAGAAAATGCCGGCCGCCGGCAGCCAGGGTCTCGCCGCATCCCTGGCGGCCGCCGTCCGACCGCAAGCCGAATGAGTGGACGGTCTGCGAATTCGCGGCCCTGCTCGGCATGCCGGCCCCGACCGCGTACAACTGGGCGGCAACAGGCGTCGTCTCCGCGCGCCGCTCGGACGGAGGCGCGCGCTGGCTGATCTTTGCCGACGAGGCCGAGGTGAAGCGGCTGCAGGAGCGGCGCAAGGCCGCGGCGAGACGAACGGAAGCCCGCGAGAAAGCATGGGATCAGGTCGCAGGAACCCGCAGCTAAATCTATGGAGGTGGATCTTCAATGCGTTGTCCACGAGGGCCAGGCTCTTATAGGCCGCCACCGCCGCCCCGCTTCCGACCGCCTCCTTTCCGAGGCTGGCGCACACCACATAAATTCCGTCGAGCGCCGCCTCCGCCGCGGTTTTCGCCGCGCTTACACGGGCTCGAAGCCCTGCGGTCAAAACCGGTTCTTCCGACCCCGTCTCCTGTGACCTTTTGCCCCTGTCCTGTCCTTCGTCCCAACCGCACCGACCGGGGACACCGGCACATCACGCCTTCACCCGCGTGACCGCAGGGCCCGGCATTCCGTTTCCTTTCCCGGCATCTATTCTGACACGTCGCTGGATGCCGCCGGAGATCCCGCTGCCCCATCCTGGTGATCCGGCCGAGCCTCTGTCTTCCCGCGGTCGAGCGCTGCCGCGGGGTCAGCCCGATCCAGGCCGCGAAGTCACGCCCGCATCTGAAGCTCTCCATCGGCGGCGCGAAGGCGTGAACCGTCATCAGCCGCCTGAGCTCCGCGCGTTCCCGTGCCCGGATGCGGATCTCCGCATCGGGGCCGGCGATCTGTTCGGAGAGCGTGTCTCCTTCGCCCTTTCCAGCTCCACACGCAGCGCCTCCACAATCCATGCCCCCTGCGGCGCGGCCACGCCGAACCCGGAGAGATGGCCGCGCAGCGAATTGATCGTCTGCGTGCGCTGCCGCACAGGCAGCGCGCGGGTGCGGAACAGCATGGTCGGGCACTGGGCCGCCTCGACGATCGCGGCCGCGTCGCTGCTGCCGCTCTTCTGTCTCTTGACAAACGGCTTCACACACACCGGCGGGATCAGCCTGCGCTCATGACCCAGGCCGATGATCTCACGGCCCCCAGCGGGCGGGCGCCACCGCACGCCTCCATCACAGCCAGGCAGCCCGGCGCTTCTGAAAGGAAGTCAAGGAACCGGCCGCGCGACAGTGTTCTGCGGAAGACC
This sequence comes from Paracoccaceae bacterium, assembly GCA_965221935.1. Taxonomy (GTDB): domain Bacteria; phylum Pseudomonadota; class Alphaproteobacteria; order Rhodobacterales; family Rhodobacteraceae; genus JAPOXR01. The sequence continues at coordinate 140,691 of CBDCSZ010000046.1, forward strand.
GGCTTGCCTTCAGCAGTCGCTCCGCGCAGCTGAAAACTCCTCTTTGAAATATCGGCGCCGATGATGGCAGCCTGTTCCATGGATGCTCACCTCCTTGTTTTAACGCGCAGCTCGCCTGGCGTTTTCTCTGGCGCACTGTGACGCCGTCAGGAGGGGGCGTCCACTCCATCGCTTTCCAGTCAGGTTGCGCCGGTGCACGCCAACAATTGCCGCCAAGTCGGAGTGTCGGCGTCTGGGCTGCGGAAAAACGCAGTCTGACGTCTGGCGAAAGTAACCTTTTGATATTTCAGGCAGTGCGAGAACATCGGCTCGGCGGTGGTTGCCGCGTCTGAACGGCTTGACCGAAACGACGTGCGGAGCGGAAATGGATGAACCCAGAACCCTGGATGGCTGGCAGTCGCTCAGCTGCCCGAAAGCGATTGTGGCCCTCGGAGCAGACGCGGGATCAGGAACGGCCAGGGGCTGGGAAAATCACCGACATCGACGACAATAACCCGGGGTTCCTTGGCCTGCACGGCGCTGTGCAGCGCGTCGCCCAGCCCGTCAGGTCCGGACACGCGCTCGGCGGCAATCCCGCAGCTTGCTGCCAAGGCCACAAAATCCGGGCTGTAGAGGTCGCTTGCAATGACCCGGTTGCCATATTTCTCAATTTGGAATCTGCGCACATTTCCGAAACAGCGGTCATCGAAAATGATCAGCGTAAAGGCAATCCCGTGAAGTTTGGCCGTGGCCAGCTCCTGTATGTTGAACATCGCGCCGCCATCGCCTGCAACCGCAACAACCGCACGGCCGCAGAGGGCGGAGGACGCGCCAAGGGCCGCGGGAATGCTCCAGCCGAGAGTGCCCTGGTAGGCGGATGAAAGATACGTCCGCGGTTTGAAGACCGGAAACATCGCTTCCACCGCGTAGCCGATCTGGGTCACGTCGGCGACCAGGATCCCATCGTCAGGAAGCGCGGCGCGTATGACGTCAAGATACTCTGCCTGCGGTGCAAGGCGGGTGCGCAGCTTGCTTTCCACATCCCGTCGCGTCGCAGCGGTGGTCTCGGCCCATTCGGATCGGTCGGGCTGATCGCCCAATGTGCCGGCGAGCATGGGAAGGGCATCGCCCAGGTCCGCATAGATCCGCAGATCAGCCGGGTGACCCCGCCGCAGCTCCGACCGGTCAATGTCGATATGAACCGACCGGAGACTTGGGTCGGTTCCCCAGATCGCCAGCCGCGACCCGATCCGGGTGCCCAGACCAATAACGCAGTCCATTCGTGGCCACAGGGCGCGCGCAACCGGGGCAAGACATGCATACGGCGAATCGGCAGGCACAATTCCGCGTCCCGACCTGCTGCTCATGACCGGCGCGTCGATCGCGGATGCCAAATCAAGGATCGCCTCACCATGTTTCACGGCGCCTCTGCCGATCACAATCAACGGGCGGCGGGCGGCGGTGATTTCACCGGCAGCGGCCTCGATTTCGGCGGGCGATGGCTGTTTCGGCGGCGGAATATCCGCCTTTGCGGCGCTGTCCGGGGCATCCAGCGCCCACACATCCATAGGCACCTCGATCGCCACCGGCCGCGGGCGGCCGTGAGCCAGGGCTGCCATCACTTCCGCAATCTGGGCTGCGGCGCGGTTTGGATCGTCAATCCGGACGGCGCGCTTGCAGAACTGGTTGATGATCGCGAGCTGATCGGGGATCTCGTGAAGTTCGCCGACTTCCATTCCATAGGTCCGCGCCGGTGTCTGGCCGACAATCATCAGAACCGGAGCGTTCACTGCCCATGCCGTTGCCAGAGCGGCCCCGGTGTTAAGGAATCCCGGCCCCGGCACCACGCAGCAGGCCTGGGGCTTCCCGGTCGCCATCGCGGCCCCCAGCGCCATAAAAGCCGCCCCCTGTTCGTGGCGGGTCTGCACTGGTTTGATCACATGCTGGTGATCATAGAGAACGTCGAAAAAGTCATCGTTCTGATAGCCGGGAAGACAGTAGAGCTTATCGATTTCAGCGCCAGTCAGCGCCGAAATCACAAGATCTGCAACTGTTGCCGCCATCGCATCACTGACCCTTTGCCGCGCCTGCGCCGGCATATAACACAGCGGCGGTGGACTTGTCGCCGAGCACGGACCATGGCTGGCCCGGCCAATTCCCATGCGGGGCGAACTGTGTGATTTGATATCCTCCCCGGCAGCGTCCTCAGGGCGTGCCGGAGCTCCGTCTCAGATCCGTTCCGAGCCGCCGCACAGCCTGGCCGGCTGGCCCTCGCGGCGCGTCACCGAACAGTGCCGGCATTCCCCCAGGCACTGGAACCGCGTGCCATCCACGTCGGCGCCCGCCGAGCGGTGCCAGTGGCCGAAGATCCAGAGATTCGGCCGGTGACACTCGAACATCGCGTCGAACGCCTGCATCGTCCGCGACAGCGGGCGGAACAGCCTGACCTGCGGAAACACCGCCTCCACCGCCGCCGAAGGCGCGGTGTGCGTCACCATGATCCGGGGCTTCAGCGCGGCGTAGCGGCCGGCGATCGCGCTGAGCTCCGCGATCGAGCACTCCTCGTCCTCCCACCAGTCCAGCCCCCGGGTGCGCAGGCGCCGGTCGGGCGAGGCCGCGCCGCCCACGAACATGATGCCCCAGGCCGGGTCATGGCGCCCGTCCGGAATCCACCCCGGCATGATGCGGCAGATCCCCGGATCGTCATGGTTGCCGCGGATGAAGCCGCAGGCGCCGGCGTTCCCGCGGAAGAATTCCTCGGCGCGCGCCGCCGTGGGGCGATCGAGAAACCCGTGGCCGAAATCGCCCACCTGCACGACGGCCACGCCCCGGCCCCGCACCCGCTGAGCGAACGCGCGGAACGGCGGAAACATCCCGTGGATATCGCCCACGAGACACATTTTCCCGATGCCTGCGAAATCGATCATCCGCGCCGCATCCGCCAGACTGCCGCTTTCGCCGACTCCCTTGTGATCCCGGATCCGGCGGGGGCGTTTCCGCACACGAAGCTTGCCTGCCGGGCCCTCATCTCCTCATCGGATATCTCACGATTTTTCGCGGCTATGCACAATGCCTCCAGTTCAGGACGCTCCGGAGCCCGCCTGAACGCTGATTTCCGTTCTGCCATTGATTTTCCTCCATTGGATCAGTCGCCATACTGCATGACCGCCTTTCATGCCTCGTGGCGGGGCGATCCGGGCTGACAGACTTACTCCTGGACCGCCGGTTCAGTTCCCGCCGCCATACTCCCGCTGCAAAGGCACGGTCCCCGTTCCAGCGTCTCACCCGGTCCCCAGACGTTGTCGCCGGCCATCCCGCTGAACTCCTTTATCGTTTCCGGATTTACCTTGAGATTGAACCGGGTGTTCCTGCCGGTGCGTCTTTTGCATATTTGCTGCAAGCCCCGATGCAAACGGCCCCTATTTGGACTGGAGTCTGCGCATGCAGGCCGCAACGCGGTCGACCTCGTGTTCAGGCAGCTTCAAGCCAAGTTTGGTCCGTCTCCAAAGAAAATCCTCTGCCGTCTGAGCCCACTCATTGCGAACAGCCCATTCAAGCTCGCGCTCGGTGATCGTGGCGGCGAACTGTTCTCCCAGATCGTCACAGGCAACAGCGTCTCCCAGAATCCTCCGCGTGTCGGTGCCGTACGTGCGCACAAAACGCATCGCCCAGGACGCGGACAGGAATGGATGCCCCTCTCTAAGCGACGCTGCCAGAGAGGCCGCCCCGTCCACCGGGAAATCACCGCCCGGAAGCCGGGCGGTGGACGTCCATGCGCTTCCGCCGGGCGGCAAATGATCGGCAAGTCTGTGCAGCGCCGCTTCGGCAAGTTTTCTGTAGGTGGTGATCTTGCCTCCGAAAATGTTCAGAATCGGCGCGCCCGCCAGATCGATATCAAGAACATAATCGCGTGAAGCGGCGGTGGCGGCGGCGGCGGTGTCGCTGAGCGGCCGGACCCCAGAGTAGGACCAAACGATGTCACCGCGATTGACCGGGCGGCTGAAATACTTCGAAGCGCATGCCAGCAGATAGTCGGTTTCCTGTGGGCTGCATTCCGGTTGCACAGAGGCGCTTGGGTGGTCCTGGTCGGTTGTCCCGATCAAGGTGAAGTCGCCTTCGTAGGGAATTGCAAAGACGATGCGGCCGTCTTCACCTTGAAAGAAATAGCACTTGTCGTGGTCGTAGAGCCTTCGCGTCACTATATGGCTGCCTCGCACCAGTCGGATCCGCACGGCGGGCGGGACGCCAATGATTTCTTCAAGGAATTCAGAGGCCCATGGACCTGTCGCATTGACGATGGCTCGTGTCCGGTGTTCCGCATGATGGCCGTTCTGATTTTCTGTGGTGACCGTCCAATGGGACGGCCCGCGCTCAGCCCGAACGACTTTCGTGCGCGGCATAATCGACGCTCCCCTCTGCGCAGCGTCTCTGGCATTCAGAATGACAAGGCGGGAATCCTGAACCCAGCAATCCGAGTATTCAAACGCCCGGCGGTATTCTTCGCGGAGCGGCGCTCCTTCCTTTGCCTTGGACAGGTCGACGGAGGCGGTGCCCGGCAGGATGCCGCGGGACCCGAGGCTGTCATACAACACAAGGCCGAGGCGGATCAGCCATGCGGGACGGCGGCCGCGCAGCCACGGCATGGTGAGTTTCAGCAGCCGTGACGCAGGTGTGTCGGATTGGAAATACATGCTGGAACGGTATGGCAGCAAAAAGCGCATCGGCCAGCTTATATGCGGCATGGCCCGAAGCAGGATCTCGCGTTCCTTCAGCGATTCCCTGACCAGCCTGAATTCGAAATATTCCAGGTATCTCAGTCCGCCGTGGACGAGTTTGGTCGATGCCGAGGAGGTTGCCGAGCCAAGATCATTCATCTCCGCCAAGGCGACTTTCAGCCCGCGCCCGGCCGCATCGCGGGCGATTCCACAGCCGTTGACGCCGCCGCCCACAATGAAGACATCGAAGCTCCCGCGGTGAGCGGATTCAGTCATTTCCGCCACCGCAGTCCTGGATCGTCCGAAGCTCCGTTCCGCCCGAGTGCGCCGCTATGGCGGATTGCATGGGCGAATGCCGGCCGGAAGCCATAAAACCGATTTTCCGCAAAACGCTGACACTGGCTGGCGCTGTCGGGACAGCGGGCGGAGAAGCCAGCGGCGGGTTCACCGGGGCCGGGCTGGGATGTCCGGCAGGTCACCCCCGGGCCGACGGCAAACGCGTCGGATTTGACGCGCCGTTGCTCCAAGCGGGCGGGCCAGCAACCGTTCCGGCCAGTCGGCAAGGCTCATTCTCTGCATTCCTTTCCACAGAACTCCAGTAAGACAGGCTTCGCGGTTTCGCCATATGGCCGTCGGTCGGCTTTCGCATGCGTTCGCTCAAAGCCGGTATTGCCGCAGCGGAAAACGGATTGATGTGGGTTTCAGCCATTTGCGCTGTCCCGCCAATGGGAGATGGGCTGGATCGTCAAGGCTGCCGCGCCCTTCGCCGGCGTAGGTTGGGTCAAATCGCGCGAATCTGCGGCATCCTTGTGGGCAGAGTGAGAATCCGCTCGCTGCCAAAACGCTTGCATCCAAGCTTCGGTCTTGTAACTTTGGCAAGTGAGAGCCTGGTCTGGTAACCGCATTTTCCAGATCACCCGCAGTGCGATATAGAGCCGCTTGCCGATTGAACGGCAGCGACAGCGTCAAGGAGTTGCAGATAAATGACAAACACAGCGGAACCGAGATGTGTGGCGTTGGTTGGACCGTATCAGAGCGGCAAGACGAGTCTCTTGGAAGCCATGCTGGCGGCGGCGGGAAAAATCCAGCGCAAAGGGGATGTGCCTTCCGGAAACACAGTCGGTGACGCCTCTCCGGAAGCCCGCGAACGGGAAATGTCCACAGAGGTCAATGTTGCGAATTTCGAATATCTCGGCGACCGCTGGACAGTTCTCGACTGCCCCGGTTCCGTCGAGTTCCAACAGGATGCCCGCAATGCCCTGATGGTGGCCGATCTTGCCGTGGTGGTCTGCGAGCCGTCTGTGGACAAGGCGATGATGGCGGCGCCGATCCTCAAGTTTCTTGACGACTTCGCGATTCCACACTGCGTGTTTCTGAACAAGGTTGACCATCTTGCGGGCACCAGCGTCCCGGAAATGATGGAGGCGATTCAGGGTGCGTCGGACCGGCCGGTTGTCCTGCGCCATGTGCCGATTGTCAGCGGCGAGGACGTCACCGGCTATGTCGATCTGGCCAGTGAGCGCGCCTACGAGTACCAGCCCGGGAGCGCATCGAAACTCGTGCAGATTCCGTCAGACATGGCGGAAAGCGAGGCCCTTGCCCGTCAGGAAATGCTGGAGTCTCTCGCCGACTTCGATGACGATCTTCTGGAGCAGCTGCTCGAAGACACAATTCCTCCGAAAGAGGAAATCTATGCCCACCTGACGGCGACGCTGCAGGCCGACAATGTTGTTTCGGCAATGATCGGTTCGGCGACCAACGACGCCGGAGTCCGCAGGCTTCTCAAAGCGTTGCGCCACGAATCTCCCGGCGTTGCATCGGTTCGGGAACGCCTGGGGCTTGACGAGTGGTCCGGAAACGGCGCGGCGGTGTTCAAGACCCTGCACATGCCGCACACCGGAAAACTGTCGATTTCCCGTGTGCTCGACGGCGAGGTCAAGGAAGGCATGTCCCTGAACGGCACACGCGTCAGCAGCGTCAGCCGGCTGAACGGATACGATCAGGAAAAGCTCGCTGCGGCAGGCCGCGGCGATGTCGTGGCGCTGGGCAGGATGGAGCCTGTCAAAACCGGAGACACTCTGGTCGACAGCGGAGAAAGCCCGGAAACCCAATGGCCGGACCCGGTGTTTCCGCTGTTTTCGCTCGCGATTGAGGCTGAAAACCGCGGCGATGAAGCCAAAATGAGCGGCGCGATCAGCAAGATGACCGAGGAAGATCCTTCCGTCAAATTGGAGCACAGCCAGGACACCCGCCAAATTGTGCTGTTGGGTCAAGGGGAAATCCATCTCAAGGTCGCGATCTCTCGGCTCAAGAGCAAAAACAACCTTGCCGTGGCGAGCACGCGGCCGCAGGTCGCCTATAAGGAAACGATCAAGAAGTCGGTCGCGCAGCACGCCCGGCACAAAAAACAGTCAGGCGGCCACGGTCAGTTCGGCGATGTCCATGTCGATATCAAGCCGTTGCCGCGCGGCGAGGGTTTCGAGTTCCAGGACGTGATCGTTGGCGGCAAGGTGCCGCGGCAATATATCCCGGCCGTGGAGGCCGGCGTGAAAGACTACATGGATTCAGGCCCGCTGGGATTCCCCGTGGTGGATGTCTCGGTGACCCTGACCGACGGAAAATATCATCCGGTCGACAGTTCCGAAATGGCATTCAAGACCGCCGGGTGGCTGGCCATGCGGGATGGAATCCCGAATGCGAGACCTGTCCTGCTGGAGCCGATTTACGATGTCAAGATTTCGGCGCCAACGCAGTTCACATCCAATATCCAAGGCTTGATCAGCGGCAGGCGGGGTCAGATTCTCGGTTTCGATTCCAAGGAAGGCTGGAACCGGTGGGACGAAACAAGCGCCAAGCTGCCGCAGGCGGAGCTTCAGGATTTGATCATCGAACTGCGTTCTCTGACGCAGGGTGTCGGCACATTCGAATACAGTTTCGACCATATGCAGGAATTGTCAGGACGTCTGGCCGATCAGGTTGTTGAAGCCCGCAAGAGCAGCGATGGAGCAGGTTGAGGCGTCCGCTGAGCGGCTCCGCATCGTTTCCGGCGTTTCGACGGGGAAAGCGCAGGATTGCCGGCGCCACAGATTGACAGAAAACCCGCGCTTCACTAAATCCACCCACTACGCGGCCGGCCCAGGTGGCGGAATTGGTAGACGCGCTAGCTTCAGGTGCTAGTGCTCGGAATGGGCGTGGAGGTTCGAGTCCTCTCCTGGGCACCATATCCGTGAAGTGAAAGGCGCGGTTTCCGGAGTGCATGGGCGGCAGATCTGTGTCTCCTGCGCATGGCCTGAATCGAAGCTCCTGAAGACCGTACCGCATTTGCCGCGGCGCTGACATGACTGACGATTGCCCAGGGGAATGGCTGGCGTGAGCATCGACGAGATCAGAGTCCACAAGGAAGATCTTCCAAAGGGTTACGACCCCGGGGACGCGATCGCGGTGGACACCGAGACCATGGGGCTGAATATAAACCGGGACCGGCTCTGCCTGGTCCAGCTTTCCACCGGTGACCGCACCGCCGACATCGTTCAGATCGCTTCCGGTCAGCGCAGCGCGCCCGTGCTGCGGTCCGTCTTGGAAGATCGCAGTGTTTTGAAGCTTTTTCACTATGCCCGGTTCGACGTTGCGGTGCTCAAGAAGAATCTCGGCGCTTCTGTTGTGCCTGTCTATTGCACCAAGATCGCCTCTCGCCTGGCGCGCACCTATACCGATCAGCATGGATTGAAAGCCCTGTGCCGCGAACTGGTTGGAATTGATTTGGACAAGGAGCAGCAGTCATCGGACTGGGGCGCTGGCGAACTCACGCAGGATCAGCTGCGCTATGCGGCGATTGATGTGACTCACCTTCACGAATTGCGAATTATCCTCGACCGGATGCTGTCACGCGAAGGCCGAACACATCTTGCAGAGGCATGCTTCAAGTTCCTGCCGGTCCGGGCCAGCATTGATCTGCAGGGCTGGGACAACAAAGACATTTTTGCACACTGAGCTTTAACCGCCGGCGATCCGTCAATAATGGTGGTTGAATTGCCCGCCTGACCGGGCAACGCTAAGATGCGTTGGCGCGGAAGGCCGACTGCCGATCCAACAGGAAGAGACAAGTGCAGCCCACGACAGATCGCACGCAATTCCAAGACGTCGGCCGGCGGGTTGTCTTGCGTGAAGCGGCGGCGCTGTCAAAGCTCGCCGACGGCATAGATGGCAAATTCTCAGATGCCGTTTCCCTGCTCGCAGCAACCACGGGACGTGTCATCGTTTCCGGCATTGGCAAGTCCGGCCATATCGCGCGCAAGGTCGCCGCCACCCTGACATCCACCGGAAAGCCGGCCCACTTCGTCCATCCCGCCGAGGCCAGCCATGGCGATATGGGCATGATGGCGGTTGACGACGCCGCTTTGATATTTTCGAATTCCGGAGAAACCAGCGAGTTGGCGGACATAATCGCCTACACGCGCCGTTTCGGAATTCCAATGGTGGGCATCGCCGGCCGCGACGGCAGCACACTGATCTGCCAGGCGGATGTCGGCATTGTGCTTCCTGCGGTCGACCAGGCCTGCGACAGGGGCATCGTTCCAACCACATCAACCGCCATGATGCTGGCGCTCGGCGACGCTTTGGCAATCGCGCTGATGGAACACCAGAGTTTTTCGCCAACCCTGTTCCGCGAGTTTCATCCCGGGGGCACGCTCGGGGCCCGACTGTCCAAGGTGTCGGACCTGATGCACGGCGGCCTTTCCATCCCGCTGGTTGCTGAGACGGCCAAGATGTCCGATGCGCTGCTGGTCATGACGCAGAAAGGGTTTGGCGTCGCCGGCATCTGTTCCGACGGCGGCAGACTGACCGGCATCATCACAGACGGCGATCTGAGACGGCATATGGACGGGTTGCTGGAAAACCGGGCGTGCGATGTGATGACCCGGAATCCTCAGACAATTTCACCAGCGGCGCTGGCCCAAGAAGCGGTCAGGCTGATGAATGCCCGCAAAATCACATGCCTGTTTGTTGTTGACCCCGAACACGGGTCGGAAGTCCTCGGCATTCTGCATATCCATGACTGCCTGAGGGCCGGCGCCGGATAATGATCCCGGCCCGAATTGCAGAAAACAGAATTGCTGCGACGTTTCTCCATGTCGTTTTGCCGACCGCTTCTCTGGTGATCCTCGGTTCCATTTTCTGGATTGGCTTTTCCGGCGGCGGCGAGACAACGGACGGATCCTCCCGAGGCACCGGCGGGGCCACGGATGTCACATATTCCGCGATTCTCGAACACGGGTCGGAGCTGACGGTCCGCGCCGATTCGGCGGTCATGCTGAAAGACAATATCCATGTGTTCATTATCCGCGGGATGCTGATTCAGCCTGACGGCCACATCAGAACTCTCAAAGCGAGCGCCGCCGAGACAACCTGGAATCTGGACAACGCGGATTTCACGAATGGAGCCTTGATGGAAACGGCGGCTGACGGCACAGAGATTGAGTTCAGCCTGCAAGCGGGATCGGTGGACTTTTCCCGTCTCACGGGCCATACGGTGACAGCGTTCCTGAAAAATGCGTTCCACGATTCAATCCAGTCGCTGGTGGCAAAAAACTTGGTTTTTGAGCTTGAAACCGGTTTCGGCGAATTGTCCGGCGGTGCCACGTTTACGTGGCAGAGCAACAAAGGCGATAACTGGCTCACGGTGAATTCGGAGGGGTTTCGTGTCAAGACGCGTGAATCCGAGGTCGAAAGCATCGGAGCGGCAGGCTTCGTTTTTATTGGCGGCAATGGCCGCGCCGGACTGCTGCGGATCACTGCGCCGAATGAGGACACCCGCGGGACGGTGAGGCTCGCAGACGGAGTCGAATTCACGTATTTGGCGTCGCGCAGACCATCGGACTGACAGCAGCGCTGCTGTTCGGCCGTCGGTTCCATGGCCGGCAGCGGGCAGGCTCCTCATTTTTCGCGCTGGAACGGCCGCCGGCAACGGACAGCGTTCTCGTTCAACGGACCGGCATCTGGAGAATCCTCCGCACCGGGGCGCCGAAATCTCTGCCAGAATCTGTTCCCGGCCCTCTTGCCGTAGGAGTTTCCCAAATCCGGGAATTGCTGTAAACGATGCCGAGACAGCCATATGCGTGCGAATTACTCCTTTGATATGTTGAATGTCCTGCAGACCTTCCTGATTGCGGCCCTCCTTGCCTCCGCCGGCGCGGCATCGGCACAGGTCGAATTGGTCTTTGATCCGCAGAACGTACACGGCCCCGTCGTTGTGAACGCTGAATTGGCCACGTTCGAGCGCGGAACCGGAGTCACCAAGTTCACGGGCAGAGTCGTGGTCACACAGGAAAGGCTGCGGCTCGAGTCTGACGAGGCGGAAGCGAAAACCGTCAGCCCGGACATCCCGGAAATTCAATATGTGAGTGTCACCGGCAAAGTTGTTCTGACGACCGAAGGCGTGGTTGTCACAGCCGAACACGGTGTTTACCAGGTGCTGGCAGGCACAGTCGAGCTGCACGGCAATGTCCGGGTGAAGACCGAGTCGCTCACACTTACGGGGCAGGAATTCGTCTACGACTTCGAGACCGGGAAGAGCACGCTGAGTGGCAAGGCCGCAGCGGACGTAACGACGTCCGGCCAGTAGTGCCGAAGGAGGCTGAAGCGGCGTGGAGACCGGCCTGATCGCGGAAAACCTTTCCAAGCGCATCCGCGGAAAACTGATCGTTCAGTCAGTCAGTCTGCGGCTGCACCCGAAGGAGATTGTCGGAATTCTTGGCCGGAACGGCGCCGGGAAGACCAGCACTTTTTACACCATCGCGGGGCTGCTGCAGCCGAATTCGGGCAGCGTTTTTCTCGATGGCAAGGATATCACCCGCCTGCCGCTCTATCTCCGGGCCCGCCTCGGACTTGGCTATCTTCCGCAGGAAAACTCGGTTTTCCGAGGCCTGACGGTTGAAGAAAACATCATGTCGATACTGGAACTCTGTGTCTCCGGACGGCGCGCCAGAAAGGCTGAGCTGGAAAGCCTGCTGGCCGAGTTTTCGATCGGAGAGATCAGACGCGTCAAAGCCGCCGCGCTCTCCGGCGGCGAAAGACGGCGTGTGGAGATTGCCCGCTGCATTGCTTCGAAGCCGAAATACATCCTCTTCGACGAACCCTTCGCGGGAATTGACCCGATTGTGGCGCGCGATATCCGGTCGCTGATCACCCACTTGAAAGAAAGGGGCGTCGGCGTGTTGATAACCGACCACAACTGGCGGGAGACTCTTGCTCTGGTCGAGCGGGTTTATGTGCTCTCGGAGGGCAGCATTCTGGTCGAGGGCACATCGGAGGACGTCTCGCGGGACCAAAGGTTCCTGCGCGACTATCTGGGCGAGGACAGCGACCGGCACATGACGGCGTTATGAACAACAATAATGACTTTGATGCGCTTTCAGCCTAGATTTCAAATCGGCGCCGGCGTTTGAATTGGGCGCCAAACAGGCAGGACACACAGGTAAGGCCATGCAGATCACAATCACCGCCAGACATCTCGATATCGGCGAAAAGCTTCGGAATCATGTGGAACAGCATCTCACTTCGGTCTTGGGCCGGTTTGCCAAGCGGCCGACGGGAGCTGGCGTCACCTTTGACCGTGACGGTCAGCACTACAGCTGTGAAGTCATGGTGCATCTTTCCACAGGGCTGACCGCCCAAGCCAATTCCCGGTCCGGCAACATCTACACTTCGTTCGATCTTGCCAGCGACAAACTCGGCAAACAGCTCCGGCGCTACAAGCGAAGGCTGAAGAACCACCATCACGAACGCACCTCGCCTGTCCGCTATTCCGATGCTCTGTCCTCGGTTCTTGCCTCAGCGGAAATCGAACGCGAAGAAGAAGAGCCGGAGTCTCTGCAGCCGGTCATTATTGCCGAAATGGAAACCCGGATTCCGGCGCTGTCTGTGGGCGAGGCTGTCATGCAGATGGAACTCGCCGAGGGGTCGCTGCTGGTGTTTCGCAACCTGACGCACGGCGGTGTGAATGTCGTCCACCGCCGCGACGATGGAAATGTGGGATGGATCGATCCTGGAGACGGTTCGTAGCCCGGCAATTCATCGATGTGCGACGCGACGCGGATTGCCGACATCATCCAGCCTGAGGCGGTTCGCATATCGGACGTGCAGTTTCGCAGCAAAGGGGCACTGTTCAGAATCATCGCCTCGGTCGCCGAAGCCGCCTATATCGACACCGCCCGAAGCTCCGCTGCCAAGGGGAAGATTCATGCGGTCGGCGAGGACGCCCGTTTGGTGACCGCAAAGGAGGTCGCCAACGCCCTGAATGCCCGGTCAAGGCAGTTTCCCGTCGGGCTCGGCGATGGAATACTGCTTCCGACCGGCCATTTGCCGGAGATGACGTCATTCATCAGCGTTTTCCTCAGGCTAAAGCGCCCGGCGACCGTCACAACGCCAGACGGCAAACCGGCTGACCTGGCGTTTACGCTTCTCGGGCCGCAGGACGAGGCAAGAACCGACCTGAAGCTGATGGCGTATGTGGCGCGCCTGCTCAAAACCCCGCTGGTGCAGAAAAAACTCCGTAATGCGGAATCCGCGGCACTGCTGTACACAATTCTCACGGACGTGTTTTTGCCGCCGAGCGGCATCGGGGGATTGCCTTCGGCAGCAGATCCGTCCCGTTAGTGCGCGCCCTGCGCAGCAGTCTCTGCGCTACCTTGACTGCGGCGGATTGCGGGCCAGGAATCGCGCGGCGGTGCCCTTTGCGAGCGTTTCGAGAACTCCTGGCATCTCGGTTTCGATACCCTGTTCAACCTGCCGCGCGGCCAGTTTTTCGAATTCGGATTTGGCCGACCCGCCGGGAAATCTTGCCGCGAGCGCCGCGCGCGCTTCCGGCGGGGTCAGCGACTTCAGCAGCTGCTCGCGCAGCGCGATGTCTTCCGGTGTTGTTGAAAGCGCCCAAAGTTCCGGCGCGCCGAGAGTCAGATACAGCAGCTGCCGCACTGTTCCCTGCTTGTGGCGCATGATCGCAAACAGCGGCGCTCCGTTTTCAGTCGGACCCGTCAACTGATGCCGGAGCATGCGAAGCTCCGCCCCGCTCAGCCCGAAACGCTCCGAAAACAGCTGCGCGGCAGATTCGGACGGTGCGTCAAAAATCAGGATCGTGGAAGCGACATCGAGAATTTCGTGCCCGAAATCGCCCGGCAGCTGCGACGCCAGCGCGATGCGGACATTGTTTTTGCGCCCTTCGCGGGCATCCTGCAGAATCTGCCTCCTGAATCCCGCCAGACCTCCGGTCCGGTGATACTCATCGATGCACAGAAGTTTCGGGGTTCGGATGCTGCTGCGGGCATGGCGCCGAAGATGCTCCTCATAGAGGGGCGGACAGGCGCCGTGCCTCACCGCGCTTTCAATTTCTGTTTCGTCGGCCAGCCAGTTTCCGATCATGAACTGACGCGCCAGCATGTACATCAATGCAGTCTGGCGAAGCGAGCCCGCGCCGCCATGGGCGCCGGCGACTTCGGCAAGATCCAGCGCCGTGATCCGCGCCGGCCCGACGATGAACCGGGTTGGTCCGGCCATTATCCGCAGATCGCGGATGGCCTCGGCAATCCGGCGGTGGAACGCTTTCATCACCGGCTCGCCGCCGTCGCCGGAACGGGCCTGCGCGTACAGCGACATGATATGGTCGGTTTGGCTCGCTGCCACAAGGTCTGCCAGCACCGGCACCGCCCGCGCCTGCGCCCTTGCGGCAGCGCCGGTCAGCCCCTCGGCGAACAGAGCGTCAGTTACGTTCCACCAGCTTGCGAATTCACCAGGCCGCAGCCCGGCTTCAGCCAATGCGCGGTCGACTTCCGGATCGTCGCCTGCGATGTACCTGTTCGGACTGCCTTTGTCCGAAAGGTTCGCGTATGCCTGATCGAGAGCCGCGCCGGCCAAACCCGCCACCGGGCACCCGCCCTGCAGCTCTCCCGCCCCACACAGCATGCCCAGAAAATTCACCATAAACGATCGCGCGGCGGCCATGGGGCGGCGCATCCCCAGGAGAGTGTCGAACGGGTTTATTGCGTGTTCCGGTGTCATCCGCAGCTTCATGTGGGCGGCTTCCTGCCGGCGACGGGCCGGCAGCGCATCGCGCAGCAGCTCGATAAACCCGCGCGACGAGTGCCCAATATCAAGTATCGCGATACGCGGCAGTTCGGCGGCGCCGGATTCAGAAGCGTGCGGCTCAAGCGCGCAGGCGAGATTGACAGCGTGCATGGCGACAGATTTTCCCGACCCGGGGGTTCCGGAATAGATTTCAACCCAGCTGTTCTGCCGCGACGAGCCGGGCCGGTACGGCCAGCGTTTTCCGTCTCCAGTGCGAAACGTCACCGGCCCTTCCCGCCACGGGCTCGCCTGACGCGAAAGGGGCAGCATGGAAAGCGCGGCAGAGAGCGGCGCGGCGGCCGCCGGCGCCGTGGCGACCGGTCCGAGGCCGGCCGCGGATGACAGCGCCAGGCCAAGCGGGTCGCCAGTCACCCCATCGGCTGACAGGTTGCCCCACTGCTCGGCGGCGCGCTTCAAAATTGCCGCGCCGCGCCGCAATTCGCCGGTCTGCCCCGTCCGCGCCCAGGTCGCAAACGAAATGCGCAGCCGCACGACTGTGTCGCCGGCCCCGTCGATTTCTCTGAGGGCGGCGATCGCGTCACGAATCCGTGTGTTTCTGACCGGCGCGGCGAAGGCGAACAAACGTGCGAACTGTTCCTTCAGACGCACCGCCTGCAGCCCGCCCGGCTCGATCAGAAATCGGCATCGCCATGCCAGGGGGACCGGTGATTCATTGATGGCAGTCACCAGACTGTCAAAAGGTGTCAGGATTTCCGGAGCCACCGTGACGTCAAAACCGGCGAACAGCGCGTCCCCGATGCGCACGGTGTTTGAATCGAGGGTTGCCCCGTCTTCGGTCGCGAGCTGGATATCCATCGCGGGCGGCAGAAGGTTGGAAGGATCGCCTGCGGCCATCTGCGATTCTGTGCTCGGCATCATGCCCAGCGCACACGGAGCCTGTGCGCGGCTGTCGCGGCGCTGCGGCAGCGCCGGGGTCCATTCCTGTTTCCACGGCGCGGTGAACGGGTAGAGCGATGCTCTGATTTCGCGCAGCGCATCGATCACGCTCAACACCTGCGCGGCCCGGCTGCGCGCTCGCAAGTCACGGCACAGCGCATCGGTCAGCGATTCATGACGCGCGATCATACCGTGCATTCCCGGGTTTTCGGTCCGATGGCTCGATGCCAGCATTTCCGTCGAAACAGTCTGCCGCCGGCCGGCAGAAGTCACGGCATCCGCCGAAGGCCGCGTGTATATCGCCGCGAGAAAGCTTTCCCCCGTGAGCTGCTGCGTCAGCCGGCGCTGGCGACCGTCAAGAACGTCAGCCAAATCCAGCGCCAGCTCTCCGGCGCGCCGCCGGCTGCGGCTGACCGCCTGCTCAATTCTGCGCTGTGCATTCGTCGGATCGCGTGAAAACGAAAACTCGATCGCGTGGCCCGGCCGTGACAGATATGGCGCCATTGACACACGCAGGGCGTCAGCGACCCCGGCAAGTTCCGACGGGCTCTCATGACGCATCGCGCCTTCGATCCGGATCATGGACGCCAGCGATCCGTCCTTGAGTGTCAGTGTCCGGTCATCTTCGACGCTTTCTACGCGGATGCGGTCGATCAGGCATACCGAAGCCGCGTGCCCAAACTCTTCCAAGAGGCTCAAGCCTGCAGTCTCGCGAGAGCCGCCTGCAGATCGCTGCTGTTGAATCCGGTTCGGGAGGACTTGTCGTCGGCGACCGCGTCCAGCTTGCGGATCAGCCCGCACAGCCCGAGCTGCGAGCCGACGGCAAATGTCCGGTCCGCTTTCTCTCCGCCGAACTCTCCGGCATCGCTCAGCAGATTCACGCCCGCCCTTTTCAGTCGGGCGGCCGCGCCGGCGGGAAGGAACAGCCCTTCTCTCCACAGCGCCGCGGCCACCGCGGCAGCCTGTTCAGCGTCGCCCTGCACGTGGACAGTGATGGATCCGGCGACGGCGGCTGTGACCTGGCCGCCCGCAGCCTCCGCCGCCTCGATCGGTCCGATTGCCGCGACCCTGTCATGCATTGCGACCCAAACCTTTTCCATCGGCACCGGAGCATTGCGTTGCCTGATGCCTCCGCACACAGCCCTGATCAGGTTCTCCGCAGCCAGGCCTGCGGACCAGGAGTTCCGCGCCGCCCCGGTTCCGCCGCAGGCGCCGGCCAGCCCTTTCGCGCAGGCGCCAAGAGCCGTCTCGGCCGCCTTGCGCCACTTGGGGCCACAAAGCGCCTCATCCAGAAAAATCTCGCCGCAGCGGCGGAGAGCCTTTGCCTCGCTGAGCGTAAACCAGTTCCGCGGCAGGCCCGGCTCCATTCCTCTGAGCCAGCTGCGCATCCAGAATGGACCGCCCAGCCCAAATGGCTGGTATTCGCCGGACAGGATGACCGAACGGCCAATCCCCTCGAACTGTTGTTCCAGCTCGTCCGTCAGCCGCGCCTTGGGCTGCTGAATTGAAATCCTGTTCCAAGAATAGCCGCCGGGCATCGGCTGGGACGCGAGCCAGCGAAGATACGAAAAGCGCGGCCTGTGGGCGGTCAGAATCCAGCAGTCTGCCGCCGGCTTGTGCTCCCAGCTTCCGATCCCGAATCGCAAGAGCGTGCGGGAAGGCTGTGCAAGGTACAGGTCCCTCGTTCTGCTGCGAATCAATTGCGGTCGAATGAAATCGGAAAGACCGGTGGCCAGACTGGCGCGGCCAAATGTCCTCCTGTCGCCGATTCGCTGTCCTGAGCTCTTCCAAAATTCGGTCCGGGTCACCGCGTGGACCGAAAGGCGGATAATGCGCTCAGCCATTTCCGCCAGCGCCAGCGCCTGCTCTGCGGTGCAGCTCTCCGCCAGACCGAATTCGTCCTTGAATCGATTCCAAGGCGCTCCGATCCACCCGTCGGAACAGATGATTCGGTTGACGTGCTTATCGCCGATCAGCCGGACATCGGAATACGGAAGGTCTGTGAGCCAGAAACCGTCCGGCAGCGCGGCGGCCGCGGCGGTCTTCACCGCCCCGGATTTGGTCGCCGAGATGCGCAAGCCGCCGGCGCAGCCCAGCGAGACCCCGGGATTGGTCGGCAAGCGACGCGTCGGGCATTTGTTCAGAAGCTGCCGGGCCACCGCTCTGACCGCAGAATTTCCATTGGGTCGTGATTGCCGCAGATTTCCCGCAGAAGTTCGACCGACGCCTCGCTGCGCCAGTATTCGCTGACAAGTTTACCCGAGATGTCGTGGAAATCGCCGTCGCGCCAGCGGCTGAAAGCGGCGCACGCCCTTTCTGGCTTGTCGTCGGATCGATTTGACGCTGTCGGCCAAAACCGGACATAGCCGTCAAGCCGGTCTACGGTCTCCACATACGCATCCTCACCCGCAAGCCGTTTGAGGGCCAGCAGCGCCTCAAAGAGTCCCCCCGCATGAGCGGTTCCCAGGATGTCGCCGAGAACGCATTCGCGGCGTTTCGCATCGCTGGCGATGACATGAGCGGCGGCGGCAAGATCGTGATCGGGCGGGCTGCCGTCAGTTCCCCCGGAAGCAAGCAGCACAAACCACGCGATTCGCGTCACTGCAATCTGATCCAGCGCCGGCGCCCGGATAATGCGCAGCCGGCCCCGGTTGGCGGCCCAGACAGCGTGTCGCAGATTGTGGCAGAACTGGCAGATCGTTCGCATCTGCCCTTCCCCGCAAGGCGCATGGCCGGTCAGGTGATCAACCTCCATGAAGCCGGGAAGCCGGATGCCGCACCGGTGGCACGTCCAGCTGTCACGAATCAGGCATGCCGCCACCGCCTTTCGGGAGGCGCCGGCCACCACGGCGTGAAAGCGGGCGCCGAGAACCGAGGTTTCCAGCGGCGTCCGCATGATTTCGCTCAGCATCGCTGCTGGGCGGTCAGTTTATGCTGCGCAGCGAACCATCCACAGAAACATTGGTGGAGCCGCTGCCGAAGAGCGAACCGATGCCAACGCCGAGGGTGGTGGGAATTGCCACCAGCGCGGCCCCGACAAACACCAGCGTGAACGCCGTGGACAGGCGCGCCGATGGATCGTTTGGGTTTTGCGAATGCTGGCGGAATTTCATCAGCCCGACAATGCCGATGCAGATTCCAAGAAGAAACGCAGCGGCGCCGATAAGGTCGGCAATGTCGCCGGCCTGCGTCTGCAGACTTGATGCCATGTCGCCAATGTCGGCGACTTGAGCCCTCGCGGCGGCGGCGATGAGAATGAGAGAAACCGCCAATATCAGCTGCATTGCTGTGGCTCCTTTCGTGAAAGAGACTGGATTGGCCGTTTGGCCGTGACGGCATCCATTCGCTTCACAGCGCGAGATTTTTTCACATTTGCCGCCAGCCGGTGATGCAATCGTGTGGAAAGTCGTGCCAGCGGTCCGGCCTGCTGAAAGCCGTAGCCCATTGGGCGCATGCGGGAGTTGCCGCCGCTGGCCGCCCGCGCAAATCGAGTTTTCGTATTGTATTTTCTTTTTGTTCGTTTTATGTTTTATTTGGCATATCTCTTAATTCTGCCGCATGGGAGAGCACATGCAGACTTTCTGTGAGATTGACCGAGGCTTCTCTGGCCGTGGACCGGCAAGGGCCCTCAACGGCGTGGAGTGGACTGACGACGAGGTTCGTTCGCTGATCGAGTGCTGGAAACGCAAAGTGCCGTTTTCAAAGATTGCCCGCAAGATCGGACGCTCGCGTAAATCTGTCATCATCAAGGCTTGCCGGCTCGGCCTGACAACGCGGCCGTACTGGAACGACGAATATCTGGCAAATGCGCGCCGCCGCGGGCGGGCCCGTCATTGTCTGAGCTGTCGCAACATGTTCTTTTCGGAGGGGCCAGGCAACCGGATTTGCCTGCAGTGCAAGGAGCGCGAGGCCTGGCAGTCCGGCGGCGATTTCGTCGAACCCTGAGGTTGATCCAGGATCGTGGCAGCGCAAGACAGAGAATATCCTGCGGTCTGGATTGCCGAACTCAAGGCTTCGCTGTCGCTGCGGGAGACGATCGAGCGGCTCGCCAGGGTCAGGTTTGAAGAGGGCGGCGGCCGGGTCAAAGCGTGCTGCCCGTTCCACCGGGAGCGCACCGCATCGTTTTTCGTGGATGACGCCGCGGGACGGTATCGCTGTTTCGGGGCGGGCTGCGGCAAGAGCGGTGACGTCATCCAATTCATCGCTGACTGGCAGTCTGTCGGATTCCGCGAAGCGGTGAAATTTGCGAACGAGTTTGCCCGGCTGCCAGCGCCGCAATCGGGATGCCGGCCGACGGCAATGGCTGGGGGTTCGGAGCGGGAAGCATGGCGGCGGCTTGCCCGGGCGCCGCGTTTGCGCCGCCCGCGGATTGCGCCTGCGCCGCTGCCGGGCATTCCTGAAGATGTTGCGCTGCCCCGTCCGAACGACACTGTTTTTGTGCGCGACCGGCAGGGAAACCGAGTGCTTCGTGTGACCCCTTCACATGTCCATGCTTATCGCCGGGCCGATGGAAACCCGATTTGCCTCGTGCTGCGTTCGCCGAACGCAGCCGGGGGCAAGTTCTTTTTGCAGACCCGTTGGCGGCAAGGGAATCCTGACAGTTGGGAATTGCTGCGCTTTGACCGCGGGTCGGCGAGACCGGTTTACGGGATAGAGGATATGCACGCGTGGTCGAACGGCAATGCGACCCGCCTGCTTGTGGTCGAAGGCGAAACAACGCGCGATGCCGCCGCCGGCCTCCTGCCGGCCGGCTCTTCCGGATGGCTGGCGCTGACCGCAATGGGCGGCGCAAACGCTGTCGGCCTGGCAGACTGGAATCCGCTTATTGCCGAACTCGGCCGGCGGGCGCGGCGGTCCGAAACCCGGTTTGCCGTTGTTGTCTGGCCCGATGCCGATCCGCCCGTCACTGACCGCAGGGGCAACAAAATCGACCGGCAGCAAAAGTTTGCGGAGAGCGTCAGGTCTTCGCTGGTCGCCGCTGCCGCGCCCGACCGGGCACTGGCCGGCAAACTGGAATTCCGGCGTGTCCTGCCGCCGGAATCGGCCGCCCCGGGATGGGATGTCGCCGATGCGGCAAAGGAGGGCTGGACCTCCGACAGGCTGCTGGCGCACATCGATGAACGCGCAGTCGCCATTTCCGGCGGCCTGCAGCCGCCTCGGCCCAATGGCGGGCGCCCGCAAGCCGGACGGTCGTTGGTCAGCGACCTCGCTGAACTCTCGCCGGCGGCGTAGCCTGTCAACGGCCCCTCGCGCCGCACTGAAAGTGACAAATCAGGACCCGTCGCGCCCGTTGTGTCACACTGCGGCGGCACTTCAACCACATCCATGCCGAAAAGGTTGATGCCAGCGATTTCCCGCAGGATGGTGGCTGTCTGCGCCGATGTCAGCCCGCCCTAGTGCCACCGTGTCATGATAAATCGGCACGGCAACGGGTCATTCCTCCTGCTGCAGCGCATGCCTCTGGCCGACCCGGAACCCGATCCGGTGGCCGAGCGCGGTGCTTGAGAGCCGGGTCTGTCCGTGCCACATGATCTGGTTTCCGGGCTCCGGATCGTGCTTTCGGCCGCGGTATCCGCCGAGATGCGCGACCAGGCGCACGGCGCCGCCGAGCCGGTCCGGCGCCGTCAGGCCGTGTTCCTGCGCGTAGTCGCGCAGGAAACCGAGTTCGTTGTCGGTGAACATCAGCTGCGGCTCGCAGTCCGGAACCTGGCGCCCGAGCAGCGTCATGACCATGATGCGCCAGGCGATCACCGCGTTGATCGCGATCGCCCGCTGCAGCCGGTCGGCGGTGCGGAACAGCAGGAACTCGACGCGGCAGCCGGATTTCAGGACCCGGAAGTAATCTTCTATCCGCCATCTTTGAAGGTAGAAGCCGACGGTTTCGGCCGCCTCCTCCGCGCTCCCGACCCTGAGCGTGGTCAGCAGAAACCACTGCACGGGGTCCTCGCCCTCGGGCGGCGCGCGGTCTCCCGGACATGCACCGCGGACACCGTGACCGGGCCGGCGCCTTTCAGCGCGGCCGTGGCGACGCCGACATGGGGGACGATGCGCTGGCGGACCTTCTTGCCCTCGCGGAAGGACTCGACGATCCGGACTGATTTCCTCGGGGAGTTCGGGGTTGTCTTGACCCGGATGAACATGGCGTGACGACAGGGGCCCCCGGGGGATT
This sequence comes from Paracoccaceae bacterium, assembly GCA_965221935.1. Classification (GTDB taxonomy): domain Bacteria; phylum Pseudomonadota; class Alphaproteobacteria; order Rhodobacterales; family Rhodobacteraceae; genus JAPOXR01. The sequence continues at coordinate 162,570 of CBDCSZ010000046.1, forward strand.
TTCAATGCCGAAGAGCGGCCAGGCACGACAACGGTGCCTTCGGGCGATGACAGAAAAACCACCTGCATTCAATGCCTTGAAAGGCACCGAAATGAACAATTAAACGAAAACCGTCAAATTCAGGTCTTCCTTCAAGGAACATCATTTGCATCAAACCGGTCGAAGGCAGTTGGAACGATCGGACGACGGTCGATGTTCGGAGCCAGAAAGCGCGTGATTCACTCGTTCTCTCCCTATGATCCCAAGATAGTGAAATTGATCTTTACACTCCTATCTTGACCATGATCAAAGAGGAGGTTGGTGTAGAAGCCATTGTCATTCCGGCAGGCTGAACTTCATCTGAATTCCTGAAGTGGTAATTTACCTGTTTTGGATTCAAAACCCTATTCTCTTATGAAGTAATTGTTACTTTCCCAAAATAGAGTTGTTTAGTATGGTTCAGTTTGGTCTGATGTCGGCTGATTGAATTGTTCAACTGATCTTGCAAATTCGATGTGACCTCTGATTCTAGCGATATCTCCGTCTCTGATTCTTCCGTTATCATGAAGATGGCGATAGGCTCTAAGGCGATTTCGATAACCTTTTGTCAAGCGAATTCGGTCACCATGAACAAGCAGCCCGTGCACTTTCAGACGCCTAGGGAGGCGATCAATCGAAGTCTTTTGTTCAGCGATCGTCCATCCATCGGATCTAACCATATGTTGAATTTCGTGAGAGGCCTCCTCTGGTGACCCTGTGCTACCAGACACTACTATGTCGTCAGCGTAACAAGTGTAAACAAACCCTTTGGCGTCAGCAAATTTAGCCACCTCTATATCTAGGTCGTTTAGTACTATGTTTGATAAGACTGGACTGGACGGTGCACCTTGCGTCAATCCCTGATTTAGGCAGGTCAGTTTCGGAATTACCGTCTTCGGGAAGTTATCAACGTACCCGAGTGCTTCCAATGCTGAGCCAACTTTCCGGACAGAAACCGAAGGAAAAAAATTCTCGATATCGACTGAGACCAACCATTCGCTACCAAGATGTCGTGCTGCGGCAGCCAAATGTGAACGACCACGAACAAATCCATACACGGATGTGTGGGTAGACCATTTTTTCTCAAAGTGAATACTGAGCCACTTTTGAATGGCTTTCAGGCCCACGCGTGGAGCAAAAATCGTTCGAGTTTCACGGCCCTTTGGTATTTCAAATTGGCGATAATGGCGGCTGGTCCGATTGAGTAAGGACCATATGAAACCTTCATTGTAGCCAAACATAGCTGAAATAGCTGCACGCGAGGTCACAGGCGGTAAGCCGAGCTGAAAGCACCGTTTTATCGAGATTGTTTCGTCGTCTTTGACGTTTTCCCCGATCAGCATGATCAACTCATCGGCGTCATCTGCCAAGAAACCAAGGTTGTAAGCTAAGGATACTCGCCAAAATAACTTGACTATTTGGCGCTGTCGTGCCATGCGTATACCATGGATGGTGTGGCGGACACGATTCGATCCAAGCACACAGCGCTGGAAGCGGTTCTGGACGAGCGCTCGCGGCGCCTGTGGGCGGCGGCTGAAGCCCGCGCGCTCGGCCGCGGCGGCATTGCCCGGGTCGTCGAGGCGACGGGGATGTCCCGCAACACGGTCCGCGCCGGCCTGAGCGAGCTGGACCATGGTGCGGCGGCGGCGGTATCCGCGCCGGCCGGGCGGACCCGCCGTCCCGGCGGCGGCCGCAAACGCCTGTCCGACCATGACCCGGGCCTGGTGACGGCGCTGGAGCTCCATCTCGAGCCGGCGACGCGCGGAGATCCGGAACGCCCGCTCCGCTGGACGTCGCTGAGCGCGCGCCGCCTCGCGGACGCTCTCAGCGCAGAAGGCCATCCGGTCAGCGAGCGCACGGTCAACCGGCTGCTGCACTCCCTCGGCTACAGCCTGCAGTCCAACCGCAAGACGGTTGAGGGCCGCCGGCATCCGGACCGCGACGCGCAGTTCCGGCGCATTGACCGCAGGGTGCGGGCCTTCCAGAAGCTGGGCCAGCCGGTCATCTCGGTCGACACGAAGAAAAAGGAGCTTGTCGGCCCCTTCCGCAACGGCGGCAGGGAATGGCGGCCGAAGGGAACACCAGCGCAGGTCCGCGTCCACGGTTTTCCCGACCCGGAGCTCGGCAAGGCGACACCCTGTGGCGTCTATGACATGACGGCCGACAAGGGCTGGGTCATCGGAACCGACCATGACACCGCGTCATTCGCGGTGGAGAGCGTGCGGCGGTGGTGGCAGAGCATGGGCCGCCCCCTGTGCCGGGACGCCCGCAGGCTCCTGATCACGGCCGACGGCGGCGGCTCCAACAGCAGCCGGAACCGGATGTGGAAACTCGAACTGCAGCGCCTCGCCGACGAGCTCGGCCTGAAGATCTCGGTCTGCCACTTCCCGCCGGGCACGAGCAAGTGGAACAAGATCGAGCACCGCATGTTCTGCCACATCACCCGGAACTGGCGCGGACGGCCCCTGGTCAGCTGCCGGGTCATCGTCGAGCTCATCGCCGCCGCCACGACCCGCGCCGGTCTGAAGATCCGGTCGCGGATCGACGACAACGAGTATCCGCTCGGCGTCAAGGTTTCCGACGAACGGATGAAGACCCTGAAAATCCGCCGCGACGGCTTCCACGGCGACTGGAACTACACCCTGATCAACAGGTCATCCTGATCATGTTATTTTGGCGAGAGGCCTAATGTGTGTGGAAGTCTCATTTAGCAAAGTCTTCTTTCAAGAGTGCCGCCGGATACGGCGGAACCCTTCTATCATTGGTCATTACGAATGGGTGTGATACACACCCTCGCCGAGACTTCCACTCTTCCACTCTAATTCTGCCGCCGTGCCAAATCAAGAGCGCGACTTACATCAGGGCTGCGTCGGTTCTTTCCTGATCCCAGTGCGCTGAGCCCGCTCACTGTCATGACGAATCGGCCGTCATTCTTGCGATGAATGAGTCGTTTCTTTCTCCAACGGTCGAGAATTCTAGCAACCCAATTGTCTCCCGGAACCCGAAACCCTCGACTATCTAATTCAACAACAACCTCAGCAAGAGCAACTGGAGCTCGCTTGCGAATTACCTGAATACAAGCTGTTTCCGAGGGGAGATTGAGTTCTGAGGTATTAATGAAGTCTTGCAGTTCTAGTCCAAACTGCCTGACCAATCCTGACACAGAATCAGCCATCTCATCCGACTTTTCCTTTGTAGTTGCAGATTTAGTCTCAACCCAAACAGAAACAGACTGCCCCGTCACACGGCTAAACACATTCCGAACATCAACCGAAAATCTCCGAAACATCATTGATTTAAGGCTCGATGTTACGTCCTCATCGCCACGACGAACCAAGACGATGGTGATCTTTCCAAATTCTAACTCCACCTCTCTTTTGGCCTTCGAGAGTGCAAAATTGGTTGGAACTTGCTCGCCTGCATCGTTGTTTTCAATTGAGACAAAAGCGAGGTGCCCCGCGTTCTCTCGGTCCCTCAATACTGGCCCCACTAGATTAATCTGCCGACTTCGAAAACTCTCTGTGATGTCATTCGTTCTATCCATAGATTTCGTCCCAAACTCTCTTAACGGTGCTGCAAAGCATACGCGTTCTGTTCTCCCAGTCGTGCGCATCTGATATGTCCACGGAACGCAAAGCAAATCTCGTACTCCTTTTGAAGTCTACTTGCTCTTCAGGTTCGTAGTCAGCAACCACACGGATTGCATAAGCAGTTGTCATTGTTGTAGCCAATTCTGCAGCTGCGCGTTTGGCATTGTTTATCCGGTTCACCAAGATCCAGTCTTTGTGTTTACACGCTCTCGGGCGTTCCTGGGAAAGTTTCTTTCCCACCTTATTCAGCACTTCCGGAAATTTGGCGTGTCTTGTTAACGACCATTTGGGATCCAACGAACCGAGCATTTTGCGGATGTTTAGAAATGCACTGTAATAGTAGCGATTAAAGGCCGATCTGGCGAAAGCATCTTTGTCACCTGCACCAGCGGCTATCGCCTCTTTTTGAAGGTGGTGGCCCACAGCATGCATGTTAGAACCAACACTCATTTCTCTACCATGAATTGTCCCGTTTCTTTGAACAATGGCAGCGACCTCTCATTTTCCTAATGCACACACTAAGATTAGAGTCAGTCCACGACAACAATTGTCGTCTATGGAGTTTTAGGTTTTCGCCTGCGAGATCACAATGTGCCCTTCCAACAACTAGCCTCGATTCCCAACGGCCACAATTGATTTGACTCTGGCGGCAGCTGCTGATCGCCGGATTGATCCGGCATCGTTCAGCGGGCGGCGTTTTCCGTGCTCCACACCCTGATCCGACGGATGTCGGTCTTGCCGCCGTCGGCATGGAATCATCCCATTTGAGGTTTTTGGCATCAACTGTCACGCTGCCATGCAGAGCCTTGCCACGGCATCGGGATCCAAACCGGCGCGGTTTCCGGGTCCAGCGCCCGCCTTCGGAAGCCTTTTCCGGCTTGTCTTTCATGTGTCTCTGGTCCGGAACGCGGCGCGGCCGGCGCCGTTCCACGCAATTCCGGCCTGCGGCAGCCTCCATCACGCAGCAGCGTGGCAATAGTAGTCAAACCACATGCATTGCCATGACCGATCTGGCCGAACTCTTCCGCAAGCCGCAATCCCGGACCCACCTCCAGCACGAGGCCCTCCGCGCCCACTTCCTCGGCGGCGTGGAGGCCGGGGAGGCCGCGAGGCGCTTCGGATACAGCCTCGGACACTTCCGCAACCTGTGCATGAAGCTGCGCGGGAACCCGGACCTGTCCTTTTTCTTCGCCGAGCGCAGGCCGGGTCAGAAGCCGAACCCCGACGAGCCTTTCAGGCTGCGGCGGGACCGGCGAATCCTGGAGCTCCGCAGGACCGCCGGCCTCTCGGTCGGCGAGATCAGCCGGCAGCTCGGGGAGGAGGGAAGAATGCCCGCCGGAACGACGACCGTGCAACCCACGCTCCGCAGGAACGGCGTCGGAAAGCTGCCGCGCCGGTCGCCCGGAGAGCGCGAGGCCGCCCTCCGGCCCGTCTCCGCCCCGGTCGCTGACCAATGGCATTTCATTAGGCCGGCACGATTTTGACGCCGTTCTGTCCGCAGCGGCAGTCATTTGATTCCACGCTCAATTTCCGTCCGCTCCTTTTTTTCGGCTTCCGGGGTTAATATGACCACACCGCCGCTGCATGTTAGGTTCGAATCAGACTGTCCCGCCGGGAGCGCAGCCACGGACCCGCGGACCGAGGCCCTCAAGTCCGCCGCCTTTTTCGGCCGGCGTTTCACACGGCGCCAGATCGCCGACATCGCGGAGACCGTCGCGATGCTCCCGAACGACAGCCGCAACGAGCTGTCGAAGACCGTCTGCGGGCACCTGGGCTGGACCACACCGAAAGGGGGATGCCGCGTCTCGGCGTGCCTGCGTGTTCTCGAGCGCCTTGAGGAGTGCGGGGTCCTGACCCTGCCGGCGCTGTTGTTTCTCTCAATATGCCGCTTTGAAGCGCGCTGGTTTTCCCGGTTTTGGTTGACGTCGGATTTCTTGGAAACCGGCACAGTCCGGGAAGATGCCATGTGTCCTGTTGGGAATTGCTATTGGGGATGATTCGGTCCAAAAGGGCGTTCTGACATCAACATATGGTGGCAAGGGGCCGTTAAACGGCAACCCCTTGCCGGGTGAAAGGAGAACAGGAATGCCGAAAGATCTGAACGGCGTGACCCCAACCGGGGGCGAGGTTAACACGCTGTGCGTCGCGTTGGAAGTGAGCGGGTCGTCCTGGGTCGTCGCGGTCGGTGGGCCCGGGGAGCCGGACAAGCAATGGCATTTCATTAGGCCGGCATGATTTTGACGCCTTTCTGTCCGCGGCGGCAGTCATCTGATTCTCCGCTCTTTTTCCGTCCGCTCTTTTTTTTCGGCTTCCGGGGTTGACATGACCGCACCGCCGCTGCATGTTAGGTGTGAATCAGACTGTCCTTCCGGGAGCGCAGCCATGGACCCGCGAATCGAGGCCCTCAAGTCCACCACCTTTTCCGGCCGCCGCCTGACCCGATGCCAGATCGCCGAGATCCGCGACATCGTCGAGTTCCTGCCCGGAACCAACCGCAACAGGCTGTGCAGGCTCATCTGCGAGCAGCTGAACTGGGTGTCGGCCAAGGGAGAACTCAGGATCGGCACCTGCCTGTCGATGCTGGAGAAGCTAGAGCGCCACGGCATCCTGACCCTGCCCCCGAAGGTCGAGAGCAATCGCCGCCGCATGGACGGCCGCCCGGTCTGGCCTTCCGCCTCCGGCCCGCAGCCGCGGATCGAGGCCCGGCTCGCCGACCTCCGGCCGCTGCGTCTGGTTCAGGCCGAGGACGCCGAAAGCCGGCAGCTGTGGAACGCGCTGGTGGACCGCCACCACTATCTCGGCTACAAGCGGCCGTTCGGCTCGCACATCCGCTACTTCGTTCACGACCGCGGCGGCCGCCGGCTTGCCTGCCTGCTGTTCGACAGCTCAACCCGGACGCTGCCCTGCCGGGACGCATGGATCGGCTGGAGCGGGCGCCGCCGGGACCGGGACCGCGTCCGTGTGGTGTGCAACTCCCGGTTCTTGATCCTGCCCTGGGTCCGTTCGCACAATCTGGCCTCCGCCTGCCTCGGGATGGCAGCCCGGCAGCTGCCCGGGGACTGGGAACGCCGGTTCGGAACCCGCCCGCTGCTGGCTGAGACCTACGTCGACACCGAGCGGTTCCGGGCCTCCTGCTACCGGGCCGCGAACTGGCTGCGCATCGGCGAGACCGCCGGTGGCTGGGATAAGCCGCGGAAAGCCGTGTTCGTGCTGCCGCTGGCGGAGAACTGCCGGGCGGCGCTGCGCGGCGACCGGCCGCTGCCGCAGGCGCCGCCGGCGCCGGCTGCAGTCCGGGACACGCGATTCGCCCGCCTGTGGCGGGACATCGCCGACCTCGCGGCCGGGGTCGCCAGCCGCCATGACCGGACCTGGCAGAAGCGTCGGCGGGTGTTCAGCACGCTCCTGATCATCCTGTTCGTGTTCCGCCTCGTCCTGTCCCGGTCGCACCAGGGATACGGGCAGGCGCTCTGCGAGCTGTGGGAGCATTGCCAGGATTCCGGCATTCCGCTGCCGCAGCGGAACCCGCCGGCGGCGTCCACCGCCGCAGCGGCCCGGGAGAAGCTCGACGAGGCGGTGTTCAAGACCCTGCACCGGGAGATCCTCGCGCGGCACGCGGAGACGGTCCGCGCCGCCAACTGGAAGGGCCGCCGCACGTTCGCCGTGGACGGAAGCAAGATCTCCCTGCCGAGGCCGCTGGCCGCCGCCGGATACAGGACCCCCGGCGAGGGCGCGCACTATCCGCAGGGCTTTGTCAGCGCCCTCTACAGGCTGAACGACCGGGCGCCGGTCGATTTTGACCTGTTCCGCCACGGCAACGAGCGCGCCGCCGCAATGACCCATCTTGCCAGTGTCGGCGAGGGCGACGTCGTGGTGTACGACCGGGGCTGCTGGTCCTACACCTTCTACCACGCCCACCGGCTGCTGTCCGTCGACGGCGTCTTCCGCATCGCCGCCAGCGTCAATCCGGCGTTCGACGCCTTCATCGCCTCCGGCGACGCCGAGCGCATCGTCGAAATCGGGCCGCCGAAGGACGCGGCCCCGGAGCTGAAGGGAACCAGCCACCGGGTCCGGCTGCTCCGATACACCTTCGCCGACACCGAGTTCCGCCTCGCCACCACCCTGCTTGACAGCGGCCGCTACCCGGCCCAGGCGCTGGCCGACCTCTACCACGGGAAATGTTCGATTGAGGAGCTCCACAAGTCCACAAAAGACATGATCGGCGCGTTCCACGCCAAGAGCGATCGCGGGGTGCGGCAGGAGCTCTACGCCGCCTTCGTCCTGGAAACCATCGGCCGCCTGTTCTCCAACCGCGCCGAGGCCGGCCCCAACCGCGCCGCGGACCCGCTTTCGCCGATGCGGGCCAACGGCCTATCAATCTAACACGCTTGAGTCCGTGTTTTCGTCTCCATTCGATTTGCTTCCGTCCCGGTCCTGCTTGGCCCGGATGGCGTTGACGGCAATGGACAGGTGCCTGATGCCTTCCCAGAGCTGCTGCGTTCCGGTCAGCGGCTGGCGTTTCGAGGGATGGAAGCCGGCCAGCCCGCCCGTCAGCGTGACAAAACCCGCGACGGTCATTTCCGGCGATCCCCGGGGAACTTTGAAGCCGTGATGGGCGGCGAGGGCAATCGCGCGGACCGGCCTTTTCAGTCTCAGGTCATTTGTGGCAGGCCCTCCAGCCAATCAAACCGGAGGGCAGCCGGACCGCAACGGCCCGCGCCAAAATGCTGCTTGATATGATTCCAACTGGAAAGGGCGGCTACTTGCAAAACCCTGCTTGGGGAAGAAAACCCGTCCCGGATTGCCCCAGAATCACTAAAAAACTGTCGGAAGGGAACGTGGGACAAACCAGCCGTCTCAAGCCAGAATATTTCGGGACCCTACACCGTTGGCGGCCTGACCCTTGGTCGAATCGCTATCCTGCGCTGGTCCCGGATTTGGCAAGCCGCTTGGCGGAAGCACTATCGCTTCCGTATGTCCCGGTTGTGGAGAAGGTCAGAGACAACGCTCCGCAGAAGGCGCAGCAGAACAGATTCCATCAATGCCGTAATCTGGACGGCGCTTTCGCGATTGATGGCCGAATTCCGGAGGGTGGCGTCCTGTTGGTCGACGACATCGTGGACTCCAAGTGGACGCTCACGGTCGTTGCGGCACTGCTCCGGCGCCTGGGCTGTCCGGCCGTGTGGCCGTTTGCGCTTGCCAGCGCGAATCAGGGAGGTTGAGGTGGAAGTCACTCGCGAGACCGAAGCGGTCATGCTGCTTACCGTGTCGTTTGGCAAGTCCGATCCTGTGGCGACCAAGCCGCTAACCCCCGTGGAGTGGGGCGAGTTCGCGAAGTGGCTGAAGGACAGAGCCCATGCTCCGGCTGATCTACTGAAGTCTGACCTGGCGGACTTGCTTGAACACTGGGAACACCCCAAGGTGACGCACGGTCGCGTGCAGGCCCTGTTGAACCGGGGGGCGACACTCGGGTTCGCATTGGAGAAGTGGGAGAGGGCTGGATTGTGGGTCGTCGCGCGATCGGACGCAGACTACCCGAGCCGCCTGAAGCAGCGCTTGGGACGGACAGCGCCGGCGATCCTGTTCGGCTGTGGCAATAGGGATCTCCTGAGTGCGAGCAGCATCGCAGTCGTTGGCTCCAGACATGCCAGCGCCGCCGACATCAGCTTCGCCGAAAGCATCGGCCGCCGCGCTGCCGAATACGGAGAGCTTGTGGTTTCGGGCGGCGCCAAAGGCGTGGATCAGGCAGCCATGCTCGGCGCCCTCCTTGCCGAAGGGACCGCTGTCGGCGTTCTGGGGAACGACCTCCTCCGAGGCGCGACGTCGACGAAATACCGCAAGCACCTGATGTCCCGTGACCTTGCGCTTGTCTCACCGTTCAATGCAGAGTCGCGGTTCATGGTGAGCACCGCCATGGCGCGGAACAAGTACCTCTACTGCCTGGCCCACGACGCCATCGTTGTGAGCAGCGCGCCCGACAGCGGCGGAACATGGAACGGGGCAGTCGAAAACTTGAAGAAAGGTTGGGTGCCGCTATCGGTTAAACGGACCGAATCCGCCGGGTCCGGCAATCCCAAGCTGGTCGAACTCGGAGCGCGGTGGCTGGAAGGGCTCGATGATCCCGCGTTCGGCACGCATCCTAAGGGCGGGAACTCCGGGCAAGGTCCGAGCCAACGACTCGAAGCGGACGCTGGGCCATCCGGTGGACAACCAGAGTTGTCCATCGCCATCGAACAACCGTGCGATTCGCCCCGGGAGGTATCTCCGGAGACGGAGCAGGCGGGTGCGCGGAGCCGTGATGTCGGTGAACGCCCTTCCGACGAGAGTGTCGATCCCGCCGAAGACCTGTACCAAAAGGTGCGATCGCTGGTGTCCCAGATCTGTGCGGAACCAAAGCAAGCCAACGCGATCGCGGATGCGTTAGGCGTAACCAAGCCCACGGCCAATGCCTGGATAAAGCGCCTTGTACAGGAACGCGTGCTGAAGAAAGTCCCCAAACCCGTACGCTACGTTGTCTGCGAAAAGAACCTCCCGGAGGAAACGCTCTGGGGGCCGTCCACACCTTCACCGACGTGACCCTCGCAAATGCGGACCCGTGACGGTGCGGCTTCACCGAGGGTTCTCAGTCGCCGCTTGCCCAAGCAGAGTCGCCGTGGCCGCGACCAACAGTCACTTTATTGCTCTTTGAACCGCCTTGATCTGGATTTCCCGGATTGTTTCGAGACGGGTCGGAAGATTTTCCCATTCCCGCATGGCCCCAAGGCCGGCAAACTGGGTTTCCGGCGTGTACTGCCGCCGGAATCGGCCGCCCCGGGATGGGATATCGCCGATGCGGCGAAGGAGGGCTGGACCTTCGACAGGCTGCTGTCCCACATCGATGAACGCGCAGTCGCCATTGCCGGCGGCCTGCAACCGCATCAGCCCAATGGCGGGTGCCCGCAGGCCGGACGGTCGTCGATCAGCGACCTCGCTGAATTCTCGCCAGCGGCGCAGCCTGTCAACAGCCCCGCGCGCCGCACTGCCAGAGACAAATCAGGTCCGTCGCGATGTGGGCCGCGGCGATGGCCGTCGCGCCCGTTGTGTCATACTGCGGCGACACTTCAACCACATCCATGCCGACAAGGTTGATGCCGGCGACTTCCCGCAGGATGATGGCCGCCTGCGCCGATGTCAGCCCGCCCCAGACCGGCGTCCCGGTTCCGGGAGCGAAGGCGGGATCGAGACCGTCAATGTCAAATGACAGATAGACGCGGTGGCCGCCGACAATTTCACGGACAGCGGATGCCGCGGCGAGCGGCCCCTGCAAATGGACGGTGCGGGCGTCGATAATATTGAACCCAAGCGTGTCGGGGTTAGTGGTCCGGATGCCGATTTGGACAGAGCGCTCGGGGACCAAGAGTCCCTCGACAGTGGCCTGCCGAAACATGGTTCCATGATCCATGCGGTCGCCGGAGCCGTGAGGCCAGGTGTCAGTGTGGGCATCAAATTGAACCAGAGCCAGCGGGCCATACCGCGCGGCGTAGGCTTTCAGGATCGGATAAGAGACATAATGGTCGCCGCCAAGCGTCAAAGCCGCGGCGCCGGCATCAAGAATCCGGCCGACGTGGCGTTCAAGCAGCCCGGGGAATTGATTCAGCATTCCATGATCAAACTCAAGGTCGCCGCAGTCGGCGATATTCAATTGCTTGAGCGGATCCACATCCCAGCCGTACGGCGACTCATACGGCTGCATAAGAGACGCTTCGCGGATCGCGCGCGGCCCGAACCGGGCACCCGGACGATTTGTTGTCGAACAATCGTAAGGGGCGCCTGTCACCGCTACGTCAACATCTTTGAGGTCGTTCCGAAACGCCCGGCGCAGAAAAGTCTGCATACCGGACCATGTGGTATCTGAGGAGTGGCCGCGCAGCCTTCCAACTTCATTCATGCGCCTGGCATCTGCCGTTTCAGACATGACTCCCCTCCCCGGCCTCAGATTGAATCGCCTTTTGTTTCGGATCGCCCGAAAAATCCAGTGTGTTCCGTCTGCGCTGGCGCCAGGCGGCGGCGGCCTTGGATCCTGTTCCGCTTGCGTTCCCGCTTCAAGTCAGGCCGCAACATGTGTTTGGGCAACTCCCCAGAAATTTTTCGGAGAATGTCATGCATTTTGGAAGTCTTATGAAGATTGCGTACGCCGCCGCCATGGCCACTGGCCTTTTTGCCGGGTCGGCCGCGCTTGCGCAGGACACGGTAAAGATTGGCACCATCGCGCCCAAAACCGGTCCGCTGGCCGGCGGTGCAGCGGTGACACAATGGCCCAATGTGGAACTGTGGGTCAAACAGGTCAACGCGCGCGGCGGTCTGAATGTCGGCGGCGAACAAATGATGATTAAGCTGTTTGAGTATGACGATCAAACCAATCCGGTCGAACACATCTAGCTCGCGCAGCGCCTTGCCGAACAGGACAAGGTTGACTTCGTGATCGCGCCCTACGGGACCGCGTTTAATATTGCCTCGGCCCCGATCTACGGCCGCTATGGCTTCCCGGTGGTTGCCGTGTCCGCAATCACCGACAAAATGGATGAACTGACGGGCAGGTACCCGAACCTGTTCTTCACTCTTGGCACAACCACATCCTTCGTCAACGGTGTGAGGGATATTTTGATAGAGAAGCGGGAGGCTGGAGTCATCGGCGACAGGGTTGCCATGGTCAATGTCGCGGATGCCTTCGGAATCGAGCTGGCAGACCGTGCGCGTGAATCGTTTGGCGAAGCCGGGTTTGAACTCGTTTATGACAAGTCATATCCGCTCGGGACCCCTGATTTGTCACCTGTCATGAAGGGTGCCAAGGCACCTGACGCTGACGCGTGCGTGGCCTGGTCTTATCCCCTGGATTCGTTTGGGCTGGCTGAGCAGGCGATCATCAAGGATCTCGACGTTGCGGTCCATTATTCGGCGGTCGCCACGAGCTTTCCGGCGTTCCATGGAGCGTTTGGAGTCAAGATCAACAATGTTCTCGGGGCCGGCGGCACCAATGTGGACGACCCGAAAGTGGCCGCATACCGCGACGCGCATATGGAACTCACCGGCAAGGTTGCTGACTACTGGGCCTCGGCAAACACATACGCCGCAATGCAGGTTTTGGAGCAGTCGATTGAGGGGGCTGGCACATTGGACCGCGATACGGTCACCCAGTACATCAAGGACAATTCATTTGACACGGTGATGGGCACAATCAGGTTCGAAAACAACGTCTCGCACCTGTTTTGGACGGTCGGCCAATGGCAGGACGGCGTGTTTCGGGGCGTGAAAGGCATCGGGGTCGATGGCGCAGTTCCCGTCCGTGTGAAAGATGGCTGGTAACCGCTGAACTGACAAACAACCTTCAGGCCCGGCGCTGAACTGCGCCGGGCTGACCGATTTCAATCAACGGAACTCTACGCTGGACATTCTCGTCTCAGGCCTCCTTCTCTCTGGAACATATGCGCTCGTCGCCATGGGGCTGAACCTTCAATACGGCATTGCGCGCATCATGAACCTAGCGAATGGCGAGATTCTCGTGCTTGGCGCACTGGCGGCGTTTTGGCTCAACACAACTTCGCAAGTCAGCCCGCTGCTGACCTTGACGCTGGCGGCGCCGGTGGCATTTGCAGGCAACTGGCTTATCTACCGATTCCTGCGTTTGCCGCTCGTTCGCAGGTCGAAAACCCGCGGGCAGCTTGAAGTCGATTCCATTCTCGCAACCTTCGGCATGACCTTTTTGCTGATCGGGGTCATGGTTTCGATCGAAGGCGGATTTTTCGCTTGCAAGTATCTGTTGGAGCCGTTTTCGATACTGGGCTCCACCACATCCCTGAACCGTTTTGTCGCATTCGTCATTGCGGTTCTGATCGGGGGTGTTCTGTATTTGTGGTTGAATCGAATCCGCGCCGGGGTGGCGGTTCGGGCGGTTGTGGTCAACACCCAGGCCAGTGGGCTTGTCGGCATTAATGTTGAGCGGATTTCCGCACTGGCCTTTGCCATCGGCGGCGCCATCACCGCAGTCGGCGGTATGCTGATCTCAACTTTTATCACGCTTGATGCCTCGATCGGCGTCATGTTCACGATGAAAGCCCTCATCATCGTCATCATGGGCGGCGTCGGAGACATACGCGGCGCCATCGTTGCGGCGCTGATACTGGGCCTGGTCGAAACCGCTGTCGCGTCACTGATTGATCCCGGCCTGACCTTGGCGGCGGCGTATCTGATTTTCATCCTGATCCTTCTCTTTCGCCCTCAGGGCATTTTCGGAAGGCGCACGCTGTGAGACCGTCGGGATGGTAGGAACTGTTGGCGGCGGCGCTGGTTGCGATTGCCGCTGTTTTTGTGCCGTTCGTTGCCAACGGTTACTGGCTGTCAATCGCGGTCACCGGCATGATGTACATCGCGCAGTCGACAAGCTGGGCGCTGTTTTCAGGTCCAACCCACTACATTTCTCTGGCAACCGGCGCGTTTTTCGGCATCGGCGGCTACCTTGTGGGGGCCGGCATGAGCGACTACCAGATGCCGTTCTGGCTGATGGCAATGATCGGGCCTGCCGTTGCCACGACGCTGGCCGCATTGATCGGCATCACGACGCTGAGGCTTTCCGGCGTCTATTTTGTGATCTTTACGCTTGGACTCGCTGAAATGATCCGGAACCTGGTGAGCTGGGTCCAAAACAACTTCCTCGGCTCACGCGGTCTCTATGTGCTGACCGACCTGCGTGACCAGCACATCTATTGGATGCTCCTCGCTGTCGCCGTAACCGTCTATCTTGTCGGCTGGGTCGTTAACCGGTCACGCATTGGATTTGCCCTGCGGATAATTGGCGGCGACGAAACCGTTGCGAAGCATGTTGGAATCAACACCGCCACCGCGAAAAAAATCCTCTTTCGACGACCGGTTTCTTTGCCGCCCTCGTCGGGGCGATACTGGCGCCGCGTTACAGCTATATCGAGCCCAACCAGGTGTTTTCGCCGCAGCTGTCGTTTCTTGTCGTCATCATGGCGCTTCTCGGCAGGGCGGGCCACCTCTGGGGTCCGCTGGTCGGCGTCATACCATTCACTATCATATGGGAATTTGTGGGCGTTCAGTTCCCGAACCGGTCGACGCTGTTTATCGGGCTGGCATTTCTGTTGATCGTGTATGCGCTACCGCACGGAGTCGTCGGACGCATCGACCAGCTGCGGGCGCGGATCCGGGAGGCAGAAAATTGAAGCATTCCGGATCTGCGCTGTCTGTTGACGGGGTTACCAAACGATTCGGCGGTCTCAAGGCCGTAAACCATATGTCATTTGAAGTCGCCGATTTGGAAATCGCTGGGGTGATCGGACCGAACGGTTCCGGCAAAACGACCATGCTGAACATGATCTCCGCGTATTTAAACCGACTGTGGGCCGGATCTTCCTCGAGGGACGCCGAATTTCCAATATGCCGGCGCAGCAGATCGCCCGTTGCGGCGTCGGCCGCACATTCCAATTGGTTCGGCTGCTGCCGGGGCTGAACGTGCTCGAAAACGTTATCGCCGGAGCGGTGTTCGGTCATCGGCGGCGCTGGGGAGAAGAAGCCGAGGATTTTGCCCATGCGATTCTCCGGCGTGTCGGGCTCGACGCAATGCCGTGCGCGCCGGTGTCCGGACTGACCTACATTGATCAAGAACGGCTTGAGCTGGCACGGGTTCTGGCCGGCGAACCCGAAATTCTTCTGTTGGATGAATGGCTCGCTGGATTGAATCCAAGTGAAATGGAAACCGGAATCGAGCTGATCCAGGCACTTCGCGACGAGGGCCGGACCGTGGTGCTGGTCGAACATGTCATGGATGCGATCCGGCAACTTTGCGACCGCTGTGTGGTCATGTCCGCCGGTGCGAAAATTGCCGAAGGAGCGCCTGACGAGGTGTTGTCCGACCATAAAGTGATCCGCGCCTATATTGGTGACGATGATGCTTAACGTCCGGCGCGTTTCGGCACGTTACGTCCAGCATCCGGCGTTGCAGGATGCGTCGCTTACAGTCGCGCGCGGAGAAATTGTCGTAATTCTCGGTGCCAACGGCGCGGGAAAATCCACGCTGCTGAGTGCGGTCGCAGGCATCTGCGAAGGCGAGGTAACCGAAGAGATCACGCTTGCCGGGAATTCTCTGCTTGGCATGGGTTCAGACCGGATTGTTGACCTTGGTGTCGCCCTGGTGCCGGAAGGGTGCGGGATTTTTGGCGAATTGAGTGTTCGCGAGAATTTTTTGCTCGGCGCTTACACCCGGCGCGCCCGGAGTGAAGAGGCAAGCAATCTTGAACGGGTCTTGACGCTGTTTCCCAAGCTTGGTGAACGGCAGGAGCAGATCGCGCACACCATGTCCGGCGGCGAACAGCAGATGCTGGCGATTGGCCGGGCAATGATGTCTGCGCCGGACATCCTGCTCCTGGACGAGCCGTCGCTCGGTCTCTCGCCCCTCTTGTGCAAGGAGCTGTTTCAAATCCTCGCAAAACTGAAGAGCCTCGGAATTGGCGTGCTGCTTGTCGAACAGAACGCCAGGCAAAGTCTGGCAATAGCCGACCGTGGCAATCTGCTGGAGAACGCGCGTATCACGCACGAAAACACGGCGGAAAACCTCGCCCGCGACGCAGCGGTGCGGAAAGCCTATCTTGGCGCCGGCGGCAGAACACCGGCGGAGCCGGCCGCGCCCGCGCCTGCGGAACCGGCAAGCACGCCGGAAATGCCGGAGATTCAGATCCCGCCGGCACCGCGCCGTTCGGCTGACGAGCAGGTCGGACTCTCAATTGAAGAATTGGTTCAAGAGGCGGCGGCATCTTCGCAGCCGGACCGGCACCGCGCAGGCGAAACTGGAGCCAGAGCGCACAGACCGGCTGGCGGAGGTCATCCTTGAGATGGAGCGAGCAGCCGCCAAAGCCCGAAAATCGGCGAATTCTTCGCCGCACGGCGCCGGCGGCAGTGGCTCGGAAACACGCGCTGCGCCGAACGATCGCCAGGAAACAGACGCGCCGCCCGTTATTGAAATTTACCGCCGGCCCAGAGTCGAAGCCTACCGGCGCAGGCCCGGCGGCGGCTTCGCCCGAAATTGAGGGAGAATGAAATGCTGGACGCAGCAACGCAGCAGACGCGTGTCAAAGGCTTGTATATCGGCGGTTCATGGGTTGTGACCGATCAGCAGTTTGACGACAACAACCCTTCGGACAGGTCGGTCTGGGCGCACATCCCCGACGCAGGGGCCGAAGAAACGCGCAGATCGGTTTCGGCGGCGCACGCCGCATTCGCCGAATGGTCCGGGCTGCCGTTCCAGGAGCGCGCCGGCTTTATGCTTCGGATCGCGGAAATCTGGGAGCGGAATTCATCCAGGTTTGTCTCCGCCGCGCAGTTTGAGGGCGGCGGATGGCATGGAAAGGGAGTCTTTGAGGCCGGCTTTGTCTCCGAGATCTTCCGGGCTGCGGCCGCCCTCTATTACGGTTCCATCGGTGAGGTGCTGCCCTCTCATCATGGAAAGTTCTCGACTGCGGTCCGCGGTCCGCTGGGTGTCATCGGCGTGGTTTCGCCGTGGAACGTTCCTGGAACCTTGAGCGCCCGCGGCATCGCCTTTCCGATGGCGGCCGGCAACACAATTGTATTGAAGCCGTCTGAGGACACGCCCTATGCGGGCGGCCTGCTTTTCGCCGAGACGCTCGAAGAGGCCGGCGTGCCGCCGGGTGTGTTCAACGTTTTCACCTGTTCGCGGCAGCGGGTCGCGGAAGTCGGCGACGAATTGATTGACAATCCGCTGGTCAAGGGAATCTCGTTTACGGGATCAACGGCGGTTGGGCGGCGGATCGCGGCCAAGTGCGGCGCGCATCTCAAAAAATGCTGTGTCGAACTGGGAGGCAAAGACAGCCTCATCGTGCTTGAGGACGCGGATATGGACCGCGCAACTTCGGCGGCAAGTTTCGGCGCCTTTATGCATCAGGGCCAGATCTGCATGAGCGTCGAAAAGGTGCTTGTTCAAGAGAGCGTTTATCCCGAATTTCTGCGCCGCTTTGTCGACAGGGCGGGCAAGATCCGCACTGGAAACTTGGCTGACAGCGCGAATGTGAACGGTCCGCTGATCAATGACCGGCAGGCGGAGCGTGTCAAAGCGCAGATCAAGGACGCGGTGGACCGCGGCGCAAAAGTCGCGCTTGGCGGCGGTGTGAATGGCCGGTTTGTCGAGCCCACAATCCTGACCCATGTGAACCGGAATATGGACGACTGGCGCGAAGAATCCTTTGGTCCGGTCGCCGCCGTGGTGCCATATGGTTCTTCAAACCTTTGTAGCTGGTGTTTTCATCCGTGAACTTGTGGGTTTCTTCGCTGGCATGTTTTCTGATAAATCCATGCAGAGTTTTCTTCTTCACATCCGGCACGACTTGAGCCTTCACCTGTTTTGTCGACCGGTCTTTAATGCCGACAACAATCTCTTTTCCGACTCCGCCCCGTCCGGCATGAAGTTTCTTGCTCTTGTGTTTGTTCTTCTCAAGCCCGCCGATGTAGGTTTGATCAACTTCAACAGGACCTCTCATGGCCGCCAGTTCAGCGTTGAACGCCTCTCTTATGCGATGGGACAGGAACCATGCTGACTTCTGAGTGATGCCTAAATCACGGTGTAATTTCATGCTGGACACACCCTTTAAGCTGGTTAAATGCAGGTAGATTGCAATCACCCATTTTTGCAGGGGTATCTTTGACTGTGCCATCACTGTACCGGTTCTGACGCTGAAATAGGAACGGCAGTCTGGACAGTGAAATGGCATTGGTTTTCTTGACTTGCGAATAACAGTGTCCAGTGATCCGCAGCGTGGGCAGTATCGGCCTGTAGGCCAGCGCACTGCCTCGAACCATTGTTCAGCAGCCGCTTCATCTGGAAACCTGTTGAACAAGGCAATCAGTGTAAGCCCCGTTCTGTGGGACTTTCCCGGCCCCTTGGCAGACATAACATATCCTTTCCTTATGTCTATTTATATAGATACCTGATCTTCCGCAGTTTTGGCCCTCCGTCAGCTATAGGAAGACTCCACCAACCTAGTCCCCATCCCCCGTCATCTATAGGAAGACTCCACCAAGCTAGTTGACTTCCAATGCTCCTGAAGCTAAGACTGGCCGTGCAAACATCACTGCGGCCCGCTATGCCGGGTCACCTGCTGAATAGGTCTAACCCGGCAAGGGAGTAGCTCCCCAAGCCTTGGCCGAATAGGTGGGGTCATTCTCACAGTGAATGTTTGCAACGGCCCGGCACCCGGTGGGGTGCGATTATGGGGCCATTTTTGCTTTTGGACTGTTGATTTCAGTTAGTCCCGTCAGTGCAGTTGTCTAACACGCGAACGACCAAAAGGGAGTGACAAATCATGTTCTTAGTCAGAGTCGGCCGTTTTGCTTTAAGAAAATCGTTCAAACTGATAGCGCCAGTGACTGTGTTAAAACACGCATGGAGGTTTTTTGGTACGCTGTTTGCCAGTGACGGCAGTAAAGCGCCATCAAGCAGTAAATCACAGCCTAGCAATTCCAATAAATCGTCTGCAATTGCCGGGCTTTTTACCAACCGAGAAAAAGAACTTAGACGGCAAAAAGAACTTCTGATAACTAATCACAAGTTCGAAAATATATGAAAACGATGGAATATGAATTCCATCAACAGATCAAAGCAATGGAATATCAGTATAAACGAAATGAGTTAGCATTTGAAAAATACAAAACGGACTTGCTCTATAAATACCGCGCTAGATTTCTTGACAAACTTCTGGCTTTTCTTGAGGAAAGGGAAATGCAAACAAAAGGGGAGTTGAAACGGGTGGAAGATGCCAGAGAGGAAGTCGAGCGATTGCAGAGGAACTTGCTGCTGACGCCTGCGGAATAGAACGGAAAGGGATGGGATTATGTCAGATAAAAATGAAGTAATGGAACTTGCTGATGCTGTCAGCCGCCTGAATGGGCGGGTTGCGGCATTAGAGGCAGTCTGTACCCTGCTTTTCAGACTAAGTGCCAATGATGATCCAATTATCCGAAAAGAAATGTCCAATCAGTTAACCAGAATAGTTGTCTGTTTTAAACGTGATTCCATTGCTGACCAAGCTGCGGCGCATACTATCGAAACAATCATCAAGGAATTGCTGCGTAAATCTTGATGATAAAAACTCTTTCTCCTGCGGCTGCACATCAACTGTCACAGTTGCTTTCACAGACTGTTCAGGATTATCTAGATAGCAAGTTGTAGTGATTGTAGTCATTTTGGTTTCCTAGTTGTTATTGTTTTTTGGGGTTACTATATCAAAACCGGAAAACTGGTGGCCCTGTGGTGGAATTGGTATACACGCCGGAATGGGACTCCGGTTGAAACATCGGCAGTCCGAGATGGCAGAGAAAGCACAGACTATGGTTTTCTTGCGGGTTCGAATCCCGTCAGGGCCACCAGTTTTCCGGTTTTAATAGGGGTTGGGGTTGGTAGGGGTTAATTGGTTGTTTTAAAGGGATTAAATTGTGTAGCGAGGTATATAAGCTCCAAAGTTTGTGGCGACCCTCCGCCAGCCCTAGAGTCTGGCGAACACGTTTGCTGCAGATCTCTTCATTATGGTGAACCGGCTTGCGGACACGGATTCTCTTGTCATTCTGCGCCCTGCGCAGCCGGCCGGCGGAATAACCGCGGCCGTCCGGATTTGTCTTCGCCTTCGGCAGGTTCCGCGTCTCTGATAATATGGCCGGGCAAGCCGACAACTTGAATTGGGGTTTTCCTTGTTCTCCATTGTTTCACATCGGCGAACTGATGGAGAACCCCGCCCCTCAGGGCAAGATAAAATCTGATCCGGGGGTCTCAGAACCCTCCGGTCGGGCTGCGCCCTCCCTCCGGGTTCTGAGACCCCCGGCGCCGCCCGAAAAAGTTCATATGTGTCTGAGCAGGCACAGCAGTTCGGTTAATCCATGAAAAGTCGTCGTTCGTCCAAACGTTTTCGTGCGCAACGACTCGGGCAGCTGCCACACACCGCACGATCTGGCAGGCCTGAACGTCTGAGAGACGGTCGTGTTGCAAGCGTTTTTTGCAATAGTTAGGGAGGTTTCGCAGCACTTCAGCAAAAGGTCATGTTCTCCGGAACAAAACCGTTTGACACTTGAGGGAAAGGCCGGAGCAATGAACGCCAAACCAATGAGTTTTCTGGAACTCCTGAACGCGAATGTTCAGTTCATGGTGCCCCTTTGGCAGCGAAGATATCGATGGGGACAATCTGACATCGAAAGACTGGTAAAAGATCTGGTTACGGTCTCCAGAGCCGGGTCCGATGCGACCCACTACGGCGGGACGCTGCTAACCTTTCCCGAGCCGGCCGCTTCAATAACGTTTCCAGTTCATAGGGTTGTCGACGGTCAGCAGAGACTGACGACAGTGAGCATACTCCTTGCCTGTATCGCCGAATGTCTTGGACCGGACAGAAGTTGCGGCGATTGGACCAGCGACTTGATTTTCAGACGAAGCCTGTCGACAGGAGAAAACGTGCCCGAAAAGGAGCGAAAACTCAAGCTCCAGCAAGGTGATGAGGAAGAATACAAGCGTATCCTGGAGAAAAATCCTGAGGGGGCCGGGGCGGTTACCCAAGCCTGGAAGATTTCGCGCCGCTTGGTCGAAAAGTATGATTTGTCAAGCCTGCTGTCGGGCCTTGAACGGTTGCGCGTGGTCCATATCACTCTTGACCAAAGCGAGGACCCGCAACAGATCTTCGAATCGCTGAATGCTACAGGGCGGCCACTGTCTGAAAGCGAAAAAATCAAGAATTGGCTGCTGATGGGTCTGCCTGACGCTATGCAGAGGGAGGCACATAAAGACTGGCTGGATGCGGAAAGATCGCTGGGCGCAGAAAATTCTTCGGAGCCTGCTGACGAGTTTTTTCGGGATTTTCTAAGATGGAAGACCGGCGTCTCGCTGGGCATTGGAGGAGTCTATGAAGAATTCCGTAGATGGGCGGTCGAGTCAGGATTGCAGAGGAACAGGCCGAACCTCGGCAAAGATCTTGTCGAGCTTGCAAGACTTTATGGGATGATCACTGGGAAGGTTGAGCCACGGTTTGGAATTAAAACACATCAAGAGCTTCGCCATTTGAAGGATATGGGATTTGATATCCATCGGCCCTTGACTTTGAGGTTGCTTTGGGGCGCAAAAAAGTTGTTGGACGCGAACAGGCAGGCCGAGCATGACGAAATCTGCGATGCGTTGGCGAAGACTCTGGGTGGTATCGGAGCGTGGATTACCCGGCTGTGGCTTGCCGATCGATCGACCGCCGGTGTGAACACGGCATGTGCTGAATTGGCATTTGGGGAATCTCCGTCTAACGAAGATGATGTTGCCGAGCACTGGATCGGGAGGATTAGGAGGTTTCGAAACACAAGGATAGGAGTGCCGACCGACCGTGAAGTGGAGGACGGCATGCGCACGAGGGTCGCGTACGGCGGAGGCACGACTAAGGTTACAAAGGCTGTATTGTGTGAATTGATGGAGAGAGAACAAGTCAAAGAGTTGCCTGCTCGAAAGAGCTTGACGGTTGAACACATAATGCCGCGAAAGCTGACCGATAAATGGTCGGGAGAGCTTGGAGAACACGCTAAGGTTATCCACGAATCCTATTGTCACAAGCTCGCGAATTTGACGTTAAGCGGTTTCAACCCGGAGTTGGGGGCAAAGTCGTTCGCCGAGAAACGAATCTTGTATGGCGACAGCTCAGTGAAGATGACGAAACGTCTCGCAAAAGAAGCAATGTGGGATCAGGATGCAATGGAGCGCCGCGCTGACGATCTCATTTGCCGAGCGCTCGGTCGTTGGCCTTGGGTCGATCTATCGGATTCAAGGAAATCCGAATCTGATGATGCGGGTGCATTCAAATGGCGAATTGAGAATGGCAATTGGAACAGCGAAAGTGTCGCTGCTCAGCTGGTGTTGAATGTAGCGGCTGCATTGCTGGACCTTGATGCATCGAATTCGGAAAAGCTCGCTGGCGAGGCTGTTTCAAAAGATCTTCACAAAGCCGAACGATTTCCGCCAGGAAAGCCTGCCGGGGCATTGATGGTACGCGAGGTTCCTAGACACGAAAACTATGTCTTGCACCCGTACGAAAAAGACTATGCGGCCAGTGCGCAACGCTGTCGAAAGATGGGCGAGCGATGTGGCGTGAATGTCGAAGTCGAGCTTGAAACGGACAACTTAAACCGGACGTTTTGGCGACTTTTGGAAGAGGAGACCGGTGGATTGCCCGGGCAGAAGGATACCTGGGCCGGTCCGAACCAGTGGGCATCCAAGTTGAATGAACTGAATGATGCGGTTTCGGTCTATGTGGGAAACGAGGAGCTCATTTGGCTTTTCATCAGACCTTGGCAATCCGGCAGCCCGGAAGATGCCGAGCGAATGAAGCTCTGCTCATATGCGATCCGCAAACACATGGCTGATCAAAGACTGACCGACGATATCGAGAATTGCAGCAAAAACCGCAGAAGCATTTCAGTCCAAAGGACCTGGGATCGTAATAATAGGGACGAATGGACCGAAGCTGCACAATGGATAAAGGAACAATGTGAAAGGCTGTTTGCCATAGCGGTCGAGGTGTCCAGAGTGAAAAAATAGAGTCGGAAACCGTGGTTGCATCGGAGCCCGCGGCATGATCGATCTCCTGAACTGGCAAGGAAATTGCACACCGTGGATCTGCTGAAAAATTGCCTCAGCGGCAGTGCGGACCTTCGCAGAGAATTTGGGCGAATGAAGTCACTGACGGCGGTGGACGAGACCGCGCCAG
Organism: Paracoccaceae bacterium; assembly: GCA_965221935.1. Lineage (GTDB taxonomy): Bacteria > Pseudomonadota > Alphaproteobacteria > Rhodobacterales > Rhodobacteraceae > JAPOXR01. The sequence goes on from CBDCSZ010000046.1 coordinate 185,956, forward strand.
CCCCGCCTGCCCCCTTACTGCCCTTTGGATCGGCGGCGCCATTTCATCCCGGAAATCGGCGTTGGAAAACCTGGTCTTGACGGAAAATCTGTGCCTGACCGCAGCCGTTTTCTGCCGTTTCTACTGACCGTCATGCATTTCGGCGCACCCCCAGCCGCCGCCGTTGGCGGTCTCAATCAAGATTCTGTCGCCCGGCTCGACCGTGAGGTCGCTGACAAATGCGTGGCGCTCCGACTTCCCTGAGCTTCGGACGACAGTCAGACTGTTTGTTCCGCCTTCGCCGCCGCCGTTCAGTCCCCAGACCGGATGCCGGTGGCAGCTGTAGCCAGCCGCCAGGATTGCGGTTTGCCGCGGACGGTAGCATGTGGACAGGCCCAGGCCGCCCGCATACCGCCCAATTCCCCGGGGGCGGCTGGAGAGACGTTTCCATCCCACATCAATACCATAGCGCGCCTCGCAGATTTCCACAGGACAGTTGAACGTCTCGCCGTGGCTTGCGGAATACATGGCGTCGAGCCCGTCGCGGTTCGAGGTCGCGCCCCAGCCGCCCATCTGCGGTTCGACCATTGTGAACCGGCGCCCGTTGTCGGGGTGCCGGCCAGCGATGACTGTGCCGCAGATCGAGCCGAAATGACCCGCCGGCAACCGTTCGGGGAACGCCGCCGCGAGGCAGCGCCACAACATGTCGTAAAGGCGGATCCGGGTCTCAAAATAGTAGCCGTGCGGGGCCTCCCCTTCGGCGTGGAAGACCGTGCCGGGTTTGGTCAATACCCGCAGCGGGCGAAACGAGCCCGCATTGGCAAACCGCCCGGGATCGGTCAGAGCCTTGAAGATCATCTGCGCCGAAATGACCGACCCATCACGGCTGGTGTTGTACGGGCTGTTCTTTTGCTCCGGGTTGTCCCTGAGATCGACTGTGAATGCGTCCCGGCCAACCGAGATGCACGCCTTCCAAATATCGCCGCTGTCCTGCTTGACCGCGATCTCCCAACTGCCCCTCTCAAGGTTTTTGAGCCCATTGCGCGCCCGGGCCTCGCCTTCGATGAACAATTCTTCAATCGCCGTCCTGAACGTATCGAGACCGTAGGTGTCGGCAAGCCGTGCAACCCTTTCGGACGCCCGGCGGCAGGCGGCAATCTGCGCCCAAAGATCGCCGCGGGAATACTCCGGCAACCGGGAATTGGCGCAGATGATATCAATCAGCGGATCGATCCGCCGGCCCTTGTCAAACAGGCGGACCGCCGGCAGCCGAAGCCCTTCCTGGAACAGTTCGCTGGCCTTGGTTGACATTGAGCCGGGGGTCATGCCGCCGATGTCGCTCCAATGCGCGATCGACGCTGTCCAGGCGATCCGTTCGCCTCCGCAGAACACCGGCATGGCGATCACAACATCGCTGAGATGGGTCACTCCGCCATAATTCGGGTCATTGGTGACGAACATGTCTCCTTCAGCAATGCCGCTGCCGCGGTGCAGCGCCAGAATCCGCTGCACCGCCTTGTCCAAAACACCGACAAAAGTTGGAATTCCCGCTCCGGATCCGGCCAGATTGCCGTCCGCGTCGGTCACACCGGTGCCGACATCCAGCACTTCGTAGATGATCGGACTCATCGCCGTCTTGCGCAGCATGGTGAACATCTCGTCCGCCGCTGCCGACAGACCGGCCTGGATCACGGCAAGACTTATCGGATCGTTCTCGGCGGCCGCGCCGCGGCCGCTGTCAGTCAGCCGGGACAATGACTCTGTTTCCAAAAACATCGGAGTCGCCGATGATCCCAAAGCGGGCGATTTCTTCCTCGGGCGGCGGTTCGCATGACCATCTGCGGCTCGGAACAAGGCCGCAATTGCGTTTCAGGACGGCCGCGTATTCGGCGCGCTTGAAGGCCGCGACCGAGGGATCGATGACCGGAACGCCAAGCGTCTCGGTCAGTTTCTGGTTGAACCCGATTTCCAACGTGCAGCCAAGTATCAGGGCTTCCGCATAGTCTTCTTCGACGGCTCGCCGTCCAGCTTCTGTCAGCAGTCTTTCGGTGCGCGCGTGATCGGCCTGAAAGTCATTCACACCAAGTTCGACATGATAGAACGCACTCAGCCGCTCCGCCATTCCGTTGTCGCGGACGGTGGCGTTCATCTGATGCACCCATTTCCGGCGTCCAACAATGATGCCGAAACGATTGGCCAGGCTGGCGGCGATTTCGAGCGACGCAAAGCAGGGCGCAGTGACGATCATTTCGCCCGACACCTCTCGGGCATCGTGCAGGGCGGTATCGTAAAAGCAGCCGATCGCAAGGGCGTCGAAACCCTCTGCGTCGGCAGCGCGCGCCGCCCGGATAATGCCTGTCGATACGACGGTCTCATAGGAACGGTATTCAATATGGGTGAATCCGCCGCATTGTTCCGGCTTCAGTGACGTGACGTGCACTTCGGTCTGCGGCAATTTGCAGTCGCGCGCCATGTCGGCAAACACCTCGTCGTAGTCAGGCAATCCAAGCGGATTGAGATACATGACCTTCAGTGTCCCATCGGTTCTCATCTCCAACTCCTCCATAGTTTATAAGCCGGCATTCAGCCGCCGGCGCCAAACACATCGCGCGCTGTTTCCGCCGAGATCAGCCCATCGCGCACATTTTCCCACACGTCCTCCCGGTCGCGCTCGCGGGGGTCTCCGAAGCCGCCCCCGCTGCCGGTGAACACCCGGATCACATCGCCTTCCCGCGTCGCGAGGCCGGAGACACCGGCAAAACTCCGGCGTTCGCCTTCAACCGGTATGAATTCGATGTAATTCGGTGAACCGTCGCGGCCTCCCGCGAGTCCCCATGCGGGAAATTTGGAGCGTGTGTAGCCAGCGGTCAGAAATCCCTGGTCGCTCCGCACCCGATAATCCAGCACGATGCCGCGCCCGCCCATGTGCTTGCCTTCGCCGCCGGACGATGTGTTCAGCGCCATCTGGTCAACGATCAGACCGTTGCGGGCCTCGTTGACCTCCGCCGGGCAATTGTAGGTTTCGCCATGGAATCCACAGAACATTGCGGTGTTGCCGTCACTGGACGGGCGGGCGCCCCAGCCGCCAAGCTGGGGTTCAATCACCGTGTACTGGCGGCCGGTGTCAGGGTGGATTCCGCCGATGAATGTGCCGCACACGGAGGCGAAATGCCCGGCCGCCAGGCGATCCGGCATATGTTTCGCAAGACAGCGCCACATCACATCGTACACGCGCAGCTCGATCTCGTAATAAAATCCGAGCGCCGCCGGCTCGCTGGCATGGAACACCGATCCCTCGCATGTCAGAAGCTCAATCGGGCGAAATGACCCGCCATTGGCCGGCGTATACGGGTCTGTCAGCGACTTGAAGATCATCTGCGCCGCAACCATAACGCCGTCACGGCTGGTGTTGAGCGGTCCTTCGAGCTGATCCGGGTTGTCTCGCAGATCAACGGTGAATTTGTCCGCCGAGATCTCGATTTTGACGTTGTAGAACTGGCCGTTGTCCTGTTCCTCTGTCAGTTCAAAACAGCCCCTCGGCAGCTTTGTCAGCGCCGCGAGCGACGCCTGTTCGCCAAAGTCCATGAACGACTCGATGGCCGCGGCGAATGTCGCCGCGCCGTATTTTTCCGCCAGCGCCTCCAACCGGCGAGCGCCGACGCGCACTGATGCGATGGCCGCCCAAAGGTCACCTTCCAGAACGTCTGGCATGCGCGAATTCACGCGGATCACCTCCATAACCGGCGCGATCGGCTCGCCTCTGGAAACGATCTTGATCGCCGGCAGGCGAAGCCCCTCCTGGAATATCGATGTCGCTTCGCCGGAGAGAGATCCCGGGGCCATGCCGCCGACATCGGAGTGATGCGCTATGTTGGCCGTCCACGCGATCAGCTGGCCGTCGGCGAACACCGGCATCATGATGACAATGTCGTTCAGATGGGTAACGCCGCCATAATACGGGTCATTGGTGGCGAACACGTCGCCGGGCTCGACACCGCCCGGACCCGAAAACTTCCCGATGATCACCTTGACCGACTTGTCGAGCACACCGATGAAGGCCGGGATGCCGGCGCCGGACGAAGCAATGTCGCCGTTTGGATCCATGATGCCCGTGCCCATGTCGAGCACTTCGTAAATGATCGAGCTCATCGCCGTCTTGCGCATGGCCGCGAACATCTCGTCGGCGGCCGCCTGCAGCGAATTCTGTATGATCTCGAGTGTGATGGGGTCGTTCTGCTGCGGTGCCATTCGCGTGTTCCTTACATTTCGAGGCCGATGACGATGTTTCCAAAGCCATCGATCGAGACGTCATTCCCCGGATGCGCGACCGCTGTGGAGCCGGGATGTTCAATCACTGCAGGTCCGGTGAAACGCATGCCCGGTTCCAGCAGCGTTCCATCGTAGATGAGCGTATCGTGGATGCCTTCAAGGGCATAATCGACCGGGCGCCTGCCCTTGACCGTTGCCGCCGCGCCGGAGTTTCCGAATTGCCGTTCCTTCAATTCCATGCGCCCGACCTCAGCGGTGGCGGTGATGTGGATTCCCACCATTTCGACCGGCGCCGGCAGGCGGTACGTGTATTCCCGCTCGTAGGAAGACTGGAACAGCTCGCGGATCGCGTCGACCCGTTCGGCGGTCACGCATTCCTGACCAAGTTCAATCTCGGTCGTGTGCTCCTGGTTCTGATAGCGGAATTTGCCGAACCGCTTAAATGCGAGGATGTCACTGCTCACCCCCTCGGCGGCAAATCCCGCGATCGCCGCCGCTTCGGTCTCGGCAAGAATTTTTTCGATCTCTTCCGCATTTTCCGGGCTCAGATCGGTGAGATGGGTAGCGATATAGTCGCGGCGCAGATCCGACATGATCATTCCCCACGCCGAAAACACTGAGGCATCCGCCGGAATGACCACCCTGGCGATGCCCAGCTCCTGCGCCAGGGCGACAGCGTGCATTCCGCCGCCGCCGCCGAACGCGACCAAAGTGAAGTCACGCGGATCAAAGCCGCGGTTGAGCGACACCAGTTTGAGCGCGTTGACCATGTTGTTGTTGGCGATCCGGACGATGCCCCGCGCAGCGTCCTCCGGGCTGACGCCGAGCCTGTCTCCGACCGCGGCAATCGCATTGCCCGCCGCTTGCATGTCGGCATCGACTTCACCGCCGCAGAAATAGTCTTTGTTGATCCGGCCGAGCCAAAGGTTGGCATCCGTCGTGGTCGCGGCATCGCCGCCTTTGCCGTAGGACGCGGGACCCGGAACCGCCCCCGCAGACTGCGGGCCGACATGAAGCTTGCCGAATTCGTCGACCCAGGCAATCGACCCGCCGCCATTGCCGATCTCCACCAGGTCGACGACCGGCACCATAACCGGGTAGCCGGCGGACTTGCGGTCGCGTTCGATCCAGTAGTCGGTGACAATCTTGACGTTGCCGTTTTCGATCAGGGCGCATTTTGCCGTCGTTCCGCCGATATCCAGGGAAATAACGTTGGGATCGCCGATGAGCCGTCCCAGTTCCGCCGCCGCCCAGACACCGGATGAAGGACCCGATTCAATCATCGTGATGGGCGTCCGGGCAGCCGATTCGAGCGAGTCCACACCGCAGTTCGACTGCATGACATAGGGGCTGCCGGAAAACCCCCGTTCCGCGAGCCCGTCCCTGAGCCGGCCCAGATAGCGTTCGGCGGTGGGCTGCACATAGGCCGACAGAACTGTTGTGTTGGTGCGCTCATACTCGCGCCACTCACGCGCAATGCTGTGCGAGGCGACGACCGGCGCTTCCGGCCACAGGCGCCGCACTTCGGCTTCAGCCGCCTCTTCATGCGAGGAATTGGCATAGGAATGAAGAAAACAGATCGCGATCGCTTCGACGCCGGCTTCCCGGAAACCCGCAAGGATGCCCGGAAGCGGGGTGACATCCAGCGGGCGCATTTCCTCGCCCCGGTAGCTCATCCGGCCCGGCAGTTCCTGCCGCAGATACCGCGGCACAAATGGCGGCGGCTTGACATAGTGGAGATTGAAAAAATCCGGCCGGTTGCCGCGCGCGATTTCCAGCGTGTCGCGAAAACCCTCGGTCGCAATCAGTCCGACCCTGACCCCTTTGCGCTCGGTCAGCGCATTGATCACAACAGTCGTTCCGTGTGCCAGAAAATCAATCGCCGCAAGATCGACATCGCCCTTTTGCAGCACTTCGAGAACAGCCTGCTCATAGTCCGGCGGGGTTGTTCCCGCCTTTGCGGTTCTGACCGTCGACTGCCCGGTGTCGGCATCGAACTGGAAACTGACGAGGTCAGTGAAGGTTCCGCCGACATCTGTGGCGACACGGGTTACAGTTTGTTTCATTGTTGATCTCCGGGCTTGGACAGAGTTCCTGCGAGTAGAAAACATGCGGCGCCCGGCAGCATGAGTCTGCGGGCGGCCAAAACGCGCTCCGGACCGTATGACCCGGCGCTGTCGAGGCAGTTGACGCAGCCAAGCAGCCTGCCGGCGGCGATCACGGGAATATTGATCACAGCGCCGCAGCCAAGCGACGCGATGAGTTCGTGGTCGGGAAAAACCGCGGCGATGGCTACGATGCTGTTGGCGACAAAAATCTCCCGGTTCCGCACAACCGTTTCCGCCCATGGTCCCTCTGGAACGGGCTTGCGGCCGGTGACCGGATATTTGTCAGGCATGTTGGAGTGGAACCGGCAGCCTTCTCCGACCTCAGGATCGAAGCTCATCAGCGTGAACAGCCTGCAGCCCACGGTTTGTTCCGCCAGCAGCTCGAGCGCGGAGAAGCTCCGCTGCGGCTGTCCCGACGCGTTCGCGAGCGCCTCCATGAACTGCACATAGGATTCCATTCTTCAGGCCGCCATGCCGCGCAGCTTTTCGCGCATCGCAAGCTCGTCCGGGGCGATCACCGGTGAGGCCGCAATCAGCCGCGTGGTGTATTCATGGGAGGGGTTTGTGAACACTGAGTCGGCAGTGCCAAGCTCGACCACCTCCCCTTCCTTCATGACCGCAACCCGGTCTGCGACATTTCGGACCACCGCAAGATCATGGGTGATGAAAATATATGTGAGGCCGCGTTTGACGCGCAGCCTGTTCAAGAGCTGCAGCGTGCGCGCCTGCACAATCACATCCAGCGACGATGTCGGTTCATCGAGCACGATGAGTCGCGAGTGGCAGGCGCGGGCGCGGGCGATCGCGACACGCTGGCACTGCCCGCCCGACAGAGCGCCCGGATAGCGCGCCGCGATTTCCGGCCCGAGACCGACTTCAGCCAACAGCTCGGCAACCCGGTCCGGTCGTTCGGAAGGCTGCCCGATCCTGTGCACATCCAGCGCCAGCCGCAGCGAGGCGCCGACCGTCCGGCTGCGGTTCAGCGCCGAATAGGGGTTTTGCTGCACCAGCTGCAGCTGCCGTCTGTGCGCCAGCGTCCGCCTGGTGGGCAATTCCGCGCCGTCAAACCGGATTTCACCTTTGTCCGGCTGCAGCACACCGAGCAGCATGTTGGCCACAGTGCTCTTGCCTGAACCGGATTCGCCGACCACCGCCAGGCACTCGCCGGGCGCGACATCCACTGAAAAGTCCCGTACCGCGCGAACCCGGTTCTGGCCGACAATAAATGTCTTGGCCAGCCCGCGGATGCTCAGCAGCGCGCCGCTCATGCCGTCGCCGGATGGATTTCTATGGGCGCGCCAAAAATCTCCGGATCGTCATCCACGACCGGTATGCCGCTTTTGGTGATACGGGGCACCGCGGCCAACAGCGCCCTGGTGTAGGGATGGCGCGGGTCGGCGAACACAGATGCGGTTTCGCCTTGTTCCACGATCTTGCCGCGGTAGATCACATAGAGACGGTCGGAAAACTCCCGCACAATGCCGAGATTGTGCGAAATGAAAAGCACCGCCGCCTTGTGCTCATCGACAAGCCGCCGCATCAGCTGCAGGGTCTGGTCCTGCACCGTCACATCAAGCGCCGTGCCGGGTTCGTCCGCGATCAACAGCGACGGCGCGTTGATCAGCGCCATGGCAATCATCACCCGCTGGTTCATGCCGCCGGACAGCTGAAACGGAAACGACCGCAGCACGCGCTCCGGCTCGGCAATCGAAACCTCGCGCAGCATGGCGTTGGCGCGTTCGCGCACCGCCCGCAGATGGATCGTTGCGTCTTTGCGCCGCAGAACCTCGTGGAACTGCGTCTCAATTCTGTACACCGGGTTGAGAGACGAGACCGGATCCTGGAAAATCATCGACATGCGGGTGCCGCGGAGCCGCCTTCGCTGCGACGCGTTGAGCTGGGAAAGGTTCTGTCCTTCGAATTCAATGCTGCCCGAAAGCTCGACCCCGCGCCGCTCCTGCAAAAGGCCGAGCACCGCACGCGCGGTCACCGACTTGCCTGAGCCGGACTCGCCCACCAAGGCAACCCGTTCCTCCGCGTTGATCGACAGCGAGATGCCCTTCAGGGCTACGGTGTGTTCTGTGTAGCCATGAAAAACGAGTCCTAGATCCCGGATATCGAGCACAGGCACTGTCATTGGCCAGTGCCCAGGATGTCGCGCATGGCGTCGCCAAGAAGGTTGAATCCGAACACCGCCACCAGAATTGCCAGCCCCGGGAACACGGTCAGCCACCAAGAGTCGGGCAGATACTGCGCGCCCTCTGCAACCATTGAGCCGAGATCCGGGGTGGGTGGCTGCACGCCCAGTCCGAGAAACGAAAGCGATGACGCGATCAGAATGACGAACCCCAAATCCAATGTCATTTTGGTGATGATCGCTGGAAAACAGTTGGGGAGGATTTCCCGGAACATGATGTGGGCCCGCGATGCCCCGATCACTTCAGCCGCCAGCACATAGCCCTCTTCCCGTTCGGCAAGCGTAATGTTGTAGACAAGCCGCGAGTACCAAGGCCACCACATTGCGGTCACTGCGATCATTCCATTCATCAGCGAGGGTTCAAGCACGCCCATGATCGACATCGCCAGCACCAGCGGCGGAATCGAAAGAAACACATCGGTTGTCCGCATCAGCACGAAGCGCAGCCAGCCGCCCAGATAGCCCGCGGCCAGACCGACAGCGACCCCCACCGGCGTGGCCAGCGCGAGCACGACGACACCGAGAATGAGCGACAGGCGGTAGGCGTAGAGAATGCGGCTGAACAGGTCGCGGCCGACCAGATCCGTGCCCATGATGTTTGGCCAGTCCGGCGGCTGGTTGAAGTTGGTGAAATCCACAACCGTTCCCCGGTGTTCCGGGAACGGCGCGATAAAGTCCGCGAACACAGCCGACAGAACCACAATGCCGATGAGCGCCACGCCAGCGATGGACAGCGGGCGTGCCAGAATGATCTTGACGGCCCGCCTCATGAAACGCTGCGCGCATGTCGGATACGGGGGTTGATGAGCGCGATCAGCAGATCGACGATGAGATTGGCGATCAGGAATGCCGCCGAGATGATCAGCACCGTGCCGATGATGGCGTTCAAATCCTTGCGCAGGATCACAGCGACACCGTAACGCGACAGGCCGGGCCAGGCGAAAATCGCCTCCACCAGAAAAGCGTTTCCCAGCATCGCGGCAAAATCCAGCCCGATGATGGTCAGCGATGGAATCAGCGACGGTTTGAACGCATACCGCCGGGCGATACGCCATTCCGGGAATCCATAGGACTGGGCCATTTCAATGTATGGCCGGTCGTAGGTTTCCACCATGTTCGACCGGGTCAGCCGGGCCGCCTGCCCGATGCCGGACAAGGCAAGCGCAAATGCCGGAAGCGCGATGTGCTGCAGAGCGTTGACAAACGCCGCCGGCTGACCGTCCAACAATGTGTCCGCCAACAGAAACCCGGTCACGAAGGGCACGTCGAAGTCGGTGGCAATGCGTCCGGCGATCGGAAAGATCGGCAGGTAGAACGCGAACAGGAGCATCAGGATCACCGCCCAGACAAAACTCGGCGCCGACACCCCGAGCAGCGAAATCAGCCGCACAATGTTGTCAATGGTCCCGCCCCGGTATTTTGCCGCAATCATACCCAATGGCAGTCCAAGGCAAATCATCATCGCTCCGGCGACAAAGATCAGCTCAAGCGTCGCCGGCAGAAACTGCGCGATGTCCTTGGTGACGGGCCGGTTGGTGTAAAGGGACTGGCCGAGCTCGCCCTGTGAAAGATCGCGCACGAACAGGACGTATTGCCGCCAAACCGGCTCGTCGAGCCGCAAATCGCCGCGGAGTTTTTCGACCTGTTCGACAGTCGCGTTTGGACCGAGAGCGATGCGGGCGGGGTCTCCAGGGATAATCCGCGCAATCGCAAATATCAGAACTGAAACACCGGCGAGGACGAGAAGTGAGATTCCCAGCCTCGCCGCAAGCATCCTCAGAACCGATTGCAACGGTGCGGCTCTCCCTGGCAGACGGCGCGCCCGAAGGCGCGCCGATCATTGTCAGCGCTATTCGACTTCCATCAATCGGAACGAAAAGCCCATGGTGTCAAGGCCGAACGCCATATTCGGGTCGGACAGCGCCGGAACAACGATGTTGGGGCGGGCCACGAACACAGCCTGACTGTCGAATGCGTAGATCGACGGCACAATCGCCAGCAGTCGGTCGTTCAGCGCCGAGTAGGACGCTTCGCGGTCGGCGTCGGTCGCTCCAGTCCGGCCCTCATCGAGGAGCGCGTCAACCTCGGCATCGTTGAGATGTTCGGGCGACTGCCACGTTCCGGCTTTTGTCGAATGATACATGCCGTAGAGCAGCGTGTCCGGATCTCCGGTGACAGCAGTCACAAAGATCTGCGAGACGTTCGGCGTGTTTTCCGGGCTGTCCACCATCGCCGCGAATGCCGCCCACGGAACCTTCTTGATGGTCGAATTGATTCCGACCTCAGAGAGATTGGCCTGCAGCAGCAGGGCCAGACGCTCTTCCAGAGGAACTTCCGCGATCCAAGAGATTTCCACCGAAAACTCAGCCGGATCGTATTTGCACATTGCCAGATGGTTCCGCGCCGCATCGGCATCGCGCGAGATTGTTGTGCCGGCCGGACGCGCACCGAACATGCCGGCGGTGATGGCGCCGGTTGAGGGCGATCCTTCGGAAATCTCGTCGGTGATGGCGATGAGCTTCAGCACCGAGCCGTAATCAAAAGCGTTGGAGAGCGCCAAACGGCAATTGACGTCATCCAGCGGCGGTTTGGCGGTGTTCAGTTTGAAATAGAACGAACCGGTTCCGCCCTCCGTCAGCAGTTGATTGCCGTCATCGGCAAGCGCCCGCTTCACTTCCGGCGGCAGCCACTGCGACGAGATGTCATGTTCGCCCTGAGCGATCAGGGTGCGAACTGTCGCCGCTTCCAGGCCATAACGCAGCCGCACCGTGTCCGGCGCTTTTTCATTGATGCCAAGGAAGTAATTCGGATTTTTGGCCATCGCCGTTTCGTCTTGCGGATTGTGGGATGTCACCATGTAGGCGCCGGTGCCGCCTCCGTTTTCCGATAGAAACGCCTGGCCCCAGTCGCCCATATCACCGTCGCCTTCGCCGAGGTTTTCCATGACCAGCTCCTTGTCGACAATCGGCAGGCGCACGAGCGACGACACAAATGGCGCGTAAGGTTCCGCCAATGTGAAACGGACTGTGTGGGCGTCAACCGCCTCGGCGGACTGCACATTGCCGAACAGGAACGACAGCCCCAGGCCGAGCGCCTTCATCCGGTCAAGCGAAAAAACGACATCGTCGGCGGTCATCGGGTTGCCGCTCTGGAAGGTCACATCTGATCTGAGATTGAACACATACTCGTTGCCTGATCCTTCCCAGCTTTCGGCAAGGTGAGGAACATGGCCGGGGCCGCCCTGACGCGGCAGGACCAGCGTGTCATAGACATTGAACATGAGAATTGAGTCGGCATAGTCTGAGGCTTTTCCCGGGTCGAGCTCGCCGACCGCGACTTCATCCAGCCGCAGCACGCCTCCGGCGTTGACCGCCGCACTTGCCGCGGCCAACGCCGCAGCTGCGATCAAAGAGTTTGCAAACACATTCATTGCTTTGCTCCTTTTGTTGGTTGTGTCCTTGGGGAATCTGCGCCGGCCAGGGGTCGGCGCGGACGTTCAGTTTCGCTGGAACCGACGTCATCGCCGAAAATATCCATGGTGACGATCACAAGAACCGTAGCGACCTCCGATGTGTGGTTCCAGCTTGAATGCAGCTGATTGGACTTGAAATGGATTGAGTCGCCGGCGCCGAGCACATGCGGCTCGCCATCCAGTTTGATGGTGATCGATCCCTGCAGAACGTAGTGGAGTTCCTCGCCTTCATGGCGGCTGGCAACTCCGCAAACGCCCGGCTGTTTGTGCTCGACAACGGCGCGGAGGGTACGGCCGGGAAAATTGGCCGATATCCGCTCAAAGCTGCTGCGGGTTCCGTCGAGCGCGAAATTGCGCCGTTCGCCGGCGCGGGTTGCCGGCGAGTCGCCGTCTGGCATGGCCAAAATGTCCGTCAGGTCGGCATCGAGCGTCCGGGCAATCGCCGCCAGTGACGTCAAGGAGGGTGACGTGAGGTTGCGTTCAAGCTGCGAGATAAACCCAACCGAGAGACCGGCGCCGTCCGCGACGTCCTGAAGAGTCAAACCCTGCTCCCGGCGCTTGCTGCGAAGATTGTCACCGAGCTGGTCGAGCCGGTTATCTGACAGCTTGACTGCGAGGGCGCCTCTTGCCATCTCTCCCTCTCCGGTGCGGGCTTAAACGATACCAGCCGCTCTGCCGCTGTCAACACAAATTTTAGTCAGTGTAAAAAAATGAGAGTGGGACGGGCGGCGGGACAGCTTGATTCCGGTGCCGAGAAACCGTGTTTCTTTGGGTTTGCGATGTCAGCCCAAGACCGAAAAACTGCTTTCCGGATTGATGCTGCGCCGACGGGAGTAGAAACCGACATCGATGTCAATCCCGGTCGCCGGCAGAGTGAACCTGTGCGGGTCGGCATCGTGGTCGCCGCCCGATTCACAGTATTCGATGAGGGAAGCCATCATCATGCCGGCGGGAGGGGCGTTTTTATACTGATTGCCGCTCGAACCGATGGCCATATAAAATCCAGGCAGCGACGAACAGTCATAGATTGGGATCCAGTCCTCTGTGACATCGTACAGATCGACAACGCCCTGCATTCTCGACGGAATCCCGAGTGAGGGAACGCGCTGCGCATAACGGTAGGCCTGCACCGTCCATTGATCTGAGAAGCTTCGGTCGTAGGTGTCCGGATCGACAAACTCCCGAGGGTCGCATTCCGGATCCTCAGAGCCAATGAGAATGTGGTTCCCTTTCTCCGGGCGGATGTAGCAGCCGATGTCACTGTCCGAGACAACAAGCCCATCGTTATAAAAATCAAACCCTTCCGGCGCCGGCACGTGCGCAACCTCCTGCTTCAGCGCCTTGGTGGTTATCGTCATGTCACCGAGCACACCCGCCATCCGGTTGACATGGGCCGAGTGCGGGCCAGCGACATTGACCACGACCGGGGCATTGATTTCCTCTCCATTGTCGAGCCGGATACCCGCCGCTCTCGCATCCGTCCGCATCACTTCCACCGCCTTGCGGCCAAACAGAAACTCTGCGCCGTTCTGTACCGCGGCCCACTGAAGGTTCTGGGCTGACAGCATTGGATCGGTGACATATCCGGCCGTTGGCCAGTACACTGCTCCGGAGACACGCTCACCGTTGGGCTCGCCGAATTTCTCATCGTCCAGCCGCCGCGCCGGGGCAAAGCTCTGGAGATCGTAGATTGGCAGCCGTTCAACGATCTCGCTTTCGTTCCAGAGTTCGAAAGGAATGTTCAGCCTGCCGCTGATATCGATGTGCTTGTTCAGGAACTCATTGCCATTGGTGCGCATCACCATACAGCCGACTTCCCGGAACTCCGCGTTGCCGCGGGGATCCACGCCGCCGAGATAGCCGCCCCAATCCTTCCAATAGTGGTAGCCTTCCCAAGCAAGAGCCGTTCCATCCAGCGTCGAATAATGCACCCGGATAATCGCGCAGGATCCGCTTGTGGGCCCGTAGCCCGCGGCCGGATTTGCATCGACAGAAATTGTCCGCCACCCCTTGCGGGCCAGTTCAAGCGCGACCGCGGCTCCGATCACACCGGCCCCAACAATCACAGCGTCTGCGGTTCTTGCCACGATACCCTCTTCTTTGTTTTCATGTCCGGCAGAAGCAACGGAACGCGCGGGTGGCTCCGCATCTGCTATATCCGGCCGGTCCGGCATGCAATCGCGAACGGCGCCTCAACGAGATGCGCTGTCCGCAAGGCGTTTCTGGATATTCCGGCCCGTGAAGTGTAGGCAGCGGCGGCAACACCGCATTGCGGAACCCACACCCGCCGGGCAGCACATTGGCAAGACGAATTTCCCACAATATCAGGCTGCATTCGGCGGCGGATTTCGCTCACATGCGGGCCGCCGGAGCCGTTGCCGCGGCGATACTGGACGATCTTTCGGAAGCGGTGCAGCCCGGCGTGACCACGGGCGAACTTGACGACCTGACGGTGGAAAGAATCAGGGCGCACGGCGCAAGTTCGGCGACCATCGGCTACCGCGGCTACAACCATGCCACCTGCATCTCGGTGAACCACGTGGTCTGCCACGGGATCCCCGGCAAGAAACAGCTCAGGCGCGGCGACATCCTCAATATTGACGTCACGGTGATTGTCGATAGCTGGTTTGGCGACAGTTCGCGCATGTACACCGCCGGAAAACCATCGCGCCGCGCCGAACGTCTGATGAAAGTGACACACGACTCGCTGATGCTGGCGCTGAATGAAGTTCGGCCCGGCGCCGCGTTCGGCGACATCGGGGCGGCGATACAGGAACACGCTGAGTCGCACCGGATGTCTGTTGTGCGCGAATTCTGCGGTCACGGCCTTGGCCGCGAATTCCACCTGCCGCCAAACGTGTTGCATTTTGGCACCCGCGGCACCGGTCCGGAGCTGGAAGAGGGAATGTTCTTCACCATCGAGCCGATGATCAATCTGGGCCGCCCGGAAACCAAAATCCTTTCGGACAACTGGACCGCGGTGACCCGCGACAAGTCCTTGTCGGCTCAATTCGAGCACTCGGTCGGTGTCACCTTCGACGGCTGCGAAGTGTTCACACTGTCCGAGGCCGGGCGATTCTATCCCTCCAACTGGACGCCGGCGGCGAGCTGACCGCGCCCTGCCGTTCCTGAAAGCCGCCGCCGCTGGGAAGCGGTTCGCATGTTGGCGACTTCAAAATGAAGCCGCGTTCGATATCTCAAAGAAACGAGACTGATTTCCTTAACTGGGGCTGCTGCCTTCAAAATACAGGAACAATTTCCTAATTGTATGCTAAGTCTTTGAGCCTGATGCACCGGGACCGTCATGCGGCACTACCCTATTTTCCTCGATCTGAAAGATCGGACAGTGGCGGTTTCCGGCGCCGGCGAAACCGCCGCGGCGAAGCTGCGGCTGTTGTTGAAGACCGCTGCGGCAATTCGGGTTTTCGGAGCCGATCCGGCGGAACCGGTCAGGGAATGGGCGCGGCGCGGTCTTGTGGAATTGACGGAACGGCCCATTCGCAGCGGCGATGCGGCCGGCGCGCGCCTGCTCTACTGCGCCAATGACTGCAGTCGGGAAGACCGGCGCGCCGGCGCGCTCGGCGCACGTGAAGGCACTCTGATCTGCATCGTCGACAATCTGAACGACAGCGATTTCATCACGCCGGCCATCGTCGACCGGGATCCGGTGACGGTCGCGATTGGGACGGAGGGCGCGGCGCCGGTGCTGGCGCGGCAAATCAAGACCGGCCTCGAAGAACGGCTGCCGGCCGAAACGGGCAAATTGGCGCGCGCCGCCGAAGCATTCCGGGACCGCGCCGCCGCGCTTCCGGCCGGCGGTGCGCGGCGGCGTTTCTGGGCACGGTTTTTCGACCGGGATGGACCCGCGGCGTTCGCCAAAGGCGGAGTCGCGGCAGTCGCTGCCAGGCTGGAGTCACTGCTCGCAGAATCTGTGCGGGCAGCTCCGCCGCCGGGGCGCGTGGTGTTTGCCGATGCCGGCTCCGGCGACCCTGGCGACCTGACGCTGAAGACCAGGCGGCTTTTGGATGCCGCAGATGTCGTCATTCACGACCGAACGACGGCGCCAGCGGTTCTTGAACTGGCGCGGCGCGAAGCGGAATTCGTGCCAATTGGCAAAGACCGGCATGGCGTCATTGACACGCTGTTCGCCAGAGCATCCATGAAACTCACAGTTGCCGTGCTGCTGACTGAAAACCCCAAATGCTCTTCGTTTGCGCGACAGTGCGCCGAATTGCTCAGCATTGCGCAAATTGACTGCGAACACTACCCGGGCACATCCGGTCAGAGCCTACCGCCCATGCGGCACACTCCCGGCGCTGCAAGCCGGCTGTTTAAAATCGAGCGGCAGCCCGAACCGGTCATGGCCCGCGCCGGCAAGCTGGCCAGCCCCGCACTGCAGTCCGCTGTCGCAGTTCCTCACGAACCTCTGATGGATGGCGAATCCGGTCCCGCGCGGCGCGCAGGTCAGCCCGGCGCCGCGGGGTGACGCGATGGCGAAACGGAGCGCATCCTGGGTGATCACCAGCAACCATTTGCTGGAAGGCGACGCGATCTGGCTGGACGCGGACGGCGACTGGACCCGCAATCTCGCCGACGCCCATCTGTTTGATGACAAGAGCGGCGCCGAAGCCGGTCTGGCAGCTGCCGACAAGCAGCGGCATCTGCATGTCGGAGCCTATCTCGCCGATGCCGATGCCGGTCCTGACGGGCGCCCTCGGCCAACCCACTACCGCGAGCGTTTTCGGACCCGCGGTCCGTCCAACTACTTCCACGGCAAACAGGCAGAGGGCTGAATGTATAAATATTCCGACTTCGATGCGTCGTTTGTCAGGTCGCGGGTCAGAGAGTTTCGCGGTCAGGTCGAGCGCCGGATCTCCGGTGCGCTGACCGAAGAGGAGTTCAAACCGCTGCGGCTGAAGAATGGCCTGTATCTTCAGCTGCATGCGTACATGCTGCGCGTCGCCATCCCTTACGGAACCCTGAACAGCGCGCAAATGCGGCAGCTCGCTCGTATCGCTGATAAATGGGACAAAGGGTACGGGCATTTCACAACCCGCCAGAACATTCAGTTCAACTGGCCGCGCCTCACCGACGTGCCCGACATCCTTGATTCGCTTGCCGATGTGTCAATGCACGCGATCCAAACTTCCGGAAACTGCATCCGCAATGTCACCGCCGACCATTTCGCAGGAGCCGCTTCCGACGAGATCGAGGATCCGCGAAAAACCGCCGAACTGCTGCGTCAGTGGTCCACGGACCACCCCGAGTTTCAGTATCTTCCGCGTAAATTCAAAATCGCCGTCACCGGCTCGCCCAACGACCGCGCCGTGACCCGTGCCCACGACATCGGCATCCGCGCCGTGAGAAACGAACACGGGCAGACCGGCTACGAAATCAGCATTGGCGGCGGTTTGGGACGAACGCCCATGATTGGCAAAACGGTCCGCGGCTTTTTGCCCAAGGGCGACTTGCTTCCCTATGTCGAGGCGATCATGCGCGTGTACAATCTGCATGGCAGGAGGGACAACAAATACAAAGCGCGAATCAAGATCCTGGTGCATGAGACCGGCTTCGAAGAGCTGCGGCGTCAGATCGAAGAGGAATTCTCTGTTTGCCGAGAGTCGTTTCCAGGAACGGATCCAGCCTTGCTGGAAACCATTGAGGATGCGTTCGCGCCGCCGGAGTTCACGCCCGGTCCGGTGTCAGCATACGAAGACCGGTACGGGCATGACCCGTTGTTCCGCAGCTGGGTCGACACCAATATCTCTGCGCATCGGTTTCCAGGCTACGCCATTGCGACCGTTTCGCTGAAACCGGTCGGCGGCACTCCAGGCGACGCCAGCGCAGAGCAGATGCGGGCGCTTGCGGACATTGCCGAACTCTATGGGCACGACGAAATCCGGGTCAGTCACGAACAGAACATTGTGCTGCCGCATCTTGCATTGGCAAACCTGCCTTCCGTGTTCGACCGGTTGCGCGCCGCGGAGCTGGACACTGCCAATATCGGTCTGATCACAGACATCATTGCTTGTCCGGGAATGGACTACTGTGTTTTGGCGACAGCGCGGTCGATCCCAATTGCCCAAGATATTGCGTTGCGATTCAAGGAGTTGCGGCAAGTTGAAAATATCGGACGGATGAAAATCAAGATTTCAGGATGCATCAACGCCTGCGGGCATCATCATGTCGGAGACATCGGAATTCTGGGCCTCGACCGCGCCGGCAAAGAAAACTATCAGATCACTCTTGGCGGCGACGCAACGGAAAACGCCCGGATCGGCGAACGCGCAGGGCCAGGATTCGCAGCCGATGAACTCATCCCGGCGCTGGAACGGCTGATCCACGCCTATCTCAATCTGCGCCAGAATTCCGACGACAGCTTCGCCTCCTGTTTTCGTCGGCTGGGACCGGCGCCGTTTCAGGATGCGCTCTATCCGGAGCGGCTCAACAGGGCGGCCTGAGAGAGATGTTCCATTGACACGCATCGTTCGCGATGACGGATTCCACCCGGACGATCTGGCTGCGGAGACCTTTGTGACCGTGTCCGAACTGGATGGAACGACCGGCGGCGGGAAGTGCCTGCATCTCGGCTGCGATGTCGATGCCCGCGAGCTGATACCCCAATTGTCGCTGATCGCGGCCATTCGCATTGCGTTTGACGAGTTTACTGACGGGCGCGGCTTCAGCCTGGCGATGCGGCTGCGGCAGCTGGGTTTTGCCGGCCGGTTGCGGGCACAGGGGCATATCATTGCCGATCAATTCGCGATGGCCCGCCGGAGCGGTTTCGATGAGGTCGAGATTTCCGAGGAGCTCGCATTGCGTCAGCCGGAAGAACAATGGCGATACAGCGCCGGCAAGCTTGGCATCAGCTACCAGGATCGCGTGGCGGCAAGCTGAGTATTTTTTCCCATTTTACAAACACATACCGCAATTCATCGGCCGCGACAGTCTGTTGCCGCGAGATTCCTGTCGGGTCTCGCGCCCTGTTGACTCTGCTTCCGCGCTGCGCCGGGCTTGAACTGGCTGAGAGTCAGCCGCTGGCGCGTTCGACGCCGGTTCCCGCTTTCCGCAGCACGGTACAGAGCTCGTCGAGATGTTCAAGGTTTCTGAATCCGACAACAACCCGGCCCGAATCTCCCTTGCGCGCCAAATCAATCGACACTTTGGCGTGCAGTGCGGCCGACAAAGCGGCCTCAAGCACCCATGTGTTCGCGTCCTTGCGTTTTCTGCCACCGCCGGAACCTGTCCCGCCGGCCATGGATCTCTTCACCAGCTCTTCCGTCTGACGAACGGACAGGCTGAGATTGACGACCGTTTGCGCGATGGCGCTCGGATCTGTGGCAGTCACCAGCGCACGGGCGTGCCCGGCCGTCAGCCTGCCGTCACGCACAAGCTGCTGCACATCTTCGGGAAGGTTCAGAAGGCGCAGAAGATTGGCGATAAAGCTCCGCGACTTTCCGATCGCAGCCGAGAGCTTTTCCTGTGTGTGGCCAAACCGGTCTATCAATTGCCGGTAGGCAAGCGCTTCCTCCATGGGGTTCAGGTCGCTCCGCTGGATATTTTCGACCAGGGCGCATTCCAGGCTTTCGGTGTCCGACAATTCGCGGATGACGACCGGGATGTCGTGCAGCTGCGCCTGTTGCGCCGCGCGCCATCTTCGTTCGCCGGCAACAATCATGAAGCCGCCGTCCCGCTCCGGATCCGGACGAACGATCAGCGGCTGAATGATGCCTTTTTCCCGGACGGATTCCGTAAGCTCATCCAGCGACTGCGTGTCAAAATCCCTGCGCGGCTGCATTGGGTTCGACCGCAGCTTGTCGATTGGCAATGTCTGTTCGGGCGCGCCGCCAGTGTTTCCGCTGTCTTGATGGGCATCGCCGAGCAGGGTCGCCAGGCCGCGGCCGAGGCTGGTCTTTTCCTTGCCGGTCGCTGCCATCCCGTTATCTCCCCTCCAACAGCCAGTGGTTGTGCAGGATTTCCTTGGCAAGATCCCGATGCGCTTTGGCTCCCGGAGACCTTCGGTCATACACGGTGGCCGGAATGCCGTGTGACGGCGCTTCACTCAGCCTGACATTGCGCGGAATGACTGTCTTGAACACGAGATCCCGCAGGTTCTCCCTTGCATCGCTTTCAACCTGGCGGCTCAGATTGTTGCGCCGGTCGAACATCGTCAGCAGCACACCCTCGATCGCGAGCGGCGGATTTGCCGATTTCCGAACTTCGCGGATCGACAGGATCAGCTGCGACAGCCCCTCAAGGGCATAGAATTCCGCCTGCAGCGGCACCAGCACAGATTGTGCGGCGACCATGGCATTGAGTGTCAGGAGATTGAGCGATGGCGGGCAGTCGATCAGCACATATTCAGCCCCGATGGGGTCCAGCGCGTCGTCGGTCAGCGCGTCCGGCAGAAACGACAGTCTGCGCTCGCTCTTCGCCATCTCAATGTCGGCTGAGCTCAGGCGGTCCGATGAGGCGATCAGATACAGGTTTTCGAGGCCGACCTTCACCGCCGCGGATTCAAGAGACCGGTCGCCGGCGATGACTTCGTCAACGGACGCCAGCCGGTCATCTGGGTCAAACCCCAGACCCGTCGACGCATTCCCCTGGGGGTCCAAATCGACAATGAGCGTGCGTCTGCCTGCTTCCGCCAGCGCGGCGCCGAGGTTGATCACTGTTGTCGTCTTGCCAACGCCGCCCTTCTGGTTCGCGACAGCCATGATCCGGGGCCGTTTGCCGGGTATCTGGTCATTTGACACGGTGCGGTCTCCGAATGTGAAGTATCGCTGACTCTGGCTCTGTTATACTCGGTGTTTCATGCAAGTCGAATGTCCAGTTGCGCCGTGCCGCCGCGATGTCCGCCGAGCGCCCGGCGCCTTTCGGAAACACGCATTCACCGCCGCTGCCAAGATGGCGGACAGAAAATTCGAGGAGTTTTGCCAGCGGAGCGACCGCCCTGGCCGTCACCATGTCTGCCCGCAGCGGCTCGAGCGCCTCGGCGCGCGCCTCATGGAGATCGATTTTGATGCCTGTCTCAAATGCGACCCGGCGCAGAAACTGACACTTGCGGCCGGATGACTCTATCAGGGAAAACCGTGACCCGGACCTTGTTTCGGCGGCGACGATCGCCATCACCATGCCCGGAAACCCTCCCCCTGTGCCAATGTCCAGCCAATGAGTCCGGGCAGCGCCGTGATCCAAAAGCTGCGCAGAATCAAGGAAATGTCGGCTCCAGAGCTGCGGCAGCGTCGATTCAGCGACCAGGTTTGCGGTCGGATTCCACCGCTTCAGAAGGGCCGCATAAATCTGAAGGCGCTGCAATGTTTCACGTGAAACATTTTTGGAAAGCGCGGCAGCTGCCTCGTCATGCCGCCGCGCCGGCATCACGCATCGGCGCCGGTTTCTCTTCGCCGTGAGGCGGCAAGAACCAGCGCCAGCGCAGCCGGTGTCATGCCGTCGATCCTGCGGGCCTGGCCCAGTGTCTCAGGGTTTACAGCGCACAGTTTTTCCTGCAGCTCATTCGAGAGACCGGCAACCGACCGGAAGTCGATTCCCGCCGGAATCGACCGCGATTCTTCCCGCTGCAGCGTGTCCGCATCGCGTTTCTGCCGTTCAAGATAGAAACTGTACAGCACGTCCCGTTCGATCTGGGCTGCCGTTGCCGAATCGATTTGTGCGAGTTCGGGCCAGATTCCGGCGAGTTTGCCGATATTCACACCGGGCATCCCGAGCAGATCAATGCCGCTGCGCCGGACTCCGTTATTGCCCATCCTGATTCCGCGGGCGGCCGCCTGCGCCGGCAAGAGCGACTGGTTTTCCAGAAGAGCGCGGCCTGTCTCGATGTTTTCCATTTTCGCTTCGAAATGCCGTTTCCTTTCCGGGCCGACAATGCCCATGGCAACGCCTTGCGGCGTCAGCCGCTGGTCGGCATTGTCCGCCCGCAGCGACAGGCGGAATTCAGCGCGCGATGTGAACATCCGGTAGGGTTCGGACACGCCCTTGGTGACAAGGTCGTCAATCATCACCCCGATATAGGACTGCGAGCGGCTGAATGCCGCCGGCTCCTGGCCGAGCGCGAAACGGGCGGCGTTCAGCCCGGCGACCAAGCCTTGTCCAGCCGCCTCCTCGTAGCCGGTTGTTCCATTGATCTGACCTGCAAGATACAATCCCGGGGCGGCCACGAGCTCCAGCGACAGGCGGAGCGACCGCGGGTCCACATAGTCATACTCAATCGCGTATCCTGGCTGAAGGATGTCCGCACTCTCCAAGCCTGGAATTGTGCGGACAAACTGTTCCTGCACATGCGCCGGAAGCGAAGTCGAAATTCCGTTCGGATATACCGTGTGATCGTCAAGCCCTTCCGGTTCGAGAAAGATCTGGTGCGATGTTTTTTTCGCGAAACGCACAACCTTGTCTTCGACCGACGGGCAGTAACGCGGTCCGACGCTGTCAAAATGGCCGCCATAAATCGCCGATCTGTCGATATTGTCACGAATGATGTCGTGTGTTCCGGCGTGGGTGTGGGCGATCGCGCAGTCGACCTGCCTCACCGCCGGTCTGACCGACAGAAAAGACAGCATGGCGGGTTCGGCGTCGCCGGGCTGCGCCTCCAGTTTCCGCCAGTCAATGCTCCGCCCATCAAGGCGCGGCGGCGTGCCGGTTTTCAGCCGGCCCAGTTTCAGACCGAATTCCTCCATTTTCTCGGCAAGCCGGACGCTCGCGCTGTCGCCGATACGTCCCGCGGGCCGCGCTTCCTCGCCAATCATGATCACGCCGCGCAGGAAAGTGCCGGTGGTCAGCACCACGGAAGTGGAGGAGATTTCGGAGTTGTCCGCCAAAACGACGCCGGCGACCCTGTCCCGGCGCATGCGAAAATCCGCGGCTTCGCCTGCAATCAGAGTGATCCCGCCCTGCGCCGCCAATGCGGACTGAACCGCCTGCCGGTAGAGTTTGCGGTCCATCTGCGCCCGCGGTCCCTGCACTGCCGGCCCCTTGCTTCTGTTGAGAAGCCGGTACTGGATGCCGGCCCGGTCCCCGGCCCTGCCCATGACGCCTTCAAGCGCGTCGATTTCGCGCACCAAATGTCCTTTGCCGACGCCGCCGATGGCAGGGTTGCAGGACATCATGCCGGTCGCATCAAGGCGCAGTGTGACCAGGGCGGTGCGCGCCCCGGCCCGCGCCGCCGCCGATGCGGCCTCCACACCGGCATGGCCGCCGCCGACGATCACAACGTCAAAATCAAGATGTTTCACGTGAAACAATCCTATTTTCCGAGGCAGAACGCGGCAAAAATCTCGCCGAGAACCTGTTCAATATCGACCCGCCCGAGCAAAGATTCAAGCTCTCTCAAGGCTTGCCTGACTTCCTCTGCCGCAAGTTCCGTCCGCGCCGCACCGTCCAGCTCTCTCTCCGCCCGCATCAAATGCGCCGCCGCCGCTGCGATCGCTGCGCCCTGACGGGCATGGGCCGCGGTTTTCGCGACCGCCGTCCGCTTCTCCAGCTCGCGAACAATCGCGTCCGTCATTTCCCGCACACCGAGACCGGTTTTTCCGGAAATTCCATTCGCTGGCGGCGTGGCCAGCAGATCCGCCTTTGTCCGCAGAGCCAGGTCTCCCTCTCGGAAGACCGGTCCGGTTTGCGGCTGGCCGCTCTCATCGCCAAGAAACACGCGCATATCCGCGTTTTCCGCCCGCAGCTGGGCCCGCTCAACACCTATTTTTTCAATTGGATCCGCCGCTTCACGGATTCCCGCGAGATCGAGAAGCGTCACCGGCAGTCCGCCCAGGTCCATCCTGACCTCAATGACATCGCGCGTTGTCCCGGCCCGTTCCGAAGTGATCGCCGCCTCGCGGCCGGCAAGACGGTTCAGCAATGTGGATTTGCCGGTGTTGGGGGCGCCGACAATGGCGACTTCGAATCCTTCGCGGATGCGCTCGGCAGCCTTCACGCCGGCCGCTTCCGCCTGCAGCTCAGCGCGGGCGCCGGCAATTTCGCGCCGGGCTCCGTCCAACGTGTCTTCTGGCAGTTCCTCGTCGGAGAAATCCAGCGTCACTTCCAGCAATGCGGAGCACCTGATCACCGATTTGCGCCATTTCTCAGCCCTTTCGGTCAGAGTGCCGCTGAATAGCCGGAGAGCCTGGCGCCGCTGTGCTTCTGTTTCCGCCTGGATAAGGTCGCCAAGACCTTCGACCTCCACAATTCCCAGCTGTCCGTTGAGCAGAGCCTGCAGTGTGAATTCACCGGGCTCGGCCATCCGTATCCCGGGAAACGCGCCGAGTTCGTTCAACACTGCGTTTATCGTCGCAATGCCGCCATGAACATGAAACTCTGCGGTGTCTTCGCCCGTGTAGCTTTCCCCGCGGTCAAAGCGAAGCACGAGGGCGTCATCGAGATGACTGCCGTCTTCCAAGGTGAGTTTTCTCAGAGATGCGCGGCGCGCCTGCGGCAGCGGACCGGCGAGGCGTTGCGCCGCGGTATGCGCCGCCGGGCCGGAAACACGGATCACGCCAACACCTGCCTTTCCCCGCGCCGACGACAATGCGAAAATTGTATCCATCTGGCTGCGCGTTGAGTGCGGCCCTCTGCTGTTCGATGCGCGTTGCCGCCGTCCAGCCGCCGACGATCAGTTGTTCATTGAGTTAAAAAAGTCGGCGTTGGTTTTTGTTGCTTTGAGCTTGGGCAGAAGAAACTCAATCGCTTCCGTTGTGCCCATAGGATTCAGGATGCGCCGCAGCACATACATCTTCTGCAGATCCAGCTTGGGCACCAGCAGCTCTTCTTTCCGCGTCCCTGACTTAAGGATGTCAATTGCCGGGAACACGCGCTTATCCGCGACCTTGCGGTCAAGCACGATTTCCGAGTTGCCTGTGCCTTTGAACTCCTCAAAAATGACCTCGTCCATCCGGCTGCCGGTGTCGATCAGGGCTGTGGCAATAATCGTTAAGGAGCCGCCGCCCTCAATGTTTCTCGCCGCGCCGAAGAACCGTTTCGGTCTTTGCAGCGCGTTGGCGTCAACGCCGCCGCTGAGGACTTTTCCAGACGATGGAACAACCGCGTTGAAGGCGCGCCCGAGGCGCGTGATTGAATCAAGCAGAATGACCACATCGCGTTTGTTCTCGACCAGCCGCTTGGCCTTTTCGATGACCATTTCGGACACTTCAACATGGCGCTCAGCCTTTTCGTCGAAGGTCGACGCAACGACTTCGCCTTTTACACTGCGCTGCATGTCCGTCACTTCTTCGGGACGCTCGTCGATCAGCAGCACAATCAGGAAACACTCCGGGTGATTGGCCTCTATGGAATGGGCAATGTTTTGCAGCAGGACGGTTTTTCCCGTGCGCGGCGGTGCGACAATCAGCGCGCGCTGGCCCTTGCCCAGCGGCGCAACAAGATCAATCACCCTAGCTGACCAGTCCTTTGTGGCCGGGGTCTCGCTTTCCATATGCAGCCGTTCGTCGGGATAGAGCGGCGTCAGGTTGTCAAACGCAACCAGGTGCCGGGTGTGATTGGGCTCCGAGAAGTTGATTGTCCGCACCGACTTGAGACCGAAATATTTCTCATCTCCGACCGGCGCTGTAATGATGCCATCCACGGTGGTTCCGGTGCGCAGACCGTATTGCCGGATAATGCCGGAATTGATGTAAATGTCGTCCGGCCGCGGCAGATAGTTCGCCTCCGGCGCGCGCAGCATGGCGAACCCGTCCGGCAATATCTTCGCCACACCTTCGCCATAAACCTCCCAATTGTCCCTGTCGGCCCGCACCCGCATGATTTCAAACATCATTGCGCCTTTGTGCATTGCCGAAGCGTTCTCAATTTTGAGATCCTCAGCCATCGAAACAAGCTGCTGCGGACTCTTCGATTTCAATTCAGAAAGAGAAATGTTTTCAACAGTCATTGAATGTCCTTGATGCAATTCGCGCAATGCCTTGCCGGGCAGCGACTCGGATGTGTGGGAAAACCTGGCCGACCGGCCATCCCAAGGCTTCTAACGGTGGCCGCCGTCATCGTCAACAAGGCGAAACACTGCAACTCGCTTTGCTGACCAATGGGTGCATTCACACCTTTGACATCGAAGGCGGGCCAGTTTTGCACGCCGGCTGACAATCTTCGATGCCGCGCGGGACTTGGTGATCTTCCGGCGCCTGGAGGGATCGCTGGTCGATCGCATTCCCACCGCAAACAGCCGCAGCGGGATCAAGCTGCCGGATTCCGCGGCGGCCGAAGCCCGCAGGCGGCACGGCTGTCAATCGGCGTCCAATACTGACCCGTCTTGCGCAGGTTTTCTTTCCCGGTAGATCCTATTCAATCTTCAGAGACTACGATCACTGAGCAAGCAGTTCTGCAATCCGGGCGGGGCTGGCCACTCCATCCCGGAGAATGATGATCTTGTCGGGCTCGGAGACAAACCAAGCAAACGACCCCCATGCAAGTCCGGAGACTGTTTTCCGAAACCCGGCGGATTGTCGATCCTGGTAGGCAGTCAAAAAGGCCACTTGGTGGTGCGAGAATCCGGCATCGTCAGTGAGAGCAAGCAGTGCTTCCTGGCGGCGTGTCGTGATAGCGCCATCGGTGGCGACGACCTCGACAAAAACGATAAGAGGGTCGGCCGGGCCAAGATCGGCGAGGATGATATCTGGTAGATTCTTGTCGGCTTGGATTTTAAGACCGATGGCGGTGGCAAGTGTGTCATCTCGGGCGACCACTTTATTGCCGCTCTCACTGAGCCATAAGACAGCAGGGCTGTCCATGAAGTCCCGAGCGAATACCTCGATGACGGCTTGAGCAATAATCGAGCTGGGGCCGGGCGCGAGTTGCCGGGTTTCCATATTGGGAAAGGTTACCAATACTCCGCCCTGTGCCTGATCACACTCATATGAAGTTTTCGAGGCGGCGCCGGGGGTCTCAGAAACCGGAGGGAGGGCGCAGCCCGACCGGAGGGTTCTGGGACCCCCGGATCAGATTTTGACTTGCCCTGAGGGGCGGGGTTCTCCATCAGTTCGTTTAGTTGTGAAAACCGAAAAAGGAGAACCCCAATGCAGGTTTTTGGCCTGCCCGGACATGTTATCAGAAACGCCGCCCGCGCGTCACGGCTTTTGTCTTCACCCGGCGCTGAGACCGCAAGGCGCGCAGATCTGGTCCGCCGCTGGCGGCGGGCCTGTCGCGACGGCCTGACTGTGGAACAGGCGGCGCGCGCCGTCGGCGTTCCGCTGTCGACGCTGCGCCGCTGGGAAAAACGGCCGGAGCGGCTCTCCACCCGCCCGCTCCGCTGCCGCCGGCCGGAGCTGCGCCGCGGGCTCGAGGGCCGCGTGCGGGAGCTGCGGAAAAGGTTCCCGGCCTGGGGAAGGGGCAAGATCGCCGCCGTGCTCCGCCGGGAGGGGATCAGGGTCTCCGACGCGACGGTCGGGCGGGCCATCCGCGATCTGGTCCGCAGAGGCCGCATGGCCCCGGTCAGCGCCTTCACGGCGCACAGCCGCCGGAGCCGCCGGAGCCGGCGGCCGCACGCGGTGCGGACCCGCCGTCCGGGGAGCCGGACAGCGCGCCGCCCCGCTCCTCGAACAGCGCGCGGCACAGCGAATCCCCCGCGCGCTGCGGGCCGAACGGCCCGGGCAGGCGGTCCAGGTCGACACGCTCACCGTGTCGCTGCGGCCCCCGGCCGGACCGTCAGACACTTCACCGCCGTCGACCGTCTCTCGCGCTGGGGCTGCGGCATGGCCGCCTCAAACGCGACCGCGGCCAGCGCCGCCCGCTTCCTTGACAAGCTGGTCCGCCAGGCGCCGTTCTCAGTCGAGGCCGTGCAGGTCGACGGCGGCTCCGAGTTCATGGCCGAGTTCGAGGCCGCGTGCGGAGACAGAAACATCACCCTCGCCGTTTTGCCGCCGAAGTCGCCGAAACAGAACGGACGCGTCGAACGTATGCAGGCGACGCTCAGAAACGAGTTCTACAATGTTCAGGACACCGCCGTGAACGTCTCCGGGCTCAGACCCCTCATCGACGAATATATGGAACTCTACAACGGCTGGAGGCCGCACGACTCCCTTGATGGAATGACCCCCGACGAGTATCTCGAAAGTCGGCGAATCGGTGAGACCCCGCCGCTTCATATGTCATGAGCAGGTACACGCCCTTGCCAGCGGTGGCGCCAGCGCGCATGATTGAGACACGCGCCAAGGCGCTCTTTGAAAGGTGGGCTTCCTGGAACGAGCGGATGGCAGTTTCAAGAAAGTCACCCTCAAGAGACGGATCGAACAGGGCCGCGAAACTGGACTTAAGAGCATACCGCGGCCAGCCGGATGTTGTGGGCAAATCTGTGCGCGCGGACACTGCCCCGATAGCGACAAGGCCCTCACGCAAAGTCTCGTCACGGATTGGTTCTCGGGTATTGTCGGCATACCAGCGCGTGCCTTGGGTCTGATATGCCCTTTTGATGACAGCACTGGCGTAGTGCAGGCGAGCATCCATGTCGGATCGGTCTGCCTGCTCGTCAGTCATACGATACACGTGCACAGGACCGAGAAAACGACCTGTGCCCTCAACAGCTCCAATATAGAGCATGGCAAAAACGGTGCTGGCGGCCAAATCACGCACACAATAGGTCCGGTTGGGAGTGCCGTCGGGAAAGATCAGGGGCAGACGTTTCGTGACGAGACTACGGGGCACATAGGGAGGAAGCGCGGACATGGTTCAGGAAGCCCAGCCATAAAGGCGCATACACTCCGCTTCGGTCCGCGCGCACGCGGCCTTGCCGCGGACAAGCCGTTCCAATGGCTGCAGATCCTCCGGGTCGGGAAGTGGCAGCGCTTCCAGTTCATAGGCGGAGACAGCAACGCTTCCGCTGACACAGCGGAAGGCAGTGTCGGCAGCGGCGCTGTTGAGAAAGACAGCAAGCGCAGCCTTGGACACAGCCGCGTCCTTGGCAAGCGGTCGAATCATGTTGAGGTGATTCTCAATGACAACTGCGCCATGGGTATCGAGGAAGTTCTTCGGTAGCGCTGCCGCAATGAGACGGCGGCTCTGTTCCTTGGCTGTGGTGCGCTGCAGCAGGACACAGGGGCCTGTGGTCACAAGCCAGTCATCGCCGCTGCGAATTTCGAACCATGGCATGTGGCCCCGTTTTTCGGCGCGCCAGATGAAACGGCCGTCGGAAGTCACAGCTTCAGCCCATATGAGCGGATGCCGGTGAGGGCCTGGCTTGGTTGCAAGCTGGTTCTTGTAACGGTTCCAGACGAGTGGTCCGGTGCTGACAGCATATCCCCAATCCGCCAACCGGTGTTTCATGCGGGACAGTGAGGTGACCACGGGGCCCTGTGGAGCGCAGCGCGGCAGCACCCACGGCTTGGTTAGGTCGGTCGGAAGAGTGAAGGAACCGATATTATCAATGGCAAGTCTGGAATCGTTCAAGGGTATGATTTCATGGACCATGACAGGTGCAGGCGCGGCTCCTCGCCTGTACGTTGCGAGGAGGGTTTCCTGCAGGACGCTATCGAAAACACCTTTGCGGACGGATACGAAATCGAATGTGGTCGGCGGAGCCTCCCGGCCAAGCAAGCTACGGAGATTTTTGAAGTATTCCCCTGCAAGGTAACTGGTAGGGGTGACATAGGCGACCACCCCGCCGGCACGGGTGTGGCGAAGGGCCAAATCGGTGAACAGGCCATAGAGATTGGCATGACCGAACAGGCTGCGTTTGAAGCGGGCGCGATCATCCGGGGCAAGGCGAATCCGGCCATAGGGCGGGTTGCCAATGACAAGATCGAACTGGCGGTGTGGCGGACATTCGCGCAGACTGTCGCAGACGGTGACAACACTCGGCAGGCGTTGCCGTGTCGTCCGCGTTATTGGCAGCAGCACAGCGTCGAGGGCAACTTGGGACAGCCAGGCCCCTAAGGGATCGATCTCATAACCGCGTAACCGACTGGCGATGCTCTGGACCAATATGCGGGGACTACAGTCCGATAACTCGTCGATGATACGGCGGGCTATCGGTGCAAGGAACGCGCCGCCCCCACAGGCAGGATCAAGCACACGACACGTGGCCCAGTCGATGCCGCTGGACGAGGCCCGGGCAATCAGCTGGGCTGTCAGGCAGGGTGGCGTGTAGTAGATGCCCAGCGCCGCTCGATGTGTGCGCGGCAAAGTGCATGTGTAGGTGAGGCCAATATGGTGAGCGGCCGTTTCAGCGTCGAGCCGGGCCGCGGCTTTGCCAAGAATATCTGCGAGAAGCTCTGCCGGGGCAGGAAGTTCGCACGTATCGAAATGCTGCAATGGCGCACGGAGGTCTTGGGAACTGATTTCGATTGGCGCAAGGGCGCGCCACCAGGCCGAGATCAGACGGGCGGCGAAGGTCCGGGCCAGAGTAAGTCGATCGGATTCAGCGGAGTTTTCGGCAAGCGCCCGGACCATGATCCGGCCGGATTTCAGGATTTCCAGAGGAGAGGAATCCCGACAGGCGAACTGGAGATCCCGTGCCGCCAACACATCGGGAAAGGCGTCACTGTTCATCTCCTGCGTGACCTCATATTTCATTTGCTTGTTGTTCATCCGCTGGATTTCATTTCTGCGGCAAGGGCTGGCTTGCCCCGGCTTTCGAACAGCATGTCCAAGCCTTCACCGACCAATGCCTGCACGGATGTGTTTTCATCAAGCGCAATTTGGCGGAGCTGCTTGGATACGGCCTGTGAATAGTACCCGCCCACATGCTTTGTCCCCTTTCGAGACATGCCCGCCGCCGTGGATTTTTCCTTGGCCGTTTCGGCCGATCCGACCGTTTCTGCCCCTTTGAGCGCTTCAGCGGATTTGTTTGTCTTGACCATGCCGTTCCTCCACTTGTTCACAAGTTCATATGCTCACATATGCACGTGTGCAACTGTTCGATTTCCTTTGCCGCCTTTCCTCCCGGCTCCATTTCCATCGCCGTCAGCCCTGAAACAAGCGCCCGCGCGAAGGCAACCCGATGCGCCAGCCGAAACGGGCAAACGGTTGCACCCAGGGCAGCGACTGCCTCGGCCGAATCTTTTATGCGCGGGCCGGCGAGAGCGCCGCGACGGGGACGGCGATGTCTTTCAAAACGGCTTCACAACCACAAGAATGACAATAATCACGGCCAGCACTGTCGGAACCTCGTTCATCAAACGGAAACGGCCGGCGCTCACCGCACAGCTTCCGTCAGCGAGTTCCCTGCGCCTGCCGGCCAGCCAAAAGTGAAACCAAGTCATGCCGAAGATTCCAGCTGCCTTTCCCCATGGCCAAACCGACGACCAATCGACGAGGCCGGGCATCATCGCCATTGCCAGCCCAAACACCCAGGCCGCGAGCATCGCCGGGGTGGCGATGATCTGCAGAAGCCGCCGTTCCATTACCGCAAAGAGGTCGTGCGAAACCGACTCGGCGCCGCCGGACCGCACGTGATACATATAGAGCCGCGGCAAATACAGAATGGCAGCCATCCAGGCGATCACCGCGAGAATGTGAAATGCCTTAATCCAAGGATATACACCGGTGAGCAGCGACACTTCGATCCTTCGCAACCGGAAAGACTACATAAATAAAGATTCAATATAGAATATATTTGTAGTTGTTAAAGCCTGTGAGTTATCCTGAAAACTCTGCGGCGGGGTTAAGGAAGACTCCCCGAGATGCAAAACACCGTTCAAATAAAACTATACATATCAAATATTTATACTGTATTCGATGGTGTATTCGCCGGAATGTCGCCAATTCCCTCCGGGCAGCCGATCATGTTGAAAACGGGGTGCAAAACCGATGAACGATTCCGCTTTTTTGTTGAAAACGCGGATTTGTGCAAGAACTCAACACGGTGTCCCGCCGTTGTCATCCGGTTGTCAACAGGGTTGCTGATATGCCAAAGACAGTCATTCTCGCATCGTCATCGGAAGTCCGCAAACGGCTGCTGAAGGCGGCCGGTGTGGCCCTGAAAACGCGGCCAGCCGCGGTTGATGAAAAGAAGTTTCGACAGGCATTGGCGTTAGAAGGCGCCACAGCGCGGGAGATGGCCGCCTCGCTGGCGGAGATCAAGGCGAGGCAGGTGTCTGCCAGGAATCCGGACATGATGACCATAGGCTGCGACCAGACGCTGGAATTCGGCGGAACGGCGCACGGCAAGGTGGGATCGGTGCGGGAAGCGCGGGAATTTCTGAGAATGCTCCGCGGCACAACGCACAGGCTGTATTCAGCCGCAGCGATCTGCGATGGCGGCAGCACAGCGTGGCGCACCTGCACGCATGCTGATGTGACATTCAGAAATTTCTCTGATAGCTTTCTTGACGGTTATATCGAAAGGGGCGGCAGCACATTGCTGAGCAGCCTCGGATGCTACCGGTTCGAGGAGGAGGGAGTGAGACTGGTCGCAAAACTCACGGGTGATGTACATGCCGTTTATGGACTGCCGCTGATCCCGATTCTTGGATATCTTTCTGAGCGCGGAATCTTGGAGAGTTGATGAAGATCGAAAGCCAGCAAAAGCCCTTTCTCGCAGGAGTTATTGGCTATCCGATCGCTCATTCGCGTTCACCGGCCATCCATGGGTACTGGATCCGGCAGCTCGGGCTGCGGGCCTTCTATGTGCCGATCGAAGTGACGCGGGTCGATTTCCCCGACGTTTTGCGCAGCCTCGTGAAAATGGGGTTTCGAGGGGTCAACATTACGGTTCCGCATAAAGAAACCGCCCTCCAAAGATCGGATTCTGTGTCCGACCAGGCGGCGCTGATCGGTGCTGTGAACACTTTGACAATCTCCAGCAAAGGCAAGATCCACGGTGACAACACCGACGCTTACGGATTTCTGCAGAATCTTCGCAGCGCAAAACCCAGCTGGTCGGCCAAAGACGGACCGTTGCTGGTGCTCGGAGCGGGCGGTGCCGCCCGAGGTGTGATCTTCGCCCTGATCTCCGACGGAGCCGAGGAAATTCACGTCATGAACCGGACGCGGGAAAGAGCCGAACGGCTGAAGAGCGACTTCGGCTACCGTGTCGCGACACACGATTATTCATCGCTCGCTAATCTCGTTCCGAATGTGGGCACCATCATCAACACCACTTCTCTGGGTATGGAAAACAAGCCGAGCCTGACGTTTCCGTATGAGCAGCTTACCGCCGGCACCGTCGTGACCGATCTGGTCTACACGCCGCTGAACACAGTGTTTCTCCAGGAAGCGCAGGCGCGGGGATGTGTCACCGTGGATGGGCTGGGGATGCTGCTGCATCAGGCCGCGGCTTCGTTTTATCACTGGTTCGGCACGCAGCCCGCGGTTGACGCCAACGTTCGCAGAGCGGCCCTCAGAGCATGACGGGCCGGCCCTTTGCACTGGGGCTGACAGGTTCAATCGGCATGGGCAAATCGACCGCGCTGGAAATGTTCGCCGCGGAAGGGATACCAACCTGGAGCGCCGATGAAGCGGTTCGGCGGATCTATTCGCCGGGAGGGGGCGGCGCAGAAGCGCTCGCCGGGCTGGTTCCAGAAGCGGTGTCCAGCATGAACGGAGCGGTGCGGATAGATGTCTTGAAGGGTTTGGTGGACAGTCGGCCGGAGCTCCTGGCGGACATTGAAAAAGCGGTGCACCCGCTGGTCAGGCGCGACCGCGAAGCGTTTTTAGAGTGCTGTGCCGATGGCGGGGCCGAGCTGGCTGTGGCTGAGATTCCGCTCCTCTTTGAATCCGGCGGTGAAACCGAATTTGACGCGGTGGCGGCGGTGACGGCGCCCGAAGTGCTGCGGA
Organism: Paracoccaceae bacterium; assembly: GCA_965221935.1. Taxonomy (GTDB): domain Bacteria; phylum Pseudomonadota; class Alphaproteobacteria; order Rhodobacterales; family Rhodobacteraceae; genus JAPOXR01. The sequence continues at coordinate 219,707 of CBDCSZ010000046.1, forward strand.
CACAGCGCGTACTGGCTCGCGACGGCATGACGCCGCAAAGGTATCGGACACTGCGCGCGCGGCAGCTGTCAGACAGCGAAAAATGTGCAAGGGCCGACCATATCATCCGATCGACATCGATGGAGCGGGCGCGAATAGATGTGATGGAAATCATCGCAAAGGTGAAGGGGGGGCTGGATTTGACCGCGATCGTGCTGGATGTCGAAACCACCGGGCTGGAGGTCGCCGAAGGCGACCGCATTGTCGAAATCGGCATGGTGGAGGTGGAGGGCGATCCGCCTGTGCCGACCGGAAGGAAATTCCAAAAATACATCAACCCGCAGCGTGAAGTGAGCAGCGTCGCTTATGAGGTCCACGGGCTTTCCGATGAATTCCTGCGTTCGAAACCCACCTTCGCCGACATTGTCGACGAGTTTTTGGAATTCATCGCGGACTCGCCCATCGTGGCCCACAACGCCGGGTTTGACATCGCCTTTGTGAACGCCGAGCTGGGTTTTCTCGGACGCGAACAAATCGCAGCTAGTCGCGTCACCGACACGCTGGCAATGGCCCGCGCAGACAGTGACCTGTCCCGCCTGCAGCGTTTCAACCTCGATGCCCTTTGCCGGCACTTCGATATCGACAGTTCAGAACGGCAGCGAATTGCGCACGGCGCGCTGCGGGACGCCGAGCTGTTGGCGAAGGTTTATTTCAATCTCCTTGGCGGCGGCAGAGATATGTTCGCCGGCCTCGACAGCGATCGGGAAGCATCGCCGGCCGGAAAGGTCCGGTCTTCGCAGCCGGCCATGCAGAGGCCGATGCCGCTGGCTTCGCTGCTCACGGAAGAGGAAGCGAAGGCGCATGCCCTCATGGTTAATTCACTTGGTGAAAATGCGCTGTGGAAGCGCTTCAAATAGGAAGTTCCCGGGAAGTCAGCTATTGTCTCCGGCGGACCGCTGACGCATGATTTCCTTTTGATAAATCGCCGCGAAATTGATGAGTTCCATGTGGTAGGCGGGGAAGCCGCCGTCGCGGGTGACATCTGAGATTATGCGCCTCAGAAACGGATACAGCAGCTGCGGACACTGCACGGCCAGGTAAGGCTGAAGCTGGCCTTCCGGCATGTTCTCTATCGCGAACAGCCCGCAATAGTCGATTTCAAGCAAATACACCGGCTGTTCTTTGCTGGTGGCCGCGAGGTTGACCTTCACCGACACCACAAAATTGTTGTCTTTCTCTTTGCTGATGTCCAGAAAAAGCTTGACCTCGTGTTCCAGCTCAGCCGGCTTCCAGTCCTTGCGCTGCGCCTTGAAGTTTTCGAACGACATATCGCGGATGAACTGACCGCGCGTCGCCACCTTCGCCTGCTTCTCCTGACCGCTGGCGCTGCCGTTGCTCTTTTTTTCCGCCATCGCGCGTTCCGCCAGCTGTCAACCCTCGAAAGTATGGCGCAGCTGTTCGGCGCATTCAAGCAGCGTATGGCGGGCGGCAGCCGCATCTTCCAGCGACAGCCGCTGTGTCGGGCCATGGAGGGCGAGCGCGGCGACGAAATCTCTCTGACCGTCGGCCACTGGCACCGCGGCGGCGACCATCCCCTCCAGGAACTCTTCACGGTCAAGCGCGTAGCCCCGCTCGACGACTTCTTCGAGCTCTTCGAGCAATCGATCCGGAGAACAGATCGTGTTTGGCGTCTGGCGGCGGAGATCCAGCCGATCGACAACCTGCCGCCGCTGTTTTTCCGGCAGGCTGGCAAGGTAGGTTTTTCCTCCCGCAGTGCAGTGGAACGGAACGCGGGCGCCGATCGGAAACTGAATCCGCAGCGGCCAGCCGGTCTCGACGCGATCGATGTAGGCCATGCCGTCTTCCTGCGGCACGGCGAAATTGATTGTTTCCTCAAGCCTTTCGGCGGCGGCGAGCAAGATCTGGCGCCGGCTGACATTGTAGTGCCGCGCCAACAGAACGGAGCGGGACATTTGCAGAAACCGGTGTCCCGGCTGCAGCTTGCCCGAGCCGCAATAGACCAGGTACCCATCTGCCGCCAGCCTGGCGCACAGCCGGTGGGCGGACTGCTTGGGCAAACCCAGCGCCGTTTTGATTTCGAGTGCTGACATCGGCCGGTCGGACGCGCCCACCACCTCCAATATCCGCAGCATGCGAACAGATGTCGGAATTCGGCCTTCTGCCATGAATTTCGACTCAAAAATACAGCTTGATTCGGTTCTACAGATGGAGGATATTGATTTTCAAGACGAATTGACCCATTTTTTGGATTCCAAGCAGGGAATGGCCACCTTGAATGATCTAGGCAAGTTTTCAGTGCGCCGCCTAAATCCTAAGCCGCCGCCGCCGGCCGGCTTCCGTCCGTTATAGTGATCGAACCGTCTTTGGTGACGGATCTCTATGCGGGATCCTTCGGCGCTTTTGCCGAAACGGCTGTCTGCGGGCTTGGTATCGCGAACTGCCACGAATACGGCTACAGCCTGGTCAAGATTGCCCAGATCATTTTCGCCGACATCATTCTGTCGGGAGACAACGCGCTGGTGATTGGCATGGCCGCCGCCGGGGTGCCGGCCGGGCAGCGCGGCATTGCCATAGCCATCGGCCTGGCGATGGCGGCGATACTGCGCATTGTGTTCGCGGTCATCGCTGCGACACTGTTGGAAATTCCCGGCATTCTCTTCCTTGGCGGAATTCTGCTTGCGTGGGTCTGCTATCGGTTCTACAAAGATCTGCGCAGCTTCAATGAACCGAAGCAAGAATGCGCAGACGGCGCCGTTGCCGTTGATGGAAAGCGGCCGCTGATGCGGGCGCTGATCACGATCACCGCCGCCGATGTCTCAATGTCGCTGGACAATGTGCTCGCGGTTGCGGCCATCGCCCGCGACGACATTGCAATGCTTGTGTTTGGCCTCGGACTCGCCATCGTGCTCATGGCGTTCTGCGCCACAATCATCATGAAGATCATGACCCGGTATCCGGCCGTCTCATGGGCCGGGCTGGTGCTGCTGATCTATTTGACCGCGCTCTTGCTGTATGACGGGGCAATCGACATTGCCGCGCTGCTGGGACTGGCATGAGCCGCGTCGCCGCAATTCACCGGCAGGCGGCCAGAACCGCCTCCGCGATGATCGGATTCCATATCGCCGGTGCATGCTTTCGCCGGCGCGGAACCGCTTACACAAACCGAAGGCATGACCTGGAGGATCTACCTAGGGCCTGTTGACAATCAGGTTGCGAATCGTGCGGATTTCCGCCACTTTTGTCTCAATGACCGCCGGAACGGCGGCACAGGCAAGATGAGCAGAATGACGAATGAATCCAGACAGAACGGTGCTGACCGACGCCATGTGGGCGCGGATCGAGCCCATGCTGCCCGGCAAGGCGACCGACCCCGGCGTCACCGCGGCGGACAACCGGCGGTTTCTCGAGGCGGCGCTTCGGCAACTGGAACAGCGTGTTCAAACGCTTCCGCCGCTGGGCTGTTTCGGGTGTTTTCGAGCGTGTTTTCAACGCGTAGTCGGACGAGTTCGATTTCGAGTGCGTGTGTGTTGACGGCGCTGTCGTCTCGGCGCACCAGAAAGCGGCGGGCGCAAAAGGGGGACCCGCCGCCAGGGCATCGGCCGTTCCCGGGGAGGCCTGACCGGCAAGATCGCCGCGGTTGCGGACGCGCTTGGCGATCTTGTGCGGTTGGTGATCCTTCCCGGTCAGGCGCACGACATTGTGGGGACGCCGGAGCTTCTGGAGGATCTTCCCTTCGAAGCTTTGATCGGGGACAAGGCGTTCGACGCGGACTGGCTGCTCGGGGAACTCCGGAAGCGCGGCGCCGAGGCGGTGATTCCCGCGAGGAGGAACCGGTTGGATCCTCGGGAACATGACCGTGAGATGTACAAGTGGCGGCACCAGATCGAGAATTTGTTTGCGAAAATCAAGGAGTTCCGGGCAGTGGCGACCCGTTACGACAAGACGGGCGAGAGCTTTGCGGCGGCGATTCACCTCGTTGCGGGCGTGGTCGCCGCAACCTGATTGTCAACAGGCCCTAGATGTCAGCAACCAAAAAACTTGCCGTTGTTGCGACGGCTGCGGGATTGTTGGCCGCGGGTGCGGCGCAGGCCCAAACCACTCTCCGTATCCAGTCGGCAACGCCGGCAAAGGCAGACGAACACCATATGCTCGCATCCTTATGGACAGCACCCTGATGGCGCCGCAGGCGCCGGCGCGATCGGCCATGCCGATCGGGGCGCTGTTTCTGATCCTGCAGGGGATCGCCGAGCTGCTGCGCAGCCTGCACGACATGGGACCGGGCCGGTCACGCATGGTGCTGCGGATGATGCCCTTGTATCTGGCGCTGCTCGCGGTGGTTTTTGTCGGCGCGTTCTACCCGGATGTGTTGCCGATCGGCGGCTGGTGGGGCGCTTTGGTGGAAGCGTCAGGCGCCGACTCGATTTCGACCGAACTGATCGGTGTGCTGATGGTCGGGATTATGCTGTTCGCGATATTTGTCGGCTTTCCGATCTCCTTCACATTGATTTTTCTGGGTTTTGTGTTCGGCGCCTGGGGATTTGGCGCGAAACTGGTGTTTTACCTTCAGACATTCCAGTTCAATTCGGTGATGCTTGAGCAGACGCTCGCCGCCGTCCCGCTTTTTGTTTTCATGGGAATTCTGATGGAGCAGGCCGGGCTGATGGAATGGCTGTTCAATTCGGTTCAGCTGATGCTCTCGAAAACGCGCGGCGCCTTGTATCTGGCGGTGCTGTTTGTCTCCACTGTGTTCGCCGCGGCCACCGGCATCGTCGGCGCTTCGGTGACGATTCTCGGTATCATGGCATCGAAAACGATGAACCGCGCCGGTTACGACACCAAACTCGCGGCGGGCACAATCACCGCCGGCGGAACCCTTGGAATCCTCATCCCGCCGTCAATCATGCTGGTCGTCATGGGCCCGGTTCTGGAAGTGCCGGTGACGGACCTGTTTGCCGCGGCCATCATTCCCGGGATTATGCTGGCGACCATATACGCGGCGTACACCATTATCCGCTGTCAGCTGGATCCATCCCTGGGACCGGTGCTGCCGGTTGACGAACGGCCGCCAACCTCGCCCTACTACTGGCTTGAATCGGTGCTTGTGATCGTTTCGCTGGTGGTGCTGGTCGGCCTGATCTTTCTGGCGCTTTCAGGTTCGCTGACCGGGCTGTTCCCGCTCTCGTGGCTGATTCTGCCCGCGGGCTGGGCCGCCCTCATGTATTTGGGCGCGCGGTGGGTCCGCAAAGCCAAACCGGCCGGGTTCTGGTTTTCCGACCTCTGGATCGAATTCTTTAACGGGCTGGTGCCGCCGGCGGCGCTCGTGGCCTTCGCTCTCGGCTCAATTCTTTTCGGATGGGCAACGCCGACCGAAGGCGCGGGATGCGGCGCCTTTGGCGCCGTGCTGCTGGCGCTGTTCTACCGTCGGCTGACATGGACGCGGTTTTACGACGCTCTGATCAAAACCCTCGAAATCACCGTCCTGATCCTGTTCCTGGTCGCGGCATCCAATTTCTTTGGCGCCGTGTTCTCGCGTTTGGGCACGCCGGCCATGCTGACGGAACTGCTGCTGCAGTGGAACTTGCCGTCGACCTTGGTGCTGATCATCATCATGGTCTTGATTTTCCTGCTCGGCTGGCCGCTTGAGTGGGTGCCGATCGTGTTGATCATTGAGCCGATCCTGATTCCGGCGCTGGAAGAAATCAACGTCAACCTCACCTGGTTCGGAATATTGGTGGCGGTGAACCTGCAGACAGCCTGGCTGAGCCCGCCTGTCGCCTTATCGGCGTATTTCCTCAAGGGTGTGGTGCCGAGCTGGGATTTGGCGGACATTTCCAAAGGGATGCTGCAGTTCATGGTGCTGCAGGTTTTCGGCCTGGCCCTGGTGTTTCTGTTTCCGCAGATCGCCCTTTGGCTGCCAACGCTGATTTATGGGCAGTAAGGTCCGGGAAATGGCGGCTGAAGACGTTTTTGACTTTGTGATCGTCGGCGGCGGTTCGGCGGGCTGTGTTCTTGCCAACCGGCTGAGCGCCGGCGGCAAACGGCGCGTGGCGCTGCTTGAGGCGGGCGGACGCGATGGCAATCCCTGGATCCACATACCGGTGGGCTACTTCCAGACCATGGCCAACCCATCGGTTGACTGGTGTTTCCAGACGGAACCGGATCCTGGTCTGAACGGGCGCAGCATTGACTGGCCGCGCGGCAAAGTTCTGGGCGGTTCCTCGTCGATCAATGGTCTGCTCTATGTCCGCGGCCAACCGGAAGACTATGACCGGTGGCGGCAGATGGGCAACACCGGATGGGGGTGGGACGATGTCTTGCCGCTGTTCCGGAAGGCGGAGAGTTACGACCGCGGAGAGGATGCGTTTCGCGGCAGGTCTGGGCCGCTGGGCGTTTCGGAGAGCCCGAACCGGCGCCCGGTCTGCGATGCGTGGCTGGAGGCGGCGGTCACCGCAGGATACGCGAAAAACCAAGACTATAACGGCAGCCGGCAGGAAGGCGTCGGGCATTTTCAGGTGACGACCAGAAATGGCCGCAGGTGCAGCGCGGCGGTTGGATTCCTGCGCCCGGCGAAGGGCCGCGGCAATCTGCGCGTCATCACAAAGGCACTGGCGACCCGGATCGTGTTTTCCGGCAACAGGGCAGTCGGCGTGGCATACCGCGACAAGTCCGGCCAAGAACAGCTTGTCAGATCGGCGGCGGAAGTCATTGTCTCCACAGGCGCGATCGGTTCGCCGCACCTGTTGATGCTGTCGGGCATTGGCGATGGAGAATGGCTGCGCGAATTGGGCATCGAGCCGGTGGCCGACCTGCCCGGTGTCGGCAAGAATCTGCAGGATCACCTGCAGGCCCGGGTGGTGTACAAAACCACCGAACGCACCATCAACGATGATGCGCGAAACCTCATGCGAATGGCGTCCATGGCCGCTGAATACGCGCTGTTCCGCACCGGACCAATGACCATGGCGGCAAGTTTCGTTTACGGATTCCTGCGCACCGGCGATCATGTGGCGACACCCGACATCCAGTTCCACATCCAGCCTTGGTCCGCCGAAAGCATCGCCAAAGGCGTGGACAGGTTTTCAGCCTTTACGACGTCGGTCTGTCAGCTGCGGCCCGAGAGCCGCGGCGAAATCGGAATTGTGTCGGCTGACCCGCGGCGCCGCCCGGCGATCAAGCCAAATTACCTTGCCGCGGAAACGGACCGCCGGACCATCGTCGAAGGCGTGAAGATCGCGCGGCGGATCTGTGCCAAGGATCCGGTGGCTCGGATGATCACCTCCGAACACCAGCCCGGCCCTGAGGTTTCGGCGGATGACGAAATCCTTGAGTGGATCAGGAACACGGCAACGACGATCTACCACCCGACGGGCACCTGCAAAATGGGAATGGGGCTGGGCGCAGTGGTTGACGAGCGGCTGCGCGTGCGCAGAGTCGACGGGCTGCGGGTGGCGGACTGTTCGATCATGCCGGAAATTGTGTCCGGAAACACCAATGCGGCGGCCATCATGATAGGCGAAAAGGCCAGCGAAATGATCATCGCCGACTCCATACAGTGAAATAAGATCAAAAAAAGGAATGGCGCCATGAAAATGTCGACGGAAGAAGCGTTCGTGAAGGTCCTGCAGATGCATGGAATCGAACACGCGTTCGGGATCATCGGTTCGGCGATGATGCCCGTTTCGGACCTGTTTCCGGCGGCCGGCATCGCTTTCTGGGACTGCGCCCACGAGTGCAATGCCGGCATGAGCGCCGACGGCTACACGAGGGCGACCGGCAAAATGTCGATGATGATCGCCCAGAACGGGCCGGGCATCACCAACTTCGTGACGCCGGTGAAGACAGCCTATTGGAACCATTCGCCGCTGCTTCTGGTCACGCCGCAGGCGGCGAACAAGACCATTGGCCAGGGCGGTTTCCAGGAAATCGAACAGATGAAGCTGTTCGAAGACATGGTCTGCTACCAGGAGGAAGTGCGGGACCCTTCGCGCATGGCGGAAGTGCTGAATCGGGTGATTGAAAAAGCATGGCGCGGCTGTGCGCCGGCGCAGATCAACGTGCCGCGCGATCTATGGACACAGGTGATCGATATCGAACTGCCGCAGATCGTCAGACTCGAACGCCCGCGGGGCGGACAAAAGGCGATTGAGGAGGCGGCGCGGCTGCTGTCGGATGCGGCATTCCCGGTGATCCTGAACGGAGCCGGCGTCGTGATCGGCGATGCGATACCGGCCTCTGCCGCGCTGGCGGAGCGGCTTGATGCCCCGGTTTGCTGCGGCTACCAGCACAACGATGCGTTTCCGGGTTCGCACCGTCTGTCTGTCGGTCCGCTGGGCTACAACGGTTCGAAGGCGGCGATGGAACTGATTGCAAAGGCGGATGTTGTGCTGGCTCTCGGCACCCGCCTGAACCCGTTTTCGACGCTTCCCGGCTACGGTATCGACTACTGGCCGCAAGACGGCAGGATCATTCAGGTGGACGTGAACTCCGACCGGATCGGTCTGACCAAGAAGATCGACGTCGGAATCCAAGGTGACGCGCGCGAAGTCGCCGAACAGCTGCTTGCCGCCCTGTCAGACACGGCCGGCGACGAAGGCCGCCGCGAACGGCGCGAGACAATCGCGGCGACAAAGTCGCGCTGGCTGCAGCTGCTGGCATCAATGGACCATGAAGACGACGATCCGGGGACCACCTGGAACCGGCGGGCGCGAGACCGCGAACCTGACCGGATGAGCCCGCGCATGGCATGGCGCGCCATTCAGGCCGCCTTGCCCGCAGAAGCGATCATTTCTTCGGACATTGGCAACAACTGCGCGATCGGCAACGCCTATCCCATCTTCGAGGCCGGCCGAAAATATCTCGCGCCCGGTCTGTTCGGCCCCTGCGGCTACGGGTTGCCCTCAATTGTCGGGGCCAAGATCGGATGCCCGGACACACCGGTCGTCGGGTTTGCCGGGGACGGGGCATTCGGAATTTCCATGAACGAAATGACGGCGATAGGGCGGGATGAATGGCCGCCGATCACCATGATCGTGTTCAGAAATTTTCAGTGGGGAGCGGAAAAACGCAACACAACGCTGTGGTATGACGACAATTTCGTCGGCACGGAACTGAATGTGCGGGTGAATTTTGCCGCTATCGCTGAGGCCTGCGGACTGAAAGGCGTCCAGGTGCGGACAATGGCGGAGCTGACTGAAACTCTGCGGTCAGCGGTTGACGAGCAGATGAACCATAATGTCACGACTTTTATCGAAGTGCTCCTGAATCAGGAACTTGGCGAGCCGTTCAGGCGCGATGCGATGAAGGCGCCGCATCCCGTGGCCGGAATCGACGGGGCCGGGATGCGACAGCAGCTGACGCCCGCCTGACAGCGACCCGAGATGGCGTTCATCGACCGTCTTCTTGAGAGAGCTGCCGGCGCGCCGAAACGGATTGTACTGGCGGAAGGGGAGGACGGAAGAGTCCTGGATGCCGCGGTCAGGGCGGCCAAAGCCGGGATTGCGGAACTGACGCTGCTTGGCGACCGGCGATTCATCGAACAAAATCTGTCCGAACGCCGGGCTGAAGGCGCCGCCGCCAGTGTCGATCCGCGCGCCGACAGCCGCGCCGAAGACTATGCCAGAGCTTACCGCGATCTTCGCGGCGAGAGGATCGGCGGCCTCTGCGAAGCCCGCGCGGCAATGCGGGACCCGCTTGGGTTCGCCGCGATGATGGTGCGGCAAGGTGACGCCGACGGCACAATCGCCGGCGCAGTCAACACAACCGCGGACACCATCCGCGCCGCCCTCAGAATCATCGGCAAAGCGCCGGGCGCGCGCCTGGTGTCATCGTTTTTTCTATTGGTTTCGGAAACCGGCTCCGCACCGCTGGACCATGTGACGGTTTTTGCCGACTGCGCGCTGGTTGTTGCGCCGGATGCGCATGAGCTGGCGGACATTGCCGTCAACACCGCGCTGTCGGCCAGAGTCTTTCTGGACCGCGAGCCGCGGGTGGCCATGCCGTCGTTTTCCACCGCCGGCAGCGCTGAGCATCCACGCGCCCTCCCTCGTGCGCCAAGCCACCGAAATCGTGCGCCGGCAATGCCCGGGACTGTCGGTGGAAGGCGAAATGCAGTTCGATTCCGCGGTTGATGCCGCCATACGGGCGAGGAAGGCTCCGGACAGCCGCCTGAAGGACGCCGCAAATGTGTTTGTGTTTCCCAATCTTGACGCGGCGAACATCGGCTACAAAATCGCCGAAAGAGTGGGCGGCATGACGGCGGTCGGCCCGATCCTTCAGGGTCTTGCAAAGCCCGCGAACGACCTTTCCCGCGGCTGCTCGGCTGATGACATCCTGGCGCTGATCGCGATCACATCCGTTCAGGCGTCATTGGAGGATTTCGGCAGGGCGTAAACCGGCGCCTTATGACGGCGGTTTCGGGACGGCCGGCGTCTGCGGCTTCAGTCGTTTGACCGCGCCTTATACCTGGCCCGTTCCGAATTGACGCTTTGAGCACTGCCCTCAATGACAATGTCGCGGTCGTCTCCGGTAAAAGAGAATTTTGTGGCGATGCCGGTCGCGATGGTCCTTGCGCCCCAGCGGATCAGGGCTCTGCGGACGGCTGGCGCCAAAAGAGCAAGACCGGCGGCATCGGTGAAGAATCCGGGAGTTAGCAGCAACAGCCCGGCAGAGATCACAAGAAACCCGTGCAGGATCGTCTCTGACGGGTCGGAGCCGCTGCGGGCCGCATGTTTGAGATCGTTGAAGATCTGCAGGCCCTGACTCCGCATGAGCCAGGCGCCTGCCAGGGCCGTCAGGGCGACGATGGCGAGGGTCGCGACCAGGCCGATGGCGCCGCCCAGCTCAACAAACAGCGCAATTTCGATCAGCGGCACGATAAGGAGCAACAGAAACAGTCGCATACGTATATCCTCGATCCAGATGGGCGGCAGATCTGGACTCAATGTGTTTGAACCCCTACATATGCACCGCTATTCCGAAATGTAAGGTCGCCGCGGAGCAGGAGTCACAAATGGGCAATTCGTTCTTGCAGCTGATAGCACTCGCTGCCGTCGCGATTTTCTTGATCTTCAAGCTTCGCAATAAGCTCGGAACCAGAGACGGCTTTGAAAAGCCGCGGGATCCGAATCCCCAATCCGGCGGATTCCAGTTCCCCGAAACAGAGGCCGAAGCTCCGGTCGTTGACCGGGAGATCAGCAAATATGTGGATGCCGAGTCGGAGTCGGCCAAGGCGCTGGCGGCCATCAAACAAGCCGGCGGCGGCTTCATGATCGCGGATTTTGTGGAAGGCGCCATCGCGGCGTATGAGATGATCCTGCTGGCGTACGCAAACGGCAAGCTTGCAGAAATCGAGCCGTACGTTTCCGATGAAGTCTATGAATCATTTGAAAAAATCGTTTCGGAACGGGAAACAGACGGGCTGACGCATGTAACCCGGTTTGTCGGACTGCGGGAATCCGGCATACGCAGCGCCACATTTGACGAGCCGCACGACGCGGAAATCACCATGGAATTCACCGCCGAGCTGATTTCATTTGTCACCGACGGAGAAGGGGAGATCGTCAATGGAGACGATCGGACCGTGCGCCGGCAGAAGGATGTGTGGACGTTTGCCCGCAGCATGAAAAGCTCCGACCCGAACTGGATGCTGGTCGCCACAGACGAGTAGGAGACCGGCGGCATCCGCACGGGTCAGCGCAGCGGATGGCTGGCCATGCAACACGGATTCAAGGGCAGGGATGTCAGCGCGGACGAACTCCGTGACTGGCTGAACCACGTCGGAGACCCGCCCCAGGCAAAGCGAAAGCAGCCAAAAAAAAGGGCCCGGGCTGAAACCACCGGCGTCAGCCCGGTCCGGCGGCAGCTGGCGCCTCAGGAAATCGGAGACTGGAATGCCTGGCTGAGCACCGGTTCCCTGCCGGACATTGAAGGCGCGGAAACCCCCAAAAAGGGCGCGCCGGCAAAAAAGACTGTTGCAGCCGCAAGGCTGGACGGGCGCAGCCAACAGCCGCCAAGCGACAATTGGGCGATTGACAGAAAACTGCAGCGGCGTCTGCGGTCAGGACAGGTCGAGCCGGAACGCAAAATCGATTTGCACGGGATGACACGGGCGGAGGCGGAGCGCGCGCTGGGGCGGTTTTTCGCCGCCGCGCTGGGGGCCCATTGCCGCCTGACACTGGTTGTGACCGGCAAGGGTCTCCGGTCGTCCACCGAGGGAAGGTGGTCCAGCAGCGGGGTGCTCAAAGCCCTGCTTCCGATTTGGCTGAAAACAGGCCCTGTTTCCCGATCTGTGCAGCATTTTTGCGAAGCGCATGTCAGCCATGGCGGATCCGGCGCCTACTATGTGTTGCTGCGGCGCAGGAAGAAAGCGGCTTCCATCGCAAAAACGTGAAGTCTCGGCGGGCTGAGTCTGCCGCAAACCGCCCGCCCGCATCTGGCATCACGGCCTGCCGCTGCATGAGCATCAGTAACACACATCCATTGTTGGGCAGGCGCCGACAATGCCGGAATACGGCTGCACCTACTTGGCGCCCGATGCCATCGTCACGCGGTATTTGCCTTCAACGAATTCGGCGGCTGCGACCAATCCTGACCAGAAGCTCCCGGCATCGAGATTGATCTTCCCTTTATGCCGGTAATGAAGTGACAGCTCATCGTCCGCGACAGGCTGAAAGTGGAACGGACCGACCGGGGTGTGACCGTGAACAACGGTGAAGCCGGGAACCGGATCGTCTGTCGTAAGAAACGGAAACCGAATCCAAGCCCAGTGACGATCGCGCACCTGATGCCAGGGTTGTGCAAAATGCTCTGCTAGGCTGCAGTCAGGATCGGTTCCCGCATGCACAAACAACAGCTTGCCGATCAGGCGGTGGGAGGTCAGTCTGCTGAGAAAACCGATGCGCTCCGGACCCAGCGCACGGGCGATCTCCCTGGCGGCGGCATCTCCCGGCTCTGGCACAATGACGTATGCGAATGGATAGCGAGGCTCCTCCGCAAACGGAATACCGAGCTCCTTCAGCACAGTTTGGCCGCCATTCATCAGCCAGAGTTCCTGACCGTCCGCCGGGTCTGCGCCCATTGCCAGGCGCAGCAGCTGCTCATGGTTTCCCATCAGCGGAGTCAATTCGTCAAACGCGCGGTCTCGGGCGGCGATCGCCGCGTCAATCGCCCCGATGCTGTCAGGTCCCCGGTCGGTGAGATCGCCGGTCAGGACAAGCCGCGTCGTGCCGTAGCGTTCGCAGCCGGTCTCAAAATGGTCCAAGAGAGCGGTGAATTGGACCGCGCAGCCGTGGACGTCGCCAATTGCGCAGACCCGTTCACCCGGGCACAGCCCCGTGTCCAGCTTCTGCCACTGCGATTGGCGGAGAGAACAGCTTGCCGATGCCGCCATTTGCTCAAAGGGTGCGCTGAATCTCTTCGCGCTCAAACACTTCGATATAGTCGCCCTTGCGGATGTTGGCGTAATTCTCGAAGGCCATGCCGCATTCCTGGCCTGACATGACCTCATTGACGTCGTCTTTGAACCGTTTGAGCGTTTTCAGCTGTCCTTCGTGAATGACGATATCGTCGCGCAGCAGCCTGACACCGGCCGACCGTCTGACCAGGCCATCGGTCACGCGGCACCCGGCGACGAATCCGGCGCCTGTGATCTTGAACACTTCAAGGATTTCAGCCATGCCGATGAAGGTTTCCCTGACCTCGGCGGTCAGCAGGCTCGACGCCGCCGCGCGAATGTCGTCCACAAGCGAGTAGATGACCGAGTAGTAGCGGATTTCCATCCCTTTCTGGTTGGCCGCGGAACGGGCAGGGGCATTGGCGCGCACATTGAATCCGACGATGTGCGCCTCAGACGCTTCGGCGAGGCTGACATCCGTTTCTGTGATGGCGCCGACGCCGGCATGCAGCACCCGGACCTTGACTTCGTCGTTGCCGAGTTTCTCAACGGCCTGCACGATCGCTTCGGCCGATCCCTGCACATCGGCCTTGACCACCAGCTGCAGATTGGTGACGGTTTTGGTCTCCGTGCCGTCACGGATCTTCATCAGCTGATCCAGCGATACGACAGAAGCGTCGGCGCGGCGCCGCTCTTTCGAGATCGACTGCCGGTAACGCGAAATTTCCCGCGCCTGCGCCTCGGTTTCCACCACATTGAGGATATCGCCGGCCAATGGCGTGCCGTTCAGACCGAGAACCTCGACCGGTGTCGATGGCCCGGCCCGGTCAGCCTGCTTTCCATCGTCGTCCACGAGAGCCCGGACTTTGCCCCACTGCTCGCCGGCGACAAACACATCGCCGCGGCGCAGCGTTCCCTTCTGAACGAGGATTGTCGCAACCGGTCCGCGCCCGACATCAAGACTCGATTCGATCACGGCGCCTTCAGCCGCCCGGTTCGGATTTGCCTTGAGTTCAAGCAGTTCGGACTGCAGACCGATGGCCTCCAGGAGCTGATCCAGGCCTTGCCCGGTCACCGCTGAAATCTCCACATCAAGCACATCGCCGGAATGCGCTTCGACGATGACATTGTGGCGCAGCAGGTCGTTGCGGACCGCAGTCGGGTCGGCGCCGGGCAGATCGCATTTATTGATGGCCACAATAATCGGAACGCCGGCGGCCTGGGCGTGATTGATGGCTTCCACAGTCTGCGGCATCACCGCATCGTCAGCGGCGACGACCAGAATGACGATGTCGGTCACATGCGCGCCGCGGGCGCGCATGGCGGTGAAGGCGGCGTGGCCCGGCGTGTCAAGAAATGTCAGGAGTTTGCCGTCATCAAGGCGAACGCGGTATGCGCCGATATGCTGGGTGATGCCGCCGGCCTCGCCGGTCGCGACATTGGTCTTGCGGATTGCGTCAAGCAGCGACGTCTTTCCGTGATCGACATGCCCCATGACGGAAACAACCGGCGAACGCGGCTCGAGGTCTTCGGCGCTGTCTTCTTTGGTCTCGATCACATCTTCAACATCAGCGGCGGACACGCGAACCGCCTTATGACCGAATTCCGCGACGATCAGCTCCGCCGTATCGGCGTCGATCGCCTGGTTCTGGCTGACCCGGACGCCGTTCTGCATCAATACCTTGACCACATCGGCAACCCGCTCCGCCATGCGGTTGGCAAGTTCCTGGACAATAATTGACTCTGGAAGCTGCACGTCGCGGACAATTTTCTCGCGGACAATCTCCGCCGTCATCGCCTTGCGTTTCTTGCGCTCCTGACTGCGGAGATAGGCGGCGTGCGAACGCTGCTGGACATCGTCATCATTGAGGGCTCTGGCCACATTGATCTTGCTGCGCCGGCGCCGCTCCACTTGGGTCTTGCCGCCGGGCCGCTGTTCGTTGGCGGCTTCGCGCCGTTTCCGTTCGGGCCGCTTTGGCGGCACCGACTGGGCAGGGGCTGCCGGGGGTTTCTCTGGCTTGGCAGCCGGTTCGGCCGCAACCGTTTCCGGCTCGGGCTCGGCCACTGGCTCGGCGGCAGGTTCAGCCGGCGGCGGCGCAGCCTCAAGCTCCTTGCGCCGCCGGAGCTCTTCTTCCGCCTGTCTGAGGCGTGCGGTTTCCTGTTGGGTGAAGACCTTGACCGCCCGGAGCTTGGCATCGGCGCGCGAAACTTCAGCGACGGCAGGCGGCTCAACAACCGTTTCAGGGGTTGGCTTGACCAGTTTCACCGGAGGCTTCTGGGCGCTGACACGCCGCCGGTTCGTCGAATCGACAACGACTTCGGTGAGCGCTTTCTTTCTGCCGCGTGACGATCGCGGCGTAATGGGGCCAACGGTGATAGCGCCAGGTTTCAGACTGAGGGTTTTCTTTTCCATCGCGGTGTCTTTTTTCCTTCTCGGTCTGAATCACGACATGGCGAGTTCCAAAATCAGCTGCCGGCAGAATCGCGCGGCGTTTCTCTCAAACAGGCCAAACGCTGCGCCTCTCGAGAAACACTGTCAGCGAACCTGCCGCTCTTCAGCGCTGCATGTATTACAACTTGACGCCCGAATGCCACACCTAATTCATTTGAGGTCAGGCAGGATGAACGCTCCAATCCGGCTGAACCGCCGCGCATACGGGCAGTCTGGCGCGGCGAGCCGTCACTGGCCTGCAGCAGCAGGCCAGCCCGTCCGGCATTGATTTCGGCCTTGACCTTTTCATATCCTGCAACCGCCTGACCGGACTTTCGGGCAAGTGAAAGCAGCTGGGAAATCCTTCGCGAAAGTCCGGCTTCGACTTTCGCGGCGAGATCGTCAGGCGTATCGACCGCAGCTTTCGCCGCCCGCGAAAACAGGCGGCGGCGCACGGCAGCCTCAAGGGCCGCCCGATCGGCTTTCACCCAGATTCCGCGGCCCGGAAGCCGTTCGTCGATATCAGGCGTGACGATACCGCCCGGCCCGATCGCAAAACGCACCAGCAAGGGCTTCGGAAGCGTTTCACGGGTGACGATGCAGCGCCGTTCCGGGCCCGGCGGCCGTGACTTTCGACCGGCTCTACCCAACCGCCTCCTCCACTTCGCTGGCTTCCGCTTCCCTCTCCGCTTCGGCCGCTGCCGCTGCCGCTTTCATTCTGGCGACATCCTCCAAAGTCATAATGCCTGTTGCAAGGCGGGCGGCGATGATGAGCTGTTTCGCCTCTTCGGGAGTGACGTCGAAGTTCTCCAGGATTCCCGGCTCCCGTATGCGCTGGCCATTCCTGTGCGTGATTTCACCGGTCAGCTCGAGGAAGTCGCAGACGGCAAAGTCTCGCAGGGTGAAAATCTCATCCTGGGCAAGGGTGAGCAGCATTTGCGGCGACAAGCCTTCAAACGCCGCGAGGTCTTCCTGCATGCCGAGATCGCGCGCCTGCCGCATAGTTTTTTCGGCCTCGGTGTTGACATAGTCGATGGCGCGGTTCTGCAATTCGAGGGCGATATCGTCATCAATGCCGTCAAGCGTGTTCAGCTCTTCGCGATCGCAGGCGGCCAGCAGTTCGACGCTGTCAAAGCCTTCAGAGACGAGGAGCTGGGAAAACACCTCATCAATGCCGATGGCATCCATGAGAAGCTGCGTCTGTTCCGCGAAATCCGCCTGACGCCGCTCCATTTCTTCGGTCTCGGTCACAATTGAGATATCAAGACCGGTCAATTGGCAGGCAAGCCGCACATTCTGCCCGCGGCGGCCGATGGCAAGCGACAGCTGCTCGTCAGGAACGACCACTTGGCTGGGGACGCCTTCCTCGTTGAGCATCACCTTTGAGACTTTCGCCGGCTGCAGTGCGCTGACGATGAAATCCACCAGATTGTCGGTCCATGGAATGACATCGATGCGCTCGCCCTGCAGTTCATTGACCACCGTCTGCACCCGCGAACCCCGCATGCCGACACAGGCGCCCACGGGATCGATGCTGTTGTCATAGGAGATGACCGCAATCTTGGCCCGCGAACCGGGATCGCGCGCGACGCTGCGGATTTCGATGGAGCCCTCATAGATTTCCGGCACTTCATTGCGGAACAGTTCGACCATGAATTCGTTTGCCGCCCGCGACAGGAAAATCTGAGGCCCGCGGTTTTCCCGCCTGACCTCGGAGATAAAGGCCCGCAGTCTCTCTCCGATCCCGTAGCTTTCCCGTCCGATTTTCTGGCTGCGGTGCAGGATCGCTTCGCCGCGCGACAGATCGACGACGATGTTTCCGTATTCCTCGCGTTTGACAGTGCCGACAATCAGCGTTCCCACCCGGTCCTTGAATTCCTCATATTGCCGCTCGCGTTCGGCTTCCCGCACCTTCTGCAGCAAAACCTGTTTCGCCGACTGGGCGACAATCCGCCCCATGTCGAACACTTCCAGCTCGTCGATGATCTCCTCGCCGATCTCGGCGTCCGGTTTCATCGCGCGGGCTTCTTCAAGGGACAATTCGACAAAGTTGTTTTCCACCGCTTCGACAACCTGCCGCATCCGGCGAACCGTCTGCTGGCCGGAGTCGGGATCAACGCTGACACGGATGTCGCGCTCCACCCCGTATTTTAACCGCGCGGCGCGGCCGAGAGACTCCTCTATGGCTTCGATCACCAGCTTTCGGTCGATCATTTTCTCCTGTGCGACCGATTCAGCGATCTGGAGAAGCTCCAGCATATTGGCGCCCGCTATGCTCATTTCATTTCCCTTCTGCTTGCCCGTCAGGGGCTTGTCTGCGGTTATCGGCGGAATTCAGGAGCGCGTCAGTCAGAACCAGCCGCGCATTGGAAATCGAGGCGAAATCCAACTCGGCGGTGACGCCGTCCGCTGCGATCTGAACCGCCGCACCGTTCACCCCTGCAATCGTTCCCTTAAAACGCCTCCGGCCATCGACCGATTCAGCCAATTCAACTTTGGCCAGATGACCCTGCCATGCGGAAAAATCTTCCAGCCGCGTCAGCGGCCGGTCAATGCCCGGTGACGACACTTCAAGCGTATAGGCATCGGAAATCGGGTTCTCGACGTCCAGCGCCGCCGACAGAGCCTTGGAGACCTTAGCGCAGTCGTCGATTTCCATGCCGCCGCCCACGCGCTCCGCCATGATCTGCAGATTCTTGCTGCGTCCGCCGCCGATTCTGAGCCGGACCAAGGCATAGCCCAGTTCTTCGACAATTGGACGAACAATTCCGGCAATGCGCTTTTCTGCCACGGTCAGAGTGACAAGATCATGCATAGCGGCTCCAAATACAAAAAAACGGGCCGCGGCCCGTTCGTCAATTCCGGTGGAGGCTGCAGGTTTGGACGCCGCGCCGCCGCTTTCGAGGGCTGATATACGGTCCGGGATTCAGAATTGCAAGCCTATGCACAAATTCCGTTGGCGCGCGGCGGAGCGCACAACGCGCATCACCCGTATTTTCGCCGCATGTCGGCAACTGACCGGCTGACCAGCTCTGTCAGCACGTCAAAATCCACGTTTCCCAGCCGGGTGATGTACAGACAGGACACCGAATGGCGGTGCTTGCCAAGCTTCTGCATCAAATCGCCGTAGGGTTTGAATCCGGGCATGATGTAGACGGTCAGCGCGGCTTTCCGCGGGGCGACCGCGGTCAGCATCCACCTGTGTTCTGAGCCGTCGGAGCGCCGGTATCTGTATCTCCCGAAACCGACGATGCTGTCACCCCACATGCTCGGCTTCTCACCGGTCACCTCCTGCATCATGCGGGCGACCCGCTTGGCGTCTTCCCGCCGGCGGGGATTGTCCACTGATTCCAGGTAGGCGTCGACATCGCCGTCATTCTCGACCGTTTTCATGTCGGACATTGACTATATCCTCCTTTGGGTCAGGACCAATAACCAGAACTTGCCGACTGCGGCAAGGATGCAGGCGGAAAGGAAGACCTCCGGACATCGATCACTTCGCGTGGCTACCCGCCACCCCAACGAGATTGCCATCCTGATTGACGCGCTTGAGCGATCGGTGGCGGAGTCGTGTTTGAGGGCACGGCTATTGAGCCAGCAGGTGTGGTTGCAGGTGAGATTCAGCTGCCGGGTTCATCCGGACGGAAATGCCGGATCTTTGGGGGCAGGTCCGGACTCGGACGGCCGTCGACAGTCGCGGCCCAACCGATGACATCCGGACACCGGCCGAACAACGCAAAGACCTGTCCGTCCCGGTCGGGGCCGGGTTGGAGGCCTCCGTCGACGCGCCATCCGCGGGCTGTGCCGGGTTTCAGCGCTACCGACGGCGCGGCGATGTCATCGGCATGTTCCCGATGCCTCCGGACGGCCTGCTGGCATGCCGGCCAGGTGTCCGGTCCACCGAACAGTGTGTCGCGCGGCAAGTCCGGTCGAAGCGAAGGGGCTTCGCCGATGTCGACCGCCCAAAGGGAGCGGCGAATGGTGGCGAGATCCTGCAGGTCGCGGATTTCTTCGTGTCGAAAAAACTCCGCCCAGGTGCCGTCCGGCGTATCGGAGAAGCAGTGGGTGATCTCGCCCGACGCGTTCCACCGACCGGCGGGCTGCGACGACTACTCCTGCAAAAAGGGAAAGCGGGGATCGGCGTGGCGAAAGGCGATCACGTCGCCGGCGACGACACCAATGCCCTGGCGAGATCGCGGATCCTTCGGGGGCCGTTGTCTCCCGGCGACCACTCATCGCCGAGCGCCTGCGCGGGCGTGTCGCCGTCGAGCCGTTCGCGGGGCCGGTCGAACCAGCGCCGGACACCGATGTCATTGTACGCGCCGCCAAGGTCCCCGACGATGAAAGCGAGAAAGTGGAGCCGGGCGGCGATCGCGTCCGGGGTGGAGCGGTTGCCGGAAATATAGCGCCGCGCACTGGACTGGGTGATGCCGAGGAGGCGGGTCAGCAGTTCCACTCCCAGGACGCCCTTCAGGGCGCGCCATTCGTGCGCGGGAGCCGGCGACTGGTCGAGGGCCTCGTTGATCTTCTCCAAGAGCGTGGAAAGCCGGGCCGCATCGGAGCAGGGAATCTTGTGAAGTTCCGCAAGGAAGTGCGGCCGATACCGGCTGCGACCATGCCTGTTTCGAGTCCCCGAATCGCGGAATCGTCCAAGCAGGTGACGGGACGCAACAGCAGGCCCATCGCGTCGGCGCGCGTCAGTGCCCCGAACGCCGCAGATGCAAGCCTCGGATCATCGAAAGGATTGCGAACAGCTTGAATATGGAGATTCGTCATAGCTCAAATGTATGCCACGGCTGCGGCGGGCCAATGCTGACCGAACCGGGGCAGTGCGGGACCCGAGCTCATCAAGCGGAAGTCCGAGAGCCGCGCCCGCATCGCTCATTCGGCCGCAATCCAAGCGGAACCGTAGTCGTTAGCAGGCTCGCGATACACGCTGTGGGCATGGTCCACTGTGCCGGAGCCGTTGCGCGGCGCGTATTCGAGCACAAGCGATGGGGAAGTCACGCGGAAATAAGCCGCGCCCAGGACATCCTGGCGGCCCCACCATCCAAAATACGTGTCCTCGATGTCGGCCTTAACGACCTTCATTTTTTCGGCAAAGTCGTCATCGTTGATGAAACCCAGACGGGCCTCGATCACATTGAGGAGCAGCGTTTTCTGCGGGATGGTCAGGTCGCTCCCCTTAATGCCTTCAGGGACGATGTCTTCGCCATATTTTCCCGGCCCGAGCCAGAGTCTGACAGCTCGCTCGGCGCGAACGGCCTGCCGTTTCTGTTCCGCCGTGAGGCTGTTCATGAAGGCCTGCGCCGCCTCGGTTTCCCGCTGAGTGATGTGGATGTCTTCGCCGTCATAGCGCAAACGCAGCGGCTGGCCGCCTGTCAGCATTGGCGAGAACGAAACGTGCGGCCCGAACACAGTGGCGTTGATTGCCAGATGGTGCCCGCCGAATTGAAACATCCACGGCTCGGTCGTGGACGGCTCGCCGAGAAACGCTGCGTAATACAGGTCGCTGCCGGATTGCGTGGCGCCGGAAGCGCGCCCCGAGAACAGCGTGTCTTCTGCAGCCAATTGATAAACGACATTGTCAACACCGTATTCGCTCAGAAATTCCGCAAGCAGCTTGTCAAGCAGTTCCCGTTGAATTTCAGTGAGAGCGCCGAGCTTGATGCCGCCGCGCGGAACCATTCTCTCGGGGAGGTTGGACCAGTTTGCGCGCTGGACATTGTCGGTGAACGGATATGTCGCCTCCTGCCGCTGACTGCGCTCCAGCGAGTCCAGAAACAGCCTGGCGGCCGCGGCGATGGCAACCGACTTCTCATCTGCCGCCGGCACGTCGTATGAGCGCCGGAGAGCGATCTCCACTGGCGCCGCCGACGCTCCAAAGAAGACCCGCGCCGCTGAATCGGGGCGAAACCAAAGGAAGACGAGAATTGGCGCAAGCGCCAACGCCGCGCCGGCAATGCAGATCAAAACCCGTCTCATGGACCCCTCCTGTGGCTCCATTGCGTTTGTTCCAGACGACCTCGTTTGCCCTTCGGCAAAGAAACGGCCGTCCGAGCGTATAGAATGTGGCGCATGCCGGCT
This sequence comes from Paracoccaceae bacterium, assembly GCA_965221935.1. Lineage (GTDB taxonomy): Bacteria > Pseudomonadota > Alphaproteobacteria > Rhodobacterales > Rhodobacteraceae > JAPOXR01. Next base: position 241,615 of record CBDCSZ010000046.1, read on the forward strand.
TCCACCCTTTGGACGGCCGCTCCCGGCCCAATGACTTCACGCACCGGTTTTGACCTCCGGCCAGTATGCGGATGACAACGAGGGGAAATCAACTCACGCATCCATCAAGGCAGGGAGAGACAGCGGTTCGCGGACCGCCGCCGTCAGGCGCCGCCGGATTCGCGGCCCGGTGACACCAGATTCTGCGCTAAATGTTGTCAGATTCCCGATATAATTAACCGTATTTAGCCGTCTTGAGCAGTTGCAGTGGGTTGACAGGTATAGACACCGTGCCCATAGTGTGCAGAATTTCTTTCCGATGCATACCATCTGTCCTGAAGGATGAACATTGAAAGTTCATAAGGGCAACTGAGGTATCGGATTGGAAGAATCTCCATTTGAAGTTGGTTTCGCCATCCTTTTGGTTTCGGCCGGAGGGCCGAAGTGCCATTCCCCGCCGATTGGGCTGAGCAGGCTGAGGCCGGGCACTGTTGAAGACGGGGGTTTCGGTCTGGATCCGTCATTGCCGGACCCGAAAATGACGTGAAGGAGCAGCAAAATGTATATGAAGAGTCTGTCTCTGCTGGTGTTTTCGTCGCTTCTCGCTGTTCTGGCTGGAAGTGCGGTTTGGCCAGGCCCGCTTGCGCCGGAAATGCGCGTTGTGGCGTCACGCGACCGGGACTTCATTGAGAGGTCCGGCGCCCAGACTCTTGAGGAGCTGCTCGATACCGGCATTGTCCGCTACTTCTATGCCGGGGGACAGACCTTGCTGATTTTGGTCGATGGAAGGCCATACGCCACGTCTGACAGCGACTTGGATGCCTTGCCGCTCTCGGCGATAGAAAGAATCGATCTGTTGAGCGGAGAAAGTCTGGGCCGATACGGCGGTATTGCGGTGAACGGCGCAATCAATGTCGTGATGCGGAAGGATTTCGACGGGGTCGAGACGCGGGCGGTCACGCGGATGCCAAGCAAAGACGGCGGCGACGGCTTGCAAGGAAGCGTTTTTTGGGGCGGCCCGATCGGTAAAAACGGGGGACGCGTGTCCATTGGAATCGACGTTCTGAGGCGGCAGAGGATCCCTTCACGCAGCCGTGAGTTCAGCCGCTCGGTCTGGCAGGAAGGCGGTTCATTCAGCGAATCCAAAAATATCAGGTAAGCGATGGAGTGGACGCCCCCGATCTGCGGCGTCATTTCGTCGACTGCAAGATCGGCGCTGTGCCTGCTCAGACACATATGAACTTTTTCGGGCGCCGCCGGGGGTCTTGGAAACCGGAGGGAGGGCGCAGCCCGACCGGAGGGTTCCAAGACCCCCGGATCAGATTTTGACTTGCCCTGAGGGGCGGGGTTCTCCATCAGTTCGTTTAGTCCGAACTTCATGTCGGGATTTGACAGGTTTTCTCCGCGCAGGCAAGGACACCATGTTGTTTTCGCTTGATTTTCTGGGGGTCCGGCCGGGCCGGAGGGCTTTTTCAGCCTGTCATTGAACTGACAACATTTCCGGGCGGTTTGATCTCCAGAAGCTCAAAGGCCCTTTTCTGGAGCGCGGTCGGCCGCGCGGCCATGCGGAACGCGCTGCCGGGCCTTCCGGGCAGGAAGGCGTCGTTCAGCGTCAGCGTTCCGAGATCGGCGAGCAGCGTCCGGAAGCTGTGGACCGGCAGGCCGTCAGGGGTCTGTTTCGAAGCCGCCTTGGCCCTGGCGCTTTCGGAGACCTCCGCCTTTTCAACCGGGGTGGACCGCCCGGCGCGCGCGGCTTCGCGGTCATCGTCCTCGAACAGGATGGGTGCGAGTTTCTCACGCATGCTCCGCTCCACATGCCAGGCGAGCATGCAGAGGAACACATGCGCCCTCACCCGCCTCTCATTGTAAACATGGAACGGCCGGACCCTCAGCCCTGACGTCTTCATGGTCCGGAAGGCGCGCTCGACAAGCGCGAGGCTCTTATAGGCCGCCACCGCCGCCCCGCTTCCGGCCGCCTCCTTTCCGAGGCTGGCTGTTGTTTTTCAGGGTAGGTTGGCGAGGATTTCCTGATTTGTTTCGTCCGGTTTGGGACGATTTTTCCCACGTTTCGCTGACCTGACTGGAGTCCTTCCGGACTGTGACTGTTTCGGCTCGGTGTCGGGTTCGGGATTGTTTTTCTTCCTTTGGAGGATTTCATTCCAGTCATCACAGTCTGGGCGCATGCGCCGGATCGCGGGATTTTGCGCCTGGAGCATCGTGGCGGCCAGGTCTCCGGTGTGGTCGGCGTCATATCCGCAGAAGACGGTCTCGAGCTGGAACCTGTTGATCCATTCCGGCATTCTGCCGGTGGCTCCGGCAGTGGAGATGACAATGTCGATCCGTTTTCCCTCGTCGAGGGTCCATGCCGAGAGGGCGTCGATGGCTCCCTCGACGAGGAGCGCGGATTTGAGGGTTTTCCGCCGCGCGATCCAGAAGCCGCCGGCCGCCTTGCAGCTTCCCGGCGCCATGGCCTTGAAGGGCCGGTCGGGGCGGGTCCCGACCAGTTCGGCGCCGGTTTTCCTGCGCTCCCGGCTGCGGCAGGTGAAGACTGCGTTGGCGCGGTTGTCGGCGCCGAGGACGCCGATACGCCTGCAGTGTTCGATCAGCCCTGGATCGAGCCCCCGGTTCTGGTGGAGGCAGCGTCGCACCCGCGCCCATTCCCGGTCTTCGGAGAGGACCGGAGTTCCGTCTCCGGCGCATGGTTTGGGGGACGGCAAGCCTTCGAGAAGCTGAAGAGCCTGAATGAAGCTGCATCCCTCGGCATGGATGACCAGGTCGATTGCACCGCCGCCGCCGCGTCCCGCGACATGATCGAAGAAGCGGCTTTGATTGATGCTGATCACGGATCCCGGGCGTTTCCAGCGGGCCCTGTCGGCGGGATCCTTCCGGTGCCCGAGCCCTGCGGCGGCGACCGTCAGCGGGATTGCCCGCACCGCGTCGGCCCGTGCCCTGCGGCTGCTCACAGCACGGCTTCGTCGGCGGCCCGGTTGACATGGCTGTCGGTGACGGTCCGCGACCCGTCGGCGGCGGCGGCGATCAGCGCATGATGGGCGATGCGGTTGATCTGTCGCGGGATGCGGTTGCTTGCCAGCGCCACCGCCTCGATCGCCGCCGGCTCGAAGACCGGCACATCGGCGCCCGCCAGGCGCATCCGGTGTTCGGTGCAGGCGCCGGCTTCCTCGTGGCTCAGCGCGGGAATGTGGCAGTTGACGATGATTCTCTGGGCCAGCGGTTCGTGCACCGCCATCCTGAGCCGGTTGCGCAGTTCGGTCAGGCCGATCATCAGCAGGCAGAGCCGGTTGCTGGAATCCATCCGGTAGTTGGTGAGCATCTTGAACTCGGCGAGAACATCGTTGCCGAGATGGTGCGCTTCGTCGAAGACCAGCACCGGCAGCTTCCCGGACTCGGCGACGAGGCGGCTCATCTCCGCGCGTATCGTTGCGCAGACCGCGGCACGGGACTGGCTCCCCGGCAGGCCGAAGGCGGTTGCGATGGCGTTGTAGGTGTCGCGGACATTCCCGGTCGAGAACGTGACGTAACGAACCTGGTGGAGGCCCTCGTGCAGGGTGTCTGTCACCTGTCGCCAGACCGCGGTCTTGCCGACGCCGGATTCGCCGGTGAGCAGGCCGATGCCGCGCAACTCGATGAGATGCCTGATACGGGCGCGCGCCTCGGCCTGTGTCTCGGTGTCGAGAAGCTCGTCGGGTTTGAGCGTTTTCTCGAAGGGATAATTCCTGATCCCGAAGTGTGACAGGCACATGGTCAGTCCTCCTTCTTTCTGTCACGGACAAGCGCCCGGAAGGTCACGGTCGGTTGCCCGGCGCTGCGCCTGATCCGGGCATTGGCGTGCAGGTCGAGCGGCCGTGCGAAGCCACGCGGCTTGCCCTCGTGCGCCACCTTGATCGGACGGTCCGGCGGGGCGGACGGATCGTAGCGGAGCGTGACCTTCGCACCGTTCATTCCCGCCTCGACCTCGTAGATGCGGCCGTCGAGGCTGACGGTTCGGGCTCTGGAGACCCGCCGGGTCGCCTCGAACAGGAACATGTCGTCGAGATCGACGCCGGGGTCGGGCCGGCGGACCCTGTCGCAGGTGAGCGCCCACTGGTCGAGGGGCGTGCGCTGCCCTTCGAGGCCGCGGTGAACCGCCATATGGTATTCGCCCTCGACCCAGGTGCGGAACCGTCGGTTGAGGGTCTCCAGGCCGGGAATGTCCTGCGGGTCGAGCGGGGCGAGGAATTGCCCGCGAACGGTCCGGAACCAGCGTTCCGCCTTTCCCTTGTTATCAGTCACCAAATGCAAACTCAGAGGAACTGTCGCGACAGCCGCCGGCTGTCGTTGAGGTGACCCATCCGTTCCATCCGTGGTCGGGTCAGGCGTTTTCGGCGCTGCGGTGCGTGACGACGGGTTGTGTTCCTCTGGTGCGCTGCGTTGTCGGTGAGGAGCGGGTTCGCAGTCTGCCGGCAGCCTGGACGGATCAGCGCGCAGTGGACGACTTCGAGCGGGTCTCGGCGGGGCGGTCGCTGTTCCGGCCGGACGATTTGGAGGCGCTTCGAGCCCTGGTTGATGCGCTTCCTGATGATCATAAATAAAGCCTCCATATGATCACCATTTCTTACGCAGTCGCAGACCCGGCTTCGGGACGTGAAGATGTTTATGTTATATATATTATCAATATGTCATCCATAACACCCGTGTCTGGCGGGAACAGACCGGTTGCTCACGTCACCGATAGAGTATTATATGATGATCATTACGGCTCACTCAATCGGGACCCGCGCCATGACCGAACAGAAAACAGACCGCCTGCGCCGATCCGGCACCCTCAATCCGCGCCCGGACGCGGTCACCGACCCGCTGTTCCGCGACAGCGGGTTCTTCGATCCGCACGACCTGCTGCAGGTCCGTTACGAGATGGTGCGCTGCGCCGTGCGGGGCGTTCCCCTCAAGGAGGCGGCGGCGCGGTTCGGCCTGTCGGTGCCCACCTGCGTGCGCGTCAGCCGGGCCTTTCGCGGGAGCGGGCTTCAGGGACTCATTCCGCAGCGCCGCGGGCCGCGCGGCGCCCACAAAATCACGCCCGAGATTCTCGCCTTCGCGCTGCGGAGCAGGACCGAGCTCGGCCCGCTCGGCAGTGTTGTTTCTCTCAATATACCGCTTTGAAGCGCGCTGGTTTTCCCGGTTTGGGCTGACGTCGGATTTCCTGGAAACCGGAACAGTCCGGGAAGCTCCTTCTTTCTTCTTTTCCAAGCAGGATCTTTTTCAGCAGCCGGCCCGAGGCGTGTCAGCGCCGGATGAACACTCCGCAAAAGCGCCGATGTGAATATCCCCGGTTTCAGAGCTGATGGATTGAACCGGCGGAGGCGGGTTCCGGTTGCTGTCCGGGCGGCCGCCGTCTACTCCTCCGGGCGGTCAGCGGCAGAGGAAATGGCCCGCGCGGAGTGCAATCCGCCGGGCCTTGGGCGTTCAAGTGCAACTCATCCACGAGACAGACCTTTCCGCCGAGGAGTATGTTAGCACACAGGCGTGGCGCGGCGCAAAGCTTGAGCGCTGCCCGAGACATCCCGGCGGCGGCTGCCGGTTCGGCCGCCACGGCACCTACGGGCGCAAGTATCCGGACGGGATGCGGATCGCCAGGCATTACTGCCGGGACACGCCGGAGACGTTCAGCATGCTGCCGCAGTTCATGGCGGCGGGGGTCGCGGGCACGCTGGACACGATCGAAGAGGGCGCGGCGGCGGTGGAATCCGAAGCCGGGCTCGCGGCGGCGGCGGAGCGGATGCGTCCCGCCCGCCGCTGCCACCCGCGGGCCGCCCGGCGGTGGATCCGGCGCCGCGACACATGGGTCAGCGCCCTGCTCACGATTGTCATCGGTCTGTTCCCCGGCCAGTTCGCCGGGACCCCGGTCCGGATCAGCGCGTTCCGGGAGCATGCCGGAACCGGGAGCGCGCTGACCGCGCTCCGTCTGCTCTGCGTCAGCCACCTCCAGTCGCTGCCCGCGCCGGTCGGATTCCGGCGCGGCGGCGCCCTCGCCGGATCGCAAACCGGCCCGCCAACACACGATGGCCCGTGTCGCGGCCGCCGTCATGGACCTAACCGCCTGTGAAGCGGAATCAACACCCCGGCACGGAGGATCAACACCATGAAGACACCTGAAGACCGGCATCGCCACGATGTCGCATTGTTCCGATACGGTCTGATCGCGGAGATCATGACGCTCCCGCCGGGGCCCGCACGGGCGGCGGCGGTCCGCGCCGCGGCGGAGCGCGCCCATGCGATCCCGGGCAGCTCCCGGACCCGGGTGTCCGCCCAGACGCTCAGGGACTGGATCCGCATCTACGGGCGCGGCGGCTTTGACGGGCTGATGCCCAAGGCCCGGTCCGACCGCGCCGCGCCGCGCCGGATGTCCCCGGACGTGATCGAGACGCTGCTGTCGATCAAGCGTGACGCGCCGGAGCTGAGCGTCCGCAAGGTGATCGGGCGGGCCCGGGATTCCGGCGAGGTCGGAGACGGCGCGCCGCTGCCGCCGTCGACCATCCACCGCCTGTTCGCCCGCGAGGGGCTGATGGCGCGGCAGCCGCCGTCCGTCCAGAAGGACATGCGGCGGTTCGCCTTCCGTTTCGCCGGCGAGCTCTGGCAGGCGGACGCCATGCACGGCCCCAGGGTCGCCGACGGCCGCGGACGCATGCGCAAGACCTACCTGCTGGCCATCCTCGATGACGCCACACGGGTCATCCCCTATGCCGGGTTCTCGTTCGCCGACAACACGCCGGCCTTTCTCCTGGCGCTGCGCGAGGCGATCACCCGCCGCGGTCTCGCGGCAAGACTTTACGTCGACAACGGCAGCAACTTCCGCTCCCGGCAGCTGGCCATGATCTGCGCCCGCCTCGGCATCGCATTGCTCCACGCGCGACCGTACCACGCCGCCGGAAAGGGAAAGATAGAGAGATTTTTCCGCACAGTGCGCCAACAGGCCCTGGCCCCGCTCGAGGCGCGGGACATTCCCGATCTGGACACGCTCAACCGGCGGTTCCGGACCTGGCTGGAGTGCGAATACCACATGAGCCCCCACCGCGGCCTCGACGGCGAGACGCCGCTCGACCGATGGGCGCGCACCGCAGAGCGGATCCGTTATCCCGATCCCGGCATCGACCTCGAACAGATGTTCCTCTTCGAAGTCAGCCGCAGGGTCACCAAGGCCCGCACCGTCTCGCTCCACAGCCGGATCTACGAGGTCGACCCGGTCCTGCAGGGACAGACCGTCACACTGCGCTACGACCCCGCCGCGCCGCCACAGCGGCCGCTGCTGGTGGTCCATGACGGCAAGCCCGCCGGGACCGCCACCCCGCTCGACCTCCACGCCAACGCCAGGGTCAGGCGCGGCTCCCCGGGGCTGCGCTTCGGCCCGCTCGACGACGATCCGGAGACGCTCTGATGTACAAGCCGCACTTCGCCTTCAAGCACTATCCCTTCGACAACACGCTCCGCGCCGACGAGCTGTTCGACAGCGACGCCGCGCGCGAGGCGCGCTCACGGATCCGCCACCTCCTGGACCTGCGCGGCATCGGGCTGCTCACCGGGGAGGCCGGCAGCGGCAAGACCACCCTGTGCCGCCAGGCGGCGGCCCAGCTGCATCCGAACCGGCACCGGGTCTGCTATGTCGCCCTGTCCACCGGCAGCGTGCTCGACAGCTACAACATGGTCGCCGGCGCCTTCGGCCTGGAGCGCTTCACCAGCCGGTCCGCGGCCTACACGGCCATCCGGAGCGCCGTGTCGCGCCTGGTCACCGAGTCACGGCAATACCCCGTGCTGATCTTCGACGAGGCGCATCACCTGCAGAACGAAATCCTCGAGGAGCTGAGGCTGCTCACCAACTACCGGATGGATTCCGAGAACCGGCTCTGCCTGCTGCTGGTCGGGCTCACCGAACTGCGGCGGCGGCTGGAAATGGCGGCGCACGCGTCGCTGGCGCAGCGCATCGTGCTGCGCTGCGCACTGGAGGGGCTGGGCCGGGATGAGGTCGGCCCCTACATCACCCACCGGCTGCGCCTGGCCGGCAGCGACGTCGAGATCTTCGAGGAGCCGGCGGTGGAGGCCGTGGCGCTGGCCAGCAGCGGCCTGCCCAGGCGCATCGACCGGATCGCCCATTACGCCCTGCACGCCGCCGCCCTCGACCGCTCCCGGACGGTCTCGGTCAATCATGTGGAAAACGCCGCCCGGGAACTGGCGCCGTGAGCCGGCCCGGCGCGACACGGGCCGACAGGCTCCGCGCCGTTGCGCTCGAGCGGGTCGCCGAGCGACTCGGCTACCGGCGCGACCGCAATGACCGGACGCGCTGGAAACGCCCGGGGTCCGTGATCAGCATCAGCGGAACGAAGTTTTTCGATCATGTCGCGGGACGCGGCGGCGGCGGCGCGATCGACCTCGCGATCCATGCCTCCGGCCGCCCGTTCCGGGCAGCCCTCGACCTCCTGGAACAGGTCGCGCCGGAATGCGCCGGCGCCATGCCAGGGACGGAACCGGAACACTGGCAGCAGGTGCGGCGGTATCTGACCCGGCAGCGCGGCCTCGATCCGGAACTGGTCGATCACTGCCGCCGGAGACGCCTGATCGACGCCGACCGGCGCGCAAACGCGGTCTTCGCCGCCCGCGGCGCCGACGGAACGCCGGCCGGCGCCGAACTGCATGGAACCCGGCCCGGGCGCCCGTTCAAGGGCATGGCCCCCGGGTCCCGCAAAGCAAAGGGCGGGTTCTGGATCGCGCGGCAGGCGTCCGGGCCGGCGCTCCTGACAGAAAGCGCCGTCGATGCGCTCTCGGCCCTCTCCGTCACCGAACCCGGCCGCGCCGCAATCGTCGTCTCGACCGCCGGTGTCGCGACACGCCTTCCGGAATGGATCACACAGCTCGGCCCCGAATCCATCCTGTGCGGGTATGACGCCGACGAGGCCGGAGACGCCGCCGCGCGGCGGCTGATCGAAAACCATCCCGGAATCCGCCGCCTCCGCCCGGAAGGCGGCAAAGACTGGAACGAAATCCTCGCGGCCGGAGCGGCCCCGCGGGGCCGGGAAGCCGGACGGTGACGTGTTGGGCCAGGCCGCCGCTCCCCCCGTCTCCAGTCTCCCTTTCCGCCGATTTTGATCCAGCGGACATGCCCGCCGGATCAATCCATCAGCTCTGAAACCCGCGCCGGACACAACACCAGCTCCCCGAAAACCAGCCTGCTGAAAACTCTGCCGGGAAAGAAAACCGGCGCAGGCGCGAACCGGATTGTCAGGGGAAACCGGGAAAAACCTTCCCATTCGTCTCAAAACAATCCGGGAAATCCAGATCAGGGGAGTCCAAAAAACAACAGCAGCCGCAGACTCGTGCCCCTGATCGAAGCGCGGTTCGGCGTGCGGATCCACCCGCGCAGCCTCGACAAGGCGCTGGCAAAAAAAACGGCCGGATGACGATGACCGGGCTGCCGCCGGCGCCATCGATCGATGCGGATGGCGCGGACCGCTATGACGGCTGGCGGCGGCAGTGGCGCCTCGGCGGCCGCAGCCAGGCGATCGGCATGCTGTGCCACCACGGCATGGCCCGCGCGCTGACGCTCACCGCGCCCGCGGGTCCGCGGCCAGCGGCTCCCGCCCCGCCGGCGCCGTCACCGGATCCGCTTGACCTGTCCGAATGCGCCGCTGTCACAGGGGCGGCCGCCCGGATGATCCATGAACTGCTCGTGCGCGAAGCGGGAGAATGCCGCCATGCTTGAGTCCATGTCTTACAAGGTCACCGACCATCACCGTCAGCGCGAAGCCTGCCTGTACATCCGCCAGTCCTCCATGCACCAGGTGCTGGAGAACACCGAGAGCGCGCGCCGCCAGTACGGCCTGCGCCAGCGCGCGATCGCGCTGGGCTGGTCCGATGAGCGCATCCGCACCATCGACGACGATCAGGGAAAATCCGGCGCGCACAGCGCCAACCGCAGCGGCTTCCGGGATCTCATGGCCCGAATCGCCGCCGGCGAAATCGGCCTCGTGCTGAGTCTGGAGGTCTCGCGGCTTTGCCGAAACAACACCGACTGGCACCAGCTGCTGCAGATCGCCGCCATCGCCGACACCCTCATCCTGGACGAGGCCGGCGTATACGATCCCAACGACGGCAACGACCGCCTGCTGCTCGGGCTGTTATGTGGGGCATGACATAACAGCCCATATGTAGGACAGCCCGCTATGTCGGGCAGCCCGCGCAAGCCATTGTCAACAAGAGATTTTTCGCCGGACTGCCCGACATAATATTTGTCGTTCAGATTGCCTTCAGCTGTTCGAGCAGGTCTCCTCGTGCCTTCCATCGCGGTTGGGCTCCAGCGTCGCCAGGGCAGGTGGATTTCATCGCCTCCTCCTTCGCCTTGAGATCGACCTCGGCGTAGATGTTGGTGGTCGCGAGCGACACGTGGCCGAGCCAGGCGCGAATGGTGTTGATGTCGACGCCGGAACGGAGGAGGTGACAGGCGCAGCTGTGCCGCAGTACATGCGGCGTGATCTTCTGCCCTGTGAGTTCCGGCACGCGGGCCGCGGCACGCTCCACGAGTTCGATGATTCCATGCCGGGTGTAGGGCTTGCGATGCCGGCTCCAGAAGACGCTCCCGCAGCCGGGCGGTCGGTCCCCGGAGAGAGCGGCGAGGGCCCTGGCGGTGCTCGTCCACATCGGCGTGATGCGGATCTTTCCTCCCTTGCCATGGATCGTTGCACGCGCGTTTTCGCCGGTGCGTTCCGGGAGATGCAGATCCTCCACTCGCAGTCCCGCCGCCTCGGAGGCTCTCGCCCCGGTGTTGTAGAGGAACAGGAGAAGGGCGTGCTCGACCCGCCCTGCTACGGTGCGCCTGTCCGGCCCGGCGATCATGGCGTCCATGTTCTCCGCCGACAGCCAGACGATCCGGGGCCGCACCGTTTTCTTCAGCGGAATGGCGCGGATGCTGCCGGCCCATTCGACAAGCGCGGCGTCGCGCACCGCGACGTAGCGGGCGAAGGACCGGATTGCCGTAAGGCGCAGGTTGCGCGTCTGCACCGAGCAGCCCCTTTCCTGTTCCAGGTGGCCGAGAAAGGCCGTCACGTGGTCGGCGGACAGATCTTCGACCGCGAGGCGCTCCACTGCCTTGCGGCAACGCTGGGCCACGAAGGGCAACAGCAGCGTCAGGCAGTCGCGATAGCTCTTCAGGGTATTGATCGCCAGATTGCGCTCGGTCGGGAGATACTCCATGAGGAAGCGCTTGATCCATGTGCCGAGAGCGGAGTTGCGTTCAGGCATGGCTTGTGCCCCCTTTCCGATGCTGCCCGCCATCCGGGCTCAGGTTGTGCTCGACGTAGCGCTCGAACCGGCGGCTGGCCTCGTCCAGCAGGTCCGGGGTCATCGATATGTAGACCTGCGTCGCAGCCACGCTGCCATGGCCGAGATAGGTCGAAAGCGCCGGCAGGAGCCGTTGAACGTCGGCCCCCTCGCGATGCCAGGAAGTCAACCGGTGGGTGGCAAAGGAATGGCGCAGCGAATGCAGGCAGGGCGCCCGGCATCCGGGTTTTCCGATGTCGATTTCGGCCGCCCGAAGCGTCGCATGGAAGGCGTGACGCACGATGGCCTTTTTCAGCGGCGACCCGTCGCGGCAGGCGAGGAAGGTGGATGCCGATTCCTTGGGGAGGGGGCGCCGTGTCTATCAATCTATCACGCTTGACTCTGGGTTTTCTCCTTTTCGGTTTTTTCTGTCCATTCCTGCATGGCCTGAATGCCGATGACCGCAGTGGACAGGATCCTCACGCCCTCCCAGAGCTTCTGCGTGCCGGGCAGCGGCTGGCGCTTTGAGGGGTGAAAGCCAGCCAGGCCTCCGGTCAGCGCGACGAAGCCCGCGACGGTCATTTCAGGCGGTCCCCGGGGAGCCTTGAAACCGTAATGCGCGGCGAGGGCACAGAGTGTCCGGATGTCGTCCTCGGCGACGTGTGTCTTGGCCGGGTCGTCCGGCCTTTCGCGCGCCAGCTGGGACAGGTCCCAGACCCGGAAGGCGGTGACCGCGTCGAAGGCGAGGCACTTCTTCAGGTCGCCGGCCTCGTCGAGGCGGCGGTCCTCGATGCGGGTTCCGACCTTCAGCGCGTGGAAGAACCTTTCGATTCTCCAGCGCAGCTCGTACCAGCGCAGAGCCGTGCAGGCGGTGTCGAGGCCGGAACCGCCCTCGGTGGTCAGCAGCATCCAGTGCAGCGGTCCGTTCTTCTTTTTCTTCTTCTTCCCCGTCTTCGGCGCCGGCAGCGGCGGGCGGCGCGGCGGGGTCTCCTCCCTTGCCGACACGGCGGTCATGCGGACGGGCGCTTCACTCTCCCGGTCCTTCGGGGGCAGAAGATCCACCGGCGCGCAGCGCAGCGTCAGTTTCGCCGCGCGGCCCCGCCTGCGGTTCGGGCCGCCGCAGGCGGGAACCTCGATCTTCCGCCCGCCAACCGGTTCCGTCCCCAGAACATGGTCCCAGAGCTCCGCATCGCCTCCGGCGTCCAGCGCCACTCTGCGCTGCGTCCCCCGGCTCGCCCGCACCAGCAGCGCCGCCCCGGTCTCCCGCGCCCGCGACAGCAGCTCCCAGAAGTCGCCCTCGCGGTCGCAGACCGTCACCACGCGGGTGTCCGGGCAGGCCGCCGCGAGCTCCTCCGCCCGCTCAAGGCCGTCCACCCAGCGGACGCTGTCCCTGTCATCCGCACGGCGGAAGCCCGCATCCGCCGCGAACATCCCGAGAGGCCGGCCCGCCGCGTTCACCGCCACGCCGAAATGAGCCAGGATGCCCGCGCTGCCCTTGCCGCCCCCGCCGAGGCTGTCGAGCCCCGAAGTCGTTGACAGACCGTCATAATTCAGCGTCGTCGTGTCCTGAACGGCAAGAACCAGACGCTCGGCGCGGCACCGCTCCACCGTCTGCTCGAAATGGGAATCCAGTATGTGCTCCATCGTCACCGCATCATTCGACAACAAACGGTAGGCCGCCGTCTGTTCGGCGCGCCCGGGGAAGATCGCCGGCACGCGCTCGCCGAGGCGCCGGGTCCAGGCCGCGCCCATCGCCGCGATCCGGCGCCGGACCCTGCCGTCCGGGTGCGTGCTGCGGCCGTACTCCCGTTCGGCCCATCCGCCCTCACAATACATCGGTCCGGACCAGCCGAGAACCCGCTCCGGCCCGCGGCGCAGCGCCTCCCGCCAGCCCTCCTCGAGCGGCCTGAGCCAGACCGCGCGGCGCGCGCCCGAACGCCGGCCCGAAGTCAGCTCCGGACAGCATCTCCAGCCCGCCGCCCTGTAGCTCAGGCCGGACATCCCCGGCCCGGTGAAGGTCTGCGCCAGAACCGGGCGCTCGCCATAGGCGGCCTCCCAGTCATCGCCAATCCGCTCTGCCGCAAGGCGCAGAACCCGGGAGGCGAGGCCCTTCACACGGACGCCGGGAAGCAGCAGGAAGCGGTGGTTGCACACGACCCTGCCGATGTTGGCCACGCGGGCGCCGGCCGACCAGCCGATGACGCGGTCGCGCGGACCGAGCTGGATCCCGGCCGCGGTGAAGCCGATGCCGCCCAGAACCCCGCAGCGCTCCGAACGGACCCAGTGCCGGAGCTGCCCGCCCGGCGGGCGGCGCCATCCTTCCGGATGATGGGTCTCGATCATCGCCTCCCAGCGGCGGCGGTCCTCGGCGCCGGCCACCGGGTCAAGCCACACGGCGCCGAGGTCGCCGGGCGCGCACGCGACGGACCTGTCGGGGAAATCCGGCGGGGGACGGGCATGAGGATCGAATTCCAGCGCCTCCGCCTCCGGAAGCCGCGCGCCCAGCCTCTCCGCAAGCGCCGGCAAAAGCTTGCGCGCCGACGCCAGGCACGGCCTGCCGGCGCGGCTGCGCCAGTTCTCACGCCCGCACAGCTCGCGGGCAAGCGCGGTCCGCGTCAGCTCCCCGCCCTTGCAGGCCGCCCTGAACCACTCCACTGTCTCCGAAGAGACCTGTCGCATTCCGATTTGCATGGCCGCGTGATTCGCACGGAAACCGACACAGAGTCAAGAGTGTGTCCTTGATAGGCGCCGTGTCCGGATGGCGGCGTATCGGCGAAGCACGCCGGCGAGGTCGGCGCCGACCGGCACGAGACGGCTCTTGTAGAACTTCGTGTCGTTCACCGCGAGCACCGCGGAGTCCAGGTCCACATCCGCCACGGTCAGTCGCCGCGCCTCCCCGGAGCGCAGCCCGGCGCCGTAGAGCAGGAGCATGAATGTTCGGAAGGTCTCGATATCGAGCTTGAGGCAACGCCTGCGGCCCCCGCCTGCCGACTTGAACAGTCGCCGCAATTCCTCGTGGGTGAAGATGAAGGGCGGCACGACCTCCGGCGGCCGGGGCTCCGTCTCCCGTGGCGGCATGGGAATGCGGGTCACATGGTTCCGGCTCAGCGCGAAGCCGTAGAACCCGGCAAGCGTTCCGTACTTTACGGCACGTGTTCTCGTGAGCACCCCGTTGCCGGCAAGGAAACGGCGGATTTCATCCTCGCCCACCGTGTCACAGTCCCTGTCCGCTCCGATCCGGCGACAGAACGTATCGAGGGTCTCGGCGCTTGAGCGGAACTTCGCGCCGTGGTCGCGCTGCCACGCAACATAGCGGTCAACAGCCTCACGCAGCGTCATGGAGCAGCTCCTTCAGGCGGATGTCGGCGACCGGGCGAAGCGAGGCGAGATCGATCCTTGTGTATGCGGCTGTCGCGCTCGGGCTGGAATGGCCGAGGAAGTCGCCGACGGTCTTCAGCGCGCACCCCTCGTCGACCAGCCGCTGTGCCGCCGCATGGCGAAGCGCATGGGCGCCCAGTCGCTTGCCGGCGATGCCGAGGCGGTTCGCGCGGCTGCGGACGATCATCCCTATGGCGCCGCTCGTCAGCGGCCGGAACGGAGCCTGCAATGTCAGGAACAAGGCCCGCTGCGCCCCCGCATCCGGGCGCACCTTGAGTAGATAGTCCATCAACGCGTTGCCGACGGAGGCGGTCAGCGGGAAGGTGTCGGTTCGGCCGGTCTTGGGACGGAAGACGCGCAGCATGTCCCGCTCCCAGTCGATGTCCTCGACGCGCAGAGCGCCGACTTCACCGGCCCTGAGCCCGCAGGTTGCGAGGAGCGTCAGAACCGCACGGTCGCGAACGTCTGCCGGGGTCGAACCCTCCGTCGTGGCAAGCAGCCTCTCGACTTCTTCGCGGTCGAACCCCTTGGGAACCGATCGGTCGGGATAGGCCAGCGGCGGCATGATGCACCCGGCGATGCCCGGCCGGCACCAGTTCCGGGTTTCGGCGAAACGGAAAAAGCTCCGCAGACACCCGGCCGTCGCGCGTGCCGACGTTCGGCGAAGACCACCGTCGGCAATCCGCGCGGCAAGGTACGCGTCGACGTCGCCGATCGTCATGTCGGCGAGCATCAGGTTCCTGCCTGCCGCCCAGGCAAAGAGACGGTCGCTCTCGTAACAGCAGTTGCCGATGGTCGCTTCGGACAGTCCCCGATCGTCCCGCATCCAGACCGCAAAGGCCTCCACCTGCCGGGCGTGCTGATGAGTATCCTGAACCGGCTCTTCCAGCCAGCCGAGGAAACGCAGCCAGCGGAACGCGTGGCGCCGGAAATTAGCGGCGGAAACCGCGGGAACGTTCCGGCGCCACTCCTGAACAGCCGTCTCCACTGTCGCCAAACCCAACGGAATATCCGAATCGGGCAGGTTCAGCAGATCCATGAGAACAAGCTGGGTTCGCGCGACCCGGCGTGCGACGTCGCCGACCGCACCCGAGCCAACCACCGAGCACAGATATCGTTCGCGATCCTCCAGCAGGGGCGCAAGCCGATATTTCTCGATGGTGGCGGGGTCCTTGTAGAGAGTTTCGAACATGATTCACCTCCAGTGCTCGTGGAGATGACGTCATGTCATACGAATCGCACCGAGAATATTATGTCGGGCAGTCCGGCGAAAAATCTCTTGTTGACAATGGCTTGCGCGGGCTGCCCGACATAGCGGGCTGTCCTACATATGGGCTGTTATGTGGGGCATGACATAACAGCCCGAGCAGCAGGCGGTCGTTGCCGTCGTTGGGATCGTATACGCCGGCCTCGTCCAGGATGAGGGTGTCGGCGATGGCGGCGATCTGCAGCAGCTGGTGCCAGTCGGTGTTGTTTCGGCAAAGCCGCGAGACCTCCAGACTCAGCACGAGGCCGATTTCGCCGGCGGCGATTCGGGCCATGAGATCCCGGAAGCCGCTGCGGTTGGCGCTGTGCGCGCCGGATTTTCCCTGATCGTCGTCGATGGTGCGGATGCGCTCATCGGACCAGCCCAGCGCGATCGCGCGCTGGCGCAGGCCGTACTGGCGGCGCGCGCTCTCGGTGTTCTCCAGCACCTGGTGCATGGAGGACTGGCGGATGTACAGGCAGGCTTCGCGCTGACGGTGATGGTCGGTGACCTTGTAAGACATGGACTCAAGCATGGCGGCATTCTCCCGCTTCGCGCACGAGCAGTTCATGGATCATCCGGGCGGCCGCCCCTGTGACAGCGGCGCATTCGGACAGGTCAAGCGGATCCGGTGACGGCGCCGGCGGGGCGGGAGCCGCTGGCCGCGGACCCGCGGGCGCGGTGAGCGTCAGCGCGCGGGCCATGCCGTGGTGGCACAGCATGCCGATCGCCTGGCTGCGGCCGCCGAGGCGCCACTGCCGCCGCCAGCCGTCATAGCGGTCCGCGCCATCCGCATCGATCGATGGCGCCGGCGGCAGCCCGGTCATCGTCATCCGGCCGTTTTTTTTGCCAGCGCCTTGTCGAGGCTGCGCGGGTGGATCCGCACGCCGAACCGCGCTTCGATCAGGGGCACGAGTCTGCGGCTGCCGAGCGGGCCGAGCTCGGTCCTGCTCCGCAGCGCGAAGGCGAGAATCTCGGGCGTGATTTTGTGGGCGCCGCGCGGCCCGCGGCGCTGCGGAATGAGTCCCTGAAGCCCGCTCCCGCGAAAGGCCCGGCTGACGCGCACGCAGGTGGGCACCGACAGGCCGAACCGCGCCGCCGCCTCCTTGAGGGGAACGCCCCGCACGGCGCAGCGCACCATCTCGTAACGGACCTGCAGCAGGTCGTGCGGATCGAAGAACCCGCTGTCGCGGAACAGCGGGTCGGTGACCGCGTCCGGGCGCGGATTGAGGGTGCCGGATCGGCGCAGGCGGTCTGTTTTCTGTTCGGTCATGGCGCGGGTCCCGATTGAGTGAGCCGTAATGATCATCATATAATACTCTATCGGTGACGTGAGAAACCGGTCTGTTCCCGCCAGACACGGGTGTTATGGATGACATATTGATAATATATATAACATAAACATCTTCACGTCCCGAAGCCGGGTCTGCGACTGCGTAAGAAATGGTGATCATATGGAGGCTTTATTTATGATCATCAAGAAGCGCATCAACCAGGGCTCGAAGCGCCTCCAAATCGTCCGGCCGGAACAGCGACCGCCCCGCCGAGACCCGCTCGAAGTCGTCCACTGCGCGCTGATCCGTCCAGGCTGCCGGCAGACTGCGAACCCGCTCCTCACCGACAACGCAGCGCACCAGAGGAACACAACCCGTCGTCACGCACCGCAGCGCCGAAAACGCCTGACCCGACCACGGATGGAACGGATGGGTCACCTCAACGACAGCCGGCGGCTGTCGCGACAGTTCCTCTGAGTTTGCATTTGGTGACTGATAACAAGGGCAAGGTGGAGCGGCCTTTCCGCTACATCCGCCAGGATTTTTTCCTGGACCGGACGTTCCGGAACATGGAGGATCTCAACGCGCAGTTCGCGGTGTGGCTCGCGGAGACCGCCAACGCGCGGCGGCACGGCACGACCGGAAAAGTCGTCAGCGAGGCCTTCGCCGCGGAGCGGCCGCATCTCGCCGCTCTGCCCCGGATTCCGCACGAGGCGGTTCTGACCGAGGAGCGGCGGGTCAGCCACGAGGGCATGGTCTCGGTCGGCGGCAGCCTCTATTCCGTTCCCGACACCGCCCGAAAACAGAGGCGCGCCTCTCCAAATTATCCAGCACTTTAGGGACTTGACCCCAGCTCTGGGCCGAGTACCGCGACGAGACTCAGGCGCGGGGCGGCGCGGCCTACAGCCTCAGCCAGTTCTGCGCGCTGCTCGGCGAGCGGCTTCGGGCCCGGTCCGCGCGGTCGGAGATCCGCTTCGACTACGCGCCCGGGCTCTACGGCATGTCGGACTTCTCCGGCAAGACGCTGCCGCTGCGCACGGCCGCCGGCGAGACCGACGCGGAGATCTTCGTCGCGGTTCTGCCGCATTCGGGCCTGATCTACGCCGAGGCGGTGCCGGACCAGAAGGTCCGCCACTGGACGATGGCGCACCGCCGGGCGCTGGAACACTTCGGCGGATCGCCCGGGCGCTGGGTCATCGATGATGTTCCCGGGAACATCATCGATGTTATGTGCCGTTGCCCGTGATGTGCCCTTGGCATCCCAAGGCGTTGATTCCGCTGGCGGGGCGCGCGCCCGGGGGAACATCATTTTCACAGGGATTTCAGCCATTCCAGCAGGGCTTCGTCATCGCGCCATTTCCCCCTTCGGTGGCGCCCCGCCGAAGCACTCACGGGGGGCTCGCCCATCTTTAACATTGTAGTGCGTAACGCGTTGATTTCAAACGGGTAAAAAATCCGAATGGCACTACAATCCGGAGAGGCGGCCGTTTCGGGCCGCCGCCACGAATTGCCGGAATCGGTTCAGACGATGGTCTTGGCGAGGTTCCTGGGCGGCGGCGCGAGGCCCGTCGCCCGGTAGATCTCCGCCTGTTCGGGGGAGGCGGATGCGGTCTTGCGGACATGCAGGGTCCTGCCGTCACGGCGCCTGAAGCTGGTTGTCGTGCGCTGCAGTGTCGCAAGCGTCTGGCGCACCGTCGTCCAGCTGTCGTGGATGTTTGCCGCTTTCATGGGTCTGCGCAGTGTCTGGACTGCCTGATAGGCGAGGACTGAGATGAACAGGTGAGCGTCGGCGCGCCCCTGTTTGTGATGGAAGATCGGACGCAGGCCGAGCTCGGATTTCAACGAGCGGAACACGGCTTCGGCGTCGGTGAGGGTCGCGCAGGTCTGCCACATGGTCTCTGCCGGCCAGTCGAGGATGTTGCTGCGCAGACAGCAGACCCCGGGGTGGGTCAGCATGGAATTGTCGGCGGGATTGAGGTTCCAGGTGATGGCTGTTGCCCTGGTTCCGGCGCTGTCGGGGGTGACGGTGATCTCGTAATGCCGGGCGACCCGCGCGTTTTCCTTTGCAAGCCGCCCGATCCGGCGCTGGATGTCGTCAAGCTTCTTGCGGGTCCTGGGGCGGGAGAGGCCGTCATGCAGTTTCTTCAGGCCGTCTTCGAGACGTGTCCTGAAACGATTGATGATGCCGCGTTCCTTTTCCGCCCGGGCTTCGGAAAGGCGCCGCAGCCAGGACTCCTTGTATTCCGTGCCGTCCTCTTCCTCGCGGGTGACGGATTCCTTGTGGATGGCGACCTTGTCGCATGACGCGGTCGTGATTGCCCTGGCCTCGTCGGAATCGAAGACCCGCTTGGTGGTGCGTGAGACCACGGGACAGCGATAGGCGCTGGCGCGCAGCCACCGCAGGTTGTCCTCGGTCGCGATGCCGCCGTCCATGATGACGACCGCGCCTTCCGGAGCGCCGAGGCTGGTGAGCATGTGCGTGAGTGTCCTGTGTTCGGTGACATTGCCGGCAAACACCCGGCTGCGCCGGACAAAGCCGCTGGCATCGAGAACCAGGCCAAGCGAAAGCAGCGGGCAGTCGCTGCGCCGTTCCTTCGAATGCCCGCGCCGCGCCTTGGGCTGGATTGGCGCCCGGCCTTCATAGAACGTGTTGGTGAGATCGCACAGCGCGATCGTCGGCTTGAGGTCGAACAGGGACCGGGCCCGGGCGAAGAGGTGATCCTCGATGCTGTCCTGATGGGCAAGGAGCAGATCCGAGGCGCGGTGGAGCGCCATGTCGCTCAGAGCGCCGAAATCGATCCCGAGCATCTCGCCGAGGGCGCTGTGCCGGCGCAGCCAGAAGTTGGTCGCCCGCTCCGGGTCCGGCGCGGCCATGCGCGCGACAATGGCCGCCAGGGCGCAGCAGCGCTGGCGGCGGTTGAAACCGAGACCGTCGAACAATGCCGGCAGGCCGAGACCGGACAGCGCCTCGAGCCCGGCATGCTCGACACCGACCGAGCGCCCGTCGCTGTCGCTGGCGGAATTGACATCAACACTCTGCCAGTCCCGCTTCGCGCCTTCCCCGCCGCTGTCTTTCCCGCGGCCAATCAGCAGGGCGGAGATTCTGCGGGCCTCGGCCTCGATCCCCGGATCGGGATCGGCGAGGCCGAGGGCGGTCTGTCCGGTGAGATGATCCGAGATGCGTCGGCACAGGTCCGGCCAGTGCCCGCGCCCGATTGCAAAATGGCGCCCGAGATTGAGAACGGTGCGCTGACGGATCCTGTCCCCCTCGCGGCGGTTCTCGACCAGGCGGAAGGTGATTTGGTCGCTGCCGTCGCTGGCGGTGCCGGTCTTGGTCTGTCGAATGAACATGCGGCAGCTATAGCAAAAGGAATCCCCCGCCGCAAGGCATTACTCAAAAAACATGGCACTACAAACGATTCCTGAAACATCAAATCACAATAAATCAATGAGTTGCGAATCGAACACCGTCAAATCGACCTCAAATCCAACGCAGAAATGTTAAAGATGGGCTCGCACGCATCGAGTGCCTGGGCTTTCATCTGAACGGTGATTTCGGCGTAGCGATTCGTCGTGTCCAGGCTGACATGCCCGAGCCAGGCCCGGATCACGTTGACCTCGACGCCCGCCTCGAGCAGATGAACCGCTGCTGTGTGCCTGAAGGTATGCGGAGAGACGGCCTCCCTGCCCGGCTCCCGCCCGGCAGCGGCATGCCGACGCACGATCTTGTAGATCCCGAACCGCGTGAGCGGCCGGCCCGCACGGGAGACGAACACCGGCCCGTCGGCGCGCGTCCGGCGGTCGCCAAGCAGTTCGAGCAGGCACTCCGCGGTGGGCGTCCAGAGCGGACAGACCCGCCACTTGTCTCCCTTGCCGTGCAGATGAACCCGCGGCGAGGCCCCGAACACAAGGTTCTCGACACGAAGCCGCGCCACCTCCTGGACCCGCGCACCGGTGTTGTACAAAAACAGCAGCAGCGTGC
The DNA here is from genome assembly GCA_965221935.1 of Paracoccaceae bacterium. Classification (GTDB taxonomy): domain Bacteria; phylum Pseudomonadota; class Alphaproteobacteria; order Rhodobacterales; family Rhodobacteraceae; genus JAPOXR01. The sequence continues at coordinate 262,772 of CBDCSZ010000046.1, forward strand.
GGTCACGGAGCGCGAGCGGTCCGCTTGAAGGCAGCGCATCGAACAGCGCCTCGACCTCGTCACGATGCAGGAACCGTGCGCGCGGGGGCGGCGTTCGCTTCGTCGGCACGCCGGCCAGGCGTTGCGCTTCCTCGAGGAACTCGGGCCTGCGCCCGGCGGCATATTCGAACCAGCCGCGAAGTGCCGCCAGGCGCTGGTTGCGGGTGGCGATCGAGTTTCCCCGCTGCGTCTCCAGATAGCGAAGGAATCGCAGGACCCCTTCGCAGGTGAGGTCGCCGAGCCGGAGGCGGGTCAGCTTGCATCGCCTCTCGCGTGCGACGAATTGCAGGTACAGCGCCACGGCATCGCGATAGTTGCGGACCGTCGTCGGCTGGAGCCCCTTCCGGCACGGCAGATGATCCTCGAAGAAGCTGCGCAGCAACGGCCCCAGCGTCTGCGGCGCCTTCATGGCGCGCGCCTCTCGACCGCCGGCGCGGCATAGCGCTCGAAGCGGTGGTTCGCCTGCTCCAGCAGTTCCGGCGTGATCGTCAGGTACCATGCGGTCGACTCCGGGGAGACATGCCCGAGGAAGGTCGAGAGGTGGATCAGCCGCCCGGAGACATCGATCCCCGAGCGGTACCATCGCAGGAGCGTCCCGACGGCAAAGCTGTGGCGAAGGCTGTGTGGCCTGGGCGGCGAGACCCCCGGGGGCGGAACGAACGCCGGATGGCCGGTCACGAGGTGATGGAAGGTCTGGGAGATCGTGCCCGCGGAGACGGGACGCCCCTTCCGGAAGGAGAACAGCGGCGCTTGGTCCGAACGCGCGTCAGGACGGCGATCCAGGTCCGACACGTATCCCGCCAGCGCCGCTTCGAGCCGCGGACCGAAGGGCACGAGTCTGTCCTTGGCAAACTTAGTCTGCCGGATCCACAGGACGCGACGCTCGAAGTTTACGTCGCCCAGCTGCAGCCGGGAGACCTCTCCGATGCGCAGGCCAAGGGCATACATCATGGCGAAGACGAGGTGGTAGGTCGGTCCTCGGTTCGGGGCGGTGGACCGGTCCGGAAGAGTCCGGCTGGCATCGAGAAGAAGCCTTGCCTGGGCTGGTTTGAACAGAAACGGCACGGGTCGCGGACCGGCACGCCGGGGGCGTGCCCGTACCGGAGAGCGCTCGATCCGTTCCTGAACGACCAGCCAGTCGAAGAAGCAGCGGATCACGCCAAGCAGGTGATTGTGACTGCGCACGGACGCACGCAGGCGAGAGGCGACGAAAGCCTCGACGAGAAAGGAATCGATCTCCAGAAGAGCATCAGCTTGCCGTTCGCACAAAAAGCGGTCGAACAGGTGCAGCGCACATTCCTCGGTGACGTACTTGCGTCCCAGGCTGCGCTTGTGCTGCACGTATCGCTTGATGTCTTCGCCAAGAAAGCTGTTCCAGTGCATGGAATGGGCGCCGTTCATAGCAGCGCCTCCCCGTCGCCGATGGCGACGTCGCGCAGCGACGCGATGTCGACCTTGGTGTAGACTTCGGTGGATTGCGGACTCCGGTGCCCGACATAGTCCCCGATGGTCTTGAAAGGGAACTGCGCGTCGACGAGCCGCTGCACGCAGCTGTGGCGCAGCGTGTGCGAGCCGGGACGCCGCACGCGAATGCCGGCCTTGCGCAGGTAGTGCGTCGCACGGTTCGAGACGGCGTGTTGCGTCATCGGCGTGCGCGGGGCAAGAACGCGGAGGAAGACCTGACGGTGAGATGCCGCGGGCCGTGCTTTTTCGAGATGGTCGAGCAGCGCCTCGCCGACGACGCTCGACAACGGATAGGCGGTGCAGTGTCCGGCCTTGCGTTCGGGAACAAGCAGGCGCTCGCGTTCCCAGTCGATGTCGTCGAGTGTCAGCGCGGCAATCTCCTGCGCGCGCAGTCCGTAGGTCACGAGCAGCAGCAGGATCGCGTAGTCCCGCTTGCCGACCGCGACGCGCCGGTCAACGCCCTCGAGCATCCTTCGAACCTCGTCCCAGCTGATCGACCGCGGCACGGTTGACAGGCGGTGCCTGCGCGGCGCCTCGATCACGCCCGACAGGTCGCGTGCAATGACACCTTCCCGAAAGGCGTAGCGCAGGAACACCCGGAGAGCGCAGCACAGCCCGGTCATGGAGGTTCCGCTCAGTCCGCGGCCCGCCTCGGTCACGAAGGCGCTGAGAATCGCTGGCGAGAGCTCGGCGAGTCGCTCCACCCCGATGCGGGCCAGATATCGTTCGACAGTGCGAAGATTGTGGCCGTAGTGGTGCACCGATGCATCGCGCAGACCGCGCTCCTCGCGCAGGTAGGTGAAGAACCCCGGAGCCTCGTCCAGGAACGGGTCGCGGACAAGCGGCAAGCGACCGCGTCCGACAAACGACGGAACCTGGAGAGCGACAAACTGCTCGACCGGGCCGCGAACTTCGTTGCCGTGCTTGCGACGGCGATCGGCGCTGGAGCTGGCCGCCCGCTCGTCGACCCAGCGGGTGACGAAAGGCTCGACAAGGTCGGGGAGTTCCTCGCAGGTCCTTGCTCCGCGATCCCACGCGAATGCCGCGAACCGCTTCAGAACCGGCACGCGCGACCGAACGCACGCCGAAGCATATCCATGGTCCGACAGCCAGGAAACGTAGCGCTCGATGGCGTCGCCGAGCCAGCAGGCGCGAATCTCGTCGATGGTGACGGGCTTGAGGAAGTACTGTTCCAACATGACAATCTCCTTTCCGTTGGATGGGAAAGGAGATCATGCGCCACTTTGGGCACTTTGTGATGTTCCCCCGGGCGCGCGCCCCGCCAGCGGAATCAACGCCTTGGGATGCCAAGGGCACATCACGGGCAACGGCACATAACATCGACAACCTGAAGTCCGGGGTCTCCAGGGCGGACCGCGAGGAGCCCCGCCTCAACCCGAGCTTCCGGGAGTTCGCCGAGCGCCACAGCCTGGCGGTTCTCCCCGCCCGCGTGAACAGTCCCCGGGACAAAGGCGCGGTCGAGTCGGCGGTGAAAACGGTGCAGTCCCGCGTCCTGCTGCCGCTGCGCCGCGAGACGTTCTTCTCGCTCGGGGCGATGAACGACGCTGTCCGCCGCGGGCTCGAGCGGCTCAACGACGCGCCGACGGCGCGCGGACAAAGCCGCCGGGCGGCGTTCGAGGCGAACGAGCGGGCGGCCCTTTCCCCGCTTCCCGAACATCCGTGGGAGTGGGGCGAGTGGTTCGTCCGCAAGGTGGGGCCGAACAGCCATGTCGCTTATGAGCGCAACCACTACTCCGTGCCCGAGGGCCATATCGGGCGCGGCGTCGAAGTGCGCGCCGGCGAGCGCATGATCGAGGTGTTCCTTAAACGGGGCGGCGAGCGCATCGCCGTCCACCGCCTTGAGACCGGCCGCCACAGATACGCGACCGATCCGGACCACATGCCCGGCCGCCTCAGGGCCGCGCGCGACATCCGCAGACCCGATTACGGCGGGTTCCTGCTCGGCAAGGCGCGCCGGATCGGCGGCAACGCGCTGGCCTGGGCGGAGCGCTGCATGGCCTCGCGGGACTTTCCGGAGCAGGCGTTCACAGCCGTGCAGGGCATGACCCGCCTCGCCGAGACCCACGGCGACGGCCGCGTCGACGCCGCGTGCGCCGAGGCTCTGGACCTTGACCGCCTCTCCTCCGGCTTTCTGCGCGCCCGTCTCAAAAACGGCGGCCCGGCGGCTCCCCGCCGCCCGGAGGCCGGGGAGATCATCCCCGCCCACGCGAACGTCCGCGGGGGATCCTACTACTCGAAGACACAGGGAGAGAGACAATGACACTGCGTCAGCCCAACATCGAACACATGCTGCGGCTCGGCCTGTCCGGCATGGCCGAGGCTCTGCGCGAGCAGAGCGACATCGCCGACATCGGGCAGCTCGGCTTCGACGACCGCCTCGCCATGCTGCTTGAGCGCGAAGTCACGCACCGCAATCAGAAGAGCTATCTGAACAACCTGCGCCAGGCTCAGCTCCGCATCCGCGCCGATGTGCAGGACGTCGACTGCGGAGCCGGCCGCGGCATCGCCCGCAGAACGCTGACCCAGCTCGCCGCCGGCGACTGGATCCGGCAGGGGATCAACCTGATCGTGGAAGGGCCGACCGGATCCGGAAAAACCTTTCTGGTCTGCGCCCTGGCGCACCAGGCCTGCCGCCAGAGGCAGTCCGTGCTCTACCGCCGCGGTCCCCGAGCTGGTCTCGGCGCTCGACCGCGGGCGGGACGGGGAGATCCACGGGCGGCTGATGCGCCGCCTCGCCAGCGTCTCGCTGCTGGTCCTTGACGACTGGGGCCTGCAGGGCTTCTCCGCCGAGGGCCGGCGGGATCTGCTGGAAACCGTCGAGCAGCGCTACGGGCGCAAGTCCATCGTGATCGCCAGCCAGATTCCGGTGGACCGCTGGCCCGAAGTGATCGGAGAGCCGACGATCGCCGACGCCGTGCTCGACCGCATCGTCCACAACGCCTACCGCATCGAGCTGGCCGGCGAGTCCCAGCGCAAGAGGAACGCGCCGCCGCCGCTGGACGGCGGAACAGCATGAAGGAGGCGCCGGCCTGCCGGCCGGCGTCCAGGGGCGCCTGCGGCGCCGGGACTCTGATCCAGACTCATTCTGATTCCCGGAACGCGCGGCGGCCCTGCCATATGGGGCGGCCGCCGCGTTCCGGACTTGAATGCCAGGGACGGCTCGCTTACGCTCGCAGAGGGCCGGCCTCCGGCCAGCCCGCCAACGGCAACACAGGAGGAATGAACCCGGGCATCAGTTCCGGAAGAGACACTGCGCTTCGCGCCGATCGACGCCGTCAAGTCCGACCGGATTCTTGGTCAAGTGTCGCCGGAATCCTGGTCAAGTGTGACCGGATTCTTGGATCGCGGTAGGAAACCGGGTTGCCCCGGTCCCCCCGCGCAGATCCGGACGTGCGCGTTAACGCATCCGGCTCCTGCCTTGGGTGTTGACGGTGAGGCGCTGGGCTGGCCACGGGTGACGGATGGTGGGCTTTGGCCAATGGAAGCCGATTAGGCGATCCAACGCGGACCATTTGTAGCGGTCCTTCTGCGAGCGCCTGCGCAGGGTGCGCAGAAGCATGCGTCTGACCGCGAAGACGAATGCCTTGAGGGTACGCGATGTGCCGGGGACAGCGTAGTAGTTAAGCCATCCGTTGATGACTCTTCCGAGCCATCGGGCCACTTCGTGTTCGCTCCAGTGCATTCGCTTTCGGAGTTCCTCCTTGATGCGCCTGAGGGTGCATCCCATCCGCTTTCGGGATGGTTTGCGTCCGACCCGGAATTTCCCTCGCAGGGTCTTGGCGCAGAAGTGCGTCATGCCCAGAAAGTCGAAGGTTTCCGGTTTGCCCTGCCCGCGTTCCTTTCGGTTTGCTCTTGCGAACCGTCCGAACTCAATGAGCCGGGTTTTGTCGGGATGCATGTCCAGCCCAAATCGGGCGAGCCTTTCCCTCAGATCGCTCAGGAAGCTCTCCGCCTCCCACCGATGTTGAAAGCCAACCGCGAAGTCGTCCGCGTAGCGAACAACGATCATGTCGCCTTTCCCCTTCCGTTTGCGCCATGACTTGTGCACCCAGAGGTCAAGCACGTAGTGCAGGTAAGCGTTGGCCAGGACGGGCGAAACAATCGCCCCCTGAGGAACGCCTCTGCCCGTGTCCGTCCAGTCGGTCCCCTCCATGACGCCAGCGTTCAACCATTTGGTGATGAGGCGGATGAGGCGCGTATCTCCAATGCGATGTTCCAGAAACCGGATCATCCAGCCCCGGTCCAAATTGTCGAAGAATGCGCGGATGTCCGCGTCAAGAATCCAACTGATCTTGCGCTGCTCAATTCCAACCGTGAGCGCGTCAAGCGCGTTGTGCGCCCCGCGGCCCGGTCGGAACCCGTAGCTGAACCCGAGAAACTCCGACTCGTAGATCGGCACCAGAATCATGTCCGTCACCGCCTTCTGAGCGATCTTGTCCTCCAGTGCGGCGATGCCGAGCGGTCGTGTTCCGCCGTCCGGCTTGGGTATCTCGACCCGCCGAACCGGCGGCGCGCGGTACGCTCCCTTGTGCAACCGTCCATGCAGGTCGATCAAGCGATCTCCCAGCCCTTCGGCATACATTTCCCACGTCACGCCATCCACGCCGGCGGCCACGTCACTCTTCAGCGAGTGGAACGCCTCCGCCAGCACAGGCACCGTGATGTGGTGCAGGAGCGCAACCAGACGCTCTTCCGGGTTTCTCTTCGCAGCCTGCCGTATCCGGTCGGCCTCCTGTGACAGGCTTTCCCGCTTCTGCGCGCGGCACCTGCTTCGGCTTCCCGAATTTCCCTCGGCCCCAGCCCTTGGCTCCACCTGCTCCGCCGGGCGTTGCCGCCCTTTGTTCGCAGGCTTCACGGCTACTATGGCCGGGTCTGACTTCTCCAAGCCGTTCGTCATTGGCTTTGGGTTTCCCCTCCTTTCCTTTGCGGCCCCGTCCGACTGCGGGGCGGCTTGGAGACCTCCCAGGTCCCGGTGAAGTGCTTCTGCATGTGCCATGGTTCTTCGACCCCGGGATGCCTTCTTCCGCCTCACCAAACCGGCTTGGAAGTGTTGCCTTCGACCACTTGAACGGTCTCGGCGCACCCGATTTTCCTACGCTTTCGTGGCTCAATAGCCCGGCCCACACATGCCGCTGCCGACGCTTCGCCTGACACCTCGCGATGTCCGGCGCACGGCTTGCGGTGAAAGTGGTGGTTGGCATTTCCTTTCTGCGGGACTTTCACCCGCTGCACGTTCACCAGTTAGCCTGGCGCTCTCAAGTGTCGCCGGAATCCTGGTCAAGTGAGCCGGAAATTGCACAAAACCCTGGAGAGCTTCGACTTCTCGTTCCAGCCCTCGCTCGACCGCGGCCGGGTTGTGGCTCTGGCCCAGCTCGACTTCGTCGAACGGGCCGAGAACCTGCACCTGATCGGGCCGCCGGGGGTCGGAAAATCGCATCTTGCGGGTGCGTTCGGCGTCACCGCAGTCAAGGCCGGCAGATCCGTCTACAGGTCAACCCTGGCCGAGCTGACCGGTTCGCTGCTGAAAGCGGAAAAGGAGGGGCGCCTGACCGAGAAGATCCGATTCCACACCCGCGTCTCGCTGCTCATCGTCGACGAGATCGGCTACCTGCCGGTCACCGGCGGCGGCAACCTGTTCTTCCAGCTGGTGAACGCCCGCTACGAGAAGGGATCGATGATCCTGACCTCGAACCGGGGATTCGCCGAATGGGGCGACATCTTCGGCGATCCGGTCCTCGCCACCGCGCTGCTCGACCGGCTGCTCCACCACGCTTGCGTTATCCAGATCGAAGGGGCAAGCTACCGGCTTCGCAGTCACGCCGATCTCATTCCCGAGCATGTCCGGGCGACCGCGCCGATCGCGCCGCCGCCGCCGCCCGGAAGAAAGCGCGGAAGACCAGGAAAGGAGGCCAGCGCCGACGCCTGATCTGGCTCGTCACCAGAAGCAGAAGTGGGCAGAATTACCCCCGGCGCAATTGAGCGCTTTTGCTTCGGCATTGACAATTCTGGCGGTCGTTGAGGCAATGGTGGCATTGATCGACACGAATCGCAACTTGATTGTCAACAGGCCTTAGTGTTGTGATTCTTTTTCACAATGCCGATTCTTGCAGCTTCTGGTGGCCCTTTTTCCACGCCTCCACGAGAACTTCGGGCGCCTTGCTCCAGCGGAATGGCCGGGCATCATTGGTGCTGTGGTGCTCGATGTAACCCTCGATCGCCGCGATGCACTCGTCGAGCGAGTTGAAGATCGCGTTCTTGAGTCTCTGCCGCGAGAGCTTGGAGAAGAACCCCTCGACGGCATTCATCCACGAGGCCGATGTCGGAGTGAAGTGAAACGTCCAATTTGCGTTGTCCTTCAGCCATTCGTTGACCTCGGCCGACTTGTGAGAGGAGACGTTGTCCAGGATGACATGAACCTGGGTTCCGGGCTCGATCCCCTCGGAGACGAGTTCGAGGAAGGCGAGGAATTCCTCCGGGCGGTGACGCTTGACCATCTGGCCGGTGACCTTGCCGGTGGCGGCATCGAGGGCCGCCATCAGGCAGGTGGCGCCGTTGTGCTTGTAGTCATGGGTGCGGGTCTCGGGATGGCCGGGCTTCATCGGCAGGGGCGCCTGCGTCCGTCCCAGAGCCTGGATCTGTGTCTTCTCGTCCACCGAGATGACCACGGCGTGGTCGGGCGGGTTGACGCAGAGGTCGACGACGTCGCGGACCTTCAGCTCGAACCTCGTATCGCGGGAGACCTTGAATGTCTTGACCCTGTGGGGCTTGAGGCCATGGCTCTTCAGGATTCCGAACACCGTCGAGACGGCGATCCCCACCTTCCTCGCCAGCGCCCGCAGCATCCAGTGACTGGCGTGCTCCGGCGGCGGCGACATCGCCAGCGCGATCAGTTCGCTGACCTTCTCTTCCGAAATGGGCTTGCGGCCCCGTCTCCGCGGGATGTCGCACAGCAGGCCGTCAACACCTTCCACGAGGAAGCGGTCCCACCAGCGCCAGACCGTCGGCTTGGACATGCCGGTGGCCCTCATCGTCTGCGTCAGGGTGAGGCCGTCGCCGAGGTGGAGGATGATGGACGCTCTCTGCACATGCTTGAGGATCGAATGGGGGTCGGTTTTGATCCTCTCGAGACGCTCCCGGTCTTGCTCGCTGAGGATGATCTTGGTTCTCCTGCTCTTTGCCATTGCAGTTCTGCTCCCGTTCGAAAACTGTGCGGCTTTCGCCGGGAGCGGTTGAATCACACTCCAGGAAAAAACGGAATCCCCAAAATCGAACATGACACTAGAATGACCTCAACCGGTACGTGACGGAGTTCGAGGGCCGTCACAACGCAAGGGACGCAGATACCGTTGACCAGATGGACAGGATCGTCGCGGGTACGGTCGGAAAGCAGCTCACCTATGAGCAACAGATTGCCGCCAATGGATTGCCAGCCGGTACACGACAATGACTTTGCTCAATCGTCTGTATTTCGGCGATCGTCTGGACGTTTTGAAAAAGGAAACTCCCTGACCGAGAAGCCCGAAATACGGGTCAAGCCGCACAGCTACCAGCCGCCGAAAGCGGAACTGGATGAGGTTTTTGACTTCCGAAAAGCTGACGGCTCAATGCCGTTGCCCGAGGAAGTCGCCCGCAGGGTTTTCCGGTCCATGAAAATTGTCGAAGATTCAGACGCTTGACGCCTCAATAGCTATTTTTTTATATAATCCCCAAAATCTAGGTCATCGGATGGCCGATCATCACGCCGAACTCGGGAGTCAACATTAGAGTAAGATCGATTGTTTTGGAAATGCATCTCTCGTGTGCCAGTAATTCTAATTATGCGTTCACATCGGTTTTTTCTTCACTTTCGGCTGCGTTTCCGGGCGGATTTCTGCTGTGTTTCGGCGGAATGGGCGGGCCGCCGGTTCCGGCTGCGGAGGCTGTTCCGGCAGCTCGCCGGTGATGATTGTCCGCATCACGGCGTCCCAGCCGTCGTGCACGACGTAGACGGTCAGGAACTTTAGGTTGTCAAGAAGCCGGCAGCGGGCGGCGAGCTTTGCCCGGGCCTCCCGCCAGCTTTCGCAGACCAGGTCGCAGGCGCTCTGCATCAGGAACGCGATCAGGTTGAAGGTCGCCAGCAGGCTGGACAGGGTTTCTTTGCCGTGCCCGAAGTTGTGCTCGAGATGGTATCCGTCCTTGAGAGCCTTGAAGGCGTTGTTCTCCACTTTCCACCGGGACCGGGCGCAGTCGGCCAGTTCGGCGACGCTGTCCGGGCCGACCGGGAGGTCGGTGGCGAAGCTGTTGCGGCAGAGCTGCTGTCCTGACGGCGATGTGATGGTGACTTCGAACCAGTTGACTTCCAGCGCGTCCTTTCCGCCGCGGATCGGCAGACCGCTCATCCAGCGGCAGCGCAGCCGGCGCTTTTTCTTTTTCCGGCCCTCGGTCCGGGTCAGACAGCCGGTCTCAACCCCTTGAATATACTCGTAAAGCGTTGTGTGCGAGCTCGGCTTGCAGGTCAGGATGAAGCTTCCGCCGGCGGCCAGCACGGCCTCGCAGAGCGGCTGGCGGCAGTAGAGGTCGTCGCCGGGATAAACCGGTCTGAGCCGGGCCAGGCCGGATCCGGTCCGCCGCAGCCAGCGCTTGGCGGCGCTGGTCTCGCAGTCCTGTTTCCCGGCACCGTCCTGCGGGCGGATGAACTCCGGCGGCAGCGGCAGGAGGTGCGAGGTTCCCGGGGCGACGATGCCGGCGTGCAATTTCCGGCTCACTTGACCAAGATTCCGGCGACACTTGACCAGGATTCCGATCACACTTGACCAAGATTCCGGCGACACTTGACCAAGATTCCGGCGACACTTGACCAGGATTCCGGCCGGACTTGACGGTCCGCGCCCGGCGCGAAGCGCGCTGTCTCTTCCGGAACTGATGCCCGGGTTTGTTTCTCCTGTTCTGGCGTTGGCGGGCTGGCCGGAGGCCAGCCCTTTGCGAGCGTAAGCGAGCTGTCCGCGGCATTCAAGACCGGAACGCGGCGGCCGCCCCATATGGCAGGGCCGCCGCGCGTTCCGGGAATCAGAATGAGTCAGGATCAGAGTCCCGGCGCCGCAGGCGCCCCTTGACGCCGGCCGGCAGGCCGGCGCCTCCTTCATGCTGTTCCGCCGTCCAGCGGCGGCGGCGCGTTCCTCTTGCGCTGGGACTCGCCCGTCAGCTCGATGCGGTAGGCGTTGTGGACGATGCGGTCGAGCACGGCGTCCGCGATCGTCGGCTCTCCGATCACTTCGGGCCAGCGGTCCACCGGAATCTGGCTGGCGATCACGATGGACTTGCGCCCGTAGCGGCTCTCGGCGGTTTCCAGCAGATCCCGCCGGCCCTCGGCGGAGAAGCCCTGCAGGCCCCAGTCGTCAAGGACCAGCAGCGAGACGCTGGCGAGGCGGCGCATCAGCCGCCCGTGGATCTCCCCGTCCCGCCCGCGGTCGAGCGCTGAGACCAGCTCGGGGACGCGGCGGTAGAGCACGGACTGCCTCTGGCGGCAGGCCTGGTGCGCCAGGGCGCAGACCAGAAAGGTTTTTCCGGATCCGGTCGGCCCTTCCACGATCAGGTTGATCCCCTGCCGGATCCAGTCGCCGGCGGCGAGCTGGGTCAGCGTTCTGCGGGCGATGCCGCGGCCGGCTCCGCAGTCGACGTCCTGCACATCGGCGCGGATGCGGAGCTGAGCCTGGCGCAGGTTGTTCAGATAGCTCTTCTGATTGCGGTGCGTGACTTCGCGCTCAAGCAGCATGGCGAGGCGGTCGTCGAAGCCGAGCTGCCCGATGTCGGCGATGTCGCTCTGCTCGCGCAGAGCCTCGGCCATGCCGGACAGGCCGAGCCGCAGCATGTGTTCGATGTTGGGCTGACGCAGTGTCATTGTCTCTCTCCCTGTGTCTTCGAGTAGTAGGATCCCCCGCGGACGTTCGCGTGGGCGGGGATGATCTCCCCGGCCTCCGGGCGGCGGGGAGCCGCCGGGCCGCCGTTTCTGAGGCGGTCGCGCAGAAAGCCGGAGGAGAGGCGGTCAAGGTCCAGAGCCTCGGCGCATGCGGCGTCGACGCGGCCGTCGCCGTGGGTCTCGGCGAGGCGGGTCATGCCCTGCACGGCTGTGAACGCCTGCTCCGGAAAGTCCCGCGAGGCCATGCAGCGCTCCGCCCAGGCCAGCGCGCTGCCGCCGATCCGGCGCGCCTTGCCGAGCAGGAACCCGCCGTAATCGGGTCTGCGGATGTCGCGCGCGGCCCTGAGGCGGCCGGGCATGTGGTCCGGATCGGTCGCGTATCTGTGGCGTCCGGTCTCAAGGCGGTGGACGGCGATGCGCTCGCCGCCCCGCTCGAGGAACACTTCGATCATGCGCTCGCCGGCGCGCACCTCGACCTCGCGCCCGATATGGCCCGCGGGCACGGAATAGTGGTTGCGCTCATAAGCGACATGGCTGTTCGGCCCCACCTTGCGGACGAACCACTCGCCCCACTCCCACGGATGTTCGGGAAGCGGGGAAAGGGCCGCCCGCTCGTTCGCCTCGAACGCCTCCCGGCGGCTCTGGCCGTTCGCCTTCGGCGCGTCGTTGAGCTGTTCGAGCCCGCGGCGGACAGCGTCGTTCATCGCCCCGAGCGAGAAGAACGTCTCGCGGCGCAGCGGCAGCAGGATGCGGGACTGCACCGTTTTCACCGCCGATTCGACCGCGCCTTTGTCCCGGGGACTGTTCACGCGGGCGGGGAGAACCGCCAGGCTGTGGCACTCGGCGAATTCACGGAAGCTCGGGTTGAGATGGGGATCCTCGCGGTCCGCCCTCGTGACGCCGGACTTCAGGTTGTCGATGACCCAGCGCCTGGGCGATCCGCCGAAGTGTTCCAGCGCCCGGCGGTGCGCCATCGTCCAGTGGCGGACCTTCTGGTCCGGCACCGCCTCGGCGTAGATCAGGCCCGAATGCGGCAGAACCGCGACGAAGATCTCCGCGTCGGTCTCGCCGGCGGCCGTGCGCAGCGGCAGCGTCTTGCCGGAGAAATCCGACATGCCGTAGAGCCCGGGCGCGTAGTCGAAGCGGATCTCCGGCCGCGCGGACCGGGCCCGGAGCCGCTCGCCGAGCAGCGCGCAGAACTGGCTGAGGCTGTAGGCCGCCCCGCCCCGCGCCTGAGCCTCGTCGCGGTACTCGGCCCAGAGCTGGCGCCGCGTCAGCTTCGCCCGGCGCCGGCCGGGCGGGGCGTCAAGCTCTCTGACAATCGCGTCCCAGTCGGGCTGCGCGAGTCCGCTGTTCCGTTCGCCGTGCGGATAGAGCAGTTCCCGGAGCGTCTCGTCGCCGAGACCGTCCGGAAGCGGCCAGCATGACAGCCCCGCCGCCGCCGCCCGTTTCAGCACATTCGACACCGTGCCCGCGCTCACGCCCGTCGCGGCGGCTATGTCGTTCCGCGTCAGGCCAAACCCGTGACGCTGGCGCAGGATATCCTTTATGTTGATCATGTCGGTCCTCTTCATTTGCCCGTGCCTCCTCTGTTCGATCTGTCGATCAATGAGGCAGAGCCGGAAGAGTGGCCATGCGGCCGGTCCCCGAAGGGACGCTGTCAGCGGATAACGCGCGCCGGGCGCGGACCGTCAAGTCCGGCCGGAATCTTGGTCAAGTGTCGCCGGAATCCTGGTCAAGTGTCGCCGGATTTTGCACCGGCGCCGGGCACGGCGTGGAAGTTCTGTGTCCGCCCGCCCGCCAGTTTCCGCTGCGAGCAGTTCCGGCAGCCGATGCTGCAGGAGGTGAAACACTCGGTGCCGTCAAGGGCGGTCAGCAGCCGCCCGTCAAGCCAGCGCAGCCGGTCAAGGGCGCCCTGGCGGTCCAGCCGGTCGACGATCCGGGTGAAGATGGAATCGAAGCGCTCCGGCGGCGCGCCGTCGAGCACGCTGCGGATGTGGTTGTCGGTCGGCAGCCGGTCAATGCCGAACAGGGTCCGGGCGTTGGACCGGCCCTGGCGGGACTGGAGCTGCGCCTGCGCCGCCAGGAAGGACGGGCACTGCAGGAAGAAGACGGCGAAGGCCGCCATGCCGATGTCGGCCATCTCCAGGCGGGCGTTGGCGCCGGTCCTGCGGTCCGGGGCGGACGCGCAGAGTTCGCGCATGTCGGCGATGTATCCGGCCAGCGGGGACATGGCGCCGCATTATGCACATATCAAAAATTTGTAGAAATGTAAGCAAAAACAACAACTTACATGTCTTCTCCGCGCCTTTTCCCCAGGAGCCGGCGGCCGGAGCGGCGTCAGCGGCCGGTGATTCGCCCGCCGCCGGCGCGCAGCCGCCCGCGGCGGAAAAAATCTCACCGGGGCAAAAAACCGTTGTGATACAACACGTTAAAAACTCAAAAATCCAAAATTAGAATTACTGCTCGTGTGCGTACCATCATTCATTAAAATCCGCAGATGGCGCGTATCGTGTGGTGAACGTCTACTTGCTTCGGAAGCTGTGCCTCGAATTCTTCATCGAGCACCTCTTGAGAGGTAAGGTCGAGGGGATCGCCGATCACGCCAAGAGGCTTGACGCCCGGCCCCGAAAATATAGACCAGACATTGATGTCGGAGAAATACGGCGGGCCATGATGGGCCGGGACGGATGGCTTCGTCCAGCCTTTCTCAACCAAGCCATAACTGTAGTCAGCGAGAATGAGGATGTCCGGGCTGCGCGGGTGCGCGAAGCGTCTAATGAACCAAGGTGCCGCGGCATCGTCGCGGTACCAAGCGCCTCGAATGTTGGGAATCTCCCGGACAGCCGCAACGGCGCTCTCGACGGCCTTTGTCGAAGTGTCGTGCAGATAAATTCCCCCCGAAGAGCCAGACAGGTAATAGGCGACATTTGCCTCTACATCCGGCGAATTCGCCAAATGAGACATCACGTCGACTGAATTCGGACGATCTGTCATTCCGTGATCGCTTGCGATGACGATGAGCGTGTCATCCAGCCAACCGCGTGACTCCAGATACTCCAGGAGGCGGCCGATCTGCCGATCCGTTTCCTCTACAGATTCGCGAATTTCCGGCGAATTCGTGCCGTACAGATGCGCCACTATGTTGACGCTGACCAAGGTGATGAAGAACAAGTCGGGTTGCTCGGCATCGAACATTGCCAAAGCGGCATCCATGATGTGGCCGTCAATCTCTGGAGTGTCCGCAATCTCCACGTCGAGATGCCGAATTCCGTCTCCGATCCAGTCCGTCTTTCTTGGAATTCGGATACCGTCGAGATAGGCCGGGGTTGTTCGACCCGGCCGCTCCGTCCAAGCGAAGTACTCTTCGTTCACGCCCGGACCTATGTATGGCACACCCAACGCCCGCATCGTCACCAGTTCGTTGTAGCAATACGCGACTACATCCGCCTCGCGCCCCGCCAAGAGTATGCTCGGACGATCTTTCGTCGAAACGGCAGACACCTTGATCTTCGGATCGGACGATTTCCAAGCATCCGCTAACGTCTGCGCTTCAAGCCGCAGCTCGCCTGTCTTTTCGTCGTAGAAGTATTGAATTTCCCCAGATTTGTGATCAAACCATTGTCGACTGGTGCACACACCATGCGATTTCGGGTAAACCCCCGTCGAAAGGGAAGAGAAGCCGGGCGCTGTTTCAGAGATGAAGCTCCCGCATACGGAATTTCGGAAACTCACTCCGCGTTCGACTATTCGATTGATGTTGGGAACTTTGAAGCGTTCGAGGTAGTCGTAGCGTCCTGCATCCACTCCCACGAAAACCACACGGCGTGGGCATCGCGACGTATCGATGATATTCGTCAGCGCCGTGCCACCCACCGGATCCCGCCCATTATTTGCCACTTTCGTCATAGTCGTTCTCTCTCCGGTGTTGGATTCAGTTCTCCTCGCCAAGAGAGCTTTGTTTTTCCAATTAGTCAAGCTCATTAGTGTCCGCCCAGTAATTCCAATTATGCGTTCACATCGGTTTTTTCTTCATTTTCGGCTGCGTTTCCGGGCGGATTTCTACTGTGTTTCGGCGGAAGGGGCGGGGCTGCCGGTTCCGGTTACGGAGGCTTTTCCGGCAGCTCGCCGGTGATGATTGTCCGCATCACGGCGTCCCAGTCGTCGTGCACGACGTAGACGGTCAGGAACTTCAGGTTGTCAAGAAGCCGGTAGCGGGCGGCGAGCT
>CBDCSZ010000047.1:0-8256 GCA_965221935.1 Paracoccaceae bacterium
ACGCGGATGACTTCGTGGTTGGATTTCAATACCGGCAGGATGCGGAACAGTTCCTTGACGACCTTGAACGAAGGCTGGGCAAGTTCGGTCTGGCTCTCCATCCCGGGAAGACCCGCTGCATCGAGTTTGGACGCTTCGCCAAGGCGGACCGTCTCTCACGCGGTCAGCGGCGCCCCGAAACCTTTGATTTTCTGGGGTTCACGCATTACTGCCGAACCACAAGAAAGGGCGGTTTCAGTCTCTGGCGGAAGCCGGTAGCGAAACGCGCCCGGCGCACGCTTCAGCGGATCGGTGAGGTCCTGCGCCGTCGGCGTCACGACGACCCGGAGGAGGTAGCCGGATGGCTGCAACGCGTGCTCAGGGGGTGGCTGCAATACTATGCAGTTCCCTCCAGCCATGCGTCCCCTCCAAGCGTTCGTGCGAAGCGTCAGGAGCCTCTGGTTCCAGCAACTGCGCCGTCGCTCCCAGCGGGGGAATTCCCTTCGCATATGGGAGCAATTGGCGGAGTTGACGCAGCGCTTCTTCCCACCCATCAGGATCCTTCACCCATGGCCGGATCAGCGGTTTCGTGCCGTCCACACCCGAGGCAGGAGCCGAGTGCGTTAGCGCGCACGCTCGGATCTGTGCGGAGGGGCGCTGGGCAACCAGCGCTCCTACCGCGACGAATCCGCCATCCACAACCTGGAATGCCGCGGCCTGGACCGGGTTCGCGCGCACGGCAGGGATGGCTTCGCTCGAACGGTCGCTCTCGCAATCCTTGCTGCAAATCTGCACCGGATTGGCCTGGCGCTGCAGAGAGCCGAGCGGGACAAGATCCGCAATCAGCGGCGCCAAGGTATCCGCCGCGCCGCCTGACTGCGGCCGGCCGAGCCAACGCCGTCGGCATGCGCCCCGGCTCTGGCCGGGGACCCCTTCTCATGGCGGAAGATCGCCGGCATCCTCGAAATTCGTGCGAAACCGGCCCCCAACCGTTCATTCACGGCGCAGGGGGCCGAATCTCGCGCCGGGCGCCTGGGCCGGTAACGTCGCGCTGGGTTCAAAACCCGGTATTTTGGCACGGACACTATATAGTGCCTGTGCAAAAAGGTCACAAATCGTTTCATATCAATAGGTTGTGGCCGGTTTTGGGTTGCGAAGATTGGTCCCAGACGTATAATTCCAGGCAAAATTCAGGCGAAATTGGTCGAATGGGCGGAATCTTCGCGATGGGTCGCTCGTTCCGGCGGAGCAGAGACGAGGGCGAGAGCATGAGGGCAATCCAGGAACCGTTTGTTCGGCTTGGCGAAATCGCCATCGAGGACATTGCGATTGACCCGGTCTGTCGGGATGACATTCCGGCGGTGTTGCGGGGCATCCAGCACCTGTACTGCGACGAAGCGTTGCGCCGGCAGGTTTTCGACCTGCTGGACGCGCATTTTCTTCCGGGCGTGGACCGGGGTCTTGGGCGCCCGGGCATGGATTTGTGGCGGATCTTCGTGCTGGCGACGCTGAAGCAGGGCATCCGGTGCGACTACGACCGTCTGCAGGACCTTGCCAATTGCCACGGGACGGTTCGCGAGATGCTCGGCCATTCGGGGCTCGACGACCATCGCCGGTACGAGCACCGGACGCTGGTGCGCAATGTCTCGCTGCTGACGCCGGAGCTTCTGAACGAGATCAACCAACTGGTGGTGAAGGCGGGCCACGCGCTGTTCGGGCAGGAGCCGGAAGCGCCGCTGCGGGCGCGGGCCGATTCCTTTGTGGTGGAAACCGACGTGCACTATCCGACCGACGTCAACTTGCTGTGGGACGCGATGCGGCGCCTGATCCGGGTTTGTGCGCA
This sequence comes from Paracoccaceae bacterium, assembly GCA_965221935.1. Lineage (GTDB taxonomy): Bacteria > Pseudomonadota > Alphaproteobacteria > Rhodobacterales > Rhodobacteraceae > JAPOXR01. Next base: position 1,823 of record CBDCSZ010000047.1, read on the forward strand.
ACTGGCTTCGGCCTTCGGGCTTGGCGGCTGGCGGCAGAGCCGGCATCTGCGGCGGCAGGTGAAGCGGCTATTCGACAAGATCCGCAATTCCCGGCGGCAGAGGCGGCATCCGGATCGCGTGCGCGCTTACCTGGAGCTTTGCCGGTCGCTGGTGGCGCGGGCGGAACGGCTGCGGCGGAAACTCGAGGCGGCCGGGGCAGAGACATGGGACATCGATGCCGTGCAAGACCTTATGGATCATGCGCTTCGCCAGATCGACCAGATCGACCGGCGGCTGCTGCAAGGCGAAGTGATCCCGCATGAAGAGAAGGTGTTCTCCATCTTCGAGCCGCATACGCGCTGGTGCGCGAAGGGCAAGGCCGGGCGCATGGTCGAACTCGGGGTTCCGGTCTGCATCGTCGAGGACCAGCATCAATTTGTCCTTCACCACCGTATCTTGTGGGAGGACGACGATGTGGACGCGGCGGTTCCGTTGCTGTCGGAGACCCTCGCCCTGTTTCCGTCGGTGCGGGGCTGCAGCTTCGACCGGGGCTTCCACAGCCCGTCCAACCGGGTGCGGCTGGACGCGCTGCTGGAGTGCAACGCGCTGCCGGCGAAGGGCACGCTTTCGCAGAAAGCGCGGGAGCGCGAGGCGAGCCCCGAGTTCGCCGCGGCGCGGCGGCAGCATCCGGCGGTAGAATCCGCCATCCACAACCTGGAATGCCGCGGCCTGGACCGGGTTCGCGCGCACGGCAGGGATGGCTTCGCTCGAACGGTCGCTCTCGCAATCCTTGCTGCAAATCTGCACCGGATTGGCCTGGCGCTGCAGAGAGCCGAGCGGGACAAGATCCGGAATCAGCGGCGCCAAGGCATCCGCCGCGCCGCCTGACTGCGGCCGGCCGAGCCAACGCCGTCGGCATGCGCCCCGGCTCTGGCCGGGGCCCCCTTCTCATGGCGGAAGATCGCCGGCATCCTCGAAATTCGTGCGAAACCGGCCCCCAACCGTTCATTCACGGCGCAAGGGGCCGAATCCCGCGCCGGGCGCCTGGGCCGGAAACGTCGCGCTGGGTTCAAAACCCGGTATTTTGGCACGGACACTAGATAGCCCTCGGAGTTTCTGAGATACTTTTCTTCCCAATCGAACTTCCATTTCTCGTAGCGATCCGCAAGCGGATGCATCGAGAAATTAATCGAACCCATGTTGAGCGAGCACATTTCGGGAGAAGCCCATTTGGCTGGCGCAATCCTCTCCGCCATGGTGTTGGTGAGGCTGCCGCCCGTGGAGACGTTCACAACGGCGTCGGTCGCCTGTTTGATCACCGGCAGGAAGCACTTGAAATGCTCCGGATCGATGGAAACATTTGGGGCTTATATACATAACTTGACATGACACTGTTCTGCGACGAGCGGCGCCACTGCCCCGCTTGCTCCGGAGAATGATCGGTTCTCCGCTCCTGCCGCCGCCACGGGAAGCGGGATCACCCCGCCACTCCCCACCCGTGAACGGGCCAAAGCCCGTTGCAGGATATTCCTTGCCGCATTGACATCGCGGTCCAGCACCAGCCCGCAGGCCGGACAGGCGTGGACGCGAACAGCCAGTGTTTTCGGCGCATCGGCGCCGCATCCCGAGCAGGCCTGGCTGGTTCCATGCGGCGCGACTTCCACTACCTGAAGGCCAGCGCTCGCAGCCTTTTCCTTCAAGAGCGTGAAAAACGTTCCCCATCCCTGCTCGGAGATCGCCCGGTTCAGCCCCGCCTTGGCCCGCACATTGCGTCCGGGTTCCGCCGCGGTCCCCTTCGCCGAGCGCAATAGGTTGGCGATCCGCAAGTCTTCGATCGCGAAAAAATCGTAGGCCCGGCTGAGCGCCGACGCCGTCCGGTGCAGGGCTTGTCGGTTGGCGTCCGAGATCCGCTGCCACTCCCGCGCCAGCGACCCCACTTTCTTCCGCCGGTTGCCGGACCCTGGCGCCGCGCGGGCCACCGCCCGCTGCAGGCGGCGCAGGCGGCCCCGGTCCACTTCCCGTTTCGCGACCTCCCCGCCATCCGACAGCGTCAGCCGCTTGGCCACCCCCGCGTCGATGCCGACCGGGCGGGCAATCGCCTCTTTCGGGGCGACCGGCGGGAACGCGAAACCCAAGTGAACTTCGGTGCGCAGCGGCTTCCGCACCACCCGCAGCGTCTTCAGTTCCGCTCCCTCCGGCAACGCCCGCGACATCCGCAGCTGCAGCGGCGGAAGCCCCTTCACATGGAGCCGCCAGTGCCGGCCATGCCGCCGCACCATGCCCCGCGAGACCTCCGCGATCTCCACCGTTCGCCACCGCTGCGCCGCCTTGAAGCGCGGAAAGCCGGGCTTGCCGCCGCCTTCCGCGCGCCGGAAGAAATCCCGGAAGCTCCGGTCCAGCCGCTGCAGGACACCCCGGAACACCTGAATGCTGAGGGCGGCGAACTCGGGAAATTGCGTGTTGTTGCGGATCGCCGTCAAAGACTTGCACTGGTCGTAATAGGAAATCGAAATCCCCGCCTTCATCCAGGCGCCAATGCGCTCCTCAAGCGCGGCGTTGTAGAACCCGCAACACAACCGCAGCACCTCGCCGAGACGGCGGTGCGATGCCGGAGTGAGCCGTGCCCGGCATTTGAAGACCTTGAACACCGGACGGGCGTCGCCGGTGGGAGAGGCGGGATCGTGTTGCATAGGAGTTGCATCGGTGTTGCTTCATTGAGCGATTCGTACCACCGTTTCTGCAAATGCGCAAGCGAAAACCACTTTCTTGTCAAGTTATCCATATAATCCCCAAACATTTCCATCCCGGGGATTCCGGGCGTGAAGATGCAGAACGGCCGCGCCGGCTTCTGCCGCCTCGATGGACTGTCGGGCGATGTCTTCCGGCGCATAGGGGAGGGCGTCCGACATGGTCGGCGTGTGAATCGCGCCGGTGATGGCGCAGGTAACAATGGTTTTCTTCCTCTGCGGCATCGCTCAAATCTCCCCTTGCTATCGATCTTTGTTTTCCGCTCGTGTGACGCGGCGGGTGAGTGGAAGCAGTTCAATTCCGAATCGCGCCTTCAAGTAACCCCAAAGTCCTCTTGGCGCCTTCAACATGATTCCGATGGAGTCGACACCGAGAATCATCAGGTACGTCGAACCCAGATCCGCGAGGAATTCGCGGAGCAAAAAGAACACGATGGTGCCGATGATGGGGCCTTCGATAGTTCCGATTCCACCGATCACGACGATGAAGATCACCAGGGCAGTCCAGTCGTTCACGTTGAACGCGGCGTCGGGCGAGATCCGAAGCTTTTGCAGGAAGAGCAGGGCGCCGGTCGCGGAGGTGAGGCCGGCTGTGAGAACGTAGACTGCGAACTTCGTGCGCCATATGTCGATCCCAAAACTCTCTGCGGCGGTTTCGTTGTCGCGGATCGCGGTGAGCGCCAGCCCGCTTCGGGATCGCAGCAGCAACCATACGACCGCAATCACCAGAACGGCCATCGCGAGCGCCATCCAGTAGGTCGCGGATTCGCGGGCGGAGCGGGATGCGGCGATCGATTTCACGATCCCTGCGGGAAGTCTGGTGCAGGACCCGCCGCCCAGCGCCGTCGTTTGGGCGAAAACCAGGCGGAAGACTTCCGCCACGACCCAGATTCCGATCGCGAAGTAGGGTCCCTTCAGGCGAAATATCAGCGTCGCCACCGGCAAGGAGACGAGGGCTCCCAGAATTGCGACAACGGGGACCGCGAGGAGGGGATGCACCCCAAGGAACATTGCAAGGGCGAAAAGGACATATCCGCCCATATCCGCCAAATCCCACATAGGCCTGCTGCCCGACGGACACGAGGCCCGAGTATCCGGCGAGCAGATTCCAGAGGCTGGCAAGCGACACAAAGAGAAACACCTCGCTCAGGAGACGGAGATCCGCGCGCCCGGCCCACCGAGGGGCGGCGAAGAGCGCAATCAGGATGAACAACCCGATCAACGTGGACACGCGGCTGGTGCGTGAAGATCGGAGTATCCGGTAGCTCTCAGCGCTCATCGTCGATTCTCGGAAAGAGGCTCCGCGGGCGCACCGCCAACACGATCAGGAACTCCACATGTTCCGCAAGGATCTGCCAGCCCGGATTGATCTTGGCGCCGATGTTTTGGCTGACGCCCAGGATGATGCCTCCTGCCAGAGTTCCCCAGAGATTGCCGAGGCCGCCAATGATCACGGCTTCGAATCCGAAGATCAGTCGGCCGGGTCCGGAGGCAGGATCGAAACTCGTGCGGATCCCGAGGAAAACTCCGGCCACCGCGATTACCGCGAGCGAGAGCGCCATCGCCAGTCCGAACACGTTCCCCTTGTTGAGGCCCACGAGCTGGGCAATTTCATGGTTGTCCGATGTCGCCCGAAACGCCCGCCCAAGGGCGGTGCGGTAAAAGACCCATTGCAGTCCCGCAATCAGCGCCACAGCAGTCAAGAGCACCAGCAGCGGGAAAATTCCGATGTTGAGTCCGCCGCCCACGGGAAGGCTCGCGATTTCGAGATAACCGGCGTTCATCTTTTGGGGATCCGCCGTAAATATCTCCAGCAACCCGTTTTGGAGGATTATCGAAAGGCCGAAGGTGACCAGCAGCGGCGGCAATATGTCGTGGCCAAGGGTGTGGTTCAGGATTCCCCGCTGCAATGCGTAACCGAAGACCGCCATGCCCGGGACGACCAGAAGGAGCGCCATCAAAGGATGAAATCCAAGCGTCGTTGCCGCCACGAGCCCGAGACCGGCGGCCTCAAAATCTACTTCGCGCTCCGCATCGCCCAGAATCGCATTTCCGCGCTCCAGGTCGACGCCCACCATCACGCCCGTCCATGTCGTGGAACCACTCACGGGAGTGGATCCGGTAGCTTCGCCGATGGAAGCGCCAAGGCCATAACCAGGCAGTTCCACATCTTCGGAACGAAAAGAAGATTTTTGCACGATGAAGAAGTTGTCTTCCATCCAACCACCAAACGCCTTATCGGCCTGCTGCGCATTGTCGCCGACCGGAAAACTGAAATTTCCCCGCGCGATCTTGATGCCGTTGTGCGTTATGACTGGCTCGAAGGTGACATTCGGGAGGTCGAGATCAAAAAGGGAAACAGCATAGAGAACAATTGAGAAAATTTCCTGGCGCAGTGTGCCAACGCACCAAGTGGGAACCCGGCCTGAACGGGCAATAACCAGGATATCCGAGGCAAGAAAAGTTTCTGCGCGTTCAATTCGGTGGGCGATGTCTTCCTTGATCTCATCCTCGGAAAGGTCGAGCGGTTTGCCTCCGACAAAGGATAGGTCCAATTCCTTGTCCACCGTCCGTACCTACGGTGCGCTCCTCTTCTGGAGATTGTTCTTCAACAACAGTTTCACCGCCTCCATCGCAAGCAACCAGGAGGAGAACTGCGCCGCTGAACACAAATCCTGCAAACGGGTTCGAGCATGAATTCATGGCATTCCTCCAAGGGTGAACGTAGTTCCACAGGTCATGAGCGGCCTGAAAGCCCGGCTTCCCATGAATCTTGGAGCGCTTCGCACGAAAGAACCGTTGCTCTCGGTCGAAACTACTTGCGCAGATTATTGGTGCATGCCAGCCACCTCAACCGATATGGCATACAGGTAGAACGAACGCTTGCCGCATCGATGAACCCTTGGCAAGGCAAAACAGGATTTCGCGGAAATCGGATTTGCGAAAGTGTTTCTATCGGCCCTCTTCAAGCGGGTAGTGCGTTGCGAGCCGAAAATGCGCGGCTTGGACGGTCAGGGGCGAACTGCTTGCGCGGCTCCAGCGCGGGATGGTAGGACGCACTCAATAGGGGTTGTTCTGGAGCGTATGGCGCTTGGGTTCTGATCGAGAATTCTGCGGCGTCCATTCGGTTGAAGTGTGGCGGCGGCTATGGGGTTCTACGGTTGCGGGTCGGTTCCCGGTCAATTCAGGGTGGCGGAGCCAATTGACGCTTCTTGGGGGCGCGAATTGCTTGCGCCTGTCATGCCATTCGCGACCCGAGATGGCGCACGGTTGCCAACGGAAGCGCGTTGAGCGGCGTCGGTGAAGCGGGGTGCGCCAACGGAGAACTTCGTATGTCGAAGGGCCTTCCAAATGTTGATCTCAACGGACGCTTGGGAAAGGCGCGTTCTTCTGGAAGGAAAGCCGGGTCTGCCACGCGGCAACAGCGGAATTTGAAGCTGCATCGCGCCGGAAGCCCGTCGGCGCGCGGAATCGTCGGGTTATGAAACAGGAAGGTATGCCGAGGAGCCCGCTGCCAGATTCATGGGAAGCTGAGGGCGGCCGGGGCGGCGAATCCGGGGGGCGCCCATGCTGTGCACGATTGTTCTGAACATGGGTTCAAGGCGCATGCATTGCCCAGGCGACGCGCCAACCGAATCGATCTCCCAAATCGATCGATTTTCTTGGGCGCATGTGGCCGCCGGCAGGAGCGGCGCGACAGCTTTCTT
>CBDCSZ010000048.1:0-170480 GCA_965221935.1 Paracoccaceae bacterium
AAGGCGAGTACGACATCGTTTCCTGTGGGTTGTCATGTGGAAAGGCGAGTACGTCTCCAAGGGCCTGCTGACGCCGCTGTCGCAGTTCTTCACCAGCGGCGCGCTCGTCGACCCACAATACGATATTGACGATATCGCCAATGCGTATCTTCAGAACGGCGGGGTTGTCGGCGGAAACAAGGGCTACATGCCCGGCCGTTCCGGCGCATTGTACGGCGTCCCGTTCGGCGCCGAGACATCGATCCTGGCATATCGCAAGGACATATTCGATGAACTCGGGCTTTCAGTTCCAACGACCTACGATGAGCTCAGCGACGTCATGACGAAACTGGCTGAAGCCGGTGTTCCCGCCATGACCTCCCGCGGCAAAACCGGGCACCAGGTGACTGCTGGCTGGCTGCTCCACCTTGCGCCGATGGGCGGAAAAATCTTCGACGATGAATGGAATCCGGTCATCAATTCGCCGGAAGCCGTCAGGGCCGCAGAGTTTATGCGCCATGTCGTCAAGACCGGTCCAAAGGGCATCGAAACCTTCGGTTTCGGCGAAGCGTCGGCCGCTTTCCTGCAGGGCGACGCCGCTTTGTATCTGGACACGCTGAAGATCGCCGCGATGTCGCGAAATCCGAAACTGTCGAAGGTTGACGGCAAGGTTGGATTTGCCCTGCACCCGGTCGATACGCGCTGCGGTTCGGAAACCGGCGGTTTTGCTATGGGAATCCCGGCCAACTCGAACAACCAGGAAGCGGCCTTCCTGCTGGTCCAGTTTCTGACAAACAAGCTCGGCGATCAGCGGATGGTGGAACTCGGCGGCGATCCCGTGCGGATTTCCACACTCGCAAACAACACCGAGGGCTTCCCGGAATACCCGGTTGTCGCCGAACAGCTGCCGTGTGCCGACCCCGACTGGCGTCCTCTGATTCCGGAATGGAACGAACTCAACATCGATGTCCTTGGCCAGGCGCTGACCAAAGTCATCACCACGGACGACCCCATCCAGCCGATCATGGATGAAGCCAACGAAAAAGCCCGCGCCATCATGGAGCGCGAGGGCTACTACAAGTGGGCCGAATACCGCGCCGGCAATTAAACAGTAACGCGCAGGGTCGCCTCGCCGGCGGCCCTGCCGACCGCCGCCAGCCGATGGATACGGATTGACCAGAGAACAAGCAGCGCCCGCGGCCGCGAAACGGAGAGACTTTCGCGCGCTGGCTCCATATTTCTTTATCCTGCCGGCGGCCGCCATCATGGCGACGGGACTGGTCTACCCGGTCATTCAGGCATTCTATCTCAGTTTCTACGACTGGAAAATCGGAACCGATTTCGAGCAGTAATTCCAATTATGCGTTCACATCGGTTTTTTCTTCATTTTCGGCTGCGTTTCCGGGCGGATTTCTACTGTGTTTCGGCGGAAGGGGCGGGGCTGCCGGTTCCGGTTACGGAGGCTTTTCCGGCAGCTCGCCGGTGATGATTGTCCGCATCACGGCGTCCCAGTCGTCGTGCACGGCGTAGACGGTCAGGAACTTCAGGTTGTCAAGAAGCCGGCAGCGGGCGGCGAGCTTTGCCCGGGCCTCCCGCCAGCTTTCGCAGACCAGGTCGCAGGCGCTCTGCATCAGGAACGCGATCAGGTTGAAGGTCGCCAGCAGGCTGGACAGGGTTTCTTTGCCGTGCCCGAAGTTGTGCTCGAGATGGTATCCGTCCTTGAGAGCCTTGAAGGCGTTGTTCTCCACTTTCCACCGGGACCGGGCGCAGTCGGCCAGTTCGGCGACGCTGTCCGGGCCGACCGGGAGGTCGGTGGCGAAGCTGTTGCGGCAGAGCTGCTGTCCTGACGGCGATGTGATGGTGACTTCGAACCAGTTGACTTCCAGCGCGTCCTTTCCGCCGCGGATCGGCAGACCGCTCATCCAGCGGCAGCGCAGCCAGCGCTTTTTCTTTTTCCGGCCCTCGGTCCGGGTCAGACAGCCGGTCTCAACCCCTTGAATATACTCGTAAAGCGTTGTGTGCGAGCTCGGCTTGCAGGTCAGGATGAAGCTTCCGCCGGCGGCCAGCACGGCCTCGCAGAGCGGCTGGCGGCAGTAGAGGTCGTCGCCGAGATAAACCGGTCTGAGCCGGGCCAGGCCGGATCCGGTCCGCCGCAGCCAGCGCTTGGCGGCGTTGGTCTCGCAGTCTTGTTTCCCGGCCCCGTCCTGCGGGCGGATGAACTCCGGCGGCAGCGGCAGGAGGTGCGAGGTTCCCGGGGCGACGATGCCGGCGCCGGGCACGGCGTGGAAGTTCTGTGTCCGCCCGCCCGCCAGTTTCCGCTGCGGGCAGTTCCGGCAGCCGATGCTGCAGGAGGTGAAACACTCGGTGCCGTCAAGGGCGGTCAGCAGCCGCCCGTCAAGCCGGCGCAGCCGGTCAAGGGCGCCCTGGCGGTCCAGCCGGTCGACGATCCGGGTGAAGATGGAATCGAAGCGCTCCGGCGGCGCGCCGTCGAGCACGCTGCGGATGTGGCTGTCGGTCGGCAGCCGGTCAATGCCGAACAGGGTCCGGGCGTTGGACCGGCCCTGGCGGGACTGGAGCTGCGCCTGCGCCGCCAGGAAGGACGGGCACTGCAGGAAGAAGACGGCGAAGGCCGCCATGCCGATGTCGGCCATCTCCAGGCGGGCGTTGGCGCCGGTCCTGCGGTCCGGGGCGGACGCGCAGAGTTCGCGCATGTCGGCGATGTATCCGGCCAGCGGGGACATGGCGCCGCATTATGCACATATCAAAAATTTGTACAAATGTAAGTAAAAACAATAACTTACATGTCTTCTCCGCGCCTTTTCCCCAGGAGCCGGCGGCCGGAGCGGCGTCGGCGGCAGGTGATTCGCCCGCCGCCGGGGAACCGCCGGCGCGCAGCCGCCTGCGGCGGAAAAAAATTTCCCCGGGCCAAAAAACCGTTGTGATACAACACGTTAAAAACTCAAAAATCCAAAATTAGAATTACTGGATTTCGAGGATGCGCCCTATGTCGGGCTGCGCCATTTCATCCGCATGATCCGCGATGCGGACGTTCTGGAGTCTATTTCTGTCACGCTAAGATTTGGCTTTTGGACCATCACCATTGAAATGCTGCTCGGCGTCGCGCTGGCGCTGCTGCTCGAAAAACCGATCCGCGGCGCGTCGGTCTTCCGCACCGTGTTCATTCTGCCGCTGATGATCTCGCCGGTCGTCGTCGGCCTGATCTGGCGCTACCTGTTCGATGCCCGCATCGGCTGGATCAATTATTATCTGGGTATGGTCGGGATTGAACCGCAGGTCTGGCTCGGCGATCCTGAACTCGCGTTTTTTGCAATCGTTTTCACCGACATCTGGCAGTGGACGCCGTTTATTTTCATCATCGTCATCGCCGGGCTGCAGGCCCTCCCCTCGGAAGTGCTCGAAGCCAGCAGGATTGACGGCGCGAACTGGTGGCAACACATTCTTCTGGTGAAGCTGCCGATGATCAGGTCCATTCTTGTCATCGCCCTGCTGCTGCGGCTGATTGATGTCTTCCGGGCGCTTGAGGTCATGTATATCCTAACCGGCGGCGGCCCGGCCGCGCCACCGAGCTTTTGTCCCTGCATATCTACAACCGGGCATTTGACACCCAGCAGCTCGGCTACGCATCGGCGATTTCCGTGCTCTTGATCCTGATCGTTTTCGGGTTGAGTTTCGTCATTCTTGTGGTCGGCAATCCAATGAAGGACAAGGCGGACGTATGACGGAAGGCCGGCAAATCGGAGGGCGCTACGACACGCTCAGCCATTACGGCACGCTGATTATTCTGGCGATCATCACGCTGTTGCCGATTTGGGTCATGGTCTCGACCGGATTCAAAAACGATGTCCTGGTGCAGCAGAAAGAACCCGTCTGGTTTTTCTTTGTGCCGACGATCGAGAACTACGAACACATCATGACGCGTGGCAAGTTTGACCGCTACCTCATGAACTCAATCATCGTCGGGCTGGCGTCGACCCTGTTCACTTTGCTGTTTGGCGGATTCTGCGCCTATGCGTTGGCCCGGACGGAATTCCGCGGCCGGGTTCTGGTCGCCAACTCGACCTTGCTGGTGCGCATGGTGCCGCCGGCGGTGCTCGCGGTTCCGGCGTTCGCTATGGTTGTGAATTTCGGCTTGGACAACGACCGCGCGGTGCTGGTCTTTTTCTACACGGCGCTGAATCTGCCCTTTGCGATTTGGTTGTTGTTCGGATTTTACAAGCAGATACCGGTAGAACTTGAAGAGGCGGCGATCGTCGATGGCGCATCGCCTCTGCAATTGTTCTTCCGCGTCCTGATGCCGCTGATGAAGTCTGGTTATGCGGTGGCCGGCATCTTCACATTCCGGATTGCGTGGAACGAGTTCATACTCGCGCTGCTGTTGACCGGCCGCAAGACGCGGACACTGCCTGTCGGCGCCGCAGGGTTCATCACCGATACCGGTGTCGAATGGGGCCGAATCATGGCCATGGGAACATTGATTGTCATCCCGCCGCTGCTGTTTACGTTTTTTGCGGCGCGGCAGATCATCGCCGGACTGACAGCAGGTTCCGTCAAGGGCTGACAAGCCCGGCGAATTGCCGTAGCCACACTGTCTTGCTACGGAATGGCTGAAGAATCCTGGAGACTGTCATGACTAGCATCGTTCATGCCGAAGCAATGTCACGGCTCGGAACAGAGTCGGCGTTTGAGGTGTTGGCGCGGGCGCAGGCCCTTGCCGCGCAAGGGCACGACATTATCAATCTTGGCATAGGCCAGCCCGATTTCAAAACCCCGGAACATATCGTCGAGGCTGCGGTCAAGGCGCTGCGGGACGGCCATCACGGTTACACGCCGGCGAATGGAATTCCGGCGCTGCGCGAGGCGGTGGCGGCGGATCTCAACCGGCGTCACGGCGTTGAGGTGAATCCCGACAATATTGTGGTTGTCCCGGGCGGCAAGCCGACAATGTTCTTTGCGGTGCTGATGTTCGGCGAGCCGGGGGCGGAGATCATGTATCCGAACCCGGGTTTTCCCATCTATGAAAGCGCAATCAGTTTTTCAGGCGCGACCCCGGTTCCGATCAAGCTGGAAGAGGCCAATGGTTTCTCCTTTTCGGCTGAGTCGATTCTTGACCAGGTCACCGGCAGGACAAGGCTGATCATCGTCAATTCACCAGCCAATCCAACCGGCGGCGTGACCGAAAAGCGTGAGGTTGACCTGCTCGTCGACGGGCTGCGGGAGCATCCGCGCGTCGCCATCCTGTCGGACGAGATCTACTCAAACCTGCTCTATGGCGGGCGCAGCCATGTCTCGCTTCTGCAGTATCCGGAAATCCGTGATCGGCTCATCATGCTGGACGGGTGGTCCAAGACCTATGCCATGACCGGATGGCGGATCGGCTACGCCGTGTGGCCCGACTCATGCGTCGAGCTGGCCACAAGACTGTGTATCAACGATCACTCCTGCGTCAACGCGGCGACGCAGTTTGCCGGAATCGCGGCGCTGGAGGGACCGCAGGATGACGTTCATGCCATGGTTGCCGAGTTTGACTCGCGCCGCCAAGTGATCGTGCGCCAGCTGAACAGCCTGCCGGGCACCAGCTGCGTTGATGCCGCCGGCGCCTTTTATGCGTTTCCAAATATCCAGGGAACCGGGCTGACGTCCCGCGAAGCTGAAACTCTGTTTCTTAATGAGGCCGGGGTTGCCACTGTTTCCGGAACATCGTTCGGCGCACTCGGAGAAGGGTATGTCCGTTTTTCATACGCAAACTCGACAGAGAACATTGTCGAGGCGCTGCGCCGGATTTCCGCTGTCCTGTAGCGCATCCGGCCCGTGCGATACGGCGCAGAAACCGGATCGCCGGACCGCCTCTGTCGTCTGCGTGCGAGCGCCTTCGCGGGAACCATGAGGCGCTGAAGAGGCGAAGCGGCCCCAAGAGAGACGGTGAATCGCTCGCCCCGGAGCCTCCCTCCGCCGATACCGCCGGACCCGCGAACCGTTGACGCGAACTGCCGTGGCCCCAGTGCGCTCCCGCAATGAGTCAGTTGGGAATTCTCTTCAAAAACATAAGGTTATCGCAGGAATGTCACTTCATCCGGTCAGGCAGGAACAGGGCGATTTCCGGAAACGCCACCATAATCGCCAAGCAGGCGGCCATCGCGAACCAGAATGGCAGCACGCCGCGGAATATCGTGGCCATTGGCACGCCCGACGCGACACCCTTCACGACAAACACATTGATGCCCACCGGCGGCGTGATGAGCCCCATTTCGATCACGATCACGCAGATGACGCCAAACCAGATCGGGTCAAAACCGAGGCCCGAAACAATTGGGAAAACTACAGGTATGGTGACAACCAACATCGCAAGACCGTCAAAAAACATCCCCAGAATGATGTAACCGATCAGAATCGCGATCAGTGTCGAATAGGGGCCAAGACCGAGCTGCTTGAGTTCCAATGCCAACGTTTTGGGAATGTGGGTCAGCGCCAAAAACGGTCCGAACACATGTGCGCCGATGATGATGAGGTACAGCATCGCGGTCATTGTGACAGTTTCCAAAAGAATGTTCGGAACCTGGCTCAGTTTCACTGCGCCCGTGGTCAAAGCAAGAATGGAGACCAGCGTCGCCCCAACCCCGGCGGCTTCCACCGGTGTGAACACACCAAGGTATATCCCGCCGATCGAAATGAAGATGACGGCAACCAATGGAAGCGAGTGAAGGGTTGCTCTGATCTTGTCGGCAAAACGCGTGACCGGACCGGCGGGACCCTCGGAGGGTTTTAGCGCGGTGACGATCAGAATCGCGGTCACAAACAGCAGCGACAGGATGATGCCGGGCAGAATGCCGGCAATAAACAGCCTGCCAATGCTTTCTTCCGTCAGCACGGCGTAAAGCACAAATCCGGTCGATGGAGGGATCAATATTCCGAGAGTGCCGCCAGCCGCGACCGCGCCGGTGGCCAGACCGTCGGCATAGCCGAATCGCTTCATCTGCGGCAGCGCCACTTTGCCTATGGTGACCGCAGTGGCGACCGACGATCCGGAAACAGCGGCGAATGCGGCGCAGCCCAGAATTGTGGCCGAGGCCAATCCGCCGCGCAATCGGCCGATCCAGGCATAGGCGGCTTCGTACAGCCTCTGCGAATACCCGGCGGTGCCCGCGATGTTTCCCATGAGGACGAACAGCGGAATGATCGATAGGGCGTAGGCGGTGATCGATGAATAGGTTTCCGAGGACATCGTGGCGATTGCCGCCTTCTGCCCATCAATGAACCAGATCCCGCCAAACCCCACAACGAGCAATGACAATCCAACTGGAAACCGGGCGACGAGGCAAAAGAAAAGCGCGGCAATGCCGATGACACCGATGAGCGTCTCACTCATATTTCGAAATCCCGAGGCGCAGCTGATTGCACAGCTGACCGGCCAGCACCAAGGCAAAGAGACCCATGCCGACAGTGATCGCGGCATACGCGACCCATACCGGCAGCTCGATCATGTTGGTGACATCGCCATACTTCCGGGCATCCAGGGCCTTGCCATAGGTTTTTTGGATCAGAAGCAGCAATACGTAACAGGAGACGCATCTTGCCAGAACGTCGCCGCCGAACCGTCCCCATGGCCCAATCGCGCTGTCCAGGACGTCGACCCGGATATGCGCGTTCTTGAGAGCTGAAAACGGCATGGCCATCATGACAACCAGCGACATGCCGATTTCAACCAGCTCCTGATCTCCCAGGATCGGCTCATTCAACACATAGCGGAACAGGACCGAAACGGTGACCAAGATCATGATCGCAAAGAGAACTAGGCCGCCCAGATAGGCGACCCATTTGAGAAGGCGTTCGGGATAATCCCGAACGCCTGTCATTAGCGAACCGTTGCCGGTCATCAGTTCCCGACTGCAGCGGCCCAGCCAGTTGCGTCAATGCCCTCGCCGTCGAGTTCAGCGATGACCTCAGCCGCAAGATTGTCACTGGCAGCGTTAAACTCAGCGGCGGCTTCAGCGGAAAGCTCAATCAACTCGCCGCCTTCATCCAGCCATTTTGCCAGTGCTCTGTCGGAGGCATTTGTCATTGTGACGCGTCCGCCTTCAGACATGTCAGCGCCAGTCAAACCTGTCAGTATCGCTCGCGTGTCCGCATCGAGACCGACCCAACTGTCGCGGTTCATGACCAGCATGAACATAGAGTTGGTGGCGTTCATTCCCTTGGTGATGTGATTGGTGACTTCGCCGAGCTTGAAACTGCTCAGGACCGATGTGTCAACGAGCGTTCCGTCGACAACGCCGGTGTCCATGGACTGATAAACCTGCGTGATCGGCATTGACACCGCGGTCGCGCCCCAGGCCTCAACCAGGCGTCCGGTGTTCTTGGACGGCACGCGTATCTTCAGCCCTTCGAGATCGGAAAGGCTCTCAATCCGCTTTTCCGCCATCAGCAGAACCGCATCGCCCGCAGTCCAAAGGCCGAGCAGTTTGGTGCGCTGGAACTCCTCGTCCAGCATTTCAATGTTGTTCCAGACCGCTTCGGTTTTGTTGGCCCCGGGAGCAACGATGCCCGGAAGTTCGAGCAGCAGCGTCTTCTTGAACTGCGATGCTGTGTAACCCGGCAGCGCATAGACGATTTCGGCCACGCCATCGACAACTCTGTCGTATTGCTTCACCGGGCCTGCGCCGAGCTCGCCGCCCGGATAAATGCGGATCGTCGTTGCGCCGCCCGTTGCCTCAGACAGATTGTCGGCAAGCGGAATGAACATTTCAAGATGCAGGTGGTATTTCGTTGAAGAGAAATGCGCCAGTTTCAGCTCATCGGCGCCGGCAAATGTGGAAATCGCGGCGACGGCCGCGCCGCCGAGTACAGATTTGAAGACAGTCATGATCTTTCCTTTGGGTCTTCTTGCGTGATGCCCTACGCTATTTAGTCGCGGTCTTGGCCGCAAGTCCCACGAAAAAACACTTTCGCAAAACTCTGCCGTAACATGGTTTGCGGCCTGCCCGGAGTCGCATGACCTCGTTGCTAACGGGAAATCCAAGGCGAACTGATACGCACGAACCGCTGCGGTCAGCGGTCGGCGACATTGTCCGGAACGCCACTGAGCCCGCGGGTCCGGCCATTTTCATTTGCGGCGCCTGCAAGATGCTTTGCGCGGTGGAGGAGAGCCGCAGACCGCACCGCAGCAAAATGCAAAAAATCCTCGAAATTGATGTGAAAGTCGCCGGGACCCGGCTCCGGGACTTGGTCGGCGAGCGCGCCGCGGAGTTTCAGCAACGCATAAAACGGCACCTGCGGATACAGGTGATGTTCAATATGACTGTTCAAGTAGAGAAAGCGGCCGACCCTGCTGGTCTTGAACGACCGCGTCTTTGCCAAATTGGGAGGCGGGTTTTCCAGCAGTTCGATGTGATGAAGGAGTGTGAACAGCGGCATGACCGGCGCACCGAGAATTCGAGGCGGCGCCAACAGGTACAGCGGTCATAACCGGCCAGCGGCGATCATTCCCGCGATAACAAAACAAACGGCAAAGACAATCTGTGCATTGCCTTTCATTTTCAGCAGTTCGCTTTCGGCCGCGATCTCGCGCAGAATCGGCGTGTAGCGCCGGACCGCCTGATTGAACTTCGCAACGAGATGTAAGCGCAGCAGCGCGACGCTGGAAACCGCCGCCAGCCATCCGCAGAGCGTCATCGGCGGGTCAAACGTCATCTGGCTGTCCTTACCGACATGCCAAGAGAAAGTGTGGTGATTTGTGTGGGAATATCGGCGGTGATGCGGCTCTTCCATGTAGATGAGCGAGCATGCCCAAAGCACTGGCTCGTTGAGCCAGCGCGTCCAGTATTCGGTTCCGTGCGCTATTTCTTGGCCGATTGAATTCGCCGGGACGGTCAATAGAATCTCGTGTGCGGAAATTGCCGGCCACAACCAGATGCTTTCGGCAACTGCCAGCGCCAAAGCTGACGAAAACGCCTGCGCTCCCAGCCGCGCGGCGAGATAGATCAGACCCAGTTGGTCACTGCGGCGTGCGAGACCCTAGTGCGTATTGCGTTCAAGTGAGACGCCGCTCGGGGCGGCGCCGGTCGAAACCAACCCATCGGTCGTTCCGGGGTCAGGTTGCATAATCCGACCCCTCGGAGTCGAGAATCGTCTTTAGGTCGCAAAAATGCCGTTCAACCTGATCCGGATAGTCTTCCATATCGGCAGCTGTCGCTTCGGCGATGTCGTCGGACAACACCCGCAGCGGTCTGCCGGTCTGCAGCGCCCGAATATAGGTCTCGGCGGCCCGCTCAAAATAATACATCCGGTTGAAGGCATCGGCGACGCTGTCGCCGAGCACCAGGACACCATGGTTCCCCATGACCATGACCTGATTCCTGGGGTCAGCCAGCAATGCCGAGCACCGTTTGCCCTCTTCCTCGAACGCAAGACCGCCATAGCACTCATCCACGACGTGCCGGTTGAAAAACATGGCTGAGTTCTGATCCACCGGCGGCAATCGCGAGTCCGCAAGGCACGCGAGGACTGTGGCGAAAGTCGAATGGACGTGCATCACACACCTCGCATGGCGGCAGTTGCGGTGCACCGCCCCATGCAGTCCCCACGCCGTCGGATCGGGCGCCGCGGGATCGGAGAGTGCGTCCGGATCGTTGGCGTCAAGCAGCAACAGCTCGGATGCGCGGATCAGTGAAAAATGCACCTGATTTGGATTCATCAGGAACTTGGCGCCGTCCTCGCTGACCGCCAGACTGAAATGATTGGCAACAGCTTCATGCATGTTCAAACGCGCGGTCCAGCGAAATGCTGCCGCTAAATCAACACGTTCTGACCAATGCGTGATATTTGGCCGCAATGCGGCCATAGCTCCGTCTTCCATAACATTGCACTCCGTCAAGGCCGATCCTGAATCACTTCTCAAACTCCAGCATTATAGAAATAGCAGTCCGGCGCAATGCGGCTCGTGTCGCCCTTTGCTGTGGCGCCTCCCAATATCCAGTTGCCGGCGCCGGCTCGGCGCAGGCGGGCAGTGCAGGTAATCGCGATGCACCTCGAATAGGGTGGCTGCTTTTGCTCAGACCTTGCTGTATGAACCGAGGGTCGATGAAACCGTCAGGGGCGGAATCGGCATATCGGCCGGTTCAGGTCGGGAAAGGATCCTCAATGGGCAGCGAAACGAACGAACTCGACATCACGCTGGGCATTGAAGAAGAATATTTCCTCGTCGATCACGAGCTGCGGACCGTGATTGCCGATCCGGATCCGGGAATTTTGCGGCAGTGCGAAGAGAGACGCGGCAACAACAAGTTCGTGCGCGAGCTGCTGCGTTCCCAGATTGAGGCCAACACCCGTGTGTGCAGGTCGATTTCAGAAGTTCGCGAGTCTCTGACGGGCATGAGGCGAGTCGCCCGCGAAGCCGCACAGGCGCATGGCGCTGAGATCATTGCATCCTCAATGCACCCCATTTCGGCTTGGAGCGATCAGCGTGTCACTGAAGGAGAACGATATGCGGCGCTGACCGCGGCTCTGCGGCACAGTGTCAGGCAACTGATCACCGGCGGGCTTCACATTCATGCTGGATTCGGAGATCCGGACCTTCGGATCCGGATCATGACAGCGCTTCGACGCTACATGCCAGTGTTGCTTGCCATTTCGACTTCTTCCCCCTTCTGCGAAGGCCGTCTGACCGGTTACAAATCGTACCGGCTGAACATGGTTGGCAATCTGCCGCGCACCGGAATTCCCAATGCCATGAACTCAATGGCGCAGTTTGAAAACCTGTTGGCGGAATACCAGAAAATGAAGTTCGTCAATGACGGCAGCGAGATTTGGTGGGATATCAGACCGTCTCATTCCTATCCGACAATTGAACTCCGGATCTGCGACATCTGCCCGCGAATTGACGATGCGATGTGCGTGATCGCTTTGTTTGCTTCGCTTATCCGGGCTTTGGTCAAACTGCACCAAAAAGGATCTCTTCCGTCGGAGCCGCTGCCCGAGATTCTGGCGGCAAACAAGTGGCTGGCGCAGCGCTACGGTGTTTTTGCGCTGCTCGGCGACACCCGCGATGGCGGGATGGTTGACATCTCCGATGCCGTGGAACGGATCCTCGAGATGGTGACGGGCGAAGCTGTCGCTCTTGGCTGCGAGAACGATGTTTTGCATGTCCGGAAAATCCTGACGGAAGGCAGTTCCGCCGACCGCCAGATCGACCACTTCAACCTCCGGCTACTTGAAGGCGACACGACGCACGCGGCGCTGGTTTCCACAATCGATCAAATTATCGCCGAAACCGCAGACGGCACTGGCTGACAAGCCGCGCGAAACGGGCGCCGCGCCGCACAGGATGCCGGTTTTCCGCGTTCGCGGGATTCTCTTCTAGGCCGTCAGTCCAGCAGGATGTTGATGCGGCGGTTCTGCCGGCCCTTTTTCTCAATTTTTCCCAGCCGGATGCGGCCGATTTCGCCCGTTTTCGCGACATGCGTGCCGCCGCATGGCTGAAGGTCAATCTGCACCGCTCCCTCGCCGATTCTCACCAGCCGGACTCGGCCTGTGCCCATGGGAGGACTGACGGACATTGTTTTGACCAGACCTGGATTCGCGTCCAGCTCTTCGTCGGTGATCCAGTCGTCCGACACCGGCAGATCCCGGGCCGCGAGTTCGTTCAGATCCCGTTCAAGGCGTTCGCGGTCTCCAATCGCCTCAGGCATGTCAAAGTCCAGCCGTCCCTTCTCGGCCGTGATCGCTCCCGATGTCACCGGCAACGGCACCGCGACTGAAAGCAAGTGCAGCGCGGTGTGGATGCGCATATGCCGGTAGCGGCGGTCCCAATCGAGTTCCTGCGCCACAATTGCCCCCGGAGGGGGCTGGGAGACGCCGCTTTCGAGGATCAATTCGATTTCGCTGCCGTGCGAACCGCGTGTGTCCACCACTGAAGCCGATCCCGATTCCCATTCTATGCGGCCGCTGTCGCCCGGCTGGCCGCCGCCGGCGGCGTAGAAAACAGTTCGGTCAAGCACCAATCCGCCATTGACCCCCTTCCCGGCGGCGACGGAGTCACAACGCGCCGCATAAGGATCGGTCCGGTAAACTTTGTCGGTCATGGGCTCACTCTCCTTGTCGCTCCGGCCCGGAAACCTTGTCTTTGCCAAGCAGTTCGGAGGCATTCCGGATCCAAATGTCACGCTGCGGAAACGGAATGGAGATCCCCTCCTTCTCAAACCGCTCTGCAATCATGAAATTCAGATCCGAGCGCGCGCTCAACACATAATTGACGTCGGTCAGAATGACTCTGAGTTCGAATTCCAGCGCGTCGGCGCCAAATCTCATGAACGCGGCGGTGGGTTTCGGGTCATTGAGCACGTCGGGATGGCTGTGCGCAATTTCGAGCAGAATCTGCTGAACGCGGCGCGGATTTGTTCCATAGGCGACGCCCACCGGCAAAGTGATTCGGCCAACCCGGTTGTCCAAGGTCCAGTTGCGGACCTGACCCGAAATCAGGTCGCTGTTTGGAACCACAACCCGGCATCGGTCAAATGTCTCGATCTGCGTCGAGCGCACCGATATCTTTCTGACGAAGCCTGACACCCCTCCGACTTCAATCCAGTCGCCGACGGTCACCGGTCTTTCAATCAACAGGATGATTCCGGACGCGAAATTTGACACAACCGTCTGCAGCCCAAAACCGATGCCAACAGACAAGGCGCCGGCGACAATTGCGATATTGGTGAAATCGATTCCGGCCAATGAAACCGCAAGCATGGCGGCCACGATCACGCCGACATAGCCGGTTCCAGTGATCAGAGCCCGCTGCGCGCCCTCTGCCATCTTTGTGTTTGGCAAAACCGAACGCCGCAGCACTGACTGAATCATGGCCGTCACCATGCAACCGGCGGCAAAGACCAGCACCAGCCTCAACACGTCCGCGGCCGTGATCTGCTGGTCGCCGAGCGACACGCCTTCGCCAGCGCGATTCCACGCATCGACAATATCGGACCAGCCCGCGCCCCAAATCATCGCCAGTGCCGGAATGGCGGCAAAAAACAGGACAGCGCCGATGAAAACCCTGATCAGGCCCATCCTGGCTCCGCCTTCTGCAAATCCCTGTCTGCCGGTGATGGCCGTCACCAACCCGGTGCCCAGCGTCTCGATGACAAAGAACACACCCAGGAGCGCAAGCGTGAGCAGTGACGGGAACACCAGAAAATGGCCGAGCGCGGTGTATCCGGCGAGCGCGAGAGCCACACCGGCAACCGCCGCGGCGCGGGCAATCCAGATGAATGCTGAAAACACGGCGTCGCTGACTGGACGGTCCTCGTCGCCGGACACAGTCAGAGCCGCCAGATGCTCGGCCAGCCGGCGGCAGAGCTGAAACATCAAGACCGCTGCCACCAGGATAATCAGGAAGCTCAGCACCGTGACGTCCGGCGATCCCGCACCTGTTCCCGGCGATGAGCCGACTGTGGCCGTGTCCACTGCCAGAATCCAGCCGATCCAGCCAATTGTGCGCCGGACCGAGCGGTTCCAGCCCGTCCCGAGCCGCGAAATCACACGCTCCGACCCGTCCGTCGCGAACAGCGCCTTTGCCAGCCAGTTGGAAACAAAGACAATTGCCGCCGCCGTTGGCAATTGCGCCAGCAGCCTGTCCCCATAAATGACAGCCAAATCCGCGGTTCTGATGGCGGCGGTCAACAGATAGAAACCAGCGGCCGGCAGGATAATATCGGCGAACATTCTGCGGAAACCGCCTGCGGGCAGCGGTGTTTCACCGCCAACCGGAATGATCCGGTTGATTGTGCGGAGGGCAAATCCCCTGGCGCGCGTCAACAGCAAAAGACCCAGAACCGCCAGCGCCAGCATGAGCGGCAGCCTTTCAACAAACGCGGCGCGTTGCGCGTCGCTGGACAATGCCGCATTGATCTCGCCTGCGATCGACGAAAAATAATCCGCCGCGTGGTCTGCCGCAGCGGCCCAATGCGCCGGATTCACCGGTGTCGGCCCGCGCGAATAGCGCAGCTCACGGCTGCGGGCCAGCTGAATGTCGTCGATTTGCCTGATGAGCCCTTCAGCCTCCAGGATCGACTCTTCGGCAATGAGGAAGGGCTCGTTCAGCTCCAGCAGCCGCGCCTGCAGCTCACGCCTCTTGTTCGCAAGCTCCCCGTTTTCGCTTTCGCCCTCAGCGGGTTCTCCCAAGGCCGCGAGACGGGCATTCAGCCAATCGATTTCACCGCGCAGAGGTTCCTGGCCCGCGGCGAACCTCCTGCTCCAGCTGGCGAGGTCCGAACGCAGAACGGCCAGCGACGAACTGGATGCGGCGGCGGCGGCGACAACTTCCGCGGCGCGGCTCGCAAGCCGTTCCCATTCACCTCCATTCGCCGAGTCTGCGGCGTCAGCCTGTGCCGCCGCGCCGGCCGGCAGAGCAAACAGAAGCCCAGCGGCGCACAGGACACGGATGAATTGCAGCATCACACTTCCTCAAAAACGGCCGGCAGCGGCATGGGGTCGTCCTCGAGCCATTCGGGAACCGGCAACCCTTCGCCGCGCAGGAATTCCGGATTGAAGAGTTTTGACTGGTAGCGGCTGCCATAGTCGCAAAGGACAGTGACAATTACGTGACCCGGGCCCATATCCCGCGCCATTCGGATCGCGCCGGCGACGTTGATGCCCGAGGACCCGCCCAGACAGAGACCTTCCTCCTGCAGCAGCTGAAATATGACCGGAAGCATTTCGGCGTCGGAAATGTGGTACGGGTAGTCGACCGCCAACCCCTCAAGATTGGCCGTGATTCGTCCCTGGCCTATGCCTTCGGTGATTGACGCGCCCTCTGCCTGCAGCACGCCTCGCGCGTAGTGGCTGAAGAGTGAGGCGCCGGAAGGATCCGCCAGCCCGATTTTAACCTCAGGTTTGCGGGCCTTCAGCGCCGCTGCGACGCCCGCAAGGGTCCCGCCGGTGCCGACAGCGCAGATAAAGCCGTCCACTCTGCCGCCGGTCTGCCGCCATATTTCCGGCCCGGTGGCGTCGATATGCGCCTGACGGTTGGCCACATTGTCGAATTGATTGGCCCAGACCGCGCCGGAGTCTTCGGTGTCTGCGAGCGCCGACGCCAGCCGCGCCGAGTAGCGGACGTAGTTGTTCGGGTTGCGGTAAGGAACCGCCGGCACCTGCACCAGCTCCGCCCCGGCCAGCCGGATCATGTCCTTCTTTTCCTGGCTTTGGGTCTCGGGAATGACGATCACTGTCCTATAACCCAGGCACGATC
Organism: Paracoccaceae bacterium; assembly: GCA_965221935.1. GTDB lineage: Bacteria > Pseudomonadota > Alphaproteobacteria > Rhodobacterales > Rhodobacteraceae > JAPOXR01. The sequence continues at coordinate 16,229 of CBDCSZ010000048.1, forward strand.
CGATGAGGGCCAGTCCAATGCCGGTGTTGCCGGCTGTGCCTTCGACAATCACTCCGCCGGGCTGCAGAACACCCCTCTCTTCCGCATCCCGAATGATGCTGAGAGCAGCCCTGTCCTTGACCGACTGGCCAGGATTCAGGAATTCGGCCTTGCCCAATATCTCGCACCTCGTCGCATCAGAAGCGGCATTCAGCCTGATCAGGGGCGTGTTGCCGACAGCGCTCGGAACGTCGCGATGGATATCCATGGTCGTCTGCCCGTCAATCCGCCGCAAACCAGGATTCGCTGTCATTGAAATGCCCGCCGGCAACCCGCAATCCGGCCCAAGCGAGGCCGAAACTCATTGCCGCCGCCGTTTAGCCGCCGCCCGGTAGCGATGCAGAATGGGTTCGGTGTAGCCGGAGGGCTGGCCGCACCCTTCGAAAACCAGGTCTCGGGCGGCGTTGAATGCATCGCCGTCAAAACTCGGCTCCATGGGCCGGTATTTCGGATCGCCGGCGTTCTGGCGGTCAACGATTTCCGCCATCCGGCGAAACGCCGCTTCGACGAACGCTCGGTCGACGACGCCGTGATGCAGCCAGTTGGCCACATGCTGCGAAGAAATCCGGCAGGTGGCGCGGTCTTCCATCAGCTGCACATCGTTGATGTCAGGAACCTTGGAACAGCCGATCCCCTGGTCAATCCAGCGCACAACATATCCCAGTATGCCCTGAAGGTTGTTTTCGACCTCCGAGGCGACCTCTTCTTCCGACCAATTGCGTCCGTCAGACAGGGCAATGTTCAAAATTCGATCCAGTTCCGTGCTGCGGCCGCCAGCGGCGATCTGACGCTGCCGCCGGGCCACATTCACGCGATGGTAATGAGTCACATGCAGCGTTGCCGCTGTCGGGCTCGGAACCCATGCTGTGTTGGCGCCGGCTTCGGGATGCATGATTTTCTGATCCAGCATGTCCCGCATCAAATCCGGCATTGCCCACATCCCCTTGCCAATCTGGGCCCGGCCCTGCAGCCCGCATGCGAGGCCGGTGTCAACATTCCAGTCTTCATAGGCGGCGATCCAGTCGGCGGCCTTGATGTCGGCTTTGCGGATAAACGGTCCGGCTTCCATTGACGTGTGAATCTCATCGCCGGTGCGGTCGAGGAAGCCGGTGTTGATGAACGCGACCCGGTTTCCCGCCGCGCGAATGCATTCTTTCAGATTGACGGTGGTCCGGCGCTCTTCATCCATAATGCCGATCTTCACGGTGTTCTCACGCAGGCCAAGACACTGTTCCACATGCTGGAACACGGCATCGGCGAACGCGGCCTCTTCCGGTCCATGCATCTTCGGTTTGACAACATAGATCGAACCCTGGCGGGAGTTGCGTTTCGGTCCGTTGATATCATGCATCGCGATCGTCACGGTGCACATCGCGTCAAGCAGACCCTCGAATATCTCGTTGCCGTTCCGATCAAGCGCCGCGGGGCAGGTCATGAGGTGGCCGACGTTGCGGACCAGCAGCAGAGACAGTCCCTTAAGCGCAAGCGGACTTCCGTCGGCTCCAGTGTAACTGCGGTCTTCATTCAATCTGCGAATAAAGGTTTTTCCGCCCTTTGTGACCGGTTCCTCCAGATGGCCCCGCATCAGTCCCAGCCAGTTTCCGTATGCCAGGATCTTGTCTTCCGCATCGACAACCGCAACAGAATCTTCGCAGTCCATAATCGTCGTCACCGCCGATTCAAGTATGATGTCAGACACGCCGGCCGCGTCCCCAGACCCTATGACGTGATCTCGATCAATTTTAAGTTCTACGAACAGGTTATTGTTTTTCAACAGAATACATTCGGGCGCTTCGGCCTTGCCCCGATGACCGGCAAACTGTTCCGCGCTCTGCAGACCGGTGACGCGTTCATCGCCAATACTGACCGCCAGCGCGCCGCCGACCGCCCGATAGGCGGTCGCCCTGGCGTGCGATCCTTCGTTGAGGGGAATCACGTCGTCCAAAAACGATTTTGACCACGCGATCACCCTTTCGCCGCGTTCCTTGCTGTAGCCGTCGGCAGGCGGCAAATCGCCAAGGGCATCGGTGCCGTATAGAGCGTCATAGAGTGAGTTCCACCTGGCATTCGCCGCGTTCAGGGCAAACCTTGCGTTGGTGATCGGCACCACCAGCTGCGGTCCGGCTATGTCTGCGATTTCCGCGTCGATTCGGTCTGTGGATACGCTGAATGCCGGTCCGGCCGGCGCCAGGTAGCCGATGTCTTTCAGCATTGATCTGTATTCGCCGGGGTCATGCGGTTTGCCGCGCCGCCGGATGTGCCAGTCATCGATCTTCTTTTTGAGCTCAGCGCGCCTTTCCAGCAGGGCCGCGTTGATCGGCCCGAATTCATGGGCAAGCTCGGACAGTCCCTGCCAAAACCGCTCGCTTTTCACGCCGGTTCCGGGCAGCGCCTGTTCATCAATAAAGGCGGCAAAATCAGTGTCGACCTGTAAGTCGGCGCGAACAACTCGGCCCATTGCTATCTCCTTTTCACTCACCTCTCCCGATCATTTCGGGATGCCACGCCCGCGGCTTTCAGCTGTTCACATCGACAACCGCACGGCCCTGAACCTGGCCCTTCAGAATCGCTCTTCCAAGCTCGGGAAGTTCAGCCAGAGAAGCGGGCCGGATCATCGCCTCCAGCTTTTCCATCGGCAGGTCGGAGGCTATTCTTGCCCAAGCGGTTTCACGGTCCTTGTGCGGCCGCATGACGCTGTCGATGCCTAGCAGATTCACTCCCCGGAGCAGAAAGGGGATGACCGTCGCCGGCAGCGCGGCGCCGCCGGCAAGCCCGACGGCCGCGACAGAGGCCTCGCGTTTCATCTGTCCCAGCACCCGTGCCAGCATCGCTCCGCCCACCGCATCGACACATCCTGCCCAGGTTTCGGTTTCAAGCGGCCGTTTGACAGTTTCAGCGATTTCGTTGCGCGGCAACACGCCGGATGCGCCCAATTCACGCAAGTAGCTTTCTGTTTCCGGGCGGCCGGTCACGCCTGTCACCTCGTAACCGATATTGGCGAGTATCGCCACCGCGACCGATCCGACACCGCCGGCGGCGCCGGTGACGAGCACCGGGCCATTCGAAGGCTTGAGACCGTGCGCCTCCAGCTCCATCACCGCCAGCATAGAGGTGAATCCCGCAGTGCCGACCGCCATCACCTGCCGGCTGCTCAACGAATCGGGAATGCGCACCAGCCAGTCGCCTTTAACCCGGGCCTTTTGCGCATATCCGCCCCAACGGACTTCGCCGACCCGCCAGCCGGTCAGCAATACGCGGTCTCCGCGGTTGAACCGGTCGTCGGCGGACGTCTCAACAGTGCCGGCAAAGTCGATCCCCGGGACATGCGGATAGCTGCGGACCAGCCCTCCCCCGGGGCCGATGCAGAGGCCGTCCTTATAATTGAGCGTCGAATACTCGACCGCAACTGTCACGTTGCCGTCAGGCAGCATCTCCTCGCTGATCTGCCGCACAGATGCACTGGTCTTGCCGCTGTCGTCCCTCTCGACAATCAATGCGTTGAATGTCACGTCCACTCTCCGTCTGGTTTCGGATTCAGTTAAAGGTTCCTGGCTGCACTGCTGCGGCCCGGGTTTCGCCCGGCAGCGCGATCTCGAGCTCGGCGCCTGCGTCCCAATAGTCCGATTCAATCATCCCGATTGCGACGTTGGTATCATAATCCGGAGACCATGCAGCGGCGGTGATCTGCCCTGCATGGCGGCCATTGCATGTGGCCGGCCACGGCCGGTCGCAGATGGGCACGCTGCCGCCACTGATGGACAGACTCCTGATTTGCCGTTTAGGGCCCGATTCCTGTTCGCGCAGCAGAGCGTCCCGGCCAAGGCAGCCGGTCGCCGCCTCGGCGTCACAATAGGCCTCCAGCCCTGCCTCGTAAGGCGAATGTTCCCGCGTGACATCGCCGCCGTATGACAACAGGCCGCCTTCAATTCGCTCAATGTAATTCGGGCATCCGGCGCGCGCCTCCAAGTCCTCGCCCGCCTCCATCAGCGCGTTCCAGATCGGTCTCCCGCGCCCGTGTCCATCGACATAGATTTCGAATCCGCCCTGCTTGGACCAGCCGGTTCTGGATATGACGTGCCGTTTTCCGGCGAATTCCACAAAACAGAAACCGAAGAATCGCAGACGGCAGGGCTCAGTCCCGAACGCCCTTTCCACCAGTTGCGCGGCCTTGGGTCCCTGGATGCCAAGCGGCGAGACATCCGGCTCAAAGACCGCGACATCAAGCCCGGCGCCGGCTGCGACACCGAGCGCATAGAGCGCAAGATCGCTGTCGGCAATGGACAGCCAGAAGCGATCCTCCGCGAGTCTGATCAAGACCGGATCATTCAACAGCCGACCGCGCCAGTCGACAACCGGGACGTATCTGCAGCGGCCGACGGGCGTTTCGGCAATTCGGCGCGGCACGATCATCTCCAACAGGCGCGCCGCGTCCGGTCCTGCGATTTCGACCTGCCTTTGACAGCCGACATCCCAAAACTGCACATGCCGCTTCAGGTGCCGGTAATCTTTGTCGACCGACTCGAACTCGCAGGGAAGATACATGTGGTTGTACACTGACGCCGCTTTGACGCCTCCCTCCAGCACGCCGTCCCAGAACGGGCTTGCACGGACCCGCAGAGTGCCCGCCAGACCGAGGCCGTGGAATGGCCGCGGCTCAGGCATCCGGACCCTTCCAGTCAATGGCGCAGATTTCCGCTGAACGACCGTCAAAATCCCACACCCGTCCGAAGGCGCGCACACGCCCCTTGGTCGCCGTTGCGACTGTGATGTCGGGGCCCATCCAGTATTTGGTATTGTGAACAACAATGTCATTGCGCGGGTTTTTCCCCTGCACAGGAAGGACTTCCCCCTGAATCCTTCTGCCGACGCGGAGGCGGCGCCTGTTGCCTTCGGTTTCGTATTCGACTTTTGCTCTTTCGGCGCCCAGAAACTCGCTCACAAGCACCTTGAAGAGCCCGGTGGTGCCCTTTGCTTTGCCGGACAGAATCTGAATCAAAACCGTGATGCGCTTTGTGGGTGGCCGGATCGTCAATGTAGGCGGCCGCCTTCCAGTCGCCGCGCGCCATCATCCCGGGTATTTCCAGGATCATGCCAATATTCAGCCCGGAGAGGCTTTCGTCACCGTATTTTCCGTCATCGATGCGGATCCCGGCCCATGCCTGGCAGACGCCTTCGGTTGGAGGATGTTTGCCCAAACTGACCACGCAGGGACAAAAGACTGTGCAATTGCAGTTCAGAATCAACTCGCCTTTCATGTGCCAGGAGACCATGCCGCGATCCGACTTTTCGGCAGACGGATGCCGATTGTCGATCCTCGCGGCCAGCCGCAGCCGGTCAAGCCGCGGTTTCGCAGGCTTAGGCCGTTTCTTTGCAGCCTTAGACTGTTTCTTTGCGGCCATTGCTGTTCCTTTCCTTCAAGCCGGGAGACCCGCCACCGTAACCCATACCGCTGCCGCCACAAGAATCACACCGAGCGGGGCCGACACGCGCCGGCCAATGGCGGGCAGCTTTTCAACCGTCATGACCACGGTTGCAAGCCCCATCCAAATCAGACTCATTGCCCCTCCGATAAGCGCAAATCCCATTAGCAGCCAGCAGCAGCCGAGGCATACCGCGCCCATCCGCAGTCCGATGGCAAGCTCATTGAGATTTCCGCCGCGCAGGTGGAACATAAAATACCCCAGCGGATTCCGGCACTTTGACACACACGCCGACTTGAACGGGCTGAATTGATACATTCCCGCCGCCAGGAACAGCCCGGCCGCCGCGTACCGCGTGCCTGTGACACCTGACAGAAGCGGCGGCGACAAGGCATGCAGGGCTGCCTGACCGACTGCCATCAGACCCGAAAATGCGGTCCAGACCGCCAGATACCCGGAAACGAGCCCGAAAAATCCGGCCCGGCTCCCGGCGCCGGCGCTGCGCAGCCCATCGTAAACAGCCAGCGCCGGGACAAATGTCGGAAGCATCATCGCCGCCGCCATCAGCGACCACATCGTGAACAGCGGCAGAAGACCGGCGGTCGCCGGATCCACCGCGCACAGGGCGAAAAACAGATCCCAGCCGTAGAGGCCGACATGGCGCCATTCTGTGACCGGCAGGATCAGTGAAAACAGCGAACACCACGATGCAAGCACAAAGACGTAAAAAAGCAGCCAGTGCCAGCCGGAAAGCCAGCCCGCCGTCCCGCCGCCGCCTTTGGATGTGACCGCGGATTTCACCGGCTGCTCGTCAGTCCGCGGCGACCTGCGGATGGCCTCACGCTTCAGGCCAGCCGCTCACCGCCTTGACTTCCAAGAACTCCTCCAATCCCCAGACGCCGCCCTCGCGTCCGTTTCCGGAAGCCTTCACACCGCCGAACGGGCTGCCGGCGCCCCTTGACTGGCCGTTCATCTCAACCATCCCGGAATTCAGCTGCCGCGCCAGCCGGATGCGCCGGTTTCCGTCTGAACTCTGGACGTAATTGGTCAAGCCGTAGGGTGTGTCGTTGGCAATCGCAACTGCCTCCGCCTCGGTCTCGAAACGCATCACTGACAGCACCGGTCCAAAAATCTCCTCGCGGGCGATCGTCATGTCGTTCGAAACATCTGCAAACACAGTCGGCCGGACGAAGTAGCCGCGGTTTACGCCTTCCGGGCGGCCGGGACCGCCGGCGACGAGTCGCGCACCCTCATCAACGCCCGTCTGAATCAGGGCCTGGATTTTATCGAACTGTGTCTTGCTGACCGCAGGTCCGAGATGCCTGCCGGGTTCAGCGGGCGACCCGACCCGTGAGATTCCGGCAACTTCTGCGGCAGTTTCCACTGCCTGATCGTAGATGCCTGCCTCGACCAGCATCCTCGACGGGGCGTTGCAGGACTGGCCTGTGTTGTTGAAGCAATGCAGGGCTCCCCGCTTCACCGCCTTCGCATCGGCATCCGCAAAGATGATGTTGGCGCCCTTTCCGCCGAGTTCCAGATGGACGCGTTTCAGCGTCGCCGCGGCGTTTTTCGTTATGGCGATTCCGGCGCGTGTGGATCCGGTGAAGGATATCATCTGGATATCCGGGTGGCCTGACAGATCGGTGCCGACTCCGGCGCCGTCGCCGTTGACAAGATTGAACACACCGGCCGGAACGCCAGCTTCGTCGACAAATTCGGCGAACAGAATCGATGACAGCGGCGCGATTTCGGACGGCTTCAGCACCATTGCGCAGCCGGCGATCAACGCTGGGATCACCTTGAGCGTGACCTGGTTCATGGGCCAGTTCCACGGGGTGATCAGTCCGCACACGCCCACCGGCTCAAGGATGATCCGGTCATTCGGGGCATGCGGACCAAGCGGGCGCTGAAACTGAAACTGACGACCGGCCCGGAGAAAACTCTTGATATGTGCCAGGCCCGCCGGAACCTGCTGCGCTTTTGCCATATCGATCGGAGCCCCCATCTCCAAACTGATCGCGGCGGCCATTTCGTCAGCGCGGGCTTCATAAATCTTCCCAATTCTCTCAGCCGCCTCGATGCGCTGCTCCACTGGTGTCGCCGTCCATTCGGGATACGCGGAATTGGCGGCGGCCACCGCCGCATCAGTGTCTTCGCGCGAACCGAGTGAGATGACGGCGCAGGACTCCTCGGTTGCCGGATTGACCACTTGCAGGTCATTGCCCCGCCTTGGGTCAGTCCACCTGCCATCGATGTAGAATTGACGTTTTTCGATCATTTTGAACTCCGCTCTCAGCCTGTTTCAATTTGAAGGCGAAGTGTGCAGATATATTTGCCTGCAATATCAGGCAAGGCAGCGCAACACCGCAGCGGCCGGCCGCCAAACAGCAGAATCGACGCAGTGGTCCGGTCTCGGCTCAAGATCCAATCCGCCGGCACGGCAAATCAGGCTTGGCCGCACTCGTTTTCCGGCAGGCGGCCGTTTCCCTCCATTGGCGAAACGGCCGCCCAATTCAGCCGCCCCCTCAGCTGGTCCGCAGAGCCAAATTCCGCCGAATCATAAAGTTGTCACACTTTCAGGCGCGGTCTTTTTGAATTGTTCATTGCCGTTGCATCCGCCTGCAAACTGCTGGCAGGGTGAACTCGGAGTCGGAGTCGGTACGTGTGTAAAAGGGGTGGACCGGTGTTTCGGGTTTGTAAGTTTGCGTTTCGCCAAGACGGTGACGGAGTGTTTGTGGTTCCCGGATTCGGCTGGTTGCGCCCCGCCTTTGCCTCGCTCATCGCCTTCGGTTTAACTTCGTCAGCCGCTTTCCCCCAAAGCTGCCCGAATTCGGGGCAAACCGTCAAGGCGGACAGCACAGCGTATGTATCCGGGATTGACTGTGGCAGTGACACTACGATCACCGAAGACTACACCTTTTTATTGGAAGATGGCCTCAGGATTGCAAGTGAAAGCGGCGCGGGCATCTACTTTATAGGCACAGGTGACATCACAATTGCAACCGAGGGTCCTAAGCACGATGTGACGGTGACCGGCGGCGCCAATCAACATGCCATCCATGTGCAGGGCCGCGGCGAGATCACACAAACACAGAATGTGAAACTTGAGGTCGGAAATATCTCGACAACCGCCGATGGCATTCGCGTTACGGGACTGACCGGCACCGCAGATATCAAGGTCCATGGCACGATCAGAGCGCGCGGCGAAGCGGGCAGCGATGCGGACGGCAATGCAGGCGGCGGTTACGGCGGAGCCATTATGGTAGGGCTCGTTGATTTCAATCCGCCTGGAGGCCAGGTCACAACCATCGAAGTCAACGAGATCATTTCAACCCAAACACGGGGTGACGTCGGAGATGTGGCGGGAGTTTTGGTCGATGCCCCTGGCGATATAAAGGTCACCTCCAAGGGATCAATCTCGACAACAGGCGATGAGGTGAAAGGGGTTTTAGTCCTGTTGGGAACAATTCAGGGCGATGATCCCGGTTCGGTGGACATCTCGGTTCACAACCTATTGACGACCGGCGATAATGCGCCCGCGATCGAAGTTGTCAGGTATGCCGATCCCACGAAGGACAAGCCGGTCGCCGTGGACGTCACGGTGACCGGCGATTTGGCGACCTCAGGCCGGGAAGCACACGGGATTGCGGCGGAAGGAAGAAACACGGCGGTCAATATCAATGTGGATGAAGGCGCGTCGGTTACCGTCCCTGAAGCTATGGCCAAGACCATTTATGTTGGGGATCGTTCCGACGACGACAGCCGACCGATTGCGTCGGTGAAGATCAACAACCGCGGAACCATCACCGGCGATATATTTGCGGAGGCCTGTTCCCCGCCGATTCTCACCAACCGCGGCACATTGAATTCCGGCGGAAAAATCGAGCTCATTGGCAGTGCGAATCCGGACTGCGGCTCCGTCGCTGGCACTGCCGGGCGATTGGAAAATCTTGGCACGGTCTCACCGGGAGGCGGCGGCAATATCGCCGTCACCGAACTCACGGGCGATTACACGCAAATGGCCGGCGGAACACTGGAGCTGGATGTTGACTGGTCGAAGAAATCCTCAGACCTGCTTGTCGTGGAGGGAATGGCTGGGCTGGCCGGCAGCGTATCTTTGCGCCTGCATTCGGATCCGACGGACCTCCCTCTCGCGGGCACCGATGCGGCGAAGGCGAACAAGACTCTGGTGATGACCGCGAGCCGCGGCATCATTGGTGAGGACACGCTCAGCATTCCTGAGACATTGATTTACAAGAACAGCCTCTTCAAGGACAGCTCGGGCAAAAGACTGTATTTGACCTCACATTTGGATTTGCGGCCCGGCGGAATCAACGACAATCAACAGGATGTTCTGAACAAGCTGCAGCCATCGCGGGACCACGGAGACAAGATACGCGACGCGTTCCGCGGAACACTTGGCCACACTTCAATCGACGACCTCAGAGTGCAACTGGACGGGCTCGGCAACGAAATCGCGGCGGCCACCATTCACACCGGCATCTCATCTGCACAGCGCAGCGCCCGCGAGGTGCCGTCTTGCCTTCCCGAATTCGGACGCGGCCGGATTGCCGGCGTTTGTTTCGGAGCAAACGGCACATGGTTTGAAGGATCCAATCTGGAAAACGCCGATCAGCTTGGGTTCCGTTCCAGCGGAAGCAGATTCACGGAGGCTGCCGGCTGGGTATTTGACGATCTGGACGGAGGCGTGGGAATCTCAATCGGCATCGGAAACACCGCTGTCTCCATGGACCCTCACGCATGGTCTGCAGGCGAAACATTTTCCGGCGGCCTGAAGTGGACAGGGTCGGCGGGCCCTGTCGCGTACGCGGTGGCGGCAACCGCCGGCTGGGCATCTTTTGACATTGTTCGGGCCCTTGCCCAAACCGATTGTATTTCCTCGGGGAAACTCAGTCTCAAAAACTATTCGCTCCACGGTGAACTCGGATATCCGTTGCACTTCAACAGTTTGAAGATAACCCCTGCAGTCGGGCTGGATGCCACTCACTTTCGATCCAAACCATACACCGAGTCGGGTGCGGAGGGTCTCTCGCTGCAGGTGGACGGTGTCAGCGGCACCGCGATGGATGCTCGTTTGGGACTCACGGTTGAAGGATGGGGCGCGCAGACACGCTCCTTTGCATTGACTCCAATATTCAACCTGGCCTGGATTCGTTCTGACAAAGGAGAAATCAGCGTTGATTCAAAGTTTGCGGGAGGCGGAGATTCCATGCGCTCGACCATGACATTCCCGAAGTCAAACGTGCGCGCGGAAATCGGGGCCAGATTTGTCACCTCATCCGGTCGTCTGTCGGGGAGAGCGGGGCTGGTTTATTCGCGGGGAGTTAACAAACAATCTCACAGCGCCAGCGCCTCCGCCAGCGTGACCTATCTGTTTTAACAAACCGGCTGTCCCGCCTGTGGAATTCAGCGCGGAGAATACGTTTCAGCGATTTTGCCAGCTGCGCGCGGCGTCGCAAAACGCCGAAAACAATGCCCGCGACACACAGTCGTTTGAGGCGGCGTATTCTGGGTGCCACTGCACCGCCAAAGCAAATCCGGGGGCATCCTCGATCTGAATCGCTTCCTCGGTGCCGTCGAGCGCGGTGCCTTCCACTTGAACCCGTTCGCCCGCGCGCTTGATCCCCTGCCCGTGCAGCGAATTCACCTTCACCTGTTCGGCGCCGAACATTTTGGCAAACACACTCTCGGGCCGAAACGTGACGGTGTGACGAAGCGCGAATTTTTCGTCCAGCGTTCCCTCAGGCGGCATTCGGTGGTTCATCCGGCCGGGCAAATCACGGATTTCCGGATGCAGCGTGCCGCCGAAAGCGACATTGAACTCCTGAAATCCGCGGCAGACACCGAGCACGGGCTGGCCGCGCTCCACGCATGCGCGGATCAGCGGAAGCGAAACCCGGTCACGGTCGCGGTCAAAGTAGCCATGCGCATCCGTCGCCTCCTCACCGTATTCCTCAGGATGCACGTTGGGACGTCCGCCGGTGAAAAGAAAGCCGTCACATGTCTCCATCAGATCCGCGATTCGAACAAAGTCCGGATTGGCAGGAACAATGAGCGGCAATGCCTCCGACACGTGCGCAATCGCAGCCGTATTCATCGTGCCGGAAGCGCTCACCGGGTAGCCTCCGTCGATCACATAGTGATTGCTGATGATGCCAACGACGGGGGCCGCCACACTTCCTCACACACGGAATTGGTCAACCCTCCCCCAATATTGCAAACCGCCGATGGATTAAAGCGGATTCAAACTGGCGGGTGTGTTCACATTTCTCCCGCTTCAAGCTGCCCGCCGCCAGTCGAACAGGTCGGTCATCTGATTGTTCAGTGAGCAGCACCTCAGCGCCATGATGTTGTTGGCGCCGGTTAACGACCAGCGCGCACCACTTTTCTTCATCCGTCCGCAGATCACCGATTTGCAGCCGCCCTCGATCACTCCCGATCCCACCGGCATGCCCTTCGCACGGTATTCATCGTAGCGCATCCTGTGGATGTTGTTGCGGAAATAGCCGACGCACTTCGCGACCGCATCATGCACTGCCGCGTACGGCGACAACTCCCTGATCACCGGTTCGACCTTGCCGGCCTTGAGCAGTGACTTCAGCCGCTCGTAGAGGCACTCCTCCGCCACCGGGTCCGTCTCGATCGCCCGGACCGCATCGTGCAGGTATTCCAGCGCGTGGAACTGGTCGAGAATCCAGGTCACCTCGCCACTGCCGAAGACCTTGTCCGCAGTATTCTCGATCCACGCAGACGCGTCCGAGACGATCACGATCTCCCGTGCATCATGCGCCCCACGCCTCAGCGCCTCGCGCTCAAGGCGTGCCTCAAAGGCGGACATCCCGCATTCGGGGGCCGCGGCACTGTCAATCGCCGCCGACTGTGTGATGCTCCCCTGCACCGTCGCAGCCTTGCCGGTCTTCGGGTCCGGTTCCATCTCGTAGAACCGCAGAAGCTTCGCCTCGCGGGTCTTCGAGCCGCCGTCCTCCTGCTTGCCGGCGCGGCCCTCAAGCACCTCCTTGCGCATCGGAACCCCGGTGCCGTCGATCGATACATGGATCCGCTCCGGGACCTCACCCACAGGCGCGACGTCCTCGCGCTCGAAACGCACAGCGTCCCCGCCAAGCTCCACAACCTTGCTCCACAGCCGCGTGCAGCCGACGGAGATGCCCGACAACTCTTTGAGAAGATGGGCAGACTTGCGATTGGGAACCTCAACCGCCAGTTCCGCAATCATCCGCTCAGCGCCCGGCGACATCGAGGTCCCCTCAAGACCCAGGTAGTCGTCGAGCGGAACCTTGCTCTCGCCGCAACGACGACAGTAATAGTACGTCCTCATCAAGGTGACTTCGCCCACCCGCGTCAAAAAGGTCTTCGAAACCTTCTGGCGCCGCCGCTTCATCCTCCGCCCGCATTTCGGGCACTCCGGAGCGGGAAGCTCAGCGTCCTTGCCTTCCAGAAGCGCCCGGTAGAGCGCCGCAGACCCCGCCAGCGCGTTCTCCCGAAGCTGCACCTCAATCGCGTCGAGATCAGGGCGCGCACGCGTCAACTCTCCCGCAACGCGACCGAAATCCCGTTCAAAGGCTTCGGAAACACCGCTCCGCACCAATCCCTCCACAGCGTCGTCACTCCCGTCCTCCTCCGCGGAACCGGCCAGCGAAAACGGCGCCTGAAACAGAGCAATCCGCTCCCGCAACGCCGCAAGTTCCGTACCCGACACTATCCGGACCTCAACATCCCGCCCGTCGCAGGCATGATGAACCCAGACACCATCGCAGTGCGTCAATACACCCGGATGTGTGGCAGCCATTTCCGGCCCCAGCTTCAGCAACGCTTCCGCGATGCCCGCGTCCCGGTATCGGGCATCATCCTTTCCCTTGTCATGCCTGTCGGTCATCTGCTCGTCTTCCTGCCTGTGATTTTATTGTTGTCGGCGCATCCCGCAGCCGTCAAAGCCGAAGCGAAACACCGCAGGAATCAAGACAGCAAACGAATCACCGCGCAAGCCCCAAATCAAAACTGTGGAGAAAAACGAACACACCTCAAACTGGCGCCGGGTGCGCATTGTCAGATAACGCTAACTGTTCATTGGGGGCGTATTGGAGCCGATGCTGACACCCGTTGCCATTTTTTGTCAGACGGTTTCCAATCCTGAATACCCTTTGTTTCTGCGGATTTGGTGACAGAAATCGGCAGGCAATGGATTTTCAGTTGACCGAAAGAGGTTTGGCGGACGATTGGCTGGGCAATGGAAATGAACCGGATTCTTGGGCAGCAAATGAAACCGATTGGGCGTGAGAGGCAGGCGGACCTGTACCGGCTGAGCCTCGGCAGCGCCATTTGAAATGCGCATTCCCGCAACCATGGGCGGCGTTGTTCTGCGCGGCAAGGGGTTTGAAAACCTTGCATTGGAGCAGATTGAGGTGCCGATTCCGGGTCCCGGCCAGCTGCTCGTCCGGGTCGATGCCGCAGGGATCTGCACATCCTTGATCAAGATCATCGCCCAGGGAAGCGACCACACATACTTGTACGGACAGGATCTCAGCAGGTATGCGGCAATCCTCGGCGACGAAGGTTCCGTCACAATTGCCCGAACCGGATCCGATCTGACCGCAGACTATACGGTCGGCGACAGGTATGTCGTGCAGCCCACTATCGATCATCCGCCGGTGAACAATCTTCATCGCTACCGCAACGGCGGGGCCGATATTCACAGGGTTGCATGCGGCTATACCCTTCCCGGCCATCTTGCTGAATTCATGCTTATCCCGGAGGAAGTGCTGCTTGCCGGCTGCTTGGTTCCCATTCCTGACAACGCGATTCCGTATGCCCACGCCGCCCTCGCCGAGCCGCTGTCCTGCTGTGTTTCCGGGCAGTTTCATCATGTCCATCTCACGCAGGAAACCTTGAACAGTCCGCGAATGGCCACGACCGGACCCAAACCCGGCGGCGTCCTGCTGGTCGTCGGACTTGGGGCGATGGGGAGAATGAATATTGAAGTCGCCTTGGCCCTTGGCGCCGGGATTGTGATCGGATCCGATCTTTCCGAACCGCGGCGGAAACGGACCGAGGCGCAGTTTGCGGCCCGGGCACGGGAGGCCGGAGGTCAACTCATTGTCGCCACGCCAGATTCAGTGACCGACACCGTTGCAAACCTGACAAACGGCGAAGGCGTCGATGACCTGATTGTTGCCGTCGGCGCATCTTCGGCGATCGAGTCATCGCTTCCGCTGCTGCGTCGAGGCGGCGCCGCCAATCTGTTTGGCGGGCTGCGGAAGGGCAACGCGACGATCAGCATTGACGCCAACAAAATCCACTACAGCGAAACCCGCATAACCGGTTCTTCCGGGGGAACCGCATGGGATATCTCGAAAACCCTTGAATGGATGTGCGGCGGAACGATCGATGCGGCGGCGCATATCGCGAAAATCGGCGGATTGGAGCATGCATTGGAGCTCATAGACGATGTTCGGCATCAAAGGCTTGAAGGGAAAGCGGTGTTGTATCCGCACCGCAGGACCGGCGCGGCATTCGAAGTTAAGGGATGGACCGGCGACGATGAAATCCGGCATCTTTCATAAATGGTTTTCCGACAGCGGAATGGAAGCGATTCAGGCTGCCTTCTGCCTTCCCCGCGCATGGGATGCGGGCATGCCGCGAATCGTTGCCGTCCGGCGAAAGCCACCGGCAGATTGGATCGCCAAAGCCCGATTCACACCGCCGGCGGCATGGACATCTCCGTGCGGCAGCCTGATGGCGTGGATGCTTCCCACATCAAGGATCCGCGCTGGGTTGAGAGAATTGTCAGGGCGACAGAGATCGCAGTGGCGGTATCTTCTGTCATCGCGCCATTGATTGGGGTGTGTATCAATCGAAATCTCAAGTCAGCCGGTTCGAAATCCCTTATCGGCAGCAGCGAAACCCAGCTTGACGCTGCGTGAAAATTGGAAACTGCAATCCTTGCGCCGGAAAATCTCGAATCACATTGGCAGGGCAGCGGCCGCGCGTCAGCGGAATTGAAACTCATGGCCGCGTTATTGGATGCGGCTGGATTGGCCCGCAGGCAATGGCGGCGGGACAGGCCGGGATCGGCGGCGACAGAGAATTGAATAGATGTCTTGGTGTCGCGCTTCGCTCGCATCGCGCCTGACGGCGCCAAAGGAGAGTGAATAGGAGGATTTTCATGTCGCCACGGATTTTTTTCTGCGGTGAAGCCCTGATCGACTTTATCACGACAGATGGATCGACATATCGCGCCGCGCCGGGCGGGTGTCCTTATTCGACGTCAAAGGCGACCGCCCGGGCCGGTGCCGACGCCGCGTTCTGCGGCGCCATCAGCAACGATCTTTTCGGTCAGCAGCTCTCGGCGGATTTGGCCGGATACGGGGTCGATGTCTCCTTTGCCCCGCGTGTCAGCGACCCCACGGTTCTTGCGTTCATCCAGATTAAGGAAGGCCGGCATCCCGCCTACGCGTTCCATGACCGGGAAAGCGCGATGGTCAAAATGGCCCCTGCCCTCCCATCCGGAACGCTCCGTTCTGGCGACATCCTTGGCATCGGATCGATCTCGCTGATCGTTCCGCCGGGCGCCGACCGGATCGCGGAATTCGCGCTCACACAGGCCGAGACGGCGACACTGGCGCTCGACCCCAACGTGCGGCCGGCGCTGATTGCGGATCACAGCTCGTGGAGGCCGCGCATGGACCGGCTCGTCGCGCGTTCCGATATCGTCAAGATCAGCACAGAAGACCTGGAGTTCTATGCCCCTGGCGTGAGTCCCGCGGAATTCGCCAAAAACCTCCTTGCCGGCGGATCGAGACTTATCATCGTCACAGACGGCGAAAACGGCGCCATGGCATGGAGCCGCAGCGGTATGGCCGCCGTCGAAGGCATTTCCGCCAAAGGCGGTGACACCGTTGGCGCCGGAGACACGTTGATGGGCTTCAGCCTGGCCTGGCTTGCCGCCGCCTCAGCCACGGGCAAAGCGGATCTTGAAACGCTCGGAGACGAGCCGTTGTCTGCCATGCTGACATTCGCCAACACAGCCGCCGCTTTGAATTGTGAGACAGTCGGCTGCAATCCCCCGGCCCGTGACGAGGTGTTGGCGCGGATATCGCCGCAGCGACAGCCATAAGGGCTGGAAAATGAGAGGAACCGATCGGGATCCATTCGTGTGAATCAGACGGGATGCGGCCGGTTAACGCCACAGCTGGTTCGGCGTTTTCCCGGGTCTGACGCCGACGCCGTGAACCTCGTCCGCCGTAAGGCTGGCTGCGGCAATTTGCCGAACGGCACCGATCGATACAGCATATTTCGGTCGAAACCGGTTGACCTGACACCACCCGGCTGTAATTCGATGCCGGAACTTGGTGGGCGTTGAATTGGCAAAGCAAGCAGAAAGAACCGTCAGGCGCGCGGATTACCGGCCGCCCCCTTGGGTGGCCGAAGATATCCGGCTGGAATTTGATCTGTCGCCGGATGCGACGCGGGTGAAATCAACCATTCTGTTTCGGCAAAACGCCGCGCATAAGGAGAAATGCGATCTGCGCCTCGACGGTGAGTCCCTGAAACTGATCGGCGCGTCGATTGACGGTCAGGACATGGCCGCAGAGGACATGCGCCACGCGCGCGGCGGATTGACCGTGCCGCGCGACGCGATCCCAAATGGAGAATTCCAGTGGCGTTCAGAGGTCGAGATTGCGCCCAAGGCCAACACCTCGCTGGAAGGCCTATACATGTCCAGGGGCATGTTCTGCACCCAGTGCGAACCGGAGGGGTTTCGGCGCATCTGCTATTTTCCCGACCGGCCGGACATCACCGCGCGATACACGACATTGATCAAGAGCCCGGCTGCCGGTGCTGCTTTCCAACGGCAATCTCGTTGCGAAGGGAGACGGTTTTGCCGATTGGCACGATCCTTGGCCAAAGCCTTCTTACCTTTTCGCACTGGTTGCAGGTGAGCTGGTCTCAGTTGACGACGTGTTCACAACAGCGGGCGGGAGAAATGTGGAGCTCCGGATCTGGGGTGCGGCAGGGCGATGAGAAAAATGCGGCTATGCGATGGACGCCCTTAAACGCGCGATGAGATGGGACGAAGAGAATTATGGCAGAGAGTACGATCTTGATCTGTTCAACATCGTCGCCGTCGATGACTTCAATATGGGGGCCATGGAAAACAAAGGGCTGAACATCTTCAATTCCAAACTCGTCCTCGCCAGCCCGGAAACGGCGACCGACACCGATTACGAACGCATCGAAACAGTGATTGCGCACGAGTATTTTCACAATTGGACGGGAAACCGGATCACCTGCCGGGACTGGTTCCAGCTCAGCCTTAAAGAGGGATTGACAGTTTTCGCGACCAGCAGTTCTCAAGCGACCAGCGATCCGCAGTGGTGGTCCGCATCAGGGATGCGAAGCGTCTGCGGGCGGCGCAGTTCCGCGAGGACGCGGGCCCGCTCGCCCATCCCGTGCGGCCGGAATCCTATCGCGAAATCAATAACTTTTACACTGCGACGGTCTATGAAAAAGGAGCGGAGGTTGTTGCCATGCTGTGGCGGCTGTTCGGACCGGCCGCCTACCGGACCGCGCTTGATCTGTATTTTGAACGCCACGATGGCGAGGCCTGCACAATCGAAGACTGGATCAAGGTGTTTGAAGACACATCCGGCCGCGATCTGTCGCAGTTCAAACTGTGGTACAGCCAGTCCGGCACGCCGCGGCTGTCCTGCAGTTCTGAATATACTGACGAAACACTGCTGCTGACATTCCGGCAAGCCACTCCAAGCACCCCGCAGCAGTCGGTCAAACAGCCGTTTGTGATCCCGATCGCAACTGGCCTCCTGAATGAGAACGGCGCGGAAAATGCGGCCAACGACTGTGCTGGAAATGACAAAAGGAAACCCAGACTTTTGCTTTTTCCGGCCTGCCCTCACGACCGATTGTCTCAACCCTGAGAGGCTTTTCCGCACCGGTGGTCCTGCAGCAGGATCAGCCGCGGGGAAGAAAGGCTGTTCATACTGCGGCATGACCCGGACAGCTTCAAACCGCTGGGACGCCGGGCAGACGCTGGCGCGGGAAATTCTGCACGGTTTGGTTCTCGATGCGTCGGAGCCGGATGCCGATTTCGTGCGATCCTATTCGGAAATCCTGCTGGATTCGTCGCTCGATGAGGCTTTTCGGGCCTTGATGCTTGAATTTCCACCGGAGTCCGATCTGCAGCGCAGCCTGTCGGAAACCGGCGAGGCTGCCGACCCTTCTGCGGTTCGCGACGCCTTCGATGCGCTTCGGAACGCGATTGCGGGCCAGCTCGCGGACCGGCTGGAAGGCCGCTACAGAGCGCTCGCCGACGACGCGCCGTACACGCCGGATGCCCGATCGACCGGCCGGCGCAGTCTGCGCAACGCCTTTCTGCGGCTGCTCACAAGACTTGACGGCGGCAAAGCGGCGACAGAGCAATACGTGAATGCCGACAACATGACCGAACGCATCGGAGCCCTTCGGTCACTGCTTGCCATCGAAAAGGGCGAAGTTGAGCTGCAGAGTTTCCTGCAGGACTGGTCAGGCGACCGGCTGGTGCTGGACAAGTGGTTCGCCCTGCAGATTTTGGAAGCGCCTCCGGCGCGGGCGCCGGCGCTTGTCAGAGAATTGACGGAGCACAAGGACTTTGACTGGCGCAATCCAAATCGTTTCCGGTCCGTTATCGCCACCTTCGCGTTCGCCAACCATGCCGGGTTTCACGCTGTCGACGGAAGCGGGTATAAGTTCACCGCCGACTGGCTGATCAAGATGGACAGGAAGAACCCTCAGGTCGCGGCGCGGCATTGTGCGGCATTCGGAGGCTGGCGCCACTACGACGCCGACCGGCAAAGGAAAATGCGCCGGCAAATGGAACGCATCCGCGCCGCCGAACGCGTATCCGGAGACAGCGCTGAAATGCTTGACCGGCTTCTCAAACCCGGCAGCGCGGCCGCGCCCGGCGACGCATTAAGTCCGCGCATGGGCGGTGCAATGGGAATCGGCTCTGGCAGCGCCAGGCTGCATTTGGAGAGTGACACCGATGAATGAAGCTGCGGCGCGGGAGCCTGAACCTAAGATCGTCAGTGGGATGAGAGGCGACTGGGAAATGGTCATTGGACTCGAGGTTCACGCACAGGTCGCCTCCGCTTCCAAGCTGTTCTCCAGCGCCTCCGCGGAGTTCGGCGCGCAGCCGAACACAAATGTGGACTTTGTCGACGCGGCGATGCCGGGAATGCTGCCGGTCGTCAACGAGTATTGCATCGAACAGGCGGTGCGCACCGGCCTCGGGCTACAGGCGGAAATCAATCGTTTTTCCGCGTTCGACAGAAAGAACTACTTTTATCCCGATCTGCCGCAGGGTTACCAGATTTCGCAGCTGTATCACCCGATCGTCGGCGGCGGGGAGGTGACGGTCGACATGGACGATGAGGGGGTCCGAAGAGTCCGCATTGACCATATCCATCTCGAACAGGATGCCGGCAAATCGCTGCACGACATGGACCCCGAACTGTCGTTTGTCGATCTCAACCGAACCGGCGTCGCCTTGATGGAAATCGTATCCTGCCCCGATATCCGCAGCCCCGAGGAAGCGGCGGCCTATATCCTGAAGCTGCGCCAGATTATGCGCTATCTCGGCACCTGCGACGGCAACATGCAGAACGGCAACCTGCGCGCGGATGTGAATGTCTCGGTGCGCCCGAAAGGTTCGAGCGAATTCGGAACCCGGTGTGAAATCAAGAACATGAATTCCACGCGGTTCATTCAACAGGCCATCGATCACGAGGCGCGTCGCCAGATTGCGGTCTTGGAAGACGGCGGATCGGTGCTCCAGGAGACCCGCCTGTTCGATCCGGGATCCGGCAGAACCCGCTCAATGCGGTCCAAGGAAGAAGCGCACGACTATCGCTACTTTCCCTGCCCTGACCTATTGCCGCTCGAAATCGAACAGGACTGGATTGACGACATTGCAGCCAGCCTGCCGGAACTCCCGGATGCGAAAATCCGCCGTTTTGTGCGGAAATACTGTGTCACCCGCTATGACGCCGCCGTGCTGACGGCGGACCTGGAAACCGCCGACTATTTTGAAGCCGTGGCGCAAAACAGGGACGGGAAGCTGGCGGCGAACTGGGTCGCCAACGAACTCTTTGGAAGGCTCAATAAGGCGGGACTCGCGATCGCCGACAGCCCGGTTTCGGCGGCTCAGCTCGGCGGCATACTGGATCTCGTGAACGAAGGGGCAATTTCCGGAAAGATGGCAAAGTCGCTGTTTGAAATCCTTTGGGAGGAAGGCGGCGACCCCGCGGAGATCGCTGAAGCCAAGGGCATGAAACAGGTTTCTGACAGCGGACTGATCGAGGAGCTGGTCGGCAAAGCGCTGACGGACAATCCTGCTCAAGTGAAAAAAGCCCAGTCAAATCCACGGGTGGCAGGGTTTTTTATCGGTCAGGTCATGAAGGCGACCGGCGGCAAGGCCAATCCCAAAACAGTCAGCGAAATGGTCGCGCGGAAGCTCGGGATTTAACTCCTGCCGCCCGGTTCGGCGGACTGACCGTCAGACAGGTCCAACGCCAGCGCATGGATACGGCCCATGGGCTCTGGCGAAAGCGCCGCGTGAACCAGCCGGTGCCGCTGCAGCCGCTTCAGTCCGCGAAACCTTTGTGAGACGATTCTGACACTGAAGTGAGATTCGCCCCCCTCGCGCCAGCCGGCGTGGCCCCGGTGACGCTCGCTGTCGTCAGTGACTTCCAGGGTTTCCGGCGCGAATTCCCGCTGCAGCCGGGCAATGATCTGCTCCCGCACGGTCATGTGTGTGCCCTTCGCCGCTGCGCCGTCGCTCCGCCTGACAGAGTGATGCCATTCAAAGGGTTATGCAAGCGCCAAAGACGGTTTTGTCATTGGCGGCCGACGGTCCGCCGCAGGCCGCGGCCGCGAATCCAGTAATTCTAATTTTGGATTTTTGAGTTTTTAACGTGTTGTATCACAACGGTTTTTTGGCCCGGGGGAATTTTTTTCCGCCGCAGGCGGCTGCGCGCCGGCGGTTCCCCGGCGGCGGGCGAATCACCTGCCGCCGACGCCGCTCCGGCCGCCGGCTCCTGGGGAAAAGGCGCGGAGAAGACCTGTAAGTTGTTGTTTTTGCTTACATTTGTACAAATTTTCGATATGTGCATAATGCGGCGCCATGTCCCCGCTGGCCGGATACATCGCCGCCATGCGCGAACTCTGCGCGTCCGCCCCGGACCGCAGGACGGGCGCCAACGCCCGCCTGGAGATGGCCGACATCGGAATGGCGGCCTTCGCCGTCTTCTTCCTGCAGTGCCCGTCCTTCCTGGCGGCGCAGGCGCAGCTCCAGTCCCGCCAGGGACGGTCCAACGCCCGGACCCTGTTCGGCATTGAACGGCTGCCGACCGACAGCCACATCCGCAGCGTGCTCGACGGCGTGCCGCCGGAGCGCTTCGATTCCATCTTCACCCGGACCGTCGACCAGCTGGACCGCCAGGGCGCCCTTGACCAGCTGCGCCGGCTTGACGGGCGGCTGCTGATCGCCCTTGACGGCACCGAGTATTTCACCTCCTGCAGCATCGGCTGCCGGAACTGCTCGCAGCGGAAACTGGCGGACGGGCGGACACAGAACTTCCACGCCGTGCTCGGCGCCAGCATCGTCGCCCCGGGAACCTCGCGCCTCCTGCCGCTGCCGCCGGAGTTCATCCGCCCGCAGGACGGGGCTGAGAAACAGGACTGCGAGATCAACGCCGCCAAGCGCTGGCTGCGGCGGACCGGATCCGGCCTGGCCCGGCTCAGACCGGTTTATCTCGGCGACGACCTCTACTGCCGCCAGCCGCTCTGCGAGGCCGTGCTGGCCGCCGGCGGAAGCTTCATCCTGACCTGCAAGCCGAGCTCGCACACAACGCTTTACGAGTATATTCAAGGGGTTGAGACCGGCTGTCTGACCCGGACCGAGGGCCGGAAAAAGAAAAAGCGCCGGCTGCGCTACCGCTGGATGAGCGGTCTGCCGATCCGTGACGGAAAGGACGCGCTGGAAGTCAACTGGTTCGAAGTCACCATCACATCGCCGTCCGGAAAGCGGCTCTACCGCAACAGCTTCGCCACCGACCTCCCGGTCGGCCCGGACAGCGTCGCCGAACTGGCCGACTGCGCCCGGGCCCGGTGGAAAGTGGAGAACAACACCTTCAAGGCTCTCAAGGACGGCTACCATCTCGAGCACAACTTCGGGCACGGCAAGGAAACCCTGGCCAGCCTGCTGGCGACCTTCAACCTGATCGCGTTCCTGATGCAGAGCGCCTGCGACCTGGTCTGCGAAAGCTGGCAGGAGGCCCGGGCAAAGCTCGCCGCCCGCTACCGGCTTCTTGACAACCTGAAGTTCCTGACCGTCTACGTCGTGCACGACGACTGGGACGCCGTGATGCGGACAATCATCACCGGCGAGCTGCCGGAAAAGCCTCCGTAACCGGAACCGGCAGCCGTCGGGTAGGACACTGGCGCGCGCACCATAGGTCACGTTTCCAGCGTCCCCCCTAAAATTCCGGACTTCCGGTTTTCCCGGGTCCGGCTTCAAGCGTCAGGCACCCCCGCAGGAGTTCGTTACGGTGCCTTCCGCGACATCCGCCACGCTCAAGGCTGACCCAGCCATACCCGTGGCATCATCCCGCGTTTACGCCGCCCTTCGGCTCGACAGCGCCACCCCTTTCAACCGGGGTGGTATCCTCGGTCGGCGCCGGGCTCTGAGTCCCGGCATGACCTGCCGTCTTCGCCACCTGAGCCCAGAGGCCCTCGCTCCGGACGGGTTGTGTTATTCCGTCCATCACCGCTTAATCGGCCTCATCCGCCAGTCAGGAGGACTCCGCGTCCTTTCCCGTACTCCGGTTATGGACACGGTCCTTGACATTCAAGGGTCACAACATCCTGTCTGTCCTCCTCACCTTCCGGACTTTCACCACTGAACCCTCCGGGATTGCCGCCACCTGTACGCCGGGCGATCCGATGCGTGCATCTCAGTTCTTCCGCACCGGCACTGGCCATCGGGCAGAGCGGAAACCCTTGGCATCCTCCAATACCCCCGCAAGTCGGATTCCATGCGGGGAGCGTTTTTTCGACGCTTCATACGGACGTTCGCTTTCGCTACGGCCCTCCCGGTTGTTCGCCTCCCTGTCCGACCGGACCAGAGGGACATCGTCCTCCCAGCCCACAGAGGCTTTTACGTCCCCGCTTCCGGACGCCGGGTCACCCCGACACCCGTGGGGATATGACTACGACGCCAAACTGAGAATTGCGCCGGCGGGACTTCCACCCGCAAGTTCAGCAGCTAGTCTCGCTGCACCCGCCCCTTCCGCCGAAACACAGTAGAAATCCGCCCGGAAACGCAGCCGAAAATGAAGAAAAAACCGATGTGAACGCATAATTGGAATTACTGATGAACAGGCAGCGATTCCCGTTAATTGTTTTTCGCGTTTATATTCAAGAGTTTGAAGGCTGCGCGGAATTTCTTTTTCGCGGTCTCCGGAAGCCGGGGTTGCGCCGGCCGGCGGTTCGAATCATCATGCGTCAACAAGAATCACGCATCGAGCAGTGCGATGTCCAGAAACACTCTCCGCCGGCATCTGTCGATGCCCGGTCTTCTGTCGTCTGTCCGCCGGGCTTTCGACGCCGTCCCCGATCCTGTGGATCCGCGGGGCCTCAGCCTGTCCGACTGTCTGATGTCGGGCCTGGCGGTGTTCTCTCTGAAGATGCCGTCGCTTCTCCAGTTCGACAGCCAGGTCCGTTTTGGGGAGGATCCGGCTCTGAGGCGGAATGTCAGAGCGCTTTTCGGCGTCGGCAGGGTTCCCTCCGACACCGCCATGCGCGAGCGGCTCGACAGGATCGGCCCGCGGGAGCTGCGCGGCGCCTTCAGGGCGGTTCACGCCAGCCTGCAGCGCGGAAAGGCGCTTCAGAGCTTCACCGCGCTCGGCGGCCATCTCCTGCTCTCGATGGACGGCACGGAGTATTTCAGCTCGGCGAAGATCGGCTGCGCGCGGTGCTGCCGCCGGCGGCAGGGAGACGGGTTCGTGAACTATCACCAGATGCTGGCCGCGGCGTTCACGCATCCGGACCGGAGCCAGGTGTTTCCGGTCGCGCCCGAGATGATCCGCAAAGAGGACGGGGCGTCAAAGAACGACTGCGAGAGAAACGCCGCGGCCAGGCTGCTGACGGACTACAGGCGCGAGCATCCGCATCTGAAGACAATTGTCATCGGGGACGGGCTTTACTCGCACGGCCCCTGCGTCAAGCTGCTGAAATCAAAGGATCTCCGGTTCATCCTCGGAGCGAAGCCGGGCGACCATAAGTTCATGTTCGACTGGCTGGAGAGCCGGGCGGAGACAAGCTCGCTGGAAGTCCGGACGCGGTCCCGGAAGGGCGAGACCGTCCACAGCTTCCGCTGGGCGGAGGACATGCCGCTGAACGAGACCCATTTCGACCTCGGAGTGAATCTTCTTCTCTATTCGGAGACGAGGCCGGACGGAAAGACCTCCCGCTGGAGCTGGGTCACGGACCTCGGGCTCAGCGGTGACACAGTGATGCAGGTGATGCGCGCGGCCCGAAGCCGCTGGCGCATTGAGAACGAGACATTTCAGACCCTGAAGAAATCCGGATGCGGCGGCTACGGATTCGAGCATAACTTCGGCCACGGAAATCAGAACCTTTCATGCGTGTTCGCCACGCTCATGATGCTGGCGTTCCTGACAGACCAGACACAGGAGGCCTGCTGCGGCATGTTCCGGCAGGCCCTCGAAGCGCGGAAGCGCAAACTCTATTTCTGGGACCGGATGCGGAAGCTTCTGGAGATGTGGGTGATAAAAGACTGGGAGACCCTGTGGCGGGCGCTGGCCGCCAGGCTGCAGCCTCTTGAGATCGACGCGGTCCTGCCCGGGGCCACGCGCCCGGAGCCGTAAACCGGGTCCGTGCGTCCGGAAATGCTCGAATCCGGCTCCCCAGGGTCACAGATCAAGCCGCGGAAACACACAGGCGGCGGCGCCGCACGGCCGAGGCTGCGCACCCGCCAGGCGGACGCGGCGAAACCCGCCGCCGCCGCCGTTCCCGGCAATTCCGGGAAATAAGCGGGAATTGCTGGCCGCGAATCAAGACGCTTTGAACTTTGCCGCAGTTCGGTTAGAGTGTTTGTTTTTCAAAAACCAGGGCAGGGCTGGCGCCGAACCGATGTCAGAACCTTTTGAATTTGACATATCTGTATCCGCCGACAAACGCCGGCGGCGAAAGGGCCGGCGCAGCATGTCGGGCGCCGTCGAGACGTCGTCGCGTATTTGCGAACACCCCAAATGCCGGCAGCGGGGCAAGTTTCGCGCTCCGAAATCGCCCGATCATTTGGATGAGTTTTACTGGTTTTGCCAAAAGCATGTCCGCGAGTACAATCTCAAATGGGATTTTTTCAAAGCCAGGCCGGCGAAAAAAGCGAAGGACAACGGGTCGGCGGAGACAAATGGCCGGTCAGCCGAGGACCAGCAGCGTTCCAGACAGAAAAAGGCATGGCAGCGTTTGGGAATCGAAGATCCCCTGGAAATCCTTGGTGAAAAAGGCACCAGCCGAACGGCCGCAGCCAGTGCCGGCAGCCGCCGCCTGCTGCCGGATGAGAGGCGGGCTCTGGAAATCCTCGATGCCCAGAACAGCTGGAGCAAGAAACAGATCCGGCAGCAGTACAAGTCACTTGTCAAAGTCTACCACCCTGACCTCAACGGCGGCGACAGATCCGAAGAGGACCGGCTGAAAAAAGTCGTCTGGGCATGGGACCAAATTAAGTCGAGCAAGAATCTTCAGTCCTGACTGAGGGGAAAACTGCCAAACCCGGCGCCCCGCCGACGGTTTTGGACCCAGATAATTCTTGCGCAGAGCGCCAATTTCCATCACTAGGTCTCGGATTTGGCACACATGGAACGCACACGGACGGGAGCCGGCAATGGAAGGTTCGAAGATTTTTGATGAACCGGCCGTCAGAGTCCTGGTGCGCGATGCGTTCGGCATTGACACGCCGATGGAAGTGCTTGCCTTCGCCGACGGCGACGAACGTGTGCCGGACATCGATCTGACTTACAAATTCGACCCTGACACGACGCTCGCGATTCTCGCCGGGTTCACCCACAATCGCCGGGTTATGATCCAAGGATATCACGGGACCGGCAAATCCACCCATATCGAACAGGTGTCAGCGCGCCTCAACTGGCCATGTGTGCGGGTAAACCTCGACTCTCATATCTCGCGTATCGATCTGATCGGGAAAGACCAGATCAAACTCAGGGACGGGAAACAGGTCACCGAGTTCCAGCAGGGAATTCTGCCTTGGGCGCTGCGAAATCGGGTCGCGCTGGTGTTCGATGAATACGATGCCGGCAGGGCAGACGTCATGTTTGTCATCCAGCGCGTGCTGGAAACCGACGGCCGGCTGACGCTGCTGGATCAGAATGAGATCATCACGCCGCACCGCCATTTTCGGATTTTTTCCACAACAAACACTGTCGGGCTTGGCGACACCACCGGTCTCTATCACGGGACCCAGCAGATCAATCAGGGCCAGATGGACCGTTGGTCGCTGGTGGCCACGCTGAATTATCTCTCGCACGACGCTGAAACCCAGATCGTGCTGTCGAAGGTGCCGAACTACAACACAGAAGCCGGGCGGCGCACCATAAGTTCAATGGTTCGGGCCGCGGGCTTTACCCGCACCGCTTTTATGAACGGCGATCTGTCCACCGTCATGAGTCCGAGAACGGTGATTTTCTGGGCCCAGAACGCAGAGATTTTCCGCAGCAACGGCTACGCGTTCCGCGTCAGTTTTCTCAACAAGTGCGACGAGCTGGAGCGCCCGACAGTGGCTGAAATCTATCAGAGATGTTTCGACGAAGAGCTTCCCGAAAGCGCCGTGGCGCACAACATCAAATAGCGGCCCTGCCGGCGGCGCCGCGCTGACAGGCCGCCGACGGGCCGAATGCAATCATGGCTGAACGAACCGCCGAAACAATTGCCGCCTTCAAGAAGGCATTGGTTGAAACCACGCGGTCGATCGCCGATGAGGCGGATTTGAATGTCAGGTTCACCGCCGACGCCCCCGGAGTTGCCGGGGACACCATCCGCCTGCCGCATCTGGGGGTCCGCGCGACGCAACAGGACCTGCTGGTCGCACGCGGCCTTGCCGACAGTTTCGGGCTGAGGAAAAAACTGCACAGCGAGCAGACCCATTCCCGCTACATGCCGCGCGGCGAACTGGCCAGGGAAATGTACGAGGCCATGGAAACGGCGCGCTGCGAAGCCATCGGCGCCAGACAGCTTCCGGGCGCGGCGGCAAATATTGACGCCAAGATTTCGAATGCGGCGCAGCGCAAAGGCTATGCGGAAATCACCGACACGCGGAGCGAATCGCTCGCCGATGCTCTCGGATACCTGATCCGGCAAAAGGCCACAGGGCGCGAACTTCCCCCTGCCCCGTCGCTTGTCCTCGATCTTTTCCGGCCGGAAATCGAAGCCCGGTCAGAAACGACGCTGGCTGAGCTGAACAGTGTCATCGGGGATCAAACCGAATTTGCCCGTTTTGCGCGCCGGATCATCGGTGAGATGGGTTACGCCGACCAGCTGGGCGACGATCCCGACGATGCCGAGGACGAGGACGAGACCGCGGCCGAAGACACAGACGATGACGACCCCGAGACCGAAGGCAGCGAAGACCAGGAACAGGACACCGATCAACAGTCGCCGGAAGGCGCCGCCGACGATTCTGCCGCATCCGACCGGACGCTGGCGGAAGGCGAGACCGACGAAATGGACCTGTCAGACGACGAAGAGGCGCCCGGCGAGGTGATGCCCGAACTGCCGCCGGCGCCGCATTCCGAGGCGGATCCCGGCTACACGGTATACACAATTGAGTTCGATGATGAGGTGCCGGCCGACGAGCTGGCGGAAACAGAGGAGCTGGAGCGGCTGCGCGCCAATCTCGATCAGCAGCTGGAACCGTTCAAAGGATCGGTTGGCCGTTTGGCGAACAAGCTGCAGCGGCGGCTGCTGGCACAGCAGAACCGTTATTGGGAATTCGACCGCGAGGAAGGCATTCTCGACGTCGGCAGACTGGCAAGGGTGGTGGCGACGCCGACAACGCCGCTGTCATTCAAAGTCGAGAAACAGACCGACTTCCGCGACACTGTGGTCACGCTGCTTCTCGACAATTCCGGGTCGATGCGCGGCCGGCCGATTTCCATCGCCGCCATCAGCGCCGACATTCTGGCCCGCACCTTGGAACGCTGTCAGGTCAAGGTTGAGATCCTGGGGTTCACGACACGCGCCTGGAAGGGCGGTCAGTGCCGTGAAAAATGGTCGGCCGAAGGGCGGCGCGGAACCCCCGGACGGCTGAATGACCTCAGGCATATCATCTACAAGAACGCCGACTCGCCCTGGCGCCGTTCGCGAACCAGTCTTGGGCTGATGATGAAAGAGGGCATGCTCAAGGAAAACATTGATGGCGAGGCCTTGGAATGGGCGCACCGCAGGCTGTCGGTCCGGCAGGAATCCAGGAAGATCCTGATGGTGATTTCCGACGGCGCGCCGGTGGACGACTCCACCCTGAGTGTCAATCCAGCCAACTATCTGGAGAGACATCTCCGCAAAGTGATCGCCATGATCGGCAAACGGCGAATGGTGGAGCTGATTGCGATCGGCATAGGCCACGATGTCACCAGCTACTACAACCGGGCCGTGACGATTGCGGATGTTGAACAGCTTGCCGGGGCCATGACGGAACAGCTCGCCGCGCTTTTCGAGGCCGGAAAACCGAACCGGGCAGTGCGAACCCGCCTTTCGGAAGACCGCTGAATGCTGCAGAGCTTTGCCGCCGAATTCTCGTCCCGGCAAAGCGCGCGCAGACTGGCGCGGCTGCGCCGGGAATTCAGCCATGCAGGCATTGATGCGTTCATGGTGCCGGTTGCCGACGCCTTCAGATGCTCGCCCGTCGCCAGCCGCGACCGCCGTCTCGCATGGCTGACTGGCTTTGACGGGTCCGCCGGCCTGTGCGTTGTCACAACAGACAAGGCGGCGCTGTTTGTTGACGGAAGATACACAGAACAGGCGGCTGCCCAGACGCAGCCGGCCGAAGTTGAAATCCGCGGCGCCGATTCCTGCACTTTGCGCCAATGGATCGCAGACTCGGTTCCTGAATCCGGTTCAATCGGATTCGACCCCTGGCTGCACGGCATCGAAGCCATCGAAAAGCTCGAATCGCGGATGCAGGGCCGCGCTCTTGTTGCGACCGACAACCTTGTTGACCGGATTTGGACGAATCAGCCGCCGCCGCCTGACAGCCCGCTTGTCGAATACCCGGACCGCTATGCCGGCGAATCCCGCGAATCCAAAATCGAGCGCATCGCCGCCGCATTGTCCGCCAAGGGGGCGGACTTTGCGGTGTTCACCAACGCCAACAGCGTCGCCTGGCTCCTGAACATCAGGGGAACGGACATACCCCGGACTCCGTTGAAGCACGCGTTCGCGATTTTGGGCCTGGACAACAGGGTCAAACTGTTTGTGCGGCGTGCGGCCGAAGACCCGGATCGGGACCAATGGCTGGGCACTGCTGTGTCGTTGCACTCATTCGATCGGTTTGCCGCCTCACTCGACGCTCTCAGCGGGCGGGTTCTGATTGACCCCGGCACGGCCTGCTGGGCGGCGAAACGGCTTGTGCCGCCAAAGGTTGAAACAGTCCTTGCGCCTGACCCCTGCGCGGCGCTCAAGGCCCGCAAGAATGAATCTCAGATCGCTGCGATACGGGAAGCCCATCTCCTTGACGGCGCGGCAGTGGCGGCGTTTCTCGCCTGGCTGGATTCTGAAACCGCGGCGGGTTCTGTGTCGGAAATCGGCGCCGCCGAGAAACTTGAGGAATTGCGCCGCGCGACCGGCTGCCTGCACGACATCAGCTTTGACACGATCTCCGCCTGTGGGCCGAACGCCGCGTTCATCCACTACCGGGTGACGACCGCGACCAACCGGACGCTTGAGCCCGGCTCACTCTATTTGGTCGATTCGGGCGGTCAGTATTTGTCCGGCACAACCGACGTCACCCGGACCGTGGCCATCGGCGATCCCCTTCAGTCCCACCGCAGACTCTACACCGCCGTCCTGCGCGGTCTGATCGCGCTGTCAACAGCGAGATGGCCGGAAAACGCTTCCGGGAGGGAACTGGACACGCTGGCGAGGCAGTTTCTCTGGCAAGCCGGCCATGACTACGGTCACGGGACCGGCCACGGCGTCGGTCAGTTTCTCGACGTGCATGAGGGACCGGCCGGCATTTCCAAGCGAACGGACAGCAGCCTGGCGGACGGGATGATCATGTCGATTGAACCTGGCTGCTACGTGCACGGCGATTTCGGCATCCGTTTGGAAAACCTCGCCGCAGTCCGCCGATGTGACGGTCAGCCCGCCGCACCGGGCATGCCAATGCTGGAGTTCGAGACATTGACCCTGGCGCCGTTTGACCGCAAGCTGATCGAGTCCGACACGCTTGCGCCGGCGGAAAAACGGTGGCTGAACGCGTATCACGAAATGGTCCTGGACCGGCTTCAGGCAGCGAGTTCACCTTCCGTCCGCCGCTGGCTTGAGACCGCCTGCCGTCCCATCGAGTGAATTCCCGCCTGCCGGGGTGAGCGTCAGATGCTGTCCAGCAGGGCCGCCGCCGCAGCCTGCGCCTCGCCGGTGATCCGTTTGCCGGCCAGCATCCTCGCGATTTCGGTGGTGCGTTCGACACCTTCCAGCCGAACGGCGCATGTCTGCGCATCGCCGGCGCCGGCGCGCTTCTCAATTCGCCAATGACGGTCCCCGTACGCCGCCACCTGCGGAGAATGTGTCACCACCAGAACCTGCGATCGCTTGCCGAGGGACTGCAGCCGTTTGCCGACAGCATCCGCTGTCGCGCCGCCGACTCCCCTGTCAATTTCATCAAATATCATGCTGATGCCGGCGTTCTGTTCCGTCAAACACACTTTAAGCGCCAGCATGAACCGCGAGAACTCCCCGCCGGATGCAACCCGGTTGATCGGACCTGCAGGCGTTGACAGGTTGGCGCTCGCAGTGAAATGGACTGTGTCTGTCCCTTCGGCGCCGGGCTGCCGCGGCCCGATCTCGGTTGAAAACCGCGCGTGGCCCATCTTCAGGGGAACGAGCTCGCCGGCAACTGCGCGGTCGAGCCGGTCTGCGGCATTCCGCCGCTTCGCCGACAGCTGCGCTGCCAGCCGGTCATATTCGCCGCGCAGATCCTGCACGCGCCGGAACAGCCGCGCCGGGTCCTCCAAGCCGACCTCCAGCCCCTCAAGCCTGGCTTCGAATTCCTGAATGAGTTCGGGCAGCCGATCCGGCTGCACATTGTGTTTTTTGGCGTGCCACCGAATCCAGTGCAGCCGGTCCTCCACGCGTTCAATCTCAAGCGGGTCCTGGTCGAACCGTGAGCAAATCGCCGCCAGCGCGCGGCCCGCTTCATTCAGCTCCAGCATCGCCCGGTCAATGGCTTCCGCGGCTTCGGCGATCTGCGGGTCGTCCGCCGCCGCACTCTGCAGCCATCGAATGGCGTCGGCGGCGCTGCCCTCGGCGCCCGAACTCCCCACGGCTTCGGCGGCCCGCCCCAGCTCCTCCTGATACCGCAGGTGGTTTTTCAGCTGAGACCGCCGGACGCTGAGCGTTTCCGCTTCTCCCGGCTCCGGGCGGAGACGGCGAAGCTCGTCCAGTGCATGCCGAAGGAAATCCGCTTCTTTCGCCGTTTCATCGTGGCGCGAAGCGGCTTCGTCATGCGCCGCGGCCGCATCCTGCAGGGCGCGCCATTTGCCGCGGACACGCTTGGCCAAATCGGCGGCGCCGGCGTAGCTGTCGAGCAAGGCCCGGTGCCCGGCCGGGTTCATCCGGCTGCGGTCCGCGTTTTGACCGTGCACTTCGACAAGCGCAGCGGCCAGCGTCCGCAGTGTTTCAACCGTGCATCTTCGGTCATTCACAAAACAGGCGCTGCGGCCCGACCCGGCCAGTGTGCGGCGAAGCAGAAGCTCATCGGAATCAGGGAGTCCGCTCTGCTGCAGCACCGCCCGCGCCGGGTGCCGCCCGCGTAACAGGAAGACCGCGGCAACGGCGCTGCCCTCGGTATCGGTTTCCTCCGGCGCGGGCAGTCCCCGGGAGCCAAGCGCATGGCCGAGCGAATCGAGGAGAATGGACTTTCCGGCGCCGGTCTCGCCGGTCAGGACATTCAGACCTTCGGCAAATTCCAAATCAAGCTGTCTGATGAGCAGGACGTTGCGAATGGACAGGCTCGCCAGCATTTCACTTCGCCTATGTCACTTCAGAGCCAGTCACCCTTGATCGTTCGCCTGTAAAACTGGTCCAGCAGCCCGTCATTGTCGCTTTGCGGCTGCGGAACCGTCATGCCGCGGGACGTGAACAGGCTGTGGGTCGACTGATACCACTCGCTGCCCTGGAAGTTGTAACCCAAAACCACCGCCGCCTGCCGCGCCTCATTGACCAATCCCAGCGAAAGATAGGCCTCCACCAGACGGTGCAGCGCCTCGGGCGTCTGCGCCGTTGTGCCAAACTCCTCAACCACAAACTGAAATCTGTTGATGGCCGCGGTGTAATTGCCGCGCTTCAGGTAATAGCGGCCGATTTCCATTTCCTTGGCCGCCAAATGGTTCTTTGCGAGCTCAAATTTCAGTTCGGCGGATTTGGCGTAGTCGCTTTCCGGATAGTTCTCCATCACAAGCTGCAGCGAATCGAGGGCCTGTGTTGTGTTGGCCTGGTCGCGGCCGCGCCGGTCGAGCTGATCGTAGTAGCTCATCGCAATCAGGTATTGCGCATACGGGGCGTCCTTGTCGCCGGGATACGAGGCCAGAAATCTGGTTGCCGCCGAACGGCTTTTCGCAAATTCATCAGCCTGGCCATAAGAGTAAGCCGCCATTATCGTGCCGCGCTTGGACCATCCCGAATACGGATGCCGCCTTTCAACCTCTTCGAAAATCTCGGCCGCGTCTTCGGGGTTGTTGTCGCGAAGTTCAGCCTCGCCGAGCTGATAAATCTGGTTGGGGGTGAGGTTTCGGTATTCGTCCTCGTCTTCGGCGCTGCAGCCGGCAATGAGGACCGAAAGGGCGGCGAGCAGCGCAAATTTTTTTGGTTTGATCACAGGTTCACGACCCCGGAAAGCATACGTAATGCGGCTCTCCCCGGAAACAGGTTGGAGCGCGGTGAATTTACCGCCAGATTATGGATGTGTCCATCAACCGGTTTGATTCAAACCGGTTATTGAATGGTCGGAATATCCGCGAAATTCGTGCCCGCGCCTGGAAGCTTCGCCGCAGCATCGCTTCCGGCGACAATTGTTTCGAAGGCGCCGTCGGTGGCGAGCAGCTTGTCCAGCAGCGCAACCGTGGTCTCATGGCCGGCCCGATAGCCGCTGAACCGGCCGATGATCGGGTGGCCCGCGAGCGCCAGATCGCCGACGGCGTCCAGCATCTTGTGCCTCACGCATTCATCCAAATGGCGGATCTGGCCGATGAAACGATTGTTCGCGCAGTCCGCGACCAGCACGTTTTCGTAAGTTCCGCCAAGGCCAAAACCTCTGCGGCGGAGGTCCACGATCTGCGACTCGATACAAAACGTCCTGCTGTCGGTCAGATTCCGGACAATCGCGCCGTTCGACAAAACCATTGACCGCTGCTGAGTGCCGATCGGATCTGGAAACTCGATCGTGAACTCCATTTCAGCCTGATCCGACGGTTCAATCGATGCCCGCGCATCGCCCACTGCGGCTTCAACGCGCTCAAGGATCTTGATGATCTTGACCGGCGCATCCAAATGACGAACCCCCGCCCGCAGAATCTCTTCCGCATATTTCAGGGCGCTCCCGTCGAGAGCCGGCAATTCTTCCTGATCCACTTCGATGACCGCATTGTGCACACCGCAGGCGGCCAAACCCGCCAAAGCGTGTTCGATCGTGGAAACCGATACCCCTTCCGCATTTGCCACCCGTGTGCAAAGAGTCGTATCTTCGACAAATTTCACGAGCGCCGGGATCGAATTGCTGACGGACATCACATCGGTGCGAACGAAAACGATTCCGGTTTCCGCCAGGGCGGGAATAATTTTCATTGAGACGGGTCTGCCGGAATGAAGTCCGTTTCCGACAAACTGTACTGGTGAGTTGATTGTTGTCTGCACGGCAGGTACCCGCAATTATTACTTATTATTGTGTCAATCCATAGTGGAACACACACGTTGTGTTCAAATGAACAATTGAAACGATATGTTGCAACGGACCTCACAGGGCGCCGGCCGGTTTTGGCGGCGCACACCGAAAACGACATGACTCGATTTGGCCGTAATGCGGCCGGTGCCATGGCCGGCGATTGCGAAATCCGCGAACGGAATCAGAGCCGCGTGTTTGTGCCCTTCCTCAGCGGGTCAATTCGCCTGGCGGCGCATGAACGCCGGCACCCGGCGCTCTTCGTCGCTTCGCTCCCAGCCGACTTGATCGTCATGCCATTCAGCATCTGACAAAGACGGCTCCTCTTCCGGCGGGGGTTCGTCGCGCGCGTCAGAACCGATTGTCATCCGGCGGATGACAGAACGCAGCCGGCCGCGCGCGGACCGGTGTTCCGGTTGAGCGGCGGAGGCGGCGCGGCGCGTTTCGTCAGCCGCGGCGGCCGGTGGCCGTTCGCTGTCTTCGTTTCCGCCGTTGACCAGCTTCGGAGCGACATATGCGCGGCTCCATTTTCCCTTGTCCGCTGAAGCGGCCGCACTTGCCTCGTCGGGCCCGGCGGCCGCGTGAGGCGCTTCAGCCGTCTCTTCAACGGGATCCGGCGCGGTTTCCGCCGCTTGGGCAGACGCTGCGGCAGAATCATCTGGCCAGTCAGAATCGAGCTTAAGCGCTTCGTCGGCAGCCGCTTCATCGTCCTGTTCCGCCGCGTCAGAAACAGACTCCAACATTTCGGTCTCAGCGGTTTCGGCTTCATCTGCCCACGCATCCGGCTCTTCGGCATGCGAAATCGACTCGGTTTGGGATTCGGAACCGGTCTCGCGTGAGTTGAGCCCGGCCGCCAGCACCGTGACCTTGATGGTGCCACTGGAAGCGTTGTCGATCGTTGAACCGACGATGATCCGCGCATCCGGATTGATGGATTGGCGAATTGTCTCCGACGCCGCATTGAGATCGAACAGTGTCATGTCTTCGCTGCCAATGATATTGATCAGTATTGCCTTGGCGGCTGCCAGGCGGGTTTCCTCCAACAGATCGTTGTTCATCGCCTTTTGGGCGGCGACGGTCGCCCGGTCCTCGCCATCGTCTTCACCGCTTCCCATCATGGCGCATCCCATTTCCAGCATCACGGCGCGGACATCGGCGAAGTCCAGATTGATCCGGCCCGGACGCACCATCAGATCGGTGATGCTCTTGACGCCCTCGTAGAGGACGTCATCGGCCTTCATGAAAGCCTCCGAAGTGGTTGTTTTCTCGTTCGACACCAGGAACAGGTTCTGGTTCGGGATAACGACCGATGTGTGAACCGCCTGGCGCAGCTCATCAATGCCTCTTTCGGCCATCGACATACGCTGCTGCCCTTCGAACATGAACGGTTTGGTCACCACGCCGACGGTCAAAATTCCGAGCTCACGGGCGGCTTTGGCAACCAGTGGAGCGGCCCCTGTTCCGGTGCCGCCGCCCATTCCGGCGGTGATGAACGCCATATGGACGCCTTCAAGATGCTCCTTGATCGCATCTATGCTCTCTTCGGCGGCCCTGGTTCCGATTTCCGGGTCAGATCCGGCGCCAAGACCTTGCGTCGTGTTGGGTCCGAGCTGGATTTGTGAGGCGATGTCAGTGCCCGCCAGGGATTGCGCATCGGTGTTGGCGACCACAAAATCGACGCCGTCAAGGCCCTTGATGTGCATGCTTTGCACGGCATTGCAGCCAGCTCCGCCGACACCAAACACTGTGATCAACGGCGAAAGTTTCTGTTTCACCGGGATATGAATAGAATCGAGTGCCATTGGCCTACCTACCTCATTCCTGCTCGGCGTCCCGTTCGGTTTTTTATTTTCGTGGACGCACCTTTGGACACTACGCTATCAATGTGAGTCATTCACCCTCAAACGGGTGAATTTTCGAAGCTGTTGCCAATCTGTTTTGCGCTCCGCGATATGTCCATTCGGCTGTCAGATGTTGCGGAGAATCCAACGCACTGTCCTCTCCAGCGCGTTGCTCCCGGCGCTTTGCGCGACCATCGGAAAATCCCAGAATTCATCCTGCGGCTGTACTGCGTGGAGGCATAGTCCGACGACGGATGAGAATGGCGGTCCGGTCATGACCTGCGGCAGTCCAAAAAGCCGCATGGGTCGCCCGGACCGGGTCTGCGGGCCCAGCAGGCATTTCGCCATATCTTCCAGATTGAGCAGGTGAACGCAGCCGCCGGTCAGAACGATGCTTTGTCCGGGAACGCTGGAAAAACCTGCCCGGTCCAGCTCCGACCTGATGTCCTCAAGAATCTCTTCAACTCTCGGTTTGATGACACCGATCAGTTCCGAACGTGAGATCTTCACAATCGAACGGTCTGTATCGAAGGACTCGCAAAACGACCTGTCATCTTCGCGCGTTGCCATGACGCTGCCGTGCAGGGTTTTCAGCCGTTCCGCCGCCGCGACCGGGATGGAAAACACGTCGGCAATGTCTGCCGTGATGTGATTGCCGCCGACCCTGAGAGAGCAGGTGTGCACCATGTGTTTCTTGTAAAACACCGCGATCCCGGAGGTGGCGGCGCCGATATCGACGCATGCGGAACCGTTTTCCAGTTCTTCCGACACAAGCGTCGACAGGCCTGATGCGTATGCCGAGGAAGCCACCCCCGCTACCGTGAGTCCGCATTGTTCGATACAGGCGATGACATCGGCGACTGTCTGGCTTTTGACCGTCACCATATGCAAATCGACCGAAATCCTGTTGCCGGACTCTCCCCGCGGGTCGTGAATGCCGGACCTGTGATCCACCGAAAAGTTGATCGGATGCGCGTGCAGGTATTCCCGGTCAATCCCGGTGTCCGGAACGCTGCAGTTCCCGAGCGTGCGGGCAACGTCCTGATCGCTCACGGGATTGTTTCCAAGTCGGATTTCTCCGGTCGAAGCATAGGGTTCCGGGTCGCCTCCCGACATGCTCACAAACAGGTGGTCAACGCGCTGCCTGGCAGTCTGCTGCGCCTTTGAAAGCACCAGCTGCAGCGCTTCAATCAGCCGATCCCTGTTTTTGACTGCGCCGGCTTCCATTCCATATGACTGTGAAGTCGCATACCCGATGACCCGGTATCGCCTGGGCATCACCGTGTTGATGTCCTCAACCGGGTCGGCGCCAGCCGTTTCTTCCTTGAAACTCAACACGATACAGGCGATTTTTGAGGTTCCCAGATCCAGCAGGGCCGCGATTCCGCGATTTGTCGCCTCTATCCGGTTTGCGCGCATCACGCGTTTCTTGGCAAATGGGTCCGCCATCCTGAACTGCCGCCTCCGCTCTGTCATTTCCAATACGCTGCCTGTGACTGCGGCGTGAGCCGAACCGCTGTGCGCCCTCTTTCCCTCAGATCGACCGACAACAGTTGCCTCTGAAGCAAAAACTCCGTTTCCTCAAGAGTCAGCAGCCGGCGCACTGCCCCCGCCGGTTCCTGCGCCGGTAGCAGCACCCGGCGGCCGCCATCCAAAACAAGGTCCCAGCGCCTCTCGCCGACGCGGTTCAATCCCCGCAGCGAATACTGAATCTTGCCGGCGGCCTTGAAAATCCGCACCGCCTCGGGAACCGCGCTCTCGGCGCCGGGTCCGGCGATCAAGGGCAATTCCATGTGATCGGCGCGGTTCGCGGCAACCGAGACTGATTCTCCGTTTTCATCAAGCAGCTCGAGCGCGTCTCCGCGGCGCCAGATGACAGCAGGAACGCGCTCGGCAACTTCGAGTGTGAGCAGTCCGCCCGGGTCAATTCTGACAATTGCGCTTTTGACCGCGGGGATCAGTTCGATCTGGCGGCGCAGCTCGTCCGGATCGAATTCCAATGCGCTGACAGGAAAAGTCTGGGGAGCCAGCGCCGCCAGCTCAGCATGCAGACTCGCCGAAGTTGCGACAATGCGCAGCCCTTCAACAAGATTCTCAGGGCGCAGCATCAACTCCATGACTTTGGATTCCGCGTGGGCCGCCAGCCGGGTGTGGCTGTCAGTGGCAATCAGCAGTGCGAATGCGACAGCGGCCAGCGCGCCAAGCGGAAGCACGTAGCCCACAATCCGTCGCACCGAAGGTGTCAGGATCAGCCGCTGCAGCCGGAAAGAAACGCGGATAGGAACCTTTCCGCGACGCCTGTTGTTCAGCGCTGACAAGACGCATCCTCTATCAGGCTGCGGCACAGTTCAGGGAATGAGAAGCTGCAGTGGTCAGCCTGTTCGGGCGACAGCGATGTCGGTGTCATGCCGGGCTGCGTGTTGGTTTCCAGCAAAAACAGCCCATCTGCGCCTTTGCTGTCATCCCAACGAAAATCCGTGCGGCTGAGACCCCTGCAGCCAAGGGCGCGGTGGGCGGTTTCGGCGTATTCCATACATTTGTCAAAAACACGACCTGGAATCTGCGCCGGAACGATGTGGCGCGAACCGCCAAGGGCGTATTTTGCCTCGTAGTCATACCAGCTCGGGGTGACAATTTCGGTCACTGTCAGCGCGTTTTCGCCAAGCACCGTCACTGTCAGCTCCCGGCCGGGAATGAATTTTTCAACAATGAGCCGGCCGAATGGCTGGTCCGCTGTCAACGGCGGCTGCGCCGAGCGGCCGCGCACGATGACGACACCCACCGATGACCCTTCATTGACCGGTTTCAGAACATAGGGCGGCGCAAGAGGGTGGGCGCCGTCCAGCTCCGCCGCTTCGATCACGCGCCCCTCGGGCGTCGGCAGTCCCGCATGTTTAAAGACCAGCCGCTTTGTCAGCTCCTTGTCCATGGCCAGCGCCGAAGCCGTCACGCCCGAATGCGTGTAGGGGATCTGCAGCCATTCCAAAATGCCTTGGACGCAGCCGTCTTCTCCCCATCGCCCGTGCAGCGCGTTGAAGGCGGCATCGGGTGCAATTTTCTGCAAATCTCCGGCAAGACCGCGGCCAGCGTCGACCTCAGTCACATCATAGCCTTGCTCTCGCAGTGCCGCGCTGCACATCTGGCCCGTCACAAGCGACACTTCGCGCTCGGATGAGGGGCCTCCCATTAACATCGCGACACGGATGGCTGTCCTGCCCGACATGCCTCACTCCGTCCCGATCCGGGCAGAAATTCAGCCCGTCCGCATCACGCCGACGGGGCCTGCATTGCCGAGGCACTCGCGCCGACGCGAATGATCTCCCATTCTAATTCAATTCCAGAATGCTGAAGAACCCTGCTGCGGACCTCTTCGCCCAGCGCTTCAATGTCTGTTGCAGTTGCGCCACCAAGATTGACCAGAAAGTTCGGGTGTTTGGCGGACACCGCCGCGTCGCCGTATTTCCAGCCCCGCATTCCCGCGTCGGCGATGAGTTTCCAAGCCTTCAAACTGTGGTCGTCTCCGGGCTGTCCGGTTGATGAATAGCCAGCGGGATTGCGAAAGGTGGATCCCGCAGTGCGGATCCCGGTCGGCTGTGTCGCGTTGCGATGACTCAGCTGATCTTCCATCTGCTGCTGCAGTTTCTCCGGCGAAGCTTCCATGCAGTCAAACACGGCTTCAACAATGACACACCCGCGCGGAAGCCTGGAGCTGCGGTATCCAAACCCTGCCTCGGCGGCAGCGGTTTTGCGTATTTCTCCGGTTCGCGTGACCACTGTGAATTCGCAGCACACATCGGCGACATACCTGCCATAACAGCCCGCATTCATCCGCACGGCGCCGCCGACGGTTC
Organism: Paracoccaceae bacterium; assembly: GCA_965221935.1. Classification (GTDB taxonomy): domain Bacteria; phylum Pseudomonadota; class Alphaproteobacteria; order Rhodobacterales; family Rhodobacteraceae; genus JAPOXR01. Next base: position 56,664 of record CBDCSZ010000048.1, read on the forward strand.
CAGGGATTGTCCGCAGAAACACTAGGTCAATCCCGGCCTGCGCCGCCGTTGTGGCAACCTGTGCGTCCAGCGCGGCTGCGCCGACCGTGGCGGTCCCTTTGTCGAAGGTGACGGACGAAAACTCTCGGCCAAGCCGGATGACAACACCCGGTATGCCGCCATCGCGAACAATCAGATTTGATCCCACTCCCATGACAAAAACTGGAATTTCAGCATCCAGATCCGCCAGGAACCGCGACAGGTCCGCGATGTCAGCCGGCTGGAACAGCCACTCAGCCGACCCCCCGACCCGCAGCCAGGTCAAATCGGAAAGCGAACGGTTTTGGACCAGCCGCCCCCTGCAGGACGGCAGGTCCGCCAGCGGAATGGATCCGCTATTGGCCAACCGCAACCTTGACGTCTGCCGCCGCATTCAGGCTGTCCGGGAGCGCGTTGGCCCAGGCGGTGATCGAACCGGCGCCAAGACAGACCACGAGGTCGCCCGGCCGCGCTTCCCGCAGAACGAAAGCGGTCAGGCATTGCGGCCCGTCGAGCGCGGCGACATTGCGGTGGCCGTGCCGGATCAGCCCGTCGACAAGCGCATTCCGGTCCGCGCCGGGGATTGGATTCTCGCCGGCGGCGTAGACTTCGGCGATGGCGACGCGGTCAGCGTGGTTAAAACATGTGCAAAACTCGTCAAACAGATTGGAGAGCCTGGTGAACCGGTGCGGCTGGTGAATTGCGATGACTTTGCCCTGCGTCGACTGCCGGGCAGCTTTCAACACCGCTGCGATTTCCACAGGATGGTGCGCGTAATCGTCGACAATTCGAATGCCATTCACCTTGCCGACCGTGGTGAATCTGCGCTTCACACCGGCGAATCCCGCCAGCGCGTCGCGGATCGAACCTGTGGACATCCCCAATTTCCTCGCCACCGCAATCGCCGCCAAGGCGTTCGAGACGTTGTGTTCGCCCGGCATCGGCAGGCTGCAGTCGGCAATCTTCAGGTCTTCGTTGCGCAGCGCCGTTGTGAACCACGCCGTGCCGTTTGAAAATCTCAGCCCCTGGGCGCACACATCGGCCTGCGGATTCATTCCGTAGGTGACGACCCGGCGTTCGCCGATCCTGCCGACCAATGCCTGCACTTCCGGGTGATCGATGCAGCACACGGCGAAACCGTAAAACGGGATATTCGAGACAAATGTGTCAAACGCGTTTCTGAGATTGTCGAAACTGCCGTAATGGTCAAGGTGTTCGGGATCGATATTGGTCACCACGGCGACGGTCGCCGGCAGCTTGACGAAAGTGCCGTCGCTTTCATCCGCCTCGACGATCATCCAGTCGCCGGTTCCCAAACGGGCGTTTGATCCATAGGCGTGGATGATCCCGCCATTGATCACGGTCGGGTCAAAACCGCCTTTGTCCAGCAGCGTCGACACCATCGTCGTCGTTGTCGTCTTGCCGTGGGTTCCGGCAACGGCGATGTTGGATTTCAGCCGCATCATCTCGGCGAGCATTTCAGCGCGCCGCACCACCGGAAGCCCGAGACGCCGCGCCTCCCGCAGCTCCGGGTTATCCGGCTGAATCGCCGACGAAATCACGACCACATCGGCGCCGCGGACATTCCTGGCCTGTTGCCCGGCAAACACCATTGCCCCGAGATCGGCCAGGCGCCGCGTGATCGCGGTAGATGCAAGATCCGAACCCCGCACCGTGTAACCATGGTTCAGCAGGACTTCAGCAATCCCCGACATGCCTATGCCGCCGATTCCGACGAAGTGAATGGGGCCAATAGGCTGGGCAGGCATGCTCTGCAGGCTCAAAATCATTTCGGCTTCTCCGCAATCCTCTCAACAATGTCCGCCAGCCGGGCGGCCGCATGCGGCAAGGCGATGTCCTTGGCCGCCGCCGCCATCGCCTCGGCCCGCGCAGGCTCAGCGATCATTCCTGCGATCGCTTCCGAAATATGCTCCGCGGATTTGCCGTTTTCCTGAATGGAAATCGCCGCCCCGGCTTTGGCCAAACCCTCTGCGTTCGCGTTCTGATGGTCGTTCGCGGCGGCGGCGAACGGAATCAATATCGACGGCCGTCCGATCACTGAGATCTCAGCCACCGTCGACGCGCCGGCCCGGGCAATAACGATGTGCGCTTCCGCCATGCGCCGCGGCACATCGTCAAAAAACGTCGAAATCTCGCAGCTGACGCCAATCTCTTGGTAGAATCGCTCGACCGCGACAGTGTGGCAGCGGCGAACCTGCTGCACAACGCAGAGCCTGCGCCGGATGTCCTCAGGCATCTTCGCCAGCGCCGCCGGCACCGAATGATCCATAGTCCGGGCGCCTTGGCTTCCTCCGAGCACAAGAATTCTCAAATCGCCCGCCTTGGGCCACTCATAGCGGGCACAGGACTGCACCAGCACATCGGCGCGCACCGGATTTCCGGAAACCGCCGATTTTGCGCCGGGCGGCAAAACGGTCGATACCGCGCCGCAGACGACCATGTCGACGCGTGTTGACAGTATCCGGTTCACTTTCCCAAGAACGCCGTTCTGCTCGTGAATAAGGCGGGGCATTCCTGCCAGCCACGCCGCGATCAAAGGCGGAAACGCGGGGTAGCCGCCAAACCCGGCCACCGCCGAAGGCCGGAGCCGGTGAAGCCTCAAATAGGACGAAGCGATCCCATACAGCACCTTGACCGGAGCAAACAGCCGGGTGACAGCGTTTCCCTGCCAAAATGTCGCAGTCTGCACCTCACGGATGTTGGCGCCGGCCGGGAAGCCGCCGACAAACCGCAAACCCCTTCTGTCGGTCCACAGTGTGACTTGCCAGCCCCGGCCAAGCATTTCTTCCGCAAGGGCCTGCGCCGGGAAAATGTGGCCGCCGGTGCCGCCTGCGGCCAAGATCAGAAGCGGATTGCGCCCGTCCTTCATCTTCGGTTGGCGGCCGGGATGCCGGACCGTTCGGCGGGTCCGGCTTCGGCCTTGCCTGTTTCCGATCTGGAAAATGCCAGAAGCATTCCAAGTGTGATACCGGTGGCAATCATTGACGAGCCGCCGTAAGAAATTAAGGGCAGTGTCAGTCCCTTCGCAGGCAACAAGCCCACAGAGACGGAAATGTGAATGAATGCCTGTATCCCGATCAGCGCCGCGAGGCCCGTGCAGGCGAGCCGGATGAACGGATCCCGGACAGTCTGCATCCGCCGGATCGAACGGATACAGACAAATGTGAACAGCCCGATGATGACCATAACCAGACCGAGCCCGTATTCTTCGGCAGCGACGGCGACGATGAAGTCCGTGTGCGCGTCAGGCAGCGATTCTTTCACCCTGCCCGAGGCAACGCCGACACCGAAGAATCCGCCTTCGCGGTAGGCGGCAATCGATGTCTCGAGCTGGCTGTTGGTTCCAATGTCGTCGCTGACATAGGCGACAATCCTCCGCCTGAAGTGCTCGGACACATTGTACGCGAGCATGCCGCCGGCGACAGTTGCGCCGGAAACGACCACCAGCGGCCAGATCGCGGCCCCAGAGATAAAAAACAGAATGCACCAGGCAAAAATAAACAGACACGCCTGTCCGAAATCAGGCTGCAGGGCCAGCAGCATCACAATGATCACGGTCAGACCCAGCGATAGAATCTTTCCCGGCGGTCCGGCCGCCTGCATCGAACCGGCGATCAGCCAGGACGCGACCACAACAAACCCCGGTTTCAGAAATTCCGAGGGCTGAACGGAGCCAAACCCAAACGAAAACCACCGAACCGCGCCTTTGCCGAAGTCGGTCCCGAAAAACGGCAGCAGCAGAATTCCTACGAACGAGAGAAGAAAGACGGCAATGCCAATGCGCCGCGCAGAATTTCGGGTGAGGGTCGAGATCAGGATCATGGTCAAGATCGCGACAGTGCCAAAGACCGCGTGCCGCAGCACAAAGGCGAATGGCTCCCGGTCCAGCCGTTCCGCCAGCGGCAGCGACGCCGCAAAACACAGCAGCAGCCCGATGAGGAAGAGCGCGATGATTGCAAGCAGCACACCGCGGTCAATCGTTCGCACCCAGCGGGAGAGCACAGGCTCCCGCGGCCGCATGGCATCAAGGCCATGAACAATGTCTGTCATTACTCGTAAACCTGCTCGGCACACCGACTCTTGACGGTCGAATCAGTGTCTCTTTTACAGGCGGCCAACCCGTCGGTAAAGCGGCGGGGGCGGCGGCGGGTCTGATTTCCGATGACTGTGGCGGGTTGGCTTTTCAGCCATTCCCAAGGCGGCGTTTCACCTCGCTGACAAAGTGGTCGCCCCGCGCCTCAAAATCGGGATACTGATCAAAACTGGCGGCCGCCGGAGCCAGCAGGATAGTGTCCCCGGGAACCGCGTCCGCCGCCGCCGCGGCGACGGCATCTGGAATCGAGCCGCAGATCGCGTGCGGCACCGTCCCGAGCTGCAGGGCAAAGTCTTTGGCGGAGTGGCCAATCAGGTAGGCTTTGACAACATTTTCAAAGCGTTCCGACAAAGATATGATTCCCCCTTCCTTGCCGAGCCCACCGACGATCCAGCGGATGTTCCGGTAGGCGTCAAGAGCCCTGCCGGCGCTTTCGGCATTGGTTGCCTTGGAATCGTTCACGCATAGGATGCGGTCGAATTCGCCGACGATCTGGCTGCGGTGCGGCAGCCCTGGAAATTCTTTGAATCCGGCGGCGATTTCCAGCGCGGAAAGACCGGCGGAACGGCACGCGGCATAGGCTGCGCAGGCGTTCTGCCGGTTGTGGCGGCCGGTCAGACTCTGCACCCTGTCCAGATCGCAGATCCCGGTTTCACTGCCGCCAGCCCGTTCGACCAGCCGCCCGTCCCGGACAAACACGGCGTCGCTGAATTGCGACAGCGCCTCTGCGGCGGAGATGCGGACGACGCGGCAGGGGCCAGCCTGCGAAGCCAGTAGCCTCCCTTCGGATTCGTCCACGCCGATGACCGACACAACGGTGTTTCGGCCGCTGAACAATCTGCGCTTGGCGGCAAAGTAACCCCCGAGCCCGCCATGCCGGTCGAGGTGGTCAGAGGAGAAGTTCAGAAACACCGCGACATCGGCGTCCAGGCAGCGCGCGAGTTCGGCCTGGTAGGAAGACACTTCAAGTATGACAAAACCGCCCTTCCCCGCCATCTCCAGCCCAAGCACCGCGTTGCCGATATTTCCGGCAACGCGCGACATTCTCCCGGCGCTTTTCAAAACAGAATCGATCAGTGCGGCAGTTGTCGACTTTCCGTTCGATCCGGTCACGGCAATCACTGCCGGCGCCGTTTCGGAATCCCGCACGGTCCGGAGAAACAGCCCGATATCGTTGTCGAGAGGAATACCGGCGCGGCTGGCCGCGGCGACGATCGGGTTGGGGGCGGGATAAAGGTGGGGGATGCCCGGAGACACAATCAGACTGTCAACGGTGTTCCAGACACTGGGATCGTTCAAGTCGCAGATCTCAATGCCCGATTCCGCCGCCGCATCGCGGACTTCGGCGGCGTCGTCCCATGCCAGCGCTTCGGCGCCGGACCGGGTCAGCGATCTGCAGGCGGCCAGGCCAGTGCGGCCAAGCCCGAGCACCGCGATGCGGCGATTTTTAACTCCGGCGAGTGTGATCACGTCACCGCACCTTCAGCGTGGCAAGTCCGGCCAGGGCAAGTATGAGCGCAATGATCCAGAATCGAATGACGATCTGCGCTTCCGCCCATCCGCGTTTTTCAAAGTGATGGTGAATCGGGGCCATCAAAAAGACCCGCTTGCCGGTGGCCTTGAAATAGCAGACCTGGATGATGACGCTCAGCGCTTCGACCACAAACAGGCCGCCGATGATCACCAGCACCAGCTCATGTTTGGTGACAACGGCAATGCTGCCGACCGCGCCGCCCAATGCAAGCGAACCGGTGTCGCCCATAAACACTGCGGCCGGGGGCGCATTGTACCAGAGAAAACCCAGCCCGCCGCCGACCAGCCCGGCGGAAAGCACCAGCAGCTCGCCGGTGCCGGGCACATAGTGGACATCCAGATATTCCGTAAAGTCCACGCGGCCGACCGCGTAGGCAATGATCCCCAGCGCGCTTGCCGCGATCATCACAGGCATGACGGCCAGCCCGTCCAGCCCGTCCGTCAGGTTGACCGCATTGGCGGATCCGACAATCACAATCATGGCAAACGGAACAAACAATATCCCGAGATCAAGAAGAATGTCCTTAAACACCGGGAACGCAAGGGCCGCCGAAAGTTCAGGCGGGTGGGCCATCATGGTGGCGGTAGAGGCGATCGCGGCAATGACAAGGCCAACTCCGAATCGGACTCGCACGCTGAGACCCTTCGAAGTGCCGGAGGAAACCTTTTTGAAGTCATCCACGGCGCCGATGACGCCGAACCCCAGAGTGACCAACAGGACGATCCAGATATAGGCATTGTCCAGTTTTGCCCACAGCAGCGTCGAGATCACGACCGCGCCGAGAATGAGAATGCCGCCCATGGTCGGGGTGCCAGCCTTATCGATCTTGTGGTGTTCCGGCCCTTCCTCACGAATCGGCTGGCCGTTCCCTTGCCGCTTCCGCAGCAAATTGATCATAGGCTGTCCAAAAAGGAATCCCAGCAGCAGAGCGGTGACCATCGCGCCGCTCGCTCTGAATGTGATGTATCGAAACAGGTTGAAGAAGTCGCCTCCCTCGGCCAATCCGCTCAACAGCTGCAGCATCTGGTCAGCCTCCTACTCTGCCCGCCGAACAATTTTTCCGAGCCCGCGGAACGCATCCGCCACCAAGGACGCCCGCGAACCCTTTGACCCTTTTACCAGGACGACATCGCCCGGCGCAGCGAGCTGTCGTGCCGAAGCGGCGAGCTCAGCTGCCGTTTCCCGCCATTCCCCGCGCTTGCCAGCCGGCAGAGAGTCATAGAGGCGCCGCATGAGCGGGCCGGCGCAGTGCATCAATTCCACACTTTCCACCGACGGAAGTTCGGCGATGGCCGCGTGCATCGTGGCGGCGTCGTCACCAAGTTCCAGCATATCGCTAAAAACCGCTATTCTGCGTCCCCGCGGCTGCTGTTCGGCGAAGTTTCGCGCAGCCAGGACTTCCAGCGCCGCCGCCATCGACACAGGGTTCGCATTGAAGGCGTCGTCGATCAGGCTCAGAGGCGGTTTCTCCCAGTCCAAAACGATCGATTCGCAGTTTCCCCTTCCCGCCAGCGGCGCCCAGTCGCGCAGATCCAATGCCGCGACAATGGGGTCGGCGCCGACCGCTTCCACAACAGCCAAGACACCGAGCGCATTGCGGGCAAAGTGACGGCCCTGCGCCGCCAGCATCACGCAGTGCGGCATACCGTGCCTTTCAATGCGCATCGCGGTGCCGGTATCGACGATTTGGGCTTCGAGCAGCCGGTGGCTGACACCGGCGCCGGCGCCGAAATGGACAATCTTCGCCTTCGCATCCCTTGCTGCCGCCTCAAGGATTTCGATCGCTGGCGAATCCGCGTTGAGCACGGCCACACCATCGGCCTGCAGCCCACTGAACAAACTCGCTTTTTCTTCCGCGATTTCGTCAATGGCATTGAAAGCGGCAAGATGCGCCGGGGCGATTTCTGTGATCATCCCGACCTGCGGCCGCGCCAGCCCGCTCAGCGAGGCGATTTCACCTGGCTGGTTCATGCCAATTTCAATGACCGTAAACTCGGAGCCTCGCGGCATTCGCGCCAGAGTCAGGGGAACGCCCCAATGGTTGTTGTGGCTGCGCGCGGCGGCGTGTGTCCTGCCCTGCCGCGACAGAACCAGCCGAAGCATCTCTTTTGTTGAAGTCTTTCCGACAGATCCGGTCACCGCGATGACTTTGCCCCGGTTTCTGTTTCTGCCCTCTGCGCCGAGCCGGCGCAAACCGTCCAACACGTCGGCGACCACCAGCAGCGGCGCGCCATCCGGCACATTTTCTGGAACCCGGGACACCATTGCGGCCGCTGCGCCGGCGGCAAAAGCGGCAGCCACAAAGTCGTGCCCATCGCGCCTGTCTGACAGTGCGACAAAAAGATCGCCCGCCTCCAGCGAACGCGAGTCGATCGACACACCGGTCGCCTGCCACGATTCCGCCGATCTGCCGCCCGTCGCCCGCGTGGCGTCACTGCTGGTCCAGAGTGTCATGCGCCGCTTCCATCCAAGGCGTTCACAGCGATGCTTGCCTGCTCAAGATCGTCAAACGGATGTATCGCGCCGGCGACCTCCTGTCCGCTCTCGTGACCCTTGCCGGCAACAAGCAATACGTCGCCCGGCCCCAGCAGTTCCACACCGCGCACGATCGCTTCCGCACGGTCGCCGATTTCCACCGCGTCCGGGCACCGGCTCATGATCTGCGATCTTATATCCGCCGGATCTTCGGTGCGGGGATTGTCATCCGTCACAATGACGGCATCGGCGTGCCGGCTTGCCACCTGCCCCATGACCGGTCTCTTCTGCCGATCACGGTCGCCGCCGGCGCCGAACAGCACAACAAGATTTCCCACAAAGTGCTGCCGCAGCGAAGTCAGCGAAGCCTGCAGCGCATCCGGAGTGTGGGCGTAGTCCACGAACACAACAGCGCCGTTGCGGCGGCGCGCCGCAAGCTGCAGTCTTCCCCGCGCCGCGCCGATCCGGTCCAGGACCGAAAACACCGCTTCAGAGTCCTCCCCCGCAGCGATCGTCAGACCCGCGGCCGTGAGAATGTTCCAAGCCTGAAACCCGCCGATCAGCGCGAGGGCGACTTGGTGGCGCCGGCCATTCCAGGAGAAACGCAGGAGCTGGCCGGAACCGGTCAGCTGCCGCGCCTTCAGTTCAATATCCGATCCGGCGCCGCCAACCGTTATGACCCGCTGCCCGCGCCGGAAGGCAACATCCGCCATTTCGCGGCCACGGCTGCCGTTCACACAGATCACCGCGGTTCCATCCGGCGGCAGAACACGGTCGAATATACCGGCCTTTGCGGCAAAATACGCGTCCTCGGACTCATGGTAATCGAGGTGATCGTGGGTCAGGTTTGTGAAGGCTGCGGCTGTCAGCGCCACCCCGTCCAACCGGTTTTGCGCCAGCCCGTGGGACGAGGCTTCCATCGCGACATGGGTAACGTCGGCCGCCGCCATTTCCGCCAGTCTCCGGTGCAGCGTGATCGGGTCCGGCGTCGTGTGGGCCAACCGCGCGGAAAAGGCGCCTTCAATTCCCAGCGTTCCCGAACTCGAGGCATGGCGTCCAAGCCGATGCCAGATTTGCCGGCACATCGAGACCACCGATGTCTTGCCGTTGGTGCCGGTGACGGCAACGACGGTTTCAGGCGCAGCGCCAAACCACAGCGCCGCGGCCCGTGACAGCGCGGCTCGCGGCTCTTCCACCTCTATCAGCTGGACCCCGCTTCCAATGAATGTCTTTGCGGCTATCCGTTTTCCCGCCGCGTCGGTGAGAATTGCCGACGCTCCGCGTTCGACCGCATCGGTGGCGAACTCCGCCCCATGCGCGTTGGTCCCGGGAAGCGCCGCAAAAAGAAATCCCGGTGCCGCCGCCTGGCTGGAGGCGGCAATTCCGGCGACTCCGAATTCAGGGTTTGGCGCGCCGGTCAGCCCCAGCGATGCGAGGGTGGCCCTGCGTTGCCCGGAGAGTGCTGGCTCTGGCGGCACTTCCTGAACCGTTCAATTCCCTGCCGTGTCCGCGGTCCGGTCAGCGGGCCTGATTCCGAGGAGCGGCGCAACTTTGCCGATGATAATGGCGGCAGTTGGAACTGCTGTCTTGCCTGCTGACCGCGCCCACTTGGTGCCGTCGCCAGAAGTCCCTTCATCCAGGGACACCACAAGCACATAGCGAACATCTTCGGTGGGAAACGCTGCCACAAAGGTCGCCAACACCTTTTCCGGATAATAGCCGCCGTGTGGTTTGGGCTTGTCAGCCGTTCCGGTCTTGCCGCCGACTGAATAGGCGGGCATATTCGCCTGACGCGCTGTCCCATCGGTCACGACCGACCGCAGCATTTCGACAGCCTTTCTTGAATTGGCCTCGGAAATGACCCGCAGCCGGTCGGTTCCGTCGTACTTTCCCTTCAGGATTGTGGGCGTCACCCTGAAGCCTCCGTTGACAAGCGCGGAGTACGCTGCGGCCAGATGCACCAGACTCACCGCAATTCCATGCCCGTATGAGATGGTCGCCGTTTCCAAGTTATTCCATCGCTCCGGCACGAGCGGCTTGGCCAGCGACGCTTCCGCGACTTCCAGTTCGGTCGGCTCCAGCAGCCCCAGGCTGGCGAGAAACTGTTTTTGCTTCGCGCCGCCGATGCTGAGGGCGAGACGCGCAGTTGCGGAGTTGGAACTCTTCGTGATGACATCTTTGAGCGATAGGGTGGGGTCGCCTCTTTCCGTGCCCTTGATCACATATTTGCCGACCTGCAGCCATTCGTTTGAAATCGGCGTGTCAAGATTGGCCAGACCCAATTCGAGCGCCTGCACGGCAGCAAAGATCTTAAACGTCGAGCCGAGTTCAAACACACCTTGGATGGCGTCGCAGAACAGCGGGTTCTTCTGTCCGGATCCCTGTTCGAAATTGTCTTTTCGGTTGTTGGGGTCAAAGTCGGGTATAGACGCAAGGGCAAGAATTTCACCATTGTGGGCATCCATCAGCACCGCGCTGGCGCGTTTCGCCTGGAAGACCTGTGTTGCATAGTACAGTTTTTCACGAACGATCGCCTGCACCTTGGCGTCGATTGACAACTCAAGCGGCAAACCATCGTTGGCCGGATCCCGGAGAAAGGCGTCTTCCGCTCTTTCGATTCCGGCTGTGCCGATCACTTCGGCCGCATGCACGCCTTGCTCGCCGTAAGACGTTCCGCCGAGGATGTGGGCCGCCAGCCGTCCATTCGGATACACACGGGTCTCGCGCGTGCCCAGGTAAAGGCCGGGTTCGCCAATGTCGTGGACCATCTGCTCCTGTTCCGGAGTCATGCGCTGCTTGATCCAAAGAAATTTTCTTCCGTCAGTGAACCTCCGGTAAAGACGGTCAGCGTCCAATTCGCCGAAAACCTCAGCGAGCTTGTCAGCCGCACTGCGCGCGCCCCGGCCCGGCGACATTTCATGGGGATGCGCGTAGAGCGCGAAAGTCGGAAGATTGATCGCAAGAACGACACCGTTGCGATCGATGATCGGCGCTCTTTGCGATAACTGGCTTGACCCTGACCAGGTGGTTCGCGGCTCATGCGGCTCCGACCAGGAGACGAGCGCGATTTTTCCTGCGACGACCGCAAATGCCAGCAGGAAACAAAAGGCCACGAGATGCTGCCGCACCTCGATCCGTTCGCTCCAGGACTGCAGGGACGAATTGCGGATTCGGGACCGGAAATATCCCAATGATGGAATGCTGCCGCGCAGTCTGCCGCCGTGCGTTTCTGCCATCTGCCGTCCGGCTACCTCTGCGGCGCAGCAAGCAGAAGCTCTGATTCGTGGTCAAAGACCGCCCCTGCGGAAAGTCTGAGCGGAATTGACTGCGCTGAACCAAAGCGGCCGGCGGTGAAGGCCACCAGCTGCAGATCGTGGAAATATCGGTCGACAAGGGCGGCGATCCGCTCAGGCCTGTTCAAATACGCCCACTCGGCGTGAAGCCAATTCAGGGATTCCCGGGCAAAGCCGATTTCCGCCTGAAGCGTTTTGACCCTTTCGGCGGCCAGTTTGGTCTCGTAGATTTCACTGTAGGCCCACCAAGCCAGGGCGACCACGGGAAGAAACGACAGAACAAAATAATGTGTTCGCATCAGGGCTGGCCCGGTTCGCCGATCCGCGGAAGGCCCAATAGAAGCGGATCCATGCTGATGGGTTTGCTGTCGGTTCGCGCGGCAACCCGGAGCCGCGCCGACCGAGACCTCGGGTTGGCCGCAATCTCGGCGCTGCCCGGCCTGACTGCGCGTTTTGTGACAGGCCGGAACCGTGCAGCGCGCGCGGGTGGGGGCGGCGCGTGTCTGCCGGACTGCATCGCCGGCGGGCTGCCGTTGATGAACCGCTTCACGATCCGGTCTTCAAGCGAGTGAAACGAAATGACCGCCAGCCTTCCGCCCACGCGCAAAGCTCTTTCCGCGGCTTCGAGACCCTGCACCAGCTGTTCAAGTTCATTGTTGACGGCGATTCGGAGCGCCTGAAAGATCCTTGTCGCCGGATGAATCTGGGAATTGCCGCGGCGCGGCGCGCAGCTTTCCGCGATCGCGGCCAGCTCGCCGGTGGACGTGATTTTCGCCATTGATCTTGCCCTGACGATTTGACGGGCAATCCTCCGTGACGCGCGCTCCTCGCCATACTTATAAAAGATTTCCGCCAAGCGGTTTTCGCTTTCAGTGTTGACAATATCTGAAGCGCTTCTGCCGGTTTTCGCCATTCGCATGTCCAGCGGACCGTCGCGCAGCAGCGAAAATCCCCGGTCGGCCTGGTCGAGCTGCATTGACGAAACACCGAGATCCATGACAACTCCCTGAACAGGACCTGCCGCAGAGACTTCCGGAAAACTCTCGAAATCGCTGAACTTTCCGTGAACAATCTTGAGTCTTCCGCCTAGCGCCTGTTCCCGGCGCCGGCCGCTCTCCACCGCTTCAGGGTCGCAGTCTATGGCCACGACTTTGCCGGCGCCTGCGTCCGTCAGAGCCATCGCATAGCCGCCCGCGCCGTAGGTGCAGTCGATCCAAACGCCCGAAACCGGTCTGACAGCTTCAAGGAACTCGTTCAGCAGCACCGGCCTGTGCGGGCAGTCGTCTGCGGCTGTCGGCTTGCCGGGCATTGCGGCTCACAGCTCTGTTTCGAGCAGCGTTCTAGGGTCGACAGCGGTGCCGCCGTCCCGGTACTGGGCCTCGAGTCTGTTGCAATGCGTTTCGTAGCCGCCGGGGTTCCACATTTCAAATGAAGCGCCGGTCCCGGCAAACCAGACTTCTGAACCAATTTCGGCCTTGGATTTCAGCGCCGTCGGCATGATGAAACGGCCCGATGGGTCGAGCTGCGCCTTAAATGACTTGGTCTGATAGAAAAATTCCAGGAAACGCCGTTTCTCAGACGCCAGATCCATGAGAGCGATGGCCTCATCTATCTCACGGAGGGATTCCTCGGTGTAGCATTTCAGGCATGACAGCCGGCTGTCGCCATAGACAATTGTGAAACTGGCGTGGGCGCCGGCCTGGTAATCGGGATCGCCGCAGATGATGCCCCGGCGAAAATCGGCCGGCACTGACACCCGGCCCTTTTGATCGATTTTGTTTCTGGTCTCGCCCCGGAACGCAAACCCCACCGCAATACTCCGCCTCACCAAAATCCCGTGCCTACCCGTTTCGATCTTCACTCCATGCGGAGCCTGGCCCCCTTAAGAAGAGCCCCAGTCGCGCTCCCGCCAGTGGAAGGGGGGAGGAGTCGAAGGCGCGGAACGCGACCCGGGGTCTCCAGTACTGACTACCTGCCTGTACGGAAGCTGCCTGCAGAGTAAAGCAGGCCCTTCATGGCAACGGTTCCGCAACATACTCACCAATACGCGGAACCGTCGCAAAACTGTCTTATCCTGCCAAAAACAGGGTGTCTATGGGTATTCTTGGGAATTTTCGCAACCTTCGCCTAAGTGCCAGATATTGCCAAAATGACACATCTATACTTTATATAGGTCACTTGGCGAAAATATAGCCCGTATATTGGCATTTTAGTAAGATCTCATATGCGAATTCTACAATCGTTTGAAAGAGCACCGTCAAAAAAAATTCTACATAATATGGGAAAATTTCCCACCAAAATTGGATTTCCCGTGATTCCAAGCGCCAGAATCAACCGGTTGCCGGTGGTTTGCGAATCACCTGGGCCAAGTTCTGGCGGGCGCAGGAAGTCAGGCTGTGCCGATTGCCGCCGCATTTCAGCGGCGGCGTTTCACACCGGTTTCAAGCGCTCCGGCCCCGCGAGCGGGGTCTTGCATTGGCAGTTGCGGCTGCGTTCAAATCAAACTTTGGACGATAGAATTGAAAGCGGCCGCCGCCGGGCTCGCCGTTGCGGTCACAGGCAAGCCATCGTCACCGGAATGACCTATTGCCGGATCAAACGGAATTTCACCCAGGAATGGAATTCCGGACGCTTCCGCTTCGCGCAGCACCCCGCCCCGCCCAAACAGATAAGTCGGGTGTCCGCATCCTGAGCAGAAATGGTGTGACATATTCTCGACGAGGCCAAGAACCGGTGTGTTGAGTTTATTAAACATCGCGATGGCCCGTCTCGCGTCCGCCAATGCGACGTTCTGCGGCGTGCAGACAACGATCGCGCCGGTCAATTCAAACCGCTGACAGAGGGTGAGCTGAACATCGCCGGTCCCCGGCGGCAGATCGACAATGAGTTGATCCAAATCGCCCCACTGAACCTGCTGCAGCATCTGCTGAAGCGCGCCCATCAGCATCGGACCACGCCAGATCACGGCCTCGTCCTGAGGCAACAGCAAACCAATCGACATCATTTTGACGCCGTGCGCCGTCAACGGACAGATTGTTTTGCCATCCGGAGACGCCGGCCGCTGGCTGACACCCATCATCATTGGCAGTGAAGGGCCGTGAATGTCGGCGTCGAGCAGTCCCACATTTGCGCCCAGCCTGGCAAAGGCGACCGCGAGGTTTGCCGCCACCGTTGACTTGCCAACACCTCCCTTGCCCGACGCGACAGCAATGATCCGGTCCACCCCTTCCAGTTTTTCGACACCCCGTCCGGGCGAAGGATGGCGTCCAATTCTCAGATCCGGCGGTTCTCCACCGCCTTTCCCTGCGCTGTGCGCGGTCATGACCACCGAGACCGAGTCGATTCCCGGCAGATTCTTCAGCAACTCTTCCGCCGCCGCCCGAACCGGCTCCATCCGCCGTCCAAGCTCTTCCGGCACCTCCAGGACAAAGCTGACCCTTCCAGCGTCAACGCTGAGAGCCTTGACCATATCCAGCGACACAATGTCGCCTCCCTCCGGCAATCCGACGCGCCGGAGTTCATCGATTATCTTTTCCCGGGTGACTGGCAGTTTCTTTTTCCTGCATGGCGAGCCGACACTGTGCGTTTCCGCATACAAAACTCCTCGGCGGGCCGAAAGCGCCGAGATACCGCCCAATCACTCCGCCCTGGAGTGGTGCAATTGCGTCTGCGGCATAACGGCATTGCAAATACTGCCGTTGCCGCAGTCGAACCAAAGCCAAATATTGCGGTCAAGAGCAACGCCGTTGCCCGATACATCTGTCAAGAAGGACCAAAGACATGACGACCATGACAATTTCCGCCGCACGGCAAAACTGGGTCTTCACCGCAATTCGTGACTGGACCAGGTCGGCGATCACGAACTGGCGCGTGGCGGCGAATTTCCGCAGAACTGCTGCGGAGCTCAACGCGCTTTCCGATCGCGAACTTGCTGACATCGGCATCACCCGCGATCAGATCACCTCAGTCGCCTTCAGCGCCTCGTTTGATCAGGAAGACTGATGCGCAGCGAGCGGCGAATTCCCAACTGCCATGAGAAGCGATCTGCTCGCCGGCGTAAATCAAAGGGGAATAATATACTTGACTGAAAACCCTCGTCCCTGACAGAGGGACATGTCCCGGCTTCGGTCTCCGGTTTGTCCCTTGTCACCACCGGCCGCAGGAGCGCGCGGCCCACCATTTCCGGCGTTGCGCCCGCGTAGCGGGGGTTCAGAGCCTCGATCGCGTATTTCGGATTCTGCTTCTCACGACCTTCGTTCATGGTTCCCTCCGATTTCAGGATTTCGCTCTACCACCCGTTCTGTCAACTGGTCGAAAAACCATTCATATCCGGCGAATCTGCGATCCTTGGACCGCTGGTAAAATCGTCCTCAACAACGACCGAAGCTTCCACCATTCCCGCTGCCCAAGCTGGCGCATCCCGTCCAGACAAACGGTCAATCGTCTACCGGAAGAAGTCCACCCATCTGGTTCCATCTGGTCGCAACTTGCTGGCCGAAACGTCGAAGATCATTATGTGTCCTGTGACGATTTCCGGAGACCATAGCTGCACATTTGCCATTTCTCCCATCAGGTCATCGGCCCTGTTAGGGACAGTTCCGGGAATGTTCTTCAGGAGAGATTTCAAGCTGATTCCGAGTCTGATCTTGCCATGTTCCGGCCACGCAACATCCCAGTTCTTTGTTCTGCCGATACCCGGAATCGGGACTTCCTTGGCTGCACCTGCAGGCTCACGCCTCGTCAGCTCCTGAACGCAGTAGTCAGCCAACACATCAAGACGCTTTGTCAATGTGTGACGTTTCTCGTTGACTGTCAGCCTGTAGAGACTGTCAACAGCATCCTGAAGTACAATCATTCTCCGAGCCGCTTCAAGGCCAGGTCTCTGTAGGTAGGATCGATTTCGATTCCGATGCTGTTTCGGCCGGTGTTTCTGGCGACAACCTGTGTTAACGCCGTTCCGGTGAACGGATCCAGGACAGTATCCCCGACTAAACTGAACATCCTGACAAGGCGCTCGGCCAATTCAACCGGGAACGGAGCTGGATGATTTCGGGTCGAAGCACCCGGAATATCGGTCCATATCTGCCGGAACCATTGGCCATGATTGTCAGCAGAGATTACACTCAGGAGCCGGGCCGCGGGACTCGGTGTGCGATACCCTCCGGGCTTCCGCATCATCAGAATGAACTCAATATCGTTCTTGACCACGCCATTCGGCTCATATGGCTTGCCGAGGTACGAGCCATTGCCGCCCGACGACTCAGTTTTCATGTTGCTGATCTTGTGCCAGATGATTGGAGCGAGGTTGTTAAATCCGATTTTGACGCAATGGTTCTGGATCGAGGCATGAAGCGGCACCACAGTGTGCCGTCCGTTGTTCTTTCGTCTTGACAGGCACACGTCACCGACCACGCAAACCAGGCGACCCCCGGAACGAGAGCATCAAAGCAGTTTTCCCATACATCCTTCAGGCTATCGAGAAAGTTCCGGTAGTCACCAAGGCGACCGACTTGACCAGTCGTCTCCGGGTAATACTTGAGACGGTCCAGTTGGGCGGAGATGTGACAACCAGATGGACCGAGCCGGGCGTTAGACGGGTTGTTCGAGCATCACCTAGAATGTCCTCATGCTCCGTCTTAACCT
Source organism: Paracoccaceae bacterium (assembly GCA_965221935.1). GTDB lineage: Bacteria > Pseudomonadota > Alphaproteobacteria > Rhodobacterales > Rhodobacteraceae > JAPOXR01. The sequence continues at coordinate 73,741 of CBDCSZ010000048.1, forward strand.
TGGCAACGAGATTCCGAATGCCCTCAGACGTGGCACTGCACTTGGCCAGTTTCGGGATTGAGGTCTGATACTTCGAAAACGGGATCGAGCGCAGCTCAGGTGTCAGGACGGACTCAAGTGCCGCGCTCACTCCACCAGATCCCGGTACATGATCCGCTTTCCGGCCATACCGGCAACCACTGTTCCCATCTGATTCATTGTTTTCTCCTCTCTGATGTTGTGACGTCCTGCAAACTCGTGGATGTAGCGATGCAGGTGCTCCAGGCTGATGTGATAGTAGACGCCGAAATATCCACGCTTCAGCATCACCCAGAAACTTACAATGCCATTCGTGTGCGCCTGGTCCCGGACATGCTCGGAAACGCTGTGACATACGGTTTCGTGCGGCCGGTCAAGGCCCCTGTAGGCCGCCGCTTCATCGGTGTAGATCATGGCATCGTCCGCGGTGAAATCCATGATAAATCCTTGTTGTGTTTCTGCGTTGGTTGAATCAACCACTTTGGCCGTGACTTCGTTGCTGGCCCGGTCCCGGGCTCCAACCACCGTCGTCTTGCCCACAGCACCGCGTCTGGCCCGCAGTTTCTTGCTGCCGTGCTTGTTCTTCTCTTTCCCGCCGAAATAGCTTTCATCCACTTCGACCCGACCTGCGAACACTGCCCCGGCTTCCCCGGCCCATGCCTCGCGAATGCGGTGCAGCATGAACCAGGCGGTCTTCCGCGTGTCATTGATATCACGGTGCAGCTTCATGCTGGAGACACTCTTAAGGTTGGTCATTTCGAGATAGATGGCGAATACCCATTTGCGCAGCGGAACCTTCGAACGCTCAAGCGCCGTTCCGATCCGCACGGAGAACGACCTGTGGCAACCGCTACAGCAGTAGGGGGCAGGCCGGATGTCTCGGCAGCAACCGATGTCTGTGTGCATCCACAGCGCAGGCAATGGCGTCCGCCGTTCCAGACCAGGTTCTCGAACCACTTCGTGGCGGCGTCCTCATCCGGGAACATGTCGGCCAGTTCCATGATGCTGATGTCTTCACGGTGATACTTGCCGACTGTGCCATGACATAACATATTGATTTCTATATATTATCTCAAGGGTTTTCAGTCAAGTATGTAATTCCCAATCAAAGAGGGCCGATCAGCCTTCAGTGCCATCGGCCCTCTGCACATGCCGCGATACGATGTTTTTGCTTCCGGCTTGATCGAATTCGATCTTCAGTTTGTCGTCCGACACGTCAATCACTTCCCCATAGCCGAATTTGGTGTTGAACACGCGTTCGCCGACTTCGAACTGCGCCGGTTCCGCAACGCTGTTTAAGCGCACCGCAATCGGCGGGCCGGCCCGGTCACGGGCGCGCCTTTGCATCCTCTGAAAACCCGGTGACGCGTAGCCGCCGCTTCCCGGCCGTGAAGACAGCTGGGATCCGCCGAAATCGGCAAATCGCTCTCTCGACTGAAACCCGCCGTAAATTCCTGGCGCAGTCAGCACCTCGACATGCGCCGCCGGCAGCTCTTCCACAAACCTCGACGGATGCTGCGCGCTGTTTTCGCCATAGTAGAATCGTGTGGCGGCGAACGAGACATAACTGAGGCATTGCGCCCTCGTTAATCCCACATAGGCCAGCCTCCGCTCCTCTTCGAGACCGCGCTGGTGATCTTCCACAGCCCGTCGTGAAGGAAAAATATCTTCCTCCCATCCCGGCAGGAACACCACCGGGAATTCCAACCCCTTGGCGCCATGCAGCGTCATGAGCGACACCTTGCTGCTCTCAGCGTCTTCAAGATTTTCATACACCAGCGCCACGTGCTCGAGGAATCCCTGCAGGTTGTCGAACTCACCCATGCCTTTCACAAGTTCCTTGAGGTTTTCCAGCCTGCCGGCGCTTTCCGGTGTCTTTTGATTTTTCCACATTTCGGGAAGACCGGATTCATCAAGAATCTTGCCCGCCAAATCGAGCAGCGGCATTCGGTCCTGCCGCGCCAGCTCCTTCCAATTGGATAGATCGGTCATCAGCTGCCGCAGGTTGGCCGCGGCCCGGGACAGAAACGCGTTCTCACGCAGCAGCTTCACCGTGGCCGCCGCCATCGCGAGGTTAGAATCGCGGGCCTCAATCTGAATCAGAGCCTGGGCCTTCTCGCCGACACCTCTCTTTGGGGTGTTCACAATGCGTTCAAAAGCGAGATCGTCGTCCAGCGAAACCGCAAGCCTGAAATAGGCAATCGCGTCTCTGATCTCTTTTCTTTCGTAAAACCGCGGACCGCCAATCACGCGGTAGGGGAGCCCGAGCGCCAAGAATCGATCTTCGATTTCTCGCATCTGAAACGAGGCTCTGACAAGCACCGCAACTTCGTTAAATTGATGGGTTGTCCTGCTTCCCAGGCCGGCGGCAATCGCTTCGATTTCCTGCGCGATCCATCTCGCTTCCGCGCTGGAGTCCATGTGGCCGATGACCCGGACCTTTTTGCCGCCCTGTCTGTCAGTCCAGAGCGTTTTTCCAAGACGCCCGCGGTTGTTTGCGATCACGGCGCTTGCCGCGGCCAGAATGTGTGACGTCGACCGGTAGTTTTGCTCCAGCCTCACGATCTTCGCGCCGGGAAAACTGCGTTCAAACTGGAGAATGTTTTCAATCACCGCGCCGCGCCAGCCGTAGATCGACTGGTCATCGTCGCCGACGCAGCAGATGTTGCCGTGGCCGCCCGCCAGCAGCTTGAGCCAGAGATACTGGGCAGTGTTGGTGTCCTGATATTCGTCAACCAGGATATATTTGAACCTGCGCCGATATTCCTGGAGCAAGTCGTCATGCGAGCGGAATATGTTCGCAACGCGCATGATCAGATCGCCGAAATCAACCGCGTTCAACGTGTTCAAGCGTTCCTGGTAGCGTTGGTAAAGCAGCGCCCCTCTCGCATTGAACGCATGTTTGTCCGCTTCCGGAACCTCATCCGGTGACAGGCATTTGTTCTTCCAGTTTTCGATGACCGCCGCGAGGTGGCGGGCCGGCCATCTCTTTTCGTCAATTCCGTCAGCCTTGATGATCTGTTTCAGGAGACGGAGCTGGTCGTCCGAATCGAGGATTGTGAATCGGGAATTCAGCCCCGCGGCCTCAGCATGACGGCGCAGAATCCTCACGCAGATCGCGTGAAATGTTCCGAGCCACGGCAGACTTTCGACCTTGAGACCGGATAGCTGCTCAACCCTTATCCGCATCTCTCCGGCGGCCCGGTTGGTGAATGTCACTGCCAGTATTTCGGAGGGCCACGCCCGATCGGTGCACAAAAGATGCGCAATCCGGGTGGTGAGCGTGCGGGTTTTGCCGGACCCTGCGCCGGCAAGCACCAAAAGCGGTCCGTCCAAACACTCGACCGCTTCGCGCTGCTTCGGGTTTAGACCCTCCATATAGAGGGGAACCGCCGGGACAGTGTCACCGGGCGCGACGTATCCTTCCGTCGCCTCCCGCGAATCACTCGCTTGCAATTTCATATGTCCAGATAATGCATTTTTTTGCACAATGAAATAGAAAGTTCATATAATGTTCCAATTTACATCCATTTAAGGACCTGTTCTGCTCGAATCAAACCGCAGCCCACAAACATCTTACAGCAAGGCCGGAAGCGTAAGCCAGAAGACCGCAGTCCGCCATAGCCCGATTTCACCCGGTGTCCATGAAATCGACGAATCAGAGATGGCTCGCGGCTCTGCGCCGCCTCGACCATGTGACCCGGTGCGCCCTTCAAGTTCCATTGCAACCTTTTCAAGCTGCTTCAGAGTCGTTCCCCACCGTTAACAAACCCCATTTCAGCGGCTTATCGCCGGACCGCTTCATTTGTGTGAAGCACTGTCGCAGCTGCCTGCACTTTCCCGCCGAAATCCTTAATATTGAAGACCAGCGTGAAGAATCGCTCCTCATTCTGACGCCCGCCGCCCTGCAATGCGTCGGTGAACACGACACGCCGAGCCTCGCGGACCTCCAGAAAGCGGCCTTCGCCGCCAGAATTGGCATCGATTTCCAGCGCCAGACAAGTTGCGAATCCGCCGCCGGGATGGAACTGGCGCAAACCATTTCCCAGGCAGTTCCGGTTGTTTCCATGCCGGCCAGCCGGATTCATTGCTTGCCTTCATCCGCCTGGACCCACTCAGCTCTGTTGCGCGCGGCTGTATTGACAGTCTCCTGTTATGACTTCTGTCGGCGCCAGGCATCCGAATTGCCCAATGCGATGCATGAAATCATGGCCCGGATAACCAAACAGATCCGCATCGCATTGCCGGATCTTCTCATGTGTCCGGCACCGGCTTGCCGCCGGTGTCCGGTGAAGCCAAGACCGGCCGACAACGGGAAATCAAGGATCAAGGCTTCGGAAACCGGATCCCACAATTGAAGGGCTGGTGAACGGCACATAAGTTGCATTTCAGCAGAGGAGAATGTCGCAGTGCTTGAACCACTTACCAACCCAGCCGTTCTGGCAAGTTTTTTCACACTGGTGATCCTTGAGATCATTTTGGCAGTCGACAATGTGATCTTCATTTCTATCGCCGCCGAAAAGCTCCCCGTTCATCAGCGGCGCAACGCGCGTCAGGTTGGCCTTCTGTTGGGCATGGTGATGCGGGTTTTGCTCCTGCTTTCCATCAGCTGGGTTGTCAGCCTGACGCAGCCGTTTGCCACAGTCGCCGGGATCGGATTCAGCTGGCGCGATGTCATTCTTCTCGGAGGCGGCCTGTTCTTGATTGTAAAGGCAACGAATGAGATTTTCAGCGAGCTTGAAGACGTCTCAAAACAGGGACGGAAACAGCTTTCAGCGTTTTGGCCCATCATTGCCCAAATTGTGGTCATAGACGTCGTGTTTTCGCTCGATTCCGTGCTGACTGCCGTCGGCATCGCCGAACATGTCGAAGTCATGATTATGGCCATCGTCATTGCCGTTGGCGTGATGATGCTGTTCGCCGAAATCATCGCACGTTTTGTGGAAGCCCATCCTTCGACCAAGATGCTTGCGCTGGCCTTTCTCATCATGGTTGGATTTGTGCTCGCCGCCGACGGCCTGCACTATCATGTCGAACGCGAATTCATATATGCGGCGATGCTGTTTTCATGCGGTGTCGAGGCGCTCAATCTGACGCGCATGCGGCGGCATTCGAGATCCGCCAAGTCCTGAACTGTCCCCGACGGACAGAATATTGCTTGCGGAGACCATGATGATCGCATAATCACAGCCATTCACGGAGCGCGGGTGTAGCTCAGAGGTAGAGCACAACCTTGCCATGGTTGGGGTCGTGGGTTCGAATCCCATCGCCCGCTCCAAATTTCCGCCTGTAACCCTCACTCAAAGTGCTGCGCGGCCCCGCTTGCGAGAGGTGAGTGCGGCGCTGCAGCAGATTCAAAGACGCAACGCCGCGCTCGGCGCCATCCCGGCAATCTTTTGTCGCCGCGCGGGCAATGTCTCGGGGCAATATGGATCCGGTCGGTTGCGCTGTCAGCGGGTTTGCTTTGCGGCCGCGGCTTCTCCAGTATCGGCGGTTGGAATTAACAATCGCAATTGGATTGAACTGATTCTAAGTGATCCGCACATTCCGCGGAGCACAGCGTGCAGGAACGAACAGAAAATCAAAACATTGCATTGGGCGCGGCCGCGCTCCTTACGGAAATTGTCTTCTCTGTGGCCGTGGCGACAATCGTGAAACTCGTCTCCGCGGATGTGTCGGTTTTGGTCATCCTGCTGTTTCGTTACCTGTTTTGCCTTCCGCTGCTGATCGTCTACGGCCTGTTCGACCGCGGCCTGAATGTTGTGCGAATCATCAATCGCCGGGCGCTGGCCCTGCGCACGGTGTTTGGGATCATGGCGCTCAGCGCTTGGATGGCAGCAGTTTCCCGGATCGAAATCACGGCCGCCACTGCCATCTTCCAGACGGCGCCGGTGTTCATCACGCTTTTCGCGCCGATTGTGCTTGGCGAACAGATTGGTCTGCGGCGCTGGAGCGCCGTCTGCATTGGGCTGGCCGGCACAATGATCATCTTGCGCCCCGATCAGGAAGGCTGGTTTCAAATTGGAACTATCGCCGCCATCGCATCGCCGTTCTTTGCCGCTTTAATGTTTGTCTATCTTCGCAAACTCGGGCGCAGTGACGCTCCGGTCACAACCGCGATCTGTTACAACTTTGTCGGCGCTGCGGTATTTTCTGTCCTGTGCCTGGCGCTGCCGGTAACTTTGCCGGCTGCGCCACTGGATGTCACGCTGTTGATCGGGTGTGGAATGCTTGCCAGCATTCAGCAGTTCCTGATGGCATTGAGCCACAAGCTTGCGCCCGCCAGCACTCTTGCCCCGCTGCATTATTCAGCCGTGCCGCTGGCGATCGGAGTTGGCATTGTCGTCTTCGACGAAACCATTTCCTGGAGTTTTCTGGTTGGAACGGCTGTGATTATTTCTTCTACATATTACATTTTTGTCCGCGAGCGGAAAGTTCGCAGCGGACGCGGAGGTTAACCGCTGGTCAATCTGCCGCATGAGAGATCGAGCAGCATGGCGTTCCGTCTGGCGCCGACTTTGCCAACCGGTTCAAAGCCCAATTCAAGAAACATGCCGACCCGGCCCATAAACCTGTAGGAAGGCGACCCGTCATCCGCTGGAAATGCCTCGACAAATGCGGCACCCTGCCCCTTGGCATAATCAACCGCCGAGGCGGCAAGGCACTTGCACAATTCCTGACCGCGAAAACGCCTCTGAATGAAAAAGCAGACAATTGACCAGACATTGCCAGCTTCTGCCTTCGGGAGCGCGGAGCTTCCCAATGGCCGATAGAGGCTGCGCGGCGCAACCGACACCCAGCCGACAGGAGCGCCGTCGACATAGCCCAGCAGACCGATTGGGTCATTGCGCTCCACATAACCGCGCATCAAAGACTTCAGACGGTCCCGGCGCACCGAGCCGCTTCCGGCTTGAAAGCCGGGCGGCCTTTGGCGCCACAGCGTGCACCAACAGTAATGCGGGCCGCCGCGCGTCTCAAACAGGCATTCCATATCCGGCCAATTGCAACGATCGACCGGTTTGACTTCCAGCGGAACAGTCAACTCAGACCCTCCATTTTCAATTCAGGAATATACTGTACAGATTCCTGCCAGCGACCCGTAAGCGCATGCTGCCAGTTTGGGGTCTGGAGGTCCCTCCGTCCGCCGGCTGGCCGCGGCCAATTGTCCTGCAGATAGATGCCGCGCGGGTTTCAGAAGCGATTGTGTCCGCACTGTCGGCGCAATGGCCGCGGTCGGTGAGATCGTGTCTGACCGTGCACGGCGTATGGCGGCCCGTCGGCGCGGCGGAACAGGCATAGAAATTCTGTGGCCGTTCATCTAGAAGGCGCCTGTGTTTCCACAGGTGTGCAACGATGCGAAGTGCGGCAAGCTCGCGTGAGACAACCGAAACCCGAATCGGTGTCGAAATAGAATTGGACGGATCAGGATGCTGCAGCTCAAAAACTGGCGTGGGATTTCTTGATCACATGCTGGAACAGCTGGCACGCCATGCGCTTTTCGATCTGTCGGTTAAGGCGGAAGGCGACCGGCATATCGACGACCATCACACGACCGAAGATGTCGGCATCGTCCTTGGCCAAGCCCTGTCCGCCGCCCTCGGCGACAAACGCGGAATCCGGCGCTTCGGCTCCTGCAGCCTGACCATGGATGATGCGTGGGTGGATGTCGCGCTGGATTTGTCAGCCCGTCCCTTTCTCGGCTGGAAGGTTGAATTGCCAACTGCCAAGATTGGCAGCTTTGACACCGAACTTGTGCGGGAGTTTTTTCAGGCGTTCACGACACATGGCGGGATTACGCTGCACGCAGAGCTGCGGAACGGCCTGAACAGCCACCACATCGCGGAAGCGGTTTTCAAAGCTGCGGCACGGTCTCTGCGCATGGCCGTTGAAGTCGATGAGCGGTCGATGGGGTCGATCCCATCGACGAAGGAACTGCTTTGACGTGCTGACTGTCATCGTCGACTACAGTTCAGGAAATCTTCACTCCGCCGAAAAATCCGTGCGCAGGATGGCGGATGAACTTTGCTGCGGAGAAGTCAGGGTGTCTTCCAGGCCGGAAACCGTCGCCGGCGCCGATCGATTGATACTGCCCGGGGTCGGGGCCTTCGCGGACTGTCGCCATGCCCTTGCCAAGCGCGGCCTTGATGAGGCCATTCGGATGGCGGTTGTCGAGCGGGCTGTTCCGTTTCTGGGCATCTGTGTCGGCATGCAGCTGATGGCGACCACCGGACTTGAGCACGGCAGGACAAACGGGTTTGACTGGATTCCCGGCGTGGTCAGGTCCATTGAACGCGGAGACGCCGGGCTGAAAATTCCGCATATGGGCTGGAACAGCCTGAGATTCACCGATGCGCATCCGCTGTTTGCGGGCATTTGCGAGACCACGGATGTGTATTTTGTGCACTCATATCATTTGGTTCCCGCACAGGCACAGGACCGCATCGCGTTCACCGATTACGGCGGCGATGTCACCGCCGCCGTGGCAGCGGGAAATTTGGCGGGAGTGCAGTTCCACCCGGAAAAGAGCCAGCGCGCCGGGCTCAGGATCATCGCCAATTTTCTCTCTTGGGACCCGGGCTGACCAACGCCATGATCCTGTATCCGGCAATTGATCTGAAAGACGGAAAGTGCGTGCGGCTGTTCAAGGGCCGCCCCGCCGAAGCCACGGTCTTTAACGACGATCCGGCCGCGCAGGCGTCAAGCTTTGCCGCATCGGGGTGCGAGTGGCTGCATGTCGTGGATCTGGATGCCGCCTTCCAAGGCAAGCCGCGCAATGCGGAATCCGTTTCCCGCATCCTCTCTGCAGTCAGTGTTCCAATCCAGCTTGGCGGCGGCATCAGGGACATTGGCGCCATCGAAAACTGGATTGGACGCGGCGTCTCGCGGGTTGTTCTGGGCACAGCTGCAGTGGAGAATCCGGCCCTTGTGAAAACTGCCGCGAAGAGGTTTCCACAGCGCGTGGCAATCGGCATTGATGCCCGAAACGGCGCAGTCTCGACCCGCGGCTGGGTCAAGGACACATCCGTCAACGCGAGGGACCTGGCGCTCCGGTTTGAAGACTGCGGCGTGGCCGCAATTGTCTACACCGATATCGACAGGGACGGCGCAATGGCAGGTCCCAATGTCGCCGCCACCGTGTCGCTGGCGGAGAGCCTGTCGATTCCAGTGATCGCTTCGGGCGGCATCGCGTCCATCACCGATATCCGGCGTTTGCGGAACGGCAGTGACAACCTGCATGGAGCGATCATTGGCAGGGCGCTCTACGACGGCGCCTTCCCGCTTGCCGAAGCGCTCGCCGCCGCAAGGGCAGGACGCCAATGACGCGCAGCTTCGATTCGCGCCGCCGGCATGACCCGGCACGGCCGCCCGGTTGCGACCTGTCACCGGCGCTTTCGCGAAGGCGTCGCAAATGTTGAAAGCACGCGTCATTCCCTGCCTTGATGTCAAGGACGGCAGGGTCGTCAAGGGGACCAACTTTATCGATCTCAGGGATGCCGGCGACCCCGTTGAGGCGGCCCGCAGATATGATGCCGAGGGCGCTGACGAACTCTGTTTTCTCGACATCGCGGCATCGCTTGAGAACCGGGGCACATTGCTCAGCCTGGTGTCGCGGACTGCCGAATGCTGTTTCATGCCGCTGACCGTGGGTGGCGGTGTGAAAAGTGAAAGGGATGTTGAGTCCCTGCTCCGCGCCGGTGCCGACAAGGTGTCGCTGAATTCCGCGGCTGTCGCGGACACTTCGCGCGTCGAGAACGCTGCGGTCAGATTTGGCAGCCAGTGTATCGTTGTCGCCATTGACGCCAAGTCAGCCGGCGAAGGCCGCTGGGAGATTTTCACCCACGGCGGCAGCCGGCCGACCGGAATCGACGCGGTGGACTTCGCATGTGAAGTTCAGAACCGGGGCGCCGGAGAAATACTGCTCACCAGCATGGACGGTGACGGCACCAAGGCGGGATTCGATCTGAGTCTGACCCGCAGTGTCGCTGAGTCGGTGTCAATCCCAGTGATTGCATCCGGCGGCGTGGGCAAACTTGACCATCTCGTCGACGGCATCAGAATCGGCAAGGCATCCGCAGTGCTGGCCGCGTCCATTTTCCATTTCGGGACGCACACAATCAGGGAGGCGAAGACGCATATGGACAAGGCCGGAATTCCGGTGCGCCTGACATGAACACGCTGGAACAGCTCGCCCGCGTCATCGATGAACGCAGCGCCGCCGGCCCCGACGAGTCGTGGACCGCCAAGCTCCTTGCCAGCGGCCGCAAACGGTGCGCCCAAAAGTTTGGCGAGGAAGCTGTGGAAACGGCTCTGGCCGGCGCATCGGGCGACCCGGCGGAACTCGTCGGCGAAGCGGCCGACACGCTGTATCATCTGCTGGTTCTTCTCAAGGCCAACAGGGTCAGTCTGGACGCGGTGTTTGCGGAACTCGAACGCCGGCAGGGCATGTCCGGCATTGATGAAAAAAGGCGGCGCGGCGACAAAAGCTGAGAACGCGCGCGGCGACCGCGCCTGCCCGGTTCCCGTCAGCTCCTCTGCCTGTCGATCAATTCGGAAATCCTGTGTTTTTGCTTTCCATGCGGCGCAAAATTGCCGGGATCGAGCCATTCCTCATAGGCGCATTTGAGAGGCGGCCACTCCCAGTCGGTGATTGAAAACCACGCCGTGTCCCGGTTTCTGCCCTTGTATATCGTAGCGTTCCGGAAAACCCCTTCGAAAGTGAACCCAAACCTTGCCGCGGCATGGCGGGAGCGCGCATTGAGGGCATCGCATTTCCATTCGTAGCGACGGTATCCGAGTTCAGAAAACACCCGCCGCATCATCAGAAACATGGCCTCTGTGGCGCCAGGGCTCCGTTGCAGGTCCGGGCCGTAATTGATGTGGCCAACTTCGATCACTCCAATCTCAGGTTTGATATTGAGATAACTTGCCACACCCAGAGCCCTGCCGCTGTCTTGATCGACGACAGCGTGGAACAGCGGATCCGTGCCCGAACAATATGCAGAAACCCACGACTTCAGCTCCAATTGCGATGAAAACGGGCCATACGGCAGATAAGTCCAGATGCGGCCTTCCGAATCGGCGGCGAACGCAGCGAATAAATCGCTGCCGTGCCTGTCGGCATCAATATGTTCAACACGGCAATAGCGGCCTTCGATTGGCGAGACCGGTGGGCATTCGCGGCCCGACCAGCCGGTCAGCTTATCGCCGATCGGCAGCCCAAGATCGTTCAACCGCTGCGCGGCTTTTGCCATTCGACCAATCCTGCGTTCCGTGCCCGCAACAGATGTTCAAAAATGTCTTCCCGCGCAACCCGCCTGTGCCGGCGATTGACGCGCGGCCGACCGGATCCGCGGAACCGCCGGAAAATGCCGTCTGCGCCCTATGCCTGATTCCACAGCTGTTCGCTGGCCCGTCTCGCGCCCTCGGACAATGCCTTCAGTTTTGCCCAGACAACGCGGGTCTCCACTTCGGTTTTGTAGGTGGCCTGGCTCGAGAACCCGCAATCCGTCCCAGCAATGACATTTTCCCTCCCGACCCGGTCGGCATACCGGACAATGCGTTCGGCAATGTAATCAGGATGCTCAACAACGCTTGTCGAGTGCGTGATCACACCCGGCAGGACCAGTTTTCCGTCCAGGAGCTTCACCGTTTCCCACAGGTGATACTCATGCTCATGCCGTGGGTTGCCGGCCTCAAACGAGTACGCGCCGGCATTCACCTTGAGAACTTCATTCACCATCATCGGCAGGTCAGGCTCGTGAATCCTGGGACCCTAGTTGATGCCATAACAGGTGTGGTAGCGGATCTTTTCTTCAGGAATGCCTCTGATTGAGTGGTTGACGGTCTCCACGAACAGGTTTGCCTTGGCGATGCGCTGCTTCTCATCCAAGGACTCATCCATGTAGACATTTGGCAGAAACGGATCGTCGACCTGCAGCAGGAAGCCAGCTTCAATGATGGCGTTATATTCAACCGATAAGGCCTCGGCGACGGCGTACATATATTCTTCGTGACTGCCATAATGTTCGTTGAACCCAACGCCCGTAACCGCTGCGCACGGCATGAAGGCCTCCTCCACCCCGTGTCTGGCGCAGGAATTGCGCAGATTCTCCAAGTCCTTTGTCAGTTGTCCGTGACCGACATACTCGATCGGGCCGACGCAGCAGACAGGATGCGCCGGAGCGATTGCACCGCCGAGGTGCGCCCGCTTGAAATATTCTTCATAGAATTCCGGGAACGCCGCCTTTTCCGCCGCGTAGTAACCGGAGTCGTGGCCGGGGCGCTGCTCAAAGCCGGTCAGGCGCTCTTCAATGTAAATCGCGTGGCCCGGCTTGGACATCTCTCCGTCCGCCACCACGTCAATGCCGGCATCGACTTGGCTTTCCACCATGCGGTCAACCGCGCCCGAGACCGTGCCGTCGAAGGATTCCTGGTCGAAGTCTTTGCCCTCAAGGCGCGCCTTGAGGACATCAAGGAGGTCATGCGGCCGGGGCAAGCTGCCGACATGCGTTGTCAGAATCCGGTCTGTGCTGTGTCTGATTGTGCATTCCTTCCTGATCGCTGAACCGCGGAATATCCCTTTGGTTAAACGTTTTACTTTGGCAATACTACTCAATCGCAGGTTGCGTGTATAGCCTCTCCACAGGATGGAATCCGCAAAGTTACCCGCTGCTTCCACTGTGCGGTCCCGGCCGGGAGGAATCTGGAGGAGCGGTCAGATCCCCCGTGGAAACGATCTTGGAGAAGGGGTCCTCAGGCGGGGAGAATGCCGGGGACGGATGAGGGGTTCAGGATCCCGAATGGCATGGTGGGCGACCCTGGAATCGAACCAGGCATGGGGTTCCCCCCGGCGGAGTTACAGTCCGCTGCCGCACCTTGCAGCGCGTCGCCCCTGCAGTATTCAGGTGGCCGTCCGATACTTTGCATCGTTTCAATCTGTCAATAGCAAACCCGACCGGCGATTGCTGCGCCGCACGGCGCAATTCAGTATGTGTGGCTGCGGCAGTCCGCTTCACACCGGTCCGTAAACATGACCTCACGCAATGCGAAAACACCAGGATAAGCGCCGCGGGCCGGCGGCCGGGCGGGGCCGAAACGGCGCCAATGCCAGCAGTCAGTCACTCTGGATTCACGGGATACACGCGGTCGGCGCCGCGCTGCGGAATCCGGTCCGCAGGAAACGCCGGCTCATGCTGACACAAAACGCCGCCGCGAAACTGGCAGCCAGCCTGGAAATCAGCGGAATGCAGGCGCAAATTGTCGATGCCCGCAGGTTTGCCGCGCCCGTGGGCGCAGGCACGGTCCATCAGGGCGCGGCGCTTGAGGTTGAACCGCTGCAGTGGCCTTCAGTCGCCTCCCTGTGCGCGCAGCTCAGCCAACAGGCGCGGATGGTCATTCTTGACCGCGTCAGTGACCCGCACAATGTCGGCGCAGTGCTCCGCAGCGCCGCAGCGTTCGGAGCGGCGGCGGTCATCGCTCCCGCCAGGCATACGCCGCCCGAAACCGGCGTCTTGGCGAAATCTTCCTCGGGAGCGCTTGAATCCGTCCCTTACCTTCGGGTCGGGAACCTGGCTGCGGCGATGAGAACACTGCGGAACGCGGGGTTTTATGTGATCGGTTTCGATGCGGCGGCGAAAATGGCCATCGGCCAGCTTCCCGCCAGTCTGCTCGATGGGCGCATTGGCCTCGCGTTTGGGTCCGAAGGTGTGGGTCTGCGCGAACTGACCCGTAAAAACTGCGATTCGCTCTGCCGGATCTGCGATGGTTCCCTGAACGTCTCCAACGCCGCCGCCGTGGCGCTTTATGCGACCGCCGGAATCCGCCGCGGCTGATCTCTTTGTGTGCCCGGCCCGGCCTTCGCGCCGGCGCCTGAGCGTGGCGCGCGGACCCACGGCCTTGGCCGCAAGGCTCTTTCGAGATCAAATTCGTTTTTGAAACAGCGATTGAAACAATTTTCCTTTTCCCGGCAATCGGCATTTCGGCTTCTTCCGCAATTGTTAGTTACCCCTGCCAGTCAATTGTGAGGAGCTTATGATGTCCGATGGACCGAGTTATGGATTTGACACGCTTCAGGTGCACGCCGGCGGGCGCCCTGACCCGGCGACCGGCGCCCGGCAAACGCCGATTTACCAGACCACCGCATATGTCTTCAGAGACTCTGACCACGCAGCGGCGCTGTTCAATCTTCAGGAAGTCGGATTCATTTACTCCCGCCTGACGAACCCGACAGTGGCGGTTCTTCAGGAACGGATAGCGGCGCTTGAAGGCGGCATCGGGGCGGTCTGCTGCGCTTCGGGGCACGGCGCCCAGATCATGTCGCTTGTTTCCGCTTATGCAGCCGGGCTGCAATCTGGTGTCCTCAGACCGGCTGTATGGCGGCACCGTCACCCAGTTCAGCCGGACAATACATCGCTTTGGATGGTCAGCCAGATTTGTCGACACCGAGGATCTCAAGGCGGTCGAGGCGGCAATTGACGACAAGACCCGGGCGATTTTCTGCGAGTCGATCGCCAATCCCGGCGGCTACATCACGGATTTGAAGGCCTTGGCGAAAATCGCCGATCGCAATGGCGTTCCATTGATCGTCGATAACACATCGGCGTCGCCGTATCTGTGCCGGCCCATAGATCACGGCGCAACGCTGGTTGTGCATTCGACCACCAAATACCTGACCGGCAATGGCACGGTCACCGGAGGCGCGATTGTCGATTCCGGAGAGTTTGACTGGTCCGCCGAAGGAAAATTCCCCTCGCTTTCAGAGCCGGAGCCGGCATATCACGGCCTGAAATTCCATGAGACCTTCGGCGGGCTCGCCTTCACCTTCCATGGCATCGCCATTGGGCTCCGCGATCTTGGAATGACGATGAATCCGCAGGGCGCCCACTACACGCTGCTCGGGATCGAAACCCTGTCACTGCGGATGCAGAAGCACGTCGAAAACGCGGAGACGGTCGCAGCCTGGCTGGAAAAAGATCCGCGCGTTGAGTATGTGACCTATGCCGGCCTGCGGTCCTCACCCTATTACTCCCGGATCAAAAAGTCTGTCCGAAAGGAGCCGGAGCTCTGTTCGCGTTTGCCATCAAGGGCGGATATGAGGCGTGCGTGAGATTCGTGGACAGCCTTGAAATCTTCAGCCATGTGGCAAATCTCGGGGATTCGCGTTCGCTGGTGATTCACTCCGCCTCGACCACGCACCGGCAGCTGACTCCGGAACAGCAGAAAGCCGCCGGCGCCGAGCCAAACGTTGTGCGGCTGTCCATCGGCATTGAAGATGCGGATGACCTGATTGCCAATATCGACCAGGCTTTGGCCAAAGCGACGAGTTAGCGCCGCAGCAGCGCAAGCCAGACGGCGGCTTTGAAAGCAAGGCCCGCCAAAGCGCCGCAATAGCCGGGCGCATTCGACAATTCCAATGCCGCGCAGCCTTTCGCTGCGCGGCCGCAATCGACTGGCAGCCGGTCTGCCCGCGGCGAATTCGGGCATTCACGCTTTACACAATTCTTGAATTTTCATAGCATCGGCTGAGTCAGCTGCCAGGTCCCTGTATCCATGAAGCGGGCCCATCCGGCAGCCGTGAGGCAGTGAATGTCGCTCCGCCCATGAAACCCAATTTCTTAATTCAGTTCCTCGATGAGGGCGTGGTGTTTCGGCATCGTTCGCCGGATGGGGCCTGGATTAAGACCGGACGGCTGGAACGCAAGGAACGATGGGACACGGTGAAGGTCGATGTGATTCGACGTCGGGCAATCCGCCTGGGTCGCGGCTATGTTGCCGCTATCTTGCTGATTTCCAATGACTTTGTGAACTACACCTATGTGACCTTTCCGGAAGACCGCGAAACTGGGGTTGTAGATCTTATCCGTCGGCATCTGGCGCTGACCACCAGCGGCAGCGCCGATGGGCTGTGTTTCGACTTTCGGGAGAGCGACGGGCTTGTGCGCATTGCCTATGTGGACAAGACCGACCTGCGCAAACTCGGGCAGTTTGTGTCGGGATTTGGCTTTCACCCCGTCGCGTATGCCTGTTTCCATCCCGACCGGCACGATTTCGAAGGCGTTTCCATTATGGAATTGACCGAAAGCGCCCTTGCCAGGGAAATTTCAGCCAGTGACGTTTCACAGGATATGACCCTGCCCGGCGCCGGAGCCCCGCGGTGAACTCGTTTGCCGCTCAGCTGGAAGACGACGGCGCCGGCACTTCTGTCAGTGGCGCCGGAAGGGCACGAAACGCAGTGGCTGTTGCGCTGACCGCCGGCGCGCTCGGTCTTGCGGCAGTGTTTCAGACGGCTGGCCAGGCCGCCGCCTCAGGCGCCGGAATTGTTGCAGACACAAGGCCCTCGCAGCCGGCGCGGCATGCGGCGGAACCGGGGCTGCGGACCGCGCAGACGGTCACTTCCAGGCCGACGGGAGGCGCAGCCGGCGATCGGCCGCCGGTGTTCATCACCAGCGGCTGGCAGTCTGCGATCGCCGTGCCGCGCCAGCGCCAATCGGCGGCAGCGGATGCCAAAGACCTTGCCGACCGCGGATTTGACCCGGGCGGTCTTTCGTACGAACTGCTGGCACTGGTGGCTTCAACGCAGCCTGCTGAACATGATCTTTTTGCGCGGGCTCCTGCATCGATCATCGCATCCACAGCCTTTGATCCGGTTGCTGACGAGGCGATCTTGTCCAATGAGTCCTTCGCCTTCGCGGACCCCGGGGAACAGCTGTCGCCATTCTCCTCCGAAAACGGCGCAGCGCCCGCGCAGGATCAGCCGGCTGTTCAGGACACCGGCGGCGAATCGGGGCCGGCTGAAGACAGTTTGGCCGAAGAACCCGATCCGCAAGACAGCTGGAAACTCTTGCCATTCGGCAGGCCGGCTCTGCGCGGCGGCTCGCGACACGAGCTAAAGTCACTGGCATTCAACCGGCCGCTGCTCCGAGAGGGCGCGCGGGAGGCCGAAGCTGACCAGCCTGAGGACGCGGAAACCCAAGCCGTAGCAATCGCCGCGGTGGTCAAAGCGATTGAAGACGATATCGATTCCCAGTCTGTCGAATCGGCGCGGGAAACTCCGACAACGACACCGATGCGGCGGCCGGAACCGGTGGCGGCTGTTTCGCCGGAAGTTGAAGGCAGACCGACGCCGGTCCCGACGAAACCCAAGCGAAGACCTGAAACCGCCGCGGCGGACGATCCGGCGCCGAGGGCCACAACTGTGACCGCCGTATCGCAGGCGAACACACGGCCGCAGTCAACGGCTGCCGCGGCGGTGACATCATTGCCTGCGACCACGCTTCCGACAGGCGGCGAAGGATTGAATCTGCAGGAAACCAACTTGATTGGCGTCTACGGAAAACCAGAATTTCTTCGGGCCCTTGTCCGGCTTCCCAGCGGGCAATTCGTGAACCTGTATGCCGGCGGCGACTTTGACGGCGGACAGGTCGTTGAAATCACGACCAGGTCGCTCACCTACATCAAGAACGGCCGAACACACGAGCTGCGCATGCCGAATTGATGTTCTCGCCGAGCCTGTTGCAGGGCGCCCTGCGCGGCGTTCTTTCGCTTTGACGGTCATTCGGTTATGGCACAATCGGCAGCGAAGGGCGCCTGTCGATACGCGGCAACATGGCACAATGACCGGAATTTTCGGAATGAGTTACCAAGAGATATACGACCGGTGGCAAGCTGACCCGGAATCCTTCTGGATGCAGGCGGCGGCGGCCATTGACTGGCACAAGAAGCCGGGAAAGGCCCTGTTTGACGGCAATGAACCGTTTTACAGCTGGTTTGACGATGGCGAGGTCAACACGTGCTGGAATGCCGTCGACCGGCATGTCCGGAACGGCCTTGGCGACCAGGTTGCGATCCTGCATGACAGCCCGGTCACGGACAGCAAGCGCAGTGTGACCTACCGCCGCCTGCTCGAAGATGTGTCCCGAATCGCCGGCGCGCTGCGGGCAAGGGGGATCGCTGCGGGCGACAGGGTCATCATCTATATGCCGATGATTCCGGAGGCGATTGTCGCCATGCTGGCCTGCGCGCGCCTCGGCGCGGTTCACTCGGTGGTCTTCGGAGGATTTGCCGCCCCGGAGCTGGCGGTCCGCATTGACCATTGCCGCGCGAAATGCGTGTTGACCGCATCCTGCGGAGTCGAGCCGTCCCGGATTGTCCGCTACAAACCCCTTCTTGACGAGGCCATCGATCTCCTGGACCGGAAGCCCGACTTCTGTGTGGTCTTTCAGCGCGATATGGAACCCGCGCCGCTGACCGCCGGGCGGGATATTGACTGGTCTGATTTTCTGACGGAGGCCGAACCGGCGCCGTGTGTTCCGGTTCCGGGCAGCCATCCGGCTTACATCCTCTACACGTCCGGCACGACCGGCATGCCGAAGGGCGTCGTCCGGCCGACTGCGGGCCATATCGTCGCCCTGCAATGGTCAATGAAGAACATTTACGGGCTCGATCCCGGGGACGTGTTCTGGACAGCATCCGATGTGGGCTGGGTGGTTGGACATTCCTACATCTGCTACGCCCCGCTTTTGACCGCCAATCCGACGGTGATGTACGAAGGAAAGCCCGTGGGCACGCCCGACGCCGGGGCGTTCTGGAGAGTGCTTGCGGAGTATGGCGTGAAGGCGCTGTTCACCGCGCCGACCGCGTTCCGGGCCATCAAGCGCGAGGATCCGCAGGGCGAACTGCCGGGAAAATATGATCTCGGAAGCTTCCGGACCCTGTTTCTTGCCGGCGAGAGAGCCGATCCCGACACCATTTCCTGGGCGGAGCGGCATTTGAAGGTGCCGGTCATTGACCATTGGTGGCAGACCGAAACCGGCTGGGCGATCGCGGCGAATCCGGTCGGCATTGAGCAGCTTCCGGTCAAGCCCGGATCGCCGACAAAGGCAATGCCGGGGTATGACATTCGGGTTCTTGACGATGCGGGCAACGAAGCGCCGCGCGGCGAGCTGGGATCAATTGCCGTGAAGCTGCCGCTGCCTCCGGGCAACCTGTCTACGCTTTGGGAGGCCGATGACCGTTTCGAGGAAAGCTATCTCGCTGATTTTCCCGGGCACTACTCGACCGGCGACGCGGGTTACATGGATGAAGACGACTATCTCTACATCATGGCGCGAACCGACGATGTCATCAATGTGGCAGGCTACCGTTTGTCAACCGGCGCCTTGGAAGAAGTTCTGGCGAACCATCCGGAAGTCGCGGAGTGCGCCGTCGTCGGCATTCACGATTCGCTGAAAGGGCAGCTGCCATTGGCATTCCTGTGTCTGAACGCCGGCGCTTCGGCCTCCCATTCGGAAGTGATTGCAGAATGCGTCGACCTGGTGCGCCAGAGCATAGGACCGGTCGCCGCGTTCCGTCAGGCGGTTGTGGTCGACCGGCTGCCGAAGACCCGATCGGGCAAAATCCTCCGCGCCGCCATGGCCAAGATCGCCGATGGCTCCGAGTTCAATCTGCCGCCGACGATTGACGATCCGGCGGTCATCGGCGAAATCGAATCGGCTTTGAAAACACTGGGGTACCCAGTGCGGAATTGAAACGCTGCGGCGCCGGCGCTGACAGCGACCGAACGAACACCGGCTGCGCAGGGCGCAATTGAGGCCGAAGCGGCCAAAGGATCTGAGAGACATGCAGCAGCACCTGACTGTCGTTGAACACCCGCTGATTCAGCACAAGCTGACGCTGATGCGCCGCAATGAAACCTCCACGGCGGTGTTTCGCCAGCTGCTGCGCGAAATCAGCATGTTGTTGGCTTACGAGGTCACACGGGATCTGCGCGTGGCGCCGCGCCGGATCGAGACACCGCTGATGGCAATGGATGCGCCGGCGCTGACGGGGAAAAAGCTCGCGCTGATTTCCATTCTGCGGGCAGGAAACGGATTGCTCGACGGCGTTCTGGAACTGGTACCGTCGGCGCGCGTCGGCTATATCGGACTGTTCAGAAACGAAGAAACGCTGCAGGCGGTCGAATATTATTTCAAGGTGCCGACCGAGCTTGAGGACCGCCTTGTCATTGCGCTCGATCCAATGCTTGCGACCGGCAATTCTGTGGTCGCGGCGGTGAGCCGGCTTAAGGAGGCCGGCGCCACAAACATCCGATTTCTTTGCCTCCTGGCCGCGCCTGAGGGTGTCGAACAGATGCTGCGGGCGCATCCCGACGTTCCGGTCATCACAGCCGCGCTTGACGACCGGCTCAATGAGAAAGGTTTCATCCTTCCCGGTCTTGGGGATGCGGGCGATCGGATGTTCGGCACCAAGTGACGGAACCGGGACGGGAGTTTATTGCCGTCTCAGCATCTCACGGCCGCCTGTCCAGACAGAACGCACCGCCCTTTCGTCTCCCATCATGATCGTTGGAAAAATCTCTTCCCAAAGGTCGGCGGCGCGCTCCGCCCGCAGCTCAATAGCCTCGGTGGAACGGAGATTGAGCACAGTCATGTCGGCCTCAAGGCCGGGTTCGAGGTTGCCGACGCTCGATCGCATATGCAGGAGTTCGGCGTTGCCGGCGGTTGCCAGCCAGATCAGCTGGGCCGGATGCAGGGGCGACCGTTTGAGCTGACTGATCTCATACGCGGCGGCCATGGTGCGCAGCATTGAAAACGAAGAGCCGCCGCCGGTGTCGGTTGCCAGCCCGACCGCGTGCCCTTCCGATTTGCGGCGCATTGCCGCAAACAGACCCGAACCGATAAAGAGATTTGAAGTCGGGCAGTGAATAAGGGCGCCGCCCGCTTCAAGCAGGCGGCCGCTTTCCCGCTCTGTCAAATGGATCGCGTGGCCGTAAAGGCCGCGTTCGCCAACGAGTCCAAACCGGTCGTAGATGTCGAGATAGTCTGCGGCCTCGGGAAACAGCCGCTGTGCCAGTTCAATCTCTTCCGCCTGTTCCGCGATGTGGGTCTGCATCAGGCATTGCGGGTATTCATTCCACAAAGCCCCCAGCGCGGCGAGCTGCTCCGCGGTCGATGTCGGCACAAATCTAGGCGTGATCACATAGGAAAGCCGCGCCCGTCCGTGCCACTTCTGGATCAGCTCCTTCGATTCATCATAGGCCCTGGCGGCGCTGTCACACAGGAATGACGGCGCATTCCGGTCCATGCAGGTCTTGCCCGCCAGGACCCGCATGCCGCGGTGTTCCGCTTCGGCAAACAGGGATTCCACGCTTTCCGGATGCGTTGTGCAGAATGAACAGACCGTTGTGGTCCCGTTCGCCAGCAGCCTGTCGAGGTAGAATCCGGCGATTTCTGAGGCGTAGGCGCGGTCGCCGAAGCGGGCCTCTTCCGGAAATGTGTAGGTGTTCAGCCAATCCATAAGCCGCCTGCCCCAGCTCGCGATGATCGCGGTTTGGGGATAATGCGCATGCGGGTCGATGAATCCGGCCAGAATCAGGTCATCGCCATAATCATGCCGGGGTATGGCCGGGTATCGCGACAGCAGTCTCTCGGCGGTTCCGACTTCGGCGATTCGGCCATCCTGGATGACCAGCGCGCCCCGCCGTTCGTGTTTTGCCGCTGTTTCCGGCGGTTCCGCGAACGGATCCGCAGCCATCGCCAGAGTCTGCCCAAGCAATAGACGCCGTTCAGCCAATTTGGTTGCTCCGCTTCACCTCCCGGCACTTTCGGGGATGCGGGCCGGGTTGTCTGATCGACCCTATGCCGCAGTTCAGACATTTTCGATATCAATAATCGCATCTTCCCGCAGCAAAAGGGGCGGCAGAATGCAATCGCATGTAGTGCCCGCTGACAGAAATCCGTTCGCCCGGAATCCTGTGCCCGCGGTTCAGTCCGCGGTCGACGCGAAAGACCGTTCTCGATTGGTCAGCCTGTCGGATCCGCTGCACGAAGCCGGCGCTGACGGCCTGCCCGGACCCGAACCGCGGCATGAGGCGGCCGCACTTGGGGGCAAAGCACCTGACAGCGATGCGCCTTTTGAACTCGATGAGAGGGTGCAGACGGAAATCGCCGCGCAGCTTCCCTCCGAACGGCCGGAAAGGACCGGCTGGGAACGGGATTCGGATGACGCCGTCGATCTCATTGAGACTCTCGAAGCCGAACAGCGGCAAGCGGTTCTGGCCCGGCGCCGGCGACGCGCGAACTTACCTGTTCCAACGGCTTTCGCCGATCCGCCGTGAGACCCTTGTCGGGCTGGTAAACGGGGCTTTGTCTGCCGTCATCGCAGGCGCAGACGGGCTGATCCGGTTCAGCTTGCCGATGCTTGGCGGCGTCATGGGGCTTGCCATGATCGTCGCCATGCCCACAGCGGACTTGCCGGCATATTCATCCCCACCGGATGCGGCAGAATCGGCATAGACGAGGCGCTGGCATCAGGTGTGTTCGTGACCGCTCTCACCGATATCGTTGGATTCCGGGCGTTGCCTGGCGCGGTCGCGGCGATTCTCCTCTGGCCCGGCGGTCAGCCTTCAGTTGCCCGCCGGTCCCGGATCAGCCGCATGACAGACCGGGCGGCTTCGGGAATGTTTGTTCCCGGCCCGAACAGAGCGCTGACACCCGCCTGCTTCAGGAGGGCATGATCCTGCGGCGGGATCACGCCGCCGCAGACAACAATCACGTTTTCGGCGCCCGCTTTTCGCAGCGACTCCATGAGGATCGGCACCAGTGTGGTGTGAGAAGCGGTCTGTGAGCTGACGCCAACGACATGCACATCATTGTCAACCGCATCGCGGGCGGTCTCTACCGGGGTCTGGAAAAGCGGACCGATATCAACATCAAAGCCAATGTCAGCGAACGCGGTCGCGATCACCTTGGCGCCTCTGTCATGCCCGTCCTGTCCCATCTTCGCGACCAGCATTCTCGGACGGCGCCCCTCCTGCGCCACAAACTCTTCAATGTCCCTTTGGATTGCGCTGAAAGAAGGGTCGTTGGCATAGGCGGCCCCGTAAACACCCGAAAGCGCGGGCGCGCTTGCAAAATGGCGGCCAAACACGTTTTCCATTGCGGAGGAGATTTCACCCACAGTGGCTCTGGCGCGGGCCGCGACAACCGCCGCTTCAAGCAGATTGCCGCCTTCGCGGCACCGCCGTTCGATCTCATCCAAGGCGCCAAGGCAGCATTTCTCATCGCGCGATTGCCGCACCTCATTGATCCGGTTCACCTGCAGCTCCCGCACCTTCCGGTTTTCTATCTGCCTGATTTCAACCGGTTCCTCCACAGGAGGCGGGTATTTGTTAACACCGATGATCGCCTCTTCCCCGCGGTCTATCATCGCCTGGCGCCGCGCCGCGGTCTCTTCAATCCGCAGTTTTGGAAGGCCGGACATGACGGCATTGGTCATACCGCCGAGTTCGTCAATTTCCTCGATCAGCCGCCAGGCTTTGTCGGCAAGCTCTGCCGTCAGTTTTTCCACATAATAGGAACCGGCAAGCGGATCGACCGTCTTGGTCACACCGGTTTCCTCCTGGAGAATGAGCTGCGTGTTGCGGGCGATGCGCGCGGAAAACGCTGTCGGCAGGGCAAGGGCTTCGTCAAACGCGTTTGTGTGCAGCGACTGCGTCCCGCCAAGCACCGCAGCCATCGCTTCGAACGCGGTGCGGACGATGTTGTTGTACGGATCCTGCGCCTGCAGGCTCACGCCGCTGGTCTGGCAGTGCGTCCGCAGCATTTTGGAGCGCGGTGTCTTCGGATCGAATTCGGACATAATCCGGCTCCAGAGCAGCCGCGCCGCCCTGAGTTTTGCGGCTTCCATGAAGAAATTCATGCCGATTGCGAAGAAAAACGACAATCGGCCGGCGAAAGCGTCGACATCCATGCCGCGCGCGATGGCCGAGCGCACATATTCACGCCCGTCCGCAAGCGTGTAGGCAAGCTCCTGCACTAAGTTCGCGCCGGCTTCCTGCATATGGTAGCCGGAAATCGAAATGGAATTGAATTTCGGCATTTCGGCGCAGGTGTATTCGATGATGTCACCGACAATCCGCATCGAAGGCTCCGGCGGATAGACATACGTGTTCCGCACCATGAACTCTTTCAGGATATCGTTTTGTATTGTGCCCGACAGCCTGTCGCGGGAAACGCCTTGTTCCTCGCCGGCAACGATGAAACTGGCAAGCGTCGGAATCACAGCGCCGTTCATCGTCATCGAAACCGACACGCGGTCGAGCGGGATGCCGTCAAAAAGGATTTTCATATCGTCAACGGAATCGATGGCGACGCCGGCCTTGCCGACGTCTCCTTCAACCCTCGGATGGTCGCTGTCGTAGCCCCGGTGCGTCGCCAGATCGAAAGCGACCGACACGCCCTGTTGGCCGGCGGCCAGCGCCTGCCGGTAAAACTCATTTGACTCTTCAGCCGTGGAAAATCCCGCATATTGCCGAATTGTCCACGGCCGGCCGGTGTACATTGTCGCCCGCGGACCGCGGGTGAACGGTTCGAGACCGGGCAATTCCTCGTCGGAGGATGGCGCGCCAATGTCCGCCGAGGTGTAAAGCGGCTTCACATCTATGCCTTCGATCGTTGACCAGATGAGATCTTCAACGGGTCTGCCGCCGCTCTCTTTGCTGGCCAGCGCGCGCCATTCCTCAAGTTTTCCGGACATTTCCCGCCGCTTCCCATTGGTCTCGAATCGCGGCGCCACACTAACTGTTGAAATGCCCGGTATCCAATTCGGCGGCTTTCCGGAAAACCGGCGCTGTGCGGTTCTGTTCAGAAATTGTTGCAGAATCTTCGCATCTGAATTCTAATGCGCCGATAACCGGAATGCGCAAGGCTAAGCGATGCGTCGACTTGGATTCGTCCTGCTCTATCTACTGTGGCCGATCGCGGTCTCGAAAGCGGCCTGGTCTGAAGACAACACCGAGAGTCTCCAGATACTCGATTTGACCGAACCGGAGTAC
Organism: Paracoccaceae bacterium; assembly: GCA_965221935.1. Classification (GTDB taxonomy): domain Bacteria; phylum Pseudomonadota; class Alphaproteobacteria; order Rhodobacterales; family Rhodobacteraceae; genus JAPOXR01. The sequence continues at coordinate 98,591 of CBDCSZ010000048.1, forward strand.
CAGTCTCTCGCGCTTGACGGCTATCGCTGGCTCAATCGTCTCATCGTCGTGTTTTCCGATTCGCCGAACGATCCGCGTTTCTCCGAACAGACGGAGCTGCTGCTGCTCCGTCCCGGCGAATTGCTGGAACGCGATATCATCGTGCTGACCGACACCGACCCCTCAGCGGATTCCCACCTGCGCCGGCAACTGCGCCCGCGGGGCTTTGTCGTGCTCGTCATCGGCAAGGATGGCGGCGTCAAGCTGAGAAAACCGATTCCCTGGTCGGTGCGCGAGATCAGCCGGGCAATTGACAAAATGCCGCTCAGGCAGCGGGAGATTCAGACCAACTGAATTCGTCGCCGGCCGGTTATCCGAACTCCATGATCACATCGTCGACAGCCAGCGTGTCACCTGGCTTCGGCACAATCTTCCTGACACGGGCTTTGCGCTCCGCCTTCAGGACATTCTCCATCTTCATCGCTTCCATGGTGCAGAGACGCTGGCCGGCTTCGACCGTGTCGCCCACTGCGACGTCGATGGACACAACGAGACCAGGCATCGGGCACAGCAGCTGCCGCGAGGTCTCCGCCACGGTTTTCCTCGGCATGCGGGTCACAAGCTCGGCCTGGCGGGGGGTCCAAATGCGAATGTCCAATACCGCGCCGCGGTAACGGAACTGAAAGCCGCCGGGCACAGACTCCGTTTTCACAGCCAGCTGCCTGCCCCCGACATCAAGACGGGCCAGCGGTGTGCCCGGTGTCCAGCCGGATGCCACACGCCACCTGGTTCCGTCCTCAAATGTCACATCCGAGGAATCCCGGCTCGCTTCAATGCGGAGCGCATATTTCCGGTCTTCAAGAACAACGACCCAATCAACGCCGACCCGGCGGCCGTGGTGCGACATGCGGCCGGAAATGCGGGCATTTCGGATTTCCGAGAAACGGTGCATGACCGCAGCCGCCGCCGCCAGCCGCCGCAGCGTGTCCTCCGAGTGCCGCGCGCCGGTGAATCCCTGTGGAAACTCCTCGTCTATGAAAGCCGTGGTTGTTTCGCCGGCAACAAATCTGGGGCGATCCATGACCGCGGAAAGAAACGGTATATTGCAGCTGATCCCCTCGAGTTCAAAACTGTCCAGCGCATCTCTCATGGCCTCGATCGTGTCCTCCCGCGACCCGGACCAGGTGCAGAGTTTCGCGATCATTGGATCGTAATGAACGCTGATCTCGCCGCCTTCAAACACCCCGGTGTCATTCCTGACCGCTCTGGCGCCGGTCGACACTTCCTGCGGCGGCCGGTAACGGGTCAGGCGGCCGCTGGAGGGGAGAAAACCGCGAAGCGGCTCTTCGGCATAGATTCGCGATTCCATCGCCCAGCCGTCAATGCGGACATCCTCCTGCGTTATCGACAGAGGTTCGCCGGCGGCGATGCGCAGCATTTCCTCAACCAGATCGATGCCGGTGATGAGTTCGGTGACAGGATGTTCCACCTGCAGGCGCGTGTTCATTTCGAGGAAGTAGAAATTTCGCTTGGAATCGACAATAAACTCGACTGTTCCCGCTGAGTGATATCCCACCGCCCGCGCCAGCTGGAGCGCTTGCCTGCCCATCGCGCACCGGGTGGATTCATCAAGGAACGGCGAAGGCGCCTCCTCAATCACCTTTTGGTTGCGACGCTGGATCGAGCATTCGCGCTCGTTGAGATAGACGGAGTTGCCGTGTTTGTCGGCCAGCAGCTGGATTTCGATATGGCGCGGACCGGTGATGAATTTCTCGATGAAAATGCGGTCGTCGCCGAATGCGTTCGCCGCCTCGTTTTTGGAGGACCGGAACCCTTGCCGCGCCTCGTCGTCGTTCCATGCAATGCGCATGCCTTTGCCGCCGCCCCCCGCCGACGCCTTGATCATCACCGGATATCCGATTTCGCGGGCGATGCTGACGGCTTCTTCGTCAGAATCGACCAGGCCGGCATGGCCAGGCACTGTCGACACACCGGCTGAAGATGCAATTCTCTTGGACTCGATTTTGTCGCCCATCGCCTCAATGGCTGCGGTCGGCGGTCCGACGAACGCGACGGACTCCGCGGCAAGGGCTGAGGCGAACGCCTTGTTTTCGGACAGGAACCCGTATCCCGGATGCACGGCTTCCGCACCGGTCTGGCGCACCGCGTCAATGATCGCAGGAATTGAAAGATAGGACCGGGTCGCCTGGGCCGGGCCGATATGCACCGCTTCATCGCTCTGGCGCACATGCAATGCGCCGCGGTCCGCGTCCGAGCAAACCGCAACGGTGCCGATGCCCATCCGCCGCGCGGTCTTCATCACTCGGCACGCGATTTCGCCTCTGTTTGCGATCAGGATTTTTCGAAACACGGCCCGCCCTTACTGCCACTCTTTACGAAACACCCCGGTGTTCATTCAATTTTTGCTCCCATTGTAAAGGGGGCAGGCGCGCATTTGACTTCTGCGCAGTCGGCACACGGGAGCGGCGAATTGCTGAAAGAGGCGTTCGAAGTCCCGCAGCCATTTGCGCATCCGGATGCGGCGCGCCTTCAATCCGGCCAAATGCCGCACGCGCGGGTGATGATTCTCCATTTGTTTTCGCTCATTCGGGGAAACCCCCGGATTTGGCTGAAGGGCGGGCAACGCCGGATGTTCCGCGCAACATGCACCGAACCCGGCAAGCCGCCGGCAACGACCCCAGCCTCGGTCCTTTCAGGCTGCGAGCGCATGTCCTGCATGCAATTGAAGACATCACCGCGCTCAGGTCCAGTCCTCAATGAAGCGAACGGCACCGGTCCCGACCGCGACGGGCGATGTCGCCTTTGCTTCAACCGGTGCCGAATGGCCTGTTTCCATTGTCTCTTTCTTGGGAATTCCGCGTGGCCTGTGAAGAAGTTTTCAGCCATTGACTGGAATGGTGCGGTCCGGCGCCTTCGGTTTTCCCGAAGCCGGCGTCATGCGGTCTGCGTGCCAAAGATGGGTTTGCGGCACAAAGGCCCGGGAACCGCCTGTTGCCGATCAGCTTCCTGTGACCGTATGAGCCGGGAATCGCATCAATTGCGGCAGTTGGGGACCGAGACTGGCGGATGAAGCCGAAGCGGCCCAAATCCTGCAGCTGGCAACGGAATCCAGACTTGACCCGCTGACGCCGATCAGGGCTGTTGTTTCTTGATATTAATGACTCTCCGCCTCCGGCAATGGCCCGCCGCGGAGAGTTGGTCAAGGCGTGTGCGGCTTAAAAAGACGCCCTGGCCAGCCGGTGTTTGGTTCGATAGGCAGCGCGCCTACGCGTCACCTATTCGATCGCGGTCGCCGCGCCAATGGCACCGCCGATGAGCGCTCCCTCGACAGGTTTGCTCCAAATGACCTCACCCGCAAGAGCTCCTGCCGCACCGCCGATTGCCGTGTTCTGGACGACTTTTTCGTCACAGGCAGTGAGGGTAAACGCGGCTGCCGCCAATGCGGCAATTACCGTCAAACGCATCACAGTTTCTCCAAACTATTACGATTCCTGCATCGATTCCGGCAGTTTTTTGCGCACTCGCCGGAGCCTGACCATACACCCGGAATTTCAATTGAGCAAGAAATTACACCGGGCGCGGCGAAGATTAGAGCGGAATGTTGTCGTGTTTTTTGGGCGGGTTCGACAGTTTTTTTGTCCGCAGCGACGCCAAAGCGCGGCAAACCCGTTTGCGGGTTGAATGCGGCACAATCACTTCATCGATGAATCCGCGTTCCGCAGCTGTGAACGGATTGGCGAACCGGGCCTCGTATTCGGCGGTGCGGGCGGCAACAAGATCGGCGTTGTCCAAATCGGTGCGGTAAAGGATTTCGACAGCGCCTTTGGCGCCCATGACCGCGATCTGCGCGCTCGGCCAAGCATAGTTTATGTCTCCGCGCAGATGTTTTGACGCCATGACGTCATAGGCTCCGCCATAGGCTTTGCGGGTGATCACCGTCACTTTCGGGACGGTCGCTTCACCGAAGGCGAATAGGAGTTTCGCGCCGTGTTTGATGATACCGCCATATTCCTGCGCCGTTCCGGGCAGGAATCCCGGAACATCGACGAGAGTGACGATGGGGATCTCAAATGCGTCGCAGAACCGCACGAACCGGGCCGCCTTTCGCGAACTGTCGATGTCGAGGCAGCCTGCAAGCACCATCGGCTGGTTGGCAACAACCCCGACCGTCGATCCTTCCAGGCGGACAAACGCGGTGACAATATTGCCTGCGAAGTCCGGCTGGATTTCAAATACGTCGCCTTCGTCAGCCAGTTTGGCGATCAGTTCCTTGATGTCGTACGGGATATTCGGATTCTCGGGAACAAGCGTGTCCAGCGACATTTCCAGCCGATTCGGATCGTCAAAAAACGGGCGGACCGGCGGTTTTTCCCGGGCGCTCAGCGGCAGAAAGTCCACCAGCCGCCGCACTTCCGCCAGTGTCTCCACATCGTTTTCAAATGCGCCGTCAGCCACCGAGGATTTTGAAGTGTGGGTTTTGGACCCGCCCAGCTCCTCCGCTGAAATGATCTCATTGGTCACGGTTTTCACGACATCCGGGCCGGTCACAAACATGTAGGAACTGTCGCGCACCATGAAAATGAAATCCGTCATTGCCGGTGAGTAAACAGCGCCGCCGGCGCACGGGCCCATAATCACGCTGATCTGCGGCACAACGCCCGATGCGAGAATGTTGCGCTGGAAAACTTCCGCATACCCGGCAAGCGACGCGACACCTTCCTGAATGCGGGCGCCGCCGGAATCGTTGAGCCCGATCACCGGCGCTCCGTTCTGCACCGCCATATCCATGATTTTGCAGATTTTCTGCGCGTGGGTTTCAGACAGGGAACCGCCAAAAACCGTGAAGTCCTGGCTAAAAAGGTAGACCTGCCTGCCGTTGATTGTGCCCCAGCCAGTCACCACACCATCGCCCGGGTTTTTTTTCTCCTGCATGCCGAAATCGGTGCAGCGGTGAGTTACAAACATGTCAAACTCCTCGAAGGAGTCTTCGTCCAACAACAGTTCCACGCGTTCACGGGCGGTGAGCTTCCCCCGCTTGTGCTGGCTTTCGATGCGCCGCTGGCCCCCTCCGAGCCGCGCCTCCGCGCGGCGTTTTCTCAGTTCACTGGATATGTGCTCCATGACCTCACGCGGTGTTCACAACAGTCATCCGCCGGCGACCATATCTGCTGCCGACACCCTGTGCAAAGGAAGCGATATTCGTAAAAGATAGAATCGCCCGAATCAGTCTGAGCCAAATCGTATGTTGCCGGCCGCCCGTTTTTTTGACCGCACGACACCGCCGCATATCGTTACCCTCATTCTGGTCACAAGCGTCGGCGCGCTGTCAATCACGCTGCTCCTGCCTTCGCTTCCGAACATGGCGGCGTATTTCGAAACCAGCTACCAGGTGATGCAACTGTCGGTGGCCGCCTATCTGTTTGCCAACGGAGTCCTTCACATCTTTATGGGTCCGCTGTCCGACCGCTACGGAAGAAGACCGGTCATGATCTGCTGCATTGTCCTGTTCCTGGCTGCCACCCTCGGATGTCTGCTGTCGCCCACGGTGGAGGTATTCCTTGCATTTCGAATGGCGCAGGCGGTGATTGTGGCTGGCGTGGTCCTTTCACGCGCCGTCATCCGCGACATGGTGCCGCAAAGCGAAGCCGCATCAATGATCGGTTATGTCACAATGGGAATGGCTGTGGTGCCGATGTTCGCTCCGGTGATTGGAGGCGTTCTCGATGAGGCCTTTGGCTGGAAGGCGAGTTTTGGCTTCCTTTCGCTGATCGGACTGATCATCCTGTCATTCGTTTATTTCGATCTGGGCGAGACCGCGTTGTCGCGCACTTCCGGCCTTTCGCAGCAGTTTCGCGACTACCCCGAACTGTTCAGATCGCGGCGGTTCTGGGGCTATGTTGCCATACAGGGTTTCGCGACCGGCGTCTTCTGCGCCTATCTCGGCGGAGCTCCGATTGTGGGAATCGCATATTTTGGATTGACGCCTACAAGTCTCGGCTTCTTTTTCGGTCTCACGGCGCTGGGATACATGGGCGGAAATTTCGTCTCCGGCCGCTGGTCGGTCAAACTCGGGATCAACCGGATGATTCTGATTGGCATCGTGGTCATGATCGCCAGCCCTTCCGGAGCCCTGGTGTCGCAGTTAATGGAGATTCGTCATCCCATGGGGTTTTTTGGATTCACCATCATCATGGGCATCGGAAATGGCATTATTTTACCCAATGCGATCGCGGGCAGCCTGTCAGTCCGTCCACATCTCGCGGGAACCGCTTCCGGGGTTGGCGGCGCGATTGGGATTGGCTTCGGCGCCTGTGTCGCCGCTCTCGCAGGTTCGCTGCTGTCCGAGGAAACCACCACAATGCCACTTGTCCTGATCATGTTCGCCTGCGTGCTGCTGTGTCTGGCGACATCAGCTTACGTTTTTTGGGTCGAACGGTCGGTCAGCAGACGCGCGCTGAAATCCTGACAGGATCTGACCGGCGATTCTCGCCAATTCCGCATTCTGCACCCTGTGTCGGAACCATGCCCGCCAAGCTCGGCGCTCACACTGGAAAGTGAGGAATCATTCCTGGCACCGGCGGGCGCTTGGCACACCGCCCACACCGAATTGCGGCACGCTCCGGTTCCTGCGCAAAGTTCAGGAACCAGCCCTTGACCTCCTCAAGGCCACGACTGCCTCCCGCCAGGCGATAAATGAGACGCTGACAACGATCACCGTTCCGCCTGTCACCACCCAGACATCGGTTGGCTCGCCAAAAACCAGTGTCCCCAGCAATGACGCCCAAACGAGCTGCAGAAACAAAGCCGGCTGCGTCGTTGACACCGGGGCGTTGCGAAAGGCGAGCGTCATCGCATAATGGCCAACGGTGGCAAAAAACGCGACCAGGAACAGCAGCAACAGCTGTTCAGGGGTTGGCGGAACCCAGACCGCCAAGGCAAAGGGGAGCAAGGCCACGGGAACGGTGAGCGAAAGCATTCCGACGATCACCGAAGCGTCCATGCTGTCGGTGAGCCGTTTCGCCAGAAGATATGAAGCGGCAAAGAACACCGCCGCGGCAAGCATCGCCAAATGGCCCTGCGAAACTTCCCTGATCCCTGGACGCAGAATGATCAGGGCTCCGGCCAAGGCGGCAATGACTGCCAGGATCCGCCGGTATGCCAGTTTTTCACCAAGAAATATAACCGCGCCGATCGTCACATAGACCGGCGCCAGATAGTTCATGGCGGTGACCTCGGCGATCGCGATTTTGGTCATGGCGAAAAACCACAGGATAACTCCCCCGGCATGCACGAGGCCCCGCCATCCGAACAAAACCATGGATCGCCTGTCCAGGCCGGCCCGCATCATCGGCACGAGCATCGGCAGCACGAAGACCAGTCCGAGCAGATATCGGAGGAACGCTGCCTGTGTCGGCGGCATGCCCGGACCGATGAATTTCACTATGGCCGTGACCGCGACAAAGTTCAGGCCGGCGGCGACCATCCAGCCAATTCCAATGACAGTTCGGCTGGCGCGGAATCGCATTGCTGTCGCCGGCGAACCGACCAGTGCTCAATACAAGGACGCCGGCTGTGCCAATCGTTTACTGCGCCGCAAGCTCATGCACCAATTCGTCGGGAATTTCGAAATTCGCCGTCACGTTCTGGACGTCATCTTCGTTTTCAAGAGATTCAATGAGTTTTATGACTTTTCTGGCATTGTCGGCGTCCAGTTCCGCGGTTGTCGTCGGCTTCCAGATCATCTTGGCCGACAGCGGTTCGCCCACCGAGACTTCCAGAGCCGAGGCGACAGATGCCAGTTCTTTGTCGTCGGTGTAGATCGCGTGACCGTCATCGGTGGATTCGATGTCATCGGCGCCAGCCCCAAGAGCAGCGTCAAACAACTCGTCCGCGCCAATGGTCTCAGGCGCGAAGAGAATCTCACCGACACGGTCAAACATGTAGCTGACAGCGCCCGTTTCCGCGAGATTGCCGCCGGATTTGCCAAAAATCGACCGGACCGCTGAGGCCGTCCGGTTTTTGTTATCGGTCATGGCCTCGACAATCACCGCCACTCCCGCAGGCCCGTAACCCTCATAGCGCACTTCCATGAGCTGGTCCGCATCCGGCCCGGCCGCTTTTGAGATGGCTCTGTCGATCACATCTTTCGGCACGGAAGAGGATTTCGCTTCGCGCACCGCCAGCCGAAGCCGCGGATTCTTGTCAGGATCCAGATCGCCGAGCTTTGCCGCAACGGTCACCTCGCGCGCCAGCTTGGCAAACAGTTTTGAGCGGGCCGCATCCTGCCGGCCTTTGCGGTGCTGAATATTCGCCCATTTGGAATGGCCTGCCATAACGGATCCCGTCCCGGTTTCGCTGCGGTTGTCCTGCCTGTCCGCATCGTGCGGCTGTCCGTCTTGATGTTCCGGCGGCAGTCTGCGGGTCTTTTTGGGCAAATGAGGTCAAGTTTCAACAAGATTTATGTGCGCACTGTCTGTATGCCGCAAGTCCGTGCTATTGGAGTTTTACCCTGACCGGGCAGTCTTGCGGGTCAGGAATATCTGCGGCGGCTTCGCCGGAACCCGGGAAAGGACAGGAAATGGTCAGTGCGGATCACGCCAGAGCCGTTGTCGAGGTTTCCGGTCCCGAGGCCCGCGCGTTCCTGCAGGGATTGGTCACCAACGATGTCGAAAAATTATCCGATGGCCTGGCCTACTCCGCCCTGCTGACGCCGCAGGGCAAGTATCTGTTCGATTTTTTTATGGCAGCAAAAGACGGTGCGATCCTGATTGATGTCGCAGCCCATGCCGCATCCGGACTGATCCAGCGGCTGTCGCTGTACAGGCTCCGCTCCGCCGTCGAATTGCGGCTGACAGATATTCAGGTCGCCAGCGGCATGTCCGGGCGGCCACATGGCGCATATGCGGACCCCCGTCACCCGGTTCTCGGCTGGCGCGCCTACGGAGATGGTTTCAGGACGGACCAATCGAATACGTGGGACAGACTACGCGTCTCGCACTGTGTCCCGGAAACCGGAATTGAGCTCATCCCTGAGAAAACTTTCATTCTTGAAGCCGGTTTTGAGCGGCTGAACGGCGTTGATTTCCGCAAGGGCTGTTTCGTCGGACAGGAGGTCACGGCGCGCATGAAACACAAAGCGGAACTGCGCCGGCGTCTGGCGACGGTCGCGGTTGAAGGGGCCGCGCCGGTGGGGACAGAAATCACCGACAATGGACGCAAAGTTGGCATTCTCTATAGCCAGGCCGGCGGAAAAGGAATCGCCTATCTCCGTTTCGATCGGATCAGCGGCGGTCCAATGGCTGCCGGCCGCGCGGTTCTCCGCCTGGAGTAGCCGAGGCGCCGGCGGCCGCATCGCCGCGCAGCAGAAGGGCAAACGGCGCGAATCCGGTGTTGCCGGCGGCAATGAGTCCGCGCTGGCGTCCTGAGCTGCTGTCAATTGTTTCGACCAGCCCGCCGGCCTCGGCGACCAAATGCGCCGCCGCCGGCAGGTCAGAAGGCGTCAGTCCGGTGTTCCAATAGGCGTCGAGGCGGCCGCAGCTCACGCTGGCAAGGTCCAGCGAAACCGCTCCCAACAGCCTCACATTTCCCACCGACTTCGCCACGCGTTCAAAGATCGAAACCTGGTCTCCCAATTCCTTTCTGTCGCCCGCAAGTTCTGTTGCGGCCACAAATTCCGAGAGCCGCGCCTTTTTCGATGTGCGGATACGGGTTCCGTTCAGCCAGCTGCCAACACCCTTCTCGGCCGCAAACATCTCGTTTTCCAAGGCGTCGTATATCAGCGACAACACAGTCCGGCTCTTGTGCGCCAAGGCAACTGACAGTGCCCACCGCGGCAGCCCGCGGGAAAAATTCGCAGCGCCGTCCATGGCATTGATCACCCATTGGCGCGTCGGATCCTGTCCCGGTTCCGAACCAAGTTTTTGGCATCGATATCCGTAATACGGTCTGGTCTCCTTCAATTCTTCGAGCAGCGTCGACTCGGCGGCTTGCCAGGCGCGCTCGGTGAATTCCCTTGTTCCTTTGACGGACGCCTGCAGCTGCCGGACTTCGGTGAAATCGCGCAGCAGAATGCGCCCGACACGGCGCATCGCTTTCGAAGCAAGATTGAAATTCGGACTGTTGCCGATCATCGCCGCACGCTCTTCCCGACGCTCATTTGCAAGCTTCTGTTCGCTCAGCCGCCGAAGGCAAAACCGACAGTGAATTCCTGTTGGGGGCGAACCGGACAAAGCCGAATTCACTTGCGGCGGGGTGCAATATAGCTGAGGCATCCGCGAGACATCGGTGCCGACGGTCCCGGCTGGAGACGAGTAGCTTGGCAGAAAACACTTTCAACGACATTTCCTTTGGGATTGCTGCGCTGGAAGAGCGCCTTGCTGTGTCAGGCCTGGATTTCCTGCGCGGCATGAAGGAGGGGCGGATGCCGCATCCGCCGATTTCCGGGCTGCTCGCCTACCGCATCGTCGAAGTTGAGGAAGGCCGGGTGATGTTCAAGGGCACGGCCAGTCCGGAATTCACAAATCCCATGGGCACGATGCATGGCGGCTGGTACGGCACCTTGCTCGACAGCGCAATGGCCTGCGCGGTCATGACAAAGGTGGAAAAGGGGCAGCAATTCACCACGCTTGAATTCAAGGTCAATCTGACACGGCCTTTTCCGTTAGGCGAAGATGCGCTTGCGATTGGCGCAGTCATTCATTTTGGCAGGCGCACCGCGGTGGCCGAAGCGCGCCTCGTGGACCGGCGCGAACGCACTTACGCGCATTTGATGACCACCTGCATGGTCTTTTGAATGGCTGGAATTCCGTTTCGCGTTCAATCCGCTGGACCGTTCTGGTCAGGCGCGTTCCGCGTATTCGCCTGTCTCGGTGTTGACGATCACCTCGTCGCCGGGACCGACAAAGGGCGGCACCAATATGCGAATCCTGTTTTCCAGCATCGCCGGCTTGAAGCTGTTGGCGGCTGTCTGGCCGGGAACCACCGGTTCGGTATCGGCAATTCTGCAGGCGACTTTCTGCGGCAGTGAAAGACTAAGCGCCTCCTCGCCATAGAACTCGACGACAACCGTCATGCCTTCCTGGAGATACGGCCTCCGGTCGCCGAGCAAATCCGAATTCAGATACACCTGTTCAAAGGACTCCCCGTCCATGAACACCAGCAATTCACCCTCTTCGTACAGAAACTGCTGGTTTCTTTGTTCGAGACGTATCCTCTCGACCCGGTCGGCCGAACGAAACCGTTCGTTCAGTTTCGAACCGTTTCGAAGATTGCGCAGCTCAACCTGGGCGAATGCGCCGCCTTTTCCCGGCTTCACATGCTCGATCTTGACCACGTTCCACAGGCAATCGTTGTGTTCGATAACATACCCCGGACGGATCTCGTTTCCGTTTATTTTCGGCATCCAACCAACCGACAATTATTGTTTCTTGACAATGCGGGCCTAATTGTTGCACATTGCAAGAAATTTGGGAAGGCATTCTGCCGCGATCGGGTTATCGTGGATTTGTTCCGTCAGAATTGTCGCCGCTGAGAATATTCGGAGTAGTCTGTATCCGGTTTCGGCGGTCGTTTTCCGATAACGCATGGGTTTGGGGGAACCGACTTCAGATGGCCGAATACGACGATACAGCATTCAATCACGAGCAAGGGTCACGTGCGCGAAAACTGTTCGCCGCCGTGGTTCTTGCCGCCCTTGACGATGCCATTGTTGATCACAAGAAATATGGAACCGGACCTGAAGTGATTGCCCGCTGGGCGCGCTCACGCGACGGGCGCGAAGTGTTGACCTGTGCCGGCATCGATCCGAATGAACGCGTTGTTGACGGGCTCAAGGCGTTTGTAAGCCGCGGAATCCGCACATCTGTGGCGCTTTCGAGAGAAGAGAGCGAGCGGCGCAGCCAAAGAGCGCGGGCCGCGTAAATCAAAGCCGGCGGCCCTGCCCCCGGGAGCACATCAGCAAATCGTTAGCGTTTGACGACTTTCAGGGTTCCGTAGCTGGTTTCGGTTTCCAATGACTGCAGGATGAACTGATCGTCACCATCCCTATCCCTGCTGTATTTGACCTTGAAGCCCAAAGCGTTGTCTGTGGCCATTTCCGAAGCGGAATAGCCAAACATCCGCGTGTAGCTGCCTTCACAGACAGCGGTGTTTTCCTTGAGCACAGCTTCTTCCAGAGCGACTCTTGCCATACGGGCGCCGTCAAACACGAAGTGTTCGTTGTCGCACAGCTCTGACGCCGCCGTCGGCTGAAAGGCGATATACAGCATCGTTACCGGATCAACTGTCAAAGCCAAAACCTCTCGAGTCAGCCCATCATCGAGCTGCCGCGGCGGATCGGATTCAATCGTTTCGGGGACGCCGTCTTTGAAATTGATGACCCTTTTCGAAACTCTCTCTTTTCTGGTGCGGGTTCCCTGATAACGAAATGGCCTCCAGCCCTGCTCGCTGACCCAGCCGCGGATTTTTCCTTCGATGCGGATGTCGGCAAACACTTTCACAAGGCCGGTCGAGAACGCAACGGCTGTCGCAGCATAGGATTCGCCGTCAGTGACGCCGGCAAATCTCAATTCACCGATCTTGCCTCCAAGAACCTGAATTTCATATCTCACCCTGAGTTCACGGATGTCTTCGGCCGAAACTGCCGGATTGCCACCCGAAACCAACAATACAGCGGCGGCGGCCATGCAAACCGCTGTCCCAATCGCAGAATTTACCATGAAACGGTCCGTGTCTTTTTGTTTGCCTGCTCGATTCTGCACTATAAACCCAGATATGCCGCGCGGACTATGTCGAATGCCAATTCCGCCGTTTTCGCGTATGCCGGTCTAAGGGTGCCGAATGAACAATATGGAACTGTTGGCCCGTGGTCTCGAGTCCGGTGACCGCCGCTCATTGGCAAGAGCCATCACTTTGGTCGAAAGCCGAAACCCGGACCATCGCGGGCAGGCGGAAACCCTGATCGCTAGACTTGCAGAGTCGGGAATTCGCCAGGCGGCGCGCGTCGGACTCACCGGAGCGCCTGGTGTCGGCAAATCCACCTTGATTGACACGCTTGGCACACGGCTCACACGGCAGGGGATGCGGGTTGCGGTGTTGGCCGTCGATCCGTCTTCGGCGCGCACCGGAGGATCAATCCTCGGCGACAAGACCCGAATGGAAAACCTGTCGCGTGAGCCGCTCGCCTTTATCCGGCCCTCACCTTCCAATTGTGTGCTCGGCGGCGTCGCTGAGAACACGCGGGAAGTGGTCTTTTTGTGCGAACAGGCGGGCTTCGATGTCATTTTTGTGGAGACAACAGGTGTCGGGCAGTCGGAAACAATCGTCTCTGAACTCACCGACATTTTCGTGCTGCTGGTCGCTCCCGCCGCTGGCGATGAACTGCAGGGTGTGAAACGCGGAATCATGGAAATGGCAGACTTGGTTGCTGTCACCAAGTCTGACGGCGCGCTGCTTCCGTCGGCTGAGCGGACATGCGCCGAATATGCGGGCGCCCTGCGGTTGTTCTCGCGGCGGGACTGCGATCCCAGGGAATTTCCGGCGGCGGTTCTGCTTTCGGTCCAGAACCGCGGATCGGTGGAACAGCTTTGGGAAAAGATCAAAACCCTGGAAGACTGGCGGCGCGGCAATGGCGTATGGGACCGTTCCCGCAAACGACAGGAGATCCACTGGATCAAGTCCCGGTTTCGCAATCGCCTGGTTGAGATGGTTGAAAGAGACCCCGGTGTGATCAATGCATATCGCCGCTTGGAAGACATTGTGGCCAACGGCGGCTCGGCCTTCAGCAGGGAGGCGCGCGAACAGCTGCAGTCGGTCGGCAAGTTGCTTTGAACGGTCAGCGCCGGCGGGCCCGATTGATGAAGGGGACTTGCGTTCCGCGGGTATTGGGCGGCGCCGGTTGACGAAACCATCTCTTTCCCATAGGGAGCACCAGCGATTTTGCACCAAGGCCGATTGGCTTCACCCCTGACCCGCAACATCTAGGAAGCAGCGTCATGTCTCGCATTTGTGAACTCACAGGCAAAGGCGGTCTCACTGGCAACAATGTCAGCCATGCCAAAAACAGGACGAAGCGGCGTTTCCTGCCCAATCTTAACCAGGCGTCACTGATGTCTGAAACTCTCGGCCGCACCTTCCGCATGCGGGTTTCCGCAGCGGCGCTGAGGACGGTGGATCACCGGGGCGGCCTCGATGCGTTCCTCAAAAAGGCGGATGATTCCACGCTTTCGCCAAAGGCCCTCAAGATCAAGAAAGAGATTGTCCGGGTCCGGAGCGAAGCCCCTGAAGCGGCGGCCTGAGTCTGGCGTTTTCTGGAAAGGAACCGGCAGAATCCAGCTCCCGCATATAACGCCGTTGTCCGCACTGATCGCGGCACTGGCATTCACCGGCGCTGCAGCTGTCGCCGGGAGCTGCGCCGCGTGCCAGCCTAATATCCATGAACCGGTCGCGCGTCTTGCCTTTCCAGCGGCACGGAGCGCGGCGGTGTATTTTCGCATTGAAAACACGTGCGACCGGCAGATCCTGCTCAGCGGCGCGGTCAGCCCTTCTGCCCGGCGGACCGAACTGCATGCCAGCGTCGAGGCGGCAGATGGCGTCGTGTCAATGCGGCCGGTCGAGGCCGCGGTGCCCATTGGGCCGGGCGAAACGCTGACTCTTGAACCGGGCGGCATCCATGTCATGCTCATGGGATTGGTTTCCACTGGCTATGTTGGCAGCGAAATCACGCTTGAACTCAGCTTTGATCGCACCGACGATGTCACCCTCGCGGCGCCGGTTCGAATTGGGCGTTGAGGATTCGCGTCTTGGCGGCAAAGCTTGGAAAGACCGGTCGCTGTTAACGCGATTTGACGCCAAATCGTGAATTTGGCACATCCAACGGCGCCACCGCCTGTATCCGCTATTCAGGTCAAATGAACAGTCTCTCCCGAATTCGCAATTTTTCCATTGTCGCGCACATTGATCATGGAAAGAGCACGCTGGCCGACCGGCTGATGCAGCTGACCGGGACTGTCCGGGACCGGGACATGAAGGAACAGCTTCTCGATTCGATGGATATCGAACGCGAGCGGGGAATCACCATCAAGGCCAACACTGTCCGGATTGGCTACCGGTCCGCCGACGGCGGCGACTACGTCCTGAACCTGATCGACACGCCCGGCCATGTCGACTTCACCTACGAGGTGTCGCGGTCGATGCATGCGGTGGAGGGTTCGCTGTTGGTCGTTGACGCTTCGCAGGGTGTGGAAGCGCAGACCCTGGCGAATGTCTACCAAGCGCTGGATGCCAATCATGAAATCATTCCAGTCCTGAACAAGATCGATCTGCCCGCTGCCGACACCGACGAGGCCAAGCGTCAGATCGAAGATGTGATTGGAATCGACGCCTCGGAATCGGTGTTTGTCTCGGCCAAAACCGGAGCGGGAATCCCAGATCTGCTGCAGGCGATTGTCGATCGTCTGCCGCCGCCCGAAGGCGATTCGGAGGCGGCGCTCAAGGCCATGTTGGTTGACAGCTGGTATGACACGTTTCTCGGTGTGATTGTCTTGGTGCGGATCATTGACGGCAGGCTGCGGAAAGGCGACCGCATTCGGATGATGTCAACCGATGCCGCTTATCCGGTCGACCGGATCGGCGTGTTCCGGCCGGAAATGGAAGCTGTCGATGAGCTGAGCGCCGGAGAAATCGGGTTTTTGACCGCCTCCATCAAACGTGTCCGCGACACGCGGGTCGGAGACACGGTCACACACGAACGGAATGGCTGCGCCGAAGCGGTCACCGGCATGAGTCCAAGTCTTCCGGTTGTGTTCTGCGGCTTTTTTCCCTCTGACAACGCCGATTTTGAAAACCTGCGCGAGGCGATCGAAAAAGTTTCGCTGAACGATGCGTCTTTCAGCAGCGAGCCCGAATCCTCGACGGCGCTGGGTTTCGGTTTTCGCTGCGGATTCCTCGGCCTGCTGCATATGGAAGTGGTGCACGAACGGCTTGAGCGCGAATACGATCTGGATCTCATCACGACAGCGCCGTCGGTGATTTACAAGGTCCATCTCAGGGACGGTTCGGTGCGGGAGATATACAATCCCGCGGATCTTCCCGATGCGGAACTGATCGGCGACATCGAAGAGCCGAGAATAGACGCGACAATTCTGACGCCCGAGCCTTATCTGGGCAGCATTCTGGGCCTTTGCCACGAGCGCAGAGGCATTCAGAAAGAACTGTCGTATGTCGGCAGCCGAGCGATGGTTGTGTTCGATCTGCCGCTCAATGAGGTGGTGTTTGATTTTTACGACCGTCTCAAATCGGTGTCGCGCGGCTACGCGTCGTTTGACTATTCGATCAACGGTTATCAATCCGATCAATTGGTCAAACTGCAGATCATGGTCAACGGAGAACCGGTCGACGCATTGTCGCTTATGGTGCACCGCAACAAAGCGGAAGCGCGCGGACGCGCCATGTGCGAAAAACTCAAAGAACTCATCCCGCGCCACCTGTTCAAGATACCGATCCAGGCCGCCATCGGCGGCCGGGTCATCGCGCGCGAGACGATTGCGGCCATGCGCAAGGATGTCACCGCAAAATGTTATGGCGGCGATGTGACCAGAAAGAGAAAACTGCTTGAGAAACAAAAGAAAGGAAAACGGAAAATGCGGGAG
Source organism: Paracoccaceae bacterium (assembly GCA_965221935.1). Lineage (GTDB taxonomy): Bacteria > Pseudomonadota > Alphaproteobacteria > Rhodobacterales > Rhodobacteraceae > JAPOXR01. The sequence continues at coordinate 115,237 of CBDCSZ010000048.1, forward strand.
TTCGGCCGGGTTGAAATCCCGCAGCAGGCATTCATCAACGCGCTTCGGGTCGACACCCGCTGATTGCGCGTATTGTCCGGTTCTGACCGCATGTCCGCCGCAGCGCTTGAACAAAACCAAAAGATTGTCGCCGCGCTCGCGCCTTCGGTCATTCGCCGGTGTTTTGGCGTCGGCGCGCTGCTAACACTCGGCGCTGTCCTGACCTATGTTGCCGTCACCGCAAGCGAATCCGCTGCAGCCGGCGCCTCGCTGGCGGTCGCCGCGGCGCTGTCGTTCTTTGTCGCCCACCGCATGCGCGGCGCCACCCTCTCCGGTCTCGAATTGACGCGTGAAGGTCTTTACACAACCGATGGCACGCTGGTTGCCGCGCTTTCAAATGTGAAGCGCATTGAACGGGGCGTGTTCGCGTTCAAGCCATCCAACGGGTTCGTGATCCAGCTGGAACGGCCGATGCCGGGATCGTGGAATCCGGGGCTTTGGTGGCGGTTCGGGCGGCGGGTCGGAATTGGCGGCGTCACGCCCCGGGCCGAGGGCAAAATCCTGGCCGAAGCCATGGCTCAATTGATCGGGTCGAATTCGCCGGAACGGCGATAGGCCGCGCCGCCGGCGCCGTTGTCAGATTCCCTTCGACTGATAGCTGGAGGCCACTCTTTCAATGGCGACAAGATATCCGGCAGTGCGGAGATTGGTGACCTTCGGATTGGATTTCCATACCTCGCTCATGGCCTGGTAGCTAAGCCGCATCGTGTCGTCGAGACCTGAACGGACAAGTTCGAGCTCGCCGGCCCCTTGGCTGTAGCGATGCAGGAACCTGTCTGAAAAAGCCACCGGCACATCGGCCTTTTCGAACAGCCGGTTCAGCTCTGCGATCAACAGCTGATTTCTGCTTTCCTCTTCGCGCCGCTGCATTCTGCCGAACCGGATATGGCTCAGATTTTTCACCCACTCGAAATACGAAACCGTCACCCCTCCGGCATTTGCGTACATGTCGGGAATGATGACCGTTCCTTTCTTGGTGAGCACAGAATCGGCATGAGCGGTCACCGGCCCATTCGCGGCCTCAATAATCAGCGGCGCCTTGATCCGGTCGGCATTGGCGGACGAGATTACGCCCTCAAGAGCGGCCGGCACCAAAATGTCGCAATCCGCCTCCAGCAGGGAAGGCCCGTCGTCGATGAAAGCGCCCTGTTCACAGCCGGTAATGGCGCCGGTTTCGGCAATGTGATCGCAGACTGCATCCACATCAAGACCGTCCGGATTGTAGAGAGCGCCCTGGCGTTCAATGATTCCGACGACTTTCGCGCCGCTTTCCTCAGAGAGAAACCGGGCGGCATGGGACCCGACATTGCCCAATCCCTGCACAACAACCGACTTTCCTTCCAGCCCGCCGCTCAGATTGGCCAACGCAACATCCTCGGGATGGCGGAAAAACTCCTCCAGAGCGTACTGGACGCCGCGGCCGGTCGCTTCCACCCGGCCCCGAATACCGCCGGCGTTCAGCGGCTTTCCAGTGACGCAGGCGCGCGCATTGATGTCGGTCGTGTTCATGCGGCTGTACTGGTCACTGATCCAAGCCATTTCCCGCGCGCCTGTGCCCATATCCGGCGCCGGAACGTTTTGGCTGGGGTGTATCAGATCCCGTTTTACCAGCTCATAGGCAAAACGGCGCGTGATCAGCTCAAGCTCGCTGTCCGTATAGTCTTTGGGCCGGATGCACAGGCCGCCTTTGGAGCCGCCAAATGGTATCTCCACCAGCGCACACTTGAACGTCATCAGCGCCGCCAAGGCTTCCACCTCGTCCATACTGACTTCTTCCGAATAGCGGATGCCGCCCTTCACCGGTTCCATATGCTCGGAGTGGACAGATCTGTAACCAGTGAAAGTTTCAATTCTTCCGCGGATTCGAACGCCAAACCGAACCGCGTAGGTGCTGTTGCAAACGCGAATCTTTTCTTTCAGTCCAGGCGGAAGATCCAAAAGATCCGCGGCCTTGTCGTACATGACATTGACCGACTCCAGAAAAGACAGTTCAGTTTCCTGCATCTTTCACTCCCCTTGAAGCCCCGCCGAAACACCGCAATCAAAGAACACCGGTTCTTGCCTGTCAATGCCGGATTCAGCGCGGGCGGCGATGGCCGGATTGCGTCAGCGTGGATGCGATCGGGAAATGGTACCGCCTCCCCGGCTCGAACGGGGGACCTCCAGATCCACAATCTGGCGCTCTAACCAACTGAGCTAAGGCGGCACACCGCCGACAATCTAGCGAACGACCGGGGCTGCTGCAAGCAAATGTGGCCAAAGCGGAGCCGGCAGACAGAAGCCGCTGAGGGCGGGTCAGCCGCTTTCAGGCGCGCTTCCGGTCCGGAATCGATCCCACGCGGCGGCTTCAACCAGTCCGAAGTGCCGTTCAGCCGCCGTCCTTGCGAATTTCAGGGTCAGTTTCCGCCGCCTTGCGGCAGACAATCCGATTTCGTTACCCATTCTGTGGATTTCGGCATCGTGGCGATCGGCGAAGATCAATCCAGTCTCCGCCGGCAGCAATGTGTGCGGAAACGAAGCGCCCACGGCCCAGAAAAAACGGTCGCAATAGGCGAGATACCCTTGCCACTTCGCGTCTGACGAATAGTCGGCCCACGAAGACTTGCACTCCACAATCCAGATTTCGCCCTTTGGCCCGACGGCAAACACGTCGACGCGAAGGCCCCTTTCCGGCACGAATTCCTCAAGTGACTGAAAATCATGGCAGCGGCGAAAATAGCGGCGGACGCCGCGCGCCAGGAGTTTGCCTGCGGGCACTGATCCATTCATCTGGCAAGTATCGCCGGGCCGGCGGTTCCTTCAAGTCTCCGCCGGACGAAATTTCCGGAGAGTTGCCGTCAATTCGCTTTCGATTCAGCATCTTCGGTTCTTGGGATGGGTCGGCACAATGTTTAAAGGTGTGGCGGACAGTTTCCGGATCGGATCGCCATCGCTATGAAACCGAACATCGCCGGCCGCAAGGAAAGGGCAAGGGACGCGGCGCGGCGCAAACGAAAACAGGCTTTCAATCCGCGCCGCCAGAAGGCCGCCATGGCGAATTTGGCCAAGGCGGCGGAGACGTGGCCAAGCGGCGTTCCAGTCGCGGGCTACCTCGCTATCGGGACCGAGCTCGATCCCCGCGGCTTCATGGTAGAGCTGTGTCAGCGCGGCAGTCATGAAATCTGCGTGCCGGTGGTCGCGGCCAAAGGCGCCGCTCTGCGGTTTCGCAAGTGGGCACCCGATGCGGCGCTCGAAACCGGCCCCTTCGGCGTCAGCGTCCCGGCGCATGGAAGCTGGCTGGTTCCGGGCATTCTGATGGTGCCCATGCTTGCTTTCGACAGAAACGGTTACCGGCTTGGCTATGGCGGGGGATATTACGACCGCACGCTTCGGGAGTTGCGCGCTTCCCAATCGGTCTGGGCCGTCGGTTTGGCTTTTGCAGCGCAGGAAACTGACCTATTGCCCTGTGACAGTTTCGATCAGGCGGTCGACGCGGTGGTGACCGAAAAGGAGATCATGATTGTGAATCCAGCCATTGATCCGGCCGCAGCGGGGGCTCCTTGCGGATCCTGATGGTCGGAGATGTCATGGGGCGGGCCGGCCGCGACGCCCTGACATCGCAAATGCCTGCGCTGCGGCGCGCGCATGACATCGATTTCGTCGCGGCGAACGCCGAAAACGCAACCCAGGGACGAGGCATCACCCTAGCGCATGCCCGCCAGCTTCTTGCCGCCGGAATTGACTGCCTGACTCTTGGCGACCACGCCTTCGACCAGCGCGGCCTTGTCTCCGATATCGAATCTGACCCGCGAATCCTCAGACCGCTGAATTTCGCCAAATCAGCTCCGGGAAAGGGCGCCAGACTGTTCACTGACGCGCAGGGACGCAAAGTGCTGGTGATCTCAGTTTTGGGCCGGGTGTTCATGCAGCCGCAGTTCGATGACCCGTTCCAAATGGTCAGAAACACGCTCGATGCCTGCAGGCTCGGCGCCGGCGCGGCGGCCATCATTGTGGATTTTCACGCCGAAGCGACATCCGAAAAGAACGCGATGGGGCTTTTTTGCGATGGATCGGTGTCGCTTGTCGCTGGAACCCACACGCATATCCCGACCGCTGACCACCGCATTCTCAGGAACGGGACCGCTTATGTGACCGACCTTGGCATGAGCGGCGCATATGACTCAGTCATCGGCGTCGAACAAAGCGAGCCGCTGCGGCGGTTTGTTTCGGGCATGCGGCTCGGCAAGTTTGCGCCCGCAGCCGGTGAAGCGACGATCTGCGGCGTAATCGTCGAAACCGATGACGCCACCGGACTTGCGGTGTCGATCGCACCGGTTCGCCTGGGCGGGGCCCTGGGGCAGCACCAGTCTTGACCGGTCAAATCCTTATGGACCGGGCACCGCTTTCCATTGTCATCCCGACGCTGAATTCGGCATCGTCGCTGGCCAAGGCGGTCGAACCGCTGGTCCCCGCTGTCAGCCAGGGATTGGTCAAGGAGCTGATCGTCAGCGATGGCGGTTCGTGCGACGATATCGCGTCAATGGCGGATGCCCTTGGCGCCAGGCTGCTGGTCGGCCCGCCGGGCCGGGGAATTCAGCTGGCAGCAGGAGCGGCTGCGGCAAAGGGTGAATGGCTGCTGTTTCTGCACGCCGATTCGATTCTGGACCCGCAGTGGATCGGCGCCGTCTCCCGCCACTTGAAAAACAGCAGCGGCGCCGGCTGCTTCAGGCTGCGGTTCGGCGCTGCCGGACTGGCAGCGGCTTGGGTTGCCGGTTGGGCAAATCGCCGCACCGTTTGGTTTGGCCTGCCATTTGGCGATCAGGGGCTGCTGATCCCGCGCAAGCTCTATTCGCAGATCGGGGGATACCCGGCGATACCGATTATGGAGGATGTGGCCATCGCCCGGCGGCTCAGGGGCCGCATAGGAATGCTCGACGCCGCGGCGACAACGGACGCGGCCCGCTATATTCAGCAAGGCTGGCTGCGCCGCGGAGCGGCCAATCTTGTTCTGCAGGTGAAGTATTTTTCCGGTGTGCCGCCGGAAAAACTCGCCCGTCGATACCGGCGGGACAGGCGGGTCAATCCTTAAAATGCAGTTTGTGCAGCGAAGCATATAGCCCGCCGACATCCATCAGCTGCTGGTGGGTTCCGGATTCGGTGACGGTCCCTTTCTGCATGACGTAAATCGTGTCGGCGTCCTGCACCGTGGACAGCCGGTGCGCGATGATGATCACAGTGCGGTTGGCCTCCAGCGCCATAATGGCATCCTGAATCAGCCTTTCGGATTCCAGGTCCAGAGCCGAGGTCGGCTCGTCCAGCAACAAAATCGGCGTGTCACGGAGGAGGGCTCTCGCAATGGCGACGCGCTGTCTTTGCCCGCCCGACAGGAATGCGCCCCGCGGGCCGCAAATCGCGTCAAACCCGTCTCTCTCTTCGCTGACAAACTCCTTCACATGCGCCGCCTGCGCCGCCTGGTCGAACTCCGAATCGCTCGCCGACGCGTTGCCGAACATGATGTTATCGCGGATGGATTCGTCAAAAATGGCGCTGTCCTGGGCAACGACAGCGATATTGTCGCGAAGCTGCGCCATTTTCAGCTGGCTGATGTCGCGCCCTCCGATGCGGATGGCGCCCGCGTTCGGATCGACGATGCGGGCGATGAGATTAAAAATCGAGGATTTTCCGGCTCCGGACGGCCCGACAATCCCTGTCACCTTGCCCGCCTCGGCGGTGAATGACAGGTTTTTGATCACCTGCTGTCCGGAAAACTCGAGGGAAACATCCTGGAATTCAACGCTCAGCCCATGCCTCGATTTCGGCAAATCGACCGGGTCGGCCGGGTCAAGGATTTCCGGCGCCGCATCGAAGATGGCGTGCGCCCTTTCCAGCAGGACCTTGAGCTGATGCCATGCCGTGATCAGGTTGCCAAGCCGTTTCGCGGGATCAAACAGCAGCACGATCGCCGTGAAGAAACTCATGAACTGACCGACTGTGCGGTCGCCGTCTATGACATCGGCTCCGGCGATCAGCATGATGCCAAGAAATCCGACCCCGGCCACCAACTCGATCAGCGCCGGAACACCGGCAATTGTCGCTTCGGTCCGCACCGATGAGCGTTTTACGATTTCCGCAGTTTCTACAAATCGCCGCAATTGCATGGCTTCAGCCCGGTACAGCTTGATTTCCCGGACATAATGAAAAATCTCTTCGAGCCTCACGATGATCCTGGCTTTGGCCTCGGCGGCCCTGAGCGAGTATTTTCTGGTCCAGCGCTGAAAGATCAGCACCGGTCCGGACAGCAGCGGAATCCCGCCGATCGCGATCAGCGTCCACACCCAGTCGATGGTCAGAGCCACGAACAGCAGCGAACCGATCGATATCAGGTCCCGCACCGCCGGCGTGATCATGCTCTGCCAGACCATCTGGATGGAAGCGATATCGTCCTTGACCCTTTGTATGAGGTCGCCGGGCGGGTTGAACTCAAAAAACCGCTTGTCCAGGATCAGAATCCGGGCGATCATATCGCGCTGAAGATCGAATTTGATCCGCTCGCCAACCGCTGCCGAAAGAATGCGCTGGCAGAATCCTGCGCAGCTCCGCGACAGGAACACGAACATGACCGCAAGCCCGACAAAAACCAGAGCATCCCGGTCCTGGCTGGCAAAGACATCATCAAACACCGGCCTGATGAGATAAGTCAGCATGCCCAGCATTCCGCCTTGAATGGCCATAAACACGAACGCCGCGGCAAGGCGCGGCGTCTGCCGTCTCAGATAGTCGCGCCACAGCCATCCCACGAGCGCGAGCGTCGTTTTCTGCTGATGTTCGATGGTCCGACTCATGTCTGTCTCACCATACTCGGCTGCGTGCGGCAATTACGGCGGTCAATATCTGCCGCAATCAATTGGGAGCATGTCGCCGCAGGCCCACGCGCCCCATCCGGCGCCCACCCTCCATTCCAGTTCAATGTGGGCCAGCGATACCGAAATTGTCAATTTGCTTTACACGCATGCGCCGTTATTTGACACCGACGCAATCCGCTTGCCTGTCTCGCCGGCAGTCAGCTCACGCGGCGCCATCCCTTTGTGAGGCCAATGACGATCATGACTTCAGAATTTGGCAGAACCTACCGTGCGCTCCCCGGTCCCTCCGTCATTCCGGACCGCGTTCTCAGAGCAATGCACCGGGCGTCGCCGGATATCTATTCGAAGGCAATGGAAGAAGAGGTCGCGAACCTGCTCACCGATCTCAAATCCGTTGCCCGAACCGAAGGCAACGCGGCGATCTATATTGCGAACGGGCACGGCGCCTGGGAAGCGGCGGTCACAAACCTGTTCAGTCCGGGAGACAGAATTCTGGTGCTGGCCACAGGAACATTCGCCCTCGGCTGGGGCGGTTTTGCGGAAGCGCTCGGAGTGGAAACCGAATGCATCGATTTCGGGATCAGGTCAGACATTGACACAGCCCGCGTGGCCGAAACGCTGGCCGCGGACGGGGAAAGACGCATCAAGGCCATCATTGCCGCGCATGTGGACACCGCCTCTTCTGTCCGCAATGACATCGCAGCCGTTGCCGGAGCGGTCCGCGAAACCGGACACCCTGCTCTGCTGCTGGCCGACTGCATCGCCAGCCTCGCCTGCGATCCCTTTGAAATGGACAGCTGGGGCGTAGATGTGGCGATTGCCGGCAGTCAGAAAGGATTGATGCTTCCGCCCGGACTGTCCTTTGTGTTCTTCAACGACCGCGCGCTTGAAGCCGGCCGCGGCGCGGCTCTGCGCACCCCGTACTGGGACTGGCAGCGGCGCGTGAATCCCGACGAGTTTTATCAGATCTTTTGCGGAACCGCCCCGACGCAGCATGTTTTCGGGCTGCGGGAATCGCTGAATATTCTGCTGCGCGAAGAGGGGCTGGAGGCGGCGCTGGAACGCCATCGGATTCTGGCTCAGGCGATCTGGGCCGCGGTCGACATTTGGCGGAAGGACGGCCCGCTGGAATTCAACATCGTCGATCCGGCGAAGCGGAGCCAAGCTGTGACAGCCCTGCGCGCCGGACCCCCGCACGGCGCGCTCCTGCGCGACTGGGTGTCGCGCCATGCCGGGATTTCGCTTGGCGTCGGACTCGGAATGTCATCCCCGGACGACCCGACAGCCGCTGGCTCGTTTCGAATCGGCCATATGGGCCATCTCAACCCCCATATGGTCCTTGGCTGCCTCGCCTCAATCGAGGCCGGGTTCGAGTCTATAGGATTCCCGCGCGGCCGCGGAGCAATTGAAGCGGCCGCCGCCGTGTGCGCCGGAGTTCATCGTCCGCAGGCAAATTCACTACGCCTTTAATCGCTGACCTGAAACCGCCGCAGAGCCTGTCTGAGAGCAATCGCCGCCTCTTCGCGCGCTGCGGCGCGCGCTTTCGTTTCTTCCACAATCTCCGTCGGCGCCTTGGCCAGGAATCCGGTGTTGCCGAGGCGGGCTTTGAGGCCGCGAATGTCGGTTTCAACAGATTTCAGGGATATTTCCAGCCGTTGTTTTTCGGCCGCGACATCAATGATTCCTTCGAGCGGCAGGCAGAACACGCCGCCCTTCAGGGCGATGACCGCGGCATCCTTTGGAACTGAAGCAACCGTCGCATGACTGGAGATTCTCGCCAGGCGGAAAATCAGCGTTTGGCTGCGCCGGAACGCTCTGGCAAAGCTTTCATCCATTTCGACCTGCAGCAGCGGGATATGCTTTCCGGCGGGCACACGCATCTGTGAACGCACAGAACGGATCTCTTCGATAAGCCGAATGACCCGGTTGATCTCGTCCGCCGCCGCCGCATCGATCAACGCGGTGTCCCTGTGATCCGGCCAGTCGGCATGAACCAGCAGGCCCATCCTGTCGGTCTGCCGCCACAGCTCTTCGGTGATGAACGGCATAAACGGATGCAAGAGAATGAGGCAATGATCCAAGACCCATGCCATCGCAGCCCGGGTTTCCGCCGCCGCCGCTTGATCGCCCTCACTCAGCAGCGGTTTGGCGAACTCGACATACCAGTCGCAGAAACTGCCCCACACAAAACTGTAGATTGCGCTGGCCGCATCGTTGAAACGGAATGCTGTCAGCGCGTCCTCGACAACCCGGCAGACGCGGACGGTCTCGCCGACAATCCATCTGTTGACCGCTTCCCTCGCTGAGGCGGGATCAAAACCGGGAACCGGCCGGCACCCGTTGATTTCCGCAAACCGCGCCGCGTTCCAGATTTTCGTTCCGAAATTCCGATAGCCTGCGACCCTTTCCTCCGACAGTCTGAGGTCGCGTCCCATAGCCGCCATGGACGCCAGGGTGAACCGGACAGCGTCGGCGCCGTATTTGTCGATGAGTTCGATCGGGTCAATGACATTGCCGAGGGATTTCGACATTTTTCTGCCGTGCGCATCGCGGACCAGCGCATGCACATAAACGGTGTGAAACGGGGCCTGGCCGGTGATCGCCAGCTGCATCATCATCATCCGGGCGACCCAGAAAAAGATGATGTCAAAACCCGTGACCAACACGTCCGTGGGGAAATACCGTTTCAGCTCTGCGGTGTCTTCCGGCCAGCCGAGTGTTCCAATCGGCCACAGGCCGGAGGAAAACCAGGTATCCAGCACGTCCGGATCGCGTGTGATGTCCCTGCCGGCCGCCAGTTTCCTGGCTTCCTCCTCGCTGGCGGCGCAGTATTGATTGCTGTCGGAATCGTACCAGACCGGAATCTGGTGCCCCCACCACAGCTGCCGTGAAATGCACCAGGGCTCTATATTCTCAAGCCATCCAAAGTAGATTTTTTCATATTGCGCCGGGAGGATTGTTGTCGTTTTCTCCCGCACCGCATCGATTGCCGGGGCCACAATTTTTTTGGCGTCGACAAACCACTGGTCGGTCAGAAACGGCTCAATCGCGACATTGGAACGATCGCCGTGCGGAACGATGTGACGGTCATCGTCAACGCCGTCGAACCAGCCCTGCGAGGCGGCCATTTCAACGATTTTTTCCCTGGCCCGGTAGCGGTCCAGACCGTGCAGCGCCAAGACGTCATCCGCGACATCGCAGCCTTCCAGAAAAACCGCATTGCCCCGCAGCTCCATCGCCGCGCCGGTGGACATGACATTGATCGGGCGCAGCCCGCATCTGACTCCCACTTGCCAGTCATTGAAGTCATGGGCAGGCGTTATCTTCACCGCCCCGGTTCCCTTCTTCGGGTCCGCATGGCGATCGGCGACAATAGGTATCGAGCGGTTGGCAAGCGGCAGCCTCACAGTCTTTCCGACCAAATGCCGATAGCGCGCATCGTCGGGATGAACCGCGACACCGGTGTCACCGAGCATCGTTTCCGGCCGCGTGGTGGCAACGACCAGATAGTCACGGCTTTCCCAGGCAGTTTCATTGCCATCGTCGTCCGCCGCTGTCGGGTGGCGGTAGCTTTCACCGTTTTCCAGCGGATAGCGCAGCCGCCACAGCTTTCCGTCCACTTCGAGCTGTTCGACCTCCAGATCTGAAATCGCAGTCTCGAAGTGAGGGTCCCAGTTGACCAGCCGTTTGCCCCGGTAGATGCAGCCCTGGTTGTAGAGTTCCACAAACACCTTCAGAACCGCGTCGTGAAACCCCCGATCCATCGTGAACCGGTTTCGCGACCAGTCACAGGATGCGCCAAGCCGTTTCAGCTGGTTGACGATCGCGGCGCCGGATTCCTCCTTCCACTCCCAAACGCGTTCGAGAAACCTCTCGCGGCCCAGGTCACGCCGCGATGGTTCTTGCCGTTCCATCAGCGCTCTTTCGACCACCATCTGGGTCGCGATGCCGGCATGGTCCTGACCGGGCTGCCACAGGACATCCATTCCCTGCATCCGGCGCCAACGGATCAAGATGTCTTGGATTGTGTTGTTAAAGGCGTGCCCCATATGGAGGAGGCCAGTCACATTGGGCGGCGGAATCATGATGCAGTAGGGCTCTGCGTCCGACTTAGCATTCGCACCGGCCGCGAAAGCGTCAGCCTCATGCCAAATGGCGGTGATTCGGCTTTCAATTGAGCCGGCATCGTATTTTTGGTCCAAAGCCATTCTGATGTCCGCGTTGAGGGGGTGTCTGCGAAAACCGTGCTCAACTATCAAATCGATCGGCGCAATTGAAGCCGCGGCACGCTTTGCGGTTCCTGTGCGCCGCTGCCGCATGCTGCGGCAGTTCCCGCAGGCGTCTCTGTGTCATGCGAACCGTGTGCTTTCCCCAATTGCCGGCATGGCCCGCAACTTGGCGGGCGTGCCGCACATGGGCGCATCAGATCCCTTGGCCAAAGGGTAAATCGCAGTGAACCGGCTGAGTTTTTGGTGTCGCCTGACGACACGCTTGCCGAAAATTCGGTGCCAACCGACAGGTTTGACGCCGCGCCAGTGCCAATCTCCGCGCCTGACCGCATGACCGGTTTCCGGGGCGGAATTGTGATGTCCCACCCACTGGATTCACGGCACTGGAGGAGAATTCGCCGAAATCGCCATTGAATCGGGGGGCGTTTCCGATCGCGGACCGCCGTTTCCGTGTCAAATGATCCGGGGCTTCACTCTGCGCCGCCAAATCTTTCAATCATCGAATTGACGAACCCCCGGCGACCGCTCAGCGCCGGCGCGTGCTGGACCTTGTTGAAGTTTTCCTCGGGGTTGTAGACCGGAATTCCGAGGCCCAAATGCTTGACCGTCATTAAGCCGGCCGCTTCCAACACAGAATAAGCCGCCATGTCCCGGCTGTTGATGGCGGCAACAAGATTCGTGCGGGCTTCGAGCATTTTCTGTTCGGCGTCCAGCTGATCAAGGGTTGTCCGCTCCCCCAGGCGGGCCTCCTGGGTGACGCCTTGATGCGCCAGCTCGGCGGAAAGAACCTGCTGGTGTCGGGCTGAGATAGAAGAGGTGGCAATTTCAAGCCTTGCCCATGCAATGGCGACGCGCTGGGCCACAATCTGCGCTTGATACTGCAGATCCAAACTGGCCTTTTCCGCATTGGCGATGGCTTGGCGGGTCAGCGCGCTCAATGTTCCGCCCTGGTAGAGAGGCATGCGCGCTGAAACTGACAAAGTCAGGGAGTCCGTCGTTTGACTTGTACGCGTCAGGTTGCGGTTGGTTCCCAAGGTTCCGCCCAAATACACGCGGGGGCTGGTAATGTTTTCGGCGCGCTGCACATTCAGCCGCGCCGCGGCAACATTGTGTTTCCCTTTCAATATCGTCGGATGGTGCTGCGCTGCGATCCTCTGAGTCTCGTCAAGACTGGCCGGCAGTTCCGGCAGCGGCGGTGTCGATTCAAGATCTCCCGGCAGCTTGCCGGTGGCCAACAGGTAATTTTGGCGGGCGATTTCAAGCTGGCCCTGCTGCAGATACACGCGGCTCGTTGCCGCCGCGACTCCGGCTTCCACCAAGCTGACATCCGTGCGCGTGACCTCGCCGAATTCAAACCTGTGCCGGGCCGCTGTCAGCTGGGATTCGATCAGCCGCAGCCCGTTCTCTTCTAGGGTGACCAACTCCCGCTGCTGCAGCACGCCGTGATAGGCATCCGCCGCGGCGAGCAGAACCTGCTGTTCTGTCTCTATCAGCGATTGCCGCATCGCCATAACGCCTTCTTTCTCGGCAGCTATGGAGAGCTTGCTGTCTCCACCGTCATAAATCAGCAGTTCAGTCGCAAGCTGAAAATTTGCCAGCAGTGAAGTGTCGGTCGCCCGGGTTCCTGTCGCGACGGACGGGCGGCGGCGCACCGTGCCGTTGAATCCGGTGTTGGCTGTCAAAGTCGGGCGCGATGCGGCCACAGCAAGCGCCACTGACTCGTCTCTTGACCGCAGCAGGGCGCGGGAGGATTCAAGCAGTTTGCTGTTGCGGTAAGCCGCCACCAGCGCATCAGGCAAGGTCTCGGCAAGCGCACCCGTTGAACAAACAACGCTGAACGCCGCCAAAAAGTGCGTGATCGTGCTAAACTTCGCCCTCGCCATTTCTCCCTCACACAGGCGCGAACCGCCTGTCTTCCACTCAACGACTCATCTGCTCAAAGAGCGAACTCCTCCTCTTTCTCGAAACCCGCCAATAGAGGCGCGTCGGCGTTAAACAACGTGCGCCAAACTATCCGACCGCCGCACTTAATGCCAATGCAACATTCGCCCGGCGGATGCCCGGAAAAAATACAGGCGATTCTGCCACCCTCTTTCAGCTGATCGCCAATGGCGGGGGGGATCACCTGAACGCCTCCCTGGATCGCAATTGCGTCATACTGTCCGTGTTGAGATGCTCCATTCTTCAACTGACCGATGACCGCGACCGCGTTGTCAACGGCGTGGTTCGAGAGATTGTCCGCCGCAATTTCGGCGAGCTTTTCATCTTCTTCAAGCGCGACCACGGCCTCTGCCATGTGCGCGATCACCGCCGATGAGTAACCCATTCCGCAACCCACATCGAGAACGAATTCGTCCGGGCGGATATCGAGCCCGTCAAGCATTTTCGCAAACACCCGCGGATCAAGCAAAACGCGGCGATCCGCCAACTCGACATGATCGCCGACATAGGCCGCTTGCCGGGATGAATCCGGCACAAACTCCTCCCTCGGAATCATCAGCATGGCCTCGATAATCGGAAATTTTGTCACATCGGCAGGACGGATCTGACAGTCCACCATGGCACGCCTTCGAGTCGCGAAGTCTGTCATCGACGTTTCTTTAGAATTCCCTTCCGCCGGATATACATACCAGATATGCCGGCGAAAGACAAGATATTGTGGCTGGCAAGCGCTCACGCCATGCCAAGACTGCGGCAATCGGGCAGACTCCCGCCTGTGTGTTGCAGACCGCACACAATCCCGGCGGATTCAAATTGCGAAAACCCGCGCGCTTTCCCTGGCAGGCGCGGGAACCTGACCACCGATTCTGAGCCGTGACGGCGGCATTGCGCGGCAGTGAACCGGTCAACGGATGTGCCGGCAGTCTGCGAGGGGCAAAGGTTCAATGCTGTCTTGCCGACACTGCGCCCTTTCATCCGGTAAAAACCCGCAGGACGATACGGATTTCACCTGTTGCCCAAATACAAACCCGGCGCGCGCCGCGCGCCGAATTGAAAATCGCGGTTGTTTGGAATTCTTCGTCGGACTAACATACGGTCAAGCGTAAAAAACAAGCGCATTCGAGCAGGCAATCAAAACAGGAAAATGACATCCAGAACTCGTGCGCGGGCGTGGCTCTGCTGGCTGGCGGCGTTCAAATCGGACGCCAAGCGGCTTTCATTGTGCGGCGTGTCTCCGCGAATTCCAAAATTGAGGCCGTCTGGCTTGTGCGGCGGCTGTTTATTCGCAACGGCAGCCCCGGCGGCGCGGCGCGGCATCGCCGCGGTTTTGACCTTGACCGGAATTGCGGCGGCTGGGAGCGCGGTTGCCGAAGAATTCTATCTCCGCAGCGGTTTCGGATTGGAACGGCCGGCCGCGGCGGCCTTTTCCGACGTGAATTGTCGCGCCGAGTCGCCGACGGCGCTTTACGGCTGCGGCAGGGCCTCCGACGGGTCGCCGCGCCGCTCCGCGGGCTCTTTCGCAAGCGCGTCGGCATTCGAGTTGGGGGCCGGTTATGACACCGGGCAATACCTGCGGCTGGAAGTCACGGCCGATTACCGGCCAAACATTGTCTTCACAGGTAACGCGAACTTCCTCGCCCCCGAAAGACGGCAATCCTATGCGGTGAATGGATCATCCCTGTCGGCAATGCTCGCCGGCTATTTCGACATTCCTGGAATCGGAAAGTCGGGTTCCGGCCCATTCGTCGGCGCCGGAGTCGGTTTCGCTCAAAACAAAACGGAAGAGTCGCGGTTGGAATTTCCAGCCACCTCGACCGTTGTGCCGGGAGGAACACACACCGACACAGTTTGGATGCTGACCGCCGGATGGTCCGCTCCAATCGGGGAAGGCATGACGCTTGATGTCGCCTGGCGATACACCGATCTTGGCGAAATGCGCACCGGCTCGGGCGGCGGAAAGGTCGTCTGGCGAGACGGGCGCCGCGATCCGTTTCCTCTGAATCTTGCGCCGACGAAAGCGGAGTACAAGAGCCACGGGGTTCGAATATCGGTGCGCTACGCATTTTGACCGATGCACCGGCGGCGTTTGACGCGCCTCGGTCCAAGACGGAATTGGGCCAGCGCCGCTGCAGGAGCGCCTGCCGGCGGCGGCGCGGGGCGGTCACGGAGTTGCGGTCGCGCGGTGGGGATTTTGCCTCCGGTTTCTGTCCAACCGCCTCGCTAACCGCCAATCTCCGGAAGGTCGCGGAACAGGTCCAGCGCCTCGGGATTTGCCAGAGCGCTGACGTTCTTCACCGCTTGGCCATGGACCACGCTGCGAACCGCGAGCTCCACGATTTTTCCTGACTTGGTGCGCGGCAGGTCCGCAACCGCAATGACTTTCGCAGGCACGTGGCGCGGCGACGCATTGCTGCGGATTTCTGCGCGGATTTTGCCGATGAGATCGTCGGCAAGCGCAAGATCTTCTCTGAGCCGCACAAACAGAACGAGCTCGGCGCCTCCGGGAGCGCTGTGCTCTATCACCAGCGCTTCCAGCACTTCCGGCATCTTCTCAACCGGGCGATAGATTTCCGCAGTGCCGATCCGCACGCCGCTGACATTGAGCGTCGCATCCGATCGGCCAAAAAAGACAACGCCGCCCTCTTCTGTCAGTTCGGCCCAGTCTCCATGCGTCCACACGCCCGGATATCCTTCGAAATAGGCCGACCGGTATTTCCTTCCGTCCAGATCGTTGAAAAACCCGGTTGGCATCGAAGGATGAGGAGAAGCGCAAACCAGCTCGCCGGCCTGTCCTTCAACCGGATGTCCCGACTCGTCGAAAATCAACACGTCCATCCCCAGAAGCCTTTTCTGACACTGCCCGCTGAAGACCGGCGCCACAGGACAGCCGCCGGTGAAACAGCCGAGAATATCGGTGCCTCCCGATATCGACGACAGGCACACATCCTCTTTCCATTCGCGGTAGATGTAATTGAAACTGTCCGGAGACAGCGGCGAGCCGGTCGACAGAATTGTCCGCAGTGTTTGAAGATTATTGGATTTTATGGGCGTGACACCGGCTTTGGAGCAAGCGTCATAGTATTTGGCCGAGGCGCCGAAATGTGTGACGCCCTCGCTTTCCGCGATATCGGCCAGCCTGCCGCTGTTGGGAAACAGCGGCATGCCGTCATACAAAACAACAGATGCTTCGGACGCGAGCACACTGACAAGCCAGTTCCACATCATCCACCCGCAGGTGGTGAAAAACATGACGCGGTCGTTCGGCCGGATGTCACAATGCAGCTGGTGTTCCTTGAGGTGCTGGATCAGAGATCCGCCGATTCCATGCACCACGCATTTGGGCAGACCCGTGGTTCCCGACGAAAACATGATGAAAAGCGGGTCGTTGAATGCCATCCGGACAAACTCCGGGCTGCAGTCCGGCCTCCCCTGCAGAAACGCGGACAATCCGACGCCAGCGCCGTTATGCGGCGTTTCGGCGCCTCCCGTTCCGCAATAAGGCAGGATGACGAGCTGCGTCACGCTGTCGATCCTGTATGCGACCTGCGCCCCTGTTTCCAGCGTGCTGTGCCATTTGCCGTTGTAGAAGTAACCGTCGCCGCAAAACAGCAGCTTTGGCTTGATCTGATCGAATCGGTCCAGCACACCCTTGACGCCAAAATCGGGAGAACAGGACGACCAGACAGCGCCGATGCCCGCAGTCGCAATCATTGCCGCCGCTGCCTCCGGCGTGTTTGCGACAATGCCGGCAACCCGATCGCCGGGCCCGACTCCCGCCGCGCGCAGCGCGGATTGAAGACGGAAAACCGTGGCCCGCAGCCCATTCCAGCTCATCGAGCGCCGGCTGCCGTCTTCTCCGACGAAGATCAGCGCCTCGCCGTCTCCGCTCCGGCGAATCAGATTTTCGGCATAGTTCACACGGCTGTCGGGAAAGAACCGTGCCTCCCTCAGACGGCTGCCATTCTCCAGCACAGCCCTGCCCCGGTCCCCAATCACATTGCAGAATCTCCAGATGTCGGCCCAGAACGCCT
The DNA here is from genome assembly GCA_965221935.1 of Paracoccaceae bacterium. Lineage (GTDB taxonomy): Bacteria > Pseudomonadota > Alphaproteobacteria > Rhodobacterales > Rhodobacteraceae > JAPOXR01. The sequence continues at coordinate 132,319 of CBDCSZ010000048.1, forward strand.
GCGGGTTCCGTATCGAATGGCTCCACAATGTCTCGTAATTCAGCGCGCTGCCCTCGACGCCAATGCCGATCTCGCGCATGAATTGCGCAAGCAGGGTTCCTGAAGCGCGCTCCTTTGAAGGTTCCCAGAGCTTGTCGGTCACCCATTCACCTCAGTTTGACCGCTGGATCGTCAGCCATGGCGCAGATGTCTGGGCCATGACCAACCGGTTGTTTTAAGATCGCCGACTTGCCGCGCCGGTCATCCTTGCCGATGACCGGGAAGGCGCCGCAGTGACCGGTCATTGTTCAGCCGGTCAAGCATCCCCGATCAGAAGATCTTCCATCGATCCGCCGCCATCGAGATGCGTAACAACCCATGACGGCTTGCGGCCCCTCCCCGACCATTTGACATTTTCGTCATTCGGATCTTGGTATTTCGGAGCGACCTTTCGGCCCGGTTTCGCCGCTTTTCGGCGTTTCGCTCCCTTCAAGTCAACGGAAACATTCACCAGTTCCGAAAGCTTGAAACCATGTTTTTCCGCAATCGAGTGTGCTTCCGTCGCAGCAGCCAGTTTCCGCTTCGCGAGAGTTCTTGTCTCGAGTAAGTCTTTCACAATTTCCGAATGTTTTTCCAGTTGCTTCAATGTCATGGCGTTTAAGTCACGTTTCATTAGGTATCCCCTTGTTTGCTTTCGAAACTGCCGCCTACCAGTATTAATTATTGGGATTTCCGGCAATTGTTTTTTTCAAACGAATTGTCTGCTTCGAATAAATCTTTCGCTTCCGGCGGGGAATAGATCCATCCGGTTCCGGCGGACGGACAAACAGCCGTTGCCGTTTTCCGTCCAGTTCTGAGTCGGGAAGTATTGCGTGAGCTGGAGGCGAGTACCGGATTCGAACCGGTGTAGACGGATTTGCAGTCCGCTGCGTAGCCACTCCGCCAACTCGCCAATCCGCACAATATCTAGACCAGCCCTTTGAGTGTTGCAAGACTTGAAAAGCAAAGTGCGCTTGAAATGCGGTTGCATTGACCTAAGGTCGCGGTTGATTTGACTGTCCGATTGAGCCGCTGGAGCGATGGTGACGCGACTGCCAGAACCGTTTGCAGGCTGGCTTGCCGGAAAGGGCTGGACATTGCGCCGGCACCAGGCGGACATGATCCGGAAGTCATCCGCGCCGTCCCTGCTGCTTGTCGCTCCCACCGGCGGCGGCAAGACACTGGCCGGGTTTCTGCCAAGTCTCATGGAGCTCGGCCGCAGCCCGTGTGACGGGCTGCACACGCTCTATGTTTCGCCGCTCAAGGCGCTGGCGGCCGATATCAGGCGCAATCTCGAGGCGCCTGTCTCTGAAATGGGTCTGCCGATTCGTATTGAGACAAGGACAGCCGACACAAGGCGGTCCCAGCGCATCCTGCAGCGGGTCAGCCCCCCTCACATCCTGTTGACAACACCTGAGTCGTTGGCGCTGATGCTCAGCTACCCGGAAGCGCCCGGCATTTTCGGCGGAATTGGCCGGGTCATCTTCGACGAAATTCACGCCTTGGCGGAGTCGAAGCGCGGCGATCAATTGATGCTGTGCGCATCCAGGCTGCAGAGACTCTCGCCCAGGATGCGCCGCGTTGGGCTTTCCGCGACCATTCGTTCGCCGGATGTGATCGCCGGCTACATGGCGTTCGGCCGGAACCCGTGCGAAGTGCTCCAGGCCGACCCCGGTCCGCCTCCCGATGTGCAGATGCTTGAAACGGCTGCGCCGCCGCCGTGGAGCGGCGGCGGCGGACGGCATGCCGTGCCCGAAGTTCTCGATGCGGTGCGCAGCGCGCGGACGGCGCTGATCTTCATCAATACACGCGCCCAGGCCGAACTGTTTTTCCAGGCTCTCTGGCAGGAAAACAAAGATGCGCTGCCGATTGCCCTGCATCACGGCTCGCTGTCGCGCGATGCCCGCGCCAGGGTTGAGGCGGCGATGACGAAAGGTGAATTGCGGGCTGTGGTCTGCACAGGAACATTGGATCTGGGCATTGACTGGGGAGATGTCGATCTGGTGCTGCAGATCGGCGCGCCCAAGAACGTGAAACGTCTTGTGCAGCGCGTTGGCAGATCAAATCACCGCTACGACACGCCTTCACGCGCCCTGATCGTTCCGGCCAACAGCTTTGAGGTTGTCGAATGCAGAGCGGCGCTGGACGCGGTCCGCGAGGATGACCTTGACGGCGAACAGACGGTGCCTGGACCGCGGGACGTGCTCTGCCAGCACATCATGGTGACCGCTTGCTGTGGACCATTCGACGCCGATGCGCAGTTTGACGAGGTTGCCGCCGCCGGCCCGTACCGCGCATTGACACGCCCGGATTTTTACCGGTGTCTCGAATTCTGCGCCACCGGCGGCTACGCGCTCAAAGCCTATGACCGCTGGCGGCGGCTCATGCGGAACGGTGACGGCCAGTGGCAGCTGCGGGACCCCAGACTCGCCCAATTGGTGCGTATGAATATCGGAACCATCGTCGATTCTGAAAAACTCAAAGTGCGGCTCTCTAAGCGACGCGGCGGCCGGCCGCTGGGAGAGGTTGAAGAGTATTTCGCCGCAAGCCTGACCCCTGGCGACAGTTTCCTCATCGGCGGTGAGACCGTCCGGTTTGAGGCCATCCGCGACATGGATGTTGAGGTCAGCCGTGAGCGCGGACGCAAACCGAAAATCGCCGTCTTTTCCGGCACCAAATTTGCCTCGTCAACACTGTTGTGCCGCCGTGTGCTGGAAATCCTGCAGCAGAAATCCTGGCCGGGCCTGCCAAACCATATCGCGGAGTGGCTTGCGACCCAGCGGCGTCTTTCGGCAATGCCGGGGCCGGATCGGATGCTGGTTGAAAGTTTTCGCCATGAAGGGAAGGAACACACCTGTTTTTATGGTTTTGCAGGCCGCAACGCGCAGCAGACGCTGGGTCTCATTCTCACGCGAAGAATGGAAGAAGAAGGGCTGCATCCGCTCGGCCTGATTGCCAATGACTATGCGGTTTTGATCTGGGGCCTCGATGCGGTCGACAATCCCGCTTCACTGCTGTCGCGAAACCGCGTGCGCGAAGGATTGGATTCCTGGCTGGCGGACAACGCTGTCATGAAGCGGACATTCCGGGGTGTCGCAGCCATTTCCGGGCTGATCGACAGGAGCATCCCCGGAAAACGAAAGACCGGCCGCCAAATGACCATGTCAACGGATATCATCTACGACACGCTCCGCAAATACGATCCGGATCACCTGCTGCTTTCAGTCACCAAAGAACAGGCTATGCTCGGGCTGGTGGATTTTTCGAGAATTGACGACATGTTTGACCGGTTTGGCGATGAGATCGAGCATGTGCATGCGCCCCGCGTAACGCCGTTCGCCGCCCCGCTGCTGCTCGAGGTCGGCGGTGTTCCCATCCGGGGCCAAGCCGAAGAAAAACTGTTGGATGAAGCGACAGGCGGCCTGATCTCAGACGTCGGCCCCGGCACCGCGCCGCCCGGCCGCTGACAGTGTTGTGAACGGCCAGCCGGAATTTTTGAGTCTGAAATTCGGCGGTGAAACCGCCTGTTTCTTGCCAACAGGCTCACTGTGTTTTCCAGGGCATGGTCTGATTGTGGTGTCCGATCTGCATCTTGGCAAGTCAGAACGGCGCGCCCGGCTCAGCGGCGCGCTGTTGCCGCCATACGAGACAGACGACACGCTTTGCCGGCTGGAAACCGACATTGCGGCCGCCGGCGCCGGCACAGTGATCTGTTTGGGCGACAATTTTGACGACAGCGTCGCCGCTGACAATCTCAGCCCTTCCGTGCGCAGCCGCCTGCGCCGTCTCGCGGCCGGCAGGAACTGGATCTGGATTGCCGGCAACCATGATTCGGAGCTTGTCGGGACGCCGGGAGAGCGTCTTGACGAGTTGTATTTGCGGCCATTCACGTTTCGGCACGAAGCGGCCGCCGATCCGGTCTTTGAAATCTCAGGCCATTATCATCCCAAAGCTTCGATATCCGCCCGCGGCAGGAGAGTGAGCCGTCCTTGTTTTCTCATAGACTGCCGCCGCCTGAAGATGGCCGTCACCAACTTCCGGGCATATCCCTCATCATGCCCGCATTCGGCACCTACACCGGCGGTCTCGATTGCGGCGCGCCGCCGCTTCGCAGTCTTTTGCAAGACCGCGCTGTCGCCATACTGACCGGCCGCCGCGCCCGGGCGGTTGCGCTGCATCCCGCGGGGCGGAAACTCTGAAGACCGGTGCAAAACCCGGATCTATGCTCAAATCGGAAGGGTGTTATATTCCAAAGTCCCTTTCGCCGCTCACGCGTCGGGATCCTCGACCACCTTCGCAGGGCGCAGCGCGACCCGCGCCAGTTCTTCCGGTGTCGGCATGGCGCCGTCCGGTTTGCGAATGACGAAAGGTTCCTCCAGCTCCGCCTTGCTAGGCTGGTAGCTGTGCGGCTTAACCCGAACTGTTGGACGATCTTTGAGCATGCTCATGGGTTCCGCCTCAGTTCAGCTGCAGCAGCAGGTCATGCCATGCCCTGCGGGCTGACTGTTCTTGCCTGAAATTCAATTCATTGCAGATCTCACGAACAATACGCACACGCCATTCCTCCTTGAGCAGCGCAAGAACGTGATATGCCAAGCTCTGGATTTGAACGGTGTAAATGTTCAATCCCGCCGCAAAGTTCCTTTGGAAAAGCTCGTGGATGTCTTCTGCATCGGCCTTCTTTGTTCCTGGGACTGCAAAGAGAAGATCCGTTAATCCTGCGCCGGATTCCTTGGCCTTGCGTGTCGAAGACCTTGCGTCAGAAAGAGTAAGGTTCTGATCCTTGACCTCGATCACCAGGCAAAATTCGCCTCTCTTGAAACACATGATGTCGCCTGGCATCCCGGAAGCCGCATCTGCCTCATTGATACCTTTTGACTTCACATCGTCAAACAACGAGAAGCCGTCACCTATGATCCTGAACAATGCTGCCGCGACAGCAAGCGGCCTCAATCCGCCAATTGATGTATCAAGAAACGCTTTCAGCATCTCCATGAGCTGCAAAAGGCTGATACGTTGAGGAATTGGATAGAGATCTGCTGTGCGGCATGCATCCTTGCAAGAGACGCCATGACGCGCCGGAAAGCACCGTGCGCCTCAACGGACGGCGCATTCTCCAATGGTTCGAGAAAATCGACCAAAGCCTCACACTCACCCTCGTCCCGAACGTTGTCCATGCCTCGATGCAGCTTTGTTCGGCGCAGCGGTTTGCTGGCATAAGGCTCGGCGCTGGAACCCAACACGCCGTGATTATCCGCTTCCCAAGGAACAATCACTTTTTTGGCAAAACTTCTGGCGTCCCAAGCCCCTTCGGCGTCATCCTTTTGCTGGACCGACAGAAGGTTGCGGTTCGGATCGGCAATCTTCACCACCAACTGAGTTGCGATCGCGTATCGAATCGACTTAACGGGCGAGTTGGTGAGTCGATCGACTTTGGGATCCGCATCCTGGCTGCCGTCATCAAGCGCCGCCTGCCATGCACAATCAAGCCAATTGCGCGCTTCCACATAGTCCATCAGAAGTTCAGCCAAGCTGACTCCCGACGGAGCTTGCGCACGGAGTTGCAATTCCGTTCTGCGGCATCGACGCGCCGCCACTTCCGATAGAGTCGGTCGTATAGGTCGGTCCTGTATCCTGACAGGACCACTCGACCGCGCACCTGATTGAGCACCTTGGCCAGGCTTTCATGATCCTGATCGGTCATTTCGTAGCCGTAAGCGGCGGCATCTCCCCGCGCCGAATGCACATAGGGCGGGTCGACGTAGAATACCGTCTCTGCGGTGTCGTATCGCTGAATTGTCTCCACCGCCGGCGCGTTCTCAATTTGCACGCGTTGTAGCCTTTGTGCAATCTCCGGCAGACCTTCGACGGAGCCAAGCCACCGGGACACGGCGCCAGACATGCCCGCACGAGAGGTGAGAACGCAATGGGCCCACCGACCTTCGCTGCTTGTCTGCGCCAATCCGGTTCGCGTCTGCCGCGCCCGGATGTAGAACCGACGGGCGCGCTCTAACTTCGACAACCCCTGTTCAGCAGTGCAGGCTCGTGCCAGTTCCTCGCGCGAAAATGGCGTCAAGCCTATGGCCTTGATGAGTTTCGGACCCTGGTTTCGGAGGGTCTCGAAAAAGTTAACCAGTTCCGAGTCTAGATCGTTGTAGGTTTCTACGGGATACGGATCGACATTGAGCAAAATGGCTGCCGAACCGCCAAAGACATCGCAGAAATGCGTCGCGTCTTGCGGAATCAGTGGCAGGAGAAAATCCAGATGCGAGATTTTTCCGCCATACCATCCGAAGGCGATCAGTTTCCGGGACCGCCGCTTTGCGATGCGACGGCCAGTGCCGGTCGAATTGACTTTCGGGGCAATGGCAGCGTGGGAGTTCACGACCGTGCCCCGGAAGATGTCCCGGAACAGGATATCGGTCGGTCAAAGGTCAGCAGCCTCCCGACCATGCCGCCCACGGCCCCGCGCATCCGATCGAGGGTGTCGCTGTTGCGCTGGTTGAGCCGGCCAGTGAATTCATCGACACAGCGTTGAAAGCGCTTCCTGGAAAATTTGTGGAATATCTCCTTGCGGCCACGTTCAAGCATAGAACAGAAGTTTACTAAGGCCTCTCGCCAAAATAACATGATCAGGATGACCTGTTGATCAGGGTGTGGTTCCAGTCGCCGTGGAAGCCGTCGCGGCGGATTTTCAGGGTCTTCATCCGCTCGTCGGAAACCTTGACGCCGAGCGGATACTCGTTGTCGTCGATCCGCGACCGGATCTTCCGACCGGCGCGGGTCGTGGCGGCGGCGATGAGCTCGACGATGACCCGGCAGCTGACCAGGCAATGGCATTCGGATAACGATTTTGGCCGTTCGGATAAGGAACCCCCCGCGCTTCGGGCTTTTTGCCGGAAGCCGGGGGCTTTCTGGCGGTCTGGTTCTGTCAGGCGGCGCGTCGTCTCTGCCACTTGCTCACTGGCTGCCTGGATTCCCTCCTGTGGTTTCGCCCCGGCCTTTCGCGCTGGATGCATTGCGAGAGGCCGGTCATGATCCGCCTGACCGATTGTGCGACCATTTCGCTCTGCCTGAGGAACATGGCCTCGATTTCGCGCCCCGCCAGTCTCAGCCCGTTCCTGAAGTTGGCGCGCATGGCCGGCAGGCCGTCATCGCCGGGACCGCGGCTGATGTCATGGTCGCAGCGGTTGGCGAACAGGCGCGCGAGGGTGATCAGTGTGAAGGCGGCGTAGAGTTCCTGGCGGACGCCGCGCTCCGACTTTGCGTGGAAGCGCTCGATCACGGCCTTTCCCGTCTTGTATCCCTCTTCGATCTGCCAGCGTCCGTGATAAAGGTCAGAGAGCGCCGGAATGCTGTGGCGCCGGGCTTCGAGCAGGGATGTCGCGAGACAGTGCGTGGTGTCGGCGGCGGTGTGTTTGACCAGGCGGATGCGGAGGCTCTGTCCGCGCAGCGCGGCTGCGTCCCTGGGCGCGTCGAGGGTGATGACGCTGTCGGTCTTTTCGGAGTTGATGAAGGCATTGAAGGCCGGATTGGCGTTCCCCTGGATGCGGAAGACGAAGTTCAGCTTCCGCATCCGGTGGAGCAGGGCCATTTCGAAGGACCAGTATCCCCGGTCGCAGACGATGACATCGCCTTCGGCGGCATGGCCGAGATGGGTGACGGCGGCGGCGCGTTCGTTCTCGTGGCCGAAGAGGTCGAAGTCGACCGGGATGCGGTCGCGCAGCCTGTAAAGGACGCTGACCATGCCCTGGGGGCAGTGGGCGTTGTCGTTCGGAATGCGGTAGCCGGCGCGCAGCAGTTCCCTCGGAAGGGTGATCTTCGACCGTCGATGGCGAAGGTCCGGTGTCCTTTCCACAGGGGGCCGTCGGAACCGTGGGCGAGGATCTCCCGGTGCAGTCTGCGGAACGCGGTTTCGTCGAGTTTCTCCCGCGCCTCGCAGGCCGTCGACGCCGCCGGAGGCTCGTCCTGCGGCAGCTCGATGCCGGCTGCCGCGCACTGTTCCCAGAGAGCTCGCACAGCGTGGCGCGGCAGCCCTGCGTGCGCGGCGCGGCGACGAGGCGGAGCACGAACAGCATGATCAGCAGGCTGTCGAACACGCGGCGGCGCTTCTGCCAGCGCGCGTCCTCACGCGCCGCAACCGCCGCGTCGGAGGCTTCCGCTTTCCGGCGTCACCCGCGCCGCGCAGGATCTCGCGGGCGGTCTCCCCGATGCGCTTCCAGTTGGCGGCGCGGTAACACGAGGCCCTGAACCGGGTCTCGTCGATGAAGGTCTCGCAGAGGACCGGCCGGTGCCCGTGGATGCGCTCCCAGTCGTCCGCGAGCCGCCGCGTCGCCATGGCCAGCGCCGAGGAGGCCAGGTTCTTCGACCGCACCCATGGAAACACCAGAAAGCGGGAGTTGACCACCATCAGGCGCCGCCTGCGGTCGCGTGTCCGGTCCGTCCATCCGATCCAGCGGTCACGGCACGGGAGCCGCTTCGTCACCGCATCGAACAGCAGGCACCCCAGCCTGCGGCCGTCCCGGTCGGTCACAAAGCAGCGGATATGCGCCCCGAAGGGGCGCCTGTAGCCGAGATAGTGGTGGCGGTCGACGAAGGCGTTCCACAGCTGCCGTCCTTCGGTGTCGGTGACCGGCTCGACGAAGGCGTTCCACAGCTGCCGTCCTTCGGTGTCGGTGACCGGCTCGACGCGGAGCGGACGCAGCTCGGACAGCGGCGCCGCGATCTCCGGCTGCGGGTCGGAGGCGGAGGTCCAGGCCGGCGCGTCGACGGCCTTCATGTCGCGGACGCTGTCCTCCCGCTTCGGCGGCAGCCTGAGGATGCCGTGGCTCTCCAGCGTCTCCAGCATCCCGAGGCAGGCCCCGACCCTGTAGGCCCCCTTCGCCGTATTCCATCCGAGATGCTCGCAGATGGTCTTCGCGAGTTCGTTGCGGCTGTCGTTCGGGAGCATCTCGACGGTCTCCTGGTAATGCCGATATCGGCATTACGCAGAGAATGCCGACAACCGGATTATGCCGCGTTCGCGGCCCGGGGCGTTGATTCCCCGGGCTTTTTTGCCGCCGTTGTCGGCATAATCACTTCCAATCCGGACCCGCATTTCCTCTGCGCCAAAGCTCCTGCCGATCTGCCTTTGGCTCATGACAGGCCGCACGACCTTTGCGTTCGAGGGTCGTGACCGGGTGCGTTTTCGACGACTCTGATGATCGAGAGAGAGCCTGGTCTTTGGCTCCCTGTTCAGTCCAGGCAATCCTGTTCGTTCCACTCATTCGCAACAAAGGAACGAAAGGATGCAATCAAACCCGATCGGAATCCCATTGCCAAGGGAACAGGGGCCAGACTGGCTGCTTCCCCTGCGCAAACGCATTCCTGGCCTCGCTTCTGTCGCTTGGCCTGAAGACCAGCACCGTCAAGGTTATGCCCGTGCAATCGACCGGTTTTGTGCCGAGGCGGGGCGTCGCGGGCTGACGGCGCCGGACGGCGTTGACGAGCCGGTTCTCGTGCAAGCCCGTGATCCGCTGCCTGCAAGGCTTGCAGTTCACGTCCGGCGAGAACGGGCATCTGTCCTGGATCGGTTCATCGCCTTTCTCGTGGAAGAGGGCGCCGCGGCGGCCGCGCCACAACCGCCGGAACCGGCGCCAACGGCTCTTGAGACCTTGTGCACGGATTACGGCGCCTGGTTGCGGACCCGGCGCGGGTTGGCGCCCAGCACCGTCAAGACGCGTCAAGGCAAACTTCGCAATTTCCTGGCCTTCCGGTTCGGCAATGCAGCTCCGGGCGACCTGAATGCCATCACCCAAGCCGACATCATTGCCTGTCTGGAAGCGACGGACGAGGCGGGCCTTGCCGACGCACGATCAAAGGCCGATTCCCTGCGATCCCTGTTCCGCTTCCTGTTCGCGACCGGCCGGACCGAGCGGAACCTGGTTCCCTGCGTCCCGCGCATGTCCAGGCCCCGGTCGACCGCACCGGCGCGGCACCTGTCGCGTGAAGAGGTCGAGCGTGTCCTGGCGGCGGCCAAGGGAGACAGCGCCATCGCCCGCCGCGACCATGCGATGCTGCTGACGATGGCCCGGCTCGGCCCTGCGCGGCCAGGAGGTCGTCGCCGTCCGGCTCGACGACATCGACTGGCAGGCGGGCGAGATCCTGGTCCGCGGCAAGGGCGCGCGTCGGGCGGCCATGCCGCTTCCGGCCGACGTCGGCGAGGCCGTCGTGGACTGGATCCGGCATGGACGACAGGGCAGTTCACGGCATCTCTTCGTCAGCATCCGCCCGCCCTTCCTGCGCTTCACGTCCGCCGCCCCGGCCAGGACGGCGCTCCGCAGGGCCCATGCGGCGTCCGGCGTCGCGCCGCCCGGGGGCGAGGTCCCATAAGCGTTAACTTGTTTGACATAACCGGGCGCTCTGCTATTGTGCCGCATCGATGGTTTTGGGGAGCGGCGCGGCATGAAAGAGGACTGGGACCTGCTGCTGGGTTTTCTTCCGCCCGGCTGGGAGGCGCTGGCGGCGGAGTCGGGCGCGCTGAAGGGGCTGCGGAAGGACAAGTCGCCGGAAAATCTGCTCCGTGTGCTTCTGCTTCATCTTGGCTGCGGGCACTCTCTGCGTGAAACCGCTGTGCGGGCCCGCCGCGCCGGCCTTGCGGATCTGTCGTCGGTGGCGCTGATGAAGCGCCTCGCCAAGGCCGGTCCGTGGCTTCATTCGCTGTGCCGCGCGCTGTTCGAGGAGCGGGGCGGCGCGCTGTCCGGCTCCCCGGACGGCGGGTTCGAGGTCCGCCTGGTGGACGCGACGACGGTGAAGGAGCCGGGAAAGACGGGTTCGCTGTGGCGGCTCCACTACAGCGTGCGCCTGCCTTCCCTGGTCTGCGACCATTTCCGGCTGACGGAGACCGAGGGTCCGGGGACCGGCGAGTCGTTCCGGCAGTTCCCGGTGGAGCGCGGCGACTGCCTGATCGGAGACCGCGGCTATTCGACCGCCGCCGGCATCGGGCATGTCGCGCGCTCCGGCGGCCATGCCTTGGTGCGTGTGAACACCGGTTCCCTTCGCCTCGCCGGTCCGGACGGCGGGAGCTTCGACCTGCTTGGCGCTGTCGCCGGGCTGGACCGTCCCGGCCATGCCTCGTCATGGCCGGCGGCGGCCGGCGGCGGTTCCGTCCCTTTGGCGCCCGGGCGGGTCTGCGCGGTCCGGAAGTCGGACGCGGCCATCGATCTCGCGCACAGGAAGCTGCTCCGGAAGGCGTCCAGAAAAGGCACGGTCCCCAAGCCGCAGTCGCTGGAGTTCGCCAAGTATGTGATCGTGTTCACGACCCTCCCCGAGGCCGGCTTCACGCCGGAGGAGGTTCTGGACTGGTACCGTCTGAGGTGGCAGGTGGAGCTGGTGTTCAAGCGTTTCAAGTCGGCCGCGCAGCTCGGGCACCTTCCCAAGCGAGACGGCGAGAGTTCAAGGGCGTGGCTTTACGGCAAGCTCTTCACCGCCCTGCTCGCCGAAAAGCTGATCGCCCACGCGAGCGCCGTTTCCCCCTGGGGATACGACCTCCCCGCCCGGCCGCGTCGGCAGCAGGTGGCGTGAGTTCAAGCTCATGTTCAACCAGGTCCGCCGAACGATCGAGCCCGGCATTCCCCTGCCCGAGCTCCTGGCGGACTGGCCCGCGATATCCCGTGGCCTCTCGGAGCCGCCGCGAAAACGCCGTCCGCAAATGGAAAGATACTTCCCGATCGGAATGAAGACAGAGGAACAGAAAACAAGTTAACTCTTATGGGGCGAGGTCCGCTGCCATGTCTTCCGGCATTCCCTGGCCATGAGCCTGCTGCAGGACGGGACGCCGCTGGCCGACATCGGCAACCTGCTGCGCCACGAATCGGCGCAGACGACGACGGTCTGCGCTCGGCACGACATCGAGGCCCTGCGCCCGCTCGCGCGTCCCTGGCCCGTGCCGCGGCCCATGCCGGAGGCACGATCATGACGTCGCTCTCCGCCCGGCTTTCCGAGTATCTCGACCATCGTCGCCGCTTCGGGGCGGACATGACTTCGGTCGGCCTGATCCTCAAGCCGTTCGCCGCCTTTGCCGATTCGGAGGGCGCCGAACGGGTCACGACGGAACTGTTCCTGCGCTGGAAGGGCACGTTCGGGTCGGCGGGCCCGAACACGTGGGCCATCCGGCTCGGCGTCGTGCGCAGCTTTGCAACCTGGCTGCAAGGCATTGACGGACGGCACGAAATTCCGCCCAAGGGGCTGGGTTCGGAAGTGCCGCACGCGTCCGCGGCCCTGGATCTGCAGCGAAGCGGAGACCGGACGGATCGTGGCCGCGGCGGCTGCGCTGCCCTCGCGGTCGGGGCTGCGCGGCGCGACCTGCTCGACCCTGTTCGGCCTGATCGCGGCGACCGGCCTCCGGATCGGCGAAGCCCTCGGGCTCGATGACCGGGATGTCGACGCCGAGGACGCCACCCTCTTCGTCAGGCGCGGCAAGAACGGGAGGAGCCGCGTCATTCCGGTCACCCAGTGCGTGGTCGCGAAGCTGCAGGCCTGCCAGGACTTCCGCAGCAGGGTCGTCGCCCACGCCGGAAGCGGCGCGCTCTTCCAGGCCGAGAGCGGAAGGCGGACCAGCGCAAACTTCGCGCAATGGAACTTCGCGAAGGTCGGCCAGGCCGTCGGCCTGCGCCAGCCCTCGCCCGGAAAGGGCCGCGGACCGCGGATCCACGACCTGCGCCACGCGATGGCCACCCGGACAGTCCTCGACTGGTTCCGGCAGGGGCGTGACGTGGACGCGGAGATGTGCAAGCTGAGCGCATACCTGGGGCACGCGGATCCGTCCGGCACCTGGTGGCACATCGAGGCCGTGCCGGAACTGCTGGCCCTGGCGAGCGAGCGCGGGCTGCGGACCCTCGGGGACGGAGGCGCGTCATGACCGGAACCGTGCCGACGCCGCTGGCGCCGCTCGTGCAGCGGTTCTTCACCGAGCGGCTCGCCGGCCAGCTCGGGGCCAGCGCCAACACGATCGAAAGCTGCCGCGACAGCTTCCGGCTGCTCCTCGGGTTCGCAGAGGCGCGGTGCGGAAAGGCGGCGACGGACATGGACGTCACGGACATCGACATCGACCTGGTCGCCGACTTTCTGGAAAACCTCGAGACCGGACGCGGCAACAGCGTGCAGAGCCGCAATGTCCGTCTTGCCGCGATCCGGTCTTTTTTCAGCCATGTCGCCGTCAACGAGCCCCAGGTCCTGCACCATTGCCGGAAGATCCTGCAGCTGCCGACGAAACGTCACAAGAGAACCACAGTGACCTGGCTCACGGAGGACGAGATCAAGGCGCTCGTCGCCGCGCCCGACCCCGCCACCTGGCACGGGCGGCGCGACCGGGCACTTCTGGGTCTTGCGGCGCAGACCGGCCTTCGGGTGTCGGAGCTGACCGGCCTCAGGATCCGGGACGTCGAGCTCGGAACCGGCACCCACGTGCGATGCCGCGGCAAGGGCCGCAAGGACCGCGCGACGCCTCTGCGGGCCGACACCGTGAAGGTCCTCGAAGCCTGGATCGACGAACGGGGCGGCCCGGAGGACGCTCCGCTGTTCCCCAGCAACCGGGGCGGCCCGCTCAGCCGCGACGCGGTCGAGCGCCTGGTCGCCAAGCATTGCCGTGCCGCCTCGGAGACCTGCCCCTCGCTCGGGGAAAAGAAGGTCACCCCGCACAGCCTTCGCCACAGCGCGGCAATGGCGCTGCTGCACGAGGGCGTCGGATGCACGGTGATCGCCCTCTGGCTCGGCCATGAATCGGCCGAGACGACTCAGGTCTACCTGCACGCGGATCTCCGCCTCAAGGAAAAGGCCATGGAGAGGACCCGCCCGGTCAACGTCAAGTCCGGCCGGTTCAAGCCCGACGACACCCTGCCGGCCTTCCTGAAGTCGCTGTGATTATGCCGACAACGGCGGCAAAAAAGCCCGGGGAATCAACGCCCCGGGCCGCGAACGCGGCATAATCCGGTTGTCGGCATTCTCCTGGATGTCGGCGATCTGCCGCCGGTTCAGGCGGCGGCCCGAAAAGGTGGTCGACTTGAGGTCGATGATTCGCTGGTCCATGGGTGATTCCCGAATCTGCATGACCACAGGATGCAGATCGCCGGGCGCATGTCAAGGGGGGCGGTGAAAAAAATATTCCCGCGCCGATGTCCCGTTATATCAACGCCTTGCAGGCCGCAAAAAACCGCGCCCGGAACGGCAAGTCTATCCGAATGCCATTGCCCGGCCGGGCTGTGACGGTCTCGAGGTGATCGGCAGGAACCAGACCAGCGCGAAGACCCTGGGCTTGCACCTGCACGCGACACTGGCGGTGAACGACACCGGCCTTCCTCTCGGCGTGCTGCGCCTGGGGTTCGATGCGGCGGTGAAACGCACGCCGGAGGCGGAGAAGCGGAAGAAGACCGAACGCTGGCTTGACGCCTTTGCCGACACTGGCGCCGCGGTGCGGGAGGTCGGCGGCAAGACGCGGGTGCTGTGCGTCTGTGACCGGGAGGCGGACTTCTGCGAACTGTTCGATGCCCAGCGCAAGAGCCCGCGTGTCGGATTGCTGGTCCGCGCCAAGCATGACCGGGCGCTGGGCAAGGCGCGTCCGAAGCTGTTCGAAACCCTGGGCGGGGGAGCGGCCAACGGCTGCATCGCGGTCGAGATTGCCGGACTGACGGCACGTCCCAAGTCCAGCAGAAAGACAGCGCGCCCGATGCGCCGGAAGCGTCTGGCGCAGTGTGAACTGCGGTTCCGTCGCGTGGTCCTGCCGGCAACGATCCCCGGCGGTGAAGCGGTCACGGTGTCGGGGGTGCACATCATTGAGACCGACCCGCCGGAGGACGAGGCCCCGGTGCAGTGGCACCTGTTGACCACCCGCGACGTCGGAACAGCCGCAGAGGCGGCCGAAATCGTCGGCTGCTGCCTCCAGAGATGGAAAATCGAGGACTGGTCCCGTGTGCTGAAATCCGGTTGCCGCGTCGAACACCTGCTGTTCCGCACCGCAGACCGGCTGCAGCGGGCCATCGCCATCAATGCGGTGATCGCATGGCGCATCATGCTGATGACCCTGCTCGGACGCCAGGTGCCCGATTGTGACCCGGACCTGATGTTCACCGATGCGGAACTGAACTTCCTAGGTGACTATGCACGAAAACACGGCTTGGCCGCACCGCAGCGGCTCGGTGACGCGGTTGCCCTGGTGGCCCGCCTGGGCGGATATCGCGAGCGCAAGCATGATCCGGACCCCGGCAACCAGATCATGTGGACAGGCTACAGCCGGATGAGCAGTGCAGCGCTGGGCCACGAAATCGGCCTTGAAACCGGCTATGAAACCGGCTTCAGCGACGGCCAGAAATACGCCTTGCGGCAGAACAGATGACCTGTGGTCATCCACTGCTTATCATGACTCGGTAGCCCTAGGGTATCGCCTTGCCGAGCTCCGGGTCGGGAAAACCGTGGACGCGGACCTGCTCTGGTGTCCCCTTCGGCCGCCATTCCCTGCCGCCGTTGCGGAAGGGGCCGACAAGCTCCTTTTACTTCGTGTCGACCGAGATGACCGGCTGGCCCAGCTTCTGGAAGGCCCGCACCCTGCGGTCAATGCGCCGGAACTGCGCGTCGCGGTCCGGATGCCGGCGGCCCTCAACCGTCTTGCGGCTGGACTGCAGGCTGTGGCCGAGGGAGTGCAGCAGCCGGTTGACCGTGCGCTCGCTGACCGGATGGCCTTCGGCGCTGAGAGCGTCCGCAAGGCGGCGCGCGCTCAGCGACGTCCAGCGGAGCGGGCGTTCCGGATCTCCGCGCGTCGCCGGCTCGAGATGGAGCTCCAGCGCCGTCACCAGGCCCGGGTCATGGTCGGACAGGCGTTTGCGGCGGCCGCCGCCGCGGCCGAGCGCGCGGGCTTCAGCCGCCGCCCACAGGCACCGCGAGCGCTCGTCCAGAACCGCTTCCAGCGCTGTGTGCTTGGATCGAATCGTGTCCGCCGCACCATCCATGGTATACGCATGGCACGACAGCGCAAAATAGTCAAGTTATTTTGCCGAGTGTCCTAAGCCATTCGTGAGGGCTTGTTCGCACACATTCTCTCCTGCGCTGTGCTTGACGCTCTCATTCATTTTGCCCATCCCCGCGTAGCCGCGGCCCTCATCCGGGCAGACCCGCGCCACTTCGTCAGTACGGCCTTCCACGCATCCTCGGAGAGGATCAGCTTTGGTGTCCGGCATCACCTTGGCAACAACCTCGTTGGTGTTCCGGCACTTGACGCCCCCGACGGTGGCCTTGCCGACGCCGCCGCGTCCGGCCTTCAACCCCTTGTCCCGATGCATGTTCATCTCAAGCCCGCCGATATAGGTTTCGTCGGATTCCACCGGGGTAGAGTCGGGGGCTGGCGCGCCAGCTTTAGGGTCCGGTGGCATGTCCGTCGCTTTCGCTCCGGGCCTCAGTCCGGCTCCCCTGGCCGCGTTTCCAGTCCCCCGCTCATCAAACCGGACGTGCGGATTTCCCGCATCCGGCTTTCCGACGGGATCATGCCTCCGCATGTGGCACAGTCTGGAGTTTCCGAACACTGTGTGGCCCTGATAGGCTCTCGCCAGTGGCCATGCCCTGCCCCCTTTCTGTGCCGTTCCCGAAGTCAGGCCCCTTTCCTCGGCCGGCATTACCCGGCGTCCTCAGTCGTACGGGCCTGTCCGCCACCCTGCCGGCCCGGACTGGTCCTCGCGGATTTCCGGTTGGCGTCCACCCGCCACCGACAGGGCTTCCCGTGTTGCTGCGCTTTCCATCTTCCATGCATGCCGACGCCACTACCCCGGCGGAAACGGACCGGTGCGTCTGCCGCTTGCTTCCCGGACCGCCATCGGTCTTCCCCTAATCTCAGGAGGGTCGACTCCCGCATTGCCCTTTTCGAGGCCTGCTCGGCGTTCACTCGCGTTCCGGCCTGCATGGTCGCTGAGCCGCCCGAAGCGGCCCTTCTGCACCAGAGTGCTTCAGTCTACATCGTTACCTCCGTAAACCGCTCTGGCTGCTACCAGCCGAAGCGACAATTGCTGAGTGGGTTTCGCACCCGCAAGGAAAACGCGCCTTTCCACGGCGCACAGAGAAACCGGGCTAATCCGTCTCGAAAGTCTTGTGCAAGCGATGCATCAGGTGCCAGGCCGACTTTTGAGTAATCTCAAGGTCGCGTTGCAGCGTCACACTGCTGACGCCCTTCGGATTGGTGGACAGAAGGTGTATGGCAATCGCCCAAACACGGAATTCCAACTTGGTGCCCTTCATGACGGTTCCTGTCTTTAGACTGAACTGCGGGCGGCTTGGACAATCCCGGCATCGGTGGGTCATGCTCCTGTGGCTGATGCCGGACTGGACGTTGAAGGAACCGCAATGCGGGCAGCAGGGGCCAGCCGGCCAAATTTCCGACTCAAGCCATTCACGCGCCATGTCCTCAGTCGGGAACTTCTTCATAAGTTGATCGATGCTGATTCCTTGGCGGTGCGCCTTGCCCGGTGCTTGCTGTGCTATGCCGTTTCTCCCTGTTATTGGGATTCTACTGTAACCAATTCGGCAGCAGCGTCAAGAAGAAATTGGGACTATCGCGTTTAATTCCCGATCGAAAGCGTGTGCGGAGCTTCAATCCCGTTTGCGCGATGGCACGCGGTCAATGTGTTTGCGAGCAGGCAGGCAATTGTCATCGGCCCGACGCCCCCTGGCACAGGTGTGATCGCACCGGCTCTTTCCGCAGCCGGTTTAAAGTCGACATCTCCGACGATTCGGGTTTTGCCCTCACCGCGCTCCGGCGCCGGAATGCGGTTGATTCCGACGTCAATCACCGTCGCCCCTTCGCCGACCCAGTCACCGGCAATGAAGTGCGGCCTGCCGACCGCGGCCACCAGAATATCGGCTGTTCTGCAGAGACCGGGCAAGTTCCGGGTTCTGCTGTGGGCCACGGTGACCGTGCAGTGTTCGCGCAGCAGCAGGCTTGCCATCGGTTTTCCGACGATATTCGAGCGGCCGACAACCACCGCGTTCATTCCTGACAGCGAACTGTGCTGACTTCGCAGCATCAAAAGACATCCAAACGGTGTGCACGGCACAAGCGCGTCCTGACCGGTGGTCAGCAGACCCACATTGCTGATGGTGAACCCATCGACATCTTTCACCGGATCTATCGAGTTGATAACGCCGGAAGCATTGATGTGCGCCGGCAAAGGCAGCTGCACAAGAATCCCGTGAACGTCTGGGTCGGCATTGAGTTCTGAAATCAGCGCCAGGAGACGCTGCTCGGAAACGCCGGCGTCAAGCTCGTGCTTGAAAGACGCCATGCCCGCCTCAGAGGTCTGTCTGGATTTGTTTCGGACATAGACCTGGCTCGCCGGATCGGCGCCGACGAGCACGACTGCCAACCCCGGCTTAATGCCGTGGGAACCCGCCAGCGCGGTCACACCGTCAGCGACCTGCGCCCGTATGTCCGCGGCAATTGCCTTGCCGTCAATCAGTGCTGCCGTCATTCCGTTTCCTCTCGATCAGTCCCGCCCACAGGCCGCGCGCATTCAATGCCGGCGGTTGAAATGTCAAGCGGCGCCGGCGCCGGCTGACGCGTTGAAAAAGCATGATGCGCGGCGCCGGCGGGCAGATTACGCGAGGGCCGGCCAGGCGGGCTGAACTGGAACAAACAGCTTGACCGCATCGCCGATGCGCACAGCGCCTTCGCGTTCGACCCAAGCGGTCACGCCGCGCCGCCTACTTGCGGCAGCCTTGAATTTCTTTCCATGGCCCGGGTGGTCGGTTTCTATCTCGCGGGCGGGATGGTTGCAGGGCAGGTTCTCCATATCCACCGTGACGGTCGCGACGCCGGCGAACCGCAGCCGCGACGCCGGCGGCACAAGCGTGAACCACGGCAGCCCGCGAATGACGAGATTGGCGCCGAGATACTCAGGCTTGAGCGCCGTCAGCCCGATGTCATTCGCGATCGCTTCGATATCCTCGGCCGACAGGATGCTGAGCTGGCGGGTGTTGCGGATGGGAGTGTCGGGCGGGTACAGATCCTCAACCCGCACATCTGAAAGACGGGTCAGCCCCGAATGCGCTTCGCCTTCCAGCCCGGCGAAACTCAGCCGCGCTTCGGCCGCCTCGGAGGATTTGAGGGATGCGTCACGATCCCCCACCGCGCCAATCCATTCGACCACTCCGGAGCGGCCGGAATCCTGCAACGCCTGCATTGTGCTGAATCACTCCTTCGGGAGCGGTTTGGCGAAGCCGCCAGAACCCTTCTTCAATATTGGGCAACTGCCCCCGAATCTCAGTTATTGCGCCTCATGCGCGCCTGCTGCCGGTTCTCGGAATAGATGTCGCGCTGCGCGGTTTGAACGGAATTGTGTTTGACGCCGGCCTTTCTTCCTGCCTCTCTTCCAGTTTCCGTCCCTCCACGACTTTGACGATTTCGTCTCCGGTCAGCGTCTCATACTCGAGCAGCCCTTCCGCCAGCCGGTCAAGCTGTGCCTTCTTTTCTGTCAAAATGCCGCGCGCGAGGCTGTAGCCTTCGTCAACAATTCGCCTGACTTCGGCATCGATCATCTCTTCCGTTTCCGGGCTGGCGCCGGTTCCTCCGGGAATGCCTGGAAACTGCGCCTGTTCGCTGGAGTAATCGATCTTTCCAAGTTTTTCAGACATCCCGAACTGGGTCACCATCGCGCGCGCAATCTTGGTGGCCTGTTTGATGTCAGACGCGGCGCCTGAAGTGACATTTTCGACGCCAAACACGATTTCTTCCGCGGCGCGGCCGCCCATCGCCATTGCGATCTTGGATTTGTATTTGGTCTGCGTCACCGAAACTTCGTCCCGTTCCGGCTGGGAATGCACCACGCCGAGAGCCATTCCGCGCGGAATGATGGTCGCCTTGTGGATGGGGTCGTGCTGCGGCACATTCATGCCGACAAGAGCATGGCCGGCTTCGTGATAGGCAATCTGCCGCCGATCTTCATCGGTCATCACCAGAGAACGGCGCTCGCTGCCAAGCACCACCTTGTCTTTGGCGTTCTCAAAATCCTCCATCGAGACGAAATTCCGCTTGACCCGCGCAGCGATCAGCGCCGCCTCATTCACCAGATTGGCCAAATCAGCCCCGGAAAAACCCGGCGTGCCTCTGGCGACCGTGCGGAGCTTCACGTCCGGTCCCAGCACGACTTTTTTCCCGTGGACCCGCAGGATCGCCTCGCGGCCTTTGATGTCCGGCACCAGAACCACAACCTGCCGGTCGAAGCGCCCTGGCCGGAGCAGTGCGTGGTCAAGTACATCCGGGCGGTTGGTCGCCGCAATGATGACGATGCCGTCATTCGACTCAAACCCGTCCATTTCCACAAGCAGCTGGTTCAAAGTCTGCTCGCGTTCATCGTTGCCGCCGCCGTAGCCGACGCCCCTGGCCCGGCCGACCGCGTCGATCTCGTCAATGAAAATGATGCACGGGGCGTTCTTTTTCGCCTGCTCGAACATGTCGCGCACCCGCGACGCGCCGACGCCGACAAACATCTGCACGAAGTCGGACCCGGAGATCGTGAAAAACGGAACACCGGCCTCACCGGCGATCGCGCGCGCCAGCAGAGTCTTTCCGGTGCCCGGCGGACCAACAAGCAATGCGCCCTTCGGGATTTTCCCGCCGAGGCGCGAGAACATCTCCGGCTGCCGCAAAAAGGCGACGATTTCCTCGAGTTCTTCCTTGGCCTCGTCGATGCCGGCGACGTCAGCGAATGTCGCCCGCACCTGGTCCTCAGTCAACATTTTCGCCGGCGACCTGCCATAGCCAAAAATGCCGCCGGGCCCGCCTCCGGCCTGTTTTCGGGTAAAGTAAATCATCGCCGCCAATATCAGCAGAGCGATCAGAAAACCCGTCATTTGGCACTCCGAAAAAAACCGCCTGCCGGCCAGAAGCGGCGGTTAAGGCTGCCGCTGCCGCCGGTCGCCTGCGCAGACAGCGCGGGGCGCGCGGGGCGCGCGGTCATGTCGGTTTCGGTTCCAGCCGGCCTCCCGGCTTGGCCGGCTGCGGCCGCCGCATCTTTGGAATCGAAGTGACGGAATCCGGCGCGTTTCCGGTTTTTTCGTCATCGTCGCCGCGCTTCAGCGGTTCGCCGTTGATAATTTTTTGAATCTCTTCGCCGGTTAAAGTCTCGTATTCGAGCAGCCCTTCGGCCAGCCGCACAAGATCCTGGTCTTTTTCTTCCAGTATTTTTCTTGCGGTTTCGTATCCCCATTCGCAGATACGGCGGATTTCAGTGTCGATTGTTTCCTGCGTTGCCGGACTGACGCCTGGACCCTGGTTGAAGTGGCCGAGAAACGTGTCCTGTTCGTGCGCGTAGTCAATATTTCCGAGTTTGTCCGACATGCCGAACTCGGTGACCATCGCCCGCGCGATTCGGGTGACTTGTTTGATGTCTGACGCCGCGCCAGAGGTTACGTTTTCTGACCCGAACTTCAGTTCTTCAGCCGCTTTGCCGCCCATCGCCATGGCAATTTTCGAGCGGTATTTTGCGTAGGTGACCGAAAGGTGATCCCGCTCGGGAAGCGCAATGACCAGCCCGAGGGCGCGGCCGCGCGGGATGATCGTCGCCTTGTGAATAGGATCGTGCTGCGGGACGTTCATGCCGACAATCGCATGGCCCGCCTCGTGATAGGCTGTCAGTTTCCTCTCGTCATCCGTCATGACAAGCGAGCGCCGTTCGCTGCCCATCATGACCTTGTCCTTGGCGTTTTCAAAATCCTCCATGGTCACATAGCTGCGCCCCACTCTCGCCGCGAGAAGCGCCGCCTCGTTGACCAGATTCGCCAGATCGGCTCCGGAAAACCCCGGGGTTCCCCGGGCAATGACCTTCAGTTTGACGTCCGGCCCCGATTTGATTTTGCGGGCATGGACTTCGAGGATTTTCTCCCGACCGGTGATGTCGGGCGTCGGAACCTCCACCTGCCGGTCGAACCGGCCCGGCCGCAAAAGCGCCGGGTCAAGCACGTCCGGGCGGTTGGTGGCAGCGATGATGATGACGCCGTCGTTGGACTCAAAGCCATCCATTTCGACCAGGAGCTGGTTCAGCGTCTGCTCTCGTTCGTCATTGCCGCCGCCGATTCCGATTCCCCGCGAACGGCCGACGGCGTCGATTTCGTCGATAAAGACGATGCAGGGCGCATTGCGTTTGGCCTGTTCAAACATGTCGCGCACTCTGGAGGCGCCGACACCGACAAACATCTCGACAAAATCCGAGCCGGATATCGTGAAGAAAGGAACCCCTGCCTCGCCGGCGATTGCTCTGGCGAGCAGCGTCTTTCCGGTGCCTGGCAAACCGACAAGCAGCGCGCCCGTGGGAATCTTGCCGCCGAGTTTTGAGAATTTGGCCGGGTCACGCAGGAAGTCGACGATTTCTTCCAGCTCTTCTTTCGCTTCATCGATTCCGGCGACATCGGCAAAGGTCACTCTTTCCTGGCGTTCGGTCAGCAGTTTCGCCTTGGACTTTCCGAAACCCAGGGCGCCGCGTCCGCCGCCCTGCATCCGGTGCATGAAAAAGAACCAGATTGCAATCAGGATCAGGAACGGGAACAGCGGAGCGAGAAACGACATGATCCCGCTCGGTTCCTGTGACTTAGCGTCGATCTGAACATTGTTGGCCAGCAGATGGCTGGCGATGTCAACTTCTTTCGGCCGAATTGTCGTAAACCTGCTGCCGTCCGCGGTTCGCGCGATGATTTTTTCGCCATCGAGCAGCACCGCTTCGACTTCCCCCGCTTCGACCTGCTCGTAAAACGTGGAAAGCGGCACAGTCTGCACCGTGTTCATCGATCTGTTGCTGGTGAACACATTGAACAGAACGACGACCAGGATAAAGAGGGCACCCCAGAGCAAAAGGTTCTTCATGTGATTTCCCAAGGGAATATCCTCCAGCGTTTACCGGGTGCGAAATACAACTGCGCTTACAGGGCCTGCCTGCATTTATGCATAGTCTTTCAGACAGATAATTGCAAAATCCCCTGATTCAATGGCGCCGGGCGAATCGACCCCCGATGGGGCCGGACCGAACCAGCCGGAAACTCCAGCCCGCTCTCAAACCGGCGAACGGCGCCGCCAGCAGCCGATCCTGCGCCCACAGGGCGGGCGACGCCAGCAGGCGTTCCCGTGAAACACCTGTTTCGGAGGTCTTCGGCAGTTTTGCCAGCCCTTCTTTGCCGAGGGCGGCAATCGTTGCCCCGGGCGGAGCCGGCTCACCGGCAAGCCGCCAGCGATTGTCCCAGCTGTCGCACGCCGGAACCGGCGGACCGCAGGCCGACGGCTCACGCATGACCAGCAGCGAAAATCCGTCGATTCTGCGCATGATGCAGCCTGCAAGCGTAGCGGCGGCATCCTGAGAACAGTCCAATGCGGACATAAGCGCTTTCAGGCGCGGTCGATAGGCGCCGCCGGCCACCGCCCGCAGCGCATCTGCGGCCAGCCTCAGCCGCAGCTCCTGCCCAAGCGACCAGAATCCGTCATTGAATCCCACCTCGCCGAGCGCGGTCAGCTGTCCGCATTCCAGCGCCGCCTGCTCCGCCGCCTGCTCCAGAACTTCTCTCGCCGCCTGCATGCGGTCTGCGGTCGCCGCCAATCGCTCCACAGACATGCCCAGCGGAGCAAGCTCGGCAATGAGTCTGCGGGCCCGCACCCGATCAAACCGGAGGTCGTCGTTGCTTGGATCCTCTGCCCAGCCGATGCCCGCGCCGCGCAGGAAATCTCTGAGCGCCGCGCGGCGGATTTCCAGCAACGGCCTCAGCCACCGGATGCCATCCCTTACGATTTCAGCTGGCATGGCGGAAAGCCCGTCAACGCCCGATCCCCTCGCAAGATTGAGCAATACCGTTTCCGCCTGGTCATCCATCGTGTGGCCCAGAGCAACAGCGCCGCAACCGCCCGTTTTCGCCCAGTCCGCAATCAGACGGTAACGCGCCTTGCGGGCTTCGTTCTGCAGATTGCCGCTTTCAGCGTGAGTCCAGTGAAGCGTTGTGTGGGCATGACCGAGCGAATTCGCCAGCTTCCTGACCATCTCACACTCGTCAGCGGCCGCTTCGCGAATCCCGTGGTCAACCGAAACCGCGGCCAGCGAAATGTTTCGATTCACGCTCCACTGCGACAGCAGGCTGAGCAGCGCTATCGAGTCGCCGCCCCCGGAAACCGCCACAGCGATTCGGCTGCCGGATTGCAATACGTTCAATGCTCGGCTTAACTCGATGAACTGCCTGAGCTCTTGGTCCTTCAACCGCAATCCAAGTTGGCGACCTGCGCCTCCGCGAGCCCGGCTTCTCCAGAGTTGGGGAACCGGGCGCCGACATCCTTCAATATTGTGCAGGCTTCATTTATCTGTCCAAGCTCAACGAGGCTCTCACCGAGCCGAAGCATTGATTTGGCAGCGGCAGGGCCGTCATCCTGGTGCGAGAATGCGGCCAAAAAGGCCTTGCCCGCTTCAAGCCACTTCTCCTGAAAATACAGCGCTTCGCCCCGGTAATAGTGGGCGTCGGCAACAAACATGCCTTGAGGATACGCTTCGGTCAGTTGTGAAAACTGCTCGATTGCCGACTGAATTTCACCCTTCTGGTAAGCCTGCATGGCTCGGTTGAACCCTTCTTCCTCCAGCACCGAGAAGTCCGCGACCACGGTTTCCGCGGGCACATTCGCGAGCACTGTGCTGACCGGTCCGAGCTCTTCTCCGAGTGGACTGCCGATCGTCAGCCGCGACAGGTCATTTCCCGCGAGTTCCATCAGCACAAACTCAAGGTCTCGGATTTGCCGGTTGCCGTCTTCGGCAATGCGCAGAATGCGGAACTCAAGCTCCTCGATCTTGGCCAAAGACTCCCTGAGTTCCTGTTCCAGGGCATCGATTCTTCTCAGCGAGCTAATATCTGACGGGACGATTTCCCGCGGGCGCGCGGCACTGGGAATCAATTCCCGCCGCAAAGCCTCCATTTGACCGTAGAGGTCAAGCAGCTGCCCACGAACATCGGCAAGTGTCTCGCTGGCATGATCCTGTGCCGCCGCCGCGGAGCCCAACAATGCGAACACCGCCAATGCGGATATGAACACATATGGTTTCCGCATCGATTGCACCTATCCGCGGAGATCCCGCTCAACCACCGAGATGGAGCGCCGGTTCTTGGACCAGCAGGATTCGGACGAACAAACCGCTACGGGCCGTTCTTTGCCGTAAGTCACTGTCTTCATACGGTGGTTCGCGACACCCAGTTCGACCAGAAAGGACTGCACGGCTGCAGCGCGGCGGGCGCCGAGCGCCAGGTTGTATTCGCGTGTCCCCTGCTCGTCGGCATGGCCTTCGATCAGAACCACGAAATTCGGATTGTGATTCAGCCACGTGGCCTGTTGCCGCAGCACATTGGCTGACTGATCTGTGATCGTGCTTTGGTCGACTTCGAAATAAACCGTATCGCCGATCAGCCGTGAAAAATACTCGGGTGTGTTGGGTTCGGGCTCCTCCAGATAGGACTGGTCGATTGATGCGGTCGCAGTTTCGCTGCCCGCCTCGTCTGAACCGAACAGACCATTGCCGAGATCAAGCTGATTGCCAGAACACCCGGCAAGCGCCAAGACCGCCGTCGCGGCCACCGCCAATCCTTGTTTCATTCCGCTGCCTCCTGCTCGTTTTATTATTGGATTCTGTATACCGCATTTTCAGGATTTTGGAACCGTTACTTTCGCAGCGGCGACCAGGCCGGGTCTGAACCGAACTGCGGCGTCGGCACTCTCCTGAGAACTCTTCCGTAGACGTCCACCGAATACAGCGACGGTCCTCCCGCCGCCCCCGGCGCCTCCCGGAAAAACATCAGCACTCGGCCGTTTGGCGACCAGGTTGGTCCTTCATCAAGAAATGAAGCCGTCAGCAGCCTTTCTTCGCTGCCGTCAGCCCGCATGACGCCGATGTAAAATCTGCCGCCGGTCTGTTTCGTGAAGGCGATGTAGTCGCCGGTGGGCGACCAGACAGGGGTTCCATATCTGCCCTCTCCAAAGCTGATGCGCCTCGGTTTGAGCTCGTCGCTTCTCATGACATAGATCTGCTGCGTTTGGCTTCGGTCAGATTCAAACGCGATCCATTTGCCGTCCGGCGAATAAGACGGAGCGGTGTCGATCGCAGCGCTGTCGGTCATGCGGCGGACACGGCGCCTGCCGATTTCCACTTCAAAAATGTCCGTGTTCGCACCCCTGGTCAGCGACAGCAGCACTTTGCCGCCATCCGGCGAAAAGCGCGGAGCGAATGTCATCTCCGACGACTCGAGAATTGCCTTGCTGTCTCCGGTGCGCAGATCAAGCAGCTGAACCTTCGGAACACCGGTTTCGTAGGTTGTGTAAATCAGCAGCTCGCCGTTAGGAGAAAACCGCGGGGCGAGCACGATAAATTCGCCATGTGTCAGGTAGACGACATTTGCGCCGTCGTAGTCCATCAGTGCGAGTCGTTTCGATCTGTCTCCCTTTGGGCCTGATTCCGAGACAAATGCGACCCGGGAGTCAAAAAACGGCATTTCACCGGTGATCCGCCGATAAACCACATCCGCGATTTTGTGCGCGATGCGGCGCCAGCTCCGCTCGCCGCCTCCGAACTGCACACCCTGCCCAAAGGGAGCTTCCGAAAAGACATCGAAGAGCCGGAATCTGACTTCAAGCTGTGTCCCGTCTGCGCGCACCGATCCATACACCAGAGCTTGGGCGTTGATGGCCTTCCAATCGGCAAATCTGACAGGTGATTCGAACTCCTGCGGCTGCGAAATGTGCGCTTCGCGCGGAATCACCCTGAAGAGTCCGGTTCCTGCCAGATCGGCGGCAATCACGTTTGAGATTCTCCGCGCATGCTCCGAAGCGGCCGCGTTCTCGGCCGCGAACTCAGGCACGGCGATGGGCAATGGCTCGATGACGCCTTCTGTTATGACAATCTTGAGCCGTTCATTCTGTGATTGCGAATTCGCCTCGCCGACGGCGAAACCAACCCATGCAGCCATCAGACCCGCAAGGCATTTCGTGGCTTTTTTCATCGTGCTCTCATCTCCTCGGGATCAAAAACGACCTCAAATATGCGCCAGCGCTCGAATTTTTCTTTCGGCAGATCGAAGCCGGAATTCAGGCACCTGCGAATCGCCCGGCGACCCGCTTCAAATGCGGCAGTTCTGGCGCTTCCGGTTCCATCCGATGAATCTAACAGCTTGATCGATCCCGGGATCGGTGTGCCGGTCAGGTCAAGCTCAACTTCGAGCGTCACCACAACCCCTCTCGCTTCATCTGAAAGCGCCGCGAGGTTCCAACAGTTTTGGATCGCCCTTTTCAGCCCGTCGCTTTCGCTTGCAGTCAGCGGCGCGGCACCGCCCAGCCCGGGTATGGTGGCCTCGGACGACTTGCCCAGTTCGGCTTCCGCCTGTTTGATCAAGTCCGCGACACTCAGCTCAGCGTCAGCAGGCTCCGGTTCGCTTTCCGCTTCCCGGATAAGATCGTCAATGTCCAATCCAAGCTCAGAAACCGGTTGTGGCTCGGGTTCAGGTTCGGGTTCGGCTTGCGGCTCCGGCTGCGGCTCCGGTTCCAGCGTTGGCTGTGGCTGCGGCTCCGGTTCCAGCGTTGGCTGTGGCTGTGGCTCCGGTTCCGGTTCGGCTTGCGGCAACTGATCCTGCGTCGTTTCTTCCACCGCAACGGGCCTCGGCGGCCTTCGCAGCGGCCGGGACAGAGTTAACGCGGTTGCTTCGGTCTCGTCCGCCTCGGTCACTGTTTCCAGGGCCGTATGCCCCCTTTCCGCCGCCGATTCGGGCTGAGCTTCAACTGCAGGCTCTGTTGCCTCCTCCGCCTGCGTCGCCTCGCGGTCCCTGTCGTCGATTCTCACTTCCGGTTCGGGTTCCGGCGCCGCCTCGGGCGCAACCCTCGGCGCGGCCTGCCGTGCCGGCTCATCTAAATCAGTTTCCGCGTCCGAAACCGAAACAGCCTCTCGTTCATCCGGCGGCGCCTGTAACGCGGTTTCCACCGTTTCCTGCTCCTGAAAATCGGGGGCGGGGGCGGCTGCAGGGACAGGCTCTGGCTCTGGCAGCGGTTCCGGCTCTGGCTCGGGATCCGGCTGCGGCTCAGGTTCTGGCTGCGGCTCAGGTTCTGGCTGCGGTTCAGGCTGTGGTTCAGGCTGCGGCTCAGGTTCTGGCTGCGGCTCAGGTTCTGGCTGCGGTTCAGGCTGTGGTTCAGGCTGCGGCTCAGGTTCTGGCTGCGGTTCCGGCACTGGCTCGGGTTCGGGCTCTGGGTCCGGTTCAGGCTGCGGTTCAGGCTGTGGTTCAGGCTGTGGTTCGGGTTGTGGTTCGGGTTGGGGTTCGGGTTGGGGTTCGGGCTGCGGTTCAGGCTGTGGTTCGGGTTGTGGTTCGGGTTGGGGTTCGGGTTGGGGTTCGGGTTGGGGTTCGGGCGTGATATCTGGCTCAGCCGCAGGTTCGGAGGCGGGTTCGGCTGTCACTGGCGGGTCCGGCATGGGATCAGGACTGTTCGGCATCAATGCGTTCCACTCAGCCTCGGTGATCAGTGCAACGTCTGCGACATCTA
Organism: Paracoccaceae bacterium; assembly: GCA_965221935.1. GTDB lineage: Bacteria > Pseudomonadota > Alphaproteobacteria > Rhodobacterales > Rhodobacteraceae > JAPOXR01. The sequence goes on from CBDCSZ010000048.1 coordinate 160,877, forward strand.
TGTCAGCGTAGTTGAACCGTCCGCTGTCGGGTTTCCAGAAAAAGATAAGCAACAGTAGACCGCAATGGCCGACCGCCGAAAGGAACGCGCCCGTCCGCATCTTGTGCGCTCACCCGAACAGCGCACGGCAATGGACGTCCCGAGCGGTCAACCGCGCAAAGCGCTCCTGCAGGCGGCGGTCTTTGACATTGATCAGATTGCCTGGCCCAATGCCAAAGCAGCTAGTTGTCGGCACCGGCATTCAGCGATCCATCGCTCTCTGTCACGAGCCCAATATTGCGGAACCCGGCGTTGTTCAGCGCGCCCATGACCTTCATGACAACTTCATATCTGGCGTCACGGTCGCCGCGGAGAAAGATCCTGTCGGACCGCCTCTCGGCCATCACGGCGCGGAGCCGGGAGATCAGTTCGCTGCGCGGCACTTCGGTGGACTGCAGAGCCACGCGTCCATCGGCCGCCACCGAAAGCGTCAGCGGCTCTTCCGGTTCGGAGGGGAGCGGCTTTGCCGCGGTCTCGGGAAGCCGGACTGGAATACCCACCGTCAACAGCGGCGCGGCGACGATGAAAATGATGAGCAGAACCAAAACGACATCAACAAACGGAGTGATGTTGATTTCGGACATCGGCTTGTGGGCCCGGCGTCCGCCGCGGCCTCGGCGCGCTGCCGTCTTGTAGGTCTGCACGGCCACGCTATTCGTCCAGCTGCCGTGACATGATCGTTGAAAACTCGTCCGCGAAATTCTCGAAATTCGCTGTGAGCCGGTCCGCCACCGCGGAAAGGTTGTTGAAAAAAACAACCGCCGGAATCGCTGCCGCCAGCCCCAGCGCTGTCGCTGCGAGCGCTTCGCCAATTCCAGGCGCAACCACAACCAGGCTGGTGGTCTCCTGGATCCCGATTTCGCTGAACACCCGCATAATGCCCCACACGGTGCCAAACAGGCCCACAAACGGCGCCGTCGCCCCCACTGTCGCAAGAAAATCCAGGCCCTTGGTCAGACGACCGGTTTCGCGCGCCACTGCCAGACCCATTGACCGCTCGATGCGGGACCGCACGCCGGTGATCAGATTGCCGTCGGAACGATGGGATTTTTTCCACTCTTCCATCGCCGCGCAGAAAATCCGCTCCGAGGCGCCGGTAGGGCGCTGGGCGATCTTGTAGTAGAGCTCATCCAGCGGCTGTTCGGACCAGAAAGTCCGGTCAAACTCAGATGAATCGCGCCGCACCCGCCGAAACGTGATGAATTTCTGAAAAACGATCGCCCATGTCCAAAACGATGCCAACAGCAGGATCACCATAACTGACTTAACGACCAGTCCGGCTTTGGCAAACAAGCCGACAATCGAAAAATCCACGTTTGACGCGGACATGATTGTTTCAATTTCCATCTGTGCCGCTCACTGCCTCTCCCACGCCGCTTTTCGCGGTTCTCGGGATTGGCGGACAAAGTACCGCATTCACTGACCAATTGAAAGCGAATCGGCGGTTGGCGGAATTACGAAAGAGATTCCGTTGCCAATTCAGAACGGATTTTGGCCGGCAGACGGGCCGGACGGCCGGATTCCGACAAACAGGCGAGCATCACTGTCGCATCAAACAACGGCTCGGTATCGCGCAGGACCTTCTGCCGCAGACTGAGCCTTGCTCCGGAGAAACTGAGAATCCGCGTTTCGACGCAAAGCCAGTCATTGAATTTCGCCGGCCGAATAAAGTCCGCCTCCAGTCTCCTCACAGCAAACACAAGCCCCTGCTCGCCGCGCATGCGGGACTGATCGATTCCAAGCTCGCGAAGGAGCTCCGTTCGCGCTCTTTCGATGAATTTCAGGTAATTTGCGTAATAGACGATGCCGGCAAAATCGGTGTCTTCGTAATAGACACGCAGGCAGAACCTGTGGCTCATGACGCTTCATCAAACATATCCGGATGCGCCTCAGCTGAAAGCGGCGCATCGAGCCCGAGATGCCTCCACCCCTTCGTGGCCAGCACGCGCCCCCGGGGCGTGCGCTGGATCAGTCCCTGCTGAAGCAGAAAAGGTTCGATGACTTCTTCAATGGAATCCCGCGCTTCTGACAATGCGGCCGACATGGTCTCGACCCCGACTGGACCTCCCGCGAATATGTCCGCCAGCACGCTTAGATAGCGCCGGTCGGAGCCGTCCAATCCCATCTGGTCCACGCCAAGCCGTTCCAGCGCGCCAATGGCGACATCGAGCGTGATCGTTCCGTCACCTTCGACAATCGCAAAATCCAGCACTCTGCTGAGGAGACGGTTGGAAATGCGGGGCGTTCCTCTTGAGCGCCTGGCGATTTCGAGCGCGCCGTCACGGTTGACATCAACCCCGAGCACGCGGGCGCCGCGCAACACGATTTCGTTCAACTCCTGCACACCGTAGTAATCGAGCCTTATTGGTATCCCGAAACGGTCGCGCAGCGGCGTGGTCAACAGCCCCTGGCGGGTTGTCGCCCCAACCAGCGTGAACGGCTGCAGCTCAATGCGGACGGTGCGGGCAGACGGCCCGGCGCCAATGACAAGGTCCAGCGCCGCGTCCTCCATGGCAGGGTAGAGCACTTCCTCAACCACCGGCTGCAGTCGGTGAATCTCGTCTATGAACAGGATGTCTCGGGCTTCCAGGCTGGTTAAGATGGCGGCGAGGTCTCCGGCCTTTGCGAGCACCGGGCCTGAGGTCAATTTGAAATTCACGCCCAGCTCGCGCGCCAGGATCTGTCCGAGCGTCGTCTTGCCGAGACCCGGCGGACCAAAAAACAGCGTATGGTCCATTGCCGCGGATCTTCGCTTGGCGCTCTCCACAAAAACTCTCAGATTTGCGCGCGCGGCATCCTGGCCGATAAAAGCATCCAGTGACCGCGGCCGCAGTGCGCGGTCCGGATCGTTCGGAAGCTCTGCTGTTGTGGTTGTCGATGCGTCTGTCATTGCCATCTCAAGCCGGCGCCAGCCGCAAAAGCGCTTCACGGATCAACTCTGCTGTTCCGGCGTCAGAATTTTTGCCGGAAGACTCGGCAACGGCACGCGCCGCTTCGCCCTGCTGATATCCAAGATTAATCAAGGCAGAGAGCGCTTCCGCGCTGGCGGCGGCTTTGGACGGTTCCTGGCGTGCTGGCGCAGACTGCGATGCGCCGGCTTCTGTTTCTTCCTCATTCGGCGCTGACATCCAATTGTCTTCCTCGACCCAGGAAATGAGCTCCGTGATTTTTTCCTGCAGCTCGTGGACAATTCGCTGCGCCAGCTTCGGCCCAACGCCCGGCGCCGTTCGAATTGCGCCGGAATCGCTGAGGGTCACCGCACGGATGGTTCCGTCAGTTCCAAGCGCGCCGGCAATTGCCAGGGCGGCCTTTGCTCCAACGCCCTGGACCGAAACGAGAATCCGGTGGAGCTCGCGGTCTCTCAGCGTGGCAAATCCAAACAGCTGCAGCAGGTCTTCGCGCACGAGCAGGTCTGTGTAAAGGCGGACAAGCGCGCCGTTTTCGGGAAGTTCGGCCAAGGTGCGGTTTGAACAGTGAACGAGGTATCCCACGCCGCCGACATCTATCAGCACGAACTCCGGAGAGCGGTCGACGATTGTGCCGCGCAGGCTTCCGATCACGCTTCGGCCCCCGCCCTGGCGATGGCTGCATCCAACGCGCCGCTGAAGCGGCGTGTCACCACATGTGCAAGTGCGACAGCCAGGGCATCGGCGGCGTCGGAACCGGTGATTATTGTGCCCGGCAGCTGGAGACCCACCATGCTTTCAACCTGCTGCTTTTCGGCATGCCCGACCCCGGTCACCGCTTTCTTGACCGAATTCGGCGAATACTCGCCGACCGGTATGCCATTATGCGAAGCTGAAAGAATAGCCACTGCGCGGGCATGGCCAAGGACCAGCGAGCCGCTGAAGTTGCTGTTGACGAACGTCTTTTCCACCGCAGCCTCGTCGGGTCGAAATTCGTCCACGACCGCCGACAGCTTTGCAAAAAGGCTGGCAAGCCGCTCGCCGAGATCTTTCCCCAAAGGGCGGCAGTTTCCATTTGCAACATGAGTGACGGCAGAACCCTGAGAGTCGATGACTCCCCATCCCGTGAACCTAAGCCCCGGGTCAAGTCCCAATACCCGCATGAGGTCACCTCAATATTTACATTGCCAACTAAGCACGAAACAAGAACATTGCAAGCGTTTTTGGGACATTCGCCGGCTGCGTAACAGATTGGACACGACAGGCCTTGCGGTCCTGCATTGGGTTTTCGCCCGGACAGCCCTGCAGCCCATGCACGGAACGCAACCCGGGTCTGCGCAATCGGCATTTGTAACCGGCGGCGGCGCGCCAATATTCAGGGCCATGCAACGCAACACACCCGCAATGGAAAGGATTTCGAAATGGCTGGTGCCGCATTCACTTCTGCCTCCGCGCAGTCCGCAGTTTTCACATTCCGCACGACTGTGAACAAAATGCTTCCATTTCGGTCGCTCACCCGGTGGAATCAGGGTCGTCATACGAGAAACGTGCTCAGCGCCATGACAGACCGACAGCTGGAGGACATTGGGATGATCCGCGGCGATATCGACAAAGTGGCGTTCGCCGTTCCCAGCAAGAGCTGAACACAGAGACTTTCAGTTTTCTCCCGGAACTGCGGCCCTCCTCCCGGGGCCGCAGTTTTTTTGTTGTGGGGTCGGCGGCGTCCGCCCTTGGCAGTTTTTTGTGGCGGCTGGCGGCGGTTTCTGGCAACGTTGCGTCGTTGAAAACCAACGGGATAAAACGATGCAACTATCTAGACGGTCAGCGATTATTCTGATTGCCGCCTTCAGCGGCGCGCCTGCTCTGGCGGCGACCGATCCGGTCTTCACGCGCTGGGGAAATGCAATCCGCGGCTATGATCCGGTGGCCTATTTCACGCAGGGCGGACCGGTGAAAGGATCATCGGATTTTGAAGCTGAATGGAACGGCGCGACGTGGCGCTTCGCCTCCGCGGAAAACCGCGATCTGTTTGTGGCTGATCCTGAAGCCTACGCGCCTCAGTACGGCGGTTACTGCGCATTTGCGGTCGCCAACGGCTACACAGCGTCAACCGAACCTGATGCGTGGACGATCCACAACGGCAAATTGTACCTGAATTACAACCTTGGCGTGCGCACCCAGTGGGAGCTGGATATTTTCGGCAACATCGAGAAAGGCGACGCCAACTGGCCTGGTGTTCTGAACTAGACACTGCACACAATTGACAGAAGCGCCGGGTGGCAACGGCAGGAAAAGTGGAGATTTGAAGTGAAATTTGCGCGTCTTGGACCTGCGGGGTCGGAGAAACCGGCGATTCTGGACAGCAGCGGAAATTTCCGGGATTTGTCATTGGTCATTGACGACATCGACGGGCCGGCGCTCGTGGACATGTCCTGGACCAATGCGCTGGATGTCGATGGCCTTCCGGAAATGCCTGGCGGCCAGCGGATCGGACCCTGTGTCGGTTCAGTCGGGAAGCTCATCTGCGTTGGGCTGAATTACACAGATCACGCTGAGGAGACCGGGCAGGCCATACCTTCCGAACCCATCCTGTTTGCCAAGGCCACATCCAGCATTGTCGGCCCCAATGACGATGTCGTCATTCCCAATGGGTCAGAAAAAACGGACTGGGAAGTGGAGCTGGGCATCGTGATAGGACGCGAGACCAGTTATGTCAGCGAGGATGAGGCGTTCGACCATGTGGCGGGTTACTGTGTCGTCAACGATGTTTCCGAACGGGCCTTTCAAACCGAACGCGGCGGACAATGGATCAAGGGCAAGAGCGCCGACACCTTCGCCCCAATCGGCCCTTGGCTGGTCACCAAGGATGAGATTGCCGATCCACAGAATCTGGACATGTGGCTGAATGTGGACGGCGTTCGCCGGCAGACCGGCACCACAGCCACGATGATTTTTGGTGTGAAGACTGTGGTCAGCTATATTTCTCAGTTCATGTCGCTGCAGCCCGGAGACATCATTCCGACCGGAACGCCGCCCGGAGTGGGCATAGGCCAGAAACCGCCTGTTTTTTTGCAGCCGGGTCAGACGATGGAACTCGGAATCGAAGGGCTTGGATCGCAGCGTCAAAACACGGTCGCCTGGTCGGCAAAATAGCCCGCTGATTCCCGCACCTTTTGAAAGGTGAGCGCCCGGAACGCGGCCCGGCGCAATTGTTGCGTGTTTTCGAGACGCTGGCTTATGCGATTTGGCATGTCAGCCTTTTCGAAACACGGCGGTCCGGGCCGAGAATTCTCACGCGACGACCGGCAGAGCGTGCTTCGCCGCCAGTGTCAGCAGCTTCAGTGACGTGCCCGGCGGTCGCTTCCCGCCAACACGAAGTTCGCCAAGGCCGATTTGGGTCCGTCGGAACGGAAAGCCGTGCGCGCTGTGGTCGCCGCCATCAAGTGCGCCTGGTAGGTGATATGGATAAGCTCGTTCGGAGAAGACTTGATCCGTTCCCTAAATCCCTAAACTGGAATTGAACGGTCGTTAGAAACCAAAAACAGATTTTACGATTGGCCAGGATCGGAATAAAAAGGTCACTGGGCTTGTTGTGGTGAGAGGTGGTTGTCAGTCGCGAAGAGTGGACAGGCGATCGTCATCGGGCGCTCGTTCAATCAGGACTGTCAGGAAGTCGTCCCACTGAGATTCGGCTCGTTCGAGCAAACCCCGCCATTCGAGAGCTCTCATGTCGTCCTTGGCCAATCGGGCCAATATATTGTCCATGCCCCGCCGCCGATCCAGGCCGTCGGCGACGAGCAGGCCGGAAACCACATTGAATTCGAGTTCTGTATTTGAGGCGACGCTCGACCGCAAAATGTCTATGTATTCTTGGTAGCGGTCGATATGATCCCGATCGACGGTTAAGCCCGGACGCATGAATTCGACGATCAGGAGTTGCCGACCAGACGACATCACCAGGTCGACACGCTTTTTCCAGCGTTTGTCTTTGTCGAGACGAGCATCTGTCGCCGCTTTGGCAACCAAAGTATGGACGCTGGTTTCTTTCTTGAAAGTTTCCCATTCCGGCGACAGCAGCCACGGGTTTTCGGCTATGTAGTCACGCACCGCATTCTCGAGGTCGCGGCCCTCGATCCGTTTCCGCAAGCCAGAGATGATTTCTACCTTGGCACGGACGGCTTCGGCGATGTGCAGTGCGTTAAGGACTTGAGATTCGGCGAGCAGCCTGAGTAGCACGCTTTCATCCATGGTCTCGACACTGGCTACATTGTCGATCAGTTCGTGAAGGCGACCTCTCTCCCAGGCGGTCAGAATCCCGTTCGATAGTTCTGTGAATTGAGATTCTGAAATCGACTCAATCGTCGCGATCTTCTTGATCGCACCGGTGACGGTTCGCCGCTCAGTTGATTCCAGGCGCTCCAGGCGCCTGGAGAACGGCACCACTTTGTCTTCGATCCGTTTCAGCTTTTCTTCGGCCCGCCGCGCCTTCCAGATCGAGAGCAACGACTTTACCCGCTGCTGTCCCCACTCCTCCAGTGGTTGCGCCCCCTCATGCTCCCAATTTATCCGCTGGCGTTCAGAGGTAATGACATCCGCATCGAGCTTGTCCAGATAATCTGCCCGAACTTGGCCCGACATATATTGCTGACCGTGCTGGCCCGAAAGCCCGCCAGAGAGATTGAAGAAAAACGGCGTTTGTGCGACCTTTATCCCACAAAACACCGAAACGCCTCGAAGTTCTTCGGTTCCGATTGTGTCCCGGGTGAACCTGATTCGCCACTGGATTTCGTCGTCGCCTAACTTCTCTATTCCGAGATCATTTTCGATCCTAAGTCCATCTGGCTTCTCCTCTTCGCGGTAGCCTGAGGGAAAGTCGAACTCGACGCCCATCAACGCATTGTCCTGCGGCAGGGAGAGGTTATTGATCCTTACAGAGAAATCTGCAGCACTTTGGTTGATTAGAAACCGACGCGCCATCGACCTCACGAAGCCGCTCTGGCTCGGTGCCCTGTTGAGCTTTAGCCGGGTTAGCGTGACAATGGTACCTTGTTTGGCTTTCCGCGTATCGTCGGGATCTTCGTGGAAGACCAATGGGATTTCTTTCGCGACCGTGCCGACGTAATTGTCCCCGCGGAGACTATTCAGGTCGAGACGAAAGACCGTCCGTTCTCCGGTTTCGCCGCTGGTGGTGTCGACTTCCAACAACTCTGCGATACCAAATCCGGCAAATTTTCCGATGCCTTTTCGACCGAGAACGGGGCGACCGCCAGAAGATTTATCTGAAGCGTCCTCGACTCGCCGATTCCGGCCGACATTGAGATACCACTCCTGGCATTGGCGAAAGGTCATACCGAGGCCATTGTCGCCGACGATTATTTTTGGGTCACCGCTGAGCGAATTCGGGATATTGACGTTTACGTCCGTCGCATCCGCATCCCATGCATTTGCGATCAACTCCGCGATTGCCGCGACCGGACTCTGATACATCTGGATGCCGAGGGAATCGATAATCCGCCCGTGAAAATGCAGGTAGAGTTTTCGTGTTCCAACGAACATGCCGTTCCTCCGAGGCCAGATTGGCGGCTATCGCTTCGACCGCAACTTTTCAACCAGATGCTTAGCATAGTAGCGGGCCAAAGCAGGAGGAACGGCGTTGCCAATCATGCGGGCGATTGGTTCGACCTGATTGACAGGATAGAACACATAATTGTCGCGGAACGATTGTATCCGCGCCGCCTCCCGCATCGAGATTCCTCGGGTCTGTGAGACGTCCGGATGCCCGAAGCGGCCGTTTGTGATGCTATGGCAACGGGTCGTAATAGTCGGCGCCGGGCGGTCGGTAGCCATTCGGGTATAGACATCGGTGAAGCATCTGTTTTGCAATCGTGCGTTCACCCGCCGATGGCAGGCGAGAGAAAGGTCGCCGTCCGGTGTCAAAAGCAGATATGCATTGGATTCTCCTGGTTTCGCGTAGGAAATCCGCTTTCGGTTTAGTTCGTTTAGATTGCGGGTAACATGGTTCAATATTTCTTCATGCATCTCGCCCGCATCTATGGGCGGAAGACCCGACAACGCGTCCCCTGCCGTCTTGCGCTCTGCCGACACATCGCTGCCCGGCAATTCGAACGGGTCGAATATTCGCTCTGGCGCGGTTCGCATTGCAGCAAGGATTGTTCGTTTGCGAAATTGCGGAATGCCAAAATCGGACGTGCATATACGTCTTGTTGATACAGAGAACGATAAGTCGCGCAGCCGGTCCCCGAAGTCTTCCCAAACACCTCCATACCTGGCATCGGCAATCCCCGAGACGTTTTCCGAGAGCACCAAGTCGGGACAATATCGCTCTACGAATTTGCAGGCATGTGCGAGCAAGTTTCGGTCCCGCAAACGCGCAGTGATGCGTTCCTTGCTGAGTTCTGCCTTACCGAGCTTCGTGAAGGGCTGACATGGCGCACAGATCGCGAATAGGAGGGGCACATCAGGGTACAGTCGTCGATGCTCATCCAGCAACTTGTCAAGGCAGGTGATCGCTTCGTTCTGCTGACCTTTCCGATATTCCTCTGTTTCAGGAAACAAATCCAACGCCAAGAATTCGGGATATGCCCTGTCTCCCGTCTCGTTACCGTTATTGCTGACGTAAGTCCGCCGACAGCTTTCCT
>CBDCSZ010000049.1:0-52845 GCA_965221935.1 Paracoccaceae bacterium
CGACCTGCGGATCCCGAAAACCTCGTCCGGGGAGCCGAGAACGATTCCGCCCCTGAGCACGGCGCGGAAGCCGTCGGTGACCGCCGGCGGCAGATAGGTGAGGTTGGCGATGGTGCGCTTCCTGACCTTCGCGCCTTCGCGCCAGGCCTCCCTGAGGAGGACTGTGTCGCGGCCGCGCCTGTTGGGGATGGTCTCGATGTGGAATGACATGGGCGGTTTCCCTGCGCCATGACAACAATCCATGGCGCCTGCCGTCTCCGTGTCCACAGGATGTGTTCCTTTAACCACCATAATAATGTGCACTGTTGCGAAAATACGTCAGTGGGCACGCGGCCTGAAACCGCGCAACTTGCACTGGAAACTTTTTGACAAGACAAAAGCGGCCCGGCGGCCAGAAAACCTCACGTTTTCAACGTCTTGCAGGGAGCGCGGGGGGCGGCGGCGGGATGAAGATCGGGATAGAAGGCCACATCGCCTGCCACAACGCGGTCGGCGCCCAACATTTTCATGGTCAAGACATAGGCGGGCTCAAATCTGGCCAATCTCACACGGAGGGGTGGGATGACAGGTTCCTGCGAAATCCCATGGCGCAATATTCGCCAATCTGAAATGCGATTGCCCAGTCTGAACGAGTGCAGATGGTTGACCCGTTCATGCTCAGCCCCTACTCAGTCTTTGTCGGGAAGCCGAAAAAGACATCTCCCGCCACCTGTTTAAGGGTGCCTTCGGGTGCCCCATTACTTTCTTGGGAGGACTGTTCCTGCTGCAAATTGTTGTGTTTGTGGATGCCGGTTACGTAGCGACGTGATCCTCAGCCTTTCAATCGGCCGCACTGGGTTCCGCCGTCACTTCCCGAAAGAGCGGATACGGGAACTCAGGGCTGAAAGCAGGGAAGGGCAAAGATGACGAACCCTGATCAAGAAAGCTGCAGTGGGTCTTATCAATCAAACTGAGCGCAATCTGTGCATTCCGTTGCGGGAGATGACAGCTTTACGGCATTAGCCAAACTAGCCAGCGCCTGTTGTTTCGACTTCCGATCTTCCCGGGCTTCCGGCCAGCCGAGTATGTTGGCATGTCGCGGGGGGTTGTCGTCCCGGTCGATCTTTAGGCCCACCTTCCTTATCTGTTCGCAACTGACCACGCCCCATCCATACAACCTCTTGTTCTGGGTCTTCGCAACCGGAATTTCCAGTTTGCATTTATCCTCGCTTGAAAGACCCGCCACATCGAATATCGAGAGTTCCCCATCTTTGTTGGGCTCGAACAGTTTCGGCTTGGCGTAATTTTGGGTAACCCGCCCGTTTTCAAGCGCAAGCCTAGCGAACAGGCACTCTGATCCAACCACCATCTATTTTTGAGGATTACAGAGATGCAAGGTGTTGCAAACAGCAGTCGATAGGACATGCCAACTCGCCCGCCCAGCGGGCGGTTCCCCGGGACTTGCACTCGTCGAACAAGGCGGCCCAAGCCAGGGTGCCGTCCGAGTCTATGCTGATTGTCAGCATCGCATCCCGGCCGGCCATCCAGTCGAAATCCACTTCGCCATGCGGCGTGGCTGCCACGTCCGGGTCGTCGATGCCGGCCGGGAGCTTGTCCGCTAGCTGCAAGGCCACCTCCACCGCTTCTTGCGAAACAGCCAGAGCTCCCTCCCTGTCCCAGTTGTTCGAGCCGGCCGTCCTAAGGAGTTCCCTAATCCGCCCTTTAAGGTTGGGCCGTTCCGGCCTTTGATCGATGGCAATCCCGCCAAAAAAATTCCAGGCGTCAAGGTATTTTTTCAGTGTCCAGACCGCCTTTCCGGATCCCAACTGATGGTGAAATGCCACATCTTCAATTGCAGGATTGGGCGTCATCGGACCGATGCCCGTTCCCGGATTTCTCAATTGACCACCATCTGACATCATCAACGGCCAGCTGCCAACCGCTTCATTCGTTGTAAGTCTTTGCGGTCTTGGCCGCTGCAGGTCCCAGGTCGAGACAGTGGGTAATTCTGCGAATGGATGTTGCCTTGCCATGTTAACCCTCATTCTTCGGAGCAATTCGGCTGAGGAATTCCCCCACATACTTCCGAAAATCGCTGACATGTTGGAGCTTTTCCGAAAGCGAGTCATTTTCGCTGACATCTTGGTGCCCGTTCACAGCGACGAAAAGATGATCACCTTGCGAACTGGCATCTGGTTCCAATCTCGCCTGAAAGCGAAGCGAATTGCTGTTGAACGAAATTCTGCACATGGCCGCGAATTCCGGCGCGTCGGCCAATTGCCCAAGATTTGAGTGGAATAGCGCATTGCAATATTCAACTCCGCTCATTCCAATGTCGTTTCGTCCAATGACCCCATCACAGTTAATCCCAACTCCCGTCACGTTTATCGAGTGACCATGGCTGGCGATACTGCTGACAACTTTCTCTGCTGCCCGGACAAGTTCGTCCGAGATGATGATGTTCTCGGTGGACCTCAGGTCGAGCCGGTCTGGCGTCAACGACAGCTGGAATTTTCCTGAATCATAGCCACACTGAACAATCGGGCTCATTCTTATCACGCTGGGAAGATCGACCTTGCCATCGAACAGTTCCCTCTCGTCCAGGAATGCGTGAGGGAACTGTCCTACAAATACAAAACTGTTCAACTGCTTAACCCATCTTTAACATTGTAGTGCGTAACGCGTTGATTTCAAACGGGTAAAAAATCCGAATGGCACTACAATCCGGAGAGGCGGCCGTTTCGGGCCGCCGCCACGAATTGCCGGAATCGGTTCAGACGATGGTCTTGGCGAGGTTCCTGGGCGGCGGCGCGAGGCCCATCGCCCGGTAGATCTCCGCCTGTTCGGGGGAGGCGGATGCGGTCTTGCGGACATGCAGGGTCCTGCCGTCACGGCGCCTGAAGCTGGTTGTCGTGCGCTGCAGTGTCGCAAGCGTCTGGCGCGCCGTCGTCCAGCTGTCGTGGATGTTTGCCGCTTTCATGGGTCTGCGCAGTGTCTGGACTGCCTGATAGGCGAGGACTGAGATGAACAGGTGAGCGTCGGCGCGCCCCTGTTTGTGATGGAAGATCGGACGCAGGCCGAGCTCGGATTTCAACGAGCGGAACACGGCTTCGGCGTCGGTGAGGGTCGCGTAGGTCTGCCACATGGTCTCTGCCGGCCAGTCGAGGATGTTGCTGCGCAGACAGTAGACCCCGGGGTGGGTCAGCATGGAATTGTCGGCGGGGTTGAGGTTCCAGGTGATGGCTGTTGCCTTGGTTCCGGCGCTGTCGGGGGTGACGGTGATCTCGTAATGCCGGGCGACCCGCGCGTTTTCCTTTGCAAGCCGCCCGATCCGGCGCTGGATGTCGTCAAGCTTCTTGCGGGTCCTGGGGCGGGAGAGGCCGTCATGCAGTTTCTTCAGGCCGTCTTCGAGACGTGTCCTGAAACGATTGATGATGCCGCGTTCCTTTTCCGCCCGGGCTTCGGAAAGGCACCGCAGCCAGGACTCCTTGTATTCCGTGCCGTCCTCTTCCTCGCGGGTGACGGATTCCTTGTAGATGGCGACCTTGTCGCATGACGCGGTCGTGATTGCCCTGGCCTCGTCGGAATCGAAGACCCGCTTGGTGGTGCGTGAGACCACGAGATAGCGATAGGCGCTGGCGCGCAGCCACCGCAGGTTGTCCTCGGTCGCGATGCCGCCGTCCATGATGACGACCGCGCCTTCCGGAGCGCCGAGGCTGGTGAGCATGTGCGTGAGTGTCCTGTGTTCGGTGACATTGCCGGCAAACACCCGGCTGCGCCGGACAAAGCCGCTGGCATCGAGAACCAGGCCAAGCGAAAGCAGCGGGCAGTCGCTGCGCCGTTCCTTCGAATGCCCGCGCCGCGCCTTGGGCTGGATTGGCGCCCGGCCTTCATAGAACGTGTTGGTGAGATCGTACAGCGCGATCGTCGGCTTGAGGTCGAACAGGGACCGGGCCCGGGCGAAGAGGTGATCCTCGATGCTGTCCTGATGGGCAAGGAGCAGATCCGAGGCGCGGTAGAGCGCCATGTCGCTCAGAGCGCCGAAATCGATCCCGAGCATCTCGCCGAGGGCGCTGTGCCGGCGCAGCCAGAAGTTGGTCGCCCGCTCCGAGTTCGGCGCGGCCATGCGCGCGACAATGGCCGCCAGGGCGCAGCAGCGCTGGCGGCGGTTGAAACCGAGACCGTCGAACAATGCCGGCAGGCCGAGACCGGACAGCGCCTCGAGCCCGGCATGCTCGACACCGACCGAGCGCCCGTCGCTGTCGCTGGCGGAATTGACATCAACACTCTGCCAGTCCCGCTTCGCGCCTTCCCCGCCGCTGTCTTTCCCGCGGCCAATCAGCAGGGCGGAGATTCTGCGGGCCTCGGCCTCGATCCCCGGATCGGGATCGGCGAGGCCGAGGGCGGTCTGTCCGGTGAGATGATCCGAGATGCGTCGGCACAGGTCCGGCCAGTGCCCGCGCCCGATTGCAAAATGGCGCCCGAGATTGAGAAGGGTGCGCTGACGGATCCTGTCCCCCTCGCGGCGGTTCTCGACCAGGCGGAAGGTGATTTGGTCGCTGCCGTCGCTGGCGGTGCCGGTCTTGGTCTGTCGAATGAACATGCGCCAGCTATGGCAGAAGGGGTCCCCCGCTGCAAGGCATTACTCAAAAAACATGGCACTACAAACGATTCCTGAAACATCGAATCACAATAAATCAATGAGTTGCGAATCGAACACCGTCAAATCGACCTCAAATCCAACGCAGAAATGTTAAAGATGGGTTAAGCAGCATGGCCATTTCTCTCATTTTTGCGCCAGCGCAGGTGAGTGCGCCCAAGAATAGACAATCAACTTTCGCTCTGCAAATCTGGCCGCTGGCGCCGGGCTTATGGACAAACGTTGGGTCGCCTCTCTCTAAGAGTTTGAATCTTAAGTCTTTGTTTTTAATATATATTTTGATTTCAAGCACTTATCTCCCGCGCCACCCGCCTCATCAGAAACCGGCAGGCTGCGAGCTGCGCCCAGGCCGCGGAGCTCTCCAGGCTCCGCTCGTGATCCTTCGCCAGACGCCTGCACCGCGACATCCAGGCGAAGGTCCGCTCCACCACCCAGCGGCGGCAGAGGACGGTGAAACCCTTGATTTCCTTGGGCTTTTGCACGATTTTCAGCACCGGACCGAGGCCGTGTCTGGCCAGTTCCTGCTCCAGCTTCGGTCCGGCGTAACCGCCGTCCGCCCACAGTTTCGCCACCTGCGGCGCCTTCTCCAGCATCGCCAGGATCACCTCCACGGCACCGTCCCGGTCCTGCACCGAGGCCTCGTGAACCGCGGTCGTGATCGGGGTTCCCTCCGTGTCCACCGTGATGTGGCGCTTCCTGCCCTTGATCTTCTTTCCGGCGTCATACCCCGACGGCCCGCCGCTCTCCGTCGTCTTCACCGGCCGGCTGTCGGTCACAGCCGCCGCCGGCTCCTCCGAACGGCCCGCGAGGCCGCGCGCGAGGGACCGGAGGGCGCCGGGCATCTCATACAGAACACCCCCGCGGATCCACGCGTGGAAACAGTTCTGGACCGAGGTGAACGGCGGAAAACACTTGGGAACCGCCCGCCGCCGGCATCCCGTTCCGAGCATGAACCGGATGGCGTTGACAACCTTCCGCATGTCGAGGGTGCGGGGACGCCCCATTTTCGAAGGAGGCGGGATGAGCGGCTCGATCACCGACCATTCGGCGTCCGTCAAATCGGTTTCATATCCGTCCGCCGGTCGTTTATACTGCTCCTGAGTGGTCTTGTTCAAAGCCATGTGGTCCTCCATTTCTGGTGTGGTATTCAGATGGTATGTGCCACATCCGGGGAGGCCACTCAACTTTTAGGTCAAACTCTAAGATCAATGCCCGCGCCTGGATCCCAATCTCATCATTGGCGTTGGCGCCGGGTGAATTCTTATAAAAAGCTGGAGCGCACCCCTGCAGTTGGACCAGTCTGTGTTCATTTCTGGACCGATCCGGGAGATTGATCTGAGCGGCATAATCTTCGTAAACCGCATTGGTTTGAGGCGGCGGGACGCGCCGGCGGAATACGGTCCCTGCAAGACACTCCACAACCGGCGGAAACGCTGGAGCGGGATAGGCGTCTTTGCCCGCATGCCTGAGTGGCCTGCGGGCAGGGAAATCCCGGCGGAATGCTGACGATCGATGCCGCCTGTCTCAAGGTCCGCCGGACAGCAGCAGGCCTCTGGAATGTTGGGCCCCGGAATATTCTGACTTGCGACGGCGGGTTTGGCACCCGTTCCATGCCAGCATTTTTTCAGTGGTTCAGTGACAATCCGGGAAAGGGTTTCTTCCCCAGGCATATTCTTGCCAGCAGCTGCCCTGTTCGGTCAGAACCATATCAAACAGCGCTTTTTCCGGCGCAGGCCGGTCGCGGCTGCACAGACTCTTGGGTTCACCGCCCTTCACGGCGCCAGGCGGCTGCCGCCAGCAGGATGACCAGTGCCGCGGCGAGCAGGGGCGGAAGCAGCGGATGCTTGGACAGTGAGGCTGTGCGGTAAAATTCACGCTTTTCAAGCCCGAGCCATTGCTTTCCATACGCCGCCCTGCCGGAACTGACCCGCCGAATGTCCGGCACACCGTCTTCAAGCCAAAACACTCCGCCGCCGGTCACTGCCGCCAACGGATTCAGCCGCTGCGCCGTGGCAATAGTTTCCTGAAACTCTTTCGGTGTCGCCGGACCGACAAAAGTGTTTGCTGTCAGCGCGCCATCCATCGCAGCCCAATTGCCGATCTGCGGGTCTGGAAGAGTCGCGGCGAACACGCCCGGAGCAATTCGGCTCGCTTCCAGGTCAAACTGCACCCCGTCGGGTCCGCGGATCCCGAACCGCCGCCCCTCGTCCGATAATGTCCGGCGCGTCACCTGAAGATTGTCGCCGTTTCCAGTCAAGGTCAGTGTTTCCTCTTCCAGTTCCGGTTCCTTCATCAACCAGTGAAGCACCCGGCGAAGCAGTTCGGGCAGCGGACCGCCGCCTTCAACCCCGCGCTGCCAGAGCCACGCCTGATCGGATGCCAGCAATGCGATTCGGCCTTTGCCTACGCGGTCCAGGAAAAGCAGAGGAAGGTTCTGATCACCCGACATGACCACTTCGCCGCGCTTGGGCTCAAATCCAACCTGACGGAACCACCGGCCCCAGAGGCCAGGGACATCAGGATCTGTTAACTCACTGCCATCCAGCAGAGTCGCGGTCACGGGATGGCGCGAACCGACCTCGGTGACACGCGGGAAAAAACCGTTTTCATGCACTTCGCCGGTGGGCACCGCCGGAAGCAGCTGCCCGATCGCTGTCTCAGCCAGACTTCCCGGCATCGCAAACTCCGGTCCGGCGGCAATGAGCAATGCGCCGCCCTGCTCAACATAGTTCTGCAGATAGTGGTAGTGCACCAGCGGTATCAGACCCCGGCGCAAATAGCGGTCAAATATGACCACATCGAAACTGTCCAGTTTTTCGACAAACAGTTCCTGGACCGGAAACGGGGCGAGGGCCAGCTCGTGCGGCAGCGCGGAATCCCTGTTGCCGGTTGATCGCAAGATCGTGAAATGGATCAAATCGACCGAGCCGTCCGATTTCAAGACATTGCGCCAGCTGCGCTGTCCGGGATGCGGAAACCCGGAAACCAGCAGCACATTCAGACTGTCGCGCACGCCGTGCAGCGTCTGGGTCAAAACGTTGTTGTAAGTGGTCAACTCGCCGGCGGCCGGCGGGGTTTCAAACCGCAGATCGATGGCCCCTGCCTGACCGATTTTTAAACGAAGCGGCTTGAACTCACCAGGTCTTGCAGTGACCGATTGCGTCTCACCGCCTTCCACCGAAACTTTGATGACAGCGGTTGCGTCCCGATCAAACCCGGAGCCATGATCCAGCACTCCAACCCTGAAATCCAGATGTTCGCCAACGACGCCGAACGCCGGCAAATCCAGCGCCACGACCTCCCTGTCGCGCTCACTGCGGGCGCCGCTGATCAGGATGTGGGCTGGAGCGGGGACGGGAGGGGCCAATCGATGATCGTGGATTTGGCCGTCAGACACGATGATCACTCCGGCAAGCCTGCCGGCATCAAGTCCGGGCATCCGGCTGCGCAGCTCCGTCATCAGCAATGTGCCCGCATCGGACCCCGGCAATGCGTCCTCAACCGCTGCCTCAACGATTTCGACGCCGTCGAATGCGGCGATCTGTTCACGGACGGCGGCAAGGGCGGTTTCCAGCTGCTGACTGCGCTCGCCGAGCGACTGGCTGGATGTGCGGTCCGTCAGCAACAGCGCCAGATCCGGTTCGTAAATCCGGTCGGCGGTCCGGAGCGATGGATTGACCAGCGCCGCTGCCAGCAAAACCCCTGCGGCAATCCGGAATGGCCATCCGACCAATCCGCGCCGCGCGGCCCATGCCAGGAGCAGGCAAAGGGCAGCGGCCAGAGCGGCGATAAGCGGCCAGGCGAACAGCGGATCGAAGACGACCTCAAACCGCATCTTACTGAGCGAGACCCCGTCTTTCGAGCCACTCCATATGCAGCTGATCGGACTTGTAGTTGCCGCTGAGCGCATGCATCACAAGATTGACGCCAAATCTGATCGCCGTTTCGCGCCGCGCCAGCCCCTCTTCCCCCAGACCCGTGGAAAACAGCGGAACTCCATCCTCAGACACTGCCCACGCGGCGGACCAGTCATTGCCCCCGACCACCACAGGTGTGACGCCATCGTTAATCTGCGCCGCAGCCACATGAGAGCGGGCGGCGGCGGCCGGCGCCGCCTCAACCCAGACTCTGCCTTCATACCGCCCGGGAAAGCGGTTCAATCTGTAGAAAGAACGGGTCAGGACATGGTCGCCGGGAACCGGCTGCAGCGCCGGAACATCAAGCGCGGCGGCAAACCGCCGCAGCAGGTCAGGATTGCCGGCGTCAGCGGCCAGTCCGCTGAACCCTGCGTCGGCGGTGTCGAACAGGATCATGCCGCCATTGCGAAGATATGCGTTGAGGTTCGTCACCGCTGCGGGTGAAAGCGCCGATTGACGGTTGTTGACCGGCCAGTAGATCAACGGAAAAAACGCCAGCTCATCGTTCTCCGCATCCACGCCAAATGGATCGCCGAGCACAACTGTGGACCGCAGCGCCAACTCGCGCGAAAGCCCCATAAGCCCCGACTCCGATGCCGCATCGGTCTCTGGGTCGCCTGTGATCATGTAAGCAAGAGCTGTCTGCCGCGCCGCACCGATGGCCCAGGAATCGGAATCCGCGGCTGAGGATGGCGGCGGCGCGGTGAACGCCGCCAGAGCAGCTGCCGCCGCCGCGGCCTTGAGAAGCCTTCCGCCCAGCCAGACCGAAGCCAGCGCATCGACCGCAAACAGGAGCAGCGCAGCCAGCAAAAACAGCCCAGCGAAGGACCTGCCTCCTTCTGTAAGCTGTCGCACCTGCGTGAAACTTTCGGGAAACGCCGCCGCGGCCAGCGACGTGTCTTCGGCCACCGCATTGACCGCTGTCTTGTGCCTTGCGGACGAGTAGATGCCCGGCGGCAGCTCTGCGCCCGCCCTGCCTGAAGCCAGGCTTGTGCCTGGCACAGATTGCGAACCGCTGGCATTCCGCAGCGCGCCGAAAGCGTCCAAAACCCGGTCCGGGCGCCATTCCAGCTGCCCGGCGCCGGCGGGAATTCCGGAGGATTTGACCGGCGCCGCGGACACCAGCCGCGCAAGCATGGAAGGGAACAGTTGCGACAATACAAGGTTCGACCACTCGGCATCGGCGCTTGTGTGAAACATGGTCACTGTTCCCTCGCCCAGCGGCTTGGAGGTGACCAAGGGCGTTCCGTCCTGCAGTTCGGCAAGCACCCTGCCGGCCAGGTCCGGCCCCGGCTGCGCCAGCAGCTGCCCGGAAATTGTGACTTCGGACGGAATCTCCAGCCCAAAAAAGGGTGACTCGGCCGCAAACGGCTTGAGACCGCGGGCCTCGCCCCACGACAGGGCGCCGCCGATGCTGCGGCCGCCGCCGCGAAGGCGCACCGGAAACAGGGTTTCATCCCCGGTCTGGCCGGCGGCGGCAGCCGCCATGCGGGGGCCGGCAAACCGCAGCAGACTGCCGCCTTCCATCACCCATTTGACGAGTGTTTCCGATTCGGCGTCAGACGGATTCGCGACATCCACGAGAATGACCGCGTCCGGGTTGGCCCGGATGGCGTCGTCCAAACGCGCCTCAATCAGCTCGGCTTTGCCGTGCAGTGCCTGCCGCAGATAATGCAGCGGCGACAGCAGACGGCCCCCTTCTTCAATATCCCTGCCGGCAAACAGCGCGATCCGCCGCCGCGAGATACTGTCGGCGACCAGCGTGACGGCGCCCGCCGACTTAAGCCCGGTGATTTGAAAAAGCTCGATCCGGTTGGCGAGTTCAAGCGGAACCGAAAACCTTGCCGCCGCCGAGCGGGCGCCGTCAGCAAACTCCGCCGCCGCCGTCTCCAGGATCCGGCGCGCCCCGGAAGGGTCCGCGCCAACCGCTTCAACAGCGATTGTCGCCGCACCATGACTGTCCGTTCTCTCCACGCGCACGGTGAGCGTGCCATCCTCATAACCCGCCGGCCGCAGAACCGGGGGCGGCGGGCCGGTGTCCACAACGACAACCCTGCCGCGCCCTGCAAGCATTGCGGAGAGGCTGTCATGCCCTGCCAAATGCAGCCCGTCAGTCAGCCAATAGGCGTCAAACCCGCCTTGAAAATCCTCAGCGATCCGCCGGGCGGCAGCGGCTGCGTCCGGAAGCCACGGTCGCGGCGACAGATTTGCAAGCCGCGCCGTCCAATCGCGGGCATCCTGGAAACCGGGGCCGAACACGGATATATCCGTCAGCGCCCTGACCGCCGCCGGACGGCTTTCCCGGCTGGCCATTTCGAGAATAGTTTCGGCCTTCCGGATCTGTTGGTCCCACTGCGGCGCTCCGGCCCAGCTTCCATCCAGCAGCAGCAGAATGGGATTCGCGGAACCGGTTTGGCTGTGTCTCGGCGCGAGTATCGGATCGGCCAAACCCAGAATTGCCGCGCACACCGCGGCCATCCGGATCGCCCGCAGCCACAGCGGGCATTTTTCCGCTTCCGCGGCATCGTCCCGCAGCCCGCCCATCAGTGAGACCGGAGGAAACGCCTGCTGCCGCGCCGGCGGCGGCAATGTGCGGAGCAGAAGCCAAATCAGCGGCAGCGCCAGCAGCCCGGTCAGCGCCAGCGGCGCGCCAAATCCAACCGATCCAATTTCAAACAAACGCGTTAAATCTCCGCCTGCAGAATCTCGCTGAGCCACAGCAGAACCGGCGCCGCCGCTCCGGAACTGTCATGAAACAGGCTGAACCAGCCGCATTCGCCGGCAAGCGCGGCGAGGCGGGCTTGCCGCTCCTGCAGCCGCCCGCTGTAACCGGCCCGCACCGCGCTGGCTCGCAGCGTCTCGAATTCCAGCGCGCCGCCCGGACTCTTGAAACGGGTGCGGCCGGCAAAGGGAAACTCAGTCTCCAGCGGATCGAGGATCTGGATCAGCGCGCCCCGCGCCTCCCGGCCCGACAGCTGCCTGACGGCCGCGTCGATTTCCGGCCAGGGTCCTAAAAAATCAGAAAGCAGCCCGACAAAGGCACCGCGCGGAATTCTGCCCGCCGGCGGTGCGCCGTAATCGGCGCCGGCGCCGGCGAAAAGCTCTGCGGCGATCCGTTCGATCTGCCGGCTGCCCATCAGCGGCGACGGTTTGTCGCTCAGCACGCCAATCCGTTCCTCGGAACGCGCCAGCCACATCGCTGCGGCCAGAGCCAGAAGTCTTGCCCGGTCAGCTTTCGATCGCCGGCTTTCCGCCCCCGAAAACGCCATTGATGCCGAATTGTCAGCCCAGAACAGTATCGTGTTGGCTGACTGGTGTTCGCGGTCGCGCACAAAGTGGTGGTCGGACTTCGCGGACTGGCGCCAGTCAATCAGGCGCGCCGGCTCCCCCGGCTCGGCCTGCCGGAACTGCCAGAAGTCGTAACCCACCCCGCGCCGGCGCTTGCCGCAGGCGCCGGGAAAGACCGACACCTCGATCGAACGGGCTCGCGACAAGAGCGGTCCCAGCCCTTCGATTTCCGCATTCGCGCGGGCGGCGAGTTCCAGACCGCCCGCCTGTTGTTCCGGATTCTGCCTTATGCGGCGCATCCGGAAACCCGTTGCGCTGCATCGTCAATCACAGATTTCACACTTTCGCCGCGCGCGCGCGACGCAAAACTCAGCTTCATGCGATGACTCAGCGCCGGCCGCGCCAAAGCCGACACATCCTCCTGTGAGGGCGCAAGCCGGCCCTGCAGCAGCGCCCGGGCGCGAACCGCAAGCATCAATGACTGCGTGGCGCGCGGTCCGGGTCCCCACTCGACTGAATTGCGCACCCGGTCTGTCGCCTCGGGCGCGTCCGGACGGCAGGACCGGACAATATCGAGGATGTTTTCCACAATCGCTTCCCCAACCGGCATACGGCGGACCACGCGCCGCGCATGCAGCATTGCCGCCGGGTCAAGAACCGCCTCGGCCGCCAGTTCCTCAAGCCCTGTCGTCGTTTCAAGAATGCCGCGCTCCACGGCGCGGTCTGGGTAGTCGATATTGATGCGCACCAGAAAACGGTCAAGCTGCGCCTCCGGCAAAGGATAAGTGCCTTCCAATTCAATCGGGTTCTGGGTTGCCAGGACATGGAACGGCATCGGCAGCGCATGAGAATCGCCGGCGATGGAGACTGTGTTTTCCTGCATCGCCTGCAACAGCGCGGACTGCGTGCGCGGGCTGGCGCGGTTGATCTCATCGGCCATCAGGAGCTGACAAAACACCGGACCTTGAACAAACCTGAAGCCGCGGAAGCCGTCGGCGCCGGTCTGCAGGATCTCCGAACCGAGAATGTCGGCCGGCATGAGGTCCGGCGTGAACTGGATCCGATTGCTCGACAGGCCCATCACGACGGAAAGTGTCTCGACCAGCCTGGTTTTTCCGACGCCCGGAACGCCGAACAGGAGGGCATGGCCGCCAGAGAGCATACTGACGATCGCCAGCTCCACGACATCTTCCTGACCGACAATCCGGCGCGCGATCATCGCCCGCGCCGCGGCAAGCCGTTCGCCGAGCGCCTCTATCGCAGGCAGCAGGTCGTCCGCATGTTCGGTCATGACAATGACCCTTTTTTCAGGTAATTCACTGGGCATCGGTCCGGCTGGCCGATGCGGCTTTGTACAATGCTATGCAGAAACGGCAAACAGACCCGAAAACCGAACCGCCGAACGCCGACTCGCTGGTGGCTTCGGCAAAGGCCGCGCGCAGGAAAGGTCCGCCGCCGGTTCACCTTTGGAACCCGCCCTTCTGCGGCGACCTCGATATGCGTATCGCCCGTGACGGCAACTGGTTCTATCTTGGAACGCCGATTGGCCGCAAAGCCCTGGTCAAACTGTTCGCATCCATTATCCGCAAGGACGGTGACAATTATTTCTTGGTCACGCCGGTCGAAAAAGCGGGCATACGCGTCGACGACGCTCCGTTCGTGGCGGTCGATTTTGAAGCAACGGGCAGTGGCCGGACACAGTCGGTGTCATTCACCACAAATGTCGACGACGAGGTCACCGCGGGCGCCGAAAGGCCAATCCGGGTGCTCCGCAACCCGGACACCGGTGAGGTGTCTCCCTATGTATTGGTGCGGGCAAATCTGGAAGCGCTGATCGACCGCAAGAGCTTTTATCGTTTAGTCGATATCTGCACCCATGAGACCCACAACGGCGAAAAATGGTTTGGCCTGTGGTCCAAGGGCGCGTTCTTTCCGTTTATTCCGTCCGCCGAATTGGAGTGACCCAATCTCAGTGGGCCTCGGCCCAGTTGTTGGCAAACCCAGAATCGACAACCAGTGACGGGTTGATCCGCACCGCCGGGCGGTCAGCTTCAGCCATCGTTTTCGATGCCGCTTGAATGACATCCTCCACCGCGTCTTCACGCACTTCGAACAAGAGCTCGTCATGAACCTGAACAAGCATCTTTGCCGGCAATCCGGCGATGGATTCAGGCACGCGGATCATTGCCCGGCGGATCACATCGGCGGCGCAGCCCTGAATCGGCGCGTTGATTGCGCCGCGTTCGGCAAAACCGCGCCGCGGTCCCTTTTGGTCGATATCGGGGGTGTGGACACGGCGGCCGAACAGCGTGGTGACGAATTTGTCGCGGCGCGCCTGCTCGATCGTGTCGTTCATATATTTACGAATTCCGGGAAACCGCTCGAAATACCGATCGATGAACTCTGCCGCTTCCGATCGCGGGATCTTCAGGTCGCGCGCCAGGCCAAAGCTTGAAATTCCGTAAATCACACCGAAATTGATCGCCTTCGCCTTCCGCCGCACCATCGGGTCCATACCCTCAACCGGCGTGTCAAAAATCTGCGATGCCGTCATCGCGTGGATGTCCTGGCCGGCTCTGAAGGCCGATTTCAGCGACTCAATGTCGGCGACATGCGCCAGGATGCGCAGCTCGATCTGGCTGTAATCCATCGACAGCAGCACATGCCCGTCGCTGGCGACAAAAGCTTCGCGGATGCGGCGCCCGTCCTCTGTGCGCACTGGAATATTCTGCAGATTGGGTTCGGTCGAGGCCAGCCTGCCGGTGTTAGCCCCGGAAATGATGTAGGAGGTGTGAACCCTTCCGGTGTCCGGATGGATCCGCTCGAGCAGGGCATCGGTGTAGGTCGATTTCAGCTTCGCCACCTGCCGGAAATCCAACACCAATGAAGGCAGCTCGTGACCTTCAGCGGCCAGGTCGCCGAGAATCCGCGCGTCGGTCGCAAAACCGCCGCGGCTTGTCCGCTTGCCGCCCGGCAGTTTGAGCTTGTCAAAGAGAATCTCGCCAAGCTGTTTCGGGCTGCTGATATTGAACGACTCGCCGGCCCTGGCGTGGATCTCAGCCTCCAGCCTGCCGATGCGGGAAGCAAACTCCGCCGACAGGCGGACGAGCCGAGACCGGTCAACTTTGATTCCCTCGCGCTCCATGGCGGCGAGAACGCCGATGAGCGGTCTCTCGAGCGTTTCATAAACCGCGGTGACACCGGATCGGTGCAATTTGTGGCGAAACTGACTCCACAGCCGCAAAGTGATGTCGGCGTCTTCGCTGGCGTATTTGACCGCATCGTCAATTTTGGTCAGATCGAACGTGATCTGTTTTTTGCCGCTGCCGATCAGGTCTTTGATCGGAACGGGAGTATGGTTCAAATACCGTTCCGACAGCTCGTTCATCGAGTGCCGGTGCAGCCCGGAATGCATTGCAAATGACATCAGCATGGTGTCATCCACCGGTGCCATGTCGATGCCGGATTGGGCAAAGATTTTGACGTCAAACTTGATGTTCTGGCCGATTTTTAAAATCGACACATCTTCCAGCAGCGGTTTGAGGCGGGCGAGCGCGGCATCGACAGCGATCTGACCTTCAACCTGCGGCTCCTGGTCCATGAGGGAGGGTTCGCATGACCGGTGCCGCAGCGGAATATAGCAGGCGCTTCCCGGTGTGACTGACAGGCTGACCCCGACAATCCGCGCCTGCATTTCGTCAAGCGAGTCGGTTTCGGTGTCGACTGCGACGTACCCCCTTTGATGCGCCATGCCGATCCAGCGGTCCAGCTCGTCCAGGCTGGAGACCTTCCGATAGGAATCTGGGTCAAACGCGGCCGCTTCGTCCTCCGGCGGGTTGTCGGTCGCCGGGGCGAGCTCCGGGGCATCGACACCGAGATGCTCGGCGGCGCGCTTCACAATGGTTCTGAATTCCTGGGCCTGAAGGAACGCGAACAGGGTGTCCGGATCGGGGTCCCTGATTTCGAGACTGTCAAGACCGTCCCGAACCGGTGTGTCGCGGCTGAGCGTCACCAGCTGGCGCGACATTCGGATCTGGTCCGCATGATCGATCAGAGTCTGGCGCCGTTTTGGCTGCGGAACCTCATCAGCCCTGCTGAGCAGCGTGTCGAGATCGCCGAATTGATCGATAAGGAGGGCCGCGGTCTTCACTCCGATCCCCGGCGCGCCGGGGATATTGTCTGTTGAATCTCCGGCGAGGGCCTGGACATCGATAACCTGTTCCGGCTCGACAAGAAACTTGGCGCGCACTTCGCCGCGGCCGATTTCTGTGCCCTTCATCGGTTCAAACATCATGATGCCGTCGCCGACGAGCTGCATCAGGTCTTTGTCCGAAGACACGATTGTCACTTCGCCTCCGGCGTCCCGCGCCTGCGTCGCCAGCGTCGCGATAATGTCATCGGCCTCGAAACCCTCAAGTTCCAGACACGCGAAGTTGAACGCCCGCACCGCGTCCCGGGTGAGCGGAAACTGCGGCACCAGATCCTCGGGAGGCGGTGGACGGTTTGCTTTGTATTCGCTGTAAATCCGGTTGCGGAACGTCGTTCCCGAATGGTCAAACACCACTGCCGCATGGGTCGGGGCGGCGCTGCCCTGCCGATCCTGCACCGAACGCAGAAGCATATTGCAAAAGAAATGAATGGCGCCGATCGGTGTGCCGTCGCTGCGGTAGCGGCTGCGAACCGGCAGACTGCGCTCGGCCATATGAAAGGCGCGGAAAATGAACCCGGAGCCGTCTATCAGCTGCAGATGGCAGCCCCTTCCGAATCCAGCCATTCATGCCGCCTTTCTATTTTTGAACCGGCCGGCATCCCGGCGCGGCAGGGAAACTCAATCGTTTTCGTCTTTGGCCATTACGAACCGTTTGTCGCAGTAGCCGCATTCGATCCAGCCGGTATCCTCCGGGATGCTGTACCAGACTTTTGGATGGCCGAGGGCGCCGCCGCCGCCGTCACACGAAACTCTGGCTGTCAAAACGATTTCTGTTTCCGGCGCGTCGTGAGTCATCGCTGTCGTTCCAATTCAGATCCGGTCAGGACTGCGACGGCTGCAGTATGCTGCCGAGGGACCGTCCGCCGAGGACATGAACGTGCAGATGCGGAATCTGCTGCGCGCCGTGCCTGCCGGCATTCGATATCAGACGGTAGCCATCGCCGCCGCCCCCCGGCGTCACCCCGGCATCGCGCGCTGTCTGACCAACGGTCCGCACGAAGTCGGCAATCTCCGCATCCGAGGCCGCCTCGGCAAAATGATCAAAGCAGACATAGCTGCCTTTCGGGATCACAAGCACATGCTCCGGCGCCTGCGGCGAAATTTCGCGGAAGGCCAGGCTGTGCTCGGTTTCCAACACCTTGGAACACGGGATTTCACCGCGCAGTATCTTTGCGAATATGTTTTGCCGATCGTACTCGTATGCCATCGCTCAGCCCGCTTGCCTCCGAAATCTCCGCTGTTCTGATTTTCCACAACCTGGCCGGTCCCGCAACCCGAACGTCTCCGGTTCACAGCGGGTGCGGGAGGCCATAATTCCGCAGCAGGGCGCCGAGATCGGCGACTGGTCTGGCGCCGATATGGCCGATCGCTTCAGAAGCGACCGCACAGCCCATCCGCGCCGCCGCCTCAAGTCCTGCGCCGCCGGTCAGCCCGTAGAAAAACCCTGCCGCAAACTGGTCGCCCGCGCCGGTTGCGTCCACAACCTCGGTTCGCATTGCCGCCACTTTGATCCGCCTGGCGCCGCTGGCAACAACCGCACCCTCCGCGGCCAGCGTGCAGGCGACGGTTTCGACCTGCGAAGCGGCCTCCGCCAGCGCCCTGTCCAGATCATCCGTCCGGTAGAGTGAAAGCAGTTCCGTTCGGTTGCAGAACAGCAGTTCGATGCCATCGTCAATCAGCGCCCGGAACGCGGTCCGATTGCGCTCGACGCAAAATGGATCGGCCAGCGTCACCGCGGCTTTGCCGCCGGCGCGATGGCTGCGCCGCACGGCGAGGCGAAACGCCTCCTGGCTGTCCGGCCCGTCAAATCTGTAGCCCTCAAAGTAAATCCACCGCGCAGACTCAATCATATGCAGGTCAAAATCCGGCCAAGTCAGGAATTCCGCCGCACCGAGATAGGTGTTCATCGAACGCTCGCCGTCGGGTGTCACCAGGATCAGGCTTCGACCGGTCTCGCACGCCGCCGAAGCCGGCGCAGCCGGTGTTGTGTAGGCGACCCCGAGACCCGCGAGGTCTTCGGCGAAAACCCTTCCGAGCGCATCGTCCTTCACTTTGCCGATGAACCCCGCGCTTCCGCCGAGCAGAGCAATCCCGGCTGCGGTGTTCGCTGTCGAACCGCCGCTGACGTGGCTTGGCCGCCGCATGCGCCGGTAAAGATCGACCGCCAGGTCAGCCCCGATGAGCCGCATGACGCCTTTGGTCACGCCGTGTTCGGTCAGGAACCTGTCATCGACATGCGCCAGAACATCGACCAGCGCATTGCCGATGCCGACCACATCCAGCCCTTTGCCGCTGTCGTCCCGCAACGGAGCCGTTTCTTTGCCGCGGGTCAGGATTTGTCCTCAAACGGGCAGAGATCCTCGATCGGACAGTTTCCACAGTCAGGCTTGCGCGCTTTGCACACATAGCGGCCGTGGAGAATCAGCCAATGATGCGCGTGCTGTTGAAACTCGGCCGGAACCCGATCCTCAATCGCTCGTTCGACTTCATCCACCGACTTTCCCGGCGCCACTCCTGTCCTGTTCCCAACCCGGAAAATGTGGGTGTCCACCGCCTGCGCCGGGTGCTTGAACCACATGTTGAGGACCACATTGGCTGTTTTGCGGCCG
This sequence comes from Paracoccaceae bacterium, assembly GCA_965221935.1. Classification (GTDB taxonomy): domain Bacteria; phylum Pseudomonadota; class Alphaproteobacteria; order Rhodobacterales; family Rhodobacteraceae; genus JAPOXR01. The sequence goes on from CBDCSZ010000049.1 coordinate 18,664, forward strand.
ACCCCCGGGAGCGACTGCAGAGCAGACCGCGAAGACGGAACCCGACCGCCGTACTCCGCCGCCAAAATCTGCGAGAGCTTGATCACATTGCGCGCCTTGTTGCGGAACAAACCAATTGACTTGATATGTTCGATCAGCCCTTCTTCACCGAGTCCGACCATTTTTTCGGGTGTGTCGGCGATTGCGAACAGGCTCCGGGTGGCTTTGTTCACGCCGGCGTCAGTCGCCTGCGCCGACAGAACGACCGCAACCAGCAATGTGTAGGAATTCACATGTTCCAGCTCGCCCTTCGGCTCGGTTTCGCCGGCGCGAAACCGCTGGAAGATGTTCTGGATCCGGCGGTATTCCGATGCGGCTGTCATCGGCGCGAATCCCAGCCGCGGGGATTGCGCAGAAAACGGGTCGACTGGGTCATTCTCTTGCTTCACCTTCCCGCCAAAAGGAGCACGCCATGAACACGCACCAGGAAAGCTGCTACCACTACAATGTGATCGCCCGCGCCATCAAGGTCATCGACGACGCAGGCGGGCGGGAGCTGCCGCTCGATGAGCTCGCCCGTCGCATGAACATGGGCGCTGCGCACTTTCAGCGCCTGTTTTCACGCTGGGCGGGCGTTTCGCCAAAACGCTATCAGCAGTATCTCGCGCTAGACCACGCCCGCACACTTCTCCGCCAGCGGGCCACTGTGCTGGAAGCGTCTTCGGCAGTCGGCCTGTCCGGCTCGGGGCGGCTGCACGATCTGCTGCTGCGCTGGGAAGCCATGACACCGGGAGAATTCGCGCGCCGCGGCGAAGGGCTGTCGGTGCGCTGGGGATGGTTTGACAGCCCATTCGGCGCGATGCTGGCAATGGGGACAGAAAGGGGGCTGTGCGGCCTCGCATTCGCGGCCGAATGCGGCCGCGGCGCCGCTTTCGCTGACCTCAAAGGGCGCTGGCCGGAAGCCGCGTTCGCGGAAGAGCCGGATGCGGTCCGGCCATGGGTCGAGGCGGCATTGAACCGCCGCGGCCACGCCCGGCTGCTGCTGGCCGGCGGGCCGTTTCAAATCAAGATCTGGGAAGCGCTGCTGGCGATTCCATCAGGCCATGTCTGCACCTATTCAGATCTTGCCCGCGCCGCGGGCCGGCCAAAAGCGATGCGCGCCGCCGGGACGGCGGTCGGCCGCAATCCGATCAGCTGGCTGATCCCCTGCCACCGCGCGCTGCGCAAGTCCGGCGGACTGGGCGGCTACCATTGGGGGCTGCCGGTCAAACGTTCAATGCTGGCCTGGGAATCCGCCCGCCGCGACGCAATGCCGGCATCAGCCGGCGGCTGACAATTCTGTTTCCCGAAGGCGGGCCGTTCAGTTAATGTTGGCCTGAATTTCGTCCAAAGCCCGTTTTGTCATTGCATTGCGGTCACTGGCCGTCATGACCGCAGCGATCTCCGCCGCCGCCGTGTCGACCGCGATGTCGATTGCCTCGTTGCGGATACCGTCAAGCGCAGCCTGTTCAGCGGAAATGATCTGTTCCTGCGCCGCGTGAATCCTGCGGGCTGTCGCCTCTTCAATCCGGGACTCCGCTTCCGCGATCAGCCGCCGGGCATCTTCATGGGCATGGGCGACGATCAGCTCAGCCTGTTTGGCGGACGCCGCATTCTCCGCCTTGGTCTGTTCCAGCGACGACTCCGCCTCGGATCTGAGATCGGCGGCCTTCTCGATCTGGGTGCGAATGTCATCAATGCGGCCATCCAGCAGTTTCCCGACAAACTGCGGAGCCTTGAAGTAGATGATGACCCCGATGAAAATAATGAAGGAAACCGTGACGATGAAATTGGTGTTGCCCAGCGAAAAGAACGGACCCGACGCCGCATGCGCCGGCAATGCTGCGGCGAGCGCGCCGGAAATTGCGATCCATTTCATGGCTGACCGCCCCCAAGCCGGGCGTCGACCCGCGCCCGCACCGCTTCTTCCGCGGCGCGTGAAGGCAGGATCGATTCCATAATCTCAATCGCCGCGGCGGATGCCACTTCGCGAACGGTTTCACTCGCGCCGTCGCGAATCTCGTTGATCCGCTCTTCCGAAGCTGCGGCCAGCCGATTGATCTCGCTTGCCGCCTTCGCCAGCGCCTCGTCCTGACTCTGACGAATCCGGCCGCGGGTGTCGGCAGCGATTTTCTCGGCTTCGGTCTTGGCATTCTCCAGCGCCGACTCTGTGGCCTGCCGCAGACGATCGACTTCCTGCGAAGCCTGCTCCGCCTGCTTCAGGTCTTCCTCGATCCGGTCCCGTCTTGCCTCAAGGATGCCGTCAATGCGCGGTATGGCCACCCTGCGGACAATGAGGAACAGGACAAGCAGAAAAACCGCCAGCCAAAAGATCTGGTTGGGAAATGTGGAAAAATCAAGCTGCGGAATGCCCGCCTGTTCAGCGGCGGCCGCCGGGCTCGCTTCAGCCATTTGCCGATTCCGGATGTGTCATGCGCCGACGATGCCTGCCTCAGAGGGCAAACATCAGCAGCAAGGCAACCAGAAACGAAAAGATTCCAAATGCCTCGGCGAATGCGATGCCAATAAACAGCATTGCCGTCTGCGACGCTGCCGCGGACGGGTTTCTCAGCGCCCCGGACAGGTAGTTTCCTGCTACGTTGCCGACGCCGATTGCGGCGCCGCCCATGCCGATGCAGGCCAGCCCGGCGCCGATAAAGGCACCCAGGTTTGTGAGATCGCCTTCCATTTCAGTTCTCCTTTGACATTGAGATTCGTGTGTTTCAGCTTCGGTCCTAATGACTCGGATGGAGTGCGTCTCTGAGATAGACGCATGTCAGGATCGTGAAGACATAGGCCTGTATGAAGGCCACCAGCAATTCCAGCGCATAGACCGCCGAGATGGCGACAATGGGCACAAAGGCGCCGAATCCCAGCACACCGGCAAAGGCGGCGAAGACTTTGATCATCGCGTGTCCCGCCATCATGTTGCCGGCCAGCCGGATCGAATGGCTCACCGGGCGCACGAAATACGACATGACCTCAATGACCGCCAGCACCGGCCTCAGCGGAAGCGGCGCCGATGAAATCCAGAACAGCCGCAAAAAGCCGAATCCATGCGTGATGAATCCGAGCGCCGTCACCGAGACGAAAACGGTCAGGGCAAGCGTTGCGGTCACCGCGATGTGCGAGGTTGTGGTGAAGCTTGCCGGGATCAGCCCAAGGATGTTGGAAAAGGCGATAAACATGAACACAGTCATGATGATCGGAAAGAATCTCAGCGCGTCGCGCCCGGCGACACTTTCCACCATGTTCCGGACGGAGCCGTAAACCAGCTCGACGATCAATTGGCCGCGTCCGGGGACAATGGCCTTGCGCATCGTTCCGAGCAAAAGAAAAGCAGTCGCCGCAAGAACGGCGAGGAGCATCCACAGGCTGACATTTGTTGGCGTGAACCACATCAGCGGCCCGTCGCCGAAGAGCGGTGACACAATGAACTGATCCATCGGATGGATCACCAGCCCTGTTTCTTCCGTCGCCACTTCGTCTCCAATTTCGCCCCGCCGCAGTAGCGGCCGCATCACTTCCCGGACTTCACCTGCCCGCGGTCACCGCGCTGGAACTCGCGCGCCGTGCGAAGCATCAAATTCACGCCGGCGGCAAAGCCCAGCAATGTGAAAACAGCCAATAGAACCGGCAGGGTTCCGAACAGGCTGTCCAGCCCGAATCCCATCGCAGCGCCGATGCCGACACCCGCCACCAGTTCTATGACCATCCGCCACCCCAGATGCGCATCGGCAGCCGGGCTGACCTCGCGAACCTTGGGCCTGAGCTCCGCCTTTGCCGCTGCGATCTTTTCGCGGATCGCCGCGCCTCCCTTTGGAACTTCCGGTTCCGACATCGTTTCCGTCCAAGGATTCGGACGCCCGGAAACTAGGAATGGCCCGTCGCGCTGTCAAGTTCGATTCGCCGGACCGGAGCCATCATAACGAATTGTTTATATTGCGTTTTAGAAATTTGGTGAGCGGAGTTTTCTGTGCCCCTGCAAACCAGTCGGCAGGCTCGTGGAATGAGCGCACACTTAACCAATCAGTTGACTATTCTCATTCTGCATGTCAGTCGGACAGCATGGAAGAGCAATTGAACAAAACCTTCGGCGCCCTCTCCGATGCCACGCGCAGACACATGCTTTCGCTCCTGGTCGAGCGCGACATGGCAGTGACCGAGATCGCCGACCGGTTCCCGCTGACGCTTGCAGGCGTGTCCAAACATCTTGCGGTTCTGACACGCGCCGGGCTGGTGTCGCGCCGCCGGCGCGGGCGGGAGATCTGGTGCGGAATAGAGCCGGGCGGCCTCAGGGACGCTTTTGTCTGGATGCAGGCGTTCGGCCATTTCGAAGCAACCGCATATGACGCGCTTGAATCTGTCCTGGACGGGCTTGCGGCTGCTGTTGACGATCTGGAGCCGCGGTGAAACCTCATCCGCGATCAAGTTTTTTCCTGGCGCAGAAGAATGAGCAGAGCCGCAATCGTGGCCGCCACGCCGGCAAGGATTGCCGCCTTTGGAAATCCGTGGCCAAGAGCGCCTTCCCATAGAATAACCCAGGTGGGCGTGAGGAATGTGTAGGCCATGACTTTGGTCGAAGGCAGCCGCAGCGACGCGTAGTTCACCGCGAGGAATGTGAGCGCGGTCGATATGACTGTCAGATAGGCGAGCGTGATCCACACAATGGGCGGCAGCGACAGCCAGTCGGTCGCGGCGATTTCACTCCAGCCGATGAGAACCAGCAGCACGGCACCGGAAATCGAAAATCCGAGCACGAAAACAACCGGCGACTCGCCGCGGTTGAGTTTCCGGACAGCGGGTGTGAAGAGCGCGTGCGCGATACAGCCGAAAAAGAATATAATCTCGCCCTCGCCGACTCGGAACGACAGCAGCCATCCGAGATCCGCCCGAAAGATCACCCACAATGCGCCGGCGGCGCCGATCGCCAGCGCCAATGCCATTCTCGGTGTGGTGACTTGACGCAGAAGGATCCAGCCGAAAATGCCAGCCATGACCGGTGTCAGGGTGAAAACAGCGCTGATCGAAACCGCCGAAGCGGTCTTCAGACCCTCGAACATCAGCGTGAAATAGGTGGCCATCAGTGCGCCGGGGATCACATACCGCCATAACGCGTCGGCATCCCGCCGCTTAAGTCCGGGCCCGGCCAATGCCAAGATACCCATGATTGGCACGGTGCCGACGAACCGCGCCGCCGTGATCACAATCGGATCGATCTCGTTCGCAGCGAGGCTGCCGAGGCTGAAAGAGCCGGCAATGCCGAGTGAGAATCCCAGCATCGCGATATGGCCGCGCGCCGGCTGGCTAAAGGCGAACATCCGACGGGTTTTAGTCGCTGCGGCGTCCGCCTTAAAGACAGTATCCGAAGACCGGATTCACGCCGCACCCGTCACCCGCTGCCGTCGGCATCGGCAAAAACGCGGCTTGACGGAGCCGGTGAGTTTGGCTAGTTGCGCTGCCATCGTCATCGTGTTCCGGAATTCTCCGGTCCGAAGGTTGGCGCCCGGACCAACACCCGTCAGCGAGTTTCGCCCGCGGGTGCGATTGGGCGTGTTGAAACTCCATGGCGGGCCGGGCCGGCGGCAAAAAGGAGACAGAACCCTTGTTTGACAACCTTTCAGACCGGTTATCTGATGTCTTTGGAGGGCTGCGAAGGCGCGGCGCGCTCACTGAACAGGATGTCTCGGTGGCCATGCGCGAAGTCCGAGTGGCTCTGTTGGAAGCGGATGTCGCTCTGCCGGTTGTTAAGTCCTTCACTCGCGCCGCCGGCAGAAAGGCGACCGGTCAGGCAGTGATGCGTTCAATTGCGCCCGGCGACCTTGTCATCAAAATTGTTCACGACGAGCTGATCAAGCTGTTGCACGGAAACGACGGCGCACCGGAGGAATTGCGCATCGACAATCCCCCGGCGCCGATCCTGATGGTCGGCCTGCAGGGTTCGGGAAAGACGACTTCCTCGGCGAAAATCGCCCGCTGGCTCACCATGCGCGCCGGCAAGAGCGTCATCATGGCATCGCTCGACACCCGGCGCCCGGCGGCGATGGAACAGCTGCGGACGCTCGGCGAACAGGCGGAAATCACGACGCTTCCCATCGTTAAAGGGCAGTCGGCGCCGGAAATCGCCGCGCGTGCCATGCGCCGGGCCGAAATCGGCGGCTTTGATGTCGTGATCCTCGACACCGCCGGACGGTTGCACATCGATCAGGAATTGATGCGCGAGGTCGTCGCCATTCGCGATATCGCAGATCCGCGGGAGACCCTGCTCGTCCTCGACGGTCTCACCGGACAGGATGCGGTGGTCACGGCCAGCGAGTTCGATCGCCAGATTGGGGTTTCCGGGGTCGTGCTGACGCGGATGGAAAGCGATGGCAGAGGCGGGGCGGCCCTCAGCATGCGTTCGGTCACCGGAAAGCCAATCCGTTTTGTCGGCACCGGTGAAAAGCTTGAGAATATCGAGCGTTTCGACGCCGAACGGATCGCCGGCCGCATCCTGGGAATGGGCGATATCGTCGCGCTTGTGGAAAAGGCGGCGGAGACGCTGCAGTCCGAAGCCACACAACGCGCCATGCGGCGCATGCAAAAGGGGCGGTTCAACTTCAACGATATGCGTTACCAGCTCGAATCCGTCCTCAAGATGGGCGGCGTCGAGGCCATGCTGTCGAATATACCGGGGATGAAAGACATGGCTGCCAAAGTTGGTTCCGCAGGAATGGACGACAGACTCATCGCCCGCCAGGTTGCGCTCATCAATTCGATGACGCGCGCTGAACGGGCCAACCCTTCGATTCTGCAGGCGAGCCGGCGGCGGCGCATCGCCGCGGGGGCAGGTCTGCAGGTGTCGGATTTGAACCAGTTGGTAAAACTCCACAATCAGATGGCCAGAATCTCGAAATCCATGTCAAAGCGGAAACTCGGCTCGGCGCTGGGATCCGTATTCGGAATGCCGGGTCAGCAGGGATCGCTTCCGTCAGCATTGCGTGGCGCCGGATTTCCCGGCGGATTGCCGGGAGGCCAGCCTGACGGCTCTCTCATGAGCCAGCTTCAGAGTTTGATGCCGCCGAAGGGCGGCAAATAGAGTTTGGCGGCCGAACGCGGTGCGGTTGAACAAGCGGACGGCGGCAGGAACGCGGCAATGACTGAAAAGACCAGCCGCATCGAAGACATTCTCGAGAAGCGCCGGGAATCGATTGACCGGCTGGACGCCATTCTCATCTACACGCTCGCCGAGAGATTCCAGCATACGAAGACTGTCGGCAGGCTGAAAGCCGAACACGATCTCCCGCCATCCGATCCGGAGCGTGAGGCGTGGCAGATCGCCCGCCTTCAGAGCCTGGCGGAACGGGCAGGGCTCGACCCTGAATTCGCCACAAAGATCATCGGTTTCATTATCGAAGAAGTGATCAGGCGCCATCGGAAATACAGAAGCTGAGCACCGTAACGGCGACACAAAACCAACCTAGGAGACAGACACCATGGCCATGAAAATCCGCCTTGCCCGGGGAGGCTCGAAAAAGCGTCCCGTGTACAAGATTGTTGCGGCCGACTCGCGGATGCCGCGTGACGGCCGGTTCATCGAGAGACTCGGCACCTATCAGCCGCTGTTGCCGAAAAACAGCGAGGACCGGGTGAAGATGAATCTCAGCCGGGTGAACCACTGGCTGGATCTCGGCGCACAGCCCACTGACCGGGTATCGCGCATGCTGGAAGCCGTCGGCGTGCGCGAAGCGAAACAGCGCAGCAATCCGAAAAAGGCGGTACCGCGCAAAGCCGGGGCGGACACCGACGCGGAAGCCTGAAGCCAGCAAGTTTCCGGACCGGATCGCCTTCCTTTCACACGCTTCACACCGCGCCGGCGCCCTTGGCGGCATCTCATGTGCGCTGACGACATCCGCAATCTGATCTGCGTCGGCGCCATTGCCGGCGCGTTCGGCGTGCGCGGCGAAGTGCGGCTGAAGAGCTTTTGCGCCGTGCCCGAGGATATTGCCGCTTATGGAACGCTGTATTCCTGCGACGGAAAACAATGCTTCGATGTGCGCGTTGCCGGCGCCGCCAAAAACAGCTTGCTCGCACGGCTGGCCGGCGTCGACTCCCGTCAGCAGGCCGAGGCGCTGCGGGGAGTCAGACTATACGCGCATCGCAACCGGTTTCCGCGGACCGAGAGCGATGAGTTTTACCATGCGGACATTATCGGACTGAAAGTCGTTGACCGCGAGGGGCTGACACGGGGAACAATAAAGGCGGTCGAAAACTTCGGCGCCGGAGATCTGATTGAGGTTGAAAGCGAAGACGGATCCACCGAACTGGTGCCCTTCACCAAGACCGCGGTGCCTTCCATCGACATCCCGCTCGGCCTTGCCGTGGTGGACTGGAGAACGGCCGGGACCGACAGCGGCGGCGGACTCCGATGAAGGCCGGACCGGAAAACCGGCGGTGCGCGGAGCCGTGGAAAGTTAAAGTGATCACGCTCTTTCCCGAGCTGTTTCCGGGACCGCTTGACTGTTCCCTCGCCGGCAAGGCGCTGCAGGACGGTCTGTGGCGACTCGAAACGATCGGTCTTCGCGAATTCGGCGCCGGGCCGCACCGCAATGTCGATGACCGGCCGCTCGGCGGCGGTCCGGGAATGGTCTACCGGCCCGACGTCGTCGCCGCCGCGCTGGAAGCAGCTGCTGTGGACACGCCCTCCGACCCGGAAATCTGGCCATGCATATTTTTCACACCGCGCGGCCGCCGGCTGCGGCAGGCGCAGGTGGAGGAATTGTCGAGGGCGGCCGGCATGACCCTGCTGTGCGGGCGGTTCGAAGGTGTGGATGAGCGTGTGTTGCAAAGACACCGGCTCAGCGAGATTTCGATTGGCGATTATGTGCTTTCCGGCGGTGAAATCGCGGCTCATGTCTTGATTGACGCGATTGTGCGCCGTATACCGCGCGTTCTTGGGAATCAGGCGTCGATTGAAGAGGAATCCTACGCAAGCGGTTTGCTTGAGTATCCGCAATACACCCGGCCCCGGGTTTGGCAGGAGATTTCAGTTCCGGAAGTTCTGCTGTCGGGAAACCATGCGGAGATTGTACAATGGCGGAGGGCGGAAGCTGAACGCGCAACGCGGCTTCGCCGCCCGGATCTGTGGCAGGCGCACCGCGGCGGCAGGCAGAGTGACACATAGCGCTGCTGCAGAATGTGATTTGCAGCAGACACGCGTTGAGGGAGAAGAAGGATGGATGTGATCGCAAGAATCGAAGCCGAACAGGCTGTGGAGCTCAACCGGGGCATTCCAGACTTTAAAGCCGGTGACACGATCAGAGTCGGTTTCAGAGTTACCGAAGGCAGCCGCACCCGGATTCAGAATTATGAGGGCGTCTGTATTGCCCGCAAGGGAGGCGACGGGATCGGCGGCTCGTTCACGGTTCGGAAAATCTCTTTTGGAGAAGGCGTCGAAAGGGTCTTTCCGCTGCATTCGACAAATATCGAATCCATTTCTGTCATCCGCAGAGGCCAGGTCCGCCGCGCCAAACTCTACTACCTGCGGACGCGGCGCGGCAAATCGGCCCGCATCGCCGAGAAAACCAACTACCGGCCGCGGCGGTCGGCGCAAACGGGGAACTTGTCATGAAGAAAGATATTCACCCCGACTATCACGAGATCGATGTCAAGCTGACAAACGGCGATGTCGTTAAGATGCGGTCAACCTACGGGAAAAAGGGCGATCTTCTGACGCTGGACATTGACCCTTCGGTGCATCCGGCGTGGACAGGCGGCGGTATGCATTTGATCGACACCGGCGGCCGGGTTTCCCGTTTCAAGAAAAAATACGCCGGGTTCGGTTTCTGATCCCGTTGGCCCCGAAGCCGGGGTTCGAGGCCGGCGCGGTCACTTTTCACCGCCCGGCCGGCAGCGCATGCCCGCTCTGTGGCGCCTGACGCCGGACGCAGCGGCGCGCACTTCCCCCGTTCCGCCGCCATGCGGCCCAAGGCCAGCTTCTGCGCCGGTCGCCGCACGCCAGAATAACCCTGTTTCCGGATCTGCGGGCGAGAGGCTGGCACATGTCAATTCCCAGCGGTTCCGATGAAAGGTTCGGATGATGCCGACGGTCGCAGTGTTCGATGTCGGCAAAACCAATTCAAAGGTCGCTGCCATCGATCCCGCTTCGGGAACGGAAATCCGCCTGTTCACTGTCGACAGCCCAATTCTTGAAGATGGCCCCTACCCTCACCTTGACACCGCAAGACTCTGGTCATTCCTTCTCGACTCGCTCCGCACCATTGCCGCGGACACCGAAATCGATGCGATATCCGTTGCCGCACATGGATCGGCTGCGGCCCTGGTCGACGGGCGCGGCCATCTTGTCCTGCCGGTGCTCGACTATGAGTTTGACGGCCCCGATAGGGTGGAAGCCGCGTACGCGGCGGTGCGCCCGCCGTACAGGGTCACCGGGGCGCCGCGCCGGCCGGCCGGCCTCAATCTCGGCAAGCAGCTCTACTTTCTGTCCAAAGAATTTCCCTCCAGATTCAGCCAGACGCGGCATATCTTGACCTGGCCGCAATACTGGGTGATGCGGCTGACCGGTGTCGCGGCATCCGAGGTCACATCTCTGGGCGCCGGAACGGATCTTTGGGAACCCTATGGCCGGCGTTTCACCGAGATCGTTGACAGCCAGGACTGGCGCCGACTGCTGCCGCCGCTCACAAGGGCGGATGCGGCGGTTGGCCCGGTCAAGCGCAGGCTGGGAAACGCAATCGGGCTGTGGCCGGACACCGTTGTTCTGGGCGGCATGCACGACACCATCGCAGCCCTTTATCCGCATTTGGAATCCCGCAAGCCGCCATTTGCCGTTGTCTCAACCGGCACCTGGGTCATCGCCCTCGCCGTGGGCGGCGGCGGGCCGGACATGGACGAGGCGCGGGGCGTTGTCCCCAATGTGGACGTCAACGGCAATCCGGTGCCAAGCGTACAGTTCATGGGCGGCCGGGAGTTCAGCCTTCTGACCAAAGGTGCCGTCGTCGACACCGAAGACAGAGATTCGGCAACGGTCCTTGCCCGCGGAATGAGGTTTCTGCCGACTTTGGCCGCAGGGTCCGGCCCGTTTCCACACGGTCAGCCTGCCTGGATCAATGAAAAGGGAGCGTCTCCGGCGCAGATACAAACCGCCGCTTCGTACTATCTGGCCATGTTGACGGCCGTCAGCCTGACTCTCATCGGGGCCGAGGGAGACGTCATTGTCGAAGGTCCAATGTCCGGGAACCGAGACTATCTTGACCTGCTTGCCGCATCGACGGGTCAGCGCGTTGCAACCGGCGGCGGCGCCGGAGGCACCCGCTGCGGGGCGGCGCAGCTTGCGCGTGCGGATTCGCACCGCGCAGCAAAGGTGAGGGACCGCGTTCATTCCCTGGACGAAAGGCGGCTTCATGCGCTCAAAGCCTATGCCGCCGACTGGCGGGCCAGCGTCGGCTCCGCCGGATGACTGAAACTGGAAGGGTTGGCGCGCTGGGAGGGATTCGAACCCCCGACCACTTGATTCGTAGTCAAGTACTCTATCCACTGAGCTACCAGCGCACGCCTCTATAGCCACAGGCCGGCGAATCGGCAACTGAGATTTGACCGGCAAAACGGCGCCGCGGTCAGCCGGGCGTCGGCTGTCTTTTCACACCTCCGAAGAGATTTGGCCGGACCGTTTGTTCACAGGCGCTGCACCGCGCGCACAATCCGGCGAACCGCCGGTCTTTCGAACAGCCGCTTGGAAAAATATGCCCCTGCCGCCCGCTTGTTGGCTTCGCCAATCGTTGGATACGGCGCAATCATCGTCGCCAGAGAACGCATCTTGAGACCGTTGGCAATCACCAGCGACCAGGTGTGAATCAATTCCCCCGCATGGGCGCCCACGATTGAAGCCCCCACGGGTTTGCCCCGGGCGACGACCACCCTCACCTGACCGTTGGGCAGCCCTTCAGCCAATGCCCGGTCATTCTCGTCAAAGTCAAAGCTCACGATTTCGATCCGATCGCCGAATTTCTGGCGCGCGGCTTCTTCGGTCAGGCCGACTTCGGCAATCTCCGGATCGGTGTAGGTCGCCGAGGGAATGTGATTGTCGCGCGCCTTGGCGGGAAGCCCAAACAATGCGGACTGCACCACGACACCCGCATGGTAGCCGGCAACATGTGTGAACTGGGCGCCGCCGACCACATCGCCAATCGCGTATACCCGGGAATTCGACGTCTTCAGCGACCGGTTGACTTTGATTCCGGTCCGCGTCGTTTCAATTCCCGCAGCAGGGAGATTGAGTCTGTCGACATTCGGTTTCCTGCCGACGGCCACCAAGAGATCGGAGCCTTCAATTGACATCCCGTCAGCTGTCTTGATCGTGATCGCGCCTTTTTCGCCTTCAATCCGCTCCGCCAACGCGCCTTCGAAAATCCTGATGCCTTCGCCGCGCAGCTGCTCGATCACCACAGCGGCATGCTCCGGATGGCTTCGTCCCAGCGCTTTCAGCCCCTCCAGAACCGTCACCTCACAGCCAAGCCGCCGGTGCGCCTGCGCCATTTCCATGCCGATGGGCCCGCCGCCGATAACCAGCAGATGCTGAGGCCGTTCGCGCAGTTCAAAAATCGTCTCATTTGTTTCGTGGGGGACGTTCTCCAGCCCCGGAATCGGCGGCACGAACGGAGACGAGCCAGTGGCGACGACAAACCGCCTCGCCCTGATGCGCACATCGCCCGCCTGCACCTCGGTCGGCGACAGAAACGTCCCGTATTCCTGGATGACCTTAACGCCCAGCCCTTCAAACCGCTCGACACTGTCATGCGGCTCGATTTTCCCGATCACTGAAAAGACATGCGCCTTGGCTTTGGCAAAATCGATTTCCGGCGTGACCGGCGACACGCCAAAATTCGCGCCGGTCGTCATCGCATGGGCATGTTTGGCGGCGGCAATCAGAGCCTTCGACGGCACGCAGCCGTAATTCAGGCAGTCGCCTCCCATCTTGCCGCCTTCCAGGAGGACCACACCGGCTCCCATCTGCACGGCGCCGGCGGCGACAGAGAGCCCGCCAGAACCGGCTCCGATAACACAAAGATCCGTCTTGATGGTCTGCGTCATGCGCTGCCTCCCCGAACCGCCTTGAACACTATGGGCAGCGCCGCAAGCGCACACAGCCCGAGAATGGGGCCAAGGATATTCCATTGCCAGATAATGCCAAGATTCGGCGTTTCACCCGATGCCAGCACCTCTCCGAGCCCGGTGCCGACCCAAGTGTAGATGGCGGTTCCTGGGATGATTCCCAATGCGGTTGTCAGGACGAAGTTTCTCAGCCTCACGCCAACCAGCGCCGGAATCAGATTGGCGGCGAAAAACGGAACCGCCGGAACCAGCCGCAGCAAAAACAAGACGCTGATCTCATTGTTGCGCAGCCCATCGCTCATCTTTTTCACAGCGGCGGAGCCGGAATCGATCTTCGACGAGAGATAGTCTCCAAGCCCCATCCTGGCGGCGAGGAAAATGATGACCGCTCCGACAGTCGCGCCGATCAGATTGTACAGCACTCCCGGAAACAGCCCGAACAGAAAGCCGCCGGCCAAAGTCGCGGCGGTCGCACCCGGCAGCGAGAATGCGACGATGACGATGTATATGGCGACAAAAGCCAGCGATGCGGCGGCAAAGTTGCTGTTCCGCCATTGCAGAAGAGCTTCACGGTTTTCAGCTAGAGCCTGCCACGACAGATAGTCCCGGAACGCCACGAAGGCGATCGCCGCAACAACGACGATGACGATCAGCGGCGCCAACCGCTTCAGGGTCAGTTTGTTCGCTTGTTTGGATTCGCTCATCACCAGACGCGTCGATTTCGTTTTGGCACCGAAACCCTCTAACATGCGCGGTATGTGATGTCCCTTGCAAAATTCTGCGCCGGGCCGCTGCCGCCGCCGCCTTGCTTTCGGTAACATCCCTCTCGCCGTCCTGCCGGCGGGTGTGCGGAATCCGTTGACGTTGGCAAACTGTCTCGTCTATAGACCGGCGTTCAGATTCAATTGACCGGCGGCGACTTTCGACAGCCGGCTCTACGCGTGGAGCAAGACCCATGAAACGGACGTTTCAACCCAGCAATCGCGTGCGAAAACGCCGTCATGGATTCCGCGCACGCATGGCGTCGAAGGCAGGCAGGCGAATTTTGAACCGCCGCCGGGCAAAGGGCCGCAAATCACTGAGCGCATAGCCGATCGATTGTTTGCCGCGCGGCGGCAAGACGGTGAATGCGATTGTCGGCCGCATGCCAACTTTACCGACCCCGTGAATCATGAAGATCGAGACACTCAAACACCGACGGGACTTCCTCAGGGCGGCGCGCGCAAAACGCTGCCACATGCCTGGATTCACGCTTCAGTCAAGACGGCGCGGGGCGGCGGAAGCCGCCGGGAATCTCAGGATCGGTTTCACATGCAGCCGGCGCATCGGAAACGCCGTCACCCGCAACCGCGCAAAGCGGCGGCTCAAAGAAGCGGCCCGGCTGGTTTTGCCGCGGTGCGGACTGGCGGGCTGGGACCATGTCCTGGTCGGCGTGCCCGGCGCGACAGTGACACGCGATTTTCAGAATCTTTTGCGGGAGCTTGAGTCGGCCCTGAACCGGGCGCAACGGCGTTCGGGCGCGGCGCCGGGCGGAGCGCCGTAATGACGCCAGCCGCCTTTGCCCTTTCGCTTCCGGTTCGCCTCTACCGGCTGATTGGCAGCCCCTTTGTGGGAATGCACTGCCGTTTTCAGCCGACCTGCTCGGAATATGCGATGGAAGCGCTGCGGCGGCACGGCGCGGTCCGGGGCGCATGGCTGACATTGAAACGGATTTCCCGCTGCCATCCGTGGGGCGAATCCGGCATTGACCGCGTGCCGGATTGAACGCGGAATCAGTCGGCTGGCGCGCTCGACCCGAGGCAGCCGGTGTTTGCGAAATGCGCTGGGCGGAAACTGAACCCTGATGGAAAACCAAAACAGAAACTTAATACTGGCGACAGTGCTCAGTTTTTTGGTCGTCCTCGGCTGGTTCATGCTGTTTCCGCCCGAAGAGCCGCCGCCGGACATTGCCGACACCGGAGAGGACCAGCCGGTCGCCCTGCCGACGCCCGATGTCGCAGTCGCACCTCCCGCCGGCGACCATATTGCCGCCGGCGCGCAGCCGGCTGACAGCGGCAAAACAGTTCCTGAGGCCGCCCGGATCGCCATCGACACACCGCGCCTTGTGGGTTCCATTTCACTGACAGGCGGCCGCATAGACGATCTCTCGCTGCGCCAGTACAAAGAAGATCTGAGTGAAAACTCGGGTATCGTCCGGCTGCTGTCACCCGTCGGCACCGCCAAGCCCTACTATGCGCTTTACGGCTGGGCGCCGGCTGGATCGCTCAGCTACAGCGACGTGCCAGGCGCCGCCACTCCCTGGGAGCTGGAAAGCGGCACGGTTCTGTCGCCCGGACATCCCGTCACGCTGGTTTGGAACAACGGCGCCGGGCTGGTGTTTCGGCGGACAGTTTCCATCGACGACGGGTATATGTTTTCGATACGCCAAAGTGTTGAAAATGAAAGCACCGCCACGGTCCGGCTGGCGCCGTATGGGGTGATCGCCCGTCACGGTGAACCGCAAGTGATTGGATTCTTCATTCTGCACGAGGGCGTTGTCCAGATGGCGGACGGACAGCTTAAAGAAACCGATTACAATGATGTCCCGGGTCTGCCTTTCGACTCGCGGGAACGGGCAAACCTCAATCTGACCAAAGTTGAAGCGAACGGCTGGATTGGGTTCACCGACAAATACTGGATGATGACCCTGATCCCCGACCCCGGTCAAACTTTTTCAGCGGTCGCCAAATATTCGGAGCAGTCGGATATCTACCAAGCTGAAGCCCGTCTGCCGACGGTTGAACTGCAGCCTCGCGGCCGCTTCGACGTTGACACCATGCTGTTCGCAGGCGCCAAGGAATGGGATCAGATCAGAGCTTACGAGACCACAGTCGGGATTGAGCGGTTTATCGATTCCATTGACTGGGGCTGGTTCTTTTTCCTGACCAAGCCGATTTTCATGCTCCTGCACTGGATCAACAGCAAGGTCGGCAATATGGGCTGGTCGATCATTTGCCTCACCTTTGTGATCAAGGCGGCGCTGTTTCCGCTCGCCTACAAATCCTACGTGTCGATGGCAAAGATGAAAGAGCTGCAGCCGGAGATGGAAAAAATAAAAGAGAGCGTCGGCGGCGATAAGAAAGAGCTCCAGCGCCGGATGATGGAGCTTTACAAAACGCGGAAAATCAATCCGGCCGCCGGATGCCTGCCGATCCTGCCCCAGATTCCAATTTTCTTCTCACTCTACAAGGTCATTTTTGTCACCATCGAAATGCGGCACGCGCCGTTTATCATGTGGATCAGAGACCTGTCGGCCCCGGATCCGACATCGATTTTGAATCTTTTCGGCGCCCTGCCGTGGGGAACGCCAGACCCGGCGTCGCTGTTTTCGCTTGTCTCGCTCGGCGTGCTTCCCATTTTGCTCGGCATCAGCATGTGGCTTCAACAGAAACTGAACCCGGCGCCCACCGACCCGACACAGGCCGCGGTGTTCGCCTGGCTGCCATGGGTGTTCATGTTCATGCTCGGCCAGTTCGCCAGCGGGCTGATCATCTACTGGATCGCCAACAACACCATCACCTTTGTCCAGCAGTATGTGATCATGCGCAGCCAAGGTGTGCGTCCCAACATTGTCGGCAATATCGTCTCCGGTTTCCGCAAGACATTTCTCAAAAAGAAACCGGAACAGGCGCCTCCGCCGGCCGAAAGGGCCGAGCCGCACTCATCCGCCAAACGCAAGCGGTCAAAACCGCGCAAGCGGAAAAAGAACTGACACGCTTAGCGCGCGGCGACGCGGATTCAGACCGGCCGCAGGCGCGATTCGCAATGCTGACCGACGGTTCGTCAATCTTTCTGCAGGCGCCGGACGCCGGCGAGGCGGAACGGGCGCGGAAGAATTTCGTCAACAGGTGTGAATTTGTGCTCGGCGCGCCTGAGGTGAAATTCATGCCGCCGCCAAACCGCCCAGAAGTCTGTTTTGCCGGCCGTTCGAACTCCGGAAAGTCGTCGTTGATCAATGCGCTGGCCAATCGGCGAAAGCTGGCGCGCACCTCGAACACACCCGGGCGGACGCGGGAGATCAATATCTTCGCAATCGGCTCCAGCCATTATCTTGCCGACCTTCCGGGGTACGGCTACGCGCGGATGCCAAAACAGGTTGCGGCCCGGGCATCCCGTTTGATCGATGCATACCTTGTCGGCAGAGTTTCGCTCAGGCGCGTTTTCCTGTTGATCGACGGGCGCCGCGGACCGATGACGATTGATGAGGAGTTTATGGCGCGGCTCGACGGCGCCGGGGTCACATTTCAGCTTGTCGTCACCAAACTTGACAAGATTCCCGGCTCTGACTTCGGCAGCTTAGAAAAATCCGTGTCATCTGCGCTGCGGCGCCATCCCGCGGCATTCCCGGCGGCCGTCGGTGTTTCGGCGGTCACCGGGGCAGGAATCAACACGCTGCGCAGCCAGATTGCCGCGATTCTTTGACCAGCCGTTACGCCGGCGTCAAAACAGGTTATTGAGCGGCACCGTGCGCAGAAGGCGCGCGCAGTGAATCGGCATCGGCAATGCGGACACGCGCCAGAATGAACAGAGATTGGATCGCAACCGCCCGGACACTGTCCGAGGCGCTCCCCTACCTGCAGCGCTACGACAACGCCATCGTTGTGATCAAGATCGGCGGTCATGCGATCGGCGATAAAGAGATGCTCGACTCATTCGCCCGCGATGTGGCTCTGATGAAACAGGTCGGGGTCAACCCGGTCGTGGTGCACGGCGGCGGCCCAATGATCAACGACATGTTGGCCAGGATGGGCGTGAAATCGGAATTTGTCGGCGGCAAGCGGATATCCGATCGCCGCACGGTGGAAATCGTTGAAATGGTGCTGTCGGGATCGATCAACAAAAAAATTGTGCAGGCCATCAATGGCCAGGGAGGCCGGGCGGTCGGCATCTCGGGCAAAGACGCCGATCTCATGATCTGTGACCTTGCGGTCCCGGACCTTGGATTTGTCGGTGAACCGGCGGAACTCAACCCAAAGGTCCTGACGACGCTGTTTGCGGACAATTTTATTCCCGTTGTCGCTCCCCTCGGCGCCGGTCGTTCGGGTGAAACCCTGAATGTCAACGGCGATACGGCAGCGGGTGCCATCGCCGCCGCCCTGAAGGCTGACCGGCTGCTGCTCCTGACAGATGTCGATGGCGTGCTCGATGGTGACGGCAATCTGCTGACACAGCTGACACCCGGTGAAATCGCCGAACTCACAGAGACCGGCGTGCTCCAGGGCGGCATGCTTCCGAAGACTGAAACCGCCGTGAAGGCAGTCGGGAACGGCGTCAGGGCGGCTGTGATTCTTAACGGCAGAGTGCGCAATGCAGTGCTCCTGGAACTGTTCACTGACCACGGCGCGGGCAGTCTGATCCGCGCCTGAACCAACGGAACCGGTGTTGGACTATCACCTCATCGACGCGGCAGCGGCGGCCCACCGGCTCCAGATCTACGGAGGATTTCACCCGAAAGGCGAAGACCGCGCCCCCGAGGGCACGCGGACATTGCTGATGCTTGGTCCGCGCGAGCCGGGGTTCTGGACATTCGTGAGCGCCGCCGCCGAGTTTTCCGACAACCGGGCAAATCCGCTCGACCGATGGTCGGCCCGCGCCATTCACAGCCTCGCGCAAGATATGAGCGCGCAGGCGCTGTTCCCGTTCGGCGGCCCGCCCTGGCACCCTTTCTACAGCTGGGCGATCCGGACCGGCCGGTGCTGGGCGTCACCGGTGGCGTTTCTGGTTCATGACAAGGCGGGGCTGTTTGTCTCATTCCGCGGCGCCTTGGCGTTCACCGAGCATATTGACATGCCGCCGCCGCCGGACAGCACGCCGTGCAGCGCCTGCGCCGACCGGCCATGTGTCTCCGCCTGCCCCGCCGATGTGCTCGACGAAACCCGTTATGACAGCGTGGGATGCATGTCCTACGTCGGCAGCAGCGCCGGCGCTGACTGTTTGAACAAAGGCTGCGCTGTGCGGCGCGCCTGTCCGGTCAGCGTCAGCTATCCAAGAGCCGAGGCGCAATCCAAGTTTCACCAGGAGGCGCTTCTGCGACAGAGGGTTCCATCATGAAACTGATCATCGTTCGGCACGCCAAATCCAGCTGGGTGTCAAACGCTCCGTCCGACCACGACCGCCCGCTTGCACCGCGGGGCACACGGGCCGCCTTGACCATTGGCAAGTGGCTGGCCGAACGCGGCCACGCGCCGGCAACGGTGATTTGCTCATCGGCGCTGCGCACACGGCAGACCTGGGAAACCATGCAGCCCTGTTTCCCCTCGCTCCCTCACGTCAGGATTGAGCCGGCGCTCTACCATGCGGGAAGCGCACAGATCGCCGGCATTCTGCGCCGCGCCAATGACTCGCCGGTCATGCTGATTGGCCACAATCCCGGGATCGGCGCCTTTGCGTTTGAAATCCTGAGGACGCATCCGGCGCACGCCGACTTTGCGCGCTATCCGACAGCCGCCGCCACGGTCTGCGGCTTCAGCGGCTCAGCCTGGCGTGACACCAAGCCCGGCAGCGGCGATTTGATCGAATTCACAGTGCCCCGGGACCACGGCTGAACCAATTGCCGCCGCCTGCGCCGCTGCCGCCGTCAGTGACCGAGAATCTGGCTCAAAAACAGTTTAGTCCGGTCATTCTGAGGATTGTCGAAAAACTCCGCAGGTTCATTCTGTTCAACAATCTGCCCTTCATCCATAAAGATGACCCGGTTTGCCACCTGCCGAGCAAATCCCATTTCGTGGGTCACGCAGAGCATTGTCATGCCGTCCTCGGCCAGTTCAATCATCGTGTCGAGGACTTCCTTGATCATTTCCGGATCGAGCGCCGAAGTCGGTTCGTCGAACAGCATGATGCGGGGCTTCATGCAGAGCGACCGGGCAATGGCCACACGCTGCTGCTGGCCGCCCGAAAGCTGACCCGGATATTTCAGCGCCTGTTCCGGGATTTTCACTTTTTCCAGAAAATACATTGCCGTGTCTTTCGCCTCCTTGCGCGGAGTCTTCCGCACCCAGACCGGTGCCAGCGTGCAGTTTTCCAGAATCGTCAGATGCGGAAACAGGTTGAAGTGCTGAAAACACATTCCGACTTCTGAACGGATCAAATCAATATTCTTGAGGTCCGACGACAGCTCGGTTCCTTCAACGACGATTGTGCCTTCCTGATGTTCCTCTAGACGATTGATGCAGCGGATCAACGTGGATTTTCCCGAACCGGATGGGCCGCAGATGACAATCCGTTCGCCTTCGTAGACTGTGAGATTGATATCGATCAGAACGTGGAATGTTCCAAACCATTTGTTCATTGCTGTGATTTGCACAGCGATGTCTTCTGACGGTGCGGTCGGCACGGTTTCTGCTGCTGCCATGGCCTGTCCCTCCCTAACTGTGCCCGGTCTGGAGTTTGCGCTCAAGATACATCGAGTAGCGTGACATCGCGAAGCAGAACACGAAAAACAGCGCCGCGACAAACACGTACAGCTCCCAGACGATTCCATTCCAATTGGCGTCGGCGCGGATTGCGTTGGTCAGCCCCAGCGGATCGAGCAGTCCAATAATCGAAACCAGGGTCGTGTCCTTGAAAAGTCCGATAAATGTGGAAACGATGCCAGGGATCGACACTTTGAGCGCCTGCGGCAGAACCACGAGGCGCATCGCTTTCCAGTAGTCGAGCCCAAGCGCATCCGCCGCTTCAAACTGGCCGCGCGGCAGAGATGCCAGGCCGCCGCGCACCACTTCAGCCACATAGGCCGACGAAAACAGCGTCACCATGATCACAACCCGGAGAATGATGTCAAAATTCGTGCCGGGCGTGAGAAAAATATTGAGCAGCGTTGACGCGACAAACAACAGCGTGATCAGCGGAACGCCGCGAATGAACTCGATAAAACCGATGCAAATCGCCTTGACGATCAACAGGTCGGACTTGCGCCCGAGTGCCAGCAAAATTCCGATCGGCAACGAACAGGCGATTCCGGTGACACCAATAGTCACCGACAGCATGAATCCGCCAAACCGCGCGCTTTCGACCGCCTCAAGACCGATCGGGACAATTCCATGCACAACCGATCCCACCAAACCTGCAATGAACAGCCAGTAGACCAAAATGGCGCCCACGCCGACAATCATTCCCGCCAGCATGCCAAACAAACGTTCCGTGAGCCGCAGCACGGCGAAGCCAACCGCAAACCCCAGCACGATGGCGACCATGGTCCAGATCGAACCGCCCCAAAGCAGCCACAGGCCGAGGAATGGATAGGCTGCCGAAAACCAAAGCATCTTCCTCGGCAGCGCCGGAAACAGGACAGGACTGATCGCGACCAGCATCAGCGCCATAGCCAGGTTTGGCCGCCAGTATGAATCGCGGGGATAGAACCCGTAGAACATCTGCAGATAACGTTCGCGGATGACCGACCAGCATGCCCCGTGTGTGCCTTCCCCAAATGTCTCGGCGATTGACGCCCGGCACTCGGTCAGCGAACCCGCGGTCCAGGATGACTGGATCATCCAGGGAACAGTCTCCGCCAGCAGGAAGAAGATCACGAGCACTGAAAGCACGGTCAGAATTGAATTGAGCACGCTGCCGAACAGGTTTTGTCGCACCCAGCCAATGACACCCACATCCATTCTCGGAGGAGTTCTGGGCTGTGCCATCTCCGTGCGGACAAATGCTGCGGTTGACATATCAGCGTTCTTTCAGTTTGACCCGATTGTTGTACCAGTTCAGCACCGCTGACACGCTGAGCGAAATCATCAGATAGCAAATCATCAGCAGCAGAATCGACTCAAGCTCGCGCCCGGTCTGGTTCAGGGTAATGCCGCCCAGCGTGCCTGTCACATCCATGTAGCCGACCGCGATCGCCAACGATGAGTTCTTGGTCAGGTTCAAATATTGCGAAATCAGCGGCGGAATGATGATCCGCAGGGCCTGCGGCAAAATGACCAGACTCATTGTCGTGCCCGGGCGCAGTCCGAGCGAATAGGCCGCTTCGGTCTGCCCCCTGGACACAGCCATGATCCCCGCCCTGACAATTTCCGCAATAAATGCGGCGGTGTAAAGCGACAGCGCCAGCCACAACGCGATCAGCGAGTTCCGCATGTGGATGCCGCCCTTGAAATTGAATCCTTTGAGCTCTGGATATCCCAGATGGAAACCGAGAAAGTAGAGCAATGCCAAAGGCGGCAGGACGATCAGGGCGAGCCGAATATGCCAAGTCGCGGGGCGCGTTCCGATCTCCGCCTGTTGCCTGTTTGCCCGCCGGCGGACAAAGGCGGCGGCGGCAATGCCTGCGCCGAAAACCGCCAGCAGCGCAATCAGATCAAGACTGATCGCAAACGCGCCAAAGACCGACAAATCGCCCAGCCCGCTGGAGAACAGCGGCTCCGGCACGTACACGCCGCGATTTGTGATGGCCACGGATTCCCCGGCAAGCATGGACGCGGTTGCGTCTTCGCCCCGGAAATCCCTCGGTCTCGGAAGCGTCTCAATCAGGACCGCCATGAAAAAGACAATCCAGAGCAAGACAGGAATGTTGCGAAAAACTTCAATGTAGACCGTCATGAGCCGCGCAACGATCCAGTTTTTGGAAAGCCGGAGAACGCCGACAAGGACTCCGACAATTGTCGCCAGGGCGCAGCCAAGCAACGCGACCGTCAACGTGTTCATCAGGCCGACAACCGAAGCCCTCAGGTGTGATGAACGAGAGGTGTACTCGATCAGCCTTTGATTGATGTCATAGCTTGACGGCTGGCTGAGGAAGCCGAAATTGATATCTTTGCCGAGCGTGTTCAGGTTCTGCACTGTGTTGCTGATCAGCCAGGCAATCAGCAGCATGAACCCCATCAGCACGATGACTTGAATTGTCAATGAGCGATAACGGGTGTCGTAGAGCAGCATCCCCAGCCGAAATGGCTGTTGCTGTGTGCCGGTGCGGAGACTCGCCAACTGTCCGGTATCCGGTTTCAGCCGAAACCGCCGCCCGGTTTCGGGCGGCGGTTTCCAAGTGGTTTACGACGATTCCCTGCCATCAAGAGGCAGAGTGTTTTCATTCCCTAAACCGTCGGGAAATCATCTGAACGGCGGCGCATAGAGAATTCCGCCTTCGGTCCAGAGGGCGTTCACACCCCGGGACAAGCCGATCGCGGTATCCGGCCCAATGTGGTTGTCGAAGATTTCGGCGTAGTTGCCGCGCGCCTTGATGGCGTTGGCGGCCCAATCAGCCGAAAGACCGGCCATTGCGCCGTATTCGCCTTCCGTGCCCAGCAAGCGGCGAACTTCGGGATCATTGGTGGAATCCGCCATTTCATCCGCGTTGGCAGCGGTAATTCCCTTTTCCTCCGCAATGATCAGCGCGTTCAACACCCAGCGCGCGATGTCAGCCCACTGATCATCACCGTGCCGCACGAGAGGACCAAGAGGCTCTTTCGAAATGATTTCCGGCAGCACGACGATTTGACTCGGATCGTCCGCTGTTGCGCGCGTCGCGGCAAGGCCTGAACGGTCTGTGGTGTAGACGTCGCAGGCATCCGCGAAGAATTGCTCGCGGGCCTCTGCATTGGTTTCGATTGGGACTGGATCATAGCTCATGTTGTTGGCACGGAAAAAGTCGGCGAGGTTCAACTCGGTCGTTGTGCCGGTTTGAATGCAGACTGTCGCGCCGTCCAGTTCATATGCTGATTCGACGCCCAATTCTGCGTGGGTCATGAATCCCTGTCCGTCGTAGTAGTTGACACCCACAAATGTGAGTTTCAGGTCAACATCCCGCGAATAGGTCCAGGTTGTGTTGCGCGCAAGCACATCGATTTCACCCGAAGCAAGGGCTGTGAAGCGTGTCTTGCCGGTCGTCGGGGTGAACTTGACGGCTTCCGGATCATTGAAAACCGCGCCTGCGAGCGCACGGCAATAATCCACATCAAATCCGTTCCAGTTGCCTTCCGCATCCGGGGCTGCGAAACCAACCAAACCCGTCGAGACACCGCACTGAATGAAGCCTTTAGCCTTCACATCGTCCAATGTGCCGGCTGCGGCAATCCCCGCCGCAAGACCAACCGTCGCACTTGCTGCGATTAGGCGAGCAATCGTCATGTCTTTCCTCCTTATTGGGAACCGATTCCGTTTGTCACACAGAACTGGCCGAATGTCACAAACCGCAACTTTCGCGGCACGGCGAAATTTAGATTTGTCGTTAATAAAAGTCAAGAATTTCTGTACGCTCCGCCCAAGGATGCATTCAAAGGCCCGGTATCCTAACCGTCTGCCGGACTTTTGTTTCAGGGCCGAGCCAATGCCCGCTGCGCAGAGCCTGCAGTCTTTGGTCTTCGCCAATGAGAGCATCGCACCCGTTCCGGCGGCGGCTGCAGCTCGCCCGCGTTGCCCTGATCAGGAACAGAACATTTCGGTCCGATTGCCGCATGGCACATTGATGCGCTGCTGGAGTAAAGTGCGGAAATCTGTGGGATGAACACGATTGGGCAAGGGCAATACAATGAAAACTCTTTCGCAAAACTCCTGTTGCGGCGGCGTTCAATGGGTCTGCAGCCACTGGTCCGAGGCCTGCCAGTGTGAAATGACATTCGGGCTGTTCCTGCCGGAACAGGCTGCACGGCAGCCCGTTCCCGTTCTTTGGTATTTGTCCGGGCTGACCTGCACCCACGAAAACGCAATGACCAAGGCGGGTTCCCAGATTTGGGCCGCCCGCCACGGCATCGCTGTGGCGTTTCCCGACACCTCGCCGAGAGGTGAAGGCGTCGCCGATAATCCGGAATATGATCTCGGGCAAGGCGCGGGATTCTACCTCAACGCCACCGAACCGCCGTGGTCGGCGCATTTCCGGATGTGGGACTATGTCACCAGCGAACTGCCGTCATTAGTGGCCGCCGAGTTCCCGGTCAATGCTGAAGCGCAGGGCGTCACCGGGCACTCAATGGGCGGTCACGGCGCGTTGACAATCGCGATGACCATGCCGGAACGGTTTCGTTCCGTTTCGGCTTTCGCGCCGATCGCAAACCCGACAGAATCTGACTGGGGGCGCAAACAGCTCACGGCATATTTGGGCGATGACGCGGCTGGCTGGCGGGCCCGCGATGCATCCCTCTTGATGGCGGAACGCGGCTATCCCGGCACCGTCCTGATCGACCAAGGCGCTGATGACACATTCCTCGATTTGCTGCGCCCGCAGGCGCTGAAGGCGGCCATTGAGGCCCGCCGGCAGCCGGCTCTGCACCGATACCAAGAGGGGTACGACCACAGCTATTTCTTCGTCATGTCATTCATGGCGGATCACATAGCCCACCACGCGGAAATCTTGAAATCGCTGTGAAGCCCGGCACAATCATTCTGTCCTGAGCCTCAGCAGCGAATTCCAATGAGTCCCCGTTGCCGATCAAAGAGTGAATCCGGCCCCTGGAAGGCGCAGATGCGCCGGATTGAAGGCCGGGCGCCTTTGAAAGACAGCGTTCAATCCGAGGCGAGCCTGCCTTAGCCCATCTTTAACATTTCTGCGTTGGATTTGAGGTCGATTTGACGGTGTTCGATTCGCAACTCATTGATTTATTGTGATTCGATGTTTCATGAATCGTTTGTAGTGCCATGTTTTTTGAGTAATGCCTTGCGGCGGGGGACCCCTTCTGCCATAGCTGGCGCATGTTCATTCGACAGACCAAGACCGGCACCGCCAGCGACGGCAGCGACCAAATCACCTTCCGCCTGGTCGAGAACCGCCGCGAGGGGGACAGGATCCGTCAGCGCACCGTTCTCAATCTCGGGCGCCATTTTGCAATCGGGCGCGGGCACTGGCCGGACCTGTGCCGACGCATCTCGGATCATCTCACCGGACAGACCGCCCTCGGCCTCGCCGATCCCGATCCGGGGATCGAGGCCGAGGCCCGCAGAATCTCCGCCCTGCTGATTGGCCGCGGGAAAGACAGCGGCGGGGAAGGCGCGAAGCGGGACTGGCAGAGTGTTGATGTCAATTCCGCCAGCGACAGCGACGGGTGCTCGGTCGGTGTCGAGCATGCCGGGCTCGAGGCGCTGTCCGGTCTCGGCCTGCCGGCATTGTTCGACGGTCTCGGTTTCAACCGCCGCCAGCGCTGCTGCGCCCTGGCGGCCATTGTCGCGCGCATGGCCGCGCCGAACTCGGAGCGGGCGACCAACTTCTGGCTGCGCCGGCACAGCGCCCTCGGCGAGATGCTCGGGATCGATTTCGGCGCTCTGAGCGACATGGCGCTCCACCGCGCCTCGGATCTGCTCCTTGCCCATCAGGACAGCATCGAGGATCACCTCTTCGCCCGGGCCCGGTCCCTGTTCGACTTCAAGCCGACGATCGCGCTGTACGATCTCACCAACACGTTCTATGAAGGCCGGGCGCCAATCCAGCCCAAGGCGCGGCGCGGGCATTCGAAGGAACGGCGCAGCGACTGCCCGCTGCTTTCGCTTGGCCTGGTTCTCGATGCCAGCGGCTTTGTCCGGCGCAGCCGGGTGTTTGCCGGCAATGTCACCGAACACAGGACACTCACGCACATGCTCACCAGCCTCGGCGCTCCGGAAGGCGCGGTCGTCATCATGGACGGCGGCATCGCGACCGAGGACAACCTGCGGTGGCTGCGCGCCGGCGCCTATCGCTATCTCGTGGTCTCACGCACCACCAAGCGGGTCTTCGATTCCGACGAGGCCAGGGCAATCACGACCGCGTCATGCGACAAGGTCGCCATCTACAAGGAACCCGTCACCCGCGAGGAAGAGGACGGCACGGAATACAGGGAGTCCTGGCTGCGGTGCCTTTCCGAAGCCCGGGCGGAAAAGGAACGCGGCATCATCAATCGTTTCAGGACACGTCTCGAAGACGGCCTGAAGAAACTGCATGACGGCCTCTCCCGCCCCAGGACCCGCAAGAAGCTTGACGACATCCAGCGCCGGATCGGGCGGCTTGCAAAGGAAAACGCGCGGGTCGCCCGGCATTACGAGATCACCGTCACCCCCGACAGCGCCGGAACCAGGGCAACAGCCATCACCTGGAACCTCAATCCCGCCGACAATTCCATGCTGACCCACCCCGGGGTCTGCTGTCTGCGCAGCAACATCCTCGACTGGCCGGCAGAGACCATGTGGCAGACCTGCGCGACCCTCACCGACGCCGAAGCCGTGTTCCGCTCGTTGAAATCCGAGCTCGGCCTGCGTCCGATCTTCCATCACAAACAGGGGCGCGCCGACGCTCACCTGTTCATCTCAGTCCTCGCCTATCAGGCAGTCCAGACACTGCGCAGACCCATGAAAGCGGCAAACATCCACGACAGCTGGACGACGGCGCGCCAGACGCTTGCGACACTGCAGCGCACGACAACCAGCTTCAGGCGCCGTGACGGCAGGACCCTGCATGTCCGCAAGACCGCATCCGCCTCCCCCGAACAGGCGGAGATCTACCGGGCGATGGGCCTCGCGCCGCCGCCCAGGAACCTCGCCAAGACCATCGTCTGAACCGATTCCGGCAATTCGTGGCGGCGGCCCGAAACGGCCGCCTCTCCGGATTGTAGTGCCATTCGGATTTTTTACCCGTTTGAAATCAACGCGTTACGCACTACAATGTTAAAGATGGGTTAGGTTGCCGGCAAATCCCGGTTTCTGGATGGTTTTGGCATGAACGGAAAATGCGAAACCGGAAGAACGGAGAAGCATAGCGTAGAATTTGCGCCGCTTGCCCGTCCAGGCGCCAAAGACTGGCGGCAGCTTGCGGTTTCCGAGCATTGAGACTTTGCCCGGGCCGTTCCAAATATCACACACAATCGCCGCACAGGGTCAGGTGAACGGCACGCTGAGAAACTGAGGATGTTCTCAATCCGGCTCAAACCGGGACATTGATGCGAACTCGCATGCGATCAGGAAATCTCTGCGGCGCGAGAGCTCAGCCGAGCGCGCCTCTTCATCTTCGCCCCAATGCTCTGTCTGCCATTCTTCGTCGATGCGCGACAATTCCCAAGCCTCCTCTGGCGTCAGCCGGCGGTGAAGCGCCGCCAGCCCGATCAGCAGCGAGCCGGAAAGGGACACGATTTCGCCGAATGCGGTCAGCGTAAAGTCATCAAATGTGTCAACCAGACCGTGGAATCTGGATATGTTTCCCTGCTGTTGTTCTATGGGCATGATGCCGGCGCCAACCTGAAGCCTGGCGGAGAACATCTGCTCTGCCCATTCAAAAATTGGATCCCAGGACCGTTGCTGGCGTTCAGCCAGCAATTCCGGCCCGTCGGCGCGGTGACAGATCAGATCGCTGGACGCATAATTGGCAATACAGGGAACCGCTTCCGTGCGGTTCGGTCCGATCCGATCCAGGGCGGCGTTCGCCCGCTGTGTGAAGGGCATGAGACCGGGATCCACAATCTCCTTCTGAATCCGCCATTCCACAGCAATTCGGTCAGCCAGCGCGCGCGTCGGCAATTCGAGATCATTGCCGCCAGGGGTCTGGGCAGTCCAGTCGTCAAGACGTATTCCGAAACTGTTGCTGCCGCCGGCAACGGTCACGCATTTCCACGAGCGGCGCTGCTGCCACTCGTTCATAGCCCGGACCCGGACGGCGCGGCGGGCGTTCGCTGCGGCTCGAGACCGAGCAGCCTCAGCTTATCCGCCATGTGCCTCGGCGGAGGGGCGGTCAGCTGTAGCCGGCCGCCGGAAACCGGATGGTCGAACTCCAATGCCCGCGCATGCAGCTGCAGCGGGCCGTCGAAAAGCCCGCCAGCCTCGGATCGGCTGCCATAGCGTTCATCGCCCATGATCGGCGATCCGATCGCGGCCAGGTGCGCCCGCAGCTGATGGGTCCGCCCGGTCAGTGGCGACAGGGCGACCAAAGCGGCGCGACGGCCGACCGAATCGAGCACCGAATAGTCCGTGAGGGCAGACTTCGCCGCCGCCGGCGCCTGCCCCTGCGGCACGCCGGTCATCTTGTCCCGCCGCGAACTGTCCTTCATCAGCGCGAGTTCGATGCGTCCCTCGGCCGGCGCAGGGCATCCGACGACAATCGCCCAGTAGAGCTTGCGCGCCGTTTGGTGTTTGAAGCCGGCGGTCATTGCCGCGGCCGCCTGCCGGGTGCAGGCCATCACGAGAACGCCCGATGTCGCTTTGTCCAATCGGTGCACCAGCCGCGGCCGCCGCCCCGGACCGCGGATGAGGCCGGCGGCCAGCCGATCGATGTGAAGCGCCTGTCCGGTTCCTCCCTGAACGGCGATTCCGGCGGGTTTGTTGATCGCAATCAGGTGTTCATCGGCAAAGAGCACGCTGTCCTGCAGCCAGGCCGGCGGCTCGCCGGCAGGCGATGCCTCTTGGCGCGCTTCTGTCCCCGGCGCCGCGGCGGCGATTGCGGACAGAAGCACCTCGTTCCCCTGTTCGAGGCGAAATGACGGACGCGCGCGGCCGCCGTCGATCCGGATCTTGCCCTGGCGGCACAGTTTTTCGATCCGGGACTGCGGCAGGCCACTGAATTTGCGTCTCAGCCAACGGTCCAGCCTCTGGCCCGCATCCTGCCCGCTGACCGTTTCGGCTTCGGCCCGGGTCACGCGACAGCCCAGCGCCCGAGAACAATGCCGGCAAACAGGACTCCTGCGGCCAGGGCGGTAGTGCCGAACATGTAGAAAAATGCGGCCAACGGCCGGTCGGCTGTGAGCAGGAGCCAAAAGTCGAGCGAATAGGCGGACATGGTGGTATAACCGCCGAGCAGTCCCGTCAGGATGAATGGTTCCAGCTTCGCCGGCGTTTCGCTTTGGCTGGACAACAGGACAAACGCGAACCCCATGGCCAGGCATCCGACGGTGTTGACGGCCAGCGTGCCGTAGGGAAAGTCAGGGCCCAACATGCGGGCTGCCAGCTTGCCGGTCAGATACCTGCCGACGGCGCCCAGCGCGCCGCCAATCGCAATCTGCAGTAAAATCAACGCCAAATCACCTCCGGGGCAGCACCGCCCGAACCCGCATCCTCACGATTGCCGGCGGCCTGTGGGTCATTGAACTTCTGTCGATTTCCGTCAGTTCTGCCCGGCAATGCCAATACAGCGCCGCGCCAGGTTGCGGAAGCGGCAGCACCATGCTGTCAGCCGGATTGCCGCCGAACTCTAAGTTTGCTGAAATAGGCAAGCCGTTTCTGCAGATCGCGTTCGAATCCGCGTTCCACCGGCGTGTAGTAGGCAGACCGGCGCATGCCTTCGGGGAAACAGTCCTGGCCGGAAAACGCGTCAGGCGAATCGTGGTCGTAGCGGTAGCCGGAACCATAGCCGAGATCCTTCATCAGCCGGGTCGGCGCGTTCAGGATGTGTTTCGGCGGCGGCGCCGAACCGGTCGATCTGGCCTCCGCCGTCGCCGCCTTGAACGCCTTGTTGGACGCATTCGATTTCGGCGCCAGCGCCAGGTAGACCGCCGCCTGCGCCAGCGCCAGCTCGCCCTCGGGACTGCCGAGCCTCTCAAATGTCTCCCAGGCGCTGAGACAGAAGGCCAATGCGCCGGGATCGGTCAAACCGATATCCTCTGACGCCATGCGGGTCAGCCTGCGGGCGATGTAGCGCGGGTCCTCTCCGGCGTTCAGCATTCGCGCCAGCCAATAGAGCGATGCGTCGGGATCAGAGCTGCGCACCGACTTGTGCAGCGCTGAAACCAGGTTGTAGTGCCAGTCTCCTGTTTTGTCGTAATGGGCCGCACGGCGGGCAAGCAGCGCCGCGATCTCGCTCCTGGCCAGCGGCTGTTCCGGGTTGAGCAGCCAGATCTGCTCGGCGAGATTGATCAGAACGCGCCCATCGCCGTCGGCCATTTCCACAAGATGCGACCGCGCATCATCCGTCGCCGGAAGCGCGGTTCCGAGCAGCCGCTCGGCGCGCCGAAGAATCGTTTCCAGATCACAAGGTGTGAGACGGTTCATCACCAGAACCTGGGTTCGCGACAATAGGGCGGAATTCAGCTCAAATGACGGGTTTTCCGTCGTGGCCCCGATCAGTGTGACCGAACCATCCTCCATATAGGGCAGAAACCCGTCTTGCTGGCTGCGGTTGAATCGGTGGATTTCATCGACAAAGAGAAGTGTGCCACGGTCCGAATCGCGCCTGATCCGGGCGCGTTCAAAGATTTTCCGCAGTTCGGCCACACCCGAAAACACCGCGCTGGTCTGCACGAATTCGGCGCCTGAGACATCGGCGAGTAGCCGCGCCACAGTCGTCTTTCCGACACCGGGGGGTCCCCAAAACACCACAGAGGTGACCGCGCGGGCCGCAATCATCAGCCCGAGCGGGCCATCCGGGCCGAGCAGCTGCGCGTGGCCGGCGACCTGGTCGAAACACGCCGGCCGCAGCCGGTCGGCGAGCGGTCTGGAGGCGTCGCTGAATCCGGTCTTGTGCGGTTCAGGCGGCAATGCCGGGGCCAGTTGCCGCAATTCTGCAATAAGCGCGGGTCGGTCCGATACCCGCGCCACTCGCTCCTGGACGCGGTTTCACGATGCCGCCCGGGGCATCGTCAGCTCTGCTCTTGTTCTTCCTCGGCAAGGCGCGCCTTGTCCGCCGCGCCTTTCGCTTCAACATCGCGATCCACCAGTTCAATCACCGCCATCGGAGCCGAGTCGCCATAACGGCTCCCGGCCTTGAGTACGCGGACACACCCGCCGGCGCGGTCCTTGTAGCGCGGTCCCAGCACGTCGAAGAGTTTGCCGACATAACGGTCCTGTTTGAGCCGCGATGCCGCGAGCCGCCTTGCATGCAGGTCGCCCCGCTTGCCGAGCGTGATCAGTTTTTCGACGATCGGCTGCAGCTCCTTCGCTTTTGGCAGGGTGGTCCGGATCTGTTCATGCTCGATCAGCGATCCAGCGAGGTTGGCAAACATGGCCCGGCGATGTTCGCTGGTCCTGTTGAGGCGGCGGTAGCCTCCGGAATGACGCATGGCTTGTTCCCTCCTGCGTGACGGACACTCCGCCGGAAGGCGGGGCGTTTATGCCGAGAACGGAGATTTGTCAATCTCTTGTCAGCTTCCCTCGAACTGTTTCGACATCTCTTCAATGTTCTCCGGCGGCCATTCCGGGTTTTCCATTCCGAGCGCCAGACCCATATCCGCAAGCACCGCCTTGATTTCGTTCAGCGACTTGCGGCCGAAATTCGGTGTTTTGAGCATTTCATTCTCGGACTTCAGGACCAGATCGCCAATATACACGATATTGTCGTTCTTCAGGCAGTTGGCGGCCCGCACCGAAAGCTCCAGCTCCTCGACCTTACGGAAAAACTGCGGATTGAGCGGAACCGTTTCAACCTCTTCAACCCGTTTAACCATTCGCGGATCTTCAAAATTCACGAAAGTGCTCAGCTGATCCTGAATGATCCGCGCCGCATATGCCAACGCATCCTCCGGCTTCATAGATCCGTCGGTGTCGATCTCCAGGACAAGCTTGTCGTAGTCCAGCACCTGCCCTTCGCGCGCTGACTCAACCTTGTACGCCACCCGGCGGACCGGAGAGTAGATCGCATCCACCGGAATGAGGCCGATCGGAGCGTCGCCCATAGGGTGCTGTTCGGCGGCGACATAGCCTTTTCCCACATCCGCGGTCAGCTCAACCTGCAGCAAGGCGCCTTCATCGAGATGGCATATCACATGGTCCGGATTGAGGATTTCTATGCCGTCGGAGCACCGGATATCGCTTGCCCGGACCGCACCAGCTTTGGTCGCCTTCAGAATCAGGCGGCGCGGACCTTCAACCTGCATGCGAAGCCTGATGTCTTTCAGGTTCAGAATGATGTCGGTGACGTCCTCTCTGACGCCAGGGATGGAGGTGAATTCGTGAAGCACCCCGTCAATATGCACGCTTGTGATCGCCGCGCCCTGCAGGGAAGACATGAGAACCCGGCGCAGCGCGTTGCCGAGAGTCAGGCCAAAGCCCCTCTCCAGCGGTTCAACTGTGATCCTGGCCTGGCTTGCGCGATCGACCCCATGGTTCACATCGATCGGTTTTGGCTTGATCAGCGCATCCCAGTTGTTCTGAATCATTGCCTTGTCTCCATTCTGGTTTCATGCCCCGAAACGGGGCCGAAAATGTTTGTGGATGAGATTGCAGCGACGCGTCGCTGCCGCTTAAACGTCAGACGCGGCGGCGTTTCGGCGGGCGGCACCCGTTGTGGGCGATTGGGGTCACATCCCGGATCGCGGTGATCGTGAAACCCGCGCCAGCTAGCGCGCGCAGTGCGCTCTCGCGGCCGGAACCGGGCCCCTGAACCACGACCTCGAGTGTCTTAATGCCGTGCTCGCTGGCCTTGCGGGCGACGTCCTCGGCAGCGAGCTGGGCTGCATAAGGTGTGGATTTGCGCGATCCCTTGAAGCCCATCGCGCCTGCCGATGACCACGCGATCGCATTTCCCTGCACATCGGAGATCAGAATCTTGGTGTTGTTGAATGAGGAATTCACATGGGCGACGCCGGTCGCGATATTCTTGCGCGCTTTGCGGCGGGGGCGGTTTCGGTCTGCTGCCAATTCTGGTCTCCGCTATTTTTTCTTGCCGGCAATTGGTCTGGCTGGTCCCTTCCGGGTGCGCGCATTGGTGTGCGTGCGCTGTCCCCTAGTGGGCAGTCCGCGGCGATGACGAAGCCCGCGGTAGCACCCGAGATCCATCATTCGTTTGATGTTCATCTGAACGTCTCGGCGCAGCGCGCCCTCGACGGTGTAGTTGCGGTCGATATGCTCGCGAAGCACCAAGACTTCGCTGTCCGACAGATCATTGAGCCGCCGGGATTGATTGATGCCTAGCGCATCGCAGATATTGCGCGCCGTCGAGTGACCGATGCCAAAAATACCGGTCAGTGCGATCAGCACACGCTTGCGCGTCGGAAGGTTAACGCCTTGTATTCGCGCCAATTCGATGTCCTTTCATAACCAATCCGATGTCGATTCAGCCAAGCTCGCGCTCCACCGCATTCGGCGGTGCAGACAAGGTCCCGTCAGGGATGCGGGATGTGAGCAGAGTGACCGAAGATTCGAAACGGGGAAGCGCCAGATTTACCGACCGGATAAAATAGCTGTTTTTCCACAGCGGTCAAT
>CBDCSZ010000050.1:0-16974 GCA_965221935.1 Paracoccaceae bacterium
CCGAGCATTCCGCCAGGAAGCTCTGCGAGGATTTCTATTGCGCGAGGGGCGACGCGGAAAACCGTGTGAAAGATTTGAAAACGGGCCTTTTCGCGGACCGCTGCTCGTCGAACCTGTTCGGCGCCAATGCCCTGCGGCTCCGCTTCTCGGCCTTCGCCCACATCCTGCACAACCGCGTCGCGGCGGCCGCCGGAGGGAAGCTGGCCAGGGCCGCGCCGGAGACGCTGCGGCTGCGGCTGCTGAAGATCGGCGCCCGCGTCAGAATGTCGGTCCGGCGCATCCACTTCGCCCTGTCAGGAGCCTGCCCGGACCGGGCGGCCTTCGCCGCCGCCTGGATGAATCTCGCCCCCGACTGACCTCTCCTCAGCCCGGGGCAGCCTCTCAGACCGAAATCCCGCCGCGCCCCGCCCAATGGCATTTCCTTAACGATTCGGCGTCATTTCCTTAAGGGGGCGCGCCATTTCCGGAGCGGCTTCGCCCCTTTTCCGGCAAGGTTCGGTTTCAGGTCACGCGGTCTGGTGTCGTCTCCGCTGCCACTTTCCGACGGGTTTTTGGGACCGGCGCGGGAATGACCGTCCCGGCCGCAGCCGCGCCCGGGCCGCGAGGACCGAGTTCGCCACGCGGCTCACGGCGTCGGCCAGCGCCGACGTCTGCGTCAGGATCAGCTCCTCGAGACTGCCGGCCAGCATGGCCAGCGCGTTTGTGAAGTTCGTCCGCATCTTCGGCAGATCGCCTTCGTGCGCTTCGTCCAGCGCGGCGTCTCCGCGGTTCGTGAACAGGCGCGCCATGGCGATCAGGTTGAAGTGGGCGCAGAGCTCCTGGCGGACGCCGCGCTCGCTTCTGCCGTGGAACTCCTCCACCGCGGGGGTTGTCTTGGATATCTTGAACAGCTCCTCGATTCCCCACCGTCCGTGATAGAGTTCCGAGAGGTCTTTCCGGCTGTATCGCTCCGTATCGGCGAGGGTCGTGGCGAGCACATAGCGGCTTTCTCCGATGTCGTATCGGACCAGGCGCAGGACAATCGGGGAGGACGGCTCCGGGATGCCCGCGGCCTTCAGCCTGCGCAGGGCGTTTTTGCCCGGGGTGATCCTGACGAGGGCGTCGTCGCGGAACCTGTCGAACCCGGCTGCGGAGTTGCGCTGGATGCGGAACACCGGGTGCAGTCCCCGCGCCGTCATGTCGCGGAGCAGGACGAAGGAGAAGTATCCGCGGTCGAAGACGACGACGTCGCCGGGCGAGAGGGCGCCGAGATGGGCGCGCGCGGCGGCGCGCTCGTCGGCGCCGGACGTGAGGGTGAAGTCGGCCGGCATGCGGCTGTCGAGGCGGTAAAGACAGGACAGCAGCCCCTGCGGATAGTGGGCGCCGCCGCTCGGGAGCGGGTATCCGGCCTCGGCGAGCGGCCGCGGCAGGTTGATCTTGGAGCCGTCGACGGCGAAGGTCCGGCGCCCGTTCCAGTCCGGTCCGCGCGTGTCGTGGGCGAGGATCCCGCGGTGCGGGTCGCGGAACACGTCCTCGTGCACGCGGGCCCGGGCCTTGGCGATCGAGGAGATGGCCACCAGCTCCGGCTGCGGCAGCGCGACGCCGAGGCGGCGGCACTGGTCCCACAGCTCCGCGGTCACGGTTGTGTAGCCTTTCCGACCGCGCGACAGCGCCAGGCGGAACACGAAAAGCATAATCATCAGGGTGTTAAGCGTCCGCCGCCGCTTTATCCATGTCTCGTCGCGGCGCGCGGCGATGTCGGCGGCCGCGTCGGCGATCCGGGACCACATCGCGGCGAAGCCGTGGTCAAAGGCGGCGGGAGAGCGGCGTTTCGGCCGCGGCCCGGGTGTCGTCTCCCCCTTCAGGACGGCGCGGAACTCCGGGTCCAGCGGCCGGACCAGAATCTCCTTGGCCGGCTTGGCGCCGCGCCCGCTGCGCTTTCCGGCCGTCATGCCGATCGTCTCCCAGTTGGCGGCCTTGTGGCAGGCGCCGTCGAAGCGGGTCGGGTCGATGAAGGTCTCGCAGAGGACCGGGCGGCAGCCGTGGTTCGCCTCCCAGCGTTCCGCAAGCCCGCGCAGCGCCAGCGCCAGCGCCTTCGACGCCAGATTGTCGACGCGGACCCGCGGCAGCACGAGAAAGCGGCTGTTCGACACCGCAAGGTGCAGGCGGCGGCCGCGGTCAGCCTCGCTCCAGCCGATCCATTCGTCCCTCGCCGGCAGCTCCCGCGCCGCCGCCTCGAACAGCAGAACGGCCAGCGGCCGCCCGCTCCGGTCGCGGACGAACCAGCGGATGTGCGGGCCGAAGGGCCGCGGACAGCCGAGATAATGATAGCGGTCCACGAGCGCTTTCCACAGGGCGGCGTCCTCCGGCGACGCCGCCTCCTCCAGGGCCAGGGGCTCCAGCCCATCTTTAACATTGTAGTGCGTAACGCGTTGATTTCAAACGGGTAAAAAATCCGAATGGCACTACAATCCGGAGAGGCGGCCGTTTCGGGCCGCCGCCACGAATTGCCGGAATCGGTTCAGACGATGGTCTTGGCGAGGTTCCTGGGCGGCGGCGCGAGGCCCATCGCCCGGTAGATCTCCGCCTGTTCGGGGGAGGCGGATGCGGTCTTGCGGACATGCAGGGTCCTGCCGTCACGGCGCCTGAAGCTGGTTGTCGTGCGCTGCAGTGTCGCAAGCGTCTGGCGCGCCGTCGTCCAGCTGTCGTGGATGTTTGCCGCTTTCATGGGTCTGCGCAGTGTCTGGACTGCCTGATAGGCGAGGACTGAGATGAACAGGTGAGCGTCGGCGCGCCCCTGTTTGTGATGGAAGATCGGACGCAGGCCGAGCTCGGATTTCAACGAGCGGAACACGGCTTCGGCGTCGGTGAGGGTCGCGTAGGTCTGCCACATGGTCTCTGCCGGCCAGTCGAGGATGTTGCTGCGCAGACAGTAGACCCCGGGGTGGGTCAGCATGGAATTGTCGGCGGGATTGAGGTTCCAGGTGATGGCTGTTGCCTTGGTTCCGGCGCTGTCGGGGGTGACGGTGATCTCGTAATGCCGGGCGACCCGCGCGTTTTCCTTTGCAAGCCGCCCGATCCGGCGCTGGATGTCGTCAAGCTTCTTGCGGGTCCTGGGGCGGGAGAGGCCGTCATGCAGTTTCTTCAGGCCGTCTTCGAGACGTGTCCTGAAACGATTGATGATGCCGCGTTCCTTTTCCGCCCGGGCTTCGGAAAGGCACCGCAGCCAGGACTCCTTGTATTCCGTGCCGTCCTCTTCCTCGCGGGTGACGGATTCCTTGTAGATGGCGACCTTGTCGCATGACGCGGTCGTGATTGCCCTGGCCTCGTCGGAATCGAAGACCCGCTTGGTGGTGCGTGAGACCACGAGATAGCGATAGGCGCTGGCGCGCAGCCACCGCAGGTTGTCCTCGGTCGCGATGCCGCCGTCCATGATGACGACCGCGCCTTCCGGAGCGCCGAGGCTGGTGAGCATGTGCGTGAGTGTCCTGTGTTCGGTGACATTGCCGGCAAACACCCGGCTGCGCCGGACAAAGCCGCTGGCATCGAGAACCAGGCCAAGCGAA
This sequence comes from Paracoccaceae bacterium, assembly GCA_965221935.1. GTDB lineage: Bacteria > Pseudomonadota > Alphaproteobacteria > Rhodobacterales > Rhodobacteraceae > JAPOXR01. The sequence continues at coordinate 3,546 of CBDCSZ010000050.1, forward strand.
AGCAGCGGGCAGTCGCTGCGCCGTTCCTTCGAATGCCCGCGCCGCGCCTTGGGCTGGATTGGTGCCCGGCCTTCATAGAACGTGTTGGTGAGATCGTACAGCGCGATCGTCGGCTTGAGGTCGAACAGGGACCGGGCCCGGGCGAAGAGGTGATCCTCGATGCTGTCCTGATGGGCAAGGAGCAGATCCGAGGCGCGGTAGAGCGCCATGTCGCTCAGAGCGCCGAAATCGATCCCGAGCATCTCGCCGAGGGCGCTGTGCCGGCGCAGCCAGAAGTTGGTCGCCCGCTCCGAGTTCGGCGCGGCCATGCGCGCGACAATGGCCGCCAGGGCGCAGCAGCGCTGGCGGCGGTTGAAACCGAGACCGTCGAACAATGCCGGCAGGCCGAGACCGGACAGCGCCTCGAGCCCGGCATGCTCGACACCGACCGAGCGCCCGTCGCTGTCGCTGGCGGAATTGACATCAACACTCTGCCAGTCCCGCTTCGCGCCTTCCCCGCCGCTGTCTTTCCCGCGGCCAATCAGCAGGGCGGAGATTCTGCGGGCCTCGGCCTCGATCCCCGGATCGGGATCGGCGAGGCCGAGGGCGGTCTGTCCGGTGAGATGATCCGAGATGCGTCGGCACAGGTCCGGCCAGTGCCCGCGCCCGATTGCAAAATGGCGCCCGAGATTGAGAAGGGTGCGCTGACGGATCCTGTCCCCCTCGCGGCGGTTCTCGACCAGGCGGAAGGTGATTTGGTCGCTGCCGTCGCTGGCGGTGCCGGTCTTGGTCTGTCGAATGAACATGCGGCAGCTATAGCAAAAGGAATCCCCCGCCGCAAGGCATTACTCAAAAAACATGGCACTACAAACGATTCCTGAAACATCGAATCACAATAAATCAATGAGTTGCGAATCGAACACCGTCAAATCGACCTCAAATCCAACGCAGAAATGTTAAAGATGGGCCAGGGCCGCGAGACCGCAGGCGATCTCCGGCTGCGGGTCGGACGCCCGCACATGGACAATCGGCCCGGGCGGCTGTTTCGCGGCCGTGCCGCGCTTCTCCGGCAGGGTCAGGATCCCGCACTCCTCAAGGCGCTCGAGAACACGCAGGCACGCCGAGACGCGGTATTCACCTTTCGGCGTGGTCCAGCCCAGGTGCTCGCAGATGGTCTTCGACAGCTCGTTGCGGCTGTCGTTCGGGAGCATCGCGACGGTCTCTGCGATGTCGGCGATCTGGCGCCGTGTGAAACGCCGGCCGAAAAAAGTGGTGGACTTGAGGGCCTCGATTCGCGGGTCCATGGCTGCGCTCCCGGCGGGACAGTCTGATTCGCGCCTAACATGCAGCGGCGGTGTAGCCGTGTCAACCCCGGAAGCCGGAAAAAAGGAGCGGACGGAAAAAGAGCGTGGAATCAGATGACTGCCGCCGCGGACAGAACGGCGTCAAAATCATGCCGGCCTAATGAAATGCCATTGGCGCCCCGCCGGGGGAGGCCCCGGCTCGCCCTTCCGCCGGAAAACGCGCCGCTCTGACGCCCGGTGACGGCTGAACCGGCCTCCCGGCGGTGAAAAATGACCGAAAAACGCCTCCGCCGGCCGCGGACACAGGCGGCGGCTCCAAAAACCGCCGGAAATCCCTCCCGCTCGGGCTTTCGCATTCAGGTTTGAGAAATGCAGGTTAGGGACAAAACAAACAATTGAGACCGTCCAACTCACGCGCCTGCCGGCAAGGATCCGGATGGATGAACACAGCCAGTTTCAATCAGGTCATATCTGTTGCCAAAGGACGAAACTGCCGGAAACTGCTCTGCCAATGCGGGCGCACTGGGTGAATTTGTCGACGGTTTACAGCGCCGCTTCAGGCAGCCAACCTTGTTGCGCTGTCCGGTGTCGTGAACCAAATATCCCAACAATCAAACAAATGGCAAAATTGTCAGGCCATGGATCTGAATGAGACGATACAGAACGCGATTTCAAACCTGAATTCGGGGCAGTTGGACAACGAAGCGCAGGTCAAACAGGCGGTCATTTTGCCTGTGCTGCGCGCATTGGGCTGGGATTACTCTGACCCAAGCGATTTGAAGCCCGAATATCCGGTGCCTTCCGGTTCTGTCGACTATGCACTGATCTATCGCGGAAACCCTCTGGTCTTCATAGAAGCGAAACGACTCGGAGGCATAGGCCTCAAGGGCGAGGAGCAGCTGTTTAATTGTGCCAATCACAGAGGTGTTCCGCTTTTGATCTTGACCGACGGCAGCCGGTGGGACTTTTACCTCAGCATGGCGGCCGGCTATCCGCGTGAAAGACGGTTTTACAGTCTGGAGCTGTCGCGCAAGGCAAACATCGCCGAACACAAGGGTTTTTTTCGAGGGGCATCTTGGGAAAGTTCCTGTATCTCCGATGAAGCGCGACAGGCAGCCGAGCGGCGGATTGCGGGCAGACAGAAACGTGGGATGGCGCAGCAGGCGATCCCCGGGGCGTGGCAGGCCTTGCTGGCGGAGCCCGATGAAATGCCTTGTGACTTGATTGCTGAAAAAGTGGAAAGTGTGGTTGGCATAAGGCCTGAAACCGACGACATATGGGATTTTCTAAAACTCCTCCCCCGTCCCGATGGTGGTCACCCTCCGCCTAAGCTGCCCAAACCGAAAAAACCGTCTCCGACAGGGAGAATTGTGGAATTTGTTCTCGGTGGCGATCAACACGATACAGGCAATGCCATCAATACGCTGGCCAGAATTGTGACAAGATTTGCGGAGGCAGATCCTGAATTCATGGAGCGTTTTGCGAAGAAAACCGTCGGCAAGACCAAGAGGCTTCTTTCGAAAAACCGCTCTGAACTCTATGCTTCGAATCACCTGATTGTTCGTTCCAGAAAGCTGGAAAATGGCCGGTGGCTTGGAACCAACCTCAGCACGAGAGACATTAGGGCCTGTTGACAATCAGGTTGCGGCGACCACGCCCGCAACGAGGTGAATCGCCGCCGCAAAGCTCTCGCCCGTCTTGTCGTAACGGGTCGCCACTGCCCGGAACTCCTTGATTTTCGCAAACAAATTCTCGATCTGGTGCCGCCACTTGTACATCTCACGGTCATGTTCCCGAGGATCCAACCGGTTCCTCCTCGCGGGAATCACCGCCTCGGCGCCGCGCTTCCGGAGTTCCCCGAGCAGCCAGTCCGCGTCGAACGCCTTGTCCCCGATCAAAGCTTCGAAGGGAAGATCCTCCAGAAGCTCCGGCGTCCCCACAATGTCGTGCGCCTGACCGGGAAGGATCACGAACCGCACAAGATAGCCAAGCGCGTCCGCAACCGCGGCGATCTTGCCGGTCAGGCCTCCCCGGGAACGGCCGATGCCCTGGCGGCGGGTCCCCCTTTTGCGCCCGCCGCTTTCTGGTGCGCCGAGACGACAGTGCCGTCAACACACACGCACTCGAAATCGAACTCGTCCGACTACGCGTTGAAAACACGCTCGAAAACACCCGAAACAGCCCAGCGGCGGAAGCGTTTGAACACGCTGTTCCAGTTGCCGAAGCGCGCCGGAAGGTCGCGCCGCGGCGATCCCGTCCGGATCCGCCAAAGCGCCGCCTCGAGAAACCGCCGGTTGTCCGCCGCGGTGACGCCGGGGTCGGTCGCCTTGCCGGGCAGCATGGGCTCGATCCGCGCCCACATGGCGTCGGTCAGCACCGTTCTGTCTGGATTCATTCGTCATTCTGCTCATCTTGCCTGTGCCGCCGTTCCGGCGGTCATTGAGACAAAAGTGGCGGAAATCCGCACGATTCGCAACCTGATTGTCAACAGGCCCTAGAAAACTCACAAAATCTGCATGTGGCGAAGCCGGCGTGCAATTTGGAACCCAACTCAGGCTGATCGAACGCTAAGATTCAGCCGGGCGAAGAGACCGGCCAAAGGAGTTCTCTGAACCGGCTCACTAAATCGCTGCGGATCTTCGGTGTTCTTTGCCGGCGCCGGACCGATTGATTCTTTAGGCTCAGTGAAGATCCCTTGGTCCTCATCCGACCGACATCTCAATCGAGATTTCGACTTAGTGACTGGCTAGACTGGCGCCGCGGCAGGGATTTCCCGATGCGCGCGAGCTGTTTGGCGCAGTCACGCCAGGGATACAGACAACAGTTGCCAGCCTTAGTTTGAGGCTAGGATTTTGCCGCAGGCCCCGGGCAAATCTGACATCAAAAGGCTTGGGCCTGACCTGACAGGGGAAGGCGCCGCCGCCGGTTTCGGATCTTTCAGAGATTTCGGGTAATCCGTGACCCACCATTCGAGCGCCTTGCCGCACCCTACACCGCTGCCAGAAAGTTCCTCGACTGTGGGTCGCTGCGGGAGACAATAGTCTGCCCCTGCCGGGCACTTAAGCCTGACATGGAAGTGGTAGTTGTGTTTATACCACGGACGGATTCTGGCGAGCCACTTCCGGTCTTCGCCTGCGTGTTTGCACATCTCGGCCTTCACCGCGGCGGATACCAGAATTCTGTCAACTCGAGGATCAGACGCAGCGGCCTTCAAGACCTGCATATGGGTGTCGGTCCAGTTTTCGTTGACTGAAGTCTGATCTTCGGTCCGGACCGATATGGAATTGATTTCCTCGCGTTCCTCACGGCTCAAATCCAGTCGTCCGGGAGGTCTCATCCAAATGTCGACGTCCAGCCCGATTTGGTGGGAAGTGTGACCCGATGTCATTGGGCCGCCTCTCGGCTGAGACATATCTCCGATATAGAGGCCATTCCATCCGAACGCGGCCGCCTTGCCACTGAGATCGACAATGAAATCGATTAGCACCTGATGGCCCCAATTGCGATTGCGGAACAGCCGCATAGCCTGCCAGGTCGGACCGGTTTCGGCCAATTGTATCGCACCGCCGATACAGCCCTGTGAATAGCGGCCGATTGGCGCCGGATCCTGTTTGGAACCGGTGTTGGCCGCGCCAAACAGTGTGCTTGCCATTCTGTCATCGGAGGCTGCGGAACCTGCGGCGGCAATTGCCACAAAAATAGCAATCGCTCGGCTCTTCATTCCCATCATTTTTTGGATTCTCCATGTGCCTGTTCAAGACTTTTCTGGAAACCGCCATACGACTGCCCGGTGCGAATTCGCCAACTGTCCGAATTGGCGTTGCGGTTGAAAAAGTCCTGCTTTTTGCTTCAACATAGACGCTGCCGCCCGATTTGCCAAGTTTGGGGTGTGGCTCTCCTGAAGGCATAACACGGAGAATTGGATACACGGACTTTCGGAAGTCAGCCAGTTGGGTGGCTCCAGACCGATTCCGAAAATTCCAAAAGCTGCCAATTGGCGCCAGTCATTGGATCGCTCAGGGAATAAACAACCAACCCACTGATATCAGGTCATAAACTACGTTATTTGAGCATCCCTTGATCAAGAGGAAGCCGGGATTCGCCATTTTTCCGGACTTTGTCTGATTCCCTGCGTCCCTGGCTGGCAATAGGGGGCAATTCGGGTCATTCCCTCATTGGAGGATATTTTGGATTGTGAGCGAGGTCCGCCGCGGAAGCAAGCGCAGACACCAGCTGCTCAATCCTGTTTGCGGTGCGTTGAGCGGGCCCGCGAAGATGGTCGAACATATGGTCCACAGGATGTTCTGCGGCGATCCCGCCAACCGGCACGACTGAGCAGCCTGCGGGTTGTAGGGTCCCGGACTATTCCGTCATGAACCGGGCGGTTTTTCCCACTTTCCCCGCGCGTTCTGTTTCTGTTTGATCGGGTACAGTCCGGGACAGCGCTTCTTTCCCAAGCAGGGATTTTCAAGTAGCTTCCCCGTCCAGTCAGACTTTGACAAGAAGCTTTTCGGCGGCGTCCGGATGCTTGCGATTTCCTGCCGGTTCGACTGGCTGGCTGCACGCCGCCGATAGCCTGAGACAGAAAAGGGTGGCCCGCGCGAATAGGCCTGGGCGCAGCTCGCAGCCTGCCGGTTTCTGATGAGGCGGGTGGCGCGGGAGATAAGTGCTTGAAATAAAAATATAAATTAAAAACAAAGACTTAAGATTCAAACTCTAAGAGCGTCTGGAATGCGCGGGAGCTTTCATTGTGGAATCTGAGGTGATCGCAGCCCAAACCATGGCCGAAATCGCAAGCCGTACGCCACTGATCTGCGTCTCGCTTGGTTCCAGTAAAAACGGGGATGTGAACTTTCTGTCCCAGACTGACCTCACCGGTGAGACACCAAATCCGCTGAAGCACATTCAGGTCTTTGGCAATCTGTCGTCCCTGCACCTACAGGTTCATGACACGCGCATCGCGGCCTTGACGGCGTTTCGCGTGGCCTCCACAACAGGTACCACTTGGCTGGATCACATCACACCGACCAAGTCCGAGGCCGAGCACGAAAAGCTGTTGCACTGCATCGACAACATCTGGGGAAAGCAACAAATGACTGAGAAAGTTCGCGTCTGCGCTGTGCGCGACATAGATGAAGAAGACGTCATTCGATTTGATCACGGCGACAAGAGCCTGATTATCATCCACGGACCGGACGGAAACTTCTATGCCGCCGACGGGCATTGTACCCACGAATTGCAGCATTTGTCCGAAGGGATTGTGGACGATTTTGAAATCGAGTGTCCGCTGCATTTCGGCGCATTTGATTATCGAACCGGGGATCCGACGGTTCCGCCGGTATGCGAAGCCTTGAAAACCTATCCTGTTTCCGTAGTTGGCGATGACGTCATTGTGGAACTTTGAATGAGCCTGTTTGAACTTTGCATGCAATCCGCACTTTTCACCGGGTCTTTTCGGGGAATCGGGTTCGAGCTGGCGCATGGGTTGGGGTAGGTTCGGGATAGGTGCAAAAGGTTGTCATAGTGTAGATGCGGCACAGGCGCAGGTCACCACATCTACGGGAAGCGAAGGAACTGGAGCTGCTGAGCGCCGGGCTGATGGAAAGGGACTCGGTCCTGGCGGAGGGCTGTTGCGGGACCGGCGGAGGATCCGGCCCTTCATCGACACCCGTCTCATGTGGCGTGCGGAAACGGGCGAGCCGGGCCATTGTCCATCACGGGAAATCACCCGTTCGCTGGATCCGGACCGGGTGGGCACAATGGTCCGCAGCGAGCGTGGCGAACTCTTCTGCATCTGTCCCCAGGGCGGCGGGCAGCGGGAGATGGCCTTCGAAGGGTTCGAGCGCGACCGGGAGACGCTCAAGCGCCGCTGCCCGGCGGCGGCCTGCGGCTTCGACTGCAAGGGCAGCGCGCACTGCCACCGCACGGGCGGATGAAAGGCCGGGGACTGCGGGCGGATCGTGCGGGTCCCGCTCCACGAGACAGGCCGCCGGATCTTCACGCCGAAGCCCCGTGGAAGCCCCTCCCGGCAGCGCGGCTCCAACCGTCGCAGTGCCTTGGAACGCATCAAATCCCGCATTGAACGGGCCTGCAACATAGGCAGGCACTTCATCCGGAACCGGGGAAGATGGCGCTGCGCAGCATCCCGGTCGTCGTGGTGATGATGGCGATGGCGCCCGGACAGGGCCGGGCCGGGCGAAGATGGCGCGCTCGCTTGCAAGTGCGCCCTGCCAAAAAGGCCGGCTCCCCAAGTGCCGGAGCCAGCCTTCCCAGAAAGAGGGACCGAAGGACCGACGGCAAAGGTAAAGGGGGAACGGAACCGTCTTCGTGCGCGGTGGCTGACTTGACGTCCGGCCAACCCGCGCCCGGCGACGAAAAAACGCCGCAGCGAAAATGTCTCAAGTTTCGACACTTCGTTGACACCGAGCCAGATACGAAGTTAACAATCATCGAATGAACAGCCGCAATAGACGCAGGCTGAAACCAGGGGAGGCCGCACCGTCCGCGGGGGCGGCATGAAGGATAGAAAATGGCCAAAAGGCGCAGCGCCACGATCGATGAACACGGTCAGGAACGGAACCGTCACGGCGAATGGTGGTCGGGTCGCCCGGTTCATCTTGAACCCTTGCTCGATGATCCCCTGAATTTCCCGAAGATCTTCAAATGGCTTGTCGGTTTCCCCGGTTTCTTTCTTCCATGGTTCGCCATCTACATGGTGCTGATCGGCGTGTCTTATGTCTGGTTCACACCGGAACTTGCGCGGATGGAGACCTTCCAGATCGGCTGGATGAGCAAAATCCTCCTGCGAAACCTTGTGCTGGTCTGGGTTTGGACAGGCGCGTTCCACATGTGGTTCTGCGGGAAAAAAATGCAGGGGCGTCAGAAGAAGTATAATGCCAACTGGCTGTCAAGGAACAATCCGACCTTCCTTTTCAGCGATCAGGTTTGGGACAATATCTTCTGGGCCCAAATTGGCACCCTGATCTGGACGCTTTACGAATGTGGCTTGTGGTGGGGTTATGCCAACGGTTGGTTGCCTTACCTTGATCCTGCCGAACATCCAATCCTGTTCTGCCTCCTGATGATGGCAATACCTTTCTGGCGGAATTTCCATTTCTACTGGATTCACCGCCTGATCCATTGGAAACCACTGTATGATTACGTGCACTACATCCACCACAAGAACGTCAATGTCGGCCCCTGGTCCGGCATTGCAATGCACCCGGTCGAACACATTGTGTACTTCTCCAGTATTCTGATCCACATCGTTGTCCCCTCCCATCCCTTGCACATGATGTACAATGGATTCCATTCAAGTCTTGGCCCGGCAATCAGCCATTCCGGCTTTGACGAAATCGTCTTCGGCGACGAATATGCCCTCAGGAACGATCGCTACCTGCACTACCTGCACCACCGCTATCACAACGTGAATTTTGGCGAGAGCAACGTGCCGTTGGACAAGTGGTTCGGCAGCCTGCACGATGGCACACCCGAGGCGGACGAGCACTTCCGCAAGCGCCACACCGAACAGGCGAAACAGGGCAGCACAGCGCAAACACAATGACCGGGCTGATCGTGATCGGCATCGGCCATGCCGGTCTGCGCGCGGCCCTTGCTACCCGGGCGCGGGAGCTCTTCGCGCTTCCGCAACACTTGTAGCCGACTTTGCGTTTCAATAGCCCGGAGTTGGGCGGGGCCGCCGAAGGAGGCCGTGCCTGTGGAAAAACAATCCTCCTCCGGCGTGATGACCCATTGTTTCCCATGATCTCACTCGATCAACTCCTGCGGGGCCGGGACCCGGATAACACGGAGCCCGACGACGGTTCCTTCACCTCTGGGACCGCCGGCGGCGACTGCTTGGAAGGCATCTTCCACGTCCCGGGGCACGAAGAAGCCTGAGGCGCGGTCTGCGCAGCCGGCCATGTCATGACATTCGCGGCGAACCGCGGGCCGTGGCGGGTCCGCTGACCGGAATGAGATCCGCGGGGCCCGTATTCGAACCGACACAAATGCGCTGTCATGCGGCCTGTAGCGGCGGGCTCGGTTATCGACGGCAGCCAATTGCCGGTCTCGGCTGCTGCGAGCCTCTTCAACCGTAAGAAACCCTGAAAACATTGACGTTGTCTGGGGATCATCTGTCTTTGGTTTCGAGCTGAATTGCAGAGATCAACACTACTGGCGCACGGGGGCGGAAGTTAAAACCGCGTCGTGCCTTGGAGGCGGGCGTCTTTCTTGCGCGGAGCGCTCTGCGGGATGATTCACCGTTCATTTCAAACCGCGCGGCTGCGATGCGGATTCCGCCTTACCTGTCAGTGAAACGGCCGTGAATCGCTGCAGCGGCGGTGTGGGAGGCGAGCAGGGCTCCTTCCTGCCAGCCGGACAGAGCGGTCACTTGATCGCCAGCAAACTGGAATGGTCCGTCCCCCGCGCGCAGAACCGCCGCAGCATCCGGGTTGTTGCGCGGCCACCCGCCCTTTTGAAACGGGACGTTGTGCCAGGCGCGGCTGACCCCGTATTCCATTTCGCTCGCGAATCCCGGATGCAGGGACTCGCCTTCAGCAAGTGCTGCCGCCAGCCGCTCCTTTGCGGACAGCGCGGTGTACCGCAGCCCCGGTTCCCGGCTCCAGATATAGGCTCCCATCAGCACGCCCTTGGGCCGGTGGTAGCCGTTGCACGGATACCAGAGCTGCGTGATGTCGTTGTCGGTCCAAGAGATGCCCCCATAGATCGCCGAATCGTCCTCCCAGAAGCGCCGCCGCGCCTGAAAGGCGATCTTCACCGCCTCAACGAATTCGAAAGAGGCCAGCGCTGCCTGCGTCTCGGGCGAAAAGTCGTTCGGTATGTCCTTGAGAACCGGCGCCGGAATTGTGCAGATTGCATAGTCGGCCAAGGCGGCGCGCTCCGCTCCGTCGCGTCCGCGGTAGACGATCCGCACGCCGTCGCCCTGCCGTCTGATCTGCTCAACGACGCACTCGTGAAGTATGAGATGGCTGACCCTCTGCCCGAATGCGCGCACGATTGCGTCCATTCCGCCGACCGGCTGGAGCAGCGTCGGGTTCTGGTTAAGAAAATGACTGAAGTGGAGCTTGTACTGCCAGAATTCGCTGCCGAGAAGTTCACCGAAGTCAAGTTTCTCCTCAAACTCGCCCGCCGCCAGTCCAGCGTGAACGGGAGTTCCCAGATTGCCGGCGCGGTTCGATCCGGCGTAGTCGTGTTTGTCCGTCAACCCGCCAAAGCTCTTGAGCATGGCGCGAATGCGCTCCTTGTCGACCGTGGTCAATTCCGCGTCCAGCGAGCCACGGTCAACGGCCTTTGCGAGCAGTTCCGCCACATAACCGCGCATGTCGGTTAACACCCTCCGGCCGGCGAAGTGTTCTCGATTGTGGAAGAAGGCGGCGCGGTTGTCGTTGGTGAAAACCTCCAGCTCGACGCCGAAGGCCTTGCAGTATCCGAGCACTGTGCGGTGATGGTACGGGATCCGAGCCGGTCCCATATTTGCGTAGAGGTAATCCTCCTTATCGAAGCAAACCTCCTGCTGCATTCCCTTTTCGTTCAGATGGTCGCCTCCACGGGCGGTCAAACTGCGCCCTCCCGTCCGGCCCGAGGCCTCCAGCACCGTGCAGTCCCAGCCGGCGTTGGACATCTCCCAAGCCGCGGCCAAACCCGAAAGGCCTGCACCCAGAATCACCACACGTCCGCCGGTGCCCGAGCCGGGCGGCAGGTCCAAGGCTGCGGCCTCGGCGGCGCCCGGACCTAGCATTCCGAGCGCATCCATGGTGCGGTAGACCGCTGCCGATCCGGCGGCGCCGGCGATCGAACGCAGCAGTGTACGTCTGGTGGTTGTGGGTTGGCGCATGTTTCACCTCCAAGCAATTCGTTTCAGACCGGTCGCCGTGCCGCGGCACCCTCAGGGGCATTTGGCATCGTCCCCTCCGAAAGAGCCATTGGAAAACCCTCGACCATTGAATCCATGTCGTGGGCGCGGGCCGCGCCACAACTGTCTCGGTCATCTCCTGAGCCTGTCCATGGCAGAAACCGGCTTTCACCAACGCTGAACAACCTGTCCGCCTCCAAGTCTCGAACGAACAATTACGCGAGGAATCCCGACTGCTTGAAGCTGTGTTCGTTTAATCACGCCAAGGGGAGGGCGAAATGACATCGCGGCGGTGATATGCAGCGCAGCCGATACGATCGAGACGGCCGAGTGTGCGCCAAAATCTGGAATGTCGCAGTCCCAGACGGCAGCGACGCATCGGCTGGTGAGGAGGCGTGCGCTTCATTTCGGTATGGCGACTCCCTGCTCCCGCTCCTGAGAATCTCATGCGTATGTCAAGAGACGCTGGGGCGGGGGATCGCCGCATGAAGACATGAAGAAAACACTGTAAGTGTTGCAGTCAGATATGTGCGACGTGACACTGGATGGACCTGACTGGCCCCGGAAGGAAGAGCCGCCAATTTCCGTTGTCGACAAAGCTGTCAATGGAAGTTCGGCCATAAGCGGACTCATCCTGTTCTTCGGCAGTCTTGCACAGCCCTTCATCCAATCCGGGATCCTTTCATCTCTTGAAACTCGGGCCGTGCCGATTGCGGAACTCATGGATTCAGCTTTCTCCGGCTGCGAGATGGAACAAAATCGAATGCGGTGTCTTCCTCGCCGCCTTCGAGGAAAAGCGCCGTCCAATTGGCACTGATTGCGCCCGTTTCGAGAGCCGTGGCATGGCTGCGCGCTCTCATTGGTTGTCTATATCCGCCCGCTGCAGCGGTTCCGCTCGGGGCATCAATTGTCCATGCAATTCCGGCAAAGTTGCGGTAACCCGCGTCCGGGGCCGCAACAAAATCCGGGCAGGGCCGAGTTTACCCTCATAGGCGGGCGATGCCGCGATTTGCGATAATGCTTGAATACAATGGCGGAGGATTTGCCGGCTGGCAGCGGCAGAGCAACAGCCGCACTGTCCAGAAAACAGTCGAAACGGCGCTTCGAAATCTGGAACCTGATATGGCCTTTGTCGTCTCTGCAGGGCGGACGGACAGCGGGGTTCACGCGCTTGGTCAGGTGATACACTGCGACCTGGCAAAGGATTGGGGCCCTGTGACCCTGCGAGACGCACTCAACGCGCACCTTCGCCCCCATCCCATTGCAGCTGTTGCGTCGGCTCAGGTCGGGACGGAATTCAGCGCGCGGTTTTCAGCGGTTCGCCGGGCCTACCTGTACCGGATGGTCGTGCGCCGGGCGCCGCCGGCGCTTGAAAGGGGATATGTCTGGCATCGTCCAGCGGCGCTCGACGTCGCGGCTATGCGCGAGGCCGCAGGCTTTTTTGTCGGGCGTCACGATTTCACTACATTCAGATCGGCGCATTGCCAGGCGGAGTCGCCGGTGAAGACTCTGGACAGTTTGACCGTAGACACGAACGGGTTTCGCGGCGGCGCCGAGATACAGGTGCGCGCCGAAGCCAGGAGCTTTTTGCACCGGCAGGTCAGGAGTTTCGTCGGCACCCTGGAGAAAGTCGGGGCAGGGGCGCTTGAACCGGGAGAGGTGAGAGACGCTCTTGAAGCGCGGGACCGCAGCCGCTGCGGCCCGGTCGCGCCCGCCTGCGGCCTGTATCTCGATCGCGTCGACTATTGCCCGGATCCCTTCTGCGGAACTATGCCGCGCGCCGTCGCGCCCCAGAACGTCTGAGGCCGCTGCTGTCAGGGGAAGCGGGCAAGAGCGCGTTCTTAGGGAGAAGTCCGTCGCCGACGGGTGCGGGCTGCACACAAAAGCGGGCCGGCAGCGCCGGCCCGCCAAGTCTTTGCCGGAGAATGATCAGTTCAGGGCCGCATCGGTGATGGCATGAGTCCAGGCGCCTTCCGGCCGCATGGTGATCACCGGGTCGGAGCCGCCCGCCAGCAGCGTGTCGACAGTGCGCTCATAGTCGGCCGGGTCAAGCGTCCCGTCTGAACCTGCGGTCAGTTTCGCAATTTCACCCATCATCCGCTTCTGGTGAACCTCGGTCTGCGCTCCGGTCGCGTCATTATCGAGCACGATCTCCGCGGCCTCGTCCGGATTCGTTTCCGCATATTTCCAGCCGCGCATGGAGGCCCGCACAAATCGCACCATCTTGTCAACAAATTCCGCATCGGCAAGACTGTCTTCGTGCACATAGAGG
>CBDCSZ010000051.1:0-222595 GCA_965221935.1 Paracoccaceae bacterium
TGTTCTGTAGCTCGTCCAGCCGGGCAATCGTATAATGTCGAGCCGCACCGTCTTACCGGTGAAGGGAGTAGTCAGTGGTTGGACTCCTGGCAACCGGCACCAGCTGTTCTCGCTTGCCCGGAAGTTCAACACCAGCCGCCAGACCATTATGCGCGTGCGGGACGGCAATTCCTCCCAGGGGGTCTGGGATGGCAAAGCCGGATGAACGTCGCTTTACGCAAGGCAGCCGGCCTGCAGCGACACCGAAAGCCCCCGGCCCCGGGATCTGTGCCGGATTTCACCTTCGGGGTGAGGACAACAAGGCATGAAGGCGGATGATATGGACAAATCCCATCAAATGGTGTGTCGGTGGATACAAGCGGGCAGGAAACCGATTGCCAATCCTGCGGCAATGCCGCATATATCTGCCCAATGCATGTCTACGTCACCCGAGCCTATGAACGCGCAATTGGCAAACTGCTGTCCAGGGATGCCCGTAGCCAGTTGGAGGCGGCGATTGTTGCCGCACCCGATGTTGCGCCGATTATCCCGGGGACGGGTGGTATCCGCAAACTCCGCTGGCCTGGTTCCGGTCGTGGCAAGCGAGGCGGCATCCGCGCGATCTATTTCTGGTGCACTGGTCCGGAGGCGGTCTACATGCTGACCGCCTATGCCAAGGCACATCGCGACGACTTGACGGCGGCGGACCGCACGTCGCTGTTACGACTGGTGACAACCATCAAACGGGAAAGGCAGAAACAATGACCAGTGAACGCACCGGCACCGGCCTTGAGATCGAAGCCGCGCTTGGCGAGGTTCTCGCCCATGTGCGGGGTGAAACGCCATTGCCGTGCCGGATTGTGGACAATCCAGCCGCCGGGCGGATCGTTGCCCTGCGCAAGCGCTTGGGACTAAGCCGACAAAAGTTTGCAGACCGTTTCGGACTCGATGCGCGCGCCGTTCAGGATTGGGAACAGGGACGCCGGATTCCTGACCGAGCGGCACGTGTGTTGCTGACTGTAATCGACCGCGATCCGGAAGCAGTCTTGCGCGCGCTTACGCTTCCTGCCGATTGATCCAGTCAGGTTGGTCAATGGTGCATATGAAAATGATCTTGCCCTAATGCATGTCTGTTTCCTTCCAGGGCGGCGGTCGTGGAATCAATAGCAGCACGATGTCCGTAAACGTTGTCCGCAGCATATACCCTGTCCAGAACCTTTCGAAGCAGTATTATGGACAGGGTTGAGCATGGGTGTCCGCAACCGCTTTTTTGTGGACAGGGGGCATGAATCCCGTTGCGCTGTCGAAGGCGCTGGGCGGATGCGGCCCGCGGGCTGACATTGCGAGTTCCACCGTCCGGTCTCACGCAAGCGAGTTCAGTCTCGGCAGTCGGCGGCTGGCAACTCGGTGAGGACGGCAAATTACGTGCCGCCAAGAAAGCAACCACCCTTGCCGAGGCACAGGCACGCGCTGACGCGGCGGGCAAGTTCACCCCAGTCGTGGTGCGGGCCTGTTCCGTGTCCGCTGCCCGCCTCGGCGGGAATCAGATGCGAAGGGGTGGCCGTGCCGCCCCTTTCGTTTTCGGTTCTGGCGACCTGTCCAGATCCGAGACCGTTGTCTGTCTTGCTGTCTTTCGGTGGTGGGAACTGTGCAACAATGGACCTTGACTGCACCACGGGAGCCCCTCTCTAATTGCCTATTATTGATTTTCCTCCCTCCACTCACCAAGTCGCTGTGCCTGATCAGAAACATATAAGCTTTTTCAGGCGGCGCCAGGAGTCTTGGAACTCCTGTTTGAGAAATTCGGGTTAGGCCGTGGACCAAAAAAATGGTTTGCGATCCTCCGGAACAGGATACGGCTGACAGCCAGATGCACCGCCGAGAGGAAGTTGCGGCAGCCTTGTCGTAGTGCGTGGCAACCCTGCCTCCCGGAATTTCGCGCATGATCTCGAAACAGATTTCCGAAAGCGACAAACGACTTATGCGAGTGTCTCCAGGCAAACCCGACAATTCGGGTTGGTTCCTAAAGTGGACTGCAAAAACCTTCCAAGCAGTGATGCCGGCACCGGCCCAGTCTTCAAGACACCGGGCCGCACGCTGTCGCCCTCGTCGCACCTGTACTCGATCTCATCCCACCAACAGGCGGCGCCGAGCATGGCGCGGAGGATTTCTGGCGCCCGGTTGGCAGTTCCGGGCCGGAGATTCTCGAAGGCAGGCATCAGGCGGGCAAGCGGATATACGTCACAGGTCTCCATCGAGGGAGCTTCCACCTGAGCCGCCGCTGGGAGACGCGCAGGGCGAACACCGGGTGAGCCTGCCGCCGCCGGCGAACTTGCCGAACCAGGGCGGCCCTGATTTATTCCCCGAAGTTCACCGTGCCGCGTGCGGTCACTTTCATGTCGGACAACGCGTGGTCGGCATGTTTCATGCGGTGATCCAGCAGTTTTCGCGTCAGACGCAAAAGTTCATCTGCCCATGCCGGGTCTCCGGCAAGGTTTCGCATCTCGCCGTGTTCAGCGGAGGTGTCAAACAGCAGCGGCGGCAATCCGCCGTTGAAGTGAACAAGGGTGCGGTCCGGCTCGCGAAGAATTGCGAGATTGGCTTCCCTAAGGGAAAGACCGAGTTCAGTCTGCCATTCCGTCGGTGTTTCCGGGTCGCCGAAGTCCAACTCTGAACAGCTGCAATCACGCCAGTCAGCCGGACTGCCTCCGCACAGGAATTCCCGCAGTGAACGGCCATTCATCGCCGCCGGGGCGGCGCCTCCGATCCATTCAAGTATGGTTGGCGGCAAATCAATGGATTCCGTCATCGCGTCGACCCGCACGCGTCTGTTGTCACTCTGGCAAGGGTCGCGAATGATCAGCGGTGTGTGAAACGCTGCGTCGAAGAAAGTCGATTTTCCCCATTGCCCGTGATCGCCGAGCAATTCGCCGTGATCTGCTGTCACAACAACCAGCGTGGAGTCGTACAGGTCTTTGTCCTGCAGGAAATCGATCACGCGGCCGATATTGTGGTCGACTTCAGTCGCAAGGCCGAAATAGACCGAACGGAGCGTATCGATATCCGCCAAGTCCTGATTGTCCAACCCGCAGTTATAGCCAACCACAAAACTGTTGATCGCATCGCGTTTGAGGTCCACCGCCAGGAACGGGTGCAGTGCGGCTTCCAGGTCCATTGACGGCGCCCGCACCAAGGGTGGCAAGTCCAGCCCGGAATACATCCTGTTGTAGGGTTCGGGGGCAATCAATGGCGGGTGCGGCCGGATGAATGTCAGACAGGCAAACCAGGGATCGTCCTGGCGGACGGCCAGTTCGCGGAGACACGCATCTGTCAGAAATGCGGTGTCGCTGTCCTCGGCGCGGTAGAACGCCGGATCGTCCGGCCGTGGGCCGCGTTTCGGGTTGTATATGGCTGGCGCATAGAATCTGCTGTAGGGCGGCAGGTCATATCCGGACGCCAGCAAATGCGCCCGCCAGGGGAAACTTTGTGAACCCTGCCGCATTTCAATAATTTCCTTGAAGCCCGGCAACACCCGCTCGTAGCCTCGGATATCAGGGTCGTTTGGGTGAAAATACCTCGGATCGCCCGTTGTGTCCGAATAGCCGAACAGCAGAGGTTCGTATCCAGATTTGCGCGCTTCAAGCGCAAGATTTGTGATAACGTGCCGGAGCGGAGCTCCGTTGCGCACCGACCGGTGATTCATCGCATATAGCCCCGTCAGCATGCTGGTTCGCGAGGGGCCGCACGGATTGACCACCGAGTAATTCCTGCAGAAGCTTACTGCGTCTTCAGCGAAAGCGTTGAGATTGGGCAGGACCATCCGGTCGGAAATTGCCAACTCCAGGCAATCCGCCCGCAGCTGGTCGATAATAATCAGCAAAACATTTCGGTTTTCAGTGCGATCCATTGTCATGGGGAAATCCTTGGAGGTTCGGCAAGTCTGGATTGGCAAAACTCGCAGACATTGCATCCGGTCGGAGACTACCGGCCAATTCAACGGAAAAGCAACAGAATTCATCCATTTTTGACCGCCGATCGAATCGGTGCAACATGAACATCCTCGCTGGAGATTCAGACAAGGCGAAAGTCACAAGCGAATGGAAACAGCCGATCTCTGTCATCGGGCAACACCTCTGGCGGCACGTGGCCACAAACCGGTGTCCCGTGCACAAAGTCCTTGGAACTTTCCCGAACCCGACCGGGTCGAGGCCTGCCGCGTTTCCGCGAGGCCGCCCACGCGGCAGCGTCCGGGATATGCCGCCCCATGCTCAGGACACGCCCGGCGGGTCACTCTCACCCTGTGGAACAGCCGCTGAACCGAGCGCGACAGGTGTTTCCACTGCCGCCAGCCGCCGACACCGCTGTCTTCCGCCGCGCGGCCCGCCGCGCGGAGCAGGCAGCGCATCGCGTCCCACAGGAGGCTGGCATCCGTCGGAAATCGCACATCGGTCTCGGCCACGAAGGAGTCACGCCGCCCGGCCAACGGCGCGCCAGGCTTTTTTCCCGCGGCCCCATGGCCGCTCTCCACCACTAGACCGTTCACCGCAGCCAGAAGCTCCGGACTCAGAAGGCTCACATTGTCCGCCAGCCTCTGACAGTTGCAGCGATAATCGTCCCAGACATCGGCACGGCCGAGAAACCGGCGCAGCGTCCTGTGCTCGTTCACCAGCTCGCGGAGACGGTCGAAACCGCGGCCCGGACCCTGCTTGACCACGCCCATCACGAGGATCCGCCACATCTCCATGCCCGGACGGCCCACAGTCCTGTCGGTCCCGGGAAAAATGTGCTCCTCCTGAGGCAACCGCCCTTGGAGCGCATCAGATCAGACAACGGGCCTGAGTCCGCAGCGGAGGCGGTCCAGGCCCGGCTGCGGCGCGTTGGCATAAAGCCCATCCGCATCTGTCCGGGACCGCCCCGGGAAAACGGACACAGCGAGCGGTTCAACGGGACACTGCGCCGGGAGGTTCTCAATGCGGAGCGGTTCACGGCCACGAAGCAGGCACAGATCGTCATCAGCCAATGGCTCAAGCAGTATATTCACACCCTCCCGCATCAGGCACAAAACATGCGTCCGCCAGCGCCGGAGACGTCATCAGAGATACCTCAGATCAGTGGCCCAAACACAGGAGGCTTGAAAGGGGGGGTGGTCGACTATGCTCAGGAGGGCTCTGTTTCGAAATCTGGAATATCTGGAAAGGAGAATATCGTGAAAAAGACAAAGATGGAAAAAAGGTTCGGGCTTATAGGGACTTCGTTGGTCGCTATTTCCGCCCTAATTGGGGGGGTCGCGCATGCGGATGGCCACCTCTTATTCCCGATTGGCGAAGGCGAGTTCAGCTGGGACAGCTACCACGCCTTTGCGAAGGAGCACGACTATTCCGGCCAGCAGCTCACGATCTTCGGACCATGGGCAGGTCTCGACGAGGAGATATTCGAAAACGTTATTGCCTATTTCGAAGAAGCGACCGGCGCCGACGTCCGCTACCGCGGCACGGGAGGGGGCGTTGCGGAAATTTTCATAGTTGACGCCGAAGCAGGCACATCAGCGAATATCTCCATATTCCCGCTGCCAGGGTTTGCCGCGGACATGGCCAAGCGCGGTTTCCTGACCAAACTGGATCCAGATACTGCCGGCTGGATTCGCGACAACTACGCCGCTGGCCAGTCCTATGCTGACCTCGGCACCTATGCCGGCCCGGACGGGAACAAGGCTCTCTACGGCTTCCCCTACGAACAGCAAGTGAAGTCGCTGGTCTGGTACTCCCCCGAGAACTTCGAGGACGCGGGCTACGAAGTCCCGCAGAGCATGGAAGACCTGAAGGCGCTGAACGATCAGATCGTTGCCGACGGCGGGACCCCGTGGTGTATTGGTCTTGCAAGTGGTGCGGCCACGGGTTGGCCGGCAAGTGACTGGGTCGAGGACATGTTGCTGCGCACGCAGCCTCCGGAATTGTACGACCAGTGGGTCCGCAACGAAATTCCGTTTGATGACCCTCGAATCGTTGCCGCAATCGAGGAATTCGGCGCCTTTGCCCGCAACGATAAATATGTGGCCGGCGGCGCCAGTCAAGTGGCCGCCGGCGATTGGAAAGACAGCCCGAAGGGCCTCTTTGACAGCCCGCCGCAGTGCTACATGCACCGTGCGGCAACGTACATTACGTCGTTTTTCCCAGAGGGCACGGTTGTCGGCGAGGACGTGGACTTCTTCTACTTCCCGGCCTGGGCGGACAAGGACCTTGGCAAACCGGTTCTCGGCGGAGGCGGGTTTTTTTCCATCAGCAACGAAAGCCCGGCAGCCCATGGGTTTATCGAGTTCCTAAAGACACCGATTGCGCACGAGGCGAAAATGGCTCAGGGTGCCTTCCTGACGGCGTACAAGGACGTCAGCAAGGCGGTTTTCCGTGACCGGACGCAGGCCATGCAGAATGAAATCCTCTTCGACGCGACCACATTCCGATTCGACGGATCCGACTTGATGCCCGGCGCCGTTGCTTCCGCCTTCTGGAAAGGCACGGTGGACTATGTCGGTGGCAAGGATGCCGCCGCCGTCGCGCGCGACATCCAGGAGTCCTGGGACGCTATCAAGTAGTCCGTGACGGTCATACGGATCCCGGGCCGGACGGCCCGGGATTCCTCGTAAACAAAATGGGAAGAATTGGCAGGTTCTTAGCAAATAGGGAGACGCGCCGTGGCAAAAGACTACACGCTCCTCATCGGCACCGCCGGCCAAGGGCTGAACGTGAGCGCCGACGGCGGTGAATCCTGGACCAAGATCAATCAGCCTATCTGGCATGAGTCCAACGTCAGGGCGCTGTGCGTGTATCCGGACAACCCCCGGCGGGTATTGGCCGGCGCTGATTGTCTATCAGTGCCCTCATCCCAAGCGGGCGTTTTCCGCAGCGAAGACGGCGGCGCGACCTGGGAAAACCTGGATGCCCCCACAACGGGCCTCGAAATCTGGTCGGTGACTGTGGACCCCGCGGACCCGGACACCCTGTTCGTGGGCACGCGGCCCGAGGGGTTCCGCTCCAGGGATGGGGGGAGGTCCTGGAGCAGGCTTCATATGGGCGTGAACATGAACTGCCCCATCTCTGAACCGCTTCCTCCCTCGCCGCCGCGGACCACCTGCATGATCGTGGATCCCAGGGACAGCCGCACCATCTGGGCCGGCATGGAGGTTGACGGGGTTTACAAGAGCCTGGACGGCGGCGACAGCTGGGCACACCTGCCCGACCTGGGTCCTGACCCATTCCAAGGCGACATTCACGGTATGGCGCTGAAAACTGGCGCCACTCCCGTCGTCTACTGCACCACTCCCTTTGGGATCGCGGCCAGCCACGACGAAGGCGAAAGCTGGGATTACCACTATTTCCCCAAGTTCCATCAAGCGGACCCCGTGTCCTACTGCCGCGGCATGGCCATCAAAGCGGATAACCCCGATGTCATGTTCGTCGGCAACGGCGACGTTATTCCCGGCACAGCCGGTGCCGTGCAGCGCACCCGGGATGGCGGCAAAAGCTGGGAACCGGTGTCCCTTCCGGCAGAGCCCAACTCTATCATTTATGGGATAAGCTCTCACAAGGAGCGGCCCAATGTAACCGTCGCGGCCAGCATCTTCGGCTATGTGTATGTGAGTGAAGACGGGGGTGATTGCTGGCAAAAGCTGCACAAAGAGTTTGGCGAGATCCGTTCCGTGGCCTTGCTGCCCAACTGACCGTCTGACTCCTGCCCACAGTTCTGTTTTTTGACTTATGCCTCCCCTCCCGCCAACGGCATTGGTGTCAGGTCAGGCCTCTGTCCTCCCTGGCCGGTGCAAACCCGCCCCATCATTTGATTGACCTTTGCAGGAGACAGGAACATGGCGGATGGAAAGATAAAAACAGCCGTTATTACCGGCGGGCACGAGTATGACGTGGTCGGCTTCCAGGCCATGCTTCGCTCCCTTCCCGAAATCGATGCCTACCCTCAGAACTTGTGGGACTTCGTTTACGACTCGGCACGCGGTCCAGGGACCTACGACGTACTCGTGTTCTTCAACTGGCACCAAAATACGCCAGCTGAAAAAGATGGCAAATTAGAACCAGGAACCGCCAGGCAGAGCGGAGCTATAAAGGAGATGCTGGAGAGCCTTGGTGATGGGGACCAGGGGATATTTCTGCTGCATCACGCGCTGGTGGCCTTTCCCGGCTGGCCGCTCTGGAGAGAGCTCAGCGGAATGCGTGAGCGAGGCGCAATACAGTGTGCCTTCGACCAGACCGTGCACATCGACATCGCGGACACCGCCGCACATCCTATCACTTCCACATTGAAGCCGTGGGACATCGTCGACGAGACCTATGACATAGATGACGCGGACGGGGACAGCCACATCCTGCTCACCACCGATCATCCCCAGAGTATGAAGACGATCGCGTGGACGCGGACTTTCGGTCAGGCGCGGGTCTTCTGCTATCAGAACGGGGACGATAACCAGGCCTACTCAAACCCCGGTTTTCGTGCGGTCGTGGGGCGGGGCATCCAGTGGTTGGCGGGGAGGCTCTGATGTTCCTCCCACATGTCCTCCCGAAGAGAGGTCTCCGACCAAATGCGGGCCGGCTCTTCTGCGCACAAGGAAGCGGCCGCGCCTTTTGGCGTCTGCCCTAAGCCCGGCTTCGCGCATTGAATAACCAACGTCAACAGCGGAGGGAAACCATGAAACTGAAAGGCAAGGCCGCTTTTGTCAGCGGAGGAGCGAGGAGTATTGGCGCAGCTATAGCCAAGCTGTTTGCCCGGGAAGGGGCCAAAGCGGTCATTGGAGACGTGCTGGAAGAGGAAGGGCGCCAGACCGAGGCCGAAATCAATGAAACCGTCGGCGAGTGCCTCTTCGTCCGGTTGGACGTCACCAGCGAGGCTGAGTGGCGGCGAACCGTGGCGTCCACGGTCGCACGCTTCGGGAAACTGGACGTTCTGGTCAACAACGCCGGTACTTACCGAACCGGTCTGGTGGAGGAGATCACCAGCGGGCAGTGGGACCAGGATTTGGATATAAACGCCAAGGGTGCGTTTCTGGGGACAAAACACGCCATACCCGAGATGCGGAAAGCGGGCGGCGGCTCCATCATCAACATCTCTTCGATTGCTGGGCTGGAAGGCAGCATGGAGGCGTCGTGCACCTACACCATGTCCAAGGCTGCGTTACGGCTTTTGACCAAGTCCACCGCTGTTCAATACGGCGGGGAAGGGATCCGCGCCAACTCCATAATTCCGGCCAGCATCAAAACAATGATGAACGCCCGCTTGATGGAGGAGGAGGGATATCAAGAGAAAATGCTCAACAGGATTCCCCTGGGCCGCACCGGCCACCCGGAAGACGTGGCCTATGGCGCCCTATACCTGGCTTCGGACGAGTCCTCGTTTGTCACCGGCAGCGACTTGGTCATTGACGGCGGATTGGCCGCAGGGAGGTGATGAGTGAGTTCAGTGTGACACACATCAAGAACATTCAGGGAGGAGCGCGGACATGAACGCCGCAATCCAGGGTCTCATCATCATTATTATCGGTATCGGCGGCTGCCTCGCTTGCTTCTACCTCTCCAATCAGCTGCTCGACAAAGTCCTGTTCCCGCCGCGCGGTGAGAACGCCGGGGATAACATCACCCGCGCCAACCTGATCCGGCCGTGGCTGTTCCTCTTCCCGGCCTTTTTCATGATGGCGGTCTACATAGCCTACCCGGTTTTCGAGACACTGCGCCTGTCGCTCACCGACCGCGATGCGGGCGGCGCGTTTGTCGGTCTTGCGAACTATCAGCAGATGCTCAGCGAGACGAAATTCTGGGAAGCGATGCGCAACAACATGTTGTGGCTGACCGCCGTGCCCGCCGCGTCGACGGCGTTTGGCCTCCTGGTCGCCCAGCTGACAGACCGCATTGCCTGGGGCAACATCGCCAAATCAATCATCTTCATGCCCATGGCGATCTCGTTTGTCGGCGCCGCGATGATCTTCAAGCTGATCTATGACACCCAGCCCCAGAACAGGGAGCAGATCGGGATTCTGAACGCGGTCTGGATGCAGTTCGAAGGCGGGTTTGGCTCGTTTCTCTTTCTGCGGATATTCCCGGCTGTCATCCTGTTGGGCTTCGCCGCGGCGGCGGCGTGTGTCTGTTATCTGATTCTGCGCCCCTGCTTCATTCCGGAGGAACGAAGTGCGGGAATACGGCTGTTTTCGGCGCAGACTCTGCTTCGTGGAATCGTCGCTGTGGCTCCGCGGGCAGCTGCCGGCGCGGCGGCGGCCTGTCTTTCCGTCCTGGCGCTTCTGAACGCGGTCGATGTGTTCACGGTCACCCTGCCTTACGGCAAACCCCTGACCTGGCTGACGATACCGTTCTGGAACAATTTCTTCCTGATGGCCATTATGATTTGGATCCAGACCGGCTTAGCCATGGTGATCCTCTCGGCGGCGCTGCGCGGCATTCCGCAGGAAACGGTTGAAGCCGCCATCATCGACGGCGCGAAGCCGTTCCAGTTGTTTTTCCGCATCAAGGTCCCGCAAATCGCCGGCACAATCATCGTGGTGTGGACCCTCATCACGGTGCTCGTGTTGAAGGTGTTCGACATTGTCTTTGTGTTGACCAACGGCAATTGGAATACCGAGGTCCTGGCAAATCATATTTTCCGCAAGTTATTCAACGACCTCGACTGGGGCGTCGGGTCGGCGTCTGCGATCATCCTGTTGCTGCTGGTGTTGCCGATTATGATCTGGAACGTGCGCAACGCACTCAAAGAAATGCGGTGAGGATTGACCATGGATGGAATGGTGCAAAACAATTCTGCGCAAAAATGGATCCTCCACATCTCAGTCGCTTTGCTGGTCGCGGTGTGGCTGGCTCCAACGCTGGGTCTGTTCGTCTCTTCGTTCCGAACCAGAGACCAGATCATTGATTCAGGATGGTGGGCAGCGCTCTTCACAACCGAGCAGAACGTAGTTCTCCGGGCCGCCGATCCGGACGACTTTCGCGTGGCTGACGGCGGCGTCTTCACGGTCTCGGGCAATCTGTTCGGCGAGGGGGCGTCGAAGCAGATCACCGTCTGGGGCACCTCGTCGCGGGCGATCGATGCCTATGTTCCCGGCGACGCGGCCGGCCTGGGAGACGGTGAAAGCATTACGGTTCAGGCCGACGGCGGCTTCGTCTGGCGCGGCAGCGGCGATCAGTTGAGCGGCCGCGGACAACGCGTATTCGCCACGGCAAGAGCGCCGCCCGAATTCACGCTCGCAAATTACCGCTGGATGCTGTTCGACGAGAAGAACGTCCAAGGCATATCGCAGGCCTTTTTCAACACGCTGACCGTGGCCATTCCGGCGACGGTTATCCCGCTCGTGGTGGCCGCGTTTGCCGCCTACGCGCTCGCCTGGATGAATATCCGAGGCCGCGCATGGCTGATCACCGCAGTCATCGTGGGCCTTGTCTTTCCTGGCCAGCTTGCCTTGATCCCCATACTGAAGCTGCATCTGGGCATGGGCATCGACAAGGGTTATCTGAGCGTTTGGCTCGTCCATACAGGGCTCGGACAGCCATTCGCCATCTATCTTTTGCGCAACTACATGGCCGGCATACCGCGCGAAATCATCGAAAACGCCAGGGTCGACGGCGCGACTGATTTCCAGATTTTTGTGAGGATCGTTCTGCCGCTCAGTGTTCCAGCGCTCGGCGCGTACGCGATCATCCAGTTTCTGTGGATGTATAACGATCTCCTCGCTGCCATGGTGTTTCTGATGGACGCCACCGGTGACAACATTGTCATGACCGACCACCTTAATCGATTGCAGGGGACCTGGGGCGGCAGCTGGGAACTCCTGTCGACGTCGGCCTTCATTTCCATGGCGGTGCCGTTGGCGGTCTTCTTCGCCATGCAGCGGTATTTCGCGCGCGGCCTGCTGGCCGGATCGGTCAAAGGATGACCGGCTGAGGAATTGAGAGCAGGGCGCCGCGGCGCGCGGCGCCCGTGAACCGGGTCCGGCAGAGGCGCCGGACCGTAAACAGACAGGGACCGCCCGATGTCCGAAATGAAGCTGACCAGCGTCGAAAAAATCTATGGAGGAGCGGTCAAGGCCCTCGAGGATATCAGTCTCGATATCGAGAGGGGTGAGCTGATCGTCCTGCTCGGGCCGTCGGGCTGCGGCAAGACAACCCTTTTGCGCATGATCGCCGGGCTCGAGACCATCACGTCGGGCACGCTGGAGATCGGGGGGCGGGTCGTCAACGATGTGCCGCCGGCCCAGCGCGGCATCGCGATGGTGTTCCAGTCCTACGGGCTGTATCCGCACATGACCGTGCGCAGAAACATGAGCTTTGCCCTCGAGCTCGCCGGGAAACCGCGCCGGGAGATCAATGCCGCCGTCACGCAGGCCGCGCGGATCCTCCAGATGGAGCCCTATCTCGACCGGCTGCCCAAGACGCTCTCCGGCGGCCAGCGCCAGCGGGTGGCCATCCAATGGCATTTCCTTAACGATTCGGCGTCATTTCCTTAAGGGGGCGCGCCATTTCCGGAGCGGCTTCGCCCCTTTTCCGGCAAGGTTCGGTTTCAGGTCACGCGGTCTGGTGTCGTCTCCGCTGCCACTTTCCGACGGGTTTTTGGGACCGGCGCGGGAATGACCGTCCCGGCCGCAGCCGCGCCCGGGCCGCGAGGACCGAGTTCGCCACGCGGCTCACGGCGTCGGCCAGCGCCGACGTCTGCGTCAGGATCAGCTCCTCGAGACTGCCGGCCAGCATGGCCAGCGCATTTGTGAAGTTCGTCCGCATCTTCGGCAGATCGCCTTCGTGCGCTTCGTCCAGCGCGGCGTCTCCGCGGTTCGTGAACAGGCGCGCCATGGCGATCAGGTTGAAGTGGGCGTAGAGCTCCTGGCGGACGCCGCGCTCGCTTCTGCCGTGGAACTCCTCCACCGCGGGGGTTGTCTTGGATATCTTGAACAGCTCCTCGATCGACCAGCGCCCGTGATAGAGTTCCGAGAGGTCTTTCCGGCTGTATCGCTCCGTATCGGCGAGGGTCGTGGCGAGCACATATCGGCTTTCTCCGATGTCGTATCGGACCAGGCGCAGGACAATCGGGGAGGCCGGCTCCGGGATGCCCGCGGCCTTCAGCCTGCGCAGGGCGTTTTTGCCCGGGGTGATCCTGACGAGGGCGTCGTCGCGGTCCCCGTCGCGGAACCTGTCGAACCCGGCCGCGGAGTTGCGCTGGATGCGGAACACCGGGTGCAGTCCCCGCGCCGTCATGTCGCGGAGCAGGACGAAGGAGAAGTATCCGCGGTCGAAGACGACGGCGTCGCCGGGCGAGAGGGCGCCGAGATGGGCGCGCGCGGCGGCGCGCTCGTCGGCGCCGGACGTGAGGGTGAAGTCGACCGGCATGCGGCTGTCGAGGCGGTAAAGACAGGACAGCAGCCCCTGCGGATAGTGGGCGCCGCCGCTCGGGAGCGGGTATCCGGCCTCGGCGAGCGGCCGCGGCAGGTTGATCCTGGAGCCGTCGACGGCGAAGGTCCGGCGCCCGTTCCAGTCCGGGCCGTGGGTGTCGCGGGCGAGGATCCCGCGGTGCAGCTCGCGGAACACGTCCTCGTGCACGCGGGCCCGGGCCTTGGCGATCGAGGAGATGGCCACCGGCTCCGGCTGCGGCAGCGCGACGCCGAGGCGGCGGCACTGGTCCCACAGCTCGGCGGTCACGGTTGTGTAGCCTTTCCGACCGCGCGACAGTGCCAGGCGGAACACGAAAAGCATAATAATCAGGGTGTTAAGCGTCCGCCGCCGCTTTATCCATGTCTCGTCGCGGCGCGCGGCGATGTCGGCGGCCGCGTCGGCGATCCGGGACCACATCGCGGCGAAGCCGTGGTCAAAGGCGGCGGGAGAGCGGCGTTTCGGCCGCGGCCCGGGTGTCGTCTCCCCCTTCAGGACCGCGCGGAACTCCGGGTCCAGCGGCCGGACCAGAATCTCCTTGGCCGGCTTGGCGCCGCGCCCGCTGCGCTTTCCGGCCGTCATGCCGATCGTCTCCCAGTTGGCGGCCTTGTGGCAGGCGCCGTCGAAGCGGGTCGGGTCGATGAAGGTCTCGCAGAGGACCGGGCGGCAGCCGTGGTTCGCCTCCCAGCGTTCCGCAAGCCCGCGCAGGGCCAGCGCCAGCGCCTTCGACGCCAGATTGTCGACGCGGACCCACGGCAGCACGAGAAAGCGATGGAGTGGACGCCCCCGATCTGCGGCGTCATGATGCGCCAGAATAAGAACGCACGCTTGTGTGCGTCTGAAACGCGAAAGGAAGCGTCCATGGAAAAGGTTAGCATAGTCGGTGTCGACATTTCAAAGAGGGTTTTTCAATTGCACGGATCGACGGCTTCCGGCCGGCCGGTTTTTGTGAAGAAGCTGTCGCGGAGCGGGTTCCTGCCGTTCCTCGAGGATCTGCCGCCGTGCCTGGTGGTGATGGAGGCGTGCGGCGGCGCTCACCACTGGGGCCGTCAGATCATCGCCAAGGGACATGAGTGCAGGCTGATCCCGCCGGTGTATGTGAAGCCCTTCGTCAAGCGGCAGAAGAGCGACGCGAACGACGCGGCGGCGATCGTGGAGGCGGCGCAGCGGCCGACCATGCGGTTCGTGGCGGTGAAGCCGGAAGCGGCCCAGGCCGACGCGATGCTGTTCCGGACCCGCGCTCTTTTCGTGCGGCAGCGCACGCAGACCGTGAACGCTCTGCGCGGCCATCTGGCGGAGTTCGGCCTGGTGTCGGCCCGCGGCGTGGCCAATGTGGAGGCTCTGAGAGCCGAGCTGGAGAAGGCCGCCGAAGGGGTTCCGGAGCTGGTTCGGCAGTCCGCGGAGATGCTGTTTGAGCAGACCGGCGCCCTGAGCGGGCGGATCGCGGAGCTGGACCGCGAGCTGAAGCGGCGCTCGCGGGAGCGGGAGGACATCCGGAACCTGATGACAATCCCCGGGATCGGGCCGGTCTGCGCGATGGCGGTGCACGCGTTCGCGCCGCCGATGGAGAGCTTCAGACGCGGCAGGGACTTCGCCGCCTGGACGGGGCTGACGCCGCGTCAGCATTCGACCGCCGGCCGGCAGAGGCTCGGGCGGATCACGAAGATGGGGCAGCGCGACATCAGGAGCCTGCTGGTTCAAGGGGCGGTCGCCGTGCTGCGGCACAGGAGGGGCCGTGAGATCGCGGATCCCTGGCTGCGGAGGATGGTCGAGGAGAAGCCGTTCAAGGTGGCCGCGGTGGCCCTGGCGAACAAGATGGCCCGGATCATCTGGGCGCTTTCCGTGCGGAGCGACACTTACCGGGCTGGCGCGGCGTCTTGACGGCTGCCTGGAGAGAAAGAGGAAACTGAGGAAGGAGAGAATTCGGGACGGCCGCCGCGCCCTCCGGGGCGTGATCCGGCGGCCCCCGGACTGTGCGCCGGGAGCGAAGGACAGCGCAGGGGCAAGAGTCGGAAAGACGGGGCCGGAAGAACCAGGAACAGCCGCAGGGCTTCGAGCCCGCGAAAGCGCGGTGGCCCTGGCGAACAAGATGGCCCGGATCATCTGGGCGCTTTCCGTGCGGAGCGACACTTACCGGGCTGGCGCGGCGTCTTGACGGCTGCCTGGAGAGAAAGAGGAAACTGAGGAAGGAGAGAATTCGGGACGGCCGCCGCGCCCTCCGGGGCGTGATCCGGCGGCCCCCGGACTGTGCGCCGGGAGCGAAGGACAGCGCAGGGGCAAGAGTCGGAAAGACGGGGCCGGAAGAACCAGGAACAGCCGCAGGGCTTCGAGCCCGCGAAAGCGATTTGGATCCGGTCCGCGAACACCATGCGGGCCCGCGGCCGACAGCGCCGCATCTGAGAGGCCGGACATACGACAGCGCCCGACTGCAGGCTTCCTGTGTTTCTGAGATTCCCGGTTGCGCTCAGGGGGGCGTCCACATACGGCTGTTCGACACCGCAAGGTGCAGGCGGCGGCCGCGGTCAGCCGCGCTCCAGCCGATCCATTCGTCCCTCGCCGGCAGCTCCCGCGCCGCCGCCTCGAACAGCAGAACGGCCAGCGGCCGCCCGCTCCGGTCGCGGACGAACCAGCGGATGTGCGGGCCGAAGGGCCGCGGACAGCCGAGATAATGATAGCGGTCCACGAGCGCTTTCCACAGGGCGGCGTCCTCCGGCGACGCCGCCTCCTCCAGGGCCAGGGGCTCCAGGGCCGCGAGACCGCAGGCGATCTCCGGCTGCGGGTCGGACGCCCGCACATGGACAATCGGCCCGGGCGGCTGTTTCGCGGCCGTGCCGCGCTTCTCCGGCAGGGTCAGGATCCCGCACTCCTCAAGGCGCTCGAGAACACACAGGCACGCCGAGACGCGGTATTCACCTTTCGGCGTTGTCCAGCCCAAGTGCTCGCAGATGGTCTTCGACAGCTCGTTGCGGCTGTCGTTCGGGAGCATCGCGACGGTCTCTGCGATGTCGGCGATCTGGCGCCGTGTGAAACGCCGGCCGAAAAAAGTGGTGGACTTGAGGGCCTCGATTCGCGGGTCCATGGCTGCGCTCCCGGCGGGACAGTCTGATTCGCGCCTAACATGCAGCGGCGGTGTAGCCGTGTCAACCCCGGAAGCCGGAAAAAAGGAGCGGACGGAAAAAGAGCGTGGAATCAGATGACTGCCGCCGCGGACAGAACGGCGTCAAAATCATGCCGGCCTAATGAAATGCCATTGGGTGGCCATCGGCCGGGCGATCGTGCGCGACCCCAAGGTTTATCTGTTTGACGAGCCGCTCTCCAATCTGGACGCCGCCCTGCGGGTGGCCACCCGGATCGAGATTGCCCAGCTATTGCCCAGCTCAAGGAGTCGATGCCCGAGAGCACCATGATCTACGTGACCCACGACCAGGTGGAGGCCATGACCCTGGCGAGCCGCATCGTGCTGCTCACCCCCGGCGGGGGCATTGGCCAGGTCGGCAGACCGCTGGAACTGTACACCCGGCCCCGGAACGAGTTTGTCGCCCAGTTCATCGGCTCGCCCGCCATGAACCTGCTTCCCGGCGAAATTGTCGGCACGGGAGAGCGGACCGCCGTCAAACTCGACACCGGCGGGGCTGCCGTCTCGTCCGCCCCGACGCGAAGCTCGGAGGAAGGCCTGAAGGTCAACGTCGGGGTCCGGCCGGAGGATTTGGCGGAAACCGGCGGCGATTGCATTTTCGAGGGCAAGGTGAGCATCACCGAGGAACTGGGCGAGATGACCCTGCTCCACTTTGACCGGGCGCAGGACAGGGACACCGTGCTCGCCAAGCTGCCGGGCATTCACACGGGAATGCGCGGCAGCACGGTCAGACTGACCGCCGAGCCCAACAAGATTCACGTCTTCCACGAGGGCGTTTCCCTCAATTGCCGCTAAGCTGAATTCCCAGGAGCCACACATGCCAATACTTACGAACCATCAGATTGTCCGGATAACTGATGTGATGATGCGGGCGGGAGGAGCCTCGGCCGGCCACGCCGGCATCGTCGCGGACCACCTGGCCAATGCCAGTCTTGCGGGATACGATTCCCATGGGCTCATACGCATCCCCCAGTACCTGAAAGAAATTGAGAAAGGACTTGTCGATCCAAAGGCAGAGCCGGAAGTCGTCGGCAGCCATGGGGGGATCATCCAGATCGACGGCCATTCCACCTTTGGCCAGGTGGTTGCCACACGGGCGGCTGAAATGGCGGTCGAGCAGGCCCGTGATCATGGAGTCAGCCTGGTGAGCATGGGAAACCACACTCATACGGGCCGAATCGGAGCCTACCCTGAAATGGCGGCAGCGGCCGGCATGGCTGCCATCATGTTCTCGGGCTGGGCTGGAGGACCGGTCGCCACCCAGGCTCCTTTTGGAGGACGCGAGGGCCGGCTCGGCTCGAACCCTTTGGCGATGGCCTTTCCTCATGCCGAAGGCGCCCCTGTCCTGCTTGATATTTCCACCTCTGTAACGTCTGAGGGGACGCTGCGGGTGTACCGCAACAAGGAACAGGATCTTCCTGATGATTGGGTCATTGATAAGCATGGGGTCCCCAGCAGGAACCCTGACGATTTCTACGATGGGGGCGCACAATTGCCCGTCGGCGGGATGCAGGGGGGCCACAAGGGATATGCGCTCTCGCTGATGATGGCGCTGTTCGGGGGAATTCTTGGCCAGATCGCTTCCCCTCCAGGAAAGAATGACAGGTGGGCAATGTGGGCAGGATCCACGATACTCGCCATCGACCTGGGCCGCATGGCGCCCCTGGAAACCATCCGGAACGAGGCCCGGCGGATGACGGGATACGTCCAAGACACTCCCCCGATGGAAGGATCGAGCGGGGTTTTCTTTCCGGGGGAAAGATCCGCCAAGACGCGCCAGGAGCGATTGGCCCGGGGCATCCCGGTGGATCCCGCCACCTGGGCTCAGGTGGAAGCTCTCTTCGACCCCTGCGGGGTCCGTGACCAATTGGCCGATGTCCTTCCCTCCGGAGGACATTCCTAGAATAGCAATAAGGAATGGTTTGGCGCCCAAAGATGCAAGAAACCCTACGCAGCAGAATTACGCAGCAGAATCATGAAAAAACTTGCACCAATCTCTCCTCTCGCTGCAGAGCGCGGCGGCTTTCAAGCTGCTGAAAGATCAGGGCGTCACGCTCGTGTCTCTCGATTGGATTCGTTACGAGCGTTTCCAATTCATTCTGTTTTTCGATCGCTTTCCGCTTGCCTGTCATTCGATCAAACAGACGGACCTGCGTGGGCTAGTATTGCGCCGCAGCACCAGGCGGAACCCTCGCCCAAGACGCGATCGAGCTGATCCCCAATCACTGCCCAGTCGCTTCACGTACGAAGGAGGAAAACTATGCTCGAGACTTTGGGCACCTTCAGTGAAAATAGAAAATCACCCTTATGACTATCCCTCTTCTTTACTTGGTCGCCGCGTATGCCATTCCGTCGCCTGCTCGAAGGCATGGCCGACCCGGCACAGGAGAGAGGTTCCCCGAGCGGATGGCCGGCGAGCTGGAGCGACAGGGGCAAACCGTCCTGATTGAACCCGCACGGCACCGAGAGTGTCGGCGTGCCATTGAAATCAAAAGGGATAGTGAATCTTTGCAAGGCAGGGTCATAGCTGTCCATCGGGCCATATGACTCTTCCGGGGTCACCGGGAAGGGAGGACCCGGCATCGAGGGGCAAGCCAGCACATCAATGGTCTCGAAGATTTCTCGAAACCGCCCGTTGCAGGCAGCCCGCAGGTTGTTCGCCCTGGCGTACTCGGCGCCGCTGACCTCGACTCCCATATCCAGCCAGCCGCGAAACCAGGGCCTGTACTCCTCACGCCGTGAGGGATAGGTCGCTTCATGGGCCAATACCGCTTCAGAAGAGCAGAGGATGGGCCACGCGGGCAGGAGTTCATCCAAATCGGGCAGCTCAATCTCGATCACTTCGGCGCCAAGCCGCTCCAGGACCCGTACCCCTGAAGCGACTGCTTCGGCCAGTTCCGCATCGGTGTGCTGTCCCTTTCCTTGTTCATCAAACCCGATCCGGATCCCTTTCACCCCGGCATCCAGGTGTTTCATCATGTCCGGAACCGGGAAGGGAAGCGAGGCAGGATCCTTGGGGTCATGACCGGTAAAGGCCTGGAGCGTCACCGCCGCATCGGCGGTTCTTCAGGCCAGCGCACCGACATGGTCCATCGATTCAGCCAGGGCCAGAAATCCATTGCGGCTGACTCTGCACCAGGTCGGCCCCTAACCCACCGCCCCACGGGAGGCAGTCGGGAAGCGGATGGACCTGCCGGTGTCGCTGCCCGGAGTCCCATAGGCCAGTCACGCCGAGGCAGCGACCCCTTGTTGAATCCCACATTGCTTTGTTCTGAGTGCCGGGTATTGTGCCGGATTATCCTGTCCCCGATTTCGTGCGTGGCGGGATCATTGCGGAACGCGCCGGTCTGTCCTCCGCTCACCGGCAGTCCGCAAGTTTTGCCGCAGCGTGGGAAAGTCCTGCCGGCCACCGCGCTTCTTATTGCACCGATTGGCAAAATAGCGATAATGATTTTGCCAGCAAATGCAGAGCAGAGTGTATGCGCGCACGAATTTATCAACCGGCCCGCAGCGCCATGCAGTCCGGGTCCGCGCGGTCGCGGCATTGGATTCTCGAATACGCGCCGAATTCGCCACGCAAGCTTGATCCCTTGATGGGCTGGACCAGTTCGAGCGACACTTTGGCGCAGGTTCGGATGACCTTTGATTCACGCGAAGCCGCAGAACGCTATGCCCGGAATAACGGTATTCCGTTCACAGTTTCGGCGCCGAGCCGGAGACGGCCCGTGAAGCGCCCGCGCGGCTACGGCGAGAATTTTGCCTTTGACAGGCGCGAGACTTGGACACACTAAGGCGGCACATTGATTCAACAGGCGCATTCGGCCCCTTAGCTCAATGGATAGAGCAGCTGACTTCTAATCAGCAGGTTCGAGGTTCGAGTCCTCGAGGGGTCGCCACCTGACATTATGTATTGACAATTAAATCTGCTGTGCTGGACGGAAGACGCATCCGGGCCGCGGTCAGCTGGAGAGCATTTGGCAGACGGTGTGAATCGATGAATCTGTCCGGCGCGGCACTGATTCTATGTCGGTGATTCGCGCTGCAGTGAAGTTGAATTGGTAATCGCTTTCGGAAGCCCATGTTGCAGCCATTCCGGGAACAATCGGCATCAAAAGTTGCCAAACTGACTTGGAATGGCGTGATCCGCATTTCGCGCCGGGCTGACAGCGAATTGCGCGTGAGAAGGTATTTGCGCTGATTCAATATCGAACGTCCTGTGCATGAATTCCGTCTAAATTGATACAATGCGCGACAGCCAAAGATTCAGGTTTCGGATTCCGGATATACAGAAATCCCGATTTCCTTCTATGCGCCGCTTACCGCCCTGGGCAAAGCCGCGGCGGCTTGATCGGGTTCTCCAGCGTGCTGCTGAACCCAAACGTCACAGGGATGCTGGAACAGACGGTTTTCAGTGCAGCTTGCTATCGGGCCAGGTCCAATTGCATTTCCAGATGCTGAAACCACTCCTTGTCGTGCTGAAGCCAGGTCCGGTCGATTTTGGACAAAGGCATGCGGATTTGCGGATCGCTGCGAATTTCCGCCAGTCCGTTATGATGTCGCCCGGCCGGACTTTGCTTCTTCCAAGGAATGAGGCTTCGCCCGGTCCGTACTCGCCGACCTGTGGTGAACTGAAGCGAGGGTCCGCCGTACATCGGATCACACCCGATACATTGTCCGTAGACCTGTGCGGCGTGAGATTGGTCATCATCACGGCATTTCCGGCAAGCGCAGTGGCGAGGACTCAATTGTGTTCAGTATCCGACCAGGGAAATTCCGCTTTGGCCTGGCAGCTGCTTCAGACAATTGATGTTCAGCGCCAAGCCTCGTTCGCAGTGCCTTCTACTGCTCACGGGTATCCGATCAGCGGCAACGCGAACCGTTTGACAATGGGCCGGCCGCTCAGTCTCATGACCGATTTCACGACGATACGGCCGGCGGCTAGAGTCCGATTTCTCCTTGGCGACGGCGCCGGGCGGGGTCCATGCGCGAGACATCCGGCCGACAATTCCGATTAACAGCGCGGATTTGTGAGCGCGGTTTGCCCATTCCAGATCTTGCCGGAAATGTGACCAACGGCGGCCTTTGCACAGCCATTTTCCGGAACAGCTTCATTTGCTCACACCACTGAATACGACTTGTCAGCGGCGCGGTTCTAACGGACATAGTCATCGGTCATTTCATTAGGGAGTCACAAGATGCGCGCAGCCGTCTGCAAAGAGTTCGGAAAACCGCTCGCGATTGAAGATTTCAATCTCGCGCCGCCCGGTCCCGGCGAGGTGGAAGTCGCAATCGAAACCTGCGCCGTCTGCCACTCGGATATTCACTATATGGAAGGAGCCTGGGCCGTCCCGCTTCCAGCGGTGTTTGGCCACGAAGCGGCCGGCAAAATTGTCCAGGTTGGCGCCGGAGTTTCCGGCTGGTCAAAGGGCGACAGGGTTCTCGTGACGCTGATCCGTTCCTGTGGCGCATGTGTCAATTGTTCAAATGGACTGCTGACCCGCTGCGAGGCTCCCAAGGATCCGACAGACAGCCCGTTCACGATGAGCGACGGATCGCCGCTGCTGCAAGGGCATTCCACCGGCGCGTTTGCCGAACGCACCGTGGTGGACCAGACACAGATTGCACGAATTCCCGACTCAATTTCGATGGACATCGCCTGCCTGCTGTCCTGCGGTGTGATCACCGGCGTTGGCGCGGCGGTCAATACGGCCCGGATCCCGCCCGGCTCTACTGTCGCGGTGATCGGCGCCGGCGGTGTCGGACTGAACGCAATCCAGGGAGCCAAAATCTGCGGCGCCTCGAAAATCATCGCAGTGGACATAGTGGAAGAAAAGCTCGCCGATGCGATAGAGTTCGGCGCCACACACGGCGTCCTGGCCACTTCCGAAAAGCCACACCGGCAGGTCCGCCGTCTCACCGGCGGGCGCGGCGTGGACTATGCGTTGGTCGCAGTCGGATCGGCGGCAGTCTGTGGCCAGGCGATGCGTTACATCTGCAAGGGCGGCAGTGTCGTGGTCGTCGGAATGCCGCCGGCCGGAGAGACATTCGAGCTTGAACCGTTGAACATTTCCTTCATGAGCCGAAGCCTGATCGGCTCAGCCATGGGCGACACCGTTCTGGGCCGCGACATCCCCTGGCTCCTTGACATGTACGCGCAGAAGCGGCTGAAACTCGATGAGCTGATCACTGGGAGATATCCGTTGGAACGCATCAACGAGGCCGTGCAGAACACTGTTGAAGGAAAGGCGCGCCGCAACATCATTGTCT
This sequence comes from Paracoccaceae bacterium, assembly GCA_965221935.1. Classification (GTDB taxonomy): domain Bacteria; phylum Pseudomonadota; class Alphaproteobacteria; order Rhodobacterales; family Rhodobacteraceae; genus JAPOXR01. The sequence continues at coordinate 22,801 of CBDCSZ010000051.1, forward strand.
TCTGAGCGTGCGCCGCCATGCGCCTCCGGGATCTTGAAATCTTTATTGTTGAGCCGCCGCCGCCGGGCTGGGGCGGCCGGTATTGGACATTTGTCAAGCTGACGGCTGACAACGGGATCACTGGCTATGGCGAGGTCTACGCCGCCTCGGTCGGACCGGAAGCCATGCGGCCGGTCATTACCGATGTGTTCGAGCGGCACATGCAGGGCGTCAGCCCGGAACAGGTCGAACTGATGTTTCGCCGCTGCTATTCGTCGGGATTCACCCAGCGCCCGGATTTGACCGTCATGGGGGCCTTTTCGGGCCTTGAAATCGCCTGCTGGGACATTGTCGGCAAAGCGCGCGGCCGGCCGGTTCACGCGCTGCTCGGCGGAGTGATCAATGAACGCATCCGAACCTACAGTTACCTCTACCCGGAATCGGCCGCACATGGCGCCGGGTTTTGGAACGATGCTGACCGGGCGGCGGAGTGCGCCGCCAGAATGGTCGGGCAGGGATTCACCGCAGTCAAATTCGACCCAGCCGGTCCGTACACGGTTTTTGGCGGCCACCAGCCCTCAATGAGCGACATTGAGCGGTCTGCCGCGTTCTGCCGCAAGATCAGGGAAGCGGTGGGCGCACTGGCCGACCTGTTGTTCGGCACGCATGGCCAGTTCACAGCAGCCGGCGCTGTCAGACTCGGCCGGCGTCTGGAGGAATTTGATCCGCTCTGGTTCGAAGAGCCGGTGCCGCCGGACAATATCGCTGCCATGGCCGAAGTGGCGCGCGCGGTCCGGATGCCTGTGGCCGCCGGTGAGCGGCTGAGCACGAAAGCCGAGTTCGGAGCGGTGCTGCGCGCCGGCGCGGCCGCCATTCTTCAGCCGGCGCTCGGCAGATGCGGCGGCATTCTCGAAGGCAAAAAGATCGCTGCGGTTGCGGAATGTTTCGGCGCGGCAATGGCGCCGCATCTCTATGCCGGTCCGGTTGAATGGGCGGCGAGCATTCAGCTTGCCGCCACCCTGCCAAACCTGCTGCTGCTGGAGACGATCGAAACCGGCGGCGCATTTCATCTGCGGCTGACCGGCAACACGATCAGGTGGGAGAAAGGGTTTGTCAGGCCGCCCGATCTGCCCGGGCTCGGCATTGCGTTCGACGAAGATCTGGCGCGGGCGCACGCTTGGTCAGGCAACCGGCTGCATCTGGAAATGCAGCAGGAACCCGTCAGCTATTCGGAGGAAAACAGGTTTTTGGGGGGCGCGCCCTTGAAAACCTGACGGCGGCGTGGACGGCCGGGCACGACGGGTCACGCAATGTGATCCAATTGATTGTCCGTAACCGGCCCGTCCTCGTCAGCGGCACCGCCGCGCAAGCCGAATTTCGGGCGCAAACACAGGACAATCCGCGCAGTGCAGTCTTTGCTGCCGCAGACACCGGCAGCAGTGCGCCGAATGCTTTTTGATTGATATTTTCTCACTGCCAGTGCAATGCACGCCGCCTTGCCTAGTTTCAGGGAATTCTGATCATGAGCCGGCGGCTGCCATTGATCTTTGTGTTGTTGACGGTGGTGATCGACGCCATCGGGATCGGCATCATCGCGCCGGTGATGCCGGATCTGATCCTTGATGTGGGAGCCGGAGATCTGGGTTCGGCGGCGGTGTGGGGCGGAATTCTGGCGTCGTCATTTGCCGTCATGCAGTTCCTCTGCAGCCCGACAATCGGCAATCTCTCTGACCGTTTCGGCCGCCGGCCTGTGCTCTTGGTGTCGCTGTTTTTCATGGCCCTCGATTACCTTGTCATGGGCGTGGCCCACACGATCTGGCTTTTGTTGATTGGACGGATCATCGGCGGGATCACCGCTTCGACGCAAGCCACTGTCGCGGCTTACATCGCGGACATTTCCAAACCGGAAGAAAAGGCCCAGAATTTCGGTCTCATCGGCGCTGCCTTTGGCATCGGATTCATTCTCGGCCCGCTGTTTGGCGCGGTGTTTGCAGAGTTCGGAACGCGGGCGCCATTCTACGCCGCGGCCGTAATTTCATTTGCAAATATGGTCCTAGGATTCTTCGTGCTGCCGGAAACAGTGACCGAAAAGATCCGCCGGCCGTTTGAATGGAAACGCGCCAATCCGGTCGGCGGTCTGATGCAGATTGGCGCGCTTCCCGGGCTGCGCGCGCTGCTGACTGTGCTGCTGCTCCTGCAGATCGCCTTCACGGCCTATCCGGCGATCTGGTCATTCTATGCGGCCGAGCGTTTCGGCTGGGAGCCGCGCATGATCGGACTGTCACTTGCCGCCTACGGCCTCGCGATCGCATTTGTCCAGGGTTGGGTCATCCGGTTTGTCCTGCGCCGCCTCGGCGAGGGCCAGACGCTGCTGTTCGGATTGTTGTTCGAATTGATCAGCTTTGTCGGATATGGGTTTGCCACCGAAACGTGGCAGGCATTTGCGCTCATTCCAATCGGATCGCTTGGCGGGGTTGCGCTGCCGGCGCTGCAGGGAATCATGTCGCGCACAGCTTTCGACAACCAGCAGGGCGAACTGCAGGGTGTCATGGCAAGCGTGAACTCGATTGCGGTGATTGTCTCGCCGCTGATCATGACGGCGATTTTCTACGAGTTCGTGAAATCCGGCGCTGTGGTCTACCTGCCGGGCGCGCCGTTTCTCGTTTCAGCGGTGATGATCGTGATTTCGATGGGCATGGCGGCTTCTGTCCTGAGACGAACGCGGGAGCGCGACTGACCCTGGGAGACGGGTCTCAGAGTGTTCGCTCGCCGCGTGATCTGAGGGTGATCGCAACACCGGCGGCAATGATCGCCGCTATGCCTGCAAGTGCTGCCGCATCGGGTATTTGCTGCCACAGCGCCCATCCCCAGAAGCCGGCGAAAAGCAGAAAACTGTATTCAAAGACTCCGAGATAAGTCGGGTCGGCCATCTGGTAGCCGCGGACCAGTCCAGCAACGCCGATCAGCGAACCGAGTGACTGCACACACGTCCAAAACAGAAACGACTTCGTAGGGGTGACCCAGCCTTGGGTGAAAAACGGCGCCGACTGCAGCCATGCATCCGGTGCCGGCCACAGGGTGAAAACGAACAGCCCGGCGATTCCGGCAACCCCGATCGCGATGAAAAACGCCGCCAGGATCACGAAGGTGTCTTCCTGTGAACAATAGTGCCGCGTTATCAACTGGCTGATTCCATAGAAGGCTCCGGCGAAGAGCGGGAAGAGCACGAAAATATCCAGATCAGTGAAATTGGGTTTCAGAACAAGCAGCACACCGCCGAAACCGGCAAGCACCGCCGACACACGCCAAATTCCGACACGCGTCCGAAACAGGAGCACGGAAAAAATCAGCACAAATATCGGCGATGAGAACAGGCCCGCGCCGGCTTCGGCGATCGGCATGAGAGCAAGCGAGCCAAAGTAAAGCAGCATCGATACCGAGATCAGAATCGAACGAATGGCCACCACCCATGGGCGCAGCGGTCGCAGAGGGCGGCCGCGGGCGACCACCAGCAGCACAATGAATGGCGTTGCGATGAGTGACCGAAACGCGTGAAACTGCCAGATGCCGGCCTCGGCGGCAATGATCGGAACAAAGTTGTCAATCAGCCCTATGATCACCATTGATCCGGTGATCAGCAGACCGCTCTGCATCGTTCGGGATGGCACGGCATTCGACGTCATAAGGAATTCCGGCAGCGCCGCCCGACCCCGGGTCACGGCAAGACTCCATTGGCAGACGGCGGGCGGATCGGCAAGCCCGCAGGAAGGCGGCGGTCAGATTGCGGCAAGGGCTGAAGTCTGTCCGAAAACCGCCAAGCCAATTGCCGGCGCGGATCAGAAAAACAGGAATTATTGCCCCGGCTGGCCGAAACGATCAATGATCTGTTGTTTGATCTGGTCACGCGTCTGGCGGAAAAACACCAGGTTTTCATCGCGCCTTTCACCCATTCCAGTCGGGTCGAGCACCGGCCAATATTCCAGATCAAGGGAAAAGTACCGGGTGTATTCGCTGGCGACCTTTTGTGCCGCCGGCGAGAGCGCGACAATCATCTCAAAACTCGCCAGATCATCTCCCAGATCGCGCATCTCATGAATTGCGCGGGCGCGGTGGCGCGCCAGTTCGACGCCAATTTCCAGGCACACCGCGACGGCATACCCATTCACTTCCAATTCACTGCGCACGCCGGCGGACTGGACATAGACCCGTTGCCCGTAGAGCTGCTTCATGATGCCTTCGGCCATCGGCGAGCGGACAGCGTTAAAGTCGCAGCAAAACAGCATAGAAGTCGGCAGCCAGGGCGCCACCAGGTCACCTATCGCGTCGGCTGCGCGGCATGCAGCAGCGTGAACAGTCTCCGCGCCGTGTCCAGATCGACTTCGACCCGTCCCGTGAACCGCTCCTGAAGCTTTCTCCCGCCTTCATCGTGAATTGTGCGGCGAATTTTGTCGAACTGTTCGATGTCATCCCTCGGCCGGCTGCGGACCGCATCGAAATACTGGCGACAAATCGTGCGATACGCGTGCAGCTGTTCCCGGAAATGCGTCAGCGACAGTATGAGTTCGAGTATTTTGCTGTTACTCTCGGTCCGAATGTCGAACACCGCATGGTTTTCCTGGATGCATAACCGCAGTTTGTAGGGACCCGCAGGCGGTTCGCGCCCGCCGCGCGGAACAATGGAAAAACTGTTTCCCGAGCACAGATCAAAGACCGCGACTTTCCGCTCCTGAATGATCTCAGCGGCGACCGCGCGTTCGTTCAGATTGTCGATCTCGATTTCCGAAATACGGTCTGTATCAGTCATTTTGCGCCTGTTTTAAAGCATCAAGACGAATGCTGAGTGAAGCCGCATGTCCTGCCAATCCTTCTGCCGCCGCGAGTGACTGCGCCGCCGGCGCGATCTCGGCAAATGTTTCCCTTGAGAGCTCAGTGACGGTTGTCCGTTTCAGGAAATCTAGCACAGAAAGCCCCGAAGCAAAGCGGGCTGTTCCCATCGTCGGCAAGACGTGGTTCGGGCCGGCGACATAGTCACCGACGGCCTCCGGCGACCACGGACCGACAAACACCGCGCCGGCATGACGGATGCTGTCGAGCAGCTTCCCCGGTTCGGAAACGCAGAGCTGAAGATGTTCCGGCGCGATCCGGTTTGCCAGTTCTGCGGCTTGGCCGAGATCTCCGGCCTCGATCACGGCTCCATGCCGTGTCAGGCTGGCGGCAGCGATATCGCGGCGCGGAAGTTCGACAAGCTGACGCTCAATTGCGGCTGAAGCTGCGTCCGCAAAGCCGCCGCAGTCGGTCATCAGCAGCGCCTGCGCGTCGGCGTCATGCTCCGCCTGCGCAAGAAGGTCAGCGGCGATCCATTCCGGGTTGGCGGTTCGGTCGGCGATGATGGCGACCTCTGAGGGTCCGGCGACCAGATCTATGCCGACATCCCCGAACACCAGCCTTTTGGCGGCGGTGACGAAGGCGTTGCCGGGCCCGGTGATCTTGTCCACCCGGGCAACCGACTCGGTGCCGTACGCGAACGCGGCGACCGCCTGCGCGCCGCCGATTTGAAAGATCGTGTCAACGCCGGCCAGCCGTGCCGCAAGAAGAACAGGCGGGCTGATTTTTCCTCCGGGCGCCGGCGCCGCCATGGCGATCCTGCTGACACCGGCGACTTTTGCCGGGACCGCGTTCATCAAGACCGACGATGGATACGACGCAGTGCCGCCGGGAACATAGATGCCCACAGAGTCGATAGCCGTCCACCGCCAGCCGAGCCGACCGCCGTCCGAACCGCGGTTCAATCGATTCCGCGGCAACTGGCGGCGATGGTAGGCTTCGATGCGTTCAGCGGCGGTTTCCATCGCTAGGCGAAGATCCGCCGGCACTTCGGCGATTTCCCGATCAATCCGATCGCGGCTGAGGCGGATCGCGTCGGCGGCAAGGTCAAACCCATCAAACCTGCGGGTCAGTTCGATGAGCGCCACGTCGCCTCGCCGCCGAACATCTTCAATGATGGATTCTGCCCGATTCCGGATTTCGGCGCCCAGCCTCTGCCTGGACGCAACAAGGCGTCTGAATTCGGCCTCAAAAGTCGGATCGCTGGCTTTCAGGCGGACTGCCGTCATGTGATCAGCCGTGGTCTGGCGGGCTGCGCGAAACTGCGGGGTAGGGGGAAGAGACGTCGGTCAGCGAGACTTCAATGCACTCCACTTCGAACGCGATTTCACGGTCCCCGGATAGAATCATGACCAGTCTGCCGGCGCCGCCGTCGCCAGACTCAAACGCGAGTTCCAGAATGGAAAAAGCGTCTGGAGCTGTCTCACCGGCGAAATCCACAGACGACAGGCTGAGAATGTCGGCGACTCTCAACACGGCGCGGACGCGCTTGAGCCCGGACACTTTTTTTTCCGCCTGGGGCGCCGATTCCCACCTGAACCGGCTGAGAAGAACAGCGAATTCGCGCCGCCGTTTGTCCCAACTGGTCTCCGCTTTGTGAAAAACCGCATCCTGGACAAACATGGAGACAACGCGGAGGTCGTCGGCATCGCAGGCCCGGAGGCGCAGCGCGGTCCCGGCGGCATCTTCAAACTTCGCATCCGCCATCAGCCGATTCTCCGTATGTCAGCTCCGCAGGCAGACAGTTTTTGCTCGATCCGCTCATAGCCCCGGTCAAGGTGGTAGACCCGGTTCACGGTGGTGAGACCGCGGGCGGCAAGACCGGCCAGCACCAGGGAGACCGATGCCCGCAGGTCTGTCGCCATGACCGGCGCGCCGCGCAGTGATTTGACGCCTTTCACCAGCGCGCTGCCGCCCGAAATCCCGATTTTTGCCCCCATCCGCATCAATTCGGGCGCGTGCATGAACCGATTCTCGAAGATTCGCTCCTCCAAATGGCTGGAGCCTCGGGCAGTGGCCATCGCTGCCATCATCTGGGCCTGAAGATCGGTCGGGAATCCCGGGTAGGGCGCGGTGACAACATCGACCGCCCGCAAGCGCTCTTCTTTTCGCCTGACGCGTATTCCGGAGTCTGTCTCTTCAATGAGAACGCCGGCCGCCGCAAGCTTTTCGGCGAAGGCGCTGACCAGGTCCAGCCGCCCGTCCTCCAGGGTCAAATCGCCGCCGGTGATTGCCGCGGCCAGCATGTATGTTCCGAGTTCGATCCGGTCGGGAATCACCATATGCGTGGCGCCCGAAAGCGACGGCACACCTTCGACTGTGATCACACTTGTGCCGTCACCTTCTATCTGCGCGCCCATCCTGCGCAGGCAGTCTGCCAGATCGATGACCTCGGGCTCGCGGGCGGCATTGCGGATCCGCGTTGCCCCATTGGCCAGAGCCGCCGCCATGAGAACATTCTCCGTCGCTCCGACGGAAACAGACGGAAACTCAACCTCCGCGCCCTGCAGCCCCGAATTTGCGGAAGCGTGGATATAGCCGTCGCGCAGATCAATCTTTGTGCCCATGCTTTCGAAGGCCTGGAGGTGAAGATTGACTGGCCGGGCGCCGATGGCGCAGCCTCCGGGCAAAGACACAGCCGCGCGTCCCGAACGGGCAAGCAGCGGGCCCAGCACGAGAATCGACGCCCGCATCTTCCGCACAATTTCGTAGTCAGCTTTGCGGTTGACCAGCCTGTGCGCGCTCATGGTCAGAACGCGCCCATCCTGCAGCGACCGGACCTCGACCCCGATGGAATGCAGCAGCCGGGTCATGGTGGCGATGTCGGAAAGTCTGGGCGTGTTGGTGAGGGTCAGCGGCTGCTCTGTCAGGAGAGCCGCCGGCATAAGCGCCAGACAGGCGTTTTTCGCGCCCGCGATGGAAATTGTTCCGTGAAGCGGGTTTCCGCCCCTGAGCTCAATCGATTCCAAATCGCCCGTCCTGCCTCTTTTGCGCATCTTCGCTGCGTTCCCGAAGCTGCTGTTTCCGGCGCCTGAGATTGGCTTTCAACGCCGACTTTAGACGCTCATCCGCCGTTTTTGCCGGCCCTTGACTCTTGGTTGGTTTGACCGCTGCCCGAGGTTTCCTTTCCATGGCGGATTCATACCCCAGGGAACGAATTGCGTCCAGAAGACGGCGGCGGCGGATGCGGCGGATTCGCGCTGACATTTGCCGCGCCGGGATGATCGATGCGTCAGAGGTAACGCGGCAGCCCCGCCCGCCGCCCGGATAAGCGGTTTCTGCGCCATTGTAATCTGGGATCGCGATGATTGCGAAAACGGCGCCGGAAACGGTCCGTTGGCACGGCGCGGCGGCTGCTGGCTGCTCCGGGATGCCGGCATCAGCGCGGCGGAAGGCGAGACTGCGACTCTGATCGGCCCGGATTTGGCCGGGACGCCGACGCTTGTGCAGGTCATTTTGGCATCAAGAAGCCGCACGCGGGAACTGCGTGCGGCCTGGCGGCGGCGCGCTTCGGCAATGTTCCAAAGCGGATCCATTTCGGCCCAACGTTTCCGCTGACAGTGGAGCGGCTGATGCGGCTGACCGCGCGGCGGTCGCCGTTTGCGGCGGCCGCCGAGGCGCGTGAGGACGCGGGCGCGGGTCACCAATCAATCGGGCGGCGAGTTCCAGCGCGTTCTTCCGGCACGGGCGTTGATGCGCCTGCCGAGCCAACTGATCCTGGATGAACCGGCACGGGGGCGCGGCTTCACCGGAGAAGCGGAACTGGACCGGATCATTGGCGCCATCGTGGCCCGGCGCGACGAAGGTGTTCCGGCGACCCCTTGAGAGCGCCGCCGCCGCCGGATGGCTTTTTCGTGCGGGCCTCTTTTGACATCAGAGGGCGCGTCGTTCGTCGTCGCCCCGGAGGGCTGTGCGCTGCTGTGGGGGCGAATGGCGCATTTCGGCGACACGATAGCGCACCTGGCTTTGCTCGGCGTGTCGCCGGGGGCGGTCCTGGGCAATCGACTCGGAATCGGCGTGTTCGCCGTCACTGCCGCAGCTGCGCTGGTCAAGATTCTTCTCGAAAGAGATTCGCTGCTCGGCCCGGATTCCCTGCCGGGCGTTTTTTCCCACACCTCGCTGGCCCTCGGCCTTGTTGTGCTGCCAGTGTCAGCGAGCGGCCACCGGAACGATCTCACCGGTTTTTGATTGGCGCAATACTTGGGGAGTCGGAAGACGGCCTCAAATTGATTTGAGGCTGCGGCGTGTTGTGCTCGCCGTCCTCGCCTACTTTAGGCGTGACCGCCGGCATGAAGGTTGCCGGGATGCTGCCCTTCGTTGCTCTCGCCATCATCCCGGCGGCGGCGGCGCGGTCCAATTCGCCCGCCCCGGAGCTGATGTCCCTGGCCGCCTCGCTGATTGGAATCGCCAGCAGGACGCACGGCCTTTAGGGTTCACTTTGGTTCGATGCGCCCGGCGGGCCGCCCATCGTCGCTGCCGCGGCCGAAATCCCTTTTGTGAGTCCCGTCGTCACGGCGGCCTTGCGCGCCCTCCGTTGATTCCGCCAAAACCGGGGTCTTGCAGCGGACATGCCATCGCGCCTACCGGCTGCGTGTCAGCCGGCGCCGCGCCTGACCCCAAGTGCGGAAAAGCGGAAGCATGTTCTGCAGCATTTGCTGCCAGCCGCTCTTGAGCGCGCCCGCCTTGAACCGCCAGAAAATGAGCGCGAACAGGATGAGAGCGCCGGCCCATTGCAGGAACTGGACGGGCGGATTGTCTGAAGCCTGCAGATTCACCGTAAGTGAATAACCGGTGGCGAGGATAAGGATGTCGATCAGAATACCGAGAATAAGAGTGACCGCGATGACAGAGCCAACGTAAATGAAAACAAAACGTGAACCGAACTGGTTCATGATAATGGCGATGGTTCCGGCATTTGTCGCCGGTCCGGTCATGAGAAAGATCAGGGCTGCTCCGGGACTGAATCCCTTGGCAACCATTGCCGCGGCGATCGGGGTGCTGGCCGAGGCGCAGATGTACAGCGGGACGCCGACAAGAATCACAGCTGGATAGGACAGCCATCGTGCGTGTCCGTTCGCCATGAGGTCGTCCGGGATCGCCAGAAAGAGCAGCCCGCCGAGGGCAATGCCGACCAGAAGCGAGAACAGGATGTCATCGGCAATTTCAACAAAGCCGTAGCGAAACACATGCGTGACAATCGTCGAGAAACTGGGAAGATCAGGGTCTGTGGCCGTCCCGGCCCGCCGTCCGCGCGCCGCCAATTCAGCATGGCGGAATTCGGGTTTGAACCAAAATGCGCACATCCTGTCCCTGACAAGAGCGGCAAACCGGTCCAGCCAGCGGACTGCGGCTTCCCGCACCTGGATAAGGCTGACATAGCAGTCGTTTTGACCGGGAATGAGGGGCTGATGCTCGCCGCGGTCACTCCCGCCAGAATGGCAGCAACCGGATTCAGAAAGCCGGCCGTCCACGGCCGATTCGCCCTGGCCGTCCCGAATGCGGCCGATGCAGAGTATTCCGGCGACGACCGCAGTCAGGAAGCTGATGAAAGGCCGAATCACTGCCGCGATAAATCCGAAGAAGGCGTTGGTGACCAGAATCGAGTCGGCCCCCGTCTCCGGCGCGGTGATCAGGAAAGACATGCAGGCGGAGCGCGAGGCGCCTTTCCGCCGCATCTCCGCGACCACCGGCACGACCGAGCAACTGCAGAGCGGCACCGGCACGCCGAGGGCTGAGCTGATGCTGACCGACTTGAGGCTGTCGTGGCTGAGCCAGCGAAGGATCGCATCGCGGGATATCAGGACATGAATCAAACCGCCGAGCAACAGCCCGAGCAGCAGCATCGGGGCGAGCAGCAGGAATGACATCCAGAAAAACTCAAAGAAACCGGTGGAGGCGATCAGGAATGCTGCAACCAATCGACAACCTCCCAGTTGGCGCAGAAGCCGGGCCTTAGCTGACTTCGCCGGTCACACAACCCGCGTCAGCAGGCTCAAAAGAGCGCTTCAAGATCCAAAACTCATAGTATGAATGTAGGTTGCCCTGGCAGGACCGTCAACTGAGTGTGTCTGCGCAATTTGCAGCGGCTGCAGCCGCTGTTCATCGCGGACACGCCCTCGCCAGAGTTGACCACAAGTTCGCTTTCGATGCCGTTTTTGCCAAGCTCATTGGGGACCACGGCATGTTTTTTGCCGCGCGCCCCGGTCAGGAAGCGGTTCAGAGGCGCTGCATTGCGGAGCCGAGACAGCCTGTGAGAACGGCAACGGAGATCCGATTCGCGGCATCTTCTCCTTCAATGCCTCAAGCCGTTCAACAGCGCTCATCCGCCTCTGCCCAGTTCGCAGATGCTGGCAGAGGGCACTGTTTGCGAAACGACCCTAAGTTCGGCGCGCCGGACTGTCCCATTCATTCCAGGAAGTCCGGCGGCCTGCCTTTCGAGGGCTGCGCCGAGCCTTACGGATTCAGCGCATGCGCGAGCGTTATCGCGTTGTGCCGCATCATGTCGAGGTAGGTCGGCACCGGACCGTCGGGGCCGGACAGCGCGCCCGGATAAAGCGTGCCGCCGATGGCAGCTCCCGTCTCTTCGGCGATGCGCTCCAAGAGGCGGTGGTCCGCGATATTTTCAATGAAGACGGCACGAATGCCCTGTTCACGGATCTGGCGGATGAGGCGGGCGACATCCTTTGCGGAAGCCTCCGACTCCGTGCTGATTCCCTGGGGCGACAGGAAGGTCAGCCCATAATCGCGGCCGAAATACTGGAACGCTTCGTGCGAGGTCACGACGATGCGGCGTTCGGCGGGCAGGCCTGCCAAGATTTCGCGGATTTCTGCATCAAGCGCCTCAATTTCGGCGACGAAAGCCGCTCGGTTCTGGTGGAATTCGGCTGCGTTCGCGGGATCGGCCAGCGCCAGCGCGGCAGTGATGTTTTCGACATAGGTCAAGGCGTTGCCGAGGCTCTGCCAGGCGTGCGGGTCGAAAACCCCATGGTGATGGCGGCGGTCGCCTTCCCCAGCATGCTCGTCGCGGTCGTGATCATGGCCGTCCTCGGCCTCGTCATCTTGATCATGCCCGGCTTCTTCGTCGTGCTCATCGTGCTCGTCGTGGCCTTCGCGCTCGTCTGCGAACGCAATCGGTTCGATCCCTTCGGTCGCCACCACGCGAATGCCATCAAAATCGGAGGCGTCGATCAGACGGTCCAGCCAGCCTTCGAACTGGAGGCCGTTGACGAACAGGACCTTAGCTTCGCTGACGGCCCGCGCGTCGGCTGGAGTCGGCTGATAAACATGCGTATCCCCATCGGGGCCGACGAGTGTCTTGACGGCGACTTGCTCTCCGCCGATGCGCTTCACCATGTCGCCGAGGATTGAGAAAGTGGCGACCACCGAGATCGGACGGCGGGACTGCGCGGCGGCCGGAGCGGCGAGAGTCAGGGCGATGAGGGCAGTAGTCGATTTCAAAATGAATCTGCGAGAGTGCAAAGAAACCACTTTTTTGTGCATGGAAACCTTTCCTTTCATGGAAACCTTTCCTTTCATGTTTCGGGATAGCGGCGCGGGAAAGTCCGCACGGCGAGACCGCCGACCGGGCCGAAGACAAGGGACAGCGCGTAGGCAAGACCCGCGACAAGAATGATCGCCGGCCCGGAAGGCAGGCTGAAGTGATACGAGAGCAGAAGGCCGCTCAGGCTCGAGAGCATCGCAACCAAGATCGCCGTGGCGATCATTGCGCCGATGCCAACCGCCCAGAAACGCGCGGCGACGGCGGGAAGGATCATGATTCCGACGGCCATCAGCGTTCCGAGCGCGTGAAATCCGGCCACGAGATTCAGCACGACGAGTGCGAGAAACGTAAAATGCGTAACGCTGCTGAGCCCGCTGACCGAGCGCAGGAACTGCGGGTCGGCGCATTCGAGGACGAGCGGCCGGAACAGGGCGGCCAGCGTGAGGACCGAGAGGCTCGTGATGGAACACAGAAGGACCAGCGTGTCGTCGCCGAGCGCCAGCACGGTCCCGAAGAGCACACGCATCAGGTCGACATTGCTGCCCCGGGTGGACACGATCAGCACGCCCAAAGCCAGAGAGATCAGGTAAAACGCCGCCAGGCTCGCGTCCTCGCGCAGCACCGTGGCGCGGGTCACGAAACCTGCCAGCAGAGCCACAGCCATGCCCGCGATCAGCCCGCCGACGGTCATCGCCCCGAGCGAGAGGCCCGCGACCAGGTAGCCGACGGCCGCGCCCGGCAGGATCGCGTGAGCCATTGCATCTCCCGTCAGGCTCATGCGGCGCAGCATCAGGAAAACCCCGACTGGTGTCGCGCCGACCGAGATCGCGATGCAGCCCATCAGGGCGCGCCGCATGAAGCCGAAATCGGCGAAAGGCTGGACGAGGATGTCCCACATCATGCAGCGCTTCGCCCGCAAGTATGCGGAGGTCCGGCGCAGGCCTCGCACATCTGGCGCGCGCGGAACTGGTTTTCCGCCGTCAGCACCTGTGCCGTGGGTCCATGGGCAACGAGTTCGCGCGCCAGCATCAGAGTGCGGGGGAAATGGGCCCGCACTGTGTCGAAGTCGTGTAAGACGGCGAGCACCGTCCGGCCTTCGCTGTGCCAGCGCCGCACGACGCCGATCAGGTCCGCCATCGTTTTCGCGTCGACCGCGGTGAAGGGCTCGTCAAGCAGAACGAGCCGCGCGTCCTGCAGCAGCAGGCGGGCAAAGAGCGCGCGCTGCACCTGTCCGCCGGACAGCGACCCGATCGGGCGCCCTTCAAAACCTTCGAGGCCGACCGCAGAAATCGCATCTGCAACACGCGCGCGGTGACTGGCACGCATGCCCGCAAAGCCTCCGATCGCCCGCCAGAGGCCCATCGCCACGAGGTCGTCGACCGCGATCGGGAAGGACCGGTCGACGTCAGATTGCTGCGGCAGGTAGGCAATGTCTTCCCTTGCGAGCCCGCCGAAGGCGATCCGCCCTGCGAGCGGGCGAAGCGTGCCGTTCACCCCTTTCAGCACTGTGGATTTGCCGGCCCCGTTGGGTCCGACGACTGCGGTCAGGCTGCCCTCCGCGATCGTGCCGCAGAGACTGAGAACGGCAGGATTCTTATCGTAGCCGAGAGTCAGGTCCTGGAATTCGATGGCGTGGTTCATGTTCACCCAAACGAGGAGGTCGCCCAGAAGAACCCGCCCCAGAGCGCGGCGACAATCAGCGCCGCCGCGAGCAGCCGGAGGCCGGCGCCGAGCGGCATCAGCCCGATCGAAGCTGTGTGCCACGTCCGCACGCCCCGCCTCATCGGAGGTCTATCCGGAGACTGGTTTTCCATGGGTGCGGCTCTTCGTTTCCGCCTACGCCGCGCTGGCTTCCGCGCACCGCGCGCAGGTGCCCTCGACCTCGACTGTGCGGCGAATCGCAACAAACCCGAGCTGGGCGGCGCTCTCGGCAAGCAGTCCTCCGATCCGCGGATCCTCCAGCTCGACCGATGCCCGGCAGCCGCCGCAGATAAAAAAGAGGCAATCGTGGTCGCGCTCGGGATGGACGCACGGGACGAAGGCGTTCAGGCTTTCGATCCTGGAAACGAGGCCTTGCGCCATCAGGAACTCAAGTGCCCGGTAAACGGTCGGCGGCCCGACCGGACGCGAATCTCTGAGGCTCACCGCTTCAATCAGTTCGTAGGCGCCCATTGGCCGACCGCTTGCCCAAAGCAGCTCCAGGACACGCCTCCTCAGCGCGGTCATCTGCACGCCGCGCCCTTCGCAAATCGATTCCGCCAGCGCGACTCTTTCGCGTGGCGAGTGTCGCCCGCAGCATTCCGGATCGGTGCAGGGCGTGGGTCGGGTCGCAGATTTCTTCATCGCATGTTCTTGTCTCGCGGCATTGACATTCAATGTTATAACATTTCAAATCGCAGTTTCAACAGGTCCGGTGCCGGGGTGGGCGGCGGATGGCATCAATGAATGGCCGGGATCCCGATTCGCGGAAGTCCCCGCCGCCTGCCAGGAGGGAGCCGTCGAGAAGACGACCGCCTATGGCGAGATGATCGCCTTGCGCGGCATGCGGCTCAAATCCCTCAGCGGGCACCAGATCTTACCCAACCCTGGCAAGGCGCATTTCGGGTGTTTTCCGGCGGATCGGTTCGTGGGCTCATCAATGCTCACGCTTCACGTCGAGACCATCGCAAACCATTAGCGGACCAGGGAAGCGCCGCTGACGTCGCAGGCCGCGGACACGGTTGTCCTTTGTTTCGGGACGCCACCTGACATCCCCCGGGCGCCGAATGTTGCCTCCGGCTGCAAAAGCCCAACGGTCAACCGCGCGGCGGTTGCTTCGGCGCAGCGGCGACGATGCCGGGAATGAGTGCGGCGCCCGACCGCCTCGTATGTTCAGAGAATCAGAATTGAACGAGGGAGGTGGCTCTTATGAGGCCCCATATTGTCAAGCCTTTTTTTCATGACCGAATTCGCCGCGCGTCCGGCAGCGGTCTTCCCGCGTCGTCACATTGCTGTTCTCCCTGTCGCCGGAACGGTTCGGCGCCATTCGGGGATGCTCCAGGCGGAACGCCGCGGTCCACTGGCGCGCTCAACGACGCGTCCATGCTCTTATCCGGTTCGGTTGGCCGGGCAGTCACCGGCCCCGTGACCATGATGCCCGATTCGGGGCGGTGCGACGTTCCGGGAGGCGGGACCCATCTGTGTGAACGGTGCCGCATCTGCGGCGAACCATGCCACCTCACGGTCACACGCCTTGCCCGGGTTCCCCAGGAGGCCCCGTCGGGCCGCCCGGGCGTTCAGGTGTCCGTTATCCTCCTCTCAGGCCCGCGACAGGACGGCGCCTTCCGGCACCAGCCCGGAGGTGGCGAATCTCCACAGCGCCACCAGCAGCTTGCGCGCCAGCGCGATTATCCCGCGTCTGCGCGACCGCCCGTCGCGGGCGCTGACGTAATTCCGGTACCATTTCGACAGAGAGCTGTCCGGCTGGTGGCGCAGCCAGCGCCACGCCATCTGCACCAGGTGCCTGCGCAGCATCGGGCTGCCAGCCTTGCTGATTCCCTGATCGTGGTCGATGCCGCCGCTCGCGAAGGGGACCGGCGCCAGTCCCGCCAGGCTGGCCAGCTCCCGGCGGTTGCGGAAGTCCCTGTAGAACAGCTCGGCGCCCAGCAGCAGGGCGTCGTTCGTGCCGATCCCGCGCAGCCGGACGAGCGCCGCCGCGCAGTGCGCGCGATCCGGAGCCGGGCCCGGCAGGGGAAGGCTGTCAAGCGCCTCCTTCGACACCTTCAGCGCCGAAGCCTTCTCCGCCTCGACCGTCTTCAGTTCCGCGCAGACCAGCTCAAGCCGGTCGAGGATGCCGCGGATCTCGGCCAGAAGCCCCGGCGGCAGTTCCGTGCCGTAGCCCGTCTCAAGCCCGTCGAGGCGCGCGCGGAACCCTTTCCCCGCCGGATTCCCGGCTGGCACGCCGTGCAGCCTGAGCAGACCGGCGACCGAGTTCGCCAGCCGCAGCCGCTCCTTCACCAGGCGCTCCCGCCGGCGCAGCAGCCGCTTCGCGTCCTCCTCCTCGACCGTCGGGATCCGAACCGGCGACATCGAGTCCCGGTCGCCGCCGTCCCAGGCCCGCAGCGCCCGCACCATCTTGCGGGCGTCGATCCGGTCCGTCTTCGCCTTCTTCCTGCGCCGGACGACCTCAAGGCTGGCGGGGTCGCAGACCAACACCTCCAGGTCCTCGCCCTCAAGCCGCCGGGCAAGCCAGAAGCCCTCATAGCCCGCCTCGTAGACCAGCATCACCCGGACGTCGCCGCCGGAGGCACAGGCCCGCTCCCGCGCCTGTCCGAGCTTCGCCAGAAGGCCACTGACGTCATGCGGCGCCAACCTGTGGACCCCGGCCTTCGACGCGGCGGTCGAATCGCCGACCGCAAGGATCCAGCTCGTTCCGCTGACTTCCAGCGCCGCGTGAACCGTTGTAACTTCCCCGGTGAAGGGGGCGAATGCATCAACCATCAGTCTCTCCTTTCATTCGGCAAGGGGTTGTCGTTCATCGGCTCCTTGCCACAATATGTTGATGCCTGAACATTCCCGAGGATCGAATCATCCGCAAGGGCAAATCCCGGCACGACTCATGGCATCTGTGGATAAGTTGGGGGGCGGATTCCTGTGGAAAACCCGCCGCTTGTGTTCCGCCGCCTCTCCGGTTCATTTCTGTGCCGGGACCGCCGCCGCCAGGCCTGGCGGCGGCGGAGCGGGGCCAGGCCCCGCAGGACGGGTCGGACCGAAACCGCCTTGGATCATCGGATCCGTGGGCAAGCGTGGTCGGCCCGCCCTCCCTTCAGCCTCCCGGGTCCTGAATGGATGCCTGGGGTTCGAGAACCGAATCATCGCGAGGATAGGAGCGGGAGACCATGGCCATCGTAGCCGCCGGAATCGACGTCAGCAAGAAGACACTCAACATCCATCTCAGCGGCAGGGACGACACCGCCGCCAACGACAGGGACGGCTTCCGCAAGGTCGCCCGCATCCTGAGGGACGGCGGCGCGGAGCGGGCCGTCATCGAGGCCACCGGCCGGATGCACAGGGCCCTCTTCCAGTCCCTGCATGACCGCGGCTTCACCGTCTGCGTGGTCAACCCCCGCCAGTCCCGGGGGTCAAGTCCCTAAAGTGCTGGATAATTTGGAGAGGCGCGCCTCTGTTTTCGGGCTGTTGAGCGGCCCGTTCGCCTTTTCGTATTCCTCGTCCAGATCCTTCCTGACCTGCTCCAGCTGGCGCCGCTCGAAGCCGGTCACCGCGATCGGGCGCCATTTCTCCGAAGCCCGGGTCATGGCCGCGAACATCAGCTTGAGAACCGCCTTTTCCCCCCACGCGTTGGGGATCACCTTCAGGCGTCTCCGCTCCTCGCCGAACAGCCGCTCCAGCAGGTTGGTGGTGCGGATCGCCTTGCGGTGTCTCACCGGCATCCGCAGATGCGCGATGCAGGCCTCGAAGTCATCCTGGAAGCAGGCCACCGCGGTCGGGAACTCGTTCTCCCATTTCCGGGCCAGGTCGGCGGCGAGACCGCGGGCAATGGCCCGTGACGGCGCCTGATACGCGGCGCGGGCCTGTTCGCGGAACTCGGGCCATGCGTCCTCCCTGGAGACCTTGGCCGCGAGATTGCTCATGCGGTGGAACAGGCAGCGCTGGCGCTCCGAACGCGGAAAGCAGGTCTCGATCGCCTTGATGATGCCGGGCGCGCCGTCGCAGACCGCCAGCAGAGGATCGCCGAGGCCGCGGCCCCGCATGTCCTGGAAGAAGGCGGAAACCGTCTCATAGTCCTCCTTCGAGCCCGACATGAGATGGAGAAGAACCTTTCTTCCTTCGCGGGTCATGCCCCAGGCGGCCAGGACCGGCTCGCGCCGCTGGCCCGGGCGGATCCGCTCCGCGATGCCGTCGACGAACAGGTAGGCGATGTCATAGCCGCCAAGATCGCGGACGGCGAACTCCTGATAGTCCTGCCACAGCCGCTCACCGATTTCCGAGACCGCGGTGCGGGAGAGAAGAAGCGAGCCGTCGTCATTGCGGAACGCGTCCTCGATGTCGCGCACGCTGAGGCCGCGAGCCAGCATCTCCACCGCAAGATCCTCCAGCGCCTCGCTCCGGCCCTTCAGCCGCGGACGGATCTCCGAGCTGAACGGCTCGTCGCCGCCCGCGATCTGCGGAGCCGTGTATTCCACCGCCCCTTCGGCGGTCTTCATCCGCCCGGTGCGGTTGCCGTTGCGATAGCCGCGGCGGGGATCGCCGCCGCGCTCGTAGTAATCCCGGCCAAGAGCGTCGCGGCTCTCCGCCTCCAGCGTCTCCTCGATGATCAGACGCGTCGCCAGACGCACCAGCTCGCTGCGGGCGTCCGGCGCCGACAAACGGCCCTCGATCAATTCCGAAAGGGTCTCGCGCGTGCGCATCGATCCGGGTAATCTCTTCTCCATGGGGTGTGTCCTTCCGTTGGAGCCAGCGCTTAGCCGGCTTGGTTTTCTTCAACTCAACGGAAACACGCCCCTCCCAAATTATCCAGCACTTTTATGACTTCACCGTCCCGGGACTTCGCCAGGGCCGGCGGCGAGCTGGCGAAGACGGACCGGGTCGACGCCAGGGCGCTGGCCGCCTTCGGGGCCGCGTTTCCGGACATGGCGGCCTCGGCGCCGGCCGGCGTGACGGTCGACCGGCTCCGCGACATGCTCGTGCTCCGGGAGAAGCTCGTGGACCAGCGCGCCGACCTGAAGCTGGCCTTCGACGAGGTCGGCGATCCGGCTCCGGACGGGCCGGTCCCGAAAATCCTCGCGGAGCTTGACGCCGGCGTCCGCGAGTATGACCGGCGGATCAAGGAGCTGATCACCGGCGCGGAGGAGCATGCGGAGAGCTACGGGATCCTGACTTCGGTTCCGGGCATCGGCCCCGTCACGGCGGCGGCCCTGATCGCGTGGATGGGCGAGCTCGGCGCGATCGGCGGCCGCCAGGCCGCCGCGCTGATCGGCGTGGCGCCCTTCGCCCGCGACAGCGGAAGCCGCAAGGGCGGGCGCCATGTCAGCGGCGGACGGAGGAGGCCGAGGGACGTCCTCTACATGGCGGCGATGGCGGCCTGCGCGTTCAATCCCGAGATGGCGGAGTTCCACGGCCGGCTGAAGGAAAGGGGAAAGCCCCACAAAGTCGCGGTGACCGCGGTCATGCGCAAGCTGATCGTGACCGCGAACGCCCTTCTCCGCGACCGGCGCATGTGGGAGGACCGGACCGGGGCCGCCGCCGGCTGACGCCCGCGCGGACCGTGTCCCGCGGCCGTCTGCGGGGCACAAAACGAATCAGACGCGCCGGTCAGGTCACCGCGGCCGGACTGCCTCGGCATGCCCGCATTGCGCCCGCCTGTGGACGGGCCTGTGGACGGGATGTGGAAAACCCGGAACAGGACCTCCGAAAACCGCCGGAAAAGGCCGAATCCGGGCTTGACTCAAAACATGGATGCTTGCAACCGCGCGACGACCGGTTGGGTGGTGCCGAGACGCCGGTCAACTCAGTGCCTTGCGGTTCGATTTGGGCTGTCGCGATCCGGTCGCCGAGGCGCGGCGCCGGTTCAGCCGGTAGATACTGGCCGTATTCAGGTTGAGATGGCGGGCGAACGTGTGGGGTGTCCAACCTGCGCGTTCGCTTGGAAATCTGAGCTGAACACTCGCAGTGTGTGGCTGCCAGTCCCGGTTCCCGCAACGACAGGCGAATTCGTCGCGCCCAGACTCGCCTCCGGGTTATGGCAGATCGTCTGCACAAATGAAGCCGAGCCGCTTGAGGTCGGCAATGGCCGGTGACGGCACACGCCGCGAAGGCAAAGGCCTATGGCGAGGGTATGGCGTGATTGTCGCCGCAGGCGGTTTCGTCGACTTCGAGTCCACGGTCCGGCGCTGATCGATTTGTAAGATGATCGGGGACCAAAGTTTCAGGGCAGCTGGCCAAGGCGTGTCAATTCCACCATCGCCGAGTCCGATTGAGATGAAATCGAACACGGGGTGCCGGAGTGGTTTGAACGGCCTTTCTGCGTCGAGGAACGGCGGTCGCCTGTGGCGGCGGAAATCAACAGGTGGATTCCCAGTAATTCTAATTTTGGATTTTTGAGTTTTTAACGTGTTGTATCACAACGGTTTTTTGGCCCGGGGAAATTTTTTTCCGCCGCAGGCGGCTGCGCGCCGGCGGTTCCCCGGCGGCGGGCGAATCACCTGCCGCCGACGCCGCTCCGGCCGCCGGCTCCTGGGGAAAAGGCGCGGAGAAGACCTGTAAGTTGTTGTTTTTACTTACATTTGTACAAATTTTTGATATGTGCATAATGCGGTGCCATGTCCCCGCTGGCCGGATACATCGCCGACATGCGCGAACTCTGCGCGTCCGCCCCGGACCGCAGGACCGGCGCCAACGCCCGCCTGGAGATGGCCGACATCGGCATGGCGGCCTTCGCCGTCTTCTTCCTGCAGTGCCCGTCCTTCCTGGCGGCGCAGGCGCAGCTTCAGTCCCGCCAGGGCCGGTCCAACGCCCGGACCCTGTTCGGCATTGACCGGCTGCCGACCGACAGCCACATCCGCAGCGTGCTCGACGGCGTGCCGCCGGAGCGCTTCGATTCCATCTTCACCCGGACCGTCGACCAGCTGGACCGCCAGGGCGCCCTTGACCAGCTGCGCCGGCTTGACGGGCGGCTGCTGATCGCCCTTGACGGCACCGAGTATTTCACCTCCTGCAGCATCGGCTGCCGGAACTGCTCGCAGCGGAAACTGGCGGACGGGCGGACACAGAACTTCCACGCCGTGCTCGGCGCCAGCATCGTCGCCCCGGGAACCTCGCGCCTCCTGCCGCTGCCGCCGGAGTTCATCCGCCCGCAGGACGGGGCTGAGAAACAGGACTGCGAGATCAACGCCGCCAAGCGCTGGCTGCGGCGGACCGGATCCGGCCTGGCCCGGCTCAGACCGGTTTATCTCGGCGACGACCTCTACTGCCGCCAGCCGCTCTGCGAGGCCGTGCTGGCCGCCGGCGGAAGCTTCATCCTGACCTGCAAGCCGAGCTCGCACACAACGCTTTACGAGTATATTCAAGGGGTTGAGACCGGCTGTCTGACCCGGACCGAGGGCCGGAAAAAGAAAAAGCGCCAGCTGCGCTGCCGCTGGATGAGCGGTCTGCCGATCCGTGACGGAAAGGACGCGCTGGAAGTCAACTGGTTCGAAGTCACCATCACATCGCCGTCCGGAAAGCGGCTCTACCGCAACAGCTTCGCCACCGACCTCCCGGTCGGCCCGGACAGCGTCGCCGAACTGGCCGACTGCGCCCGGGCCCGGTGGAAAGTGGAGAACAACACCTTCAAGGCTCTCAAGGACGGCTACCATCTCGAGCACAACTTCGGGCACGGCAAGGAAACCCTGGCCAGCCTGCTGGCGACCTTCAACCTGATCGCGTTCCTGATGCAGAGCGCCTGCGACCTGGTCTGCGAAAGCTGGCAGGAGGCCCGGGCAAAGCTCGCCGCCCGCTACCGGCTTCTTGACAACCTGAAGTTCCTGACCGTCTACGTCGTGCACGACGACTGGGACGCCGTGATGCGGACAATCATCACCGGCGAGCTGCCGGAAAAGCCTCCGTAACCGGAACCGGCAGCCCCGCCCCTTCCGCCGAAACACAGTAGAAATCCGCCCGGAAACGCAGCCGAAAATGAAGAAAAAACCGATGTGAACGCATAATTGGAATTACTGGGTGGATTCCAGGATTGCTTGCACAGTTTTGGTTTCCGTGCAATTGTCCAGACACTTGGGAACTTGATCGCTTCGTCGGCCGGCGTTGCATGCCCAAGGCGGAGAAACGGCAATCTTAAGGGAGCGCGATTCCGCAGGCGACAGGGACGGACCCGACGATGACTGATGACAAAGCGCCGCTTCTGATCAAGCGATACGCCAGCCGGCGACTCTACAACACTGAAACGAGTGACTACATCACGCTGCAGCAGATCGCGGATTGCATCCGTTCCGGCCGGGATGTCCAGATTGTCGATCTCAAATCCGGTGAAGATTTAACGCGGCAGTATCTGATCCAGATTATCGCCGATCACGAATCGCGCGGAGAACAGGTATTCCCGCTGAGTGTGCTCATGGAAGTTGTGCGCAGCTATAACGATCAGGCCCGCGACATGGTGCCCCGTTTTCTCGACGCTTCATTCGAGATCATGCGCGAAAACCAGATAAAGGCCATCGAAAACTTCAGAACCATGGCCAATCCTCTGGCGGGTCTTGAAGAGTTGGGGCGCGTCAAAAAGCCCGAGGAAGCAGATGCGGACAGCCGCGTCGAATCGGAACTGGACGAGTTGAAACGAACAGTTGCCGAATTGCAGATGAAAGTGGCAGACTTGTGATCGACTGATCAAGAGGGCAACATCTCATGACAGCAACCAAAAAGACCTTCTCAGAGATCGTCCTGGACGATGTGGCCATCCAGCTGCACGACGCCGTGAAGGCCGGCAAAAGGATTGAGCCGCCAAGCAAGACACATGGAATTGACTACGACGCCGCCATTGAGGTCCGCCGCCGGATATCCAATCTCCTGGCCCGCTATGCTGGAATGCCGTCCGGCTACAAACTCGCGTTCACTTCGCCGGCCACACAGAAACTGCTGGGGTTTGACGGCCCGGAATTCGGCTATTTGTTCACCGACTTTGAGCTCGAATACGGCGTTCCAGTCGATACCAGCGTGCTGTGCGACCCCTTTGCGGAGCCGGAAATCGCATTCATCATGGGAGCGCATCTCACCGGTCCTGGAGTCACCGCAGAGGATGTTCTGGATACGGCTTCGGAAATCCGCGCGGCGATAGAGATTGTCGATTCACGGGTCGGAATGCACCGCGCAACCAACGTCGACATGGTCGCCGACAATGCGCAGTTCGGGCGGATCGTGATGGGACAGGCGGGCTTCGGACCAAGGGAGTTCGATCTGACCTGCGTGCCGGTTTCGATCGATGTGGATGGCGAGCGCGCCGAGTCCACCACCGGCAGGGTGATGGGAAATCCCGCGGAAGCCGTGGCGTGGCTGGCCAACCGTTTCGCGGAAACCAACGGGCGGGACGGCTCAATCAATAAGGGCGACATCATATTGTCGGGATCTTGCACCAAGTATTTCAAGATCAACAAAGGCACCAATCTCGAAGCGGAATTCGGCCCGATCGGCCGAATTCGCGTCGACTTCAACTGACAGAGGCATCGCCGGGCCGAGAGCCGCCACGCTTCCCGGCGGCGTGAAAAAACGCTGAAATCGCTTCGGCCGTCCGTTCGCCTTCGGCGCTGTTGACGAGTTCCGTTCGGGCGCGGTCCAGAATCTCCGCCGGGATAAGTCCAACGCCGCGCGCTTCAATCAGATCCAAAAGGAATTTTTCACTGAATTCCGGATGCGGCTGAACCGACAGCCCTTTGTCGCCGTAGGCAAGCATCGCGTATCTGCAGAATGGCGAAGCGCCGATGACCTCTGCGTCCGGCGGCGGCACCGTGACCTGATCCTGGTGGAAGCAGTTCAGACTGATCGGCCCGTCCCTGGTGTCATAGCGGCACTGCCCCACTCCCCAGCCTTCCGCCGCCTCTTCGACCTGCCCGCCCAAGGCTTTGGCCAGAACCTGATGCCCGAAACAGACGCCGACAACCGGCGAAGAAACGGAAAAACAGCGACGCAGAAAATCTTCGAGCTTCCGGATCCAGGGCAGGTCGTCGTTGACGCTGAAACGGGAACCGGTGACCAGCCAGCCATCCGCTTCATCCGGCGATGCTGGAAACTCGTCATCGATGACGCTCCAAGTCTGAAACGAATATCCTCTGCCGGCAAGCAGCCGCTGAAACATATCCGGGTATTCGCCGTGTTCTTCAGCAAGTGCGGGAACCACGTGTCCGGTGCGCAAGATTCCGATTTTCATCAGGTGTCCATGGGTTCAGCCATCCTTGGACGGGCGCAAACAGCTTTCCGGGACGATTTGCAAGCGCGAACGGACCGGTGACACCGGTCGCGGTTCAGATTTTTGAGAAATCCTCGACCGGCACGGGGACCGAGAAATACTCCGACTCCGGCACCTGCGCGCACCGCCGGAATGGCAAATGAAACCGGTCCGGCCCGTCATACGCCGACAAAGCCGACGCGATTGCGCGGCGCAGCTGGGCGATCAGTGAAGGATGGCAGGTGATCAATGGCGTGCCGGGTGTGCAGGGCGTGCTGTCGAACACGCAAAGGCGGTCGGTAAAATCGTCATACCAGCTTATGAGTCGCCAGCTGTGCGCATCGATCGCAGCGGTATCGGCCGTACCGCTGGCGACCGCACGGCTTGATTCAAGATGGCTGCCGGTTTCGAGACAGCTGCCGAACCGCATCCGCCGCGCCTTCGCCTCATTGAGCGGGGCGCCCCAGCCGGACTGCGAGTCTTTGCCGTTAAAAGCGAGTTTTGCGCCGCTGAATTCCTCCAAACACGCGCGTCCGTCCGACTTGGCCTTGATGAACACGCTGTAATAGTGGCCGGAAGGACAACCGGGAATCTCGTGATCGGATGATCCGACAAGGTGTGCGCGCGGCTGCAGAAATGTGGCGAATGGCAGCCCACAGGTCTGCGAAAGCAGGATATCCGCCTGTTGCCAATGGCTGACGAGGTCGGCTGGCTCGCTGAGGTCATCCGGCCCATCGATCCCGTCACCGCGCAGCCGGTCCCGAATCAAGGCCCAAAGCCTGCGGTGCGCGCTTTCCGTCTCCGGGCGGAAATACATTGGCAGGCTGGCGATCATCGGGTTCGCGCAATGACCCGCTGGCGCGCCAATGCGCTGTCGCGGTCATTCACCCCGAGCAAACGGCAAACCAGTCTCAGATAACCGTCTTCCATGTGGTCCCGCCGGTCATCGGCAAGGGCAACGTCCCACAGCGCTTCAACCAGGCTCACCCTTTCTTCAAGCGGGACCGCCTGTTTCAATTCCCGCGTGAAACGGACACTGTCCGAGGCGCTGCCTTCAATGTCTTCCGCCTCAAGCCGGAGCGCCGACGCCTGTTCAAGAGTCAGACCGTAACGGTGTGCGAGCAGCTGGTCTGTGCGGACTTTTTCCGCCGCCGCGAAATCGTCGTCAGAACGGCCGACCCTGACCAGAAGAACCGCCAGGGCAAGCCGCGAATCCTCTTGCGAAAGAGGCTCCGGGTGCGGCTCACGCAGCCTTGACAGGAGATTGTTCAGCATCGCACGACACTATCCATCCATGGCGGGTCATTCAACGATTTAACCGGATTTGCGGGTCAGCCCTTTCCGTCCCGCCGGTTTGGGTCAGGTGCGCCTATGCCCGTGAACACGTTCTTGAATGGCAGCACCCATACGATCCCGCCAACGGCGTAAATCCCGAATTCGATGAGCGCCGGAGGCCGGTCGAGATATCCGACAACGGTGACCGCGGCAAAGATATAGATGGGCAGCCCCACCACAAGCAGCAGCAGGGAAAGGCGCCGCTTGGCGCGCCAAGTGAGTTTCATCGGTTGAAAAAACGGTCTGAGAACACGACCGTGTCTTCGCGTTTCGGCGAGGTGGACAGGACGTCAACTTTCACACCTGCCAGCTCTTCTATGCGCCTGATATACTTCACTGCGCCCGCAGGCAGCTCGCCGGCGTCACGGCACCCGGCCGTCTGACCATCCCATCCCGGACAGGTTTCCCAGACCGGCTGCAGCCGCTCCTGCTCCGCCGAGCCGGCGGGCATGTGGTCGATCCTGGTTCCGTCCAGCTCGTATCCGGTGCAGATCCTGATTTCCCGCATGCCGTCGAGCACATCGAGTTTTGTCAGCGCCAGGCTGTCAATGCCGGCGATGGAGCACATCTGCCGAACCAGCACGGCGTCGAACCAGCCGCATCGCCGGCTCCTTCCGGTCACGGTTCCCTTTTCGTGTCCTCGCGCCGCCAGATGTCGGCCATTGTCATCGAACAGCTCGGTCGGAAACGGCCCTGCGCCGACACGGGTTATGTAGGCTTTGCACACACCCAGGATGTGACCGATCCCGCGCGGGGAGATTCCCGCCCCAGCGGCGACTCCCCCGGCGACAGTCGAGGATGAGGTGACGAACGGGTAGGTGCCATGGTCGACATCAAGCAGGGCGCCCTGCGCGCCTTCAAACAGCAGCCTTTCGCCCTTGGCTTGGCGCTCGCGCAGCAGTTTCCACGTCGGACTGGCAAATGTGATGAGCCGCGGCGCGATGCCCAGCAGCTCGTCACAAATCCGGCCGGAATCCAGGCCCGCCGCACCCATGCCCCGGCGCAGCGCATTGTGGTGCCGCAGCAAATTTTCGACGCGCTGCAAAAGCCCGTCACTGTCGCCGAGATCGCCAAGACGAATCGCCCGCCTGCCGATCTTGTCTTCGTATGCGGGTCCGATTCCCCGCAGCGTCGTTCCGATTTTTCCCCTGCCGGCGGATTCTTCGCGCAGCCTGTCGAGTTCCCGGTGCACCGGCAGCAGCAATGGGACATTGGCGGCGATGGCAAGGTTGTTGGGCGAGACTTCGATGCCCTGCTTCGAGAGAGATTCGATCTCGTCGAGAAATGCGCGCGGATCCAACACCGTTCCGCCGCCAATCACATTCAGCTTGCCGGGATGCAGGATTCCAGAAGGAACAAGCGAGAGTTTGTAGACTGTGCCGCCGACGACAAGAGTATGCCCGGCATTGTTGCCGCCCTGGAAGCGGACAACCACATCGCTGGCGCCGGCCAGCCAATCGACGATCTTGCCTTTGCCCTCATCGCCCCACTGGATTCCCGTGACTGCGATATTCATTTCCCGACCCCTGAAAGAATAGCTGCCCGCAGCGCGGACCCTTACAATTCTCCGGCGCGGACTTGAACCCGGCGCACAATTCAAAACCCTGTTTCTTTGGCCGCGCGAAACGCCTGTCAGCTTCCGGATCCCGGCTGCCGCCACCAGCTGGGTTTGACCGCGTCGCCGGGCTCAGCCTGTGCGGCTGGAACAACGGGCCGGGCCGGCGCATGCGCCGCGACAAATTCGCGGATTCGGGCAATGCGTTCTTCGTTTGGCGGATGAGACGGAAGAATCGCATACGGCGAAGCTTCGGGCAGGTAATCAAAGACCAGCACACCGACCGCTGGGTCATAGCCAGCCAGCAGGGTGATTTCGGCGCCAAGCCTGTCCGCCTCAAACTCGGCTTGCGGCGAATGCGCCCGGTTCGCCAAGCGGCCGAAATCGGCGCCGAGATCGAATCCTGCCTTGACCTCGACACCCTGGCTGGCGGCCACACCGCCGAGGATCAGCCCGCCCAGGACTTCCCGCGTCACATTTTTCTCATGGTGACGGAGAATGTAGTGCGCCGCTTCATGCGCATAGACAAACGCGAGTTCGTGGTCATTGCGGAAATGCGCGAGCAAAGGACGGGTGAACACGATCGTGGTTTGACCGCCGATCTGGTAAGCGTTCAGCGACTGGTCGGATTCATCAGCGACCGCAGCCACCAGGTTGCAGTCTTTGTGCGGCAGAATTGAACCGCAGACCGATTCCGCGGCAGGCTCCACAATTGCGAGCACACGTTCCGCGTTTTCCAGCTGTTCTATGGTCAGCGCCGGCGGCGCATCGCTCAGCTCCTGACGTTCTGCCTGTTGGGGGAAGCTGTCGAAACCGCAGCCAGCGCCGGTCAGCGCCAATGGCAGCAGCGCCGCAAGTGGAAAACACCTGTTGTTGGTCAAGGGCAACCGCTTCCTCAACATTCGTGGATTGTGTGCCTGCGGCCTTACTGCCGCCGCCCTATTACACGCATTTCGGCAAAACTGAAATCCCGTGTACCTGCTCAATACATATGAAGCGGCGGGGTCTCACCGATTCGCCGACTTTCGAGATATTCGTCTGGCGTCATTCCATCAAGCGCGTCGTGCGGCCTCCAGCCGCTGTGGAAGGCGAGATATTCGTCGATGAGCGGGGCCAGCTCGGCGACATTCGAGGCGGTGTCCTGAACATTGTGGAACTCGTTCCGCCATGTCGCCTGCAGGCGCTCCACGCGTCCGTTCATCTTCGGACTTTTCGGCGGCGGCACGGCGAGAGTGATGCCCTTCGCCGCGCAGGCCTCCTCGAACTCAGCCATGAACTCGGATCCGCCGCCGGCCTGGACCGCCTCGATCGGGAAAGGGGCGGAGCTGACCAGCCTGTCAAGGAAGCGGGCGGCGCTGGCGGCGGTCGCGTTCGACGCCGCCATGGCCGGGCACCAGCGCGAGACGCGGTCGACGGCGGTGAACTGTTTGACCGTCTTTCCCGGGCGGAGGCTGGCGGAGAGGGTGTCGACCTGCACCGCCTGTCCGGGCCGTTCGGCCCTGAGGGCGCGGGGGATCCGCACCGCGTGCGGCCGCCGGCTCCGGCGGCTCCGGCGGCTGTGCGCCGTGAAGGCGCTGACCGGGGCCATGAAGCCTCTGCGGACCAGATCGCGGATGGCCCGGCCGACCGTCGCGTCGGAGACCCTGATCCCCTCCCGGCGGAGCACGGCGGCGATCTTGCCCCTTCCCCAGGCCGGGAACCTTTTCCGCAGCTCCCGCACGCGGCCCTCGAGCCAGCGGCGCAGCGTCGACAGCGGAACGCCGACGGCGCGCGCCGCCTGTTCCACAGTCAGGCCGTCGCGACAGGCCCGCCGCCAGCGGCGGACCAGATCTGTGCGCCTTGCGGTCTCCGCGCCAGGTGAAGACAAAATCCGTGACGCGCGGGCGGCGTTTCTGATAACATGGCCGGGCAAGCCGAAAACTTGCATTGGGGTTCTCCTTTTTTGGTTTCAATTCCTTAACGAACTGATGGAGAACCCCGCCCCTCAGGGCAAGTCAAAATCTGATCCGGTGGTCTTGGAACCCTCCGGTCGGGCTGCGCCCTCCCTCCGGGTTCCAAGACCACCGGCGCCGCCCGAAAAAGATGCCATGAGTCCTGCTGGGAATTGCCCTTGGGGATGATTCGGTCCAAAAGGGCGTTCTGACATCAACATATGGTGGCAAGGGGCCGTTAGACGGCAACCCCTTGCCGGGTGAAAGGAGAACAGGAATGCCGAAAGATCTGAACGGCGTGACCCCTTCCGGGGGCGAGGTTAACACGCTGTGCGTCGCGTTGGAAGTGAGCGGGTCGTCTTGGGTCGTCGCGGTCGGCGGGCCCGGGGAGCCCAGTGTCGGGATGCACAAGCTGGAGCCGGCTGACACGGGAGGTCTTCTGGAGAAAATCGCGAAGGCCCGCGCCGGAGCCGGAGGACCGTCCCGGACGCTTCTGACCTACGAGGCCGGATACGAGGGTTTCTGGCTCGCCCGGTGGCTCGGCGCGCGCGCTCCGGAGATCGATGTCGTGGTCTGCGATCCGGCGAGCCTCGAGGTGGTGCGCCGGAAGAGGCGGGCGAAGACGGACCGGATCGACGCCCGCAAGATGGTGCGGGCGCTGCGGGCTTGGGACGGCGGCGACCGGGACGCGATGTCGCCGGTCCGGATCCCGACGGTGGCCGAGGAGGACGCGCGGCGGCTTCTGCGCCGGCGGGAGCGTCTGGTTAAGGAGCGGCGGCGGCTGGCGAACACGGTCGCCGGGCTGCTCCGGCTCCACGGGGTGTCCGCCGGGGATCCGGCCGGGAAAGGGTTCCGCGCCCGCCTGGGCGGTCTTGAGACCGCCTGCGGCATGGAGCTGCCGCCGGGGCTTCTGGCCGAGATCCGCGGCATCCTCGGCCGGATCGAGCTGGTCTGCGCGGAGATGGCGGCGGTCGAGGCGGAAAAGGCCTCGGCGCTGAAGGCGTCGCGGGAGGCGCTTGACAGTGTTTCCGCGCGGGACGACGGGTTTTCCGCTGTGAGCCGCGCGCACTGCGCGGCGGATCTGGTCCGGCTGCGCGGGATCGGGCCCAACGACGCGCTTCTGCTGGGCAGGGAACTGTTCCACAGGGAGTTCCGCAGCCGCCGGCAGCTGGCCAGCCTGGCGGGACTTGCGCCGGTTCCCTTCGCGAGCGGCGGCATCGACCGCGACCAGGGAATCAGCAAGGCCGGAAACCCGATGCTGCGAAAGCATCTGGTGCAGATGGCGTGGCGCTGGCTGCTCCATCAGCCGGACAGCGCGCTGTCGAAATGGTTCCGGAACTATGTCAGCGCCCGCGACGGGCGCTCCCGGAAGCGGGGGATTGTCGCGCTGGCGCGCAAGCTGCTTGTGGCGCTGTGGCGTTTCGCCACCACCGGGCTGGTGCCGGAGGGCGCCGTCCTGTCGCGGGCCTGAGAGACAGCGGAACATCCAGACACCCGGGCGGCCCGCAGGGGCCTCCGGGGAACCCGGGCAAGGCGTGTGACCGTAAATGAGCTTGGTTCGCCGCGGACCGCGGCACCGTCCACAAAGATGGGTCCCGCCTCCCGGAACGCCGCACCGCCCGAATTGGGCATCATGGTCACGGGGCCGGCAAACCGCCGGACAACCGAACCGGATAAGAGTATGGACGCGCCGTTGAGCGCGCCTGGGACACGCGGCGTTCCGCCTGGAGCATCCCCGAATGGCGCCGAACCGTTCCGGCGACAGGGAGAACAGCAATGTGACCACTTGGGAAGACCGCTGCCGGACGCGCGGCGAATTCGGTCATAAAAAAAGGGCTTGACAATATGGGGCCTCATAAGAGCTCATATGTTTCTGATCAGGTACATCCCGCGCGGTTTGCGGGAATTGCCGCCGGCGCCAACCATTGAGATTTGGCGGCGTTTGGTCTGGCCCGCGGATTTCACGCCGCCGGCGCCGCAGGCGAAGCCAAAACGGCCGTCGGCGGAAGGGCAGCGAAGCGGTTTGCCGCTTGCATTGAACCGGTGTTGCACATAGTAGCCGCTGCAAAACCATGGACAATCGATCCGGCCCCATCGCGCATTATGAGCAACGTCACCCTCACCATTCATCTGATACTCGCGCTTATCCTGATAGGCATAGTGCTGCTGCAGCGTTCTGAAGGCGGCGGTTTGGGCATTGGCGGCGGCGGTGGTGTGATGACCGGACGGCAGGCTGCCACCGCTTTGGGCAAGGTCACCTGGCTGATCGCCATCGCATTTCTGCTGACCTCGATCGCGCTGACCATCATCACGGCGCGTGAGCAGGCGGGAGACTCGGTGCTTCAACGGGTCGGCGAATCGCTTCCGGCAGCCGAGGACGGAACCGGTCCATTGACCGGAGAGGGCCTGCTGCCGCCGGTTCTTCCCGATGCGCCCTCCGCGCCTCCAAAAGCGGAATAGCCTGCAATACAACAGGTTGTGAATTCCCTTGAAAGCGGATGGGCAGTTCGCTTGAATTGACTTGCGATTGCGCCGGATTGGGCGCATCCTTTTCGTCCGTGATGTGTGAATTTTCTGTCAGCGCTCTCCCGGCGCAACGGTGCGGACTTGCGGGGACAGCATCACCATGACGAGATACATCTTCATCACCGGCGGCGTTGTGTCATCTCTGGGCAAGGGGCTGACCGCCGCATCTTTGGGTTCGCTGCTGCAGGCGCGCGGCTACACTGTGCGCCTGCGCAAACTCGACCCGTATTTGAATGTCGACCCCGGCACGATGAGCCCGTTCGAGCATGGGGAGGTGTTTGTCACTGACGACGGGGCGGAGACCGATCTCGATATCGGCCACTACGAACGGTTCACCGGCGTTTCGGCGCGCAGCTCGGACTGCATTTCATCCGGCCGCGTCTACTCTAACGTGTTGGAAAACGAGCGCCGCGGAGACTATCTCGGCCAGACAATCCAAGTCATTCCGCACGTGACCAATGAGATCAAATCTTTTCTCCGGCACGGAGAAGGGGAAACCGACTTTATGCTCTGCGAGATTGGCGGAACCATCGGCGATATTGAGGGCTTGCCATTTTACGAGGCAATCCGTCAGTTTTCGCAGGACAATCCGGTCGGCAAATGCCTGTTCATACACGTGACCCTGGTTCCCTTCCTCGAAGCCTGCAGCGAACTGAAGACCAAACCGACGCAGCACTCGGTGAAGGAATTACGGTCGATCGGCATCTCGCCTAGCGTCCTTGTCTGCCGATCCGAAAACCCGCTGCCGCACAAGGAGCGCGAAAAGATTGCCCTGTTCTGCAATGTGCGCCCGGAATCGGTTGTCTCGGCGCCTGACCTGCGGTCAATTTACGACGCGCCGGTTTCCTACCACGAACAAGGTCTCGACCGAGCTGTTCTTGCCGGGTTCGGTATTGACCCGGTTCCTCCGGTGGAGCTTTCGCCGTGGATAGATGTCGCCACCCGGGTTTCCGATGTCGAGGGGCAGGTCAAGGTCGCGATTGTCGGAAAATACACCGGTCTGGAGGATGCCTATAAATCCATCAAGGAAGCCTTGTCGCACGGCGGCATCGCCAACCGTGTGCGGGTGCAGCCGGACTGGATTCAATCCGAGGTTTTTGAGCAGGAGGATCCCACGCCCTATCTCGAAGGCAGCCATGCGATCCTGATCCCGGGCGGATTTGGCGAGAGGGGCACGGAGGGAAAGATCAAGGCGGCGGGTTTCGCCCGCGAAAGAAATATACCTTTCTTTGGGATTTGCCTGGGCATGCAGCTGGCGGTTGTGGAGATGGCGCGAAACCTGATCGGCATTGACAATGCCGGCTCCGAGGAATTCGACCACGAACGATTTCAGAGCAACGGCGGCGGCCGCCGCTTCGTGCCGGTTGTCTATCATCTTGGCGAATGGACACGGGGGAATGAAAAAGAGGCGCGGAGTCCTGACGATGCCAAGGGGGCAACCATGCGGCTTGGCGCATACCCGGCGAATCTTTCGCGGGGCAGCAGGGCGGCTTCGATATACGGGACACAGGAGATATCCGAACGCCATCGCCACCGCTATGAGGTGGATCTTGGATACACTGAAAAGCTTGGGCGCCACGGGGTGAGTTTTTCCGGGATGTCGCCGGATGGGACGCTTCCCGAAATCGTGGAGATTCCGAACCATCCATGGTTTATCGGTGTTCAGTTTCACCCCGAGCTGAAATCGCGGCCGTTCGATCCGCACCCGCTCTTCGCGGATTTCATCCGGGCGGCGCTGGAGCAGTCGCGCCTGTTTTGACCGGCGCCGGCGGATTGGAATTGGTCTGGGGCCGGCCGGATCGGAAAGGCAATATCAAGTGATCGCAGACGCGCGCGGCGGGGCGACCGTTCTTGGAGCCGGCGCCGCCGGGATCGGTGAAATCGAAAGAGCGCTGGCGCTGGCGCCGTTCCTGGTCTGCGCCGATGGCGGCGCGGCCGCCGCCCTGGCGATGGGCAGACGCCCCGACTGCGTCATTGGCGATATGGACTCTCTCAGCGGCGATGCCGCGGCGCGGATCGCATCGGACAGAATGCACCCGGTGGCGGAACAGAATTCCACTGACTTCGAGAAATGCGTCCGTTCAGTCGCGGCGCCGTTTTTCGTCGCAGCCGGCGTCGTCGGCCCGCGGCTGGACCACGGGCTGGCATCGCTGAACGTGCTTGTGCGCCATAAAGACAAGAAAACTGTCCTGCTGACAGACACGGATATCTGTTTCCACTGTCCGCCCAGACTGCGGCTGGATGTTGCGCCCGGCACACGGGTTTCCCTGTTTCCAATGGCGGAATCGTCCGGCCGCGCGCACGGCCTGAAATGGAGAATCGACGGGCTGACATTTTCTCCCGACGGGCAAACCGGCACCTCAAACCAGGCAGCGGATGCAAGGGTGGAGCTCGAATTCGACAATCCGGGAATGCTGGTTATTCTTCCGTCCGCGTGCATGGAAACAATCTTTCCCGCCCTGATCGATGCCGAGGGCTGGATTGGGCCGTGACCGCCGGCGCGCGGCGATTGGGGCTGCTGCGCCTTGGCGGCGTTCACCTTCCCTCACGGTATCCCGCAGCTTCGCGCAGTCTCCGGCGCTGACCGTCAGATCAGTGAGCGCGCTGCGAGGTTCCGCATGAGATGCGACACGCTGAAATCCCACCGGCGGCAGTCGGCGCAGTGTGCGACCCGGTTGCTGAGACGGCCAAGCTCCGGCGCTTCGATGGCGACCATGTCGCCGATGCGATGCGTGAATCCGGCTCCCGGTGCGCCGCGGTCCGCAACCGGCGCGAACGGCGTGCCGCAGAACAGCATAAAGCCATCGGGATAGGCGTGGTTTTCGTTCAGCGTCTGAGCCGCGAGATCGGACGCGTCCCGGCTGATCTCCTGCATCCTGCTTGTGTCTTCCAGCAGGAATCCGTCCTCGCCGCTGATCCGCATATCGATGGCAATGGAGCGGGCATGCTTCAGCGTGAAGCCATCGTCAAACAGGCGGATAAACGGGCCGATGGCTGTCGAGGCATTGTTGTCCTTGGATTTTCCGAGCAGGAGCGCGGAACGGCCTTCAAAGTCCCGCAGATTGACGTCGTTGCCGAGCGCCACGCCGGCGATCTGCCCCCTGGAATTCACCGCAAGGACCAGTTCGGGCTCAGGATTGTTCCACACAGACCTGGGATGAATGCCGATGCGGCTGCCGGCGCCGACGG
The DNA here is from genome assembly GCA_965221935.1 of Paracoccaceae bacterium. Classification (GTDB taxonomy): domain Bacteria; phylum Pseudomonadota; class Alphaproteobacteria; order Rhodobacterales; family Rhodobacteraceae; genus JAPOXR01. The sequence continues at coordinate 57,627 of CBDCSZ010000051.1, forward strand.
CCGCCATGGAAGGGCATTTCGTGAACACTTCCGCGTCCGGGCCGATTCCGACCTCCAGATACTGCGACCACATGCCTTCGGCGATGAGGGCGTCCTTGATCTCCTGCGCCTGCGCCGACCCCGGTACGACAGTTCCGAGACGGGAGCCGATGCGCGCGCCGATGCGGTCCCGGATTTCCTCGGCCTTGGCCGGATCGCCGGCGGCCCGTTCTTCAATCACGCGTTCAACCATTGAGCCGGCGAAAGTCACGCCGCAGGCCTTGATCACCTGCAGATCGCATGGAGCCAGCAGGCGGGAGCCGGCGGTTTCAGAATCGCCTTCCACTGAAAGGCGGGCGATGTCATCGATCTCGCCAATCGTCTCGCCGGGAGCTGAATTGACAAAGTCGGCCGGCGTTTCCTGTTCGCAGACATCGCGGACAGTCGGGGCGTCGCGCGATGTGATGTCCGCGGCGACGCCGTCCCGGACAGTCACCACGCAGGGACCGATGCCCGGCCTGTGGATGCGGCCGACAAGGGTGGCGTCCGCGGGAAGACGGAGTTCCATCCGTTAACCCGGCGCGGAGCGTTTCCGCAAAAGAGAGCGGCGCATCAACCGGCGGCCTCAGCTTGCGGAATCGATCGGCAGATCATCTTCGATATAAATACGGACAATGTCCTCAAAATTCTCCTCGGATGTGAAGCCGAGCGCTGCCGCCCGCTCGGCGTTAAACTCTGTCGCCCAGCTCGACACAATGGACTGCACGAACGGATCCGGCTCTTCCTTGATCAGCCCGACCGCCTCGCTGCCGGCGACACTGCGCAGAGCTTCGATCTGTTCGCCGACGGAGCAGGTGAGCGACGGCATGGTGAGCGCCCGGCGACCGTCGAGCGAATCCGTGTCGAGTTCGGCGGCATGGATGAAATAGCCGGCGGCGGAGCGCGGCGACGCGAGCATGTGGCGGAAGTCCCGAGACACTGGCAGCGCCGCCGGCCGTCCATTGAGCGGCTCCCGGATAATGTTGGAAAAAAACGAAGATGCGGCAGCGTTCGGCTTGCCCGGGCGGACACAGATTGTCGGCAGGCGAATGGACATCCCGTCAATATAGCCCTTGCGGCTGAAATCGCTGACCATCATTTCCGCGCACACTTTCTGAGAACCGTAGGATGAGCGCGGCTCGCAGATCTGGCGGTCGCTGACCGGACCGTCAAACGGCGGGCCGAAGGCGGCGGCCGAGGAGGCAAAGACAAAGCGCGGCCGGTAGGCGCCGGAGCTCGTCTCATGCTGCGACCGAAGGGCTTCGAGAAGACGCCACACCGAAAACAGGTTCACCTGCCAGCCCGTTTCGAAGTCCTTCTCGGCCTCACCGGAGACAATGGCCGCCAGATGGAAAATGACATCGAACCGCTGGGAGGCAAGGAATTCGGGCGTTCCGCTGTCAACGAGATTGCCGATGACCCGATCGCCGCAGCCGGCGCCGGTGTCCGGAAAGGCACGATCGTGCAAAACAAGCTGGTCCGGCAGGTTTCCGCCAATGCCGCTGGCCATTAGCCGCGCAGCGAGTTTCTGACCGACCATGCCGCCGCCGCCAATGATCTGCGCCTTTGCCATGTTTCCTCCATTTTCCGGCCGCGCCGACTGACTGAACCCGTCAGCGGCAAATGTCAAAGTGCCGGACCTGTTTGCCGTCAAGCCAACGGGCCGCCGCCCTGAAACGCCGTCCCAAACCGGCGGCGAATGCACCTGTGCCGCGCCGGTTTCGGTGTTTGCCTCACGCAGTATTACGACATGAATCCCTCGGGAAGCGGAATCCGAGCAGGCGACCGCCGGAAACCGCCCGCCGCCGCGGGGCGCCCTGCCGCCGCCGCCCGGGACTCTTCAATCGGCACAGCGTTGGGGTTTATAATGGGCTGCCGGCAGACACGGCATGGAAGAGGAATGCGCTGCGGCTGGGGTCGGCCGCCGATCGAAATCCGGCAGGAGAGGAGCGTTCAAATGGGTTTTTCGCCGCGTCTCGATCAACATCCCTCTGTCGAAGCGTTTTTTGACCAAGCGACCAACACGGTCTCCTACATCGTATGCGATTCCGAAACGCCGGCCTGTGCGGTGATCGACAGCGTTATGGACATTGATTACGCCGCAGGCCGCATCACCGCCGACAGCGCCGACAAGCTGATTGCCCATATCGAGGAGCGCCGCCTCACCGTCGAATGGATCATCGAGTCGCATGTCCATGCCGACCACCTGTCAGCGGCGCCGTATATCAAGGACAGACTCGGCGGAAAAACCGGGATCGGCTCGGGAATTCTGGAAGTGCAGGAGACATTCGGAAAAATCTTCAACGAGGGAACGGAATTCCAGCGCGACGGCTCGCAGTTCGACAAGCTGTTCGAAGACGGCGATACCTACGCGATCGGCGGCCTGCACTGTTTTGCGTTCGCGACACCGGGTCACACGCCGGCCTGCATGACGCATGTCATCGGCAACGCCGGGTTTACCGGAGACACGCTGTTCATGCCCGACGGAGGGTCGGCGCGGGCTGATTTCCCCGGCGGCGATGCCGGTCAGCTGTACGATTCAATCCAGCGGATTCTTTCGCTTCCCGATGATCTGCGCCTGTTCATTTGCCATGACTATGGTCCTGGCGGCAGGTCAGTCGCATGGGAAACAACTGTGGGTGAAGAAAAGGCTGCCAACATTCATCTGCGGGAAGCGAAGTCCCGGGATGAATTCATCAGGCTGAGAGAAAGACGGGATTCGACTCTTTCGATGCCGCGGCTGATCATCCCCTCGCTGCAGGTCAATATGCGGGCCGGCGAAGTTCCTTCCGACGGCAAAGGAAACCCCACGCTGAAAATCCCGGTGAACGGGCTGTAGACTGCGGCGGACAATGGCAGGGCGATCCATGATGACACAGGAGGGAAACCACTACATTGGCGGCCGGTGGGTGGACACGGCGTCAAACGGGTTTCACGACAGCCGCAACCCGGCCAGCGGAGAGGTTGTGGGGCGGTCGCCCAGAGGATCGGAAGATCTGGCCGCGGCGGCGATCGGCGCGGCGCGGGAGGCATTCGAGAACACCGCCTGGGCGACGAACCCGCGGCTGCGCGCGGATGTGTTGCTGAAGTTTGCGGCCATTCTCGAGGAGCGGCAGTCGGACATTGCGGCCCTGATGGCGCGCGAAAACGGCAAAGTCATCGGTCAGGCGATGCATGAAGTGGCAGCCGGTGTCAGCGAGGCGCGGTACTACGCCGGTCTGGCGCGAAATCTTTTCGGCCGCACATTTGAAAGCGGCGCCGACAGGCTGTCGCTGCTGACCCGAGAACCGTCGGGCGTGGCGGCGATCGTCGTTCCGTGGAACGCGCCGGTGACGCTGCTGGTCCGCTCGCTGGCGCCGGCATTGGCCGCCGGATGCGCGGCGGTTCTCAAACCGGCATCGCAGACGCCGCTGACCAACAGCGCTGTGGTGAGTTGCTTCGCGGCGGCGGGCGGCGCGCCGCCCGGCATTGTCAACTCCGTCAACGAACACGACACCGAGGTCGGCCGGACACTTGCGGCGCACGAGGATGTCGATGTGATCAGTTTCACCGGATCCTCGCGGGTCGGAAAACTGATCATGGCCAGCGCCGCGCAGACAATTAAGCAGGTCTCGCTGGAACTTGGCGGCAAGGCGCCGGCCATTGTGTTTGCCGATGCCGACCGCGGGCAGGCCATCGCCGAAATCCGGCGGTCCGCGATCGCGCTGAACGGACAGATGTGCACTTCGGTGAGCCGGGTGCTGGTTGAAAAATCAATCTGCCCCGAGGTGACGGGCCAGCTGCGCGATGCGCTCGGCCGCGTGCGGCTCGGCGACCCGCTCGATGCGCAGACTGAACTTGGACCGCTCATTGACACCGCCAGCCGCGACCGGATTCTCGGAGTTATCGCCAGCGCTGAAGACGAGGCGGAGATCGTTTTGCGGGGCGCGGCGCCGGGCGGCGCGCTGGCTGCGGGAAGTTTTGTTTCGCCGACAATTTTCAAGACCGGCGACGAAAGCAGCTGGCTCATCCAAAGTGAATTGTTTGGACCGGTGATTTCCATCGAGGCGTTCGAAAGCGAACATGACGCCGTGCGGAAGGCGAACGCCACCCGTTACGGGCTGGCGTCAAGCGTGTTCACGCGGGATCTCGGCCGGGCGATGCGGGTCGCCAGGCGTCTGAAGTTCGGCACGGTCTGGCTGAACAGCCACAACCGCCTCATGGCGGAAACCGAAACCGGAGGCTACCGCGAAAGCGGGATCGGGCGTCTGCACGGTGTGGAAGCGCTGAACGATTTTCTCGAAACCAAGCATATCTACATCGAATCGGAACTTTGATGCCGCTGATCAATTACCTGTCGCGGATCAAGTTTGACTGGGGAGCCGTTGCGTCGCTGTCCGGTGAAATCCGCCGGCTCGGCATCGCGCGGCCGCTGCTGATCAGCGATCGGGGCATCGCCGCCGCCGGCCATTTGGACAGGGTTCTGGATGCAGCCCTGCCTTTCCAGCCGGAAATCTATATCGGCCCCAATGATACCGCGCGCGAAGACTGTCTGAGGCGGTGTCTGGATATCTGGCGCGACAAAGGATGCGACGGGCTCGTCGCTCTCGGCGGCGGCTCCGCCATCGATCTTTCGAAGGCGGTTGCGCTGATGACCAGCCATGGCGGAAGGTTCGAAGACTATATGGTGGGAGCGGAAGGCACCGCCGCCATCGGCAATGTGTCTCCCCAAATCGCCATTCCCACGGCTGCCGGCACCGGGGCCGAGCTCGGCAGGGCCTGCGTCATGATGCTTGCAAACGGCAGAAAGTCCGCCGCGGTCAGTTTGAACATGGTCGCGGAAACGGTTCTGTGCGACCCCGGGCTGACGCTCACCCTGCCGCCGCAGCTGACCGCCGCCACCGGCGCGGATGCTTTGTCGCACGGTATTGAGGCGGCCGTCAGCCTGACCGAAAACCCGCCTGCGAAAGCCATTGCGATGGACTGTGTGAGGCGCGCCGCCGGCTGGCTGCGCGCGGCGGTGGAGGATGGTTCTGACCGCGCGGCGCGTTGGGAGATGATGATGGCGGCCCTTGAAGGCGGCATGTGCCTGCAGAAGGGGCTGGGCGCAGCGCATGCGGCGGTGAACCCGCTCGAAGAAACGGGCGTTCACCACGGTGTCTTGATCGGGGTCATGTTGCCGCACGCCGTTAGGTTCAACGGCGGCGCGGCCCGGGAAGGCTATCGGGATATCGCGGCGCTGCCCGCCGTGGCCTGCGGTCCCGGCGGTCTCGCCGACTGGCTGGCTGACCTGTTCGGCTCTGTCGGTCTTGCAGCGCGCCTGTCCGGCCTGGGGATCGAGAGCGGCGGTTTTCCTGCGATTGCCGAACGGGCGGCGGGCAGTCATCTGAACCTGACGAATCCGCGGCGGGCGGGGGCCGCCGACTACCTGCGGCTGCTGAAAGACGCCTTTTGACGATCCGCGGCCGCGTGCCGCCGCGCGGTCTCGCGTTTGCGCCGCCGCCGGTATAGAGCGGCCCGGCAAGCGACAGGAGCCTCCGCATGCGCAATGACCAGGACGGGCAGAAAACCGCCAAGCTGGCGGCCGCGGAATACGCGCTCGGTTTCATTCGCAGCGGCATGCGCGTTGGCCTCGGCACCGGCACGACGGCCGATCTGTTCATCGACATGCTGGCCGCAAAGGCGAGGAGTGACGGTCTCCGGTTTCAGGCGGCTGCGACGTCCGGGCGCACGGCGGAGCGGGCGCGCGCGGCCGGGCTGGAGGTGTCAGACCTCAACCGGCTGGACGGGATCGACATAACCGTGGACGGAGCCGATGAAATCGATCCCGCGCTCAATTTGATCAAGGGCGGCGGCGGCGCCCTGCTGCAGGAAAAGATCGTCGCGGCCGCCTCCAGACGGCTTGTTATCATCGCCGATGACAGCAAACAGGTGGACTGCCTCGGCGATTTTCCTTTGCCGGTTGAGGTTGTTCGGTTCGGCTGGGCATCAACGGCCAGGATGCTGGACAGGGAGCTGGAGAGACGCGGCTACAGGAATTTCACGCGGGAGCTCCGGAAGGAAAACGGCGCCCCTTTCCTCACCGATGAGGGACACCGGATTATCGATTATTTGCTGGGAGCGATTGCCGGGCCGGGACAGCTCGAACAAAGTTTGACCATGATTCCCGGCGTTGTCGAAACCGGGCTGTTTGTCGGCCGCTGTTCGCTGGCCGTCATCGGTCAGGCGGACGGCAATGTGCTTGTGCGGAGCGTTCAGGACTGAACCCGGGGCCGAACCCAGGACTGAACCATTGACAGCGGCATCGCTTGGAGGGCCGGATGTTCGACTATGACCTGTTTGTGATCGGCGGCGGCTCCGGCGGCGTCCGCGCCGCCCGCACCGCCGCCAAGGCGGGCGCCAGGGTCGGCCTCGCCGAGGAATCGCGGATGGGCGGAACCTGCGTTATCCGCGGCTGCGTGCCCAAAAAACTGATGGTCAATGCCGCCGACTTCGCCGACGCGTTCGCGGATGCGGAAGGGTTTGGCTGGGAGGTCGGACGAACGGCATTTGACTGGAAGAGTTTTCGCGCCGCGAAAGACCGCGAAATTGCCCGGCTTGAGGAGATTTACCGAAACAATCTTTTTCGGGCGGGCGTGGAAATCTTCGATCGGCGGGCTGTCCTGCAGGATGCCCACTCTCTGCTGCTGGCCGACAATTCCGGCAAAACCGCGAAACACATCCTGATTGCTGTCGGCGGACGCCCGTTCCTGCCTTCGGTTCCGGGGATTGAGCACGCGGTCTGCTCGGACGATATCTTTCTTCTTGACGAGCTTCCCGGCCGGGTTCTGGTTGTCGGCGGGGGATACATCGCATGCGAATTCGCCGGCATTTTGAACGGCATGGGGTGCGCCGTGACCCAGATGTACCGCGGTGAGCAGATACTGCGGGGATTTGACAACGACCTCAGGCGGCATGTGTCGGAGTCGATGTCGGCGCGGGGCATCGATATCCGCCTTGAGACCGACCTCAGGCAAATCTCGCGCTGCAACAGTGGTTTGGCGGTGGCGGACAGCCTTGCGGGAACCGATGAGTTTGACCTGGTGCTCTGCGCCACCGGGCGGAGGCCGAACACGGCCGGTCTCGGGCTGGAGAAGACAGGAGTCGCCCTTGGCAAGGCGGGAGAAGTCATCGTCGACGCCTATTCGCAGTCGTCGGTACCGTCGGTGTTCGCCGTCGGCGATGTCACCGACCGGGTCAATCTCACGCCGGTTGCGATTCGCGAGGGCGCAGCCTTCGTGGAGACGGTGTTTAAGGCAAATGCCGCAGCCGCAGAACACGATTGCGTGCCCACCGCGGTGTTCACGCGTCCGGAAATCGGGACGGTCGGTCTGACAGAAACAGAGGCCGCCAAATCCGCCCGGCTTGACATATTCCTCACCCGGTTCAGGCCATTGTCGGCAGTGATTGCCGGTAGAGACGAGAAAATCCTGTTCAAACTCGTCGTCAACCGCGAAAACCGCCGCGTTCTTGGCGTTCACATCGCCGGTCCGGGGGCCGCGGAACTGATCCAGCTGGCGGGAGTTGCGGTCAGGATGGAGGCGACCAAGGAGGATTTCGACCGCACGGTGGCGGTGCATCCGACCATCGCGGAAGAGTTGGTGACTCTGGCGGAACCGGAGCGTTCGACTTGATTTTTCCGCATTTTGCAGCCATTTAATTAAGGAACGCCCGCAAGGGCTCGAAACAGGAGGAATATCCTCACATGGCAGGAAACAACGGCGGACCTTGGGGCGGCGGCGGCAAGCAGCAGGACCCGAACATTCCCGACCTTGAAAAAATCATCAGCCGGGGCAGCAGTTCGATGCGCTCGATCATGGGCGGCAGAGGCGGAAACCGGCGCCGGAGACAACAGTCAGGAGGTCCAAGATTCACCCGTATCCAAATCTTGGTGGGTATCCTGGTTTTGATCGGTTTGTGGGGCTATGTCTCATTCTACACGGTTAAGCCGGAGGAACGGGCGGTCGAGCTGTTTCTCGGCTCCTACTACAAAACCGGGCAGCCTGGGCTGAACATTGCGCCCTGGCCGGTGGTCACCAGGGAAATCCTCTCGGTCACACGCGAGCGGACTGAAGTTATCGGTGTCGGCGGCAGTTTCAGCATCGATGAATTCGGCAACAGAGAATTCCAGGCTGACGCCCGCAGACGCAATGACGACGGGTTGATGCTGACCGGTGATGAGAACATTATCGATGTCGATTTCTCGGTGGTCTGGAACATCAACGATCCGGCAAGATTCCTGTTCAATCTTGCCGATCCGACAGAGACGATCCGCGCGGTCTCGGAGTCGGCGATGCGTGAAATCATGGCGCAGTCCGCGCTTGCGCCGATCCTGAACCGGGACCGCGGCATCGTGGCGGCAAACCTTCAGGAGCTGATTCAGACAACGCTGGACAATTACGATTCCGGCATGAATGTCGTGCGTGTCAACTTTGACAAGGCGGACCCGCCGCGTGAGGTCATCGACAGTTTCCGTGAAGTCCAGGCCGCCGAACAGGAGCGTGACCGTCTGGAGAAACATGCGGATGCCTACGCCAACAGGGTGCTTGCCAGCGCTCGCGGCGAGGCAGCGCAGCTGCTGGAAGAGGCGGAAGGATACCGGGCACAGGTCGTCAACGTCGCGGAAGGCGAAGCAAGCAGGTTTCTTGCCGTGCTCGACGAGTATCTGAAGGCGAGGGACGTCACCCGCAAACGGCTCTATCTGGAAACGATGGAGAAAATCATCGGCTCGGTTGACAAAGTCATTATTGACCAAGGCCAAGGGAGCGGAGGCGGAAGCGTTGTTCCGTATCTGCCGCTGAACGAGCTGCGCCGCAGCACAGACAGTCAGGGAGGGTGAACGCCATGAGTCGCCAAACAATCATTCTGGCCGTTCTGGCTGTGGCCGTCTTCGCTGCTGTCAGTTCGATCTTCATCGTCGACGAGCGCGAGAAGGTGCTGGTGCTGCAGTTTGGCCAGGTCAGATCGGTCAAAGAGGATCCGGGACTGGCATTCAAGATCCCGTTGATCCAGGAGGTCGTCAGGTATGACGACCGCATCCTTTCACTGGAAACGCAGTCGCTTGAAGTAACGCCGCTCGATGACCGCCGCTTGGTTGTCGATGCCTTTGCCCGCTACCGGATCGTCAATGTCATCCAATTCCGGGAAGCCGTCGGTGTCGGCGGCGTGCGGTCAGCGGAAAGCCGGCTCGAACGCATTCTCAACGCCGCCACCAGGGAAGTTCTCGGTTCCGTGACATCAAACTCAGTATTGTCAGCTGACCGGGCGGTGCTGAAGGAGAGAATCCGTGACACCGCCAAAGTCGAGGCGGAAAATCTCGGCGTCGCCATCATTGACGTGCGGCTCAAGCGCACCGACTTGCCGACGCAGAACCTCGAGGCGACCTTTGCCCGGATGCGCGCCGAGCGTGAACGGGAAGCCGCTGACGAGATTGCCCGCGGCGAGGAAGCGGCGCAGAAAATCAGGGCGCAGGCGGACCGGACCCAGGTCGAGATCGTTTCTGAGGCCCAGAAACAGGCCGAGATCACCCGCGGTGAAGCCGACGCGAGACGCAATGCGATCTTTGCGGAGGCATTTGGCCAGGATCCGGAATTCTTTGAATTCTACCGTTCGATGCGGGCCTACGAGCAGGCGTTTCAATCGGAAAACACATCGCTTGTCATAACCCCTGAGGGTGAATTCTTCGACTATCTGAAGTCGGCGGAAGCGGATTGATTTCGGAGATTGTTTTGGCGCTGGGGCTGGTCGCGGTCATTGAGGGACTGGCGCTTGCCCTGGCTCCAAGGCGATGGGAGGAACTGCTGCGGACCCTCGCCGCGATGCCCGCCGACACAAGACGGCTGATTGGGGTCCTTTTGGTTGCCCTCGGCGTGGCCATTGTCTGGTTTGCGCGGTCAGCGATCGCATGAAAGATCTGACGGCAAAAATGTGTTGCATTGCGCCAGCGCAAACCGGCGGCGCACGGAGAATGTTTGCGACCGTCTGCGGTCATACAGCCGGCTGATAACACTGCGCCGGCGGTTCTCCCGCGGCGCGCAGGTTCGAGAGATCCTGCTTCCCACCGCCGATTGCGGCCCCCTTCTGCGCCCTTCTGTCCGGCAAACGGTCCCAGACTGGCGGGACATACCGGAGGGCGGCGCCGGCATTGCGGTTGGGTCAGCCGGTCTTACGCGAGTCCGGCCAGCTGCGGCAGGAAAGTCGTCAGGCCAGGAATCAGGACCATCAGAAACACCACCGCGATCATTGCGAACACAAACGGCCAGATCACGACCTCTTGCAGCTTGGTGCCGCCGATGGCGGAGGCGATATAGAGCTGCAGACCGACCGGCGGCGTCACCGTGCCAATCAGGATCGTCACGATGATGATCAGCGCGAAATGCAGCGGATCGAATCCGAAGGCGGGGATCAGCGGCATAAACACCGGAACAAAGATGATCAGCGCCGCCAGACCTTCGAGAAAGAGTCCGATCACCAGCAGCATCACCACCAGAGCGAGCAGCATTCCGGTCGGGGGCAGGGACAATGCCTCGAATGCATCCACGACCAGTCGGCCAAAGCCGTGGAATGTCAACAGCCAGCCGAAGATCGAAGCGGAAGCGAGGATAAACACCGGGATCGCGGTTGTCTCCACAGCCTCCGCCAGCAGCGCGGGAAGATCGCGCACTCCCATTTCACGATACACCAGGAGGCCGACAGCGAGGCCGTAGACACATGCGATCACCCCCGCCTCGGTCGCCGTGTAGAAACCCGAAATAATGCCGCCAAGAATGATGAGCGGCGCAAAGAGCGCCGGCAAGGCGCGCCAGCAGACACAGGCCCGCTCCCGCCACGGTGTCCGCGGCAGACGGGGGAAACCGCGGGCGCCGGACATCAGCGCCACGGCCACCATCAGGGCGCCGCCGATCAAAAAGCCGGGAATGACACCGGCGAGAAACAGGGCGCCGATCGAAAGGTTGGTCATCGTCCCGTAAATGATCATGACAATCGACGGCGGAATGATCGGCCCGACGGTGGCCGAGGCGGCAGTGATGCCGACCGCGAATCCCGGCGGATACCCCTCGCGCTTCATGGAGGGAATCAGCATGGAGCCGATCGCCGCCGCGTCCGCCGAAGCCGATCCGGAGATTCCTGAGAAAAATATCGAGGCGAGCACGTTGCATTTGGCAGTGCCGCCGCGGAATTGCCCGACAAAGGCGCGCGAGACATTGACGAGCTGGGCGGTCAGCCCGGCGCGGTTCATGATCACGCCCGCGAAGATGAAGAACGGCACCGCGAGCAGCGGGAAGGAATTGATCGAGGAAAGCATCCGTTCGGCGACGATCACCGATGGCAGCGGCAATCCCATCAATTGCAGGTAAAGCACATTGACGATGCTGGCCACGAGCATGGCCACCGCGACCTGGACGCCAAGCACCAGCGCGATGGCAAAGACGCCCAGAAGGAGAATGATCGCCATCGTGTCAGCGCCTGCTTGTGAGATCTGAGACGCTGTCGGCGATCAGCACCAGGCACATCAGCGTCAGGCCAAGCGGAGCGGCAAGGTAGAACAGCGCCTGAGGCATGCCGGGTATGGTGTAGAATTCGCTTTTCAGATTGACCAGGACAAGCCCATAGCCGTGCCAGGCAGTGAACGCGAAGGCGCCGAGCGCGACTATCCTTGACAGCCATTTCGAAAGCGCCGCTCCGGCAGGTCCCATTGCGTCGACGGCAAAGGTGACACGGATATGGCTGTCGCGCTGAAGAGCAACCAGCGCGCCGAGATAAACTGACCAGATGAACAGGTAACGGTCCACTTCCTCCGCCCACGCCTGAGGGCGGTTGAACCCAAACCGCAGGATCACCTGCGCGGCCATAAGGACGACCGCGCAGGCAAGAAACAGTGAAGCGACCCGCGCCGCAAGACGCCTGGAGAGCGTCGCTTGAGCGGCCTCAGACCGGTTTTCGGATTGCGTCAATCAGACGCGCCTAGTTGGCTGCAAGCACGAGGTCGATTAACATTTCGACATCCGGATGATCAGCCTTCACCTCGTCCCACAGGGCTGCCATGGCGTCGACCCATTCCTGGCGATCGTCAGGATCCACGACAGACACGCCGCGATCCTCCATCTGCATTTAGGCGCTCTCAATCTGCTCCTTGGTGATTGTGTCGAAATAGTCGCCGGCGGCCCAGCCCGCCTCGAGGATCGCGCTCTGGAACTCGGGTGACAATCTGTCGAACCGCTGTTCGTTGATATTGATGACCATGATCCCAAACATGTGCTGCGTTCTGACCAAGCTTGAGGTCACTTTGTCGAACTTCATGTCGAGCGCGGCCACGGCCGGGCTTTCGAGGCCGGCGGCGACGCCGGTCTGCATCGCGGTGTAGACCTCGCCCCAAGTCACCGGAGTCGGCCGGGCGCCAAGAAGCTCAAACATCCGAATCCACATACGGGCCTCCGGGGCGTGCATTTTCATGCCTTCGAGCCCGGCGACGCTGGTCACCGGATCGCCGCGGAAGATCATGTCACGGAAACCAAAGCCGGAGAAACCGACGATGCGCGTGTTTGAGTTGTCCAGCATTCCCTGGATCACCGCCTCGCCCCACTCACCGTTTTTGGCGCGCTCGAAATGCTCGAAGCTCCCCCAGAGGAATGGCAGGTCCATGTGCCGGATGGCGGCCCACTTCTTGTCCATCAGGCTCGCCGGAGAGAGCGTCATGTCAATGACACCGAGGTCGAGATTGTCATAGGCCTCTTGCTGCTGACCAAGCTGGGCAGCCGGAAAGACCTGAATCTCGAGATCCCCGCCGGTGATTCGCTCAACTTCCGCGGCGAAGAAGTTCGCCGTCTTGTCGAGCTGTCCGTCGACGGTGTGATGGTGGGCGATTCGAATGGTCTCCGCTCCCGCCGCGGTCACGCTGAGCGCCGCCGCAGCGATCCCAGCCAATAGGCCTTTGAGTCCAGACATTGTTTTCCTCCTTCGATTGTTGTGTGGTTGAATCAGGTGGCCGGCCGCTCACCGAGAACCGGCAGGTCCTCGGGCGGAAAGCCGTGGGAGAGCAGCCGGAACCCGTCGTCGGTCACGACGAACAGATCCTCGACATGGTACAGCGACTGGCGTTTGCGGTCGACCATCACCGGCTCAATGTTGATCACCATGCCGCTTTCGATCACCGTTTTGTCGCCTGGGCGCAGCATCGGATTCTCGTGTAACTCCACTCCGAACGAATGCCCGATATGCGGCATGTGAAAGGGCAGCTGGCGTTTTTCGAACGCATCCCTGCAGATGAAAAAGAGTTCCTCGGCCGTGACGCCCGGTCTGGCCGCCCCGATCGTCTCTTTGTGGACCTGCACCAGTTTGCGGTAGATCTCGCGCTGTTCGGGCGTTGGATCTCCGGCAGAGTAGGTGCGCGCAAAGTCGCTGAAATAAGCTCCGTAGCTCCCGCCGGTGTCGAGCCGGATGATGTCTCCGGGCTCCGTTATCCGGTCGCTTGCGGCGCCGTGGGCGAAAATTGACCGCGGGCCGGAGCCGAAGCACATGAACAGCACCGTGTCGGCGCCGTTTCGGGTCATGCCGTCGGCGATCTTTGCGGCGATGTCCTTCTCGGTGTCGCCTGTCCTGCTCGCTCCAATCGCGTCGAGGACGGCAGAATGGGTGCCTTTCGTTGCGCGCTCGAGGATGTCGATTTCGTCCGCGGATTTGATCGCGCGCACCTTGGCGATTGTCTGCGTCGTGTCGACCAGCTCAACGCCCGGAAGCAGCTCCTTCAGCCGGACGTGATCGTTGGCCGGCAGGTATTCCAAATCGATGCCGATGACGCCGCCGTCAATTCCACGCGTCTTGAGCGCCTCGACCAGCATGTCGACCGGGCGGTGAACAAACTCTGTGTATTCGACGAGGTCATGGATCCAGCTCTCGTCCCGCATCGTCGCGGTCTCGATCGAGCAAATCACCGAGAAAGGCTCGCCGGCGCGCGGCAGCACCGCGAAAGCCTGGCGCGGTCGAATGGCTTCGACCGTTATGATAAACGCGCCCGACACATAGCCAAAGTTTTCCGGGCTCATGGCAATTACGGCGTCAAGGCCAGCGGTTTCCGGGATTGCTTTCAGGCGCTCCTGATCCGGCATCTTGTTCTCCTCCACTCAGGTCTCGGCAGGACGGCATCGACCGTCCCCAACAATATATCCAAGGATGCGCGGCGCTGGAGATGGGGGCCGGGAAAGGCCCCATAAGCGTTAACTTGTTTGACATAACCGGGCGCTCTGCTATTGTGCCGCATCGATGGTTTTGGGGAGCGGCGCGGCATGAAAGAGGACTGGGACCTGCTGCTGGGTTTTCTTCCGCCCGGCTGGGAGGCGCTGGCGGCGGAGTCGGGCGCGCTGAAGGGGCTGCGGAAGGACAAGTCGCCGGAAAATCTGCTCCGTGTGCTTCTGCTTCATCTTGGCTGCGGGCACTCTCTGCGTGAAACCGCTGTGCGGGCCCGCCGCGCCGGCCTTGCGGATCTGTCGTCGGTGGCGCTGATGAAGCGCCTCGCCAAGGCCGGTCCGTGGCTTCATTCGCTGTGCCGCGCGCTGTTCGAGGAGCGGGGCGGCGCGCTGTCCGGCTCCCCGGACGGCGGGTTCGAGGTCCGCCTGGTGGACGCGACGACGGTGAAGGAGCCGGGAAAGACGGGTTCGCTGTGGCGGCTCCACTACAGCGTGCGCCTGCCTTCCCTGGTCTGCGACCATTTCCGGCTGACGGAGACCGAGGGTCCGGGGACCGGCGAGTCGTTCCGGCAGTTCCCGGTGGAGCGCGGCGCCTGCCTTCCCTGGTCTGCGACCATTTCCGGCTGACGGAGACCGAGGGTCCGGGGACCGGCGAGTCGTTCCGGCAGTTCCCGGTGGAGCGCGGCGACTGCCTGATCGGAGACCGCGGCTATTCGACCGCCGCCGGCATCGGGCATGTCGCGCGCTCCGGCGGCCATGCCTTGGTGCGTGTGAACACCGGTTCCCTTCGCCTCGCCGGTCCGGACGGCGGGAGCTTCGACCTGCTTGGCGCTGTCGCCGGGCTGGACCGTCCCGGCCATGCCTCGTCATGGCCGGCGGCGGCCCAATGGCATTTCATTAGGCCGGCATGATTTTGACGCCGTTCTGTCCGCGGCGGCAGTCATCTGATTCCACGCTCTTTTTCCGTCCGCTCCTTTTTTCCGGCTTCCGGGGTTGACACGGCTACACCGCCGCTGCATGTTAGGCGCGAATCAGACTGTCCCGCCGGGAGCGCAGCCATGGACCCGCGAATCGAGGCCCTCAAGTCCACCACTTTTTTCGGCCGGCGTTTCACACGGCGCCAGATCGCCGACATCGCAGAGACCGTCGCGATGCTCCCGAACGACAGCCGCAACGAGCTGTCGAAGACCATCTGCGAGCACCTGGGCTGGACCACGCCGAAAGGTGAATACCGCGTCTCGGCGTGCCTGCGTGTTCTCGAGCGCCTTGAGGAGTGCGGGATCCTGACCCTGCCGGAGAAGCGCGGCACGGCCGCGAAACAGCCGCCCGGGCCGATTGTCCATGTGCGGGCGTCCGACCCGCAGCCGGAGATCGCCTGCGGTCTCGCGGCCCTGGAGCCCCTGGCCCTGGAGGAGGCGGCGTCGCCGGAGGACGCCGCCCTGTGGAAAGCGCTCGTGGACCGCTGTCATTATCTCGGCTGTCCGCGGCCCTTCGGCCCGCACATCCGCTGGTTCGTCCGCGACCGGAGCGGGCGGCCGCTGGCCGTTCTGCTGTTCGAGGCGGCGGCGCGGGAGCTGCCGGCGAGGGACGAATGGATCGGCTGGAGCGCGGCTGACCGCGGCCGCCGCCTGCACCTTGCGGTGTCGAACAGCCGTATGTGGACGCCCCCCTGAGCGCAACCGGGAATCTCAGAAACACAGGAAGCCTGCAGTCGGGCGCTGTCGTATGTCCGGCCTCTCAGATGCGGCGCTGTCGGCCGCGGGCCCGCATGGTGTTCGCGGACCGGATCCAAATCGCTTTCGCGGGCTCGAAGCCCTGCGGCTGTTCCTGGTTCTTCCGGCCCCGTCTTTCCGACTCTTGCCCCTGCGCTGTCCTTCGCTCCCGGCGCACAGTCCGGGGGCCGCCGGATCACGCCCCGGAGGGCGCGGCGGCCGTCCCGAATTCTCTCCTTCCTCAGTTTCCTCTTTCTCTCCAGGCGCCCGTCACGCCGCCGCGTCAGCCCGGTAAGTGTCGCTCCGCACGGAAAGCGCCCAGATGATCCGGGCCATCTTGTTCGCCAAGGCCACCGCGGCCACCTTGAACGGCTTCTCCTCAACCATCCTCCGCAGCCAGGGATCCGCGATCTCACGGCCCCTCCTGTGCCGCAGCACGGCGACCGCCCCTTGAACCAGCAGGCTCCTGATGTCGCGCTGCCCCATCTTCGTGATCCGCCCGAGCCTCTGCCGGCCGGCGGTCGAATGCTGACGCGGCGTCAGCCCCGTCCAGGCGGCGAAGTCCCTGCCGCGTCTGAAGCTCTCCATCGGCGGCGCGAACGCGTGCACCGCCATCGCGCAGACCGGCCCGATCCCGGGGATTGTCATCAGGTTCCGGATGTCCTCCCGCTCCCGCGAGCGCCGCTTCAGCTCGCGGTCCAGCTCCGCGATCCGCCCGCTCAGGGCGCCGGTCTGCTCAAACAGCATCTCCGCGGACTGCCGAACCAGCTCCGGAACCCCTTCGGCGGCCTTCTCCAGCTCGGCTCTCAGAGCCTCCACATTGGCCACGCCGCGGGCCGACACCAGGCCGAACTCCGCCAGATGGCCGCGCAGAGCGTTCACGGTCTGCGTGCGCTGCCGCACGAAAAGAGCGCGGGTCCGGAACAGCATCGCGTCGGCCTGGGCCGCTTCCGGCTTCACCGCCACGAACCGCATGGTCGGCCGCTGCGCCGCCTCCACGATCGCCGCCGCGTCGTTCGCGTCGCTCTTCTGCCGCTTGACGAAGGGCTTCACATACACCGGCGGGATCAGCCTGCACTCATGTCCCTTGGCGATGATCTGACGGCCCCAGTGGTGAGCGCCGCCGCACGCCTCCATCACCACCAGGCACGGCGGCAGATCCTCGAGGAACGGCAGGAACCCGCTCCGCGACAGCTTCTTCACAAAAACCGGCCGGCCGGAAGCCGTCGATCCGTGCAATTGAAAAACCCTCTTTGAAATGTCGACACCGACTATGCTGACCTTTTCCATGGACGCTTCCTTTCGCGTTTCAGACGCACACAAGCGTGCGTTCTTATTCTGGCGCATCATGACGCCGCAGATCGGGGGCGTCCACTCCATCGCTTTCTCGTGCTGCCGTGGGTCCGCGTCGACAATCTGGCGTCGAAGGCGCTGGCGCTGGCCCTGCGCGGGCTTGCGGAACGCTGGGAGGCGAACCACGGCTGCCGCCCGGTCCTCTGCGAGACCTTCATCGACCCGACCCGCTTCGACGGCG
The DNA here is from genome assembly GCA_965221935.1 of Paracoccaceae bacterium. Classification (GTDB taxonomy): domain Bacteria; phylum Pseudomonadota; class Alphaproteobacteria; order Rhodobacterales; family Rhodobacteraceae; genus JAPOXR01. Next base: position 75,092 of record CBDCSZ010000051.1, read on the forward strand.
CCTGCTACAAGGCCGCCAACTGGGAGACGATCGGCATGACGGCCGGAAAGCGCAGCGGGCGCGGCGCCAAGCCGGCCAAGGAGATTCTGGTCCGGCCGCTGGACCCGGAGTTCCGCGCGGTCCTGAAGGGGGAGACGACACCCGGGCCGCGGCCGAAACGCCGCTCTCCCGCCGCCTTTGACCACGGCTTCGCCGCGATGTGGTCCCGGATCGCCGACGCGGCCGCCGACATCGCCGCGCGCCGCGACGAGACATGGATAAAGCGGCGGCGGACGCTTAACACCCTGATTATTATGCTTTTCGTGTTCCGCCTGGCACTGTCGCGCGGTCGGAAAGGCTACACAACCGTGACCGCCGAGCTGTGGGACCAGTGCCGCCGCCTCGGCGTCGCGCTGCCGCAGCCGGAGCCGGTGGCCATCTCCTCGATCGCCAAGGCCCGGGCCCGCGTGCACGAGGACGTGTTCCGCGAGCTGCACCGCGAGATCCTCGCCCACGACACCCACGGCCCGGACTGGAACGGGCGCCGGACCTTCGCCGTCGACGGCTCCAAGATCAACCTGCCGCGGCCGCTCGCCGAGGCCGGATACCCGCTCCCGAGCGGCGGCGCCCACTATCCGCAGGGGCTGCTGTCCTGTCTTTACCGCCTCGACAGCCGCATGCCGGTCGACTTCACCCTCACGTCCGGCGCCGACGAGCGCGCCGCCGCGCGCGCCCATCTCGGCGCCCTCTCGCCCGGCGACGTCGTCGTCTTCGACCGCGGATACTTCTCCTTCGTCCTGCTCCGCGACATGACGGCGCGGGGACTGCACCCGGTGTTCCGCATCCAGCGCAACTCCGCAGCCGGGTTCGACAGGTTCCGCGACGGGGACCGCGACGACGCCCTCGTCAGGATCACCCCGGGCAAAAACGCCCTGCGCAGGCTGAAGGCCGCGGGCATCCCGGAGCCGTCCTCCCCGATTGTCCTGCGCCTGGTCCGATACGACATCGGAGAAAGCCGCTATGTGCTCGCCACGACCCTCGCCGATACGGAGCGATACAGCCGGAAAGACCTCTCGGAACTCTATCACGGGCGCTGGTCGATCGAGGAGCTGTTCAAGATATCCAAGACAACCCTCGCGGTGGAGGAGTTCCACGGCAGAAGCGAGCGCGGCGTCCGCCAGGAGCTCTACGCCCACTTCAACCTGATCGCCATGGCGCGCCTGTTCACGAACCGCGGAGACGCCGCGCTGGACGAAGCGCACGAAGGCGATCTGCCGAAGATGCGGACGAACTTCACAAACGCGCTGGCCATGCTGGCCGGCAGTCTCGAGGAGCTGATCCTGACGCAGACGTCGGCGCTGGCCGACGCCGTGAGCCGCGTGGCGACCTCGGTCCTCGCGGCCCGGGCGCGGCTGCGGCCGGGACGGTCATTCCCGCGCCGGTCCCAAAAACCCGTCGGAAAGTGGCAGCGGAGACGACACCAGACCGCGTGACCTGAAACCGAACCTTGCCGGAAAAGGGGCGAAGCCGCTCCGGAAATGGCGCGCCCCCTTAAGGAAATGACGCCGAATCGTTAAGGAAATGCCATTGGGCGGCGGCCGGCGGCGGTTCCGTCCCTTTGGCGCCCGGGCGGGTCTGCGCGGTCCGGAAGTCGGACGCGGCCATCGATCTCGCGCACAGGAAGCTGCTCCGGAAGGCGTCCAGAAAAGGCACGGTCCCCAAGCCGCAGTCGCTGGAGTTCGCCAAGTATGTGATCGTGTTCACGACCCTCCCCGAGGCCGGCTTCACGCCGGAGGAGGTTCTGGACTGGTACCGTCTGAGGTGGCAGGTGGAGCTGGTGTTCAAGCGTTTCAAGTCGGCCGCGCAGCTCGGGCACCTTCCCAAGCGAGACGGCGAGAGTTCAAGGGCGTGGCTTTACGGCAAGCTCTTCACCGCCCTGCTCGCCGAAAAGCTGATCGCCCACGCGAGCGCCGTTTCCCCCTGGGGATACGACCTCCCCGCCCGGCCGCGTCGGCAGCAGGTGGCGTGAGTTCAAGCTCATGTTCAACCAGGTCCGCCGAACGATCGAGCCCGGCATTCCCCTGCCCGAGCTCCTGGCGGACTGGCCCGCGATATCCCGTGGCCTCTCGGAGCCGCCGCGAAAACGCCGTCCGCAAATGGAAAGATACTTCCCGATCGGAATGAAGACAGAGGAACAGAAAACAAGTTAACGCTTATGGGGAAAGGCCCCGCCTTCCACAGCAGACACGTCAGCGCGCAATCCCTCCTCCGCCGCGTCCGCATCCGGCGGCCCGCGCTAATCGGGGCCGCGGGCCGTGTGCGCAGATTTTATGGGGACTGAAACTCTTCGATGGCCGGCCGGTCCGCCGATGATCGGCGGATCTCCGAACATCGCCAGTCCATCCCTGCACACGCGACGCGTCCGCTGGACGCTACGAATTAACCTGAACTTCACGGGCGCGAAACAAAGAAAAGCCCCGGCGGCGCGGGGCTTTTCGGTGAACCGCGGGTGCGCCTATCTTGGAAACATTTTCTGCGGATCCGCGCCCAGCAGCTCGAAGGCGCGCCGCTGGAGCGGCGTGCGCTGGGCGAGGACCGGGATCTCGTGGGCCGATTCCCGGGACAGGACCATCCAGTTCATGGTGACGGTTCCGAGATCGGCGAGCAGCGTGGAGAAGCTGTGCGCGGGGAGGCCGTCAGGCGTTCTTTTCGACGCCGCCTTGGCTTTCGCCGCATCGGAGACCTCCGCCGGCGCCACCGGCGAGTCCCGCTCCTCCCGCGCCCTGTCCCGGTCATGGTCCTCGAAGAGCAGCGGCGCCAGCGCCCGGCGCATGTGCCATTCCACATAGAGGGCCAGCATGCAGAGGAACACATGCGCCCGCACACGGTCTTCGGTGCAGACATGGACCGGGCGGATCCCGAGATCGCTTTTCGCCATGCGGAACGCCCGCTCCACACGTGAGAGCGATTTATACGCGGTGACCGCGTCGCCGGCGCCGATGGCGTCTTTGTCAAGGCTTGTCCGGATGACATAGATCCCGTCAAGGGCGGCCTCGGCGGCGATCTTCTCCTCCCGCCGGCGGAAGGCCAGGCTGTCGCCGGTGACGGTGATCTCGAAATGCTTCTCCACCTTCCGCCGGTTCGCGACCCTTCCGACCCGGTGTCCGATTCCGGCGGCTCCCCTGAGGGTTCCGGCGCGGACCGAGGCCGATATTCTCTCCAGCTCTGCTTCGGTCGCGGCCAGCAGCTCCTCCCGCCTCCGCCGCCTTTCCTCCCTCAGCCTGGGGTTGAGGCAGACCATCAGCCGCTCGCCGGGACAGTCCGGAGAGGTGATCTCGGCCACCGCGTCATCCGCCAGCTCTCCGGGTTTCAGAGGGGCCGGTCCGCCGCCCGGCCAATGGCATTCGGATAACATTTTTTCCGTTCGGATAAGAAAACCCCCGCGCTTCGGGCTTTTTGCCGGAAGCGGGGGGTTTTCTGGCGGTCTGGTTCTGTCAGGCGGCGCGTCGTCTCTGCCACTTGCTCACTGGCTGCCTGGATTCCCTCCTGTGGTTTCGCCCCGGCCTTTCGCGCTGGATGCATTGCGAGAGGCCGGTCATGATCCGCCTGACCGATTGTGCGACCATTTCGCTCTGCCTGAGGAACATGGCCTCGATTTCGCGCCCCACCAGTCTCAGACCGTTCCTGAAGTTGGCGCGCATGGCCGGCAGGCCGTCATCGCCGGGACAGTGGCTGATGTCATGGTCGCAGCGGTTGGCGAACAGGCGCGCGAGGGTGATCAGTGTGAAGGCGGCGTAGAGTTCCTGGCGGACGCCGCGCTCCGACTTTGCGTGGAAGCGCTCGATCACGGCCTTTCCCGTCTTGTATCCCTCTTCGATCTGCCAGCGTCCGTGATAAAGGTCAGAGAGCGCCGGAATGCTGTGGCGCCGGGCTTCGAGCAGGGATGTTGCGAGACAGTGCGTGGTGTCGGCGGCGGTGTGTTTGACCAGGCGGATGCGGAGGCTCTGTCCGCGCCGCGCGGCTGCGTCCCTGGGCGCGTCGAGGGTGATGACGCTGTCGGTCTTTTCGGAGTTGATGAAGGCATTGAAGGCCGGATTGGCGCTGTTCTTGATGCGGAAGACGAAGTTCAGCTTCCGCATCCGGTGGAGCAGGGCCATTTCGAAGGACCAGTATCCCCGGTCGTAGACGATGACATCGCCTTCGGCGGCATGGTCGAGATGGGTGGCGGCGGCGGCGCGTTCGTTCTCGTGGCCGAAGAGGTCGAAGTCGACCGGGATGCGGTCGCGCAGCCTGTAAAGGACGCTGACCATGCCCTGGGGGTAGTGGGCATTGTCGTTCGGCGCGCGGTAGCCGGCGCGCAGCAGTTCCCTCGGCAGGGTGATCTTCGAGCCGTCGACGGCGAACACGCGGTGTCCCTTCCACAGGGCGCCGTCGGGGCTGTGGGCGAGGATATCCCTGTGCACCCTCCGGAACGCGGCTTCGTCGAGCTTCTCCCGCGCCTCGCAGGCGGTCGACGCCGCCGGAGGCTCGTCCTGCGGCAGCTCGATGCCGGCCGCCGCGCACTGTTCCCAGAGTTCGCACAGCGTGGCGCGGTACCCCTGCCCGCGCGGCGCGGCGACGAGGCGGAACACGAACAGTATGATCAGCAGGCTGTCGAACACGCGGCGGCGCTTCTGCCAGCGCGCGTCCTCGCGCGCCGCGACCGCCGCGGCGGCCGCGACAAGCGCCTCCCAGCGGCGGCCGAAGCGGCGGTCGGAGGCTGCGGAACGGCCCCTTTCGGCCCGGGTCGGAGGCTTCCGCTGTCCCGCGTCACGCGCGCCGCGCAGGATCCCGCGGGCGCCCGCGCAGAGCGGCATCACATAGACGCCCTTGCGCGTCTTTCCCCTGCCGGCGGTCTCCCCGATGCGTTTCCAGTTGGCGGCGCGGTAGCACGAGGCCCTGAACCGGGTCTCGTCGATGAAGGTCTCGCAGAGGACCGGCCGGTGCCCGTGGATGCGCTCCCAGTCGTCCGCGAGACGGCGCGTCGCCATGGCCAGCGCCGAGGAGGCCAGGTTCTTCGACCGCACCCATGGAAACACCAGAAAGCGGGAGTTGACCACCATCAGGTGCCGCCTGCGGTCGCGTGTCCGGTCCGTCCATCCGATCCAGCCGTCACGGCACGGGAGCCTCTTCGTCACCGCATCGAACAGCAGGCACCCCAGCCTGCGGCCGTCCCGGTCGGTCACAAAGTAGCGGATATGCGCCCCGAAGGGGCGCCTGTAGCCGAGATAGTGGTGGCGGTCGACGAAGGCGTTCCACAGCTGCCGTCCTTCGGTGTCGGTGACCGGCTCGACGCGGAGCGGACGCAGCCCGGACAGCTCCGCCGCGATCTCCGGCTGCGGGTCCGAGGCGGAGGTCCAGGCCGGCGCGTCGACGGCCCTCATGTCGCGGACGCTGCCCTCCCGCTTCGGCGGAAGCGTCAGGATGCCGTGGCTCTCCAGCGCCTCCAGCATCCCGAGGCAGGCCCCGACCCTGTAGGCCCCCTTCGCCGTCTTCCATCCGAGATGCTCGCAGATGGTCTTCGCAAGTTCGCTGCGGCTGTCGTTCGGGAGCATCCCGACGGTCTCCTGGATGTCGGCGATCTGCCGCCGGTTCAGGCGGCGGCCCGAAAAAGTGGTCGACTTGAGGTCGATGATTCGCTGGTCCATGGGTGATTCCCGAATCTGCATGACCACAGCATGCAGATCGCCAAGCGCATGTCAAGGGGGGCGGTGAAAAAAATATTCCCGCGCCGATGTCCCGTTATATCAACGCCTTGCAGGCCGCAAAAAACCGCGCCCGGAACGGCAAGTCTATCCGAATGCCATTGGCCGCCCGGCCCCTCCCTCGCCAGCTTCCGGATGTCGGCGCTCTTCAGCGCCGAGATCCAGTCGAGGCCCGCCGGCCCGACATCCTCCCGGATCCGCGCCGCGGTGAGCATCCCCCTGTCGCCCACCAGCGCCACTCTCCCGATGCCGAAGCGCTCCCGGACTTTCGCCGCCTGCGAAGCGACCGTGGACGGATCGGCGGCGTTGCCGGCAAACACCTCCACCGCCACCGGGCAGCCGTCGGCGGCGCAGAGCAGGCCGTAGGTGATCTGTTTCTTTCCCCTCTTCCCGTCCCTGCTGTGCCCGAAGGCGGCCAGCGGGCATTTTCTTCCCTCCACATAGCTTGAGCTCACGTCGTACAGAATCAAGGTCCCGCCGCGGAGATGGCGGTTGGCCAGGCTCCTCTCGATCCAGCGCTGGCGCTCAAGCAGCCAGTCGAGCATGGCCAGCATCTCGTTGCCGGTGACCTCTCCGAGGCCGAGCGCCGCTCCGAGGCTGGTGGCCGCGGTGTCCGGCGACAGGGCCCTGGCGGTGGCCAGCTTGGAGGCCGGATCGATGACGCGGGCGATCACGGCGGCGAGCGCGAGATCGCGCCGCCGGTGTCTGCGGCGGCCGAGGATCTTCGGCAGGCCGAGCCGCCGGCAGACCGCCAGGGCCGCGCAGACATGGCCGTGCGGCAGGGACCGGCTGACGGCGAGCTGCTCCTTTCTGATTCTCCTGCCCTCCCGCCAGGCCCGCCTGAGCAGGATGGAGGGCTTTCTCCCGTGGTTGGGGATGATCTCGACATGGATGGACATGGCGGCTCCTGACTTGGAAACAAACGAATCACCAAAAGCAGTGTGCCACAGCCAAAAACCACGTACAAATCAAAAGCGCTGACTTGGGAACAAATGTTCAGGAAAAACACCCCGATACGCCAAAAAAGAGCGCAAAATCAACAGGTTATGCCGCCAAAACAGGGAAAAACGGGGATGAAGGTCCGATTAACGCTCGCAATGTCAAACTCCGCGCGCTGACCGGGACCGGCGGTCAATTCAGCGGGAAGGGCGGTTCAGCTGCGCCGCACAGAGGTCGATGCGGCCGCAGAGCGGCTTGTCCGGCCGCGCCATTCAACCGCGGCTGCGGGCGCTGACTGTCCGCAGCTTCATGCCGGTTGACAACGCAACCGCTATTTTTCAAGATAATGACATGGCCGCGCAGGGCCGGCTCCGCCGCGTCTGCATTGGTTGGGCGGTGCGCCGCACATTGAATGAATTTTAAGGGAGGACACCGCCGTGTTGCACTCAGGCCGCGGGTTCAGCCTAACAATGCGGGCAATAACGGCTGCCCACCGGCGGCAGAACGGCCGGCGACAATGAACGGGCGCAGCCTGCCGGCGACGACCGCGGCGATTCGGGAAATTGTCTCGCGGATTCCGCGGGTCGCTCTGGCCTGCCTGCCGACACCGCTCCATGAAGCGAAACGTCTGGCCGAGGCGCTTGGAGGACCGCGCATATTTGTCAAGCGGGATGATTTGACCGGGGTCGCTTTCGGCGGCAACAAAACCAGAAACCTCGAGTTTCGTCTCGCCGCGGCCCAGGCTTCCGGCGCCGATCTGATCGTGATGGAACTCGACCAGCAGTCGAATTCGGCGCGCCAGACCTGCGGCTGCTGCAACCGTCTTGGCATGGACACGATCCTGATCCTTGAGGGATCTGAACCGGCGGATGTGCAGGGAAACCTCCTTGTTGACCATCTTCTCGGCGCCGATGTGCGCTTTGCGGCGTCGCGGGCCGAACAGAGCCGCATGAGCCGGGAAGCGGTGGCGGCGGCCCGCGCCGCCGGCAGGACGCCGTGCCTGCTCAACGACATTCCGATGTTCGATGAGGGTTCGGCGATCGCGTATCTGGAGAGCACCTGCGAGGTTGTCGAGGCACTGGCAGAACAGGATCTCGCGCCTGACTGTTTTTACATGTCATCGTCCGGAAAAGGACAGGCGGGTCAGATTCTTGCGCAGCGTCTGCTAGGCGGCTTCCGGGTGCGCGGGATCACTGCCACCAGCGAATTCGACATCCCGCCGCGCGCCGCCGCTATTGCGAACCGCGCTGCCCGCACACTCGGCCTCGAACTGAGGGTTGCTCCTGATGAAGTCTCCAATGACGACGCTTATGTCGGCAAAGAATACGGAATTCCCAGCGACTCCGGGAACGAAGCCGTTCGGCTGTTTGCGAGGCTGGAAGGCATCGTGCTGGATCCGATTTACACCGGCAAGGCGGCTGCGGGAATGATCGATCACATCCGGCGCGGCGATTTCACGCGTGAGGAAATCGTCGTTTTCTTCCACACCGGGGGAACGCCGGCAATTTTCACGCACAACCATCTCTGGCTGGACACTCCGGCCGGGTCATAAGGGAGGAAACGACATGACCATCAACATTCACCGCGCGCCGCGCCTGCTGCTGACAGGCGTGGCCGGACTGGCAATGGCATCGGCGGGCGCGCTGGCCGGTCCCGACGACAACACATTGATTTACGGCCAAAGCCGGTCGATCACCGACATCGGGCCGGCCTACAATGCTTTTCTGCAATACCCGTCGGGTTACGAAGCCTCCTTTGCCATCTATGACCGCCTGGTGACTTTCGATGACCAGCTGCGGTTCAATCCTCAGTTGGCGGAGAGCTGGTCGGTGTCCGACGACCAGACGTCGGTGACTTTTAATCTGCGGGCCGGCGCGACCTTTCATGACGGCACGGCAATCAACGCTGAGGCGATCAAGTTCAACATCGAGCGGATGATGGATCCAGAGATCAACACCACCAACCGTCCGCTTTGGGATCCGATCGCAGGCGCTGATGTGGTCGATGACCTCACAGTCAAGCTGCGCACCCATGAGCCTTACGCGCTGCTGCTCAACACGCTGGCACACGGTTCCGGCGCCATTCTCAGCCCGACCGCGATCATGGAAAACGGACAGGAGAGCGAAACCCAGAATCCGGTCGGCTCTGGCCCATATATGGTTGAGTCTTTCAATCCAGGACTGGAACTCGTGCTTGCTGCCCATGACGGATACTGGGCCGGCAAACCGGCGCTCGACAAAATCATCTTCCGCTATATTCCGGAAGCGGCAACCCGGGTTTCGGCCCTGCAGAGCGGCGATGTCGATGTCATCGATTCGGTACCGTCGCATCTGATTGCCCAGATCGAAGCCGATGACGGGCTGCAGGTCCTGACCGCGCCGTCACTGCGCCCGATGGGGCTGGCCATGCAGACCACCATCCCGCCGCTCGACAATGTCGATGTCCGGCGCGCGCTCAATCACGCGATTCCGGTCGATGCGATCGCTGAGAAGCTGTTCCTCGGCCAGGCCATGGCCTCGAATTCTCCGCTCGCCTTCAACACCGTCGGGCACAGCGGCAACGAGCCTTATGGCTACGATCCCGACAAGGCGCGCGAAATGCTGACCGCAGCCGGACTGACCGACAGCGACGGCAATGGCCTCGTCGAGCATGAAGGGCAGGATGTTTCCTTCACGCTGCTGGTGCCCGAAGGTGTTTTCGCCAATGACGTGCTGATCGCGGAAACCGCCGCCGCGGCGCTGCAGGAGGTCGGAATCGGAATCGAGATCCGGAAGATCGAACGGAGTTCCTTTTGGGATACGCTGCGCCTTCCGGTCGCCGATGCAGGCTGGCAGATCGGAATGTTCGGATTCAATCCATCCAACGCATCCGGCCTCTACCACCTCGATTCGATGTACACTTCGAATCCCGACAATGCTGACCGCCCGGCGGTCTGGAATATCACCCGTTTCTCCAGCCCGGAAGTCGACGCATTGCTGAACCAGGCAAAGGTCACGGTCGACGGCGAAGCGCGCGCCGCCATTCTGGCCGATGCGCAGGAGATGATCTGGAACCAGGCGCCGTATATCTGGCTGCAGGTGAACAATATTATTTCCGCGTCCCGCGCCGATCTCAATGGCGTTGAAGTCTGGCCGGTGATCTTCACCATCGTCCGGGGCGGCAGCTACTGACACCATTGCGCCAGACCTGATCCGGGGGTCTGGCGTTGCCCGTCCCCGCAGACGCGGCGGCGATACTGCGATTCCTCGGGATCCGGGTTCTCCGCGCCATCGCCATCGCGTTTGCGGTCGTCACGATTATCTTCTTTCTGTTCAGCCTGGTCCCCGGGGACCAGGCTGCCTACCTTGCCGGCCCCGGATCGACCCAGGCGGAGATTGACAATCTGCGCGAAGCCCTGGGACTGAACGATCCCATCCTGGTCCAGTACGCCCGCCATGTCACCGGGCTGTTGCGCGGCGATTTCGGCGTCTCGGAGGTTTTCAAGTCAGATCCGCTGCCGTTTATTCTTGAGCGCATTCCGGCCACGCTTGCCCTGACCGGTGCTGCCATCGGCCTGACCGTCGCGATCGGCATTCCGGCTGGGCTGGTCTCAGCAATGTTTCACACCCGCCTGCCGGACCTGACAATATCCTTTTCGGTTGTGGCGCTGCTCGCAGTTCCGAATTTCTGGCTCGGGCTGCTGCTGCTTTCCCTGTTCTCGGTGCAGCTCGGGTGGCTGCCCAGCTTCGGCTTCACCGGAATCGCATCCCTGATTCTGCCGTCGCTCGCGCTTGCCGCCCGCCTGATCGCACTCGTGGCCCGGATGACCCGGGGCGTCACCATAGATGAGCTTGGCAAAGACTATGTCAGAACCGCGCGGGCGAAAGGCCTGAGCAGAACTGAAATCCTCGCCCGGCATGTCCTGCGCAATGTGATGATCCCGACCCTGACCGTGATCGGGCTGCAGACCGGATATCTGCTCGGAGGTTCGGTCGTGATCGAGCGGCTGTTTGCCTGGCCCGGCATTGGCGATCTGATGATCAATGCGATCGGGCAGCGGGATTATGCCGTGGCGCAGGCCGTCACCCTGTTTTTCGTCATCGCGTTTCTTGTCATCAACCTGTTCGTCGAGCTCCTTTACGTGTTGATCAATCCACGCATGAGAACACCGTGAGAGCTCCGGCCGCCGCATCCCGTCCGGCGGCTGCGCGGGCCTTGTTTGCCGCCCGGTGGCTGCGCCAGAATCTCTACCTGGCGGCAGGCGCCCTGATCCTCCTCACTTTTCTGGCGGCGGCGCTGTTCGGCGAGCAGATTGCGCCCTACGACGCCAACCGGCAAAACCTGCTGGCGTCGCTGGAGGGCCCGAGCTCAGCTCATTGGCTCGGCACCGATCCCCTCGGCCGGGATCTCCTGAGCCGGGTCATCGTCGGCACCCGGCACACGCTGTCGGTTGCGCTGATTTCGGTGTCTCTTTCCTGCGGTCTCGGCGTGCTTCTCGGACTGGTTTCAGGATTTGTGCGGGGGCCGGTCACAATTGCGGTTGATTCCATTGTCGATGTCGCTCTGACCATTCCCAACATGATACTTGCCATCTCGATCGCGGCTGTCATGGGGGCCGGGCTGACCGGACTGATTATCGCCATCAGCATTTCGTTCACACCGCCCATCGCCCGGATTGTCCGCGGACGCGTGATGGAGATCCGCGAAGAGGACTTCATCGCGGCGGCCCGCACGATCGGAGTCCGCCCGTGGCGCATTCTGCTGCGGCATGTGCTGCCGAATGCCGCCACCGTCATTGTGATTGAGGCCAGCCTGCAGGCTGGCCAGGCCGTGCTGACGGCGACTGCGCTCGGATTCCTGGGGCTCGGCGTGCAGCCGCCAACTCCCGAATGGGGCACATTGCTGGGCTATGGGCGCGAGTATCTGCATTCGGCGCCGTTCATGGTGGTTGCCCCAGGCCTGGCGATCTCCCTGATGGTGCTGGGGTTTAACCTCCTGGGCGACGGGTTTCGGGACTGGCTCGATCCCAGGGTCGGCAACTGAAGGAGACCCAGACCGTGCAAATCGTCGACTGCCACGGGCACATATTTCCGCCAATGGCGGAGGCATCCGGCTTTGCCAGCCGCGCCGAGCACCGGCTGTACCTGCAATGGGGCATGCACACCCACGGCAACCAGCCGGTTGTGCGCAGCCGGGATGGCCGGACGGTGACCGACCGGCATCTGTGGGATCCGGCGGACCCGTCTGAATCCGGTCGCGCGGCGGGCCTGAATTTCAGGGCGGACCAAAACGGCAGGCTGGCTTGGGACTTCGAGGGCGAACAGTATCACATACAGTTTCTCAGCCCCGGAACCCGGCGCCTGGAAAGCCCGGTTGAGACCATCGTCGCCCATATGGATTACGTCGGCATTGAGACGACGATTCTGCAGAACGACCATATGTACGGCAACCTGTCGGAGTATTTTGCGGCGGCCATCGCCCGCTATCCGGGCCGCTTCATCGGACTGGCGCAAATCGAAGAAGGATTCGCGCGCGAAGACCGGGAAATCGACCGCCTTGAGCGGCAGGCGCGCGCCGACGGCATGTCCGGTCTCTATTTCACGCTTGCAGGTTTCATGCGGTCGGGCTGGACGCATACCTATGCCGACCGTTCCTACGATGAATTCTGGAACACGGTTGATCGCCTCGGCCTGCCGGTTTTCTGGGTGCATTCCGCGGCAACGCCCTGGGGGACGTATCTCCAGGAAATGGAGCGGTTCGCCGGCTGGCTTGAGCGCTATCCGCGCATCCGTTCGGTCATGGTCCACGGCTGGCCGACGGCGCAGTTCGAAGACGGATCCGGTCGAATTGTCTGGCCGGACATCGTCCAGCGGATCCACGATGAGTTCTTGGTTTCCACGGAAATCCTGTATCCGATTTCCTGGGGACGCCATCATGCATACCCGTATGAACGCGCCCAAGACCATTTTCGCCAGACCTACGACCGGTTCGGGGCCGACTGCATGATCTGGGGCTCCGACATGCCGAATGTCGAGCGCTACTGCACCTATCGGCAAAGTCTCGACTACGCGCTCCTGAACTGCGGATTTCTGTCCGCGGACGAACGGGCGGCGGTATTCGGCGGCAACTGTCTCGCGCTTTTTGAACAAGGTTCCCTCGGGTGATGCCTCCCTTGCTGGAAGTCCGTGATTTGACCGTTCGCTTTGAAATGCTGCGCCGCACCGTGCACGCGGTCAACGGTGTCTCCTTTGACGTGCATGAGGGTGAGACGTTTGCAATCGTCGGCGAGTCCGGCTGCGGCAAGAGCGTCACGGCCCTTTCCCTGCTGAAGCTGCTGCCCATGCCGCCAGGGCGGATCACCGCCGGCTCGGTCACATTTGAAGGCAGGGATTTTCTGAAGCTCTCCGAAGCCAGGTTGCGGGAAATGCGCGGTCCTGCCGTCAGTTATGTGTTCCAGGAGCCGATGACCTCCCTTAACCCGTCTATGAAGATCGGCCGGCAGATTGCCGAAGCGTGCGAAAGACACTTTGGCAGCGACCGCCAAACAGCCATGAAACGCGCCCGTGAACTCATGGAACTGGTCCAGCTGCCTGACGCCGAAACCCGCCTCAACGCCTATCCGCATCAGCTTTCGGGCGGCATGAGGCAGCGCATCATGATCGCGATCGCCCTTGCATGCTCACCTCGGCTGCTGATTGCCGACGAACCCACAACGGCTCTTGACGTGACGATTCAGGCACAGATTCTGGATTTGCTTTCGGATCTTCAGAAACAGACCGGCTGCGGCATGGTCCTGATCACCCACGATCTTGCGGTGGTGGCCGAATACGCCGATCGGATGATGGTCATGTATGCCGGGCAAAAGGTGGAGGAGGGCCCGGTTGAAGAATTGCTGGCAAATCCCCGGCACCCATATACCCAGGGCCTTCTCGAGGCGGTGCCGAGGCTCGGTTCGAGCCTGACGCCCGGGCCTGCCCGGCAACTGTCTGAAATCGAGGGTGTGGTGCCGATTTTGGATCGGCCGATTGTCGGCTGCCCCTTTGCTCCGCGTTGCCGGCTGGCCATAGGCCGGTGCCGGAAAAACGCTCCGCCGGTGGCTGAATTTTCCAACGGCCATCGGGCGGCCTGTTTTCGCAGCGACCGCGTTGGAGCGGCGGCGTGAACGCCGCTGGCGGTCACAGTGAACCATTGCTTGCCGTCGAGCGGGTCACCAAGCACTTCCATGTGCGCCGGGGCGCGTTTGGCGCCGTGCAGGGGACGATCCGCGCGGTGGAGAGCGTGTCCTTCGAAATCGCGCGCGGCGAAGCCTTGGGTTTCGTTGGAGAGAGCGGATGCGGCAAATCCACGGTGGCCAAACTCATCACCTGCCTGCATCGGCCGACAGCAGGAACAATCCGACTCGGCGGGCTGGAGATTTCAAATCTGCCCGAGTCGCGGCTGCGCAGCATCCGCAGCCGGGTCCAGATGGTGTTCCAGGATCCCTACTCCTCGCTCAACCCGCGCATGACCGCCGGGGACATTGTGGGCGAACCGCTCAGGGAACATAGGAGATTGTCGGCGGCGCAGCGGCGAGAACGGGTCGCTGAGCTGTTTCGCCAAGTCGGTCTCCGGCCCGAGCTGGTGGCGAACTATCCGCCTGCGTTTTCCGGCGGACAGCGCCAGCGGATAGGCATTGCACGGGCGCTCGCGCTCGAACCGGAACTCATCGTCGCTGATGAACCGGTTTCGGCCTTGGACGTATCTGTTCAGGCACAGGTCATCAACCTGATGGCGCGTCTGCGCGCCGAGACTGGCGTCGCCTATCTCTTTGTCTCGCACGATCTTGCCGTCGTCGAGCATATCAGCGACCGGGTCGCGGTCATGTATCTTGGCCAGCTGGTTGAAGTCGCGCCGAAGCGGGAACTGTTCTCAAGACCGCAGCATCCCTACACGGAAATGCTGATGGAATCTGTGCCCGCTATCGATCGCCGGCGCAAGGCCCGCCAGCTGGCCGCGGGCGAAGTGCCAAGCCCGCTCAATCCGCCGACCGGGTGCCGCTACCGAACCCGGTGCCCGCTTGCCGAACGCAGGTGCGAAACAATGCCGCCAATGCTGGAGCGCATTGGCGCGGGTCACTTCGTCGCCTGCCACGTCAGGGCCCCCAAGGCCTCATAGCCGCGCCGCCGCCGGCAGATCTTCTCCCGATGCGGGAAAACGAAACCGGTCACGGAGTTTTCATGGCAAATGTTTCCGGCGCGGGTCCGGTTCAAAAAACCGCAAATCGATCCACAAATTTTTTCGCAAACCGCCAAAATCGTGTATTATTCGGCTGAATCGGTCGATGAAGTTCCATCTTGGGAACCTTCGGGGCGATGATGCTAATTTGCAGTTAGCAGCGATTGGGGCGGAACGTGATTTCGTTCCTCCGGCTTCAGCAAACCAATAGTAGAAGGAGAATTGAAAATGCAGAACCTCTTCCAGAGAGAGCGCAGATTCTTTGGGGGGCATCGAGGCATCCTTGCAGCGGCTGTAACCGCTGCAACAGTGGCAGTCAGTTCAGTCGGGTTGTCCGGTATGGCCTCGGCACACGCCGGATACGGCGACTTGGTTGAGAAATTGCAGCCCTCGGTCGTCAATATCCATGTTTTGACGGAGCAGGTCGGCCAAAGCAGGTCGCTCGATATTGACTGGCCCGAAGACTCGCCGATTGCGGACACCTTCAAAAGGTTCATGCAGCGTGAAAGCGAACCGAAGCGGTTCAAGGCACGCGGCTTCGGGGCGGGATTCATCATCAGCGAAGACGGCTACATCGTCACAAATGCGCATGTCGTGCAAAACAGCATAAACATATTTGTGGAATTGCTGGACGGGCGCGAGTTCGAGGCCGAGCTTGTCGGTCTCGACCCCAAGACGGATATTGCGGTCATTCGAATTGACGCGGGTGTGCCGCTTCCCACCGTCGCCTTTGGCGACAGTGATCAGGTGCGGGTTGGAGAGAGCGTCCTGGCGATCGGAAATCCGCTGGGCCTCGGGTTTTCCGTGTCTGAGGGAATCGTCTCGGGGAGAGGCCGGACGCTCAGGGGCACGTATGACGATTACATTCAGACCGATGCGGCCATCAATTCCGGAAACTCGGGCGGACCGCTGTTCAACATGGACGGCGATGTCATCGGCGTGAACACACTCTATTTGGGATCAGGCAGCCCGCGGTCGGGCGGCTCTTCCGGGATCGGGTTCGCAATGGCTTCGGAAGTGGTGTCCAATGTTGTTGATCAGCTGATTGAGCACGGGGCGACCCGCCGCGGGTGGCTCGGCGTTACCCTGCAGGATTTTGGCCCCGATGAGGCCGAGGCGATGGGACTCGATAGTGACACGGGAACAATGATCGTCGCGGTCATTGACGGCCCGGCCAGCGATGCCGGAATCCAAGAGGGGGATGTTATAACGCACGTTGACGGAAACGAGGTTGCCGACACCCGCGATTTGATTCTCATCATCGCCGATGCGGGCTCCGGCGCTGAAATCGACATCGGCCTTGTGCGGCAGGGCGATGCCATGTCATTCAATGTCGTGCTTGGAAGCCGGGAAGAGGCAGAAGGTCAGGAAATCCTTCCCGCATCGCTGTCGGTGAAGCCGAAAGAAGGAAACATACTCGGACTGACGCTTGGCGAACTCGACAGTCAGCAGCGCACGCAGATGCAGCTTGGTGACAACGACCCGGGGCTTCTCGTTCTGAATGTCGATGAGTCGTCCGATGCGGAATTGAAGGGCGTTCGGCAAGGCGATCTTGTCCTGCAGATCAACTTTGCAGAGATCGGCTCGCTTGACGATGTCTCAGACTTGGTCGAGGACGCACAGGACGCCGGGCGGAGAACGGTTCTCCTGCTGATCGAGAACAATGGCCATCGGCGTTATGTGGCGCTTCCCATAGAGAACTGAAAACTCCAAGGCGGGAGCCGGCTGACGACCGTCGTCAGCGCTTTGCAAGAAAGCTTGGGGCCGGCGCGTAAGCGCCGGCCCTTTTCATTGACTGCCTTGTGGCAGCTTCGGGACCGAACCGCTTCCGGAACCACATGCGCGGTGATGAAACTGAATTTCGCATAGACTATCGGGCGGCGCCGTGTTCGACTGGCGGCAGGTGTCGCGGCTGCGGATTCCGGCCGGCCCCGCAACCGAGCGCCGCGGCAACCTGGAGCGGCACGGGCACAATCTGCGCCTTGCAGTGGAGGAAACCGACCACGGCCGGGCCAAGATCACGGGTCTCCACAGCAACGATTTCGTGGAGCGCGTACAAAAAACCGTCTTGAACGGGTTCCGCCGGGCTGCGCTTTGCATGAAGATCTGCTCCGGCAACGCGCAGTTCCAGTCCGCAGGCGGCCGGGGCGACAGGAAACTGTCACTGGGCGGTGACCAACTTCATGTGCCGCCAGATCTTAGTGTTATTCGCCGACACTTCGCCGGGCGGCAATGCCGGGTCGTGTGCCGGCCAATCCAAGTGAGTGTGCCGAAGGACTGCGTCGTGCAGCTCAGCGCTGGCGAATTGAGAGGGCTGGACAAACCCAGCGGGCCGCTCAAACCGCCTGGCCCCCTTTTGCTGTTTCCCGTGGCGCGGTGTTCAGGAGTTTGCGCGGTTGGCGCTCGTGCCACGGGCATCGCCCCTTCACGATACGGTTCAGACAATTGCATCACCGGTCGAGACCAAAGGCCCTCGCGATCCCGGGATTCAAGCTGCGATTTGGGCAGGATGCGGACAAGGCCGGACCCGCACTGATGCAGTGGCGTGAATCGGGAACCGGCCGTATCCGCGCCACAGGCGCTCACGATGCGCGATTGGCAGGCAGATCGGCATGTGCCCATCGGACGCCGTCATTCGCCGCCATGTTGGTTGGCCATGCTTCAGTCGCCGTCTGCGGCCCCTTTGTCGCGCCGTCGCGCGCGGCGCGCGCGGGTAGCCCGGAAGAACAATCAATATGGCGGCAAGACCGAGAAGGGCAACCGTCATCGGCCGCTCAAGAATAAACCCGAACCCGTCGTAAAGCTGCATGGAACGCGCAAAGTTGTTCTCCAGCATCGCACCGAGAATGAAGCCAATCAACAGCGGCGCGAGAGGATAGTCCGCGAACCGAAGTGCGGTCGCGCAGATGCCGAGCCCCACGAGGATTAGGAGTTCGATGGCGTTGTTTTGCCCGATATAGGCGCCCATCAGGGTGAAGAACAGGATAAAGGGGATCAAGTAATTGCGCGGCAGCACAAGGATCTTCGCGATGTAAGGGATCAGCGGGAGGTTCAGGATGAGGAGGATCACATTGCCGAGATACATCGAAATGATCACGGCCCAGAAGATCTGCGGATTGTCCACCATCGGGCCCGGTTCCGGAGAGACATTCAGTGCGATGAGCGCGCCGAGCAGGATCGCGGTCGTGCCCGAGCCCGGAATGCAGAACGTCAGCAGCGGCACGAAAGAACCTGTGCAGGCGGCGTTGTTCGCGCATTCCGGCGCCGCCAGCCCTTTGACGGATCCACGGCCGAACTTTTCCTGCTCTTTCTTCGATGCGATGTTGCGTTCGACCGCGTAACCAAGAAATGACGCGATCATGGCCCCGCCCCGGGAAGGACGCCGATCAGGAATCCCTGGATGGACTGGCGGCCGATCACCGGGGCGATCGCCTTCGCTTCGTCCCGCGTAATCCGGAGTTCCTTGATCTCACCGTCGCCACACTCAGTCTTCGAGCGGCTGGGATTCATCACGAGATATAGCGCTTCTGGGAGCGCGAACAGCGCCATTGCAAGCGTGATGATGCCGAAACCGGACTGCAGGTCCATGATTCCCATTGTGAAGCGAGGCATGTTGAACAGGGCGCCCTCTCCTACAGTCGCCATGATCAGCCCGAGAATGGTCATGAGCAGAGCCTTGATGACCTGGCCGGTGCCGGCGAATGCGGCGATCGCGGAGAGGCCGACGACCATCAGCGCGAAATACTCAGAGGAGTGAAACAGCAGCGCTACGCTGGCCAGTGCGGCGGCGAAAACCATCAACAGGATTGCCCCTATCGTTCCGCCGGAAAACGAGGAGATCGCGGCGATCGTGAGAGCCTTGCCTGCCTTGCCCTGCCGCGCAAGCGGGTAGCCGTCGAAACTCGTGGCGACGGTCGAAGCGACACCGGGAGCGTTGATCAGTATGGAAGATGTCGAGCCCCCGAAGATGGCGCCGTAATATACTCCCGCCAAGAGGATGAGCGCGGCCGATGGGTCGCCGATGGAAATCGCGACCGGGATCATGATCGCGATGATCGACATCGGCCCGAGCCCCGGCAGCATCCCGATGAAAGTGCCAATCAGGCACCGTCCGACGACCACTAGGAGATTGGTGACGGAAAAGGCCGTTGCCAGACCGATCAGAATGCCATCGAGCATCTTAGCCCCCGCTTGTTAAGAATAAGGGCAGCGGGCGCAGGAAAATACCCAGAACCCGTTCCACCAGGTACCAGACGACAACCGCGGCGAGATCAGCGACCGGAATCATGACGTGAAACTTGCGCTCGCCCAGAATGAACGTCCCGGCAACGAGAAATCCCATCGTGGAAAAGAGGAACCCCGCGGGGCGAAGCAGGAGCGCGTAGGCAACCATCAGGACAAGGAGGCAAAGCGCCTGGCCAAGCTTGTAGTCCGTCAGTCTCCGATAATTTATTTCTGAATGCCCGGGTTCCCGGCTTTGTTTCTCAAAGCCAAGAAGGATGACAATTGCACAGACGACGCCGAGCGCCGACAGGATATTCGGAAATGTCGACGGCCAGATCGGATTGTTCCGCATGAATGGCGGCAGCCCCGCGTCCATCGTGAAGTAGGCGGCGTAGCCATATGCGAGGCAGATCAGGAGTATGATCAGCGAAATCCAACGATCAAGAGCCATGTTCTCTTCCTGTTTCAGCCTCTTGCCGGGGTCACAGGCCTGCGGCGTCCGCAGCGGCCGGCGTTTCTGATCCGGCGTTTTGGGGCACGTTCCGGATGCGGGCGCCAGGCATGGGGCTGGGCGCTGACCGCGCGGCGAGCCAATCCCCCTTAAGTCAGGGACCGGCGAAGGCGTTGCGACCACCGCCGCCGCCGCCGCGGGAAACCCAAAGGAACCCGAGTTTTCGCATCAGGTCACCGAGAACCTCTTCCTGGTTTTCGAGGAAGCTGCGGAAATCGTCGCCGCTGCTGTGTGCGTTCACCCAGCCGTTGCGCATGCGCACGGTCCTCCCATTCTGGCGTGCCGTGCATTTTGGCGATTGCGTCTTGGAATTGCGCGAGCTTCTCTTCCGGAAGCCCGGGGGCGGCGAAGAAGCCGCGCCAATTGAGAAAGGTCGTCGCGTATCCCTGATCAACCAAGGTCGGTGCGCCGGGGTGCGTGTCGACGCGTTCTTCGGATGTGACGCCGATGATCCGCACCTCTCCGGCATTGGCCAAATCAATGGCTTCGGAAAAACCCGTGGAAAGTGCCGCGATTTCGCCCGAGAGCAGCGCCGCCATGGCCTTGCCGCCGGCATCGTACGGAATGTATTTGAAGCTTGTCGGGTCCTCACCGGCAGCCTGCATGACCATGGCCGCCACGAGGTGGTCCATGCCGCCTGGAACTGACCTGTCGCCGATCGCAGTTCGGCGGGGATCGGCTTGGTACTCGGCGACGAGATCGTTCACAGTGTTGATCGGGCTGTCCTTGTGGACAACGAGGGCGGCGTAGTCGCCAATTGTGCCGGCAACCAGTGTGAGGTCGCGGAAGTTTTGCGGAAACACTCCGGTCAGAGACCGGATCACGATCGGCGTCGAGTTGACCATGGGAGCGCCGTGATTCGAGGCGGCGTTCTCGATCAGGTAGCCGATGGCCTTTCCGCCACCGCCGCCCGACATGTTCTCGTACGACGCTGTGCCGACAAGACCGGATTTTGTCAGGGCCTCTCCGGTGCCGCGCGCGGTGCCGTCCCAGCCGCCTCCGGCACCGCCGGGGATGAGGAAATGGACCGAATCAAGAACAAGGTGGTCAGAGGCCAGGCCCGGCGTGGCGGGTGCCAGCGCGGCTATTGCCACCGCCACAAACGCGCGGCGGATTCCTTTGGATCTCAGCCTGGTTATTCTTCCTTCCCTAGGTTGACGTTTCTCCCGTCGGCGAGGGCGCTTTGGTGTTGCGAGACCACGAACCGGCATGCTTCGGCCGGCGTTCGCGTAGCCATGTTTTGGCCTCGCCCTCCTTTCCGCCGGGCACGGGCTTGACGAGCCGGATTCCGGACCGCCCGATCAGGTCGAGGATTTCCGCTTCAGCAGCGACCGCGCCGGGCGCCTCGGGAGTGGGGAAGCTTACGTGCTCAATTGGTCCAGCACCGAAGCGCGCACTGTTCGGCCGCATGGCTTGCCTGCCTCGCCGACGGCGGCGCCGGCATGATCCGGGACGGACCCCAGACCGGGACCGCACACACAGTTGCCCGCCTGCGGTCTCTTCCGGTGCGCGGAACGACGGAACCGTTCGTCAGGTTGTCGTCGGGTCCAGGACATCGCGGAGCCAGTCGCCCACGACGCTCATTGACAGGGTCGTCAGAAAGATCGTGAAGCCGGGAATGCCGGCGATCCACCAAGCGTTCAGCAGGTAGTCGCGTCCATAGCTGAGCAGGTTGCCGAGCGATGTGTTCGGCGGCTGTATTCCGACGCCCAGAAAACTCATGGAGGTCTCGAGAATGACCGTCTCGGGGAAATTTATGGAGACTTGAACAATCAGGGCAGCCAGAATGTTCGGCAGAATATGCAGCAGATACACGCGCATCGTGCCGCCGCCGAGCAGGCGCACGGATGCCGCATATCCGTGATTGACCGCGGACAGGGTGAGACCACGACAGATTCTCGCGTATCGTTCCCATCCCTGGAAGCCGACAAGCAGGACAAACAGCAGAAGATTGCCCGTGCCCGTAACCGCGATGACCGACAACGCAATAATCACGAATGGCATGGAAGCCTGAAAGTCGACAAGGATCATGATGAAGTCGTCGACCCAGCCGCGGAAGCGGGCAGCGACGAAACCGATCGCGCTGCCGACGATCGCACCGAAGAACGTGCCGAAAACAGCGACAAGCATCGTCAGCTGGATGGAGGAGAACAGGCGGCTCAGCAGATCGCGGCCAAGGTGGTCGGTTCCGAGCAGGTGAAAGTTCCCGTCCATACCTGTCGAGCCGGGGGGAAGGAGCCGGGACAACAGCGAGGTGTGCTGGTAGTCGTAGGGCATGATCCATTGGGCGGTGACGGCCACAAAGAGGATGGCAAGAAGCCAAATCATCGCGGATTTGACGAGGAGCGGAGCGTCTTTCACCGCCGCGATCATGGCGCGTCGACGCGAATAGGGTTCCGGGGATGCGGTCTGAGCGGCATGTGCCATGGCTATTCTCCAGAACTCGTGCCGAATCGCTGCCGCGGATCAATGATCACATAGAGGTATATCCACAGTCAGGTTGGCGGCCACCATGGACGCTGCGGTGATCATCACGATAGTCTGCACCACAGCCAGTTCGCGCGAGGAGACCGCGTCGATCAGGAGCCTCCCGATTCCGGGCCATGCAAACACGGTCTCGGTGACGATGGACCCGCCGATCAGGGTGCCGACCATGAAACCGATCACGGTGATGGTCGGAATGGCCGCGTTCGGAAGCGCGACGGTCCACAGGATGTTGCGCTCGGACATGCCTCTTGCCCGTGCCGCCCGGATATAAGGCGCGTTCAGGACTTCGAGCATCGAGGAGCGCACGAAACGGGCGATGACGGCACTGCCCGCGGTGCCGAGCGTGATCACCGGCATGATCAGGTTGTACCAGTGCTCGCTCCCAAACGCCGGCAGCAATCGCAGGTTCACAGAGAGAACCAGAATCAACAGGATGCCGAGAAAGAAATTTGGCAGGCTGAAGCCGGTGACCGAAAGCGTCATGATAAACCGGTCCACAGGCGAACCACGGTTCACGGCCGCGAGAATGCCAAGGGGGAAGCCGACGAGGAGGATGAATGCGAACCCGATAAGCGTCAGCTTCAGCGTCGCCGGCACGCGCTCCATGACGATCTCGATGGCTGGCCGGCCATCGCGGTAGGCTTTACCGAAATCGCCGAAGAAGATGTTTCGCCAATATTCGACGTACTGGACGCCGAGCGGCCGGTTCAGTCCCCATTCCTCGCGCAGCTGTTCCAAAACTGCGGGATCCGTGTCGTCCGGCATCATCGCGGAAACCGGATCCCCGGTGATCCGCAGGACGAAGAAGACGAAGGTGACGACGAGAAAGAGGGTTACGAGCGCCCGAAACAGCTTTCGAAGAACGATGCCGGCCATTATTGGCGCACCTCCGCATTCGCCCGCTCTCCCGGCTGCACGTCCGGGATCGAGGCCAGGAGTTCCCGCGTATACGGGTGGCGCGCATGCGTGAATAATGCTTCGGTCTCACTCAGTTCGACCAGCGAGCCGGACTTCATCACCGCGACATGCGCGCACAGAGACCGGACGAGCCGGAGGTCGTGGGTTATGAAGATGACGGAGAGGTTGAATCGCGCCTGCAGTTCGATGAGCAGCTTGATGATTCGAGCCTGCACTGACACGTCGAGCGAGGCAGTCGCCTCGTCACAGATCAGGACCTTCGGTTCGAGGGCCAGGGCCCTTGCAATCACGGCGCGCTGGCACTGGCCTCCGCTGATCTCGTGGGGATAGCGGTCGGCCAGCGCCGGCGCCAGCTGGACCGCGTCGAGCAAACGGTTACGGCGCTCCGCGCGATCATCCGGCGTTCCGATTCGGTGAATGACGAACGGCTCCTCGATCTGCCGGCTGATCTTCGCCCTCGGGTCGAGGGACAGGTAGGGGTTCTGCGGCACGAGCTGCACGGAACGGGCGAATGCCTTGTGCTCGCGCGTGCCGAGAATTGGGACGGGCCGACCCACGAACAGAGAATGGCCGGCGCTGGTCGGCTCGATCCCCAGCATCAGCTTTCCGATCGTGGACTTGCCGCTGCCGCTCTCGCCGATAACCGCCAGGCTGCCTCCTTTGCGCAGCGTCAGCGAAACTTCCGAGACCGCCCGGAACGGACCCCGGCGTGTCCTGTAGTCGCAGGCGGCGCTTCTCAGTTCGAGAAGCGGGTCGCCGGCATCGGCGGGCGCGACCAATTCCGGACCTTCGCTGTCCGGTTCAAGTCGAGGATCGCCCTCGTCCCAGGAGTGGATGCGATTGACGGTGAGTCCGCGGGCAGGGGCAGTGTCCTCTGGGCGGTATTCCGGATTTCGGTCAACGGCCCTTGTGCGGCGCTGTGCTGGAGCCCAATCGGGCGGAAGCTCTCCAAGTGCGGAACCCTGTCCTTCGGTCCTGTCCGGTGTATTCCCCTTGAGCGTCGGCATCGAGGCGATGAGCCCCTTGGTGTACGAGTGTTGCGGCCGGCACATGACCTCATCGACGCGACCCGTCTCAACGATCTGGCCGGCACACATGACAGCGACGCGGTCGCACAGCTCGGCGACCACCCCGAGATCATGGGTCACAAACACGACGCCCATGCCAGTGTCATCACGGAGCAGCCGAATCAGGGACAGGATTTGCGACTGGACAGTCACATCCAATGCGGTGGTCGGTTCGTCCGCAAAAAGGAGAGCCGGCTCCCCGGCAAGCGCAAGGGCGATCATTACCCGCTGATTCTGGCCACCAGAGAGCTGGAAGGGGTACGCGTGGAATTTCTCCTCCGGATCAGGCATTTCCACACGGCGCAGCAGCTCGATCGCCGTTCGTCGAGCTTCCGTTCGCGAGACCCGCCGCAGCCGGGCGACCGTTGCCGCCAACTGCTTGCCGACTTTCTGAATCGGGTTCAGGGAGGCCGTGGAGTCCTGGAACACCATTGCCGCGGTGCGACCACGCAATTGTGTCCAGTCGAAGTCTTCCGATTGCTGGAAGATCATTGCGGCCGCGCGACCTCGCAGACCGGGGGGCTCCGCGTCGCCGGCACCCTGGTCGACGCGCGATTCGCCCAGCCAGATGCTCCCCTCGGTGCGCCAGTCGGGCCCCAGCAGTCCCATTGCGGAAAGACAGGTGATCGACTTGCCGCTGCCGCTTTCGCCGACCAGCCCGACAATCTCCCCAGGTGCGACTTCCAGGGAAATGTCTTTCACGACGCGCACCGAGGATTTCGGAGTTTCGTGGAACATGGACAGTCCGCAAATGCGCAGCGGCGAACTTTGTGCCGGCTGTTTATCCGAGACAGCGACCATCTCAGCAACCGGCGTCAATCGTGGCCATGGCGAGATATGGTGTGGAACTTCCGACCACTAGGGTCGGGTCGTCGAGCACGAGACCCGGCGGATTCATCGGATGCTCCAGGCGCCATTGGACAAGGTCCGCCATGCCGCTGGCCACGTGCTGCGGACTGCGGCCGACCGTCGTGAATTCGGGCTTCCCGGAAGCCTTGCCGGGCGCATTGCGAAGGTGCACAACGCCGACGTCTCGCGGTATTTTTAGATGCACGCGCTGAAAGCCTTCCCGGATTTCGCTTGATGCGAACCGGCCCGATACGACAAATGCCGTGGGCGGCGCTTCGCAATTCCGAAGTTCATTCTCCAGCGCCTGCCCAATCACGTCGGCAATTGGGCGGTTTTTCTTCTTGATGTCGACGCGAGCGACGAATGGGGTCAGGCAATTGTCCGACGATCCGTTCAGTTGCCTGAAAAGATTTTCGATTTCGGCGTAGCCTGCGGCCGCTCCCAGCCGTTCGGTCAGCAGTCCGATCACCTGATGTCCGCGTTCACGGAGATGGCGGAGCGCGACTGCGATGCTCTTCGCCCGATTGCGCACATAGACGTCCACGTCCGTCAATTCCAGGTTTCGGCCCTCGACGATCATGTACGACGCCTTCGCCCGCAGGAGAGCGAGGCATTCGACCGGAAGAACCGAGCGCCGGGGCTGCAGGACGCAGATGTTGAAGCCTCCGCGTCCCAGCAGATCCTTGAGATCCGATGCATCGGTGTAGCTGACGCTGTTGACCTTGTGCCCAAATTCCTGAAGCTGTCCCTGCAGCTGCTGGGTGATTTCGCTGCCCCGCGCGCTGGGTGTGGCGTGGCTCACGATCAGTACGCGAGCGCGATTCACGGAAACGGCTTGGCGGTCTGCGCCACCAAACCCGACGGCGAAGGAACCGCGGCCAATGAAGCTCCGTATGTACCCTTCTTCCTTCAGGACCTCGAAGGCGCGCTGAACTGAGAATTGGCTGACGGAAAGCTGTCCGGAGATCTCCCGAATCGTCGGCAGACGCGTTCCGGCGGGGAGGTGACGGAATTCCTCTCGAAGCTTCGTCACCAGAGAATCAGGACTGCTGTTGTTCTGGATAATCGTTTCCTCCCCTTATCCCCGCCGGAAAACAGCCGGCCGGCGAAAGCGATCCGCTGCCACCGCCGCGGCTGCTATCCGGCGCTGGGGTTCAGTCAGACATTGCCCGGTCCAAAGTCCAGGTATGGAAGCTGGTACGGCTGCCAGGCGAGATCACGCTTCTTGCCGTAGAGCCAGGTTTCCTGGAACAGAATCGCACCCATCGGATCGCTGGATTCCCACTCGGTCATCATGGTGCGGAACGCCGCCCTGCGAGACGCGGGATCGGGATCCGATTCCAGCACGCCGCCGCCGGCGTTAAACGCTTCGTTGACCCAGCCCCAGCCGCGGCCTTTCATCACTGAAGGCTTGAACAGTCGCCAGAGGATGGTTGCCGGATCCTGCCAGACCATGGTGGCGGACATGTTGCGAATGGAATGGTGTCCTTTCGTAATCTGCTTCCAGTTCTCGCGGATCTGCAGATCGACATCGATGCCTGCCGCGCGCCACATCTCGCGCAGCACCTCGGCGATCGCGACTTCTGTATCGATGACGTTTGGCAACAGCGGATAATCGATGGTCTCGCCAGCGTAGCCCGACTTTTCCAATTCGTTCCGCGCCAGCTGCAAATCATACACGGGTTTCGGATAGTCGGGATCGTAAATCGGGCCGAAGCTTGGCAGCTGCAGGCCATTGGGCACGCTCGCCCGCCCCGCGAACAGGGCGTCGACGAGCAGCTGCCGGTCGATTGCCAGGCTCAGGGCCCGCCGCAGATGCCGGTTCTTCATCATCGGGTGCGCGAATTCGCCCTGGTTGAAGATCAGGATTCGCATCTTGGCGCCGGGTCCGCCGACGACCTCAATGTCGTCGTAACGCTCGACGGTCCCGATTTGGTCGGCCGGAAGGACCGTGATCAGATCGAAGTCGCCTGCTGCCAGTCCCGCCACGCGGCCGGCAACCTCAGGAACTTCGACGAAGCGGATGGAGCGAAGGTTGGGCGGCCCGCGCCAGTGATCGTCGAACGCTTCGAGAACGAACGCGTCAGTGTTGAGTTCGGTGACTCGGTAGGGACCGGTTCCGACGGGATTCAGCGCCCAATCGGAATAGCTCGGTGCGTCCAGGTATGCCCGCTTGTTGACGATTTCGCCGCTCCACATCGCGTACCGCTGTTCAATGATTGGGTCTATGCCGTTCATCTTTATGCGGACGGTTCGGTCGTCGACGGCTTCGGAACTTGCGACATTGGAGAAAAACTGGGTGAGCCGGACCGGCCCCTTGCTTTCCCGGCGCTCGCGGGAGAACGTAAACGCAACGTCCTCAGCGGTCATTTCGTCTCCATTGTGGAATTTGACGCCCTCGCGCAGGTGAAACGTGATTTCCTCGTGGCCAGAGATTTCCCAAGAGGTCGCGAGGCCGGGGCCGGGTGACATTTCTCCGTGGAAGTCGAGCTCGATGAGCTTGTCGAAAATGTTGTACGAAATCGGAACGGTAAAGTCCGATGTGTCGCGGCCGGGGCTGATATTCTCCGGCAGCCGCTGAACGCCGACGGTGATGCTGCGTCGGCCCTGCGCCCAAACTGCGCCGGGCAGCAACGCGGACCCCGCAGATAAGCTGATGGCCTGAAGAAAACCTCTTCGCGCTATGGTGAACATCTTAACTCCTCCAAGGCAAAATGGCAGCAGATTCGCCGCTTATCGCGGAAGCGTATCATACATTACAAAATAATACAAATAAAATGTCTGCCTGTATTACCGCGCACAATTCGGCCTTCGCCGCGGCACGAGGTAAGAGGATGGCGGAGAATAAGAAGTTGTTATTGTTAGAAGAATTTGCGGACTCAGAATTCGAGAAGTGGGTTGAAATGTCCCCGGCGAGGAAGCCGGACTGGGCGTACAATTGGTCAATTTTAGATAAGATGTTACGCATTACGGGTTGGCTGCGGCAGTGAACTCGCAGGTTGTCGGAAAATCGCCGCGGTCACGCTTTTGCAGCGGGGTCAGAGAAATACCGACTGTTTTTGTGTCTGTGAGTGCACCCGCGGATGGGGCGGTGCAAGGCTGAAGCCGGATGTTCAATCGGAAAGCCCGCAGGAAGAATTGAGCTGCTGTCCGCGGCAATCGCCAGCCGCCGGCTCATGGCAGTCGAATTCTGGCCGATACTCCTGTTGAGGATGCCGGTTCGGCTGCGACGCTTCATCGGGTTCCCAATGTTGCGATGTCCAACCCGCTTCACACTGACGGATTTCCGGTTCGCCTCGTTCAAAGGCTCAGATCAAGGCGCTCGCCCAGGGACATTGGCCAATGCCCTTCATGGGAGACTCAGCGGAACGCAGCTGGCTGGAAGCTATGACCCACTTCATCGCAAAGACGGCCTCAAAAATCCACATCCCCGGCTTTGCCGGATATCCTGCCAACCGGCTCCTGATCTATGACAACCGGCAGCAGGCTGCGGCGCTCGGCGAACCGGCCGCTGCGGAGCGTCCCGGCCGGGAGTTATCGGACAGCGGCTGGAACAATTCGTTCGACGGGATCTTCGTTCAGAGGCCCCGCCCCACCTGGGAATTCAATGACCGCAGACCAGGCTTCATCAAGCATGCGATACCGAAAGCCTGGTTTTAACATTCAGCACAATGGATCCAACATCCTGCCCATTCACCTCCAAGTCTTGTCTTCCCACCGGATAGGAACAGCGGTTCCGGCCAAACGGTATACACGCATCCCGATGAAGTGGCCAAATGAGCAGACAAACTGCCGTCCGCTTTCCGGACGAAACCTATGCCCGCCTGAAGGCGTATGTGGACGCCCCCAGTGATGCAAGCGCTTACGCACCGCGCGTCCTCATTCCGGCGCATCATGACGCCGCAGACCGGGGGCGTCCACTCCATCGCCCTTGTTGGGCTGACCTCGGACGAATATCTCCAGAGCCGGCGTATCAAAGAGACCCCGCCGCTTCATATGTGTTGAGCAGGTACAGGCTCTTGACGCGAGAGAAAAAAGTTTCTTGATTCAGACCGTTACGGTCTCCCCAGCACCGCAGGTGCGAATGCCAGTGTGCTGACTTCCGCGGTCGCTGAACCTCACACCGATGAGAATTTCGGCATGAAAATCCGCCGGGCAAAACATGCGATCGGGCCAGCTGTCCGCCGGGGCAAATCCATCTGAATCATTCGTGCCAGTGTGATCCAAGATCATGCTCCACAGGGTCCCGCTCCTTTTCGGGATAGGGAATACACTTCCGGATGGAATCCAGTTGGTGGAGCAATCTGGACAGGGGGCGCCGCGGACGTCGTCCCCGGTGTGTTCTGCTTGTCGACGGGGCAGTGCGGTAGGCTGCCGCCCGTTTGACCAGCCTTGTCTGTTTTCCAGAGGTGAAGGTGGCGGAGAGTGATTTCTGGATGCCTGAAGGGAAACCGGCGCGGACAAATGGAGTTTGTGCTTCGATCCCGCAAGGGAAGCACAGCTCGACAAGGATGACAGACTTGTCTCATCCGATGTGCGGCGCTCGCTTCGCACGTGGCGGTTCGAAGTCGCCGGCAATTTGGCAAGCGCCCCGGACTGGGACTTGGCGTCCACATGCAGGATCGAGGGAAGAGATGGGCTGCTTCTGGTGTAAGCCAAGGCTCACGCAAAAGAGCTTTCGAATGGCGGAAAGCCACGCCCCTCCTCGGAGAATGTTTGGAAAAGTCCCGGGAAGACCGATGCCGCGGTCAAGCAGGCCCAGATGGATCTGGAAGCCGTTACGGGAGGGTCATGGGATCTCACGCGGGAAAGCCGCTGCCAGCTTTCCAATCGGTTTGCGCGGTCTTGGAAGCTGGCTCGGCTCTGAGTGCCGCCCGAGTTGGCTTATCTGGGTTTCCGGGACGCTGAGGACATGGCATCGAATGGCGCCTCATTCGGGTCCGAGGACGATTGGACACGCATATTGATTGACCGCTCCCGGGGTGTCGTGGACAATTCTTGCCGGGGAAGGCGGCTGGCGCTGAACGGCACACCCTTCATGACATTGATCCGTGCGACGAGAGCGCCGTTCCCTCCGTACAACCGATGAGCCATCAAAATCCCTGGAGCACTGTTGCTTCGCCCCCTCCTGCCAACGGCTTCAGTATGGCACCTTTGCAGCCAGCTCATCCCGGCCACCGTGAACGAGGCCCCATACATTCTGGATGGCCTTCTCATGAATGAGACCGACCGAAACGGGTGGTTTCACCGATCTCGTCTTCGCTGCAACTGTTCTCCTGCGTTGCCGCTTCATTCCCCGAATCCGCGGTCTTCCGTCCAAAAGGCTTCACGTCTTCAACACGATCTTGCTGTTGCCCTTGGTACAGCCGGACGGGTCGAACGGACGCTCTTCATCATCGACTTGCTGATGGATTCCGACATGCAGCGGCGGGCCAGTCTTGGCCTGAACAAGGCGAGGCTCATCATACCCTGAGGAACGCCCTGTGGATCGCCCGCCAGGGAGGAATCCGGGATTGGACAAGCAAGGCCCAGCAATTCCGTACTGCCGGATTGAACCTCCTCACTGCAGCCATCTTCTGCTGGAACGCAGACCAGCTCGGACGCGCAGTCCAGAAGCGCAAACGCGCAGGCATCAAGACGCCGGAGAGCCTTCTCAAACACATCTCGCCGCCCGGATAGGGCCACATACTGATCACAGGCGAATACAGACCGCCCGGAATCATGACTTCACAGGCCCGGACACGGGGCCCTGCCGCGTTGAAAGAAGCTCTCTCGTGCTGTTCAGGGGTGACTGCCCGTGAATTTCGGGCTGAAGGGCCTGAAAACAGCACTCAGAGAACCGCAAACGATCCTGACATGCTTAGAGTGTCATTCTGCCCTCAGCCGGAACCGATCCCGAGAGTGTTCAGCATCCATACGAAACCGACTCGTTAGCGTGTATTTCAACACGAATCTGGCTAGAACCCTGATGCGCCGTGCGCCCGGTAGTGAAACAGGCGGAATTCCACAAAGTGCGGGATGTCTTCGTCTGCCGCCAGCGCCAGACCGTCGGCTTCGACATGCCGGTGGTCCGCACCGTCTGCGACCGGGTGAGACCGTCTCCAAGGTGAAGGATGATGTTCGCCCTCTGGATCTGACCCTGTTCACTGTTGATGGCAAGGGCGGCGCTGCAAAACCTGCCGCCAGTATCAATCTGCCATTTCGATCCGTTTTCCGTTAATAGCCAGACGGACCTGGCTCCTCTCTGCATCGAAACCGAATTGGCAATTCACGCGTCCTGTGACACGGTGAATTGACCCATCATGCCGCAGTCTTCGTGTTCAAGAATATTGCAGTGATACATGTATGGTGCGTGATCCGGCGCCTCGTGGTCAAAGCGCGCCAGGATTTCCGCCACGCCGTCCTGAACATGCACCATATCCTTCCAACCCACAGCGTAGGACATCGTGTCATGGCTGTCCTGTCCCAGGATGCGGAACGAACAACCATGAACATGGAAGGGATGAATCTCTTCGTCTGCCTCAATCCTCCAAAGCTCTGTTTCGCCCAGCCGGGCGCGCTCGTTGATGCGGTCCTTTTTCATTGGCTGGCCATTGATAGCCATGCCCATGCCCCCACCGCAGAAGTTCCCCGAATTGGCTGCAAGAGTCGCCAATTCGTCGCCTTCACCCATCTCAAGAGTGAATTCCCTCGTTACTGTCGCCTCATCCACATTGGCCGGGGAGAGGTTCGCCAGCTGGTCGGGCATGGAACCGGTGAACCCCTTTTCCCCAGTTCGGGACAGTGTCAGCACCGTTGTTTCCGGGATCTGTTCATTGACGAATTGTCCAAGCAAACCGGAAAGCCATCCATAGCCGGGAAAGCTGGCTGCAGTGAGACCGTTCTTCTCCGCGGTGCTCATGTCCACAAGCACTTCATAGCGTTCGCCGGGCGACATGATAAGATTCTTGGTCTCTACCGCCGAAGCCAGAAAACCACCGTCGGATGCAATGACGGTCAGCGGCCCATCCTTCATCTTCAATGTCAGGAAACGGGCGTTGCATGCATTCAGAATGCGCAGCCGGACCAGGCCGCCCGGGACATGCTGTCCGGCCGGGGCAATGGTTCCGTTGACGACAATGGTGTCGCCAAGAAAGCCGGTTTCAAAGGCCTCCCCGGTCACAGAATAGCTCATCGTTCCATCGTCATCGAATTTCTTGTCCTGCAAAACGATGGTGAAGTCATCGACGCCATAGGTCCGGGGCAAATCGGCGGACAGGCTGGCGTCATCCTCGATCAGCATCAAGCCCGCAAGGCCCTTAGACCTGCTCGGCTGTCCTGCCGTGCATGTGGGAGTGGAACCAGGCCATCGCGGCCTGTTGCCGGATGGGCACGTCAGGAGCCCATGTGTGACCCGGATCAATCACCTGGTGAGGACCGCCATCGACCTCACCCGGTATGTGCAGCCCGTGCCAGTGAATTGTTGTTGCTTCGCCGATCCCGTTGACGACATCAAAGGGCAGGGTCTGTCCCTGTTTCACTCTCAGCACCTGACCAAGATAGTTGCGGTTGATGCCGAGTGTCCTGCTGGCGGCACCGGTGCCAAAGTCATGTGCGGCAACATTCAGGCTCAGTTGAATTCGTTTGTCGTATTCCCCCGTCAGGTCATTCAACGGAAGGATCGGCAGGGGATTCAACCGGGATTTCGCCCAGGCGCTTCCAGCCCCGGCTCCGGCTGTTTTCAGGAATGTGCGCCGGTCCATAGAAACCTCTCCCTGGGTGTGTCACGGTTGAAGGTCGCGTTTGCCCGCCCAACAGGCTGAACGCGCAATCGCCGCTCAATAAAGCGATAAATGGTGCGTGTTTATGCTGTTTGTCCGGTTTGTAAAGAAACCGAACATATACTTGCCTGTGTGATTGTAAAACGGTCGCAAGTTGCCGATTGTCAAGCGCTGCTCATACCAGGTGGGCACGGTCGGTGCGCTCTCGGCGTCGGTGTCGCCTTCGGTGTTCATCAGAAGCCAGTTGAGCGGCTCCTTGCCGCCAAATCTGTTTTTCTTACCGCTCTCGCGCTTTATGGTCGGTCGGGAACATGGCCATCAATTTCCTTAGGCTGATGCCGTCCCTAACCGCTTTGCCCGGCCCCATCTTGCTCTTGCTGCCGTTTCCCCCAGCCGTGACTCTGCTGTTTTTAGATTAGGGTGGCGGTCAAACGGAGTCTGACGTTCGTTTAATCCTTTTCAATCATTCAACCGTCGCGGCTGCCGGCGCCCGTCCGCTGTTGCCGGCGGATGCCGATGCGTGATCGGCAAGCGATGCAGTGGTTTGGAAGACCATTTCATCCAGCAAATTCGAGATATCTTCAATGATTCCAGCGATCACATGAACAACCCCTTCCTCGTTCTGGATTTTGCCTGTGACCCGCAACAGTCTTCCGGAAGTCACCGCACGCCGAAAACGTTCAAATGTCTTTGCCCAAACGACGATATTGGCAATTCCGGTCTCATCTTCCAATGTCAGAAACACGACCCCTTTCGCGGTGCCTGGACGCTGCCGGACAAGGACCAGGCCGGCAACAGCCACAACTGCGCCGGTGGGAAGACTGCGCAGCTGCGCAGCTTCAACACAAGCTGGGGGCTGGCGCCAGGAGCCATGTGGAGCGATTAGGTTCATTGAACAAAAGTAGAACAATAATGGATCATCCGCAAGTGCGGCGTGTTGCAGAAAAATTGTGGCAGTCATTAACGCCCTGTATTAGAAGCCGCCGAGCGAGATGGAGTGCCGGATGGCCAAAATCACGTATATTGAGTACTGCGGGACACGCCACGAAATCGACGTGCCAAACGGCTTTACCGTCATGGAAGGCGCCCGCGACAATAATATCCCCGGCATCGAAGCGGACTGCGGCGGTTCCTGCGCCTGCTCCACCTGCCATGTCTATGTCGATGAATCCTGGGTTGACCGGCTTCCCGAAAAAGAGGCGATGGAAGAAGACATGCTGGATTTTGCCTGGGAGCCTGACCCGGAGCGGTCGCGCCTGACCTGCCAGCTTCGGGTGACGGATGATTTGGACGGGCTGATCGTTCAGATGCCGGAAAAGCAGATTTAGCCCAAGGTTTCCGCACGTGACGGATAGGCAATCGCACACCCCCGCAGGCAGCAACCTGCCGCTCTATTCCATCGCGGACATCTCGCACAAAGTTAAAGCGGCAATCGAAGGTGAATTCGGCCACATCCGCGTTCAAGGAGAGGTCTCGAGCGTTTCGGCGCCCCGTTCGGGCCACATTTACCTGACATTTAAGCAAGACCGGCACGAACTCGCTGCCGTGATCTGGAAAGGCAGAGCCCAGTTCCTGAAAGTTAAGCCGGAAAGCGGGACCGAGTATATCGCAACCGGCAAACTCACCGCATACTCCGGCAGATCGAACTACCAGCTGATCGTCGAAAGGCTGGAGCCGACCGGCGAGGGGGAACTTCTTGCCCGCCTCGAAAAACTCAAGAAGCAACTGCAGGAAGAAGGGCTTTTCGATCCTGGCCACAGGCAGCCGATCCCTCACCTGCCGGCAGTCATCGGAGTGATATCCTCGCAGGGCGGCGCGGTGATCCATGATATCATGGAGGTGTTGCGCAACCGGTTTCCGCGGCGCCTCCTGCTTTGGCCGGTGTCTGTGCAGGGTCCGAATTGCGCGGCAGAGGTCACGAACGCAATCCGCGGATTCAATTCACTGGCCGCTGACGGTCCAGTGCCGCGGCCCGATGTGCTCATCGTGGCGCGCGGCGGCGGTTCGGTCGAGGAACTCGCGGGGTTCAGTGAAGAAGCCGTTGTGCGGGCGGCATTTGCCAGCAATATTCCGCTGATTTCGGCAGTTGGGCACGAAACCGACACGCCGCTGATAGATATGGTCGCCGATTTGCGCGCGCCGACGCCTTCGGTGGCGGCGGAAAAGGCGGTTCCTTCGCGCGCCGAACTGACCGCAAAAACCATGGATTTGGGCGGTCGCCTGACGGCCTGCTTACACCGCAAGACGGAACAGACCCGCCAGAGGCTGCGGGATCTGGCCCGCGGTCTGCCGCGCAGAGACGCGCTGTTCGCTATTCCGGCGCAGAGAATCGACTTTGCGGCTCAGGCGCTTTTTTCGGCGTTCAATACCAGGCTTCAGGCGAGTGAAACCCGGCTGGCCCGCGTCTCGGCAAGGCTGCGGCAGCCGGAAATCGTCGTCAGGTCAGGGGGCCGGTTGGCTGCGGTTTCGGCGCGGCTGCGGCCCCGGATGCTCGAGGCTTTGGTTCAATCCGGTTCGGCAGGACTTTTGGCGGCCGAGAACGGCCTGACGCAAAGCATGTCCGGATTGGTCGGCGGGGGAAAGAACCGGCTGGCGGAGCTTGACCGGCTGCTGGAGTCACTGAGCCATGCACAGGTCTTGAAGCGCGGTTATGCGGTTGTAGAAGCGGCCGGCGGAATTCTGGTTTCGGCCGATCAGGCCAGGCGGCAGACCGAACTTGCGATCAGGTTTCACGACGGCAAGGTTGAAGTGCGGACCGTCGGCCGGCAGCCGTAGAAGCGGCAGAGCGGTCTTGTTGTTTTCGGGCCGGTAAACAGATAACGGCACAGCTTCCAGACGACGGCAGAGGAGCGGCAGTGCAGTGAAGCGGGAATCGCCTTCCGGCGCGGGCATATGGAAGTCCGGACGGGGAAAAGGACGGCGGACGCCGAAGGGTCGGCAGGTCAGCGACACCGCATTGCAGGACGTGCGCGCCTTGCTGAGCGACCGGCCGAGGCGCAAGGATCTGTTGATTGAATTCCTGCACCTCATTCAGGACCGATATGGCCACCTGTCAGCTCTGCATCTGCGGGCGCTGGCGAGTGAATTGCGGCTGGCGCAGGCCGAAGTCTACGAGGTCGCGACCTTTTACGCGCATTTTGATGTCGTCAAGGAAGGTGAGACACCGCCGCCGGAACTGACTATCCGGATCTGCGACTCGCTGTCCTGTGAACTCGCGGGCGCGCAGACATTGATGGCGGCGCTTCGGGCGAGCGTCGACCGCAGCCGCATAAGGGTTGTCCGCGCCCCTTGCATGGGACGGTGTGACACAGCTCCGGCTCTGGAAATCGGCCATCGCCACATTGACCATGCGACCGTGGACAAGACTCTCAGCGCTGTGCAGGAAGGCGATTTCGCTCCCGAAATTCCCGAATACCAGCAGCAGTCCGAATATTTCAGCGACGGCGGCTATGCCGCGCTGCGGCGGTTTCGCGCCGGCGAAAGCACACCGGATGACGTGCAGAACACGATTCTCTCCGCCGGGCTGCGCGGTCTTGGCGGAGCCGGCTTCCCTGCGGGACGGAAATGGTCGTTCGTCCGCGCCGAACCCGGTCCTAGGCTGATGGCGGTGAATGCCGATGAAGGTGAGCCGGGAACATTCAAGGACAGGTATTTTCTTGAACGTGAGCCACACCGCTTTCTGGAAGGCATGCTGATCGCGGCCTGGGCGGTCGAAGCGGAGGCTGTCTATATTTATTTGCGCGATGAATATCCGGCGTCCCGGAAAATACTGCAGCGCGAGATCTCCGCGCTCGAATCCGCCGCCATTGCTGAGAAGGGATTTATCAAGCTCCGCCGCGGGGCCGGCGCATATATTTGCGGCGAAGAAAGTGCGATGATTGAGAGCATTGAAGGGAAACGCGGGCTTCCCCGGCACCGGCCGCCATTTGTCGCGCAGGTCGGCCTGTTCGGCCGCCCGACGCTCGTGCACAATGTCGAGACCCTGTACTGGGTGGCCCGCATCTGCGCCGAAGGACCGGAGCTGTTCACCGCGGTTGAACGCAACGGTCGCAAGGGGCTGCGCAGCTATTCGGTATCCGGAAGGGTGGCAAATCCGGGAATCCACTTATTGCCCGCCGGTTCGACAATCACCGATGTCATCGATGCCGCCGGAGGGATGGCGGAAGGCCACGAGTTCAAGGCCTATCAGCCGGGCGGGCCTTCGGCGGGAGTTTTGCCTGCGACTATGGCGGAAATTCCGCTGGATTTTGACACGCTGCAGCCGCACGGCTCATTCATCGGTTCAGCGGCGGTTGTGGTGCTGTCGGAGGCCGACAGCGCCAAGGCGGCGGCGCTCAACATGCTGCGGTTTTTTGAAGACGAAAGCTGCGGTCAGTGCACGCCCTGCCGTGTCGGCTGCGAAAAGGCCGTCAAACTGATGCTGGCGGATTGCTGGGATTCCGCTCTTCTTGAGGAGCTGTGCGAAACAATGGAAGACGCTTCGATCTGCGGGTTGGGGCAGGCCGCTCCCAATGCCATTCGGCTGACAATGCGGCATTTTCCGGGAGAAGTCGGCTTGGCCGCGGACTGACGGACGGCAACTGAACACGATCCGGGCGCGGGGGCGATGAGTTTTTTCGGAAAACTCAAAGAACGGCTGTTCAGATCGTCGTCGAAACTGGACCGCGAAATCGATGGCATTGTCCACGAAGGCGATGCGGAAGAGGCAGATCCTGCCGGCGCGGCATTGGAGCCGGCCTCTGGACGGCAAACCGGCTTCGCGCGGCGCCGGCTTGATGACGACATGCTGGAGAGTCTGGAGGATCTTCTCGTCGCCTCTGACATGGGCCTCGATCTCGCCGCCAAAGTCACATCGAATGTGGCCGCGGAACGGTTCGGCCAACGCGTGACTTCAAGCGAAATCAAACAGCTGATCGCCAAGGAAATCGTCCGTTTGCTCGAACCGGTGGCGCGGCCGCTGCCGCTGTACAGGGAAACCCCGCAGGTCATACTCGTTGTCGGTGTCAACGGGTCGGGGAAAACGACAACCATCGGCAAACTCGCCAGCCAGTTCAAGGGGGCGGGAAAAAGTGTCATGATCGCCGCCGGAGACACCTTCCGGGCCGCCGCTGTCGAACAGCTTGAGATCTGGGGAGAACGGGCCGGCGTGCCGGTGCTGACCGCCAAACCCGGGTCCGATCCCGCCGCTCTCGCCTACAGCTCGATGGAAAGAGCCGCCGATAGCGGCGCCGACTTGCTGTTGATTGACACCGCCGGCCGTCTGCAGAACCGGAAAGACCTTATGGAAGAGCTTGCCCGGATCGTGCGGGTCATCCGCAAGAAAGACCCGGGGGCGCCGCACAACACGCTGTTGGTGCTGGATGCCACAACCGGCCAGAACGCGGTCTCGCAGGTTGAGATCTTCCGGCAGATCGCAGAGGTTTCCGGACTTGTCATGACCAAGCTCGACGGCACGGCGAAGGGCGGCATTCTCGTCGCATTGGCGGCAAAATTCGGCCTTCCCATTCACGCGATCGGCGTCGGCGAACAGATCGACGATCTGGCTCCGTTCGATCCCGAAGAGTTCGCCCGGGCGCTGACCGGGGTCGCCTGACTTCTGTCGCCAGTTTCGCCATTGGCGCCATTTGTGGTTAGATTGATCCGCGCCTGACCGTTCTCTGCGGACAGTCGCTGTGTGACCGAAGGAGCCGGAAATTGGGAGAGTGGATCGTATCTCTCGCCGGCACGACCGAGGGGGCGCGGCTTGCCGTTGGGCTTGCCTTGCTGGCGGCGGTCATGCACGCCTGTGTCGCGGCCATGCAGAAGGGAAGGTTCGACCCGTGGATTTCGCGGGCCTCGATCGATGTCTGCTATTGTGTGCTGATGGCGCCGGTTGCCTGGTTCGTGGTGCCGTTTCCCGAGCCGCAGCTGTGGCCGGTGCTTGCCTTGGCGATCCTCGCGCACTCGGTTTACAAATACCTGCAGGCGATGGCGTATTCGCGCGCGGCCTTCACGATTGTGTATCCGGTCGCTCGCGGGACAGGACCTTTGGTAACAGTCATTGCCGCCGGCATTGTGTTCAACGAAACACTGGCGCCGCTGCAGTGGGCTGGCGTTTTGACGCTGGTGACCGGCATATTCGGACTCGCCGTTTACAATCTGGCCCATACTCCCGTTGACCGGACGGCTCTCAGCCAGGCGCTGTTTCTTGCGTTCCTGACCGGCTGCACGATTGCCTCCTACACGACAATCGATGCTTATGGTGTGCGTTTGACAGCCGACCCGTTCACTTTTTTGGCGTGGCTGTTTTTTCTAGACGGTTTTTTCATTCCGGCAGCGGTGCTTTTGCGTCGGGCGGACCTGCCCGACAGGAAATTGGCATTGAAACTGTTGCCGCACGGTCTTATTGGCGCGGCTTTTGCCGTGCTGAGTTTTGGCTCGATCATGATTGCGACCCGGATCTATTCCGTGGGCCAGGCCGCGGTGCTGCGCGAGACATCGATTGTGTTTGCGGCGCTCATCGGCTGGGTCGTGCTGAAGGAGGTTTTGGGGCCAAGACGCCTGACTCTTATTGGCTTGATTGCAGCAGGCGCGGTTATAGTTCAATTCGGAAGCTGAAATGAGAACCGAGATGCAAAAGCGAAAACTGCCACCGGCAATGAAATTCCTATTGGAGTTTGGCCCGATAGTCCTGTTCTTTGTCGGCTACACTGCCTTCAAAGACGATACGTTCACTTTTGGCGGAGCCGAGTATTCCGGGTTCATCGCTGTGACCGCCGCCTTCATTCCCCTGATCCTTTTGTCGATTCTGGTCTATTGGCGGCTGACAGGCCGCGTCGCCAAGATGCAGGCGGTGACGGCCGTTTTGGTCGTGGTGTTCGGCGGGCTGACGATCTGGTTCAACGACGAGCGGTTCTTCAAGATGAAGCCGACAATGGTTTACCTGCTGTTCGCCGGGATTCTGGGCGGCGGTCTGTTGCGGAACAAATCGGCGCTTCAATATGCGCTGGAGGACGCCATGCCGCTGACCCGGAAGGGCTGGATGATGCTGACCCGCCGCACCGCGGCGTTCTGCCTCGGGCTGGCGGTAGCGAATGAGCTGATCTGGCGCACCATGTCGACGGACAGCTGGGTGCTGTTCAAGACATTCGGCCTGCCCGTCGCTTCTGTTGTGTTTTTTGTCGCGCAGGCAATGTTGCTGCGAAACCATACCATCGCGCCCGAAGAAACAGATTAGGGACCGCCCGCCGCGCCGCCGAGGTCTTGCGGCGGGCCGGTCGGCTGAATTCAATCGGCCTTCTGATTGAAAAGAACGTCCTGCGCTTTTTTGTCAGGCTTGACGTTTGAGCGCAGCTCAGCCGCCACCGCCCGTCCGCGGGCGACCGCTGGACGGTCCTCCAGACGCTGCAGCCAGGCCGCCATGTTCGGAAACTTGGTTATGTCCTGCTCCTGGCCTTCCCACAATGACGCCCACGGCCAAATCGCCATATCCGCTATCGAATAGGGGCCGGCGACGAAGTCCCTGTCGGCAAGCCGCGTGTCGAGCACGCCATATAGCCGGCCGGTCTCGTTGCGGTAGCGGTTCTTTGCGTATGGAAGATCCTCGGGCGGATCGAGGGAGGGAGCATACTTGATGAAATGGTGCGCCTGGCCCGCCATGGGTCCGACACCTCCCATCTGCCACATCAGCCACTGCTCGACCTCAATCCGTTCGCGCTCGGTCGTGCCGTAGAACCGCCCGGACTTGCGGCCCAGATACTGCAGTATCGCACCCGACTCGAAGATCGACACTTCGGCTCCGTCCGGCCCGTCATGGTCGATGATTGCCGGCATGCGGTTGTTGGGAGCGATCTTGAGGAACTCCGGGTCGAACTGATCGCCTTTGCCGATATCAATCAGATGCAGCTTGTACGGGAGTTCAAGCTCTTCGAGGGCAATCGTGATCTTCCAGCCGTTCGGCGTCGGCCAGTAAAATAGGTCGATTGGTGTGTTCATTTTTCACTCTCGTTAAACGCACGGCGTCATGGTTCATTTCGGCGGCGGAATCAACCATCGCGGCGAAACACTGCGATTCCGACCTCCCCATCGGTGCTGCCTCCCCATCGGTCTCATACCCTTCATCGGCAGATAGCCGCGCTTCCACGACGGCGGATGACCGCACCGCACCCTTGATGGAGCACATGGGCGAAAACCCAGTTGCGGGCAGATCAGGGAGCCGCCGCCGCTCCACTGCCATCATCGGACACTTAACACGCCGGGGCCGGTCCGCTATGATGCCTGCAATTGATCAAAAAGGGGCGAGCGGGCGATTGGCGACGCGCCTTGCGGGACAGAAAAATCATCGCTGTTGTGGGCCTGCGGCTGCGGACTGTCAGCCGCAGACAGGCAAGAATTTTGACAAACGCCGCAGCTGACGCGTTGAGCCATCGGCGTTCGCATGTGTTCATCTGTGCGGCGCGTTCGCAGCTCCGAGCGCCATCATGGGGAGGATTTCCCAGTGACACACCGGGCTGACCTTTTTGACTTATGCTCTGCGGATCCTGAATCGGCGGATGAACGCGTCTTCGGGAAGGTATCCCATCCCGGCCGCCGGAGATTTTTCCGCGGCGCCGGACTTTCGGCGATGGGCGCGCTCCTTGGAGCAGCCATACCCTTTCACCGCAATATGCCATTGGGGCTTGTGCCCGAAGCTCTTGCGGCCAGTGAGTCCGTGATCGCGGGAAAGGACGGGCTGACGGTGCTGAACGATAGGCCGGTCAGCGCGGAAACCGAGGCTCACCTGCTCGATGACGACGTCACACCAACCTCGCGCCATTTCATTCGCAACAACGGACTGATTCCCGAGGACATGAATGCCGATTCCTGGAGGCTTCGCATTGATGGTCTCGTCGAAAACCCGATGACGTTCAGCATCAGCGACCTGCAGCACAGGTTTGAGGTCGTGACCCGACAGCTGACCATTGAGTGCGCCGGCAACGGCCGCGCTTTCTTTGACCCGCCTGCGCCGGGCAGCCAATGGACGCATGGCGCTGTCGGGTGTTCGGAATGGACCGGTGTCCGCCTGCGGGATGTGCTGATGGCGGCGGGTGTCAGACCAAATGTGGTCTACACTGCACATGTCGGCGCCGACACCGATGTTTCCGGAGCCGCCGACAGGACGCCGATTTCGCGCGGCATTCCGATCGAAAAGGCGATGGATCCAGACAATCTGATCGCCTTTGCCATGAATGGCGAAGCGATCCATCCGATGAATGGGGCGCCGTTGAGACTTGTTGTTCCGGGCTGGCCGGGGGCATGTTCGCAGAAGTGGCTCCGCAGGATTTGGCTCCGCGACATCGTCCACGATGGCCCCAAGATGACCGGTTACTCATACCGGGTGCCGGATTACCCGATCGCGCCTGGTGAAGACATTCCCGGGGGCGCCCTCAGCATCATCGAATCGATGCCGGTGAAGTCACTGATCACGACACCCCAAACCGGACTGAATGTCGGCAGCCGTATGCTGCGGGCGGGCGGCCACGCATGGGCGGGAGGCGACCAGGTCAGCAGGGTCGATGTTTCGATCGATTTTGGGGCGACATGGCAAAGGGCGGATCTGCGCGCGCCGGTCAACCGCTACGCCTGGCAGCGCTGGCATGCCGATCTGCGCTTTCCACAAATGGGGTACTATGAAATCTGGGCGCGGGCGACCGACAGCAGGGGAGTCAGCCAGCCATTTGCGGCCGCCTGGAACCCGAACGGGTATTTGAACAACGCAATGCACCGGATTTCGGTGCGCGTGGGCTGAAACCGTGGGGTTCAGCACCTTCGCGGACCTGTTTTGCGGCATCGGCGGATTTCACTACGCAGCCCATGACTTCGGTCTCAGCTGCGTGTTCGCATCGGATATAGACGCGCCGGCAAGGGCGCAGTACGAGCGCAATTTCGGAATTGCGCCCGCAGGCGATATCCTGACAGTCGAGGCGGACAGCATTCCCGACCATGACATTCTGTTTGCCGGTTTCCCGTGCCAGCCCTTCAGCATCATCGGCGACAGAAAAGGCAAGAAAGACCGGCGTGGCGCCCTGTTTCACGAGATTCTGCGCGTTCTGGCCGCCAAGAGGCCAAAGGCGGTGGTGCTGGAAAATGTCAGACTGTTTTCCACCATCAGCGGCGGCCGGGTGATGGACGAGGTTCTGTCGGGCCTGCGGCGGCTGGGGTACGGTCACGACTGGCGCATCCTGAACGCGCTGGATTTCGGGCTTCCGCAGAAACGTGAGCGCACAATCATCGTCGGCATGGTGAGCGGAATTGACCTGTTTCGATGGCCGGAGCCGCACGGAGCGCACAAGCCGCTTGCCGAACTCCTGGAGGCGGATCCCGACAGGCGGCATTTCGCGAGTCCGCAGATCAGGGCCAGGCGCCGGGCGGCGCACACGCCCAAAGTGACTCCTTCGATCTGGCATGAGAACAAGGCGGGCAACGTATCGAGCCATCCGTTTTCCTGCGCGCTCCGGGCCGGAGCCAGCCACAACTATCTCCTGGTGAACGGAGAACGTAGACTGACACCGCGGGAGCAGCTGCGGCTGCAGGGTTTTCCGGAATCGTTTGAGATCGTCGTCGGCGACAGCGCCATCAGAAAACAGACCGGGAACGCTGTGCCGGTGCCCATGGTCCGTGCCGTGATTGGGGAAGTCCTCGCTGCCGCAGGCAAAGACGCGGGAAGGTTTCCCAAAACGCGGACGCGGCCCGATCGGGGTGTTGCCGCCGGCTGCTATTGAACCGATCCGCTCAACCGCTTTTGTGCCGACGCCTTCGACGGCCGACCGCACTGAAAACCCCCGTTCATTGGGAATTGTATACTTGATTAAAGGCGACTTTCGCGCCAGCATTTCCCCAATACGTCGATCGGACCCGCTATGCCGGGCCGCTTGAAAATTTTATCATTGTGATTCTGTCTTGCCTTGCATCCATGTACTACGCATGCCCATCTATGGGCGTGGACTCTGCACAAGGTCATGAAAAGCGACCCGTATCGACCCATATTTTGCAGGAAGATTCGATGACTGACATTGCAGCCATGGCAGGGGGCGACAAGCTCGGGAAATGTCCCCGCCATGCCTGAATAGCTGACGGAACGTCGTGGTGGGTGGTTGCTGGACTGACAGTCACCTTTGCAATTGCCCTGTTCAAAGCTGCACGGTGGACGGCGTCCACGGACGGGCGCCTTGATGCTCTGGAAGCTATTGCCAACGAAATCCACGAGGACATCAAAAAGATATTCCATTTGCTCCCCACCCCAGCCGTGGAAGGGAAAAACCCGATCAAGCTAACGGATTTCGGAAAGAAGATTTCCGAGACAGCGGCATCAGCCGGATGGGCTAAGCCGCATGCCCCGAATCTTGTTGGCGCCGCGAAGGGAAAGCCGGAGTTTGAGGTCTATGAGATCTGCGTTGATCATGTTGATAAGATGTTCAACCAAAACGACGAATTCAATGTGGCCGTGCGGGCAGCGGCCTACGAATGCGGAACCAACAAAGACGATGTCTTGAAAGTCCACAATGAAGTGCTTCGGGACCGCGTTCTTGAAGAGCTTGCCCACAACGAAAAATAGCAAGATAAAACCCCGCAATTCATGTGCGGGGTTCACCACCTGCCGATTTCTCGCACCGCTTGCCAACCCGTTGTCGGCGATCGGCGCGGCAAAGGTCAGTCGCTTGCCCTTCATGCCTTCAGCAATCCGGCCCATTTGGCTGATCGTGTTCAGGTCCCGGGCGTTGTGCCGACCCGCGAAGTCGGTAACATAGCGCTGCAGATGCTTGGCGCTGAACTTGTGACAGGCGTTCTTGTGCGCCGCTCTAGGACGGCCCAAAGGGACTTGATGCCGTTGGTGCGCGCCATGCCGCGAACGTATTCCCCCGAGCTGCGGTTGACAGACTCGTGAGCGCGGGCCATGCTCAAGCAGGCCGCGG
The DNA here is from genome assembly GCA_965221935.1 of Paracoccaceae bacterium. Lineage (GTDB taxonomy): Bacteria > Pseudomonadota > Alphaproteobacteria > Rhodobacterales > Rhodobacteraceae > JAPOXR01. The sequence continues at coordinate 119,693 of CBDCSZ010000051.1, forward strand.
CGTTGTCCATGCAGATCTTCGCCGCAGGGTCGGTGACGCCTTCCGCGAAGCCGTGCAACGTGCCCCTGTCCACACAAGACGCGCCAGTCCGATGTCCGCAGCCTATTTCGGTCCCCGAAGCCAGGATTTTGGACATTCTGCAGCACTGCCCCGGCGCTGACTTGCGGATTTCGGGCCCACGAGGCTGATCGGGCGGCGCTGCGGCATTGCAATCTGGACTGAAAGGTCAGGCAGTCCTATATGCGTGCACCGGAGGCGTCACGCGGCAGCGTGCTGTGGCGGCAATCGCAGACATGGCGGCCGGGCGGCGCGGGGATGGAGCCGTATGTTGGATACGCCGGTCTGCCGGCAATCCAATACTCAGGGGGAGGCAGATGAAATCGAAGCCCGTGCCTGGCTGGCAAACACGAGCGGTGCACAGCGGCATCCGCCGCAGCGGTTATGGCGAAATGGCGGAAGCCATCTTCCTGACACAGGGATTCGCCTACGCCGACGCTGAACAGGCGGAAGCCCGGTTCATCGAGTGCGGTGACGACGAGTTCATTTATGCGCGCTACGGAAACCCGACTGTGCGCATGTTCGAAGAACGGATGGCGTCTCTGGAGGGTGTCGAGGACGGCTTCGCCACGGCGTCGGGCATGGCCGCGGTCAGCGGCGCGCTCACCGCCATGCTGTCCTCCGGCGACCGGCTGGTGTCTTCGAAAGCCTTGTTCGGGTCCTGCCTTTACGTCGTTGAATCGGTGCTGCCGAGATTTGGCATCGACGTCGAACTGGTTGACGGAACGGATCTGAAACAATGGGAGGCTGCCCTCCGTCCGGGAACCAAGGCCGTGTTCCTCGAGACCGTGTCCAACCCGATGCTGGACGTCATTGATCTCAAGGCGGTGTGCGAACTGGCGCGGCGCGCCGGGGCGCTGGTCGTGGTCGACAACGCGCTCGCAACCCCGGTGTTCCAGCGGGCCGGCGAATTCGGCGCCGACATCATCATTTATTCGACGACAAAACATGTGGACGGGCAGGGGCGGTGCCTCGGCGGCATCGTGCTCAGCAGCCGGGAATTTGTCAGAAAGACATTGGAGCCGTTTCTCAAACACACCGGCGCGGCGATAAGTCCGTTCAACGCCTGGGTGATGCTGAAAGGTCTCGAGACGATGGCGTTGCGCTGTGAGAGGCAGTCGGACACGGCGCTTCAGCTGGCGAAACGCGCCGAGAGCCACAGCAGCGTCACAAAAGTGCTGTTTCCGCATCTGCCGAGCCATCCGCAGCATTCGGTGGCTTCGGAACAGATGACGAAGGGCGGGACCGTCTTCACGCTCGAAGTCCGCGGCGGTCGTGACGAAGCGTTCAGATTTCTCAATGCCCTGCGTCTCATCAGGATTTCCAACAATTTCGGCGACGCCAAGAGCATTGTCACGCATCCCGCCACGACGACGCACCAGCGGCTTACGCCGGAGCAGCGTCTCCATCTCGGCATCAGCGATGGCGTTGTGCGGATATCCGCCGGTCTGGAAGACCCGGCGGACCTCTGCGCCGACTTGGAAAATGCGCTTGATGCGGTCTGAATTGGATTTTCAGTTCAGTTTCACCGCCCGGCAGGTCGTTTGAACGCGGTGAGGCATGATTGATCTCAGACCAGTCGTTCATCTGATCGGCTTGATCGTCGCTGTGTTCGGCATCACCATGGCGGCACCGCTTGCTGTCGATCTGATCTATAGGAACCGCCAGTGGGAGACTTTTGCCGTCTCAACCGTGATCACGTTTCTGATCGGCGCCTGCATGGCGTTTTCGACCAGGAACACGGTCCGCGAAGGACTGACCATCAGGCAGACATTTCTGCTGACCACCGGAGTGTTCGCGATTCTGCCGGTCTTCGGCGCGATTCCCTTTGTTTTCGGAAAGGCGGAACTTTCCTTCACCGATGCTTTTTTTGAAGCGATGTCAGGTCTGACCACGACCGGATCGACCGTTATCAACGGTCTTGATGACATGCCCAAGGGACTGCTCTTTTGGCGCGGCATGCTGCAGTGGCTCGGCGGCGTCAGCGTTATCATCGTCGCCATGGTTTTTCTCCCGCTCCTGCGGGTCGGAGGCATGCAGCTGTTCCGCTGGGACGGTTCCGACACGCTGGGCAATCTTTTGCCGAGGGCAGCTGAAGTGACGCGCTGGATCTCGCTGATCTATCTCGGCCTTTCCGTGGCCTGTCTGATTGCCTACCTGATGGCAGGTTTGGAATGGTTTGACGCCTTTGTTTACACCATGACCACAGTCGCCACCGGCGGTTTCGGCAATCATGACGCGTCGTTTCGGGAACTCGGGATGAGCGCGGAATACACCGGCGCGGCGTTCATGTTCCTGGCGTCAATTCCATTCATTCGGTTTTACCAGATCACAGGCGGGTCATTCAGGCCTATGTTCCGCGACTCACAGATACAGGTTTTCATTTGCCTGATTGCGGCGATCGTCGGGATGCTGGCCCTGTGGCAGATTACGGTCAACGGCGAACCGCTGGAGCGGGCGTTCCGGCAGTCACTGTTCAACGGCGTTTCGATTCTGACCGGCTCCGGGTTTGTCAGCGCTGATTACGGGAGCTGGGGCAGCTTTCCGATTGTTGTGTTTTTCTTCATTGGGCTGATTGGGGGCTGCGCCGGTTCCACCAGCTGCTCAATCAAGGTTTTCCGGTATCAGCTTATGTTTGTGGCTTTGCGGGCGCGCGTGCTGGCGATCAGATCGCCGCGCGCCGTCGCGCTGGTCCGTTACGGCGGCACCCAGGTGCCGAACGATGTGGTTCGATCGATCATGGCGTTCTTTGTGATCTTTTTGGCCACGCTGGCAGGCGCCACACTGCTGCTGTCACTGACGGGTCTGGATTTCATTACGTCTGTGTCCGGAGCCGCCACCGCGCTGGCCAATGTCGGTCCCGGTCTGGGACCGGTCATCGGACCGGCAGGCGATTTTTCGGAGCTCAGCGACTTTGCCAAATGGGTGCTGGCAATCGTCATGCTCGCCGGGCGGCTGGAGCTGTCGACATTCTACGCGCTGCTGACTTTAACCTTTTGGAGGGTTTGAGTTTGGACGGAGGCGGCACCCCATTCGGCGCCCGGTTTTGTGAAGCGCTGCGCGACCGGGGGGTCGAGCGGATCTTCGGGATTCCCGGTGTTCACAACCAGGAACTCTACCGCAGCCTGACCGGAAGCGACCTTTCGCACCTGCTTGCGCGCCATGAACGGGGCGCCTGCTTCATGGCTGACGGTTATGCGCGGGCCACGGGGAAACCTGGAATCGCGTTTGTGATCACCGGTCCCGGTCTTACCAACGGCTTGACTGCGATTGGCCAGGCCTATTCGGATTCGATTCCAGTGCTGGTGGTTGCCAGCTGTCTTGAAGATTCCGAGCGCGGGCCGGGAACCGGCGTCCTGCACAAGCTCAAGGATCAGGCTGCGACCGGCGACGGCGTCGCCGACTGGTGTCTCACCGCAGAGAGTCACGGCGAAGCGTATGCACTGCTCGACCGGGCGCTGGATGAATTCGCAGGCTGCCGACCGCGCCCCAAGATCCTCAATCTTCCGGTCGGTCTGCTATCGCAGCCTGCGTCGCCGCCGCCTTTGCCGCCGCCCGCGCGCTGCTCTCTGCCCGCGGCGGATGTCAGCCTTGTGCGGGAATGCGCTGACGCCCTGCGCCGCGCCAGCCTCCCGCTGTTCGTGTTTGGCGGCGGGGCTGTCGGCGCCGTGCGCGAAGCGAGGCAGGTCCTCGGGCTGAGTTCCGCCGCGGCATTCACCACCTATGCCGGCCGGGGAATTCTGCCGGCCGAATATGGTTTGGGATTTGGCTCTTATCTGGCGCGCCCCGAGAGCGAAGCGGTCTGTGCCTCAGCGGATCTGGTTCTGGCAGTCGGGACGGAACTGTCCCAGGTTGATCTGTTGCGCGGCGAACTTGGCCATCGCGGCGCTGCGGTGCGCGTGGATATCGATCCCGAGGTGCTTTCGCTGACCGATGGGAACACGATCGCGGTTCAGTCCGACGCACGGCGGTTTCTGGCGGCGCTGGCCGCCGAACTTGAGGGAGAAAAGCTGGCGACGGGCTGGACAGAGGCGGAAGCCGCCGATGCCCGGCGCAGATTCCGCGCCTCCTGCGATGCCGATCGTCCCGGGATCGCCAGAATCGCCGAAGCGCTGACCGCGTCACTGCCCGATGACGCCATTGTGTTTTCGGACATGACACAGTTTGCCTATGTGGCCAAGGAAGTGGCGCCGGCCAGAAATGTCGGCGGCTGGCATCATCCATACGGATTTGGGACTCTGGGCTACGCACTGCCTGCGGCGGTCGGCGCCAAAGCCGGTTTGCCGGAACGGCCGGTATTGGCCATCGCCGGAGACTATGGATTTCAATACACGCTGCAGGAGCTGGGCACCGCCGCCGAACTCGCTCTGCCGCTTGCCATCATCGTCTGGGACAACCAGGCGCTTCAGGAAATCGCCGACAGCATGGAACGGTCGCAGATTGAGCCCACCGCCGTCAAGGCGTTCTACCCGGATTTCCCGTCTCTCGCAGCGTCCTACGGTCTTCTGACTTCCAGCCCGCAGTCGCTGGCGCAGTTTATTGCCGCCGTCGCCGATGCGCTGCAAGCCGACCGGCCGACGCTCATCCATGCCGACACGCGCAAAATCGTCGGCCGCAGCGAGGCTTGAACGCCGGCGCGGTCGATCACGAGACGTTGTCAATCGATGTCGTGACCGTGTGCAGAAACGATTCCGCTGACGAGCTTGCTGACAGCAGCAGGAAACAGTTCGGCTCCTCGCAATAGACGATGCTTCCCAGATGCTCCATCACAGTCCTTGCGGCGGTTCCGGCGGTGAACACGCGCGGATGAAGATCAATTGGGCAAATGCGCTCCAGGGCTGGAATTGCCAGCGCCCCCGCAAGGCGCAGAGCGACCCAGCTGTCGGACTGATCGGTGAAATACCCGTGTGCGCCCAGCGCTGACCGCGTCAGTTCCAAGGCCGGCCCGCCCGGACCCTGGAAAAGCGCAAACCACTGATCCGGTGACATTCCGAGGACCAATGGGGGATCGGACAGGGCGCCGGTCGATGCTCCCGGAGCCGGCATCGGATGCCCCCACGCTGCGGCCGCGCTTTCATTCAGCCGGTCGCTTACTCCCAGAGGACAGGCAATCGACACAATCGAGAGATCGGTGACCTCGGCCAGCTCGGCGGCGTCAAAAATCTTCCTGTAGCCGCCGAGAAACGGCTCTGCCGTGAGTGTGTGTTCAGCCACGGAGCCGTTCCCCTTCAGGATCAAAGAAGTGCGGTGAGACAATCTCGACCTCGACCGTCCGGCCCCGCACCGGGTTGGCGGCCAGCACTGTTTCGCCGACACGGCTGCCGCCATTCCTGATGAAGCCAAGTCCAATCGAATGCCCGAGCATCGGCGACCAGGCGACAGATGTCATCCAGCCTTCGTCATTCTCCAGCGTTGTCGCCGCCCCAAGGGCGAAAAAGTGTGAACCGGCGGACAACTCCTCGTTTTGGTTCACCGGCCGGAATCCCATCAGGCGGACGGCATCCCCGCGGGTCATCTCTTCCCGCTGCGACAGCACATTGCCGATGCAGTCCTTTTTCTGCGACACCATCCTGCCCAGTCCGAGATTATGCGCCGTTGTCTGGCCGTTCAGTTCGTTGCCGGCGGCATGTCCTTTTTCAATGCGCATGACTCCAAGCGCCTCCGTTCCGTAGGGAACGGCATCGAATTCCCTGCCGGCATCCATGAGCGCCCCCATCATGCAACGCCCGTAGCGCGCCGGCACCGCGATTTCGTAGGCAAGCTCACCGGAAAACGAAATGCGGAACAGGCGCGCCGGGACGCCGCCGCACACCGTCAGCTCGCCGCATGCCATGAACGGAAAGGCCGTGTTCGAAATGTCGTGGCCTTCATCGACCAGTTTTCTGAGAAGCTTACGCGAATTCGGTCCGGCGACCGAGAACTGCGCCCAGCCGTCGGTCACCGAGATCATGTGCACATCAAGCTCGGGCCACAGGCACTGCCGGGCGAATTCCATCTGCCGGAACACCAGCACCGCATTCGCAGTGGTGGTGGTCATGACATAGTGGTTTTCCCCGAGACGGGCTGTCGTGCCGTCATCATAAGCGATCCCGTCCTCGCGCAGCATCAGCCCATAACGGACCCGGCCAACGGCAAGAGTGGCAAATCCATTGCAATAGACTTTGTTGAGAAACGCATTCGCGTCGCGGCCCTGGATGTCGATCTTGCCGAGCGTGGTGACATCGCAGACGCCGACCGAGCCGCGGGTGGCTCGAACCTCCCGGTCAACGCTCTGCCGCCAATGCGTTTCGCCGGCGATCGGGTACCACTGCGCCCGCAGCCAGGCTCCGGTTTCGACGAAGACCGCCCCGCGCCGCTTTGCCCAGCTGTGGCTTGGGGTCAGCCGTGTCGGCCGGAATTCCCTGCCGCGCGAACGGCCGGCGAAGGCGCCGATGGCGACCGGAGTGTACGGCGGCCGGTAAACCGTGGTTCCGGTCTCTTCAATCGTGGCTCCAGACAGGCCGGCCATAATCGCGAGTGCCGGCACATTGGAGGTTTTTCCTTGATCGGTTGCCATTCCGAGCGTCGTGTAGCGTTTGAGGTGCTCGACAGAATGAAACCCTTCCCGGCGGGACAATTCGACATCCTTCACCGTTACATCGTTCTGCAGGTCAAGCCAGGCGCGGCCGCGGCTTTCCGCCACATGCCAAAATGCGGCGACGTCCGGCGTTTCGCTTTCCGCCGCCGGCGCCTCTTCCGCCGCCGGTGTCAATCCGAGGGCGCGGGCGGCCGCGGCCCCGGCCGCGAACCCTTCTGACAAACAGTCGGCGAATCCAAAAGATCCATTGGCGGAACCGGCTACGGCCATTCCCGGGTCAAGATCCGTTCCGGGGACAAAGGCGGCGACCCGGCCGTCCCAGCGGGGCCGGTTGCGTTTGTGGCAGGTGAGATGCAGATTTGGGCTCCAGCCGCCCGACACCGCGAGGCAATCGACGGCAATCCGCTTGCCTCCCGACAGCTGGATCGATTTTACCGCCTTGCGGCCGCTTGTGCTGACAACGCTGCCTCCGAGGACGACCTCGGTGCCTGAAGTTGCGCATGTGCCCGGCGAGTCGCGCGTGTCGATGACCGCCGCGACATCGATCCCGGCGGCAGCGCAGTCTTTGGCGGTGCGCCAGCCGCTTTCGTTGTTGGTGAAAACAGCGATGCGTTTGCCGGCGGCGACGCCGAAACGGTTCAGGTAACCCCTGACAGCGCCGGCAAGCATGATGTTCGGCCTGTCGTTTGCGCCAAATGCAATGCTGCGTTCGGTGGCGCCTGTGCAAACGACCGATCTTTGGGCATAGATTCGCCACAGCACTTGCCGGGGCTTGCCGCCGGCGTCAGCGAGATGATCCGTTCTGCGCTCAAGGGCGCCGAATATCCCGTGATCGTAGACGCCGTAAACAGTGGTTCGCCGCAAAACCCGCACATTGCCCATGCTTTCGAGTTCCGCCGCAGTTGCAGCCGCCCAGTCGCAGCCCGGCTTTCCGTCGATTTCGAAGGTTTCGAAATTCAGCCGCCCGCCAATGACAAAATCCTCGTCGGCGATGATGACCCTCGCCCCGGCGCGGCCAGCGGCAAGGGCGGCGGACAGACCGGCCGGACCGGCGCCGGCGACGAGAAGGTCACAATGAAGGAACCCTTTGTCGTAACAGTCCGGGTCCGGCAGCATTGACAGCCTGCCCAACCCGGCGGAGGCGCGAATCAAGGGCTCGTAAATTCGTTCCCAAAATGCCTTCGGCCACATGAAAGTCTTGTAGTAGAATCCGGCCGACAGAAACGGCGAAAGAAAATCATTGACTGCCATCAGGTCGAATTCGAGCGACAGGCGGTGGTGTTGGCTCTCCGCCTTGAGCCCGTCGAACAGCTCAACCGTGGTCGCCCGCGTGTTGGGCTCGCGATGGGCGCCGGTGCGCAAATGAACCAAGGCGTTTGGCTCTTCCGATCCGGCGCTGAAGATGCCGCGGGGGCGGTGGTATTTGAAGGATCGGCCCACGAGTTTCCGGTCATTGGCCAGAAGCCCGGACGCCAGTGTGTCGCCCGGGTGGCCGGACAATTGCCGGCCGTTAAAGGAGAAGGACAGGTTTGATCCGCGGTCAACCAGCCCGCCGCCGATCCGGTTTGGCTGCGTCATCACGACCGTCCCGCAGCGACTGCCGCGTCGCGCGCCAGCTCCACCTTGGTGATTTCGTGGGTGAGGGTGTCGCGCGTCACCACCAGCCACGACCTGTCACCCTGTTCGTGATACCACAGCTCCCGCAGCTCGCCAGCCGGATTGGCCCGGATATACTGGTAGTCAAAGAATTTTTCCGCGGCCCGGTCATCGTCGCGGCACGGCCGGTCGATCAGCGAAGCGTCCCCGAGATACACAAATTCGGCGGCATCACGCGGCCCCAGCAATGGATGCTCAATGATCATCGCTCTGTCCTCAGTGCAGGTTCGGCTGGGCGCCGACCCCCTTTTCGTCGATCATGCGGCCGCGCCGAAAGCGATCGAGCCGGAATTCCCTAGCGATCGTGTGCGGCTCGTCCCGTGCCAGCAGATGGGCCGTGCAGTAGCCCGAAGCCGGCGTTGCCTTGAAGCCGCCATAGCACCACCCTCCGTTGAAATAGAGGCCGGAGATTTCAGTGCGGTCGATGATGGGCGATCCGTCCATCGACATGTCCATCACGCCGCCCCACATGCGCAGCAGGCGGGCGCGGCCAATGAACGGCATCAGGGCCATTCCGCCTTCGCACACATCTTCGACAGCCGGCAAATTGCCGCGCTGCGCATAGGAATTGTAGCCGTCGAGATCGCCGCCGAACACCAGCCCGCCCTTATCGGACTGGCTCACATAGAAGTGTCCCGCGCCAAAAGTGATCACCCCCGGCAGGACCGGTTTCAACCCTTCCGACACAAATGCCTGAAGCACATGCGACTCGATTGGAAGACGGATGCCGGCTGTCTCCATCACACGGCTGGAGGATCCCGCGACGCAGACGCCAACGCGGTCGGCGCGGATCGGTCCTTTATTGGTTTCCACGCCTTGGCAGACACCGTTTTCGATCTGGAAACCGGTCACTTCGCAGTTTTGGATAATGTCGACTCCAAGCGCGTCGGCGGCGCGGGCATAGCCCCAAACCACCGCATCGTGGCGGACGGTGCCGCCGCGCGGCTGCCACAGGGCTCCCTGAATAGGAAAGCGCGCATTGTCAAAATCAAGGAACGGCGCGACTTTACGCAGGGCATTCGCGTCAAGCAGCTCGGCGCCCGATCCCGTGAACCGCATGGTGTTGGCCCGCCGAACGGCTGCGTCCCTTTGCGGGTCCGAGTGGAAAATATTCATGATGCCGCGCTGTGACACCATGGAATTGTAATTCAGATCCTGTTCCAGCCCTTCCCAGAGCTGCATTGAGAACTCGTAGAATGGCTGGTTGCCGCCCAACAGGTAGTTGGAGCGGATGATTGTCGTGTTGCGGCCGGTGTTGCCCGAACCCAGCCAGCCTTTTTCAAGCACCGCGACTCTGCGGACGCCGTAGACCTTTGCCAGGTAGTAGGCCGCCGCCATGCCGTGCCCGGCGCCGACAATGATGACATCATACTCGGGTTTGGGCTCCGGTTCCCGCCACATCCGCTGCCAGCCTTTGTTGCCGGTGAGACCCTGCGTCAGGATTTTCCAGGCGGAATAGCGCATCGCCGCTTCCTATCGATCCGATCGCTTTCAGCATACGCGACTTTCGGCGCTGGACTTTTTTAAATGGGACTGGTTTTTGTCATGAATGGACACAGATGCTCTCAATTTGCCCTACCGGGTCAGTTTGGCGCTGGTTGACGGGTTTGCCCTGATGTCGTTCGCCAGCCTTGTCGAACCGTTGCGGGCGGCAAATCTGCTGGCTGGGAAGACGCTGTTCCAGGTGCGGTGTTTTTCGCCGACGGGTGAATTCGCCGTCAGCTCGTCAGGGGCAATGATTCCCGCTTCGCGTCTCCCGGGAACCGGGGAGCGCAGCGACCTGGCGATGGTGGTCGCTGGCGGCAACCCGTTTTCCGTTGAAGATCCGCAGCTGTTTGCGTGGCTGCGGGCGCAGACGCTGCAGAGCGACCGTGTCGGCGGCGTTTCGGGCGGGCCGGTGGTCCTTGTAAAGGCGGGATTGATGGCGGAACGCAGAATGACCGTGCACTGGGAACATGCGCATGCCTTGAGGGAATGGAGTCCCGATCTGCTGCTGGAGCCATCGCTGTATGTTATTGACCGCGATCGCATCACCTGCGCCGGCGGCACCGCTCCGATGGATTTTGCGCATATGCTGATCGCAGACCGCCACGGGTCAGAATTGGCGAAACTGGTGTCAGATTGGTTCATGCACACCGAAGTCCGCCGCTCAGAGGGGCCGCAGCGGTCCGGCCTGATGGAACGCTACGGCACCCGCAGCCGGCCTGTCCTGTGCGCGATTGAAGCTATGGAAGCGCATGTGGCGGATCCGCTTTCACTGCAGCGGCTGGCGCGCCGGGCCGGTGTCAGCCTGCGGCAGCTGAGTCGCCTGTTTCAGCGGGACCTGGGACAATCGCCAATGGCGTTTTACCGTGGTCTGCGGCTGGAAATCGCGGAACGGCTTTTGAAAGGCACAACTTTGTCTGTGACCGAGATCGCGTTGGCAACGGGATTTTCTGACTCGGCCCATTTCTCGAAATGCTGGAAACGGAGCCGAGGCAGCGCCCCATCGGCAACGCGTCCGGGCGGGCGCCGCGGGTCGCGCCTCTTTCCGGTCCCCGATGAATTGCCATTCTCGGCCTGAGGCCGGCCCTGTGGCTGCGCCGCGGGAAGCCGGTCATTACATTCCCGCGCTTCGGCGCCGGACCGTTACAGATTCCTGATCCGCCGCTTGTTTCCGACGTTTTCAGACGCCCCGGCGGCGGTTTTCGTTTTCGGAAGCTCTGGGCACGGCGTAAAGTGCCGCTTTTCCTGCGCAGGCTGAAGCACAGGACCGCCGCCGTGACCCCTCGCCGCGATTCCCCAGGCGGTCCGGCTGCCGAGGCGCAGTCGCCCGAGACGCAACAACCGTTGTCCGTCATCAGCCAAATTTCCCGGAGCTTGAATGGCAATTGCCTCACAGCCAGCCGCAGCGTCTTGACAAATCGGCGCGTTCAAACATGTTTGCGGTCTTTGGCTGGCCTGCGAGGCGGACGTGTGCGGAATTGTTGGACTGTTCCTAAAGAATGACACGCTGCGGGCGGAGCTCGGGCAGATGTTTGCGCCGATGCTGATCGAAATGACCAGTCGCGGCCCCGACAGCGCCGGGGTTGCGGTGTTCCGGAATCCCTCGCCCGAAGGCATGTGGAAAATCACCGCTTTCAACCCGGATCCGTCGACTGACTGGACGCAGGTCGCCGGCTGGTTGAGCGAACAGCTTGGCATTGAAGCCAGAGCCGAGCCGAACAGTTCGCATTGCGTCATTGCGGCAGGCGGCGACCCCGAACGCGCTGCGGAATGCATCGAGTCCCTGGGCGGCGGCATGCAGGTGATGAGCGCTGGCAGGCAGGTCGAGATCTACAAGGAAACCGGACTGCCGGACGATGTGGTGAACCGGTTCTTCATCGACTCCATGGCTGGAAGCCACGCTGTCGGCCATACCAGAATGGCGACAGAAAGCGCTGTCACCACCGCCGGGAGCCACCCGTTTTCGACCGGACTTGATCTTTGCCTCGTGCACAACGGATCGCTGTCCAATCACAATCGGCTGCGTGATCTGCTGCGGCGGTCGGCGGGAATGAGTTTTCGCACCGAGAACGACACTGAAGTCGCGGCTGCGTACATCACTTATCGGCTCGGGCAGGGAAGGGATCTGCACGGCGCGCTCGAAGACTGCATCGATGATTTGGACGGGTTCTACACTTTCGTCGCCGGGTCGGCGGAAGGATTTGCCGTCTTGCGAGATCCCATTGCCTGCAAACCGGCGGTGCTGGCGGAAACCGAAGACTATGTCGCCTTCGGTTCGGAATACAGAGCTCTTGCGGTTTTGCCTGGGATCAAGGATGCGCGGGTGTGGGAGCCAGAGCCGGCGATTGTCTACAGCTGGACACTCCATTGATGCGGCAACGCGGCGAAAATCCTGTCATCCTGGACGTTGAGTCGCTGTCGCTGCGCCAGGTCAATGACAGGCTTCAGCAGGAAAACGGAACAGAGGAAGCCGGGTATTTCCGCATTCGAAATCCGCGCGGCTTGCACGCGCTTGCCTGCGGGCTTGACGCCCCGGTTATGGTCGAGATCGAAGGACATGCCGGCTACTACTGTGCCGGCATGAACAAACGCGCCGATGTGACCATTGACGGCAACGCCGGCCAGGGTGTCGGCGAAAACATGATGTCGGGAAGGGTGCATGTGCGCGGCGATGCGAGCCAGTCCGCCGGCGCAACCGCGCACGGCGGGCTGTTGGTGATTGACGGTAACGCGGCGGCAAGATGCGGGATCTCGCTCAAGGGAGCGGATATCGTGGTCAAGGGCAGCGTCGGTCATATGAGCATGTTCATGGCTCAGGCCGGCAGGCTTGTCGTGCTGGGCGACGCCGGCGATGCTCTTGGCGATTCGATTTACGAGGCGCGCATCTACCTGCGCGGAAAAGCGGCAAGCCTCGGCGCCGACTGCGAGCAAAAACCGATGCGCGACTCACATCGGAAAGAGCTGCGCGAACTCTTGGCAAGGGCCGGATGCGCGGCGGCGGACGTCAATGAATTCACACGCTATGGGTCAGCCCGCGGACTCTACAACTTTAAGGTCGAAAATGTCGGCGCCTACTGAAAACCGCGATGGCAGCGCGAACTGGGGACTGCGCGAGTCGCACAGTTTCGACCGCAACACGATTCACTACATTCATGAGGCGGCGCGAACGGGCCTTTACCGGATACGCGGATTCGGGGCCAAACGGCATGTGCCGAATTTCGACGACCTGCTGATGAAGGGCGCGTCGATGTCGCGCTATCCCCTCGAAGGCTACCGCGAGACCTGTGGAACCGATGTCGTGCTCGGAACAAGATATGCCACGCGTCCGCTGAAGCTCGACATTCCGGTCACGATCGCCGGAATGAGTTTCGGCTCGTTGTCAGCGAACGCCAAGGAAGCCCTCGGCAGAGGCGCGAATGAAGCCGGCACATCGACAACCACCGGCGACGGCGGCATGACTCCGGAAGAACGCGAACACTCGAGGCTGATTGTCTGCCAGTATCTTCCGTCGCGCTACGGCGTGAATCCCGACGATCTGCGCAAGGCGGATGCAATCGAAGTCGTGGTTGGTCAAGGCGCTAAGCCCGGCGGCGGCGGGATGCTGCTCGGCCAGAAAGTGACCGGCAGGGTCGCTGAAATGCGCACGCTGCCGCAGGGCATCGATCAGCGGTCCGCCTGCAGGCATCCCGACTGGACCGGGCCGGACGATCTCGCCATAAAAATTCTTGAACTGCGGGAAATCACCGCCTGGGAAAAGCCGATCTACATCAAATGCGGCGCCGCCCGCCCGTATTATGACACCGCGCTGTCGGTGAAGGCGGGCGCCGACGCCGTCGTGATTGACGGCATGCAGGGCGGGACCGCGGCCACACAGGATGTCTTCATCGAACATGTCGGCCAGCCGACGCTGGTCGCCGTCAAAGAAGCGGTGCAGGCGCTGACTGATCTCGGTATGCACAGAAAAGTTCAACTGATTGTCGGCGGCGGCATTCGCAGCGGAGCCGATGTTGCCAAAGCCCTCGCGATGGGCGCCGATGCGGTGTCAATCGGCACCGCGGCCCTGATCGCGCTTGGCGACCAGGATCCGGCCCTCGACCCCCTCTACCGCGAGGCTGGATCGGCGGCAGGTTGTTGGGAAGACTATCAGGCCGGCAACGATCCTGGCGGCATCACGACACAGGATCCGGCGCTATCCAGCCGATTGGACCCGGTCACCGCGGGAAGGCGGCTGGCCAACTATCTCCGCGTTTTGACGCTGGAGGCGCAGACGATCGCGCGTGCCTGCGGCAAGAGCCACGTTCACAATCTTGAACCCGACGACATGGTCGCTTTGACTGTTGAGGCGGCGGCGATGGCGGGTGTCCCGCTTGCCGGCACAAACTGGATACCGGGTCTGCCGGGTAACACAGACAATCAATAATGCGCGGTCCTGCCGCTCAGCGATGAAAAAGGGAAAAGCAAATGGCTGTCAATCTCGCACAAGAATCCGGAGAAAAGGGCATCGAATATTTCTTGATGAGTTTCACCGATCTGTTTGGCGTGGTGCGTTCAAAACTGGTTCCGCGCTCAGCGATCAATGAAATCGCCGCGGACGGGGCCGGGTTTGCCGGATTTGCCGCCTTCCTGGACATGACGCCGGCGCATCCGGATATGCTGGCCATGCCGGATCTTTCGCGAATGGCTCAGCTCCCCTGGAAGCCCGAAGCCGCTTGGGTTCCCTGCGATGTCCATATGGACGGGTCCATCGTCGACCAGGGTCCGAGGGCGACACTTCAGCGGGTCATCGCGGCGGCTGCCGAGGCCGGCTACTCCGTCATGACCGGCGTCGAACCGGAGTTTTTTCTGCTCTCGCCGGACGGCGGGACGATTTCCGATTCCGGCGACATCCGGGACAAGCCCTGTTACGATCAGCAGGCGCTGATGCGGCGCTATCCTGTGATCACTGAAATCTGCGATGCGATGCAGGCACTGGGATGGGAGCCGTACCAAAACGACCACGAAGACGCGAACGGCCAATTCGAAATGAATTGGGGATTCACCGATCCGCTCACCACCGCCGACCGGCACAATTTCTTTAAGTTCATGGTGAAGACCATTGCTGAGAATCACGGATTCCGGGCCACCTTCATGCCCAAGCCGATGGCCGATCTGACTGGGAACGGCTGCCATGTGCACCTTTCCGTGTGGAACCGGGACGGGACCGAAAACCTGATGACGGGATCCGGCGAGCTCGGCCTGTCCGAATTGGCCTACAACACGATCGGCGGTCTGCTCGGACATGCCAGGGAGATGACGCTGATCACCAACCCGGTTGTGAACTCCTACAAGCGGATCAACGCCCCGGTGACATCGTCCGGGGCGACATGGTCGCCCAACACGGTGACCTATGGCGGCAACAACCGGACCCACATGATCCGCATTCCGGGGGAAAACCGGATCGAGGTTCGGCTGGCGGACGGCGCCGCCAATCCCTACCTCCTGCAGGCGGCGATGATCGCCAGCGCGCTAGACGGCATCCAGTCGCAGACCCCGCCTGGAAAACGGCTCGACATCGACATGTATGCCGAGGGCCACAAGGTGCGGAGCGCGGTGCGCCTGCCTTTGAACATGCTGGACGCCATCCGGTTGTTTGAAAAGTCGAAGTTTGCCAAGAGCGCGTTCGGCAATGAGTTCCACGCGGCCTATTCGAAACTGAAGATGATGGAGTGGAACGAGTACATGCGGCACTTCTCGGAATGGGAGCGCACCAACGCGCTTGATGTTTGAGAATTTAAGCTCCGGGCGGCGGATCGGCAGTGACCCAGGTTTTGCACACCGTTGGATTTCGTGACAGTTCGCCCGGCTTCAACAGTTTGAATTGACAAACCGCTGCGCCACAAGGATTCGCATCCTCGGCAAGGCGTGACACTGCCCATCACGGCCCGCGGCGGGGATGCCGGTTCAGCCGGTCGGTTCATGCGGCCTGGTGTCCAGAGGCACACCCATGATGCCGAAGATGGCCTCCTCCCGGGTGGCCGCCGACGTCAGCGCATATCGCCTGCCGGTTTCGATGTCCGGCAGGATCGGGAACTGCCGGTGCAGCAACGCATCCCTGATCTTCTCCGGCGACAGTGTTATCCGGCGGGCTGACAGGAGCTAGAGGAGATGCAGCGGGGTGTAGATGGCTTCTCGCGTCTAGCAGTGTTATTGGTGTGCGATTTTTTAAGCCTGAAAATCACGAGATGGCAATTTGGGAGATCAAACCTTTGAAAGTTAAGGACAACGTCCAGTCACGAAAAAAACTTTTGTTGCAATTGGAGACAATCTGTAATTCCAAGGTGATACTGTATGCGACCGGAGATCGGCCGGGGCTGGAGACCCAGATCGGTCAGGATGTTATTGATCTCTTTGTCGATCATCTAGATCATATTGGACCGGTCGAAAGGATATCATTGGTAATCTACACGAGTGGTGGATCCACTTCTGCGGCATGGAACCTCGTAAACCTGCTCCACATGTTCTGTGATGACTTTGAGGTAATCGCTCCCGGAAAGTGTATGAGCGCGGGGACCTTGATCGCTCTTGGGGCGGACAGGATAGTCATGACCAAACAGGCAACTCTCGGTCCCATTGATCCAAGTATTCAGCACCCTCTCGGCCCACCAATCCACGGTGCCGCCCCTGACGCACGTGCACCTGTCAGCGTCGAAGCGGTCAACGGATTTCTCGATGCGTTTCGGAGTAAAAGCAAAGGTAAGAAGAAAAAGGATGAGGTAGACGCACTTCTGGATCTTTCCGATAAGGTTCATCCCTTGGTACTGGGCCAGATTTTCAGGTCGCGCCAACAGATACGCGATCTGGCCCGGAAGCTTCTTGAATCGAAGCAACCACCGAACGGCAAAGCGGTCGAAAAAATTATAGGCTTTTTGTGTTCAGACTCGGGCAGTCATGACTATACAATCAACCGCCGGGAAGCGGCCGATCTCGGTTTGCGGGTACAGAAATGCTCTGAGGAACTGTATGATATACTACGAGGCCTTCGAAAGAGCATTTCAGATCAAATGGAGCTCAGGAAGCCCTACGATCCCAGCATTATGGCCGAGCCTGGGAAGATCAACAAATATGAATTTACGCGGGCAATTGTTGAGAGTACTGGCTACCATGCCCATCATTTCGTTTCGGCAGGCCGTATCGAAGCAAATGAAATGGATGTGCCAAATCCGACAGGCGGTGTTATGAAGCAAGTGGCGTTTCGCGATCATCGAGAATTCGAAGGATGGAAGGAGTCCGGATGATGGAAACGGATGTGAGCCAGTTGAATTTCATTAATTCGAAATGTACCGGGGCCGCGGCGTTTCACGTGTCTAGCACGGTTGACTGGTCGAGCATCTCTGCTCAGATAAAGAACCAGGTGGTACTCGTCCCGGCAGTGGAAGTTGTACGGTTGTATCCCAACCCGGAAAATGTCCATCACACCGGACCGTCCAACACTGACGCTGAACACCAAGTGTATCAGGATAACAGATCGGCGGTGGCGACCTAAAACAGTTCCGGAAGGTTCGTGGTTGTGTATTCGCTGCTGGGACCATTCGGCAGAACTCTTTTCGGTGTCTTTCAGAGCACTTTCCTGCTTGCCATGGAGGGGTCCCTCGCATGGTCAATAGTCAAGCTATCCCTTGTATGCATGCGCAGGCATTGTTTGATGACATCCAAGCATCTGTCGGCAGTCGCACTAATGACCAGATGTTAGCACGTAACTCTCAGTGCGCCGTGGAAAGGCGCGTTTTCCTTGCGGGTGCGAAACCCACTCAGCAATTGTCGCTTCGGCTGGCAGCAGCCAGAGCGGTTTACGGAGGTAACGATGTAGACTGAAGCACTCTGGTGCAGAAGGGCCGCTTCGGGCGGCTCAGCGACCATGCAGGCCGGAACGCGAGTGAACGCCGAGCAGGCCTCGAAAAGGGCAATGCGGGAGTCGACCCTCCTGAGATTAGGGGAAGACCGATGGCGGTCCGGGAAGCAAGCGGCAGACGCACCGGTCCGTTTCCGCCGGGGTAGTGGCGTCGGCATGCATGGAAGATGGAAAGCGCAGCAACACGGGAAGCCCTGTCGGTGGCGGGTGGACGCCAACCGGAAATCCGCGAGGACCAGTCCGGGCCGGCAGGGTGGCGGACAGGCCCGTACGACTGAGGACGCCGGGTAACGCCGGCCGAGGAAAGGGGCCTGACTTCGGGAACGGCACAGAAAGGGGGCAGGGCATGGCCACTGGCGAGAGCCTATCAGGGCCACACAGTGTTCGGAAACTCCAGACTGTGCCACATGCGGAGGCATGATCCCGTCGGAAAGCCGGATGCGGGAAATCCGCACGTCCGGTTTGATGAGCGGGGGACTGGAAACGCGGCCAGGGGAGCCGGACTGAGGCCCGGAGCGAAAGCGACGGACATGCCACCGGACCCTAAAGCTGGCGCGCCAGCCCCCGACTCTACTCATCAGATGAGCCCCTTACATCCATGACTAACATGCGGGACATACCCAGTTCAAGAAGACGTGCCCTATCCCTGCTTAACATATTTCTTCCGGCTTCTGTATTCGGTTCCAGCCTTGTCAGATCTTCTTCGGTTGTTTCTGCCACGCCAGTGCGATCGAAATCCCGTTCAGTTTTCCCATTTAGTTCATTGATGGTGGGTGCGTTCCATCCGGACTCACCCGGTGGTTCTATTACCTTGTCGACCGTGTATTGTTTGCTGATCAAAAACTGCTGCAAGTGCGCCGTTGAAATTAATTGGCGCCTTTCCTCAACCTGCATCGAAACTTGCAAGAACAGATAATGCCAAGGGATACATTTCTTCTCAACTTGATGGAGATACGTGGTGTGGCGTGGCACGTCCGCTGCATTGACGAGCAAACAGCCGAATTGGAAACCTCTGACACAAAGCGGTAAAGTGTTGTCTTCCTTCCAGAATTTCCTTTGCCGTTCGGTACAGTAGATACAGTAGACTGGTCTCATTTTTGCACCCATCGCCGCCGAAATGAGAAGATCGCGCTGTTGCTTGCCGGACGACTTTACCTTGTGCTTGACCCTCAAAATGCAGTTACTCTGAACCCTCTTTGCCTGCACCCTCATCGTGTGAGCTAGTTTTCTGCCGATGATACGCCATTCCCAATCTGCTCCGTTCTTGGCTTCTTTGTGCTTTGAAAAAGTATAACTCTAACGATATTCGGGTGGCGGCGTCTGATTTCCAGAAGATTAGTTTCTGTAATGGTCTCTTCCCCGTAACTCACAAACACTTCTTTGCAATGCGAGAATTCGAGATTGTGCGACGTCGCATCTCCCAACTCGATGAACGTTTTTACGATGTCCAGTTTCGAATTATGGTTCACTTCAACAACTCTCCCAGTCAGAATTCAGAAAAAACACAGTGATGATGTAGTCACCGCTGGTGTGCATCTGCGGATGAAGTCGGCCTCGAACTCAGCGAAACCTTCAGGATGTTGAAGAACACCCAGCCCGTTGGGCCAGCCAGGTCGTAGACCGTCGGGCCGTTGCCTGCCGCACAAAGGCTGGCATATGTCGCCGAGTCATCTCTGAACATCATACATTTCGTTGTCGATACAGGCCTTGAGCCCGAAGCTGTTGGAGATGACCACTATGTCAGGATGAAATGCATACGCGTAACTGTATTCAGCGCATGTTACCTGCTTTGTGTAATCCACAATCAATACCCGGCCATACTCACATCCTTCGAAATCATTCTCTTCCCGACCGTGTTCGTCTATGTAGCCTGTGACGGTACCGGAATAGATGATCGTCCAGCCAACATAATTGGAGATATCGACTCGACATCCTGCTCCTGCCGGCAGGGCCAGCACTGTGGCCAGCTTCGCCATCAAGACAACCGTTTTGCCGTTCACGCCGTAGCTCCTGTGGTTGGAAATGCGGCAAGAACCTGATCCACCAGGCAATGGTTGCCGCGTTACCCTTCCCTGCCAGCCTTACAGCATCGCACCGTCGCGGGAAATCCGGCCGACCATGTTGACTACAGCTTGTCTTGTTGTTCGCGCAGCCTCAAGAGGGCGTCTCGGAAATTGTTTTCGGTGAACTTGTATTACTGAGGTAAATCCTCAACAGTGAACACTGTGCCGGCAGCGCGGCATGCCTTCACGGCCTGCTTGAGGTGCGCAGTGTCGCCCTTGAGCTCGCCAAGGGCGGCAAGGCCGATGCCGAGGTTGTTCTGCGTCCTCGCCCAGCCGAGCGCATCTCGCTCCCGGGTGTGAACCTCAAGGGCGTTGCGGTAGGCATCTACGGCCTGCTCCAGCCACACACGGCCGGTTTTGTGCTGGCTTAGGGTGGTAAGTGCGATGCCAAGTGCAATGTTCAGAGAGGCCCGATGGCCAGCATTGTCAATTGCAGAACTCTTCAGCAGAATCGATTACTTCTCTGTGGCGTCCTCCAGTGTCTTCTTCAACACCTGACGGCTTATTTCAGTATCCCCGAGCGGAGCCACTGCAGCCAACCCAGTAAACGGTAAGGCTTCTCGCCAAAATAACATGATCAGGATGACCTGTTGATCAGGGTGTAGTTCCAGTCGCCGTGGAAGCCGTCGCGGCGGATTTTCAGGGTCTTCATCCGCTCGTCGGAAACCTTGACGCCGAGCGGATACTCGTTGTCGTCGATCCGCGACCGGATCTTCAGACCGGCGCGGTTCGCGAAGTCAGCTGAAACCGGCGACGCCCTTGTTTAGCCGTATGTGGACGCCCCCCTGAGCGCAACCGGGAATCTCAGAAACACAGGAAGCCTGCAGTCGGGCGCTGTCGTATGTCCGGCCTCTCAGATGCGGCGCTTACCGCCCAAGGCCCGGCGGATTGCACTCCGCGCGGGCCATTTCCTCTGCCGCTGACCGCCCGGAGGAGTAGACGGCGGCCGCCCGGACGGCAACCGGAACCCGCCTCCGCCGGTTCAATCCATCAGCTCTGAAACCGGGGATATTCACATCGGCGCTTTTGCGGAGTGTTCATCCGGCGCTGACACGCCTCGGGCCGGCTGCTGAAAAAGATCCTGCTTGGAAAAGAAGAAAGAAGGAGCTTCCCGGACTGTTCCGGTTTCCAGGAAATCCGACGTCAGCCCAAACCGGGAAAACCAGCGCGCTTCAAAGCGGTATATTGAGAGAAACAACACCATCAGATCCTGCTGCAGGAAGAATTCGCCCGTTCCGGCGCGACGGTCCGATGCGTCCAAGAGCCGGATGACACCACGCCCCACGGCGTGCTGCTGCGCCAGATCCTGTCGGTGATTTCCGAATACGAACGCGCGCAGATCGCCGAGCGCTCGCGCCGCGGCAAGATCCACCGCGCCCGACAGGGCTCGCTGAACATGCTGACGCGCGCGCCCTACGGATACCGCCTGGTCCGCAAGACCGAGACCTGCGGAGCACGCCTCGAGATCGACGAGGCCGAATCCCGCGTGGTGCGCCGGATTTTCGACCTCTACGCGCGCCGCGGGCTGAAAATGCACCAGATCACCCGGCGGCTCGACGCCGAGGGCCTGCGTCCGCGCCATGCGCGGCACTGGTCGGTCTCGACCGTGTCGGCCATCCTGAGGAACGAGGCCTATATCGGCAAGGCCGCCTATCTGAAGACAACGGGGTCGGGCCGGCCTGTCCGCCACAACCGGACCGGAAGGCGGAAGGGCGGCGCCGTCCGGCGCCTGACCGGACGCGTGGCGCGTCCGAGAGAGGAGTGGATCGAGCTGCCGGTTCCCGCCATCGCCGAGCCGGCCCTGTTCGAGCGCGCGCGGCGCCAGCGCGCGGCCAACCGGCGCTTTTCGGGGCGCAAGACCATCGAGCCGACGCTGCTGCAGGGATTGTGTGTCTGCGCGCATTGCGGCTACGCCCTGGGGCGGAACTCCGCGAAGGGAAGCCGCAGGACGCCGCGGCTGCACTACTACCGGTGTCAGGGGTCGGAGGGCTGGCGCCATCCGGAAGGCGCGGTGTGCGACAATCCCTCGGTGCGCGCCGACGAACTCGACGCCGCGGTCTGGACCGAGGCGCTGGCCCTGCTCGAGAACACGGACCTCATCCAGGGGGAAATCAGCCGCAGGCTGGACGCCGCGAACGACACGGCCGATGTCCGGCGGCGAACCGGCTCACTGCAGTGTGAGCTGGCCCGCGTCACCGCCCGGATGCGCCGCCTGCTCGACGCCTGCCAGGACGAGGTCATGACCCTTGACGAATTGCGGGAGAGAAAGACCCCGCTCCAGGCCCGGCAGAACTCCATCCAGTCCGAACTGCGGGCCCTGGAGGCCGCGGAACTCGACCGCGGCGCCCGGCTTTCACTGGCCAGATCGGCTGAACAGTTTCTCGGGCGACTGCGGGATGGGGCAAGATCACTGCCGCTCGCCGAGCGTCAACGCGTCGTGCGTCTGCTCGTTCGCGAGGTGAGGGTGGGAAAGGACGAAGTCACAATCTGCCATTCCATTCCGTTGACGGCTTCACCGCCCGACCGCTCCGGTCCGTCTGGCCATGATCCCGATCAGGGCCAGCTTTTGAATCCACGATGTGCTCACGTCATAGAGCGCCAGGGTTCCGCCCCGGAGATGCCGGTTCGCCAGGCTCTTCTCGATCCAGGGCTGGCGCTCAAGCAGCCAGTCCAGCATGTCCAGCTTGGAGGCCGGATCGATGACGCGGGCGATCACGGCGGCGAGCGCGAGATCGCGCCGCCGGTGTCTGCGGCGGCCGAGGATCGTCGGCAGGCCGA
Organism: Paracoccaceae bacterium; assembly: GCA_965221935.1. Classification (GTDB taxonomy): domain Bacteria; phylum Pseudomonadota; class Alphaproteobacteria; order Rhodobacterales; family Rhodobacteraceae; genus JAPOXR01. Next base: position 142,197 of record CBDCSZ010000051.1, read on the forward strand.
GCCGCCGGCATACCCCGCAAGGGCCGCGCAGACATGGCCGTGCGGCAGGGACCGGCTGACGGCGAGAACCTCCGAGATGTCATTCACGACTGTTCCGCCCTTCAGCATGGCGCGGATGCCGTCGACGATGAAGGCCGGCGTCCTGGTGAGGTTGGCGAACTGCACCTTTTTGATTTTCTTGCCCTCCCGCCAGGCCCGCCTGAGCAGGATGGAGGGCTTTCTCCCGTGGTTGGGGATGATCTCGACATGGATGGACATGGCGGCTCCTGACTTGGAAACAAACGAATCACCAAAAGCAGTGTGCCACAGCCAAAAACCACGTACAAATCAAAAGCGCTGACTTGGGAACAAATGTTCAGGCAAAACACCCCGATACGCCAAAAAAGAGCGCAAAATCAACAGGTTATGCCGCCAAAACAGGGAAAAACGGGGATGAAGGTCCGATTAACCCAAGAAGTCGGGATCGTATTCATGAGTTCAACCGCCGTCCGGTGAATTGCCCCACCGAAGAACGATGGCGGCCATCTCTGCCGGCCAGAGCGCCGCACGGACTTGAAGTACGGCAAGACCGGGAAAAACGGGCAAGACAGGATTCTTCGTCATTGGTTCGGCACCGTCGGTGCGCGGCGATCTTTCTGGAAGCCTGGTCAGGGCATTCCAGGCATTTGAGCGTGCAATCCAAGGACAGGCTTTCTTGATCGGCATTTATACGACTTGCGCGTGACATTTCGGAAAACATGGATGAAGATGTGGTCGGACTGGCGCCGGGCTTTCTCCAAACCGCATAATGACCGCCGTCTGTCTCATTGTCGGAATAGTGTTCCCAATTTTCTCAACCGCTCGGGGGGTGCCAAGCGACGTGATCCTGTAGTCGGGCAATCTGAAAGGGGGAGATCGTAATGTCAAAAAGCAGGCCGTCGTATCCTGAAACTGCCAGCATGACCTCTCTTGTCATCTTGAACTGCTCAGCCGGCGGGCGCGCGAAGCGATACCGAATGCGACAGTCAATCGCATTTCCATTGAGTCCTTGGACCCATGACAGTGTGTCCCTTTCCAGACAGCAGGCTGGTTCATGGCCGCTCAACTCTTGACGAACTGCAGTCAGCACTTTGCGATTTCCGCGGGCCGGAAAGACATCTCTCAGAAACCCGCTCATCGGCGAATTGGGATCATCAATCTGACGCACCAGAGACATTTTTCCATCCGACACTTTTTTTAGTACTACAGTTGTGTTTGACCCGTACGTCGCTTGTAGTGCGCCTTTGCCGCGCCAGCCTGGTGTTTTCGCCGCCACAGCGACCAGCTCATGATGAATGAGCTGGATTCCGGCGGCCTGAGCAGGAGCCTGGCAATCAGGTGTCTGAGTTCCGGAACGCTCGGCGCCTGTGCCGTCATGCGGGCCAGGCGCCGGGTCCGGGATTTGGACTCCTTTTGTTCTGTGGCTATGACGCCGATCCCGCCGGCGACCGCGCCGCGCGATGCCTCGAGGCGCAGGACCCGAAAGTCCGGCGCATGCGGCCGGACGGCGGCAAGGACTGGAACGAGATCCTCCGGAAACGGAAGGACGGGTCCGGCCCGCAGCGGACGCAGGCCTCCGGGCGGCTGCGCCCGAGTCAGGCGCACGCGGCAACGGCGGAATCCGCGGTCGGCGCGAATGAACAAAACGCCGGCACGCAGCCGGCGCGGGAGACCGTGACACCGTCAGAATGCGTGACAGGCGCGATCGCGCGCTCAGAGCCGGCGGGCATCATCCGCAGCGGTTCGCGGCACACTCCGTTCGTCGCCGGCGGCCGGGAAACGTGACCGCAGGCAAGGAACGCACCGCACCGTCACAGGCGCGAAAGCGGAAAACGACGTCGTCCCGGAAACCCGCCCAGCCAGTTCAGGCCAAAACGGAAAAAATCGTCCCGACCCGAACGAAACAGCGCAGGAAATCCACGCCAGAGCAGTTCAAAAAACAACAAGCGGAAATCGGCCTGAACAGACGGATGGACTGACCGAAGACGTCACAGCCACGAGCGCGCGGAAGACAGGATTCAGCTGCCGGGAAGGAAAGAAAACACCCGGGCAAAAGCCCCGAAGAAATCAAAGCTGTGCGCAACAAGACCCCGGAACGGAACCGAAATAATCAGGAAACCAGCCGCCGACACACCGAAAAATTCAACACTTGGTCACCGAAAAGAGCAGGAGCAACGTTTTTGATCATTTGAACTCCACTGATGATTTCAAGAAATGGGAGTTATTACTTCCAATCAAGTCTTACCGGTCTTGTGGAGCAGTCCGGCTTTTACGATTTAAAGGACCGCTCGCCGTCGGGCTATCATGAAATCGTCGGTACCCGAAGACATGAGTTCTTGCTGCAGGACAGGGACAAGGCGAACCTGTCACGTATTCTCACTATCCTCGATAGCGGATGTTACGTTCTCCGGCCAGAGAGCACTGAGTGGAAAGGAGATGGCGTCAAAGGGCGACAGCGAGACCGGCGCATCAACGACAAGCGTTGCAAGCAATACCCACAGTCCGTTGCGAAGCTCGAAGGCCTCCAGTGTACGCACATCGGGATCCAGGAACCAGAGATGGGAAACCCTCTCCCGGGCATAGACGGCGCGCTTCTCGCCCTGGTCAAACTGCCTGGTCGATGGCGACAGCACCTCGCACACCCAGTCCGGCGCCTGGGTGAAATAGGCCCCCTCCATGTCCTCTGACATGGTTTCGCGCCGCCAGCCCGCAAGGTCAGGCACGACGATGTCCTCGCCAAGGTGCAGTTCCGGCTCGTCAAGGATCACCCAGCCGCCGGGTCCTCCATCGCCATAGTTGAATGGCGGGCCGATCTTCATTCCCAGTCCCGAACTCGCCCAGGCATGACGCTTGGCCGGTCTTGGCTGCGTGTGCAGCGTTCCGGCGACCACTTCTGCCACCATGTGGGGCGGAGCGTTCAAAACGTCCTGGTAGGTTGCCGGTCCGGAGACCCTCGCAATGCGCTCTGCTCTGCCCATGCCTTGCACTCACTGTTGCTTGCGCAGAAGAATAACCGATGCTGTGCGGACTGTCAGATACAAAACAGCAAAGCGGAATCAGGTTAACCCGGATATCTCATGACGGGGGGTTGTACGAGGCCGGTTTCGACGGAGGATCAATCACCTCGGACGCCAGGAGCGGCGCTTCTTCCATGGCTACTACAACGAGCACTGCGACCTGCCGCTCTACAACTTTCGCGGCGAGAAACTCATCTGTGCGATGCTGCGCACCTCCAACCGGGCGGAACATGATGGGCCAAGAGAAACCAAACCTCGGTCAGGAATATCAACCATGGTATTATCGAGCGCAAAGGATCCATCAAGTAATGTAAGGGTAAAGCAACCAGGACGACTACAGCCATGAAGACTCCAGGAGATGCTCTGAAAACTCGAGATAATCTTGGCGGGCGAAGTCACCGCAACGATCCTGAAGGGGTGATCTTCATTTCATATCTTGAGAGTTGTCTACATCCTTCCCTTCCACCAGCCCAGGAACTCCCGGAACCGCTCCTTTAAGGACAGGGGAGGAAAACAAGAAAGCGCTCGCTCGACAGCACCTGGCATCCAAGCCTTTCCAGGGCCGAAAACGCAAGTCAGGGAGGACAAGCCCGTCGCCTGACATCCGGTTTTTTGGCAGCCTCCATGTACAGTCGGCGAAAGCCCCTAACGTCGGAAACGCAGTCGGTTCGGTGAATCGCTCGGTGACATGAGGCACAAAGTACTTCAAAATCCTCCTTGACGACCCTTCGAGAGCATCCTTCCCTCAGTTCACTGAACGGTGTCAGGTGGTGAAGTTCAAGTTAATGAAGTTTCAGTATTGGCAACCCGTTTGTGGAGCGTCACACAACGTGGCACGGCGCGGCGGCCACGCTGAATCCCGAGTTCGCGGATACCAGAGATGAAGGTTGTGCCGATGGTGACCTCATCATCGACCGGTGCCTGTGAGATATCAAAGACACTGTTCGAAACAGGGCCGACGGAGTGTTCACCGCCACAGGACGGAGTGGCCGCTGACCTGAAACGGTTCAATCAGCCAAACCGTCCGCAATTTCGGCGCAAAAACCGTGGCAGCTCGGGAAACTTGACGCCACGGAACCGTCAGCAGCTTCCTTGGATACCGAGGAGGTATTCTCATTGTCACAAAGCTCATGATTGGCGTTTCATGTGTTTGACGATGAAGCGCACAGCTATCAAGGGTGTCGACGCCACCGCCAATAAGCGCCAGATCAATCCCGCGTTGATCTATTCGATTCCCAGTATCCTGCGGTTTGCGGCCTCATCAGTGCCGCCCCCTGCGAAATCGTCAAAGGCCTTGTCGGTGACGCGTATGATGTGATCGGCGACAAACCGTGCGCCTTCACGCGCGCCAGCCTCCGGGTCCTTCAAGCAGCACTCCCATTCCACGACCGCCCATCCATCGAAATCATTGGCTGCCATCTTTGAAAACACCGCACCGAAATCGACCTGCCCGTCGCCGAGGCTTCGGAAGCGTCCGGCACGGTTCAACCACGGTTGGTACCCCGAGTAGACCCCTTGCCGCCCGGTTGGGTTGAATTCCGCATCCTTGACGTGGAACATTCGAATCCGGTCTTTGTAGATGTCAATATTTGCAAGATAATCGAGGCATTGAAGAACATAGTGCGAGGGATCATAAAGCATGCAGGCTCGCGCGTGATTGCCCGTTCGCTCCAGAAACATTTCGAATGTGACGCCATCATGCAGGTCCTCACCGGGGTGGATTTCGAAACAGATATCGACCCCGCATTCCTCGGCGTGATCGAGGATCGGTTTCCATCGCTTTGCCAGCTCATCAAATGCCGTTTCGACCAGCCCGGCTGGGCGCTGTGGCCAAGGGTAGATGAAGGGCCAGGCCAAGGCGCCCGAGAAAGTGGCATGAGCGTCGAACCCCATGTTCTTGGATGCACTCAGCGCCTTTCTGACTTGATCCACGGCCCATCGCTGACGCATTGATGGATTGCCTCTTGCCTCAGGTGCGGCGAAGCCATCGAATGCTGTGTCATAGGCGGGGTGAACTGCCACGAGCTGGCCTTGCAGGTGCGTTGAAAGCTCGGTCACCTTGACGCCGTTTTCAGCGGCCTTGCCTATGAATTCGTCACAGTAATCCTTGCTTTCGGCGGCCTTCGAAAGGTCCATCAAGCGACCGTCCCAGCTGGGGACCTGAACCCCGTCATACCCGCAGTCTGCAGCCCACTTTGTGATCGCGTCCCATGAATTGAAAGGCTCGTTGTCGCCGGCGAATTGCGCCAGAAAAAGGCCGGGTCCCTTGATCGTTTTCATCTCACTATTCCTATCAAGTGTCAGACAAAACGGTTGACGATGTTTTCGAGCACTTCCTGCCGACCCGAACGTGGCTGTGGATCAATGCCTTCCGATTCGAACCTGTTGGCGATGCTGGCCAAATCGCTTTCCAACATGGCTCGTGCTTCGGCTGCGTCCCAGTCGGCATAGCGCTCCATGCGCAGGGCCTCCAGAGTGCCGTCCTCAAGCATCGCCGCGGCTGCCTTGAAACCGCGCGCGCAGACGTCGATAGCGCCTGCATGGGCGGCGACCAGGTCTTCGGCATCCAGTGACTGGCGCCGGACCTTGGCGTCGAAATTGGTGCCGCCCGTAGTGAAGCCGCCCGCCTTGAGGACTTCATAGTAAGCAAGTGCGACCTCTGGCACGTTGTTGGGGAACTGGTCAGTGTCCCAACCGGACTGATAGTCGTTTCTGTTCATGTCGATTGATCCGAAGATGCCAAGCGACGCAGCCAGGGCAAGTTCATGCTCGAACGAATGACCGGCAAGGATCGCGTGTCCTTGCTCGATGTTGATCTTGACTTCATTCTCGAGCCCAAAATCCTTGAGGAAGCCGTAGACGGCAGCGACGTCGTAATCATGCTGATGCTTCGATGGCTCTTGAGGCTTGGGCTCGACAAGGATCGTGCCTTCGAACCCGATCTTGTATTTGTAATCGACAACCATCTGCAGAAATCGACCTGCCTGCTTGCGTTCGCGCGCAAGATCGGTGTTGAGGAGTGTGTCATAACCCTCGCGCCCGCCCCAAAGAACGTAGTTCTGCCCACCCAATTTGTGGGTTGCGTCCATGCAGAGCTTTACGGTTGCCGCAGACCAAGCAAAAACATCCGGATCAGGGTTTGTCGCGGCGCCGGCCATAAACCGCCGATGGGAAAACAAATTGGCCGTGCCCCACAGAAGGCGCGTCTTGCCGCTGCTCATCTTGGCAGCGAACAGATCGATGATCTCTTCGAAGTTGCGGCGGCACTCGGCAAAGGAAGTGCCTTCAGGGCGGATGTCCGCATCATGGAAACAAAAGAACGGCGCACCCAAAATGTCGAACATCTCGAAGGCAACCTCAGCCTTCAGCCGCGCATGTTCCATCGTTTCGCCGAACCAGGGCCGGGCGAATGTCTGCCCGCCAAACGGGTCGCCGCCTTCCCAGGCAAACGAGTGCCAGTAAGCCACGGCAAATCGGAGATGCTCTTCCATGCGCTTGCCCAGGATCAACTCATCGGGATCGTAATGCCGATAGGCCAAGCCGTCGGTTTCCGGATCATATCGCAGCGGGTGAATATCGCCGAAGAACCTGCTCATGGAGTGGCCTCATTTTGGTTCAAGTCAAGAATTTCGGGAGGCAGGTATTCGGGCACGCAGGCGGCTGGGACGTGTGTTCGTGGCGGTGATAGGGGACGCGTACCGCTCGGGATACGCAAGATTCCCGGCGCCCAATGAACTTCAGCATCGAAGTGCCAATCCATGACCAAATCTTTCAAACTGCTCCCGCACGCCCTAGGCCACCGGTTGCCCACTTTCGGACAAAGCGGAAAACCCGGTCCGACCAAGGTGCATTCTCATAGGCCGCAACCAACCCGCCGTTGCTCACAGACGCATCTTGAACAGGTGGTATGCTGGGATGCACCCTCAAGAATACCTCGACCCGGCCACATCCAACCGGCGTCCCATTCATCTTCATGATGATAACCGCGTTCAAGCGTCCGGACAAGTTTCTGTACCTGCTCATGACATATGAAGCGGCGGGGTCTCACCGATTCGCCGACTTTCGAGATACTCGTCGGGGGTCATTCCATCAAGGGAGTCGTGCGGCCTCCAGCCGTTGTAGAGTTCCATATATTCGTCGATGAGGGGTCTGAGCCCGGAGACGTTCACGGCGGTGTCCTGAACATTGTAGAACTCGTTTCTGAGCGTCGCCTGCATACGTTCGACGCGTCCGTTCTGTTTCGGCGACTTCGGCGGCAAAACGGCGAGGGTGATGTTTCTGTCTCCGCACGCGGCCTCGAACTCGGCCATGAACTCGGAGCCGCCGTCGACCTGCACGGCCTCGACTGAGAACGGCGCCTGGCGGACCAGCTTGTCAAGGAAGCGGGCGGGCGCTGGCCGCGGTCGCGTTTGAGGCGGCCATGCCGCAGCCCCAGCGCGAGAGACGGTCGACGGCGGTGAAGTGTCTGACGGTCCGGCCGGGCCGCAGCGACACGGTGAGCGTGTCGACCTGGACCGCCTGCCCGGGCCGTTCGGCCCGCAGCGCGCGGGGGATCCGCACCATAAGCGTTAACTTGGTTGACATAACCGGGCGCTCTGCTATTGTGCCGCATCGATGGTTTTGGGGAGCGGCGCGGCATGAAAGAGGACTGGGACCTGCTGCTGGGTTTTCTTCCGCCCGGCTGGGAGGCGCTGGCGGCGGAGTCGGGCGCGCTGAAGGGGCTGCGGAAGGACAAGTCGCCGGAAAATCTGCTCCGTGTGCTTCTGCTTCATCTTGGCTGCGGGCACTCTCTGCGTGAAACCGCTGTGCGGGCCCGCCGCGCCGGCCTTGCGGATCTGTCGTCGGTGGCGCTGATGAAGCGCCTCGCCAAGGCCGGTCCGTGGCTTCATTCGCTGTGCCGCGCGCTGTTCGAGGAGCGGGGCGGCGCGCTGTCCGGCTCCCCGGACGGCGGGTTCGAGGTCCGCCTGGTGGACGCGACGACGGTGAAGGAGCCGGGAAAGACGGGTTCGCTGTGGCGGCTCCACTACAGCGTGCGCCTGCCTTCCCTGGTCTGCGACCATTTCCGGCTGACGGAGACCGAGGGTCCGGGGACCGGCGAGTCGTTCCGGCAGTTCCCGGTGGAGCGCGGCGACTGCCTGATCGGAGACCGCGGCTATTCGACCGCCGCCGGCATCGGGCATGTCGCGCGCTCCGGCGGCCATGCCTTGGTGCGTGTGAACACCGGTTCCCTTCGCCTCGCCGGTCCGGACGGCGGGAGCTTCGACCTGCTTGGCGCTGTCGCCGGGCTGGACCGTCCCGGCCATGCCTCGTCATGGCCGGCGGCGGCCGGCGGCGGTTCCGTCCCTTTGGCGCCCGGGCGGGTCTGCGCGGTCCGGAAGTCGGACGCGGCCATCGATCTCGCGCACAGGAAGCTGCTCCGGAAGGCGTCCAGAAAAGGCACGGTCCCCAAGCCGCAGTCGCTGGAGTTCGCCAAGTATGTGATCGTGTTCACGACCCTCCCCGAGGCCGGCTTCACGCCGGAGGAGGTTCTGGACTGGTACCGTCTGAGGTGGCAGGTGGAGCTGGTGTTCAAGCGTTTCAAGTCGGCCGCGCAGCTCGGGCACCTTCCCAAGCGAGACGGCGAGAGTTCAAGGGCGTGGCTTTACGGCAAGCTCTTCACCGCCCTGCTCGCCGAAAAGCTGATCGCCCACGCGAGCGCCGTTTCCCCCTGGGGATACGACCTCCCCGCCCGGCCGCGTCGGCAGCAGGTGGCGTGAGTTCAAGCTCATGTTCAACCAGGTCCGCCGAACGATCGAGCCCGGCATTCCCCTGCCCGAGCTCCTGGCGGACTGGCCCGCGATATCCCGTGGCCTCTCGGAGCCGCCGCGAAAACGCCGTCCGCAAATGGAAAGATACTTCCCGATCGGAATGAAGACAGAGGAACAGAAAACAAGTTAACGCTTATGGGGATCCGCACCGCGTGCGGCCGCCGGCTCCGGCGGCTCCGGCGGCTGTGCGCCGTGAAGGCGCTGACCGGGGCCATGCGGCCTCTGCGGACCAGATCGCGGATGGCCCGCCCGCCCGTCGCGTCGGAGACCCTGATCCCCTCCCGGCGGAGCACGGCGGCGATCTTGCCCCTTCCCCAGGCCGGGAACCTTTTCCGCAGCTCCCGCACGCGGCCCTCGAGCCCGCGGGCGCAGCTCCGGCCGGCCAATGGCATTCGGATAACGATTTTTGCCGTTCGGATAAGAAAACCCCCGCGCTTCGGGCTTTTTGCCGGAAGCCGGGGGTTTTCTGGCGGTCTGGTTCTGTCAGGCGGCGCGTCGTCTCTGCCACTTGCTCACTGGCTGCCTGGATTCCCTCCTGTAGTTTCGCCCCGGCCTTTCGCGCTGGATGCATTGCGAGAGGCCGGTCATGATCCGCCTGACCGATTGTGCGGCCATTTCGCTCTGCCTGAGGAACATGGCCTCGATTTCGCGCCCCACCAGTCTCAGACCGTTCCTGAAGTTGGCGCGCATGGCCGGCAGGCCGTCATCGCCGGGACAGTGGCTGATGTCATGGTCGCAGCGGTTGGCGAACAGGCGCGCGAGGGTGATCAGTGTGAAGGCGGCGTAGAGTTCCTGGCGGACGCCGCGCTCCGACTTTGCGTGGAAGCGCTCGATCACGGCCTTTCCCGTCTTGTATCCCTCTTCGATCTGCCAGCGTCCGTGATAAAGGTCAGAGAGCGCCGGAATGCTGTGGCGCCGGGCTTCGAGCAGGGATGTTGCGAGACAGTGCGTGGTGTCGGCGGCGGTGTGTTTGACCAGGCGGATGCGGAGGCTCTGTCCGCGCAGCGCGGCTGCGTCCCTGGGCGCGTCGAGGGTGATGACGCTGTCGGTCTTTTCGGAGTTGATGAAGGCATTGAAGGCCGGATTGGCGCTGTTCTTGATGCGGAAGACGAAGTTCAGCTTCCGCATCCGGTGGAGCAGGGCCATTTCGAAGGACCAGTATCCCCGGTCGTAGACGATGACATCGCCTTCGCGGGCATGGTCGAGATGGGTGGCGGCGGCGGCGCGTTCGTTCTCGTGGCCGAAGAGGTCGAAGTCGACCGGGATGCGGTCGCGCAGCCTGTAAAGGACGCTGACCATGCCCTGGGGGTAGTGGGCGTTGTCGTTCGGAATGCGGTAGCCGGCGCGCAGCAGTTCCCTCGGCAGGGTGATCTTCGAGCCGTCGACGGCGAACACGCGGTGTCCCTTCCACAGGGCGCCGTCGGGGCTGTGGGCGAGGATATCCCTGTGCACCCTCCGGAACGCGGCTTCGTCGAGCTTCTCCCGCGCCTCGCAGGCGGTCGACGCCGCCGGAGGCTCGTCCTGCGGCAGCTCGATGCCGGCCGCCGCGCACTGTTCCCAGAGCTCGCACAGCGTGGCGCGGTAGCCCTGCGCGCGCGGCGCGGCGACGAGGCGGAACACGAACAGTATGATCAGCAGGCTGTCGAACACGCGGCGGCGCTTCTGCCAGCGCGCGTCCTCGCGCGCCGCGACCGCCGCGGCGGCCGCGACAAGCGCCTCCCAGCGGCGGCCGAAGCGGCGGTCGGAGGCCGCCGAGCGGCCCCTTTCGGCCCGGGTCGGAGGCTTCCGCTGTCCCGCGTCACGCGCGCCGCGCAGGATCTCGCGGGCGCCCGCGCAGAGCGGCATCACATAGACACCCTTGCGCGTCTTTCCCCTGCCGGCGGTCTCCCCGATGCGCTTCCAGTTGGCGGCGCGGTAACACGAGGCCCTGAACCGGGTCTCGTCGATGAAGGTCTCGCAGAGGACCGGCCGGTGCCCGTGGATGCGCTCCCAGTCGTCCGCCAGACGCCGTGTCGCCATGGCCAGCGCCGAGGAGGCCAGGTTCTTCGACCGCACCCATGGAAACACCAGAAAGCGGGAGTTGACCACCATCAGGCGCCGCCTGCGGTCGCGTGTCCGGTCCGTCCATCCGATCCAGCGGTCACGGCACGGGAGCCGCTTCGTCACCGCATCGAACAGCAGGCACCCCAGCCTGCGCCCCTCTTTGTCGGTGACGAAGCAGCGGATATGCGCCCCGAAGGGACGCCTGTGGCCGAGATAGTGGTGGCGGTCGACGAAGGCGTTCCACAGCTGCCGTCCTTCGGTGTCGGTGACCGGCTCGACGCGGAGCGGACGCAGCTCGGACAGCGGCGCCGCGATCTCCGGCTGCGGGTCGGAGGCGGAGGTCCAGGCCGGCGCGTCGACGGCCTTCATGTCGCGGACGCTGTCCTCCCGCTTCGGCGGCAGCCTGAGGATGCCGTGGCTCTCCAGCGTCTCCAGCATCCCGAGGCAGGCCCCGACCCTGTAGGCCCCCTTCGCCGTATTCCATCCGAGATGCTCGCAGATGGTCTTCGCGAGTTCGTTGCGGCTGTCGTTCGGGAGCATCTCGACGGTCTCCTGGATGTCGGCGATCTGCCGCCGGTTCAGGCGGCGGCCCGAAAAGGTGGTCGACTTGAGGTCGATGATTCGCTGGTCCATGGGTGATTCCCGAATCTGCATGACCACAGGATGCAGATCGCCGGGCGCATGTCAAGGGGGGCGGTGAAAAAAATATTCCCGCGCCGATGTCCCGTTATATCAACGCCTTGCAGGCCGCAAAAAACCGCGCCCGGAACGGCAAGTCTATCCGAATGCCATTGTCCGGCCGGCGGCAGCGGAGCGGGCGGGTGGAGAGCCGCTCCGGCCGTTTTTCCCAGCGGCGCAGCGTCGACAGCGGAACGCCGACGGCGCGCGCCGCCTGTTCCACAGTCAGGCCGTCGCGACAGGCCCGCCGCCAGCGGCGGACCAGATCTGCGCGCCTTGCGGTCTCAGCGCCGGGTGAAGACAAAAGCCGTGACGCGCGGGCGGCGTTTCTGATAACATGTCCGGGCAGGCCAAAAACCTGCATTGGGGTTCTCCTTTTTCGGTTTTCACAACTAAACGAACTGATGGAGAACCCCGCCCCTCAGGGCAAGTCAAAATCTGATCCGGGGGTCTTGGAACCCTCCGGTCGGGCTGCGCCCTCCCTCCGGTTTCCAAGACCCCCGGCGGCGCCCGAAAAAGTTCATATGTGTCTGAGCAGGCACATTTCCGGGCAGTTTATAGGGCCTGCGGCAAGGGGTGTGCGTCGACGTCCTTTTCGGTGGGATCGGACGTTTCTCTTTCAATGGCGTCTTGGTGTCCTTCAAATCCGTTTCTCTAATTCTGATTGTCGGGTCACTCGCCAGCTACGCCTTCGCCAAAATGAAGTTCAGGTCCAACAACGCAATCTTGTCGGTGTTCTTTATGGGTGCAGCGACACCTGTACATGTTACGCTCATATCTGTTTCGCACTGACGCTAAATCTCTGATTGTACGATACGATTTGGGCGTTGACAGGGCCGTATGTCGGATTCAATCTGACAGTTTCCATTTTCATATTGACGGAGTTCTTTAGGCAAATTCCAGACGAGATCGAAGAAGCGGCCGGAATGGGTGGCGCATCGCGGCTGGCAATCTTCTTGAGGATCACATTGCCCGTGTTGGCGCCCGCCTTGGTGATGATCGGAATCTTCTCTCTGATTCATTTCTGGAACGAATTCGCCTTCGCCTTGGCGCTGATTTCAGAACCATCGCAACAAGCGCTGCCACTTGGTCTGACGCGGTTCTATCGAGAATACTCCATCAATGTGCCCGGCGTTATGGCCGTCGTCACGCTCCGAGCCTGCCCGTCAAGCTGCTTTTTTTGTTTGCGCTGGGACGGGTCATCAGTGGGCTTATGGCGGGGACGGTCAAGGGGTAGCCGCGGCAAAATGAAACCACTCGCAACAGGTCACTGTAGAACTGGACGTCCAGAATGACTATTCGAATGGGAATTATCGGCTGTGGGCGCATCGTGGAAGATGCTCACGCCAAGGCACTTCGCGAACTGACCGACATTGCAAGAGGTGCCGCGCTGGCTGAAGTCAGTGGAAACAGGGCAAACGGCAAGATGAGAGGAGCACAAGCATGACAATTGAGGGAGACGGAGGGCGTCGGGCCAGAGACAAGATTCGACTCGGCATGGTTGGGGGTGGACGTGACGCATTTATTGGCGCTGTCCACAGGATCGCAGCCCGGCTGGACGACCGGTATGAATTTGTGGCTGGCGCACTCTCATCGACGCCTGAAAGATCGCAGGCGTCTGGACGGGATTTGGGGCTGGCACCGGACCGCATCTATGACGACTTCCGTACAATGGCGGTGCGCGAGGCGCGCCTGAAGTCCGGCATTGAAGCTGTCGCGGTCGTGACGCCCAACAATCTGCATTACCCCGTCGCAGTGGAATTTCTTCGTCGCGGAATTCACGTCATTTGTGACAAACCGTTGACATCTTCGCTCGCGGACGCCCGAAAACTTGCAAAGCAAGCAGAACGATCGTCTGCCCTGTTCATTCTGACACACAACTACACGGGTTATCCCATGATAAGACAGGCGCGAGACCTCGTGGTAAACGGCCTGCTCGGGAAAATCCGTGTCGTTCATGCTGAATACCCGCAAGACTGGCTGTCAGAACCGCTCGAGACAACGGGCCAGAAACAGGCGGTTTGGAGGACGGATCCGGCGCGTTCGGGATCCGGGGGTTCGGTCGGCGATATCGGAACGCATGCCTACAACCTACTTCGCTTTGTCACCGGTCTCGAACTGGAATGCCTGTCGGCGGATCTGACGGCATTTGTGAAAAATCGGATTCTCGATGACAACGCACATGTCCTCCTCCGTTTTGTCGGCGGCGCAAAAGGCATGCTTTGGTGCAGCCAAGTGGCGCCCGGCAACGAGAACGCGCTCAGGTTGCGCGTCTACGGAGAATTCGGAGGACTGGAATGGGAGCAGGAATCCCCGAACAAGCTTTGGTACGCAACGCAGGGTGAACCGAAACGTCTGATCACACGCATGGGCCCGGGTGCTGTCGACGTGGCAAACAGAGTTTCACGAATACCACCGGGCCATCCGGAAGGATATCTTGAAGGATTTGCGAACATCTACAGGGAAGCAGCCGATGCGATCGAAGCAGCAAGAGAGAAGCGGGAAGTTCCGGAAGGTGTCATGTATCCGGGAATCAGTGACGGGCTCGAGGGCGTCGCATTCATCGATGCCTGCGTCCGTTCCTCAAAACGCAACAGTGTCTGGACCGGGCTCAAGGGCTAGATCACCCGACCTGCGGAAATTGGATGGAGCCAGCCTTCCGAATCCGCTGGCACTTGAAAATCTTAAGTTTAACCGGTTTCGGAGAACTGGACTTATCTGATTGAACGCGGCTGCGGACAGCGTTTTCTTACCTCCAATGGATTCGCTGGGCGATCGCTCGAATGTCAAGGAGCTGCTGGTTTGACGTTCTTTTATGCGACCTGGATCGTCGCCTCAGTCAGATTGAATCCGAGTTCTCTAATTCTACAGCTGCGTTTCCACCTGCCGTTTGCAATGGCCCCGTGTAGCACCGGTTTGGTGTCGTCTTTAGTGTCGTCGTCGCCAGGGAGGCCACAGCATAACGAAAGAGGTGGTGACGGGCGGCCTGAGCAGGAGCTTTGCCAGTAGGTATCGGAGTTCTGGGACGCTCGGCACCAAGGCGGTCATGGCGGCGAGAGGCGGTTGCCGGATCCGGGCTCGTATTGTTCATTCCGTGCCTATCCGGTTGTCACATACACCTGCTAAATATGGTTTGGGCGGGCGGCATGAACCGGGAGTCATGGACGTTCTCGACCGCGCCGACCGGTAATTCCCGCAGTCTCTTCCCGGGTTTCAGCGTCTTTTTCCGATGACGAAGAGCACTTGTTTCTCTTCCTTCGCTGCGTGCTCGCGGGCACGACAGACCCGGATGAGCATGACGACGCAAGAGTCGCGCGCGCTTTGAGACGCCACAAGAAACTGCGCGCCAGGATCGAACGGTCGAAGTCGGAGCGCCCGACCATCGGCGGCGAGACACTGCGGATATGGCGGCCTGAGACTGAGAGGGTAGATCGCGTGGTCCGTTATGCCCCTAACTTATCATTCCAAAATGGAATATCCGGTCCTCAATCTCATCGACATGGCGCGACCCTCCGCCACACCTAATTTTCATCCCGGACGCCGGACCGCGGCAGGCGAGTGGCAGACGGGGAGGCTGCGAGACCAGCTCGGGAGATCACTTTCGCCCTATATGCCAGTCGAATCGAAGGATTTTCTGCATCCCGTGTGGTCATTCGAACCGCGCGGCGCGCAGCCGCTTCAATGCATCCGTGCCCTTCAGCCTGTCGTGCACAAGATCGAACGGCGTCTCACGGTCATTCGTCCGCGCTTTTCCGTCCGCTCCGGCATCGACCAGCGCGTTAAGGGCCGCCGTCTGACCCGCATGCGCCGCAAAGTGCAGCGGGGTCCAGCCGTCCTCGTCTCGCGCCTCGATTTCCGCTCCGGCGTCGATCAGCCACGAGACGGTTCCCGAGTCGAAATCGTCGATCGCGAAGTAAAATGGAGAATTTCCGAGCCGGTCTTGCACATTCAGGTCGCCCCCGGCCTTCAGCAGAAGTCCGATCTTCCAGACATTCCGGGTCGCTACAACCATGTGCAGGGGCGTGCGCCCGATCGCGTCCCGCGCATTTGGGTTGGCACCAGCCTTGAGAAGCATATCGTAGACCGACAGCGACGGAGCCTTTTCGGTCCACCAGACGTCAATTTTGCTGGCCCAGTGTAGTGGTGTCCATCCCCTTGAATCGCGCGCGTTCGGATCCGCGCCGGGCCCGCCGCCAGCGGCGGACGAGACCGGCCCGCCTGCGGGTTCCCGCGTCGGTTTGAGACAAAAGCCGTGACGCGCGGGCGGCGTTTCTGATAACATGGCCGGGCAAGCCGAAAACTTGCATTGGGGTTCTCCTTTTCGGTTTCATCATCAAAGCGAACTGATGGAGAACCCCGCCCCTCAGGGCAAGTCAAAATCTGATCCGGGGGTCTTGGAACCCTCCGGTCGGGCTGCGCCCTCCCTCCGGTTTCCAAGACCCCCGGCGCCGCCCGAAAAAGCTCATATGTTTCTGATCAGGCACAATCCCCCGAGGGCGTGCGCCAGCCCCGCATCGAGGCCGATTTCTCAGGCGGAACGATCACCTCGAACGCCGGCGTCCTGCTCGCCGGCCTGGCCGCGCGGGACATGAACCTGTTCGGCCGTCTGGGGGCGTGCTTCCGCGATCACCGCCGCCCGGAGCTCACCGTGCACAGCTGCCGCAGCCTGGCGGGCCAGCGCGTCCTCGGAATTCTGCTCGGACATGAGGATCTCAGCGACCATGATGAGCTGCGGAGGGACCCGGCCTTCGGCGCCGTTATGGGCCGCCTTGATCCCCGGCGGGCGGACTGCGCCCCGCTGGCCGGCAAGAGCACGCTGAACCGGTTCGAGCTGTCCGCCGCCGGCGCCGACGCCGGGAAGGCCCGGAAGACCGCGGCCGGTTTCGGGAAGATGGACCGGCTGATGGTCGATCTCTTCATCGAGAAGCATCCGCGGCCGCCGGAGGAGATCGTGATCGACCTTGACGCCACCGACTTTGAGCTGCACGGCGGCCAGGAGCGGCGGTGCTGCCATGGGTATTACGATGAGCACTGCTATCTGCCGCTGCTTTACTTCTGCGGCAGGGATCCGGTGATGGTCCGGCTGTGCGCCGCCGGCGGCGAGGACGATCTCGAGGCGCTCACGCGGCGGCTGCGCGCGCGCTGGCCCGACACCCGCGTCATCCCGCGGACCGATTCCGGCTTCTGCCGGGATTCCATCATGTCCTGGCGCGGGCGCACCGAGGGGGTGGACTATGTCATCGGCCTGGCCCGCAGCGCCCGTCTGGAGGCGAAAACCGCGCGCCAGCTGCGGCGCTCGCGGAGCCGCGCGGCCGTGACCGGCCGGAAGTCGCGGCGGTTCCGCTCTTTCACACACCGCACGCGGGACAGCTGGAGCCGCTCCCGCCGCGTCATCGCCAAAGCCGAGGCGCTTCCCGGGCGCGGGGCGCCGAAGCCCGACGCCCGCTTCATCGTCACCTCGCTTCCGGCTTCGGCGTGTCCCGCCCGAAAGCTCTATGAGGATTTTCACTGCGCCAGGGGCGACGCGGAAAACCGTGTGAAAGATCTCAAAACCGGCCTGTTCGCGGACAGATGCTCATCGAACCTGTTCGGCGCCAACGCGCTGCGGCTCCGCTTCTCAGCCTTCGCCCACATCCTGCACAACCGCGTCGCCGCAGCCGCCGGAGGGAAGCTGGCCAGAGCCGCGCCGGAGACGCTGCGGCTGCGGCTGCTGAAGATCGGCGCCCGCGTCAGAATGTCGGTCCGGCGCATCCACTTCGCCCTGTCCGGCGCCTGCCCGGACCGGGAAGCCTTCGCCGCCGCCTGGATGAACCTCGCTCCCGACTGACCGCTCCGCCCCCTGGACAGCCTTCCAGCCGGAACGCCGCCGCGGCGGCCGGCCCCGGCTCGCGCCGCCGCCCGAAAATGCGTCGGGCCGCCGTCCGAAGACGCCCGAAAAGCCTCTCCGGCGGTGAAAAAAGACCGCAGAAACCCACCCGCCGGCCGCCGACACAGCCGGCGGCATCAAAAACCGCGGAAAACGCGCGCTGCGGCGGCATTCGCAATCAAGTGTGAGAAATGCAGGATAGTCCCCGTTGCCGATCACCAGGGTGACCCGCTGGGCGGCGGATGCCGGGGCGGAAACGGCCACTGCGAGCAGCAGGACCGCCGCGGCCGGCTGCAGGGCCGAAGGCAGCAGGAATGAATATCCGGTCGTCAATCTCATCGACATGGCGCGACACTCCGTCATCCTCATTGCGTTGCGCCGGTGCCGCCTCCAGCACCCCAGCCGGTGGGCCGGTCAGGACATACGCGGCACATCAGCAGCCCGTACACCTGTCTTGGACGGATCTGGCCACCCGCTGCCTATCGAAACAACGTGTGGAACCGGATCCACTCGCGCGCCGACCGGAATGTTTCCATAGATTTGCCGAACTGGTCTTCATATGTTATCTCATAGTTCCATTGAGCCATTCGCACATCGCCTCCGCGTTTCATGCACCGGGGCACGGGGCTTGACCGATCAACCGTCAATGCACTAACATTCAATCTGAACCGGTCGCAGGGGTAGGTCAAATCAGACATCCCATGCCTGCCATTCGCAGCCTCGTCATCGCGTTCGGCATCCTTGTGATGCTGGGGGCGACCGCCGTTCATCCCCGGGCGGAGAGCACCGACCGCGCCGTCATCCGGGCATTCTTGACCCTGCTCGTCGGGGAGGCGAACGACAAAGCGCACGCCGTTGAGCTGATCGAGGCGCGATGGGAGCCCTCATTCCTGCCGATGGCCCTCGGGGTGATCCGCCTGGCCCGCAGCGCGGAGGTCTCCGGCATTCTGGTGAACATCATGGAACGGAAGGTGGGTGCCGAGCTCGGCCACGATCTCGACGCCTGGCAACGCAAGATGTGGAATGAGCCTGAGGCGCGGCACCCGCGCTATGCCGCGTTCAAGAGCGCGCTCTACAGCCTCATTGACCCGCGATTCTCGGCGTATTTCGACATGGCCGGCAAACCGCTCATCCGGCTCGACGAGATCGTCTGGGGCGGCGTGCGGCAGGATGGCATTCCGCCGCTTCGCAACCCGGCGATGCTGTCCCCGGAAGACGCCGGCTACTTGGAGGACGACCACATCGTGTTCGGCCTCTCCGTCAACGGCGACGCCCGCGCCTATCCGAAACGCATCCTCGCCTGGCACGAGATGTTCGTCGACACGGTCGGCGGCGTGCCGGTCGCCGGGGTGTACTGCACCTTGTGCGGTACCGTGCTCCTCTATCACACCAAGCACCAAGGCGTGCATCACCGGCTCGGCACGAGCGGCTTCCTCTACCGATCGAACAAGCTCATGTTCGACCAGGCCACCCAGTCGCTGTGGAGCACGATGCTGGGCGCGCCGGTCCGTCGGGCCGCTTGCCGGAAAGGGCATCGTGCTGGAGCGCGGGAGCGTTGTGACGACTACCTGGGGCGAGTGGCGGCGGCGCCACCCCGAAACCCGGGTGCTCTCGCTCGATACCGGCTACCGGCGCGACTACGCCGAAGGGGCTGCCTACCGCGACTACTTCGCGACCGACGCGCTGATGTTCTCGGTTCCCGTTCTCGACACCCGGCTGAAGAACAAGGACGAGGTGTTCACGGTGCTGCTCGCCGCTCACCCGGAGGCACCGCTCGCCATATCGGCCGAATTCCTTGCCGCAACACCCGTCCATCACGATGCGATCGAAAACACGGCGCTCGTGGTGCTCACCGATCCTTCGGGCGCGAACCGGGCCTACACGAGTGAAGACGTGACGTTCACCCGGTACGACGGCGACCGGAGTGTGGAGGACAGCTCCGGCACGATCTGGACGATGGACGAGCATGCCTTGACCGCTGAAGACGGGCGTGTTCTCCGCCGTGTCCCGGCGCAGCGAGCGTTCTGGTTCGGTTGGTACGCCGCGTTCCCGAACACACGGCTGGTGCGGTAGCAGGCCGGTCTACACTACGCCGTCACGAAGGAATTCCGCAGCTTGGTCAGCAGCGCATGCCGCGACCACACTCCGCTCACCCCGCCGGACGACACGTGGATGCCCTTGCAGGAAGGTTGTCTCAAAGTTCTCAATTGCAAGCTTGTGCTCGGAGCTTATTTCGGCAGTCGCCATGAGGCGGCGGCAAGAGTGCCTCCGATCAAGCCGAATTCATATTTTTGCGCGAACAGACAGCTGTTCAAAACACTCTCAATGAGAACAAATAGCATTGCCAGCGCCAGCCAACGCACGCCTCCAGAATCCAAACGGTAAGCCATCCGATCCAGCCGATGCCGGATGCGAAATCGGTTCCGCGACGTCGCGCATTGCAAAAGCGCGTCTTCAACGTCCCGCATATAGGTCTCGAGTTCACTGCGAGTGCTCTCAAACTCGTTGGACGCCTTGCTTGCCTCGGATTCCACCTCAGTTTTGGCGTCAAAGACCAGGGCAAGCCGTTGCCGGTAAACTTCACAGTGCTCTTGATAATTCTGCTGGCATTTCCGCCGGAGCCTGCGAACCTCATCGACGATTTCCAGTTCCGCGCTGTCGAGCGATACGCTTTCTGTCGCCGGCAGTTCCTTTTTGCCGGTTTCCCGGCCTCTTTTCTCCGGATTCAAGCGTTTTAGAAGATTGCCTGTGTCGATGTCAGGAAAGATGTCTGCGGTAGGAACGAATGCATCTGCCCGAAAAAGCTCTTTGATCTTTTGCAATTCGAGGGTGTCCTGACCAGTCAGCGCATTTGATAAATGGCGGGGGGATTCCAATTTCAACATGGATTTGCAAGTTAGAATATTCGCAGGATACTGTGCGCCGATTACCGGCAACGAACCGAACCAAGGAGGTGGCCCGGATGAGGATTCTGGTCTTGCAGCACGCTAGGGTTGAACATCCGGGTATTTTCCGAAGGTTTCTCGATGAAGACGGACACAGCTGGGAGCCGGTCGAGCTTGATGAGGGCGAACCCATTCCGAAATTGGACGGTTTTGACGCGCTTTGGGTGTTGGGTGGTCCGATGGATGTTTGGCAAGAGGATGAGCATCCTTGGCTTCCCGGTGAAAAAGCGTTGATCCGCGAGGCCGTTGCGGAAAAAGGAATGCCGTTTCTTGGCCTATGTCTTGGCCACCAGCTGCTGGCGGAAGCGTTGGGCGGCGGCTGCGGCAAGGCGGCGCAGTCGGAAGTCGGAGTGATGGATGTCGAATTGACGGAAGCTGGGGGCGAAAGCGTGTTTCTCGACGGTTTGGACGACCGGTTTCCCTGTTTACAGTGGCACGGGGCGGAAGTGAATTCACTGCCGGCGGGGGCGGTTGTGCTGGCCTCTTCGCCGGTCTGCGCGGTTCAGGCGATGAGCTGGGGTCCGCGCGCGTTTTCGGCACAGTTTCATGTCGAAGTTGAGCCCGACACTGTGACTAACTGGGCGGCGATACCGGAATACGCGGAGGCGCTCCGCGCAAATTTCGGCAAAAACGGCGTCAGTATTCTGGCTGCAGCGTGCGGCGATGCGATGACGGGATTTCAGTCCGTCGCCGAGCGGGTTTACATGAACTGGATGCATGCCGCCGCCAGGGCCTGATCGCTGGTCTGGAGGTCAATCCACAAACGGCAACACAGCGTCTCCGCCGAAACCAGCGGCCCTTGTCGGAGCGGCCTGTCTGGTCTTTGCTGACGTCGCTGGATTGTGGCAGGTTTTCAACCAGGAAAAAACACTCAATCAAGATGTCCAAGACGTTTTCCGCTCATGCCATCGCGGACTTTGCAATGGCGTGTGATGCGCGGCAAATTGCGCATTGGTTTCTGTAACGCGCCTTTGAGGACCAACATAAACGGTCAGTCATGCCGTTGCTCAAGCTGACCAAGACTGCGCATGGCTGGTGTTTTGTGGTGTGTGACCAGCCATTGTTCAACAATTGGGTCGAAGCGTGGCGCTATGGCCCTGATATTCCCGAATTTTACAGCGTAATTCGGCAACAGGGTGTAGACCCGGCCAGGCATTTGCATAACCATGCGGCCGAAGTTGAGCCGCGTTGCGGAAAACTCCTCGAGCAAGTTGAAATTGTTTACGGGCACATTGGTCCGGCGAGGCTTTCAAAACTTGCGCACGCAGCAGGCGGCCCGCAAGACATCGCCACTCAAGTGGCCGAACATTTCGCCAGCATTTCGAGTGATCTCATCAAATGACACTTGTGAACAAAAAGCCAGCGGACAAGCGGCAAGCTTTGATGACTGAAGCAGTTCCGGAAGTTGACAAGGGCGATCCGAGTCTGAGTCAAAGCGCACCGGACGCCAATTCCATGTCGAGCGGGTTTCGCTTGATTGAGGCCGATTCGAAATCAAAGGCGTTCCGAAACCGCTAAGCCGGTCAGCGATTCCGGTGAAGGCTTTGGGCAGACGGTCTGTGTGCTGCATTGGAATGGTGCTTGGTGTGTGACTTGCTGTCCCCCGAATTCTTCGAAGCGCCGGCTGCCATGCCGGTTGCCGCATATGCGGCGCCAATCTTGTTTATGACCGCCTTTATGATTGTGTTGCTTGCTGCCGTATTCAGGGGATAACGCAAAAGTGGTGCAAACACCTCGTTGTCTGCCGTCAAGAATGTGCTTCGACGAACCGGGACTGCGAGCGATATCTGACTTGGATATCCTTCATGAGGCCATTCTGAATCAATTCCGGTGACGGCGCCGGAGACGTTGTGCGCAATTTCAGATGCATCTGAATTCACATGGCTCCGCTAAGTCGAAGAGGCGCGGGTCAGCGACAATCTGGCGGTTTCAAGGTGATTCTTCATGTGCGCCGCCGCCTCTTCCGGCGCCCGGGCCCGGACGGCGTCAAATATGTTCCTGTGCTGCGCATTGTAACGCGAGATGATGTTCGGTTCGAGCGTGAGCTGCCGCATCCGCGTCCATTGCGGCTGGCCGCGAACCGAGGTGACCTGGGCGGACAGCCAAATCAGCAGAGGGTTTTTTGTTGTCCCGGCCAACAGCGCATGAAACCGGGTGTCGGCGTCGGCAAACCGCGCCACGTCCGCGACCCACTCTTCCATTTCAATGAGAAGCGCTTCCATCCTGTCAAAGTCGGACGGGACCGCGTTCAATACAGACAGCCGGCAGATGTGCGGCTCCAGGGCAAATCTCACATCCATCAGTTCCAGCGGCCGGGCCGCTGCAAAGACATCGCCGACCGGCGGCACCTGCTCGCCGCGCACATAGGAGCCGCTGCCGCGATGCGCGGTGATCAGCGAGTCGTCGGCGAGTTCCGCCAACGCACGGCGCACGGTGTCGCGCGACACGCCGAAGCGCGCCGCCAGCCGCCGTTCCGACGGCAGCCGGTCGCGCGGCTTCAGATCGCCGGAGTCGATCCCGGCGCGGATCTGGTCCGCAACCTCCGAAGCCCGCCGAATTCCTTTCGAAATCGCCATCCCGATTCCCTTCACGGACATACCAAATATATACCATTATCGATTTTTGCAATAATTGGTACTAAAGTGGCTTGCAATTCCTTGCAGTGTGGTGTGATGCTGGTAGGAGTTTCGCTGAACTGACGAGTGATTCGTTCGGTGACATCCACAGTTCGGAGAATCTGGAGGGGTCATGGAAATTCCGGAAAGGGTGGAGTACCTCATCATCGGCGCCGGCATCCACGGGCTGTCGACGGCCTGGAGGCTGGGTCAGAGACTCAACGCCAACGGCAAGGGCGCGCACGGGCGTATTCTTGTTATTGACAAGGAGGGCGTTGCCGCCGGCGCGTCCGGAATCGCCTGCGGCGTCGTGCGCAACAACTACTTTCAGCCGGCGATGCGGCGGCTGATGGCGCACTCAGTCGATGTTTGGGAAACCGATCCGAAAGGGCTGAGCTACCACCCTGTCGGTTACATGCAGGTCTCGTGCGAGGCGATGCGGGACGATGTCGGCACGATTTATGAACAGCAGCGCGAAATCGGCTACGAAAGCGAGTTTATCGAAGGGTCGAACGCCGCAACCAACTATATGCGCGGTTTGTTCAGCGACTGGCAGGCCAAGAATATCACATCGGTTCTGCACGAGAAGCGCGGCGGCTACTCGAACAACACATTGTCAATGCGTGGCCTCGCGGACAAAGCCGAGGAGCAGGGCGCCGCCATTCTTCCCGGCGTCAAGGTTTTGGGGTTCAGTTTCGAGTCGGGCTCCGGAGCCGTTTCCAGCGTCGAAACCGACAAAGGCAGTATTGCCTGTGACCATGTGATCATCGGGGTCGGCCCGTGGGTCCGCGATTTCTGGGACATGCTGGGGCTGCCAAAATCAATCACGGTCAAGGATCTCGAAGGCAGCATCCACGAAAATGTCGCGATGTGGCGGTATTGGCAGCTCGAAGAAGGCGTTCTGTCGGTCCCGCCCGAGACGCTGCTGACAGACAGCGGCGATGTGCCGCCGGTCATTCATGTCGATACCGATGCGCCGCTTCATTCGGATGTCGACGGGTCAGTGATCACCGACAAGATGTGGGGCATCTACTACAAACCGGACTGGCACTTCGGCGGCGTGCAGGGCGGCGCATCGCCATACAAGGTCGAGACGCCCGTGGATGAGGTCGCGGTCGACCCGTACGGCCCAAAAAGCCCGGAATTTGTGGCCAACGACGACTTCAAAGTGATGTGGGTTTCGGCACTGGCGCATTGCCACAAACGGTTCGAGGGCATGATGCCGAAATACCACCGCGAAGCGTCCGGAGGCATCGGCTGTTTCACTGCCGACAGTTTCCCCGTGTTCGACCGGTTCTGCGAAAACGCGACCGTGATCGCGGACTCGAACCATGGCTGGAAAATGATCGGTGTCGGCCATTTGATCGCCGATGAAGTGCTGGGGGAATCCCAGGAACTGCTTGAGCCGTTCCGGTTCGACCGTTTTGAGAAGGGCGAACTGCACCCGGTTTCAAACAGCCCGTACCCATGGAGTTGACGCCGCTGCGCCGCCGGCGGCCATCGAAAGAAAAAAACGGAGAAGACTATGGCAGCGATGGACATTGAAAGATTTGTGGACAAGCCAGGCCGCGCTGAACAGGTGCGCGAGGTCCGCGCCAAGATTGACGAGCTCGGGATAGAATACCTGTATCTCCAGTTTATTTCGGTCACCGGCAAGGTCATGGGCAAGGGCATTCCCGCGGACCACTGGGAGAGCATTTCGAAAAAAGGATTCCAGCTGGTTTACGGCGCAACCGTGAACCTGTTCACCAACCGGGCGGGCAACTATCTCGGTTACGGGCCGGAAGCGGCTGAACTGGTCGGCATCCCGGAGCCGGAAACCATGATGCAATTGCCCTGGGAGCCCAAAATCGCGCGGTTTTACTGCACGCTATTCCGCAACCGCGAGGAAAGGGAAAACGCCGGCGGTTTTCTGACCTCGGACTGCCGCGGCAACCTGCTTCGACTCCACGAGGAATTTAAGGAAAAGCACAACGGCCTGCATCTGCGCATCGGCACCGAGCCGGAAATGATGTGGCTGAAAAGGGATGAAAACGGAAAACCCGCCGGCGGGTTTTCGAAACCGTTCTGTTACCACATTGACCAGTTCGAGAGCCTGCGGCCGGTCTACATGCAGGTCCTCAAATATTCCCGCCAGATGGGTCTGGACATGATCCAGGGCGACCATGAAGACGCGCCGGGTCAGCTGGAGCTGAACTGGACGTTTGACGATGTGCTGCGCAACGCCGACCGGTTGACGACGTATCGCCAGATCTGTGCCCAGGTCGCGCGGGAATTCAACCTGATCGCCTGTTTCATGACCAAACCGTTTATGGGGGTTTCGGCGTCCGGATGTCACCATAACCTGTCGCTGTGGCACGGCGGCGGGGACGAGTTCAAACGCACCGGCAACGATCCCGACGCGCTGCCGGGCATGCGGGACAACTACATGTATCTGACCGGCGGCGAAAACACCTTCATGCCGGACGGCGACGATCCGCAGATGCCGGGCAAGGCGGGACTGGCGGCGATCGGCGGAATTGTGCACCATTTGCAGGCGCTCACCGCCATCGGCGCGTCAACCGTCAATTCCTACCGCCGGCTCTGGGACACGGGTTTCTGGGCTCCGGTCTTCGCCGACTGGGGATTCCAGAACCGCACCACTGGGCTGCGGGTCTCGGCGCCGGGCCGGTTTGAGTACCGTTCCGTGGATTCCATGGTCAATCCGTATCTCATGGGGTCGACAATCCTTGCCGCCGCTGACGACGGAATCGACAACCAGCTCGATCCCGGCGAACCGGAGGAGCGCAACATCTATGAAGCGATCGACGCCGGCAAACAGGTCAAGAAACTGCCGATGTCGCTTGGCGAGGCGCTGGATGCGCTGGCTGGCGACGAGGTGGTGAAGCGCGGTCTCCCCGGCGAGATGTTCCGGCTCTACCATGAATACAAGACGGATGAGTGGGAAAGGTTCATGCACACAGTCACTGACTGGGACCTCGACACTTACCTCGACTGTCTCCCGTGATCTCCCTCCCGGCAGCGGCCGTTCGGCGGCCGCTGCCACTGAAAAGGAAACAGATATGTGTGGAATTGCAGGTTTGATTCACCGCGGCAGGGTGTCCGGTGTCGGCTCCGAAATGACCGCGATGTTGCAGGCGCTTAAGCACCGGGGACCGGACTCGACCGGCTATGCCGTTTACGGGCAGAGTTCGCCGGGCGACTATGTGATGCGGCTTAAAGTCGCTGAGCAGGAGGACATGTCGCAAGGCCACGGCATTCACAGAATCCTCGAAAAGCGCATGAACGAAGTCGACGGAATTCTCAAAGAACACGGGGCCACAGTGAAATCGCGCGAGCACGCGACAGCCTATGCGCTGCGGTTTGTGCTGGAGCACGAAGGCGACTCCGAGGACATGGCGCGTCACATCGAGGAAGTTGACGGCGTGGAAATCCTTTCGCTGGGCAACGGTCTGGAACTGATCAAGGACCTCGGCGACGCGGCGACCGTCGCCTCGGCCTACGAGCTTGAGGATTTCAGCGGCACCCACGCCATCGGTCACACCAGGATGGCGACAGAGTCGGATGTCGATATCCGCTCAGCCCATCCGTACTGGGCCTTTCCGTACAATGATGTGTCTGTGGTGCATAACGGGCAAATCACCAATTACTGGCTGATGCGCCGGGAAATGGAACGCATGGGCCACCGCTTCATGTCGGACTGCGATTCGGAGCTGCTGGCCGTCTACACGGCGCACAACCTTTCCAACGGCGAGTCGCTTGAACAGAGTTTGCGCCGCTCGATCGACGAGATTGACGGTGTGTTCACCTACCTGGTTGCCACCCGCGATGAATTGGGCATGGCGAAGGACACCATGGCTGCGAAACCGCTGGTTCTTTACGAAAGCGACAGCCTGATCGCGATGGCATCGGAAGAGGTGGCGATCCGGGCGATCATTCCGCAGGAAATCGACACCTACGATCCCTACGACGAGGAGATTCGCGTATGGCAGGCGTGAGCGACAGCGCGCTCGCCTGCATGACGCAGGAAGAGCGGGTCGAAGCCTTGGGAATGACAACGGAACAGCTGACCGGCCGTTCCATGGTGATGGAGTTCGACCTCGATGCCGAGCCCAACCTTGCCTATCCGTGGGCGCCTGATGTTGACTACAACAGGCGAACCGAGATCGACGCCGACGGGCTGACCGTCACCGAAGCCAATATTCAGATCAGAAAACTGATGGAGAACGGCTACGGCACGATCGTGGTGCACAATCCGCGCGGCAAACACGGGCTGGGTGTCGGTGTGCTGAACCGGCTCAATCTCATTTTTGAGGGGTCGCTCGGATATTTTGGGGTCGGACTGATCGACGGGCCGAACGTCCGCATCAACGGACGTGTTGGATGGTCATGCGGCGAAAACATGATGGCCGGCACCATTATTGTCGAAAAAAACGCCGGTTCGACTTTTGGCGCCGCAATCCGCGGCGGCGACCTGGTGTGCAAAGGGTCGGTGGGCTCGCGCACCGGCATCGATATGAAGGGGGGCACCATTATCGTCGGCGGCGACACCGGCGCGCTGTCCGGTTTCATGATGCAGCGCGGCCGCATGGTCGTGTGCGGCAACGCCGGCAAGAATCTCGGCGACTCGATGTATGACGGCACGATTTTCATTGGCGGATCCATTCGCAGTTTGGGCGTGGATGCGGTTGAGGCGGAGCTGACGGAACTCGACCGCAGCTGGCTCCGCCGCAAACTCGGCCTCTACGGCCTGGTTCCGGAACAGGGTGTGGAGCATTTCACCAAGGTGGTCGCCGGTCGGCAGCTGTGGAACTACGACAATCTCGAACCGGCAGAAAAGAAACTGATTCTCTAGGCCGCAAAAGGACATTTGACATGCCCGACGGCAACATGAACCCGAAACCGCCGCTGAGCCGCGATGTCAACCGTCTCGGCTCGTCCTTTGTTTTCCCGCCGGCGGTGATCGACGATATTCACATCAAATCCGAGCTCGGCCGCTATCGGATGCGCGGTTTTTCGCTGTTCAAGAAAATTCCGCATTGGGACGACCTGACCTTTCTTCCCGGCACGCTGACCCGGTTTGTCATTGAGGGCTACCGTGAGAAGTGCCTGACCAAAACGGTGATCGGTCCGCGCGCCAAAAGGCCGCTCGAGCTTGAAATCCCGGTTTATGTGACCGGCATGAGTTTCGGCGCCCTGTCGTACGAAGCGAAAACCGCCCTGGCGCGCGGCGCCACCATGGCCGGAACGGCGACATGTTCCGGCGAGGGCGGCATGATCCCGGATGAGCGCCGCTATTCGTCGAAGTGGTTCTATCAATGCATCCAGTCGCGTTACGGTTTCAGCCCGCACCATCTGGTGCTGGCCGACGGCTGCGAGTTCTTCATCGGTCAGGGATGCAAAGTCGGACTCGGCGGTCACCTGATGGGACAGAAAGTCACCGATCAGGTCGCCGAGATGCGGTCGCTGCCGGCCGGCATCGACCAGCGCTCGCCGGCGCGGCACCCCGACTGGCTCGGCCCTGACGATCTGGCGCTGAAAATCCTGGAGATCCGCGAAGTCACCGACTGGCAGATCCCAATCCAGCTGAAACTGGGCGCGGCGCGGGTCTACGACGATGTGCGCATGGCGGTGAAATGCAACCCGGACTCCATCTATATCGACGGCATGGAAGGGGGCACCGGCGCCGGGCCGCACCTGGCGACCGAAGAGACCGGCGTGCCTGGCATCGCCGCCATCCGGCAAGCGCGCAAAGCGATTGACGATCTTGGCATGCGCGGCCAGATCAGCCTCGTCTATGCCGGCGGCATCCGCAACGGAGCGGACGTCGCCAAGGCCATTGCCCTCGGCGCCGAGGCCATCGCTCTTGGCCATTCGGTGATGATGGCGCTGAACTGCAACAAGGATATTCCGGAAGCCAACTATCCCGAAGAAATGGGTGTGGAGCCGGGCCACTGCTATCACTGCCACTCCGGCCGCTGCCCGGTCGGCGTTGCCACCCAGGATCCGGCGCTGCGCTCGCGGCTTGATCCCGACGAGGCGGCCGAGAGGGTGTACAACTTCCTGCACACGCTGACGATCGAGGCGCAGATGTTCGCCCGCGCCTGCGGCAAGACCAACGTGCATTCGCTTGAGCCGGAGGATCTGGCGGCGCTGACCATGGAAGCCTCGGCCATGGCCGGGGTTCCGCTGGCCGGCACCAGCCACACCGTCGGTGTCGAAGACTATCACCATCTGTGAGGATTGGGTTATGGCTGGAACCAAATACAGAGGCACCGAGATCGCGGATGTCGATCAGTTCCTGAAGGATGCGGCAGGCCTCGGGTCGGAGCGCGAAGTCGAAATCGGGCAGCATATCGGCTACCGCTACGATGTGAATCTGGTGCCGGATTACAGCCGGATGACGCCGTTCCTTTCGCGCTATGTCGAATTCATGGGCTGGGACGATCTGAATTGGCTGGAAGATGTGCATATGGGCTACGAAGACGGCAAGCCCGCGGTTTTTGACCGCAACATCAATGGCTGGGTCCGGATTCCTGACACGATCGAGTTGCCGGACAACCAGCATGACCGCGACATGATCGCGCGCGAATTGCTGCTCAAGTTTCAGATGTCGGAACGCCACCCGCTCGTGGCCCTGCGCAAAGCCTACAAGAAGTTTTGACGAAGTGACCCGCGCCTTCCGTTTTTCCTGCCTGCAGACACGGCCGCAGCCGGACTTCAAATCCGCGATGGCCGAAGCCGACGGGCTGCTGCGGCGGGCGCGCGACGCCGGCGCGGAGTTCATTGGGCTTCCGGAATATTGCGGCGGCCTCGCCGGCGATGGCCCGAGAATCGTGCCGCCCTGTGCTCCCGAGAGCGGCCATCCGGTCCTGGAAATGCTGCGCGGTTTTGCCGCCGACAGCAAGTGCTGGCTTCTGGTGGGTTCGATTGCGGTCGAGGCGGCCGACGGCCGAATCCTGAACCGGGGCTATGTCGTCGATGCCACAGGCGGGATCCGCGCCCGCTACGACAAGATCCACATGTTCGATATCCAGCTTTCGCAACAGCAGATTTACCGCGAGAGCGCGGCGGTCTGTCCGGGCGCCGAAGCGGTGGTCGCGGCGACGCCGTTTGCCGCTGTCGGCATGACAATCTGTTATGATTTGCGGTTTCCCGCCCTTTACCGCGCGCTTTCCCAGGCCGGCGCTGAAATCCTTGCCGTTCCAGCGGCGTTCACCCAGACCACCGGCGAAGCGCATTGGCATGTTCTGAACCGGGCGCGGGCGATAGAGAACGGATGCTATGTTGTCTCGCCCTGCGCCACCGGCCCGGTTCCCGGAGGCGGCGCCTGTTTCGGGCACTCGCTGATTGTCGATCCCTGGGGGCGGGTGGTCGCCGACGGCGGCCAGGAAACTGGCGTCATCACCGCCGAAATCGACCTCGACGCCGTTGCCGAGGCGCGCCGCAAGATCCCCAGCCTGGCTCACGACAGGGCGTTCAAGCCACCGGCAGCGCCCCGGCGGGCGGCATGACCGAAGCGTCAAGACCCTACGGGCGCGGCAGGCGGGAAGCGTTTCTCGGCTGGCAGTGCCGGGCCCGCCGGAGCGCCATGCGCCAAACGGGCGGGCGGCCGAACGGTGCGGTGACGCCGACTCTGACATTTGCCGGCGAGGACCCTTCCGGCCAGCCCGTGGTCACGGTTCTTTGCCGCCGGCCGGATTGCTCGGTGACCCCCGAACTCAAGCATATGGCGAAACGGTCGCAGGATCCGGCGGAGCGCCGCGAACAGGCAGTGCGGTTTTTCGCCGCCGGGTATTTCAGCTCGTGGCGCGATTTTTCTGACATTCTCACCGCTGCATTCGAACCAGGTTCGCCGACCGCGCGGCGTATCGCCGAGACCGGTGAATGCCGCCTTGAATTCGACGCGCTTGCACACAGATTTGGCCTTCAATGCCGGGCCGGGAGGCTTGGCAGCGAGCATCCGCTCAGGGCCGCCACCTGGTGGCACAACCATCTTTTCAATCCCGCACTTCATCCGCAGGCCGAAATCATCGGCTTCGAGCCCGACTGGCAGCGCTCACAGGGCGCGGCCCCGGCGGCATGAACCAGGGAACACAGCAATGTGGCAAAGGCCGCCTCCGCCAGATTCAGGCGGCGGTTGCCACGAAGCGCGCCGAGGGGCGCGCCGACGACCGCCCGTCCCGGCAACCGCAGTTGCGGCCGGGAAACGGCGGCACGGAAACGGCCAGTTTCATCGCAAACGCAACACAAGGAGCATTAAGGATGAGAAATCTTGTAAAGTGGGCAGCGGCTGGCGCAGTCGCGGCCGCACCGGCGGCAGTCGTCGCCCAGGACAGCAGCGATCCCATCATTTTGGCGACGCACAACTGGTCAAGCCAGATCGTGATGACGCACATGGTGGCGCAGATGTTTGAAATGAACGGCAACAATGCCGAGCTGGTGTCGACCGACTCGCAGGCCGTTTACGAATCGATCCGCCTCGGCGATGTCAGCGCTGAGCTGGAAGTCTGGGAAGGCGCGTTTGGCGTGGCGTTCTCAGAAGCCCTCGCCAAGGGCGGGATCCATGACGCCGGCGACCACAATGCGGTGACCCGCGAAGACTGGTGGTATCCTTTGTGGACCAAGGATGCCTGCCCGGGCCTTCCCAGCTGGGAAGCTCTGAATGGCTGCGCCAGTCTGTTCACAACACCGGAAACCGGCGACAAGGGCCGTTTTCTCGGCGGTCCGGTGGACTGGCTTAAGCACGACGCCGAACGGGTCGAAGCCCTCGGCATGGATTTTGTCGTGGTCAACGCCGGTTCAGCCGCGGCGCTCTGGGCGGAAGTCGCCAGCGCCGAACCGACACAGCGCCCGGTTGTTATCTTCAACTGGACACCGAACTTCGCTGAGGCGGTTTGGCCCGGTGAATTCGTTGAATTCCCCGAGTATTTTGAAGGTTGCAAAGATGACGCCTCGCTCGGCCCGAACCCGAACGCCACATATGACTGCGGCAATCCTGCGACTGGCTATCTGAAGAAAGCCGCGTGGGACGGCATGCCGGAAAAATGGCCGTCGGCGTACAATCTTCTGACCAAGATTTCTTTCACCAATGCGCAGATTGCGGAAATGGCCAAGCTCGTCGATATCGACGAAATGGAGCCGGAAGACGCAGCCGCGGCATGGCTGGAAGCCAACGAAGACATCTGGAAAGATTGGTTTGAAGGCACAAGCTGAGCCTGTTAACGTCAATCAGCGACCGCTCCGGCCGGATCCGGCCGGAGCGGACAAATGGGGGAAGCGGTCGCAATGGCAAACGGCGGCGAGTCGGTCATTTCCTGCCGGAATGTCTGGAAACTGTTCGGCAACGATCCACAGCGCTATTTCGGAACCATTTCCGCCGATCACAGTTACGAAGACATTCAGAATGACGGCTACATAGCCGCCGTCCGCGACGCATCGCTGGAAATCTCCCAGGGCGAGATGCTGGTCATCATGGGGCTCTCCGGCTCCGGCAAGTCAACGCTGGTCCGCTGCCTGTCCCGTCTTCTGGAAATCACCGCTGGCGAGGTCATTGTCGAAGGCAGCGATATCTCTTCTCTTTCGGAGAAGGATCTGATCGAGCTGCGCCGCAGCAAGATGGGCATGGTGTTCCAGAGTTTTGGTCTGCTGCCGCACCGGACGGTGCTAAACAATGTCGCCTTTCCTCTGGAAATGCGCGGCCAGGACCGCAGCGAGCGGCGCCAGCGGGCGCTGGAAATGATTGAGCTTGTCGGGCTTTCGGGGCGCGAGGATTACTATCCGCGGGAACTTTCCGGCGGTCAGCAGCAGCGGGTCGGAATTGCCCGTTCGCTCGCCATCGAGCCGGACATCTGGTTTCTGGACGAGCCGTTTTCGGCCCTCGATCCCCTGATCCGCCGCGAGATGCAGGACGAGTTTCTGCGCCTGCAGGAAATGCTCGGAAAAACGATCGTTTTCATCACCCACGATTTTGACGAGGCCCTGCGGCTGGCTGACCGCATTGCGATCATGAAAGACGGTCTGATTGAGCAATGCGACCGGCCCGATCAGATCGTGCTCAATCCAGCCACCCCGTATGTCTCGAAATTCACCGAGGAAATCGAAAAATCGCGCGTGGTCCACGCCGCCTTTCTGGCGGATGAAGTGACCGGCGACATCCCCGAAGGCGAGCCGGTCGCGGCGTCGGCCACCGTGCGCGAACTGGCGCGCCGGCTTGTCAACGACCCGCAGCCGCATCTTCCGGTCGCGGATGAGAGCGGCGCCGTCATCGGCTTGCTGAATCGGCAGTCGGCGCTTGAGCTTCTCTTTGGAGAGCGGAGGTGACCGCCGCGGCAGGGGACGCAGGCTCATTTCATCGCGTTCCCCCCCGGATCCGGCAGGGACAGCTGCTGCTTCTCACAGCGGCCCTGATCGCCCTCTTTAAATTCGCGCTTCCAGACTTCCTGATCAGGCCGCCTGACTGGCTCGTGTGGCCTTTTGCGGATTGGATCAACTGGCTGTTTGTCTTCATCAAGGATGATTTGGGCTTCATGCACGTCACGCGGGCATTCGCCGCCGGCGTCGAGTGGCTGTTGGATGTGACCGCGAACCTGCTTTACGGCCGCAACCGCTGGCCGCGCATCGGTCCGCTTCCCTGGACCTTCATCGCCATAACCGCCGCGGTGATCGGATATTGGCTCAACGGCTGGCGGCTTTCCCTGCTGTCGGGCGGCACTTTTGTCTGGATCGCGGTGATGGGGCAGTGGAAATGGGCGATGGAAACCCTTTCCGTCATCATCGTTGCCGCTCCGATCGCAGTCTTGACCGGACTGCTCCTCGGCGTCTTGGCATGGCGCCACAAATGGGCGGAACGGGTTCTGAACCCGCTGCTCAATATTGCCCAGTCGCTGCCGCACTTTGCCTATATGATCCCGGTGGTGGTGTTCATTGGCGTCGGCCCGAAGTCCGGGGCGATTGTCACGATTGTTTTCGCGACGCCGCCAATGGTCCGCATGACCCTGCTGGGACTGAAGAAAGTCGCCGGCGAGATCGCCGAGAGCGGCAAAATGTGCGGCGCCAACGGGTTTCAGCTGCTGTGGCAGGTGCGCGTGCCGTCGGCGCGAACCGAGATTCTGGTCGGCATCAATCAGGTCATCATGCAGTGCCTGGCGATGGTTGTGCTGGCGAGCTTCATCGGCATGCCCGGCCTCGGCCAGAAGCTTCTGCAGCTCCTCCAGGCCCTGAAGATCGGGCGTTCGATTGAAATCGGCATTTCCATTGTGCTGATCGCGATCATGCTTGACCAGTGTTCGAAAGCCTGGGTGGTCAAGGAGCCGGTGCACTTTGAAAGGACCACCCCGTGGCACCAGCGATACCGTTTGCTGCTTGTCTGGGCCGCGCTGTCCTGTCTTGCGATTGCCCTCGCCAGTGTCTGGCCGATCGCTGATCAAATCAAACGCACACAGGCTCTGACGGCGTACAAGGAAATCGACGCCCTCGTGAAGTGGTTTGTCATTCTCGCCGATCCGGTCACGCAGTGGCTGCGCGGTTTTCTGATACTCTATGTGCTGATTCCGATGCGCGACGCCTATCTGTGGCTGCCGTTCACAGCCGTGCTCGCTTTTGCCGCCGGGGTCGGCTGGGTGGTCGGTTCCCTGCGTTCGGCGCTTGTCTGCGTCGCATTTGTCGGCCTGATCGCCATGTCAGGCTGGTGGGACCGGGCGATGATCACCACCTACATGGTGACTTTCGCCGTCTTGATTGTTGTGATCATCGGCCTGCCGCTCGGAATCTGGGCATCGCGTTCATCCGCGCGCTCACGGCTGATCCTGCTGGTCTGCGACACCGCGCAGACTTTCCCGAGTTTCATCTACCTGATTCCGGTGGTGATGCTGTTCGGCGTCAATGATGTCGCGGCGATCGGCGCAGTGATCGGGTTCGGCCTTGTTCCGATGACCCGCTACACCATTGAGGGGCTGCGGGCGGTGCCGCCGGAAATCGACGAAGCCGCGGATATGAGCGGGGCGACATTCCGGCAGAAGCTGTGGAAGGTGCGTTTCCCGCTGGCCCTGCCGACGATTGCCGTCGGTCTCAACCAGACGGTGCTGTTTTCCTTGTTCATGGTGATCATCGCCGCCTTCATCGGCACCCAGGATCTCGGCCAGGAAATGCAGCGGGCGCTGTCTTCGACCGATGTCGGCAAGGGGCTGGTGCTGGGGCTTTGTGTCGCCTTTATCGGGCTGCTCGTCGACCATTTGATTTTGACATGGTCGGCGCGCCGCAAACAGGCGCTGGGGATTGAGTGATGACCAGCCGCGCAGTTTTTGAAAAACCGTATGAGCGTTCGGGTATCATTTCGCCGGGTCTTCCCGTTTTGCCGCACGGGGTTGAGCGGCACCCGGTGCCGGGCGGCGGCTCGCGCACTCTGCAGGTGTTCCAAGGTGACGAGATCACGGTGCTGGACCTTGACGGCCGGCAGGCCGCTGAACTGGTTTTCTTCGCTGCCGACGGCGCGTCCGACGCGGCGATGATCGGCACCGCGGGCGGCGGCCGGCCAGAGGGGGCGATCAGCGTGCTTGCCAACGGTTCGCTTTCCGGGGCGAGGTCGCTGAAAGCGCTGGAGAAACTGGGTATTGAGCTGTCCGCGGGCAGCGCCGTCACCGCCCTTGGCGGCGGCAGCCGTCCCGGCGACAGGCAGCAATTCACGGCGACACTCGACGGAACGCTTGTGGTCTCGGCCCCCGGCGGTCCGATGCTGCCGCAGGAGCAGGACGCGCCGACAGACATCGCGCTCTACATCCGCCGCGCCAATCCCGGGGCAAAGAAGGGCGGGCATGGGCTCCCGAATCCGCTGGCCGATCCGCTGACGGATGAGAATATCCAGCCGGGGCAGGCGCTGCCTTATGTGGTGCGCAAAGGCGAATTCATTCAGATTCTTGATGTTCAGGGCCGCGAATGTTCGGACTTCCAGGCGTTTGCGCTGCGAGATCTCGACCGCGGACTGGAACGGGAAATCGATCCGACAGCGACCCGGTCGCTGATGGGCGCGGCCTATCCGGCGCCGGGGATCTTTTCGAAATATTTCAATGTCGATTTTGAGCCGCTGGTGGAAATCGTTGAAGACACCTGCGGCCGCCACGATGCCTTCGGGCTGGCCTGCACGGCGCGTTATTACGAGGATCTCGGATATCCGGGCCATGTCAACTGTTCCGACAACATGAACGCCGGACTTGCCCGCTATTCAATCCGTCCGCGGGGCGGCTGGCCGGCGATCAATTTCTTTTTCAACACGGACATCGACGATGCCAACGCAGTTGGACTGGATGAGCCGTGGTCGCGGCCGGGCGATTACGTGCTGCTCCGTGCGCTGACAGACCTTGTCTGCGTTTCCACCGCATGCCCGTGCGACGTTGATGCGGCGAATGGCTGGAATCCGACGGATATTCAGGTCCGGACCTACGGCGCCGGGGAGGATTTCAAAAGCTCGGTCGGCTACCGAAAATCAGCGGAGGCGGTGATGGAAAGGACCAGGCGCACAGGGTTCCACGACTGCTTTGCCAGACATACCCGGGATTTCGTGGAATACAGCGGCTACTGGCTGCCGAAGAGCATCGCCGGTCAGGGCACGATGGACGAATACTGGGGCTGCCGCGAGCGCGCCGCGGTCATGGATCTGTCGCCGCTGCGCAAATACGAAGTCACCGGCCCGGATGCGGAGCGGCTCATGCAGCTGTGCGTGACCCGAAATATGAAACGCCTTGCCACCGGGCAGGTGGTCTACACCGCGATGTGTTATGAGCATGGCGGAATGATCGACGACGGCACGGTGTTCCGTCTCGGGGACAACAATTTCCGCTGGATCGGCGGCAACGACACGTCCGGTCTGTGGCTGAAAGAACAGGCGGCGCAGCACGGGCTTAACGCCTGGGTGCGCAACTCCACCAGCCAGCTGCACAATATCGCGGTTCAGGGTCCGCGGTCGCTTGATGCGCTGCGGTCAGTGTTCTGGACCGCGCCGGCGCAGCCGACGCTGGACGAGCTCGGCTGGTTCCGCTTCACCGTGGCGCGGGTCGGCGATTTCAAGGGCGCGGCCTGTGTCGTCAGCCGCACCGGTTACACCGGCGAGCGCGGCTATGAGATTTTCTGCCACCCGAAAGACGCCGTAACGGTGTTTGACGCAGTGTGGGAAGCAGGCGGGGAATTCGGCATAGTGCCGCTGGGTCTCGACACGCTGGACATTCTGCGCATCGAGGCAGGATTGATTTTCGCCGGCTGCGAGTTTTCTGACCAGACCGATCCTTTTGAGGCGGGCATCGGATTCACGGTGCCGCTGCGCACCCAGAATGACGATTTCATCGGGCGGGCTGCGCTCGAAGAGCGAAAGGCGCATCCGGCGCGGCGGCTCGTCGGGCTGGAAATCGACAGTGGACTGACGCCGTCGACCGGTGACCGCGTCCGCCTCGGCCGCGCCCAGATCGGGGAGATCACATCATCCGTCCGCTCGCCGATACTGGGGCGCACGATCGCATTGGCGCGGCTTGCCGCGGCGCATTCGGACATCGGCACCGAGGTTGAGGTCGGCCAGCTTGACGGCCAACAGAAAAGGCTGCGCGCCAGGGTTGTGCGGTTTCCGCATTTTGACCGCGAAAAAAAACGCGTGCGGGGGATCGCGGCCGGCGAATAGCCGGCGGCTGGCTCAAGGCAAGAGATTTCAGTTTTCTGAATTGCGGCATCGCGTTTCCCGCCGCTTCCATGCCGCCGATGACATGGGACACCGGCCGTTGGGCAGAAAAAACGGCGCGGCGGGATATCAAACTTACCGAAACGGACCGCGGGCGCTTCGAGCCGATCATGATCAGCCCGGCTGAAACCAACCGCCGGAGAAAATCCTGCTTGGGATAGAAGATGGCCGGAACTTCCCGGACTGTTCCGGTTTCCAGGAAATCCGATGTCGGCCCAAACCGGGAAAACCACCCCGCTTCACAGCGGCTAAATTTGAGTAACAAAACCTCATCTTATGCCGGAACCCGAATCGCTGTCGCGTAGGCAGCGAGGTCCGACGCGCTCATCCGCAGCTGCCGCGCTGTCTTTTGCCAACCGTCCAATGCGGCTGCGACTTCGTCGATGATGGCATCGGCCCGGATCAGGTCCAGCGCGAAATACGGTGCAGCGGCCCGGGCCAGATCCAGATCGGCGTCCGGCCCTTCTTCCGATATCCAGGTCGTCAGTTCGCGCGCCTTTTCGGTCAGCGGCACCGGGTTCAGGTCAAAGGCCGGCGAAAGGCACCACTTGTTTTCGCGATCGTGCAGGAAGCCATGGTTGCGGAGGTGATCGTCGAGATTGCCGACCATCACATTGAAGACGATCCGCCTCCACAGCTCATGCAGGTCTTCGGTGGGCGCGCTCGAATACATTCTGATGACTTCTGCGATGTCCGTGTAGGTCGCTTCGTCGCCGTCGTTGAGTCCGAGCAGAGTCATGGCGGAAATGAACGGGATCCTCCGGTCCTGGTCACGGTCGAACCGCGTTATCAGGGACACCGGTCGACCGGCCACTTCCAACAGTGTTGTCGGAGCAACATTGATGCCCGCGGCGGCGGCAAGTGTCATCGCGAGGGTTTCGCCATGCGGGATGCTGCGATCGTCATCGTTCTTCGGAAACTTGGCGATCGCCATGCGCCCGTTATCGTCGATGACGGCGGATTTGGGGCGGGCGCCGCCCAGCGGCGAACCCTCGTTCAGCAGGAGCTTCAGGTCTTCCGGAGTTTCGCAGTTGGAAAGCATCGCATCGGCGGCGTTTAGGAGCGCCGGCAGCCGGATCAGGGGAGGCACACGGTAGGGGCCGATGTTGTGGTCGAAGGTCTTTTCGCCTTCCCGTCGGTACCGGAGCGCGCCGATTCTGGTCTGATCGTTGATGGCGAGGAGATAGTCGATCTCGGACAGGGTGCGCTGCTCGCCGGCTTTGCGAAAGGCGCGCCGAATCAGCTGTCGGCCCCAGCGGTCTGGGGCGGTGTCGCGCAACGCGCCTGGCAACGCGGATTTGTCGGAGGAGGTGTATATCTGCCGGCGTTCCAAGGGCAGGTTCGCTGGATCCAGGGCGTAGGCATCGGCGCCGTCATGCCACGTGTCAGAATACTCGAAGACCGAGCTTTGGCTGTGGCGCCTGGCGATGCAGCGGCACCGGCCGACGAGAGGAGTCTGACCATTGTGGTCGACAAAAACCTCGACCGTGTCGGTCATGACTGAGACCGGGAGCGCCGCCGCGGCTGCACCTTTCTGGGCAGTCGATCCTCGTCGATGTCCAGTCCGAGGGAATCGCCGCGCCGGTCGGCTGCCAGGGCGAGACGGTCAGCGAGACCCAGGATGGCCAGTACGGTTGCATAGATGCCGATCGAGACCGACGGGTCGCCGCGTTCGACTTTGTATAGAGTGCCGCGGCTGATGAATGCGCGCTCAGCCATCGAGACCGTCGAGATGCGGCGTTTCCTGCGGGCGACCGCGATGTCCGCGCCCAGCTTGGCGAGGGCTTGTTTGGCCGCTCTGGGAAGCGCATGTGTCGCCAGTGTTTTCATATTCTGTCTTATATCGAAGTCAGTATACCGTTTAATTGGTCAATATATAAGACATAAAGGAGGCAAGTCAACGAACTTTGGGGCTTGACCGATGTTACGAAAGGAGGCTTGCCCCGTAGGCGATTCTCCACGTCTCTGGATGCCTACGAGCTTGACCTGAAAGTTGACCGGTTTCCCCAAATGCGGTGCTTTCCAGCTGATTTCCACACCAGACATGGAGGACCGCATGGCTTGGAGCGAGACCGATCAGGAGCAGTGTGGACGGCCGATGCTCAGATATGAAATCGAATTGACGGGTGCCGGATGTTCCGTGACCGAGCCGCTCATTCCGCCCCCCTTCGAAGATGGGGCGTCTCCGCATCCTCGGGATGCGGGAGGTTTTCAACGGCATCCGGCTCATGCACGGAACAGGAAGCCGCTGGAGTGCGCCCCAAGTGCTTTCCGCCGTTTGCGCCGGTCCGAAACTGTTTCCACGCGAGGAGCCGCGCGGGTGTCCCAAAACATATGCCTGATGCCCTCCGGTCCCTCGCGCTCGGTCCTGCGGGGCGAAGCTGAAGCGGTCGCCGGCCCTGCGCGGCTTCGGGGCGACGCATTCGGACATCGGCGCCGAGGTTGAAGACAGCCAACTTGACGGCCAACAGGAAAGACTGCGCGCCAGGGTAGTGCGGTTTCCGCATTTTTACCCTGTAAAAAACAGGTGCGGGAGATCGCGGCCGGCGAATGGTCAGGGACGGGCAAACAAATCCCGGCGTATGTCTTTGGCAATCTCCTCGACTTCCCTTGCCACTCTCGGTTCCAGCCCGAGTTCCCGCTCCAGCGCCGTCTTCAGCGGAAGCAGGAGATCGCCGGCGGGCGACGACTCGATCAGATCGCACATCCTCTCCAGCCCGACACCCGGCGCGAGATCTGCCAGAGTTTCCAATACGATCTTCGGCAACAAGTTCATTTCGGGAAGGATGGACAGTGCCGTCTTGACATCACCGGCGCATGCTTCGCCATTGCCTGCCGCCAGGTGCGCCCGGGCCCGCATCAAATGGCAATTCAGTCTGATGTCGGAAATTTCCGCCCGCTCCTGCTGTAGCGAACGGTCGAGATACTTGAGGGCGGTCTTTGCCCGGCTTTCGGACAATTCATGCTGTGCCAGCATGAACAGCGCCGATTCTGCTGTCTTACGAAGCGCCGGCACATCACTCGCCTCAAAGCGCCGGACGACCTCGTTCCACGCAGCCAAGCCCGCTTCGGTCTGGCTCAGACCGACAAGGAGCGCACCCTTGTTGACGAGAGTTTGTGCGATTGCCTCAACACCGTAGGACTCGTTGCTGTTCCCGAATCTCCGGAGTGCCTCTTCGCAGGCCTCAAGCGCCTCGTCCGGCCGGTTCAACAAGTCCAGCACCACCACCTTATTGAGGACCGCTGTCGCAATCTCCTCGTGATACAGCGGTTCGTCACCTTCCCCAAACCGGCGTACAACCTCGCTCCATACCCCAACTGCGTCCTCCGGCCGGTTCATAAGGACCAGTGTCGAACCCTTGCTCACGAGGGCCGCCGCAACCTGCTTCAAAATCCTCGGCTCGTTGCGGTTTCCGAAACGCCGTTCGATTTCGTCCCAGACGTCCAACGCCTCCTCGTTCCTGTGCAATGTCGCCAGCACGATTCCCTTGTTCATGAGAATTTCGGAAACGGCCTTGAGAACCGCCGGCACGTCGCTCCCGCTGAAGCGATCCACCGCCCGGTCGCAGATTGCGAGCGCCTCTTCCGGCCGTTGCAGCTTGAACAGATTGGCACTTCTCTGCACGAAGGAGCTGGCGATAAGTTCTGCCCACTCAGGAGCGTCGCTGGTCCCATAGCGGTCTTCGACTTGCTGCCAGACAGCGAGCGCCTCTTCGTATTGTCCCGACTGTTCCAGCAAAGTGCATCTGTGAGTCTGGGCGTCCGCGACCAACGTGAGGAGCTCAGGCCGGTCGTCGGCCCCGAATCGTTCCAAAACGTCGCCCCACAGCTCAAGTGCTGCCTCCGACCTTCCTGCGTTTTGCAGCGCGACAGCCCTGTTCATCTGCGCGACGCAAAACGGTTCTGCCGCCTCCGGTAATTCAACAGTCTCGAAGACCCTGACCGCCTCTTCCCACGATGAGATCGCTTCGGTATCCCGTTGCAACGCGGACAATACGTTGCCTCTGTTGACGAAACAGCGAGCTATCACTTCCTGAAGGATGGGCGCGTCTTTTGCCGTGTAGCTTTGCACAACCTGGTCGAACGCGGTCAGCGCCTCCTCCAGCTGGCCTGACTGGAAAAGCGCCGTGCCGATGTTCGCAAGCGCCGAGGCCACCTGTTCGACGATTCTGAGAGAATCGCTCCGCCCGAAACGCTCCACCACGGCGCCCCAGGCGCTTATCGCCTCGTCGATACGGTTCAGCGCGATCAGCGCGTGGCCCCGTCCGATCATCGCTGCTGCCAATTCGCCGTGAAGCGTCGGCGAACCGCTCTTGCCGAAGCGTTCCAGCACTTCATCGCAGGCCTCCAAGGCCTCCCCGTGCCGGTCCAACGTGTTCAGCGCAACCGCCGTCCCGACCAGCGCGTTCGCCACCAGCGCCTCAAGCGCCGGCACCCGGCTCTTGCCGAAGCGTCGCGCGACCTCGTTCCAGGCCGCCAGCGCTTCCGTGTGGCGGTTCAAGTTGCTCAGCATTCCGCCCTTGCCGGCGAGCGCTGTCGCCACCGCCAGAGGGTGGCCTTCCCCGTCGTCGACCCCGAAACGCCGCACCACATCGTCCAGCACGGCCAGCGCTACTTCCGCTTTCCCCAGCCTGCCCAACGCCTTTCCCTTGTTGACGAGCGCCATCGACACTTGCTCGAGATCCGGGCGCCGCATCGCTCTCCCCGAACCTCCGGATGACCTCGTCCCAGGCCGCTACGGCGTCCTGCAACTGACCGCTTTCCGCGAGCGCCAGCGCTTTCCTCAAGGAGCTCCCTCGCGGCCGACGGTACCGGGGATACCGCGGAAAACTCACTGGGCGCATACGCAAAGACAGGCGACGCAAGCGACAGCAGTTCTTCGCGATGCGCTTCGAGGGACGGCAGTCCGACAAGACGCTCGAACGCCATCCGGTAAAGCGTCA
Organism: Paracoccaceae bacterium; assembly: GCA_965221935.1. Taxonomy (GTDB): domain Bacteria; phylum Pseudomonadota; class Alphaproteobacteria; order Rhodobacterales; family Rhodobacteraceae; genus JAPOXR01. Next base: position 184,848 of record CBDCSZ010000051.1, read on the forward strand.
ACACGCCGCCGTCGAATCCCAGCGCTTCCCGCGCCATGCGCGCCGCCCGAATTCCCTCAGCTCGTCGGTGGAGTAGTAGGCCTCCATGAAACGAATCAGCGCATCGATCAACGGCGCGGGTCCGCGCGCTCGGCGCATCAGGTAGTAGATGTTGTAGAGCCGCTCGGTCAGGTAATAGAGCTTGCGCCGCGCGCTGCCGCCGCTCACCTCCACTGGCGCCCGATTGCCGACCAGACGGGCAAGCTGAGCGCTGCACTTGCTGGTCCCGAGCCTGGCCCGGTCCGCGATTTCGCGCGCGTTCGCCGGTTTCCAGAGATCGGCGAGCGCGAGATACACCTTTCGTTCCTGCGCCGGGAGCGCATCCAGGTGACTCTTGAAATACTCGGTATGGTCATCGACCAGATCGAGAAGATCGTCCATCAGCTCGCGGAACGACAAGATTCGCGCCGAACCGGGCCACGATAGTCAGCAACCGCGGGTTGCCGCCAGTCAGAATTCGCAGCGCCTGGATCGTCTGCGGCGCCCGCGCCTGCCCCGACACGGTCTGCCACAAGGTCGCACAGTCTTCCCTGTCGAGCGGATGCAACTGGAGCACCCGAAAGAGTTCATAGAGCGCTTCCTCCGGATTGTTCATCTGGTCGAACCGGCTGGTCGCGCTCGCCAGCAGAACGATCCGCGGTTCGGTCTGCAGCACCTTCCGCAGCCGCCACCCCGCCTTTTCGTCGCCCATGTCCCTGAACATCATGTTCAGGTTCTCGACGATCAGCACGAGGCGCTTCGCTTCCCGGTCGGCAAAGTCCTGCAGCACTCCGAGGCACCGGTCCTCCAGCGTCCGGTCGTCATGGATGGTGCGCAGCTCCTCGAAGGTGCGTCGTAAATCGACATCGCCTGCCAAGCGCGGCGTCTGGTCGGCCAGCCGGGACAGACATTCGAGCCAGAACTCGCCGGCCGTCGAGACCTCGTAGCTTTCCTCCGCAAAGACGATCGGGAAGAAGCGCGCCGAAAGATCTGCATCGCGCGTCACCTCCGCAGCGACCCGCAGCAACAGGGTCGTCTTGCCGCTGCCGCGCGGCCCGATCACGATCTGATGGGTGTTGGCGCTGCCCGAGCATTCGCGCAGCGCCTCGATCAGGGATTCGTACTCGGCCGTCCGGACGCAGAAGGTCGCGATCAGGTCGTCGACGGAGAGAAATCCTGGATTGTACTTCCTGGCGGTCACAGCCATCGGCCCGACTCCTATTCTCAGCGCTGCCGGTCGAACACGGGCGCGAACCTCTGTGCGTAACGCCCCCGCCACCAGTCCTCGAGCAGACCGGAAACGAACCGGTAATCGCCATCCTCGGGTTCGAGGTAGCCGTCGTGCTGCAGCACATGCAGAACATGGTCGACCGAGGCAGTGCTATCATCATCCTGCTCATCTCGTGTCGAGAACCAGCTGCGGTACCGGTCGACCGTCTCAGCGGCGATGCCAGCGTTGACCGCCGTTGCCGTCAGGATCTCCAGCGCAACCTTGTACCCCGCTCTCCCGAGGACAGTCTCCAGCCGGCCCTCGTAATGCTGCAGGTCGACCTGCCCCCGGACGCCCAGCATCTCCCGCACATAGACCCACTCGACGTCGTCCAGCGAGGCGCCTCTCCGCCCGGCGCGCCGCAGGTGATTGTGCATCCTGTCGAAGAACATCTGGACATGGTGCGGGATGCAGCAGCGCAACCTGCGGCACATGTCCTTGCAGGCATCCGGCGAAAGACCGACTTCATAGGACCCGTCAAGCGCCTCCAGGCAGGAAACGGCCGTCTCCTCGCGCCACGGTTTCAGGTCGTAGGGAGAAAAGATGTTAGCCTGGGCGCTGAGCCCGGCCTGTTCAAGCAGCGGCTCGAGGCTCACGCTACCCGACAGGATCATCGTGACCCGATCCCGATGGGATTGTCCCACCTTGCGCAGCCAGCTCAGGAACGCGTCCGCTTCGCGCTTGCCCTCTGGCGTCAATCGCCCTGTCTCGTCCTTAAGCAGCCGGTTTACGAGTATCGGTAGCTCGTCGACCGCGAGCACGACCGGCCGGCCGTTTTCCGCCAGCGCGGCAAAGATTGCGCTCCCTCTATGCGGCCAGTTGCCGGCATCGATCCCGGCCCGCAGCTTCACCTTAAGATCCGCCACCGACAGTTCCTCGATCCGGTCGCCGGCGTTCCTCACCAGGTTGGCGAAGCCGGTTATGATCCGGTCCCACGCCGCACCCACCGGCTTCGCCTGAACCCCGATTTCGGCAATCGCATCGGCCGGATCGGTGGCCGCCTCCAGATCGACGAAGACGACCTCGAATTCTCCCGATTCGGCCAACCGGCGCTGCAGCTCCCGGACGAGGCTCGTCTTGCCCATGCGACGCTGTGCGGTCAGCAGGGTATGGGTTCCCTCCCGCACCCGCTCTTCCAGCACTTCAAGCTCCGTCTCGCGGTCGAAGAAGTTCTCTCCGTCGACCCAGTTGCTGCCGCCTTTTCGAATCATTGCTGTCTTCCCACAATGCTGTTGGCAACAATATAGTTGGCAACAAATTTGTTGTCAATTTCCATTCCGGAACCTTTTTGAAAAGCCGGCCGCAGCTACCTGGGGTCTGCCGAATGCGAAGACTGGGGCCTGGTGGTTTGATTCATTCATTTGATGCCATGTCCTGCGGCTTCTGGCAGCCTCCTTTCCATGCCTCGACGAGGTCTTCCGGCTTTCCTGCTCCAGCGGAACGGGCGGGCGTCGCTGGCGTTATTGAGGCGATGTGACCCTTGATCGCCGCGAAGGAAGGCAAGGCACCCCCACCTCACCACGCAGAAGAGCTTCCAGTTCGAAATAGGCCGGACCCGCGACCGGGCCGAGCTGTTCGCCGAAGACGGGAACGCGCGGGAGCCCCCGACAGCAGCCTTGTCTATGGACCGGGGGATTGCCGCACCGGAGCGCGGTCGCGGCGCCAACAGGGACCTTGGTTTTTAAGGAAGCGTGGAAGAACGACCTGAACGGCGTCGGACGGACGGGAAAATGGGGCTGCAAAGTCGGGTGTCGATCCAGTAGGTATGCTGCCGGGAAGGCGCACCGCCAACAGAAAGCTCGCGCCATAAGCAGCAGTGAGGGAAACGGCGATGCCGGCCGACGCGGAAACGAAGAGCCTTGCGGTTCTTATCGACGCCGACAACACGAGCGCCAAGCACGCTCAAGCAATCTTCGACGAGATCGTCAAGCTGGGCGAGGCCAACGTCAGGCGCATCTACGGCGATTTCTCGGGCAGCCAGCTTGCCGGCTGGAACAGGGCGATCCAGTCGCTTGCGATCCTCCAGCACCAGCAGCGCAGCAACTCGAAGGGCAAGAACGCCTCCGACATCGCGCTGGTGATCGACGCTATGGACCTCATGCACAAGCGCAACCTCGACGGGGTCGTTCTGGTCAGCTCGGACAGCGATTTCACGCGGCTCGCCCAGCGCCTGCGCGAGGAAGGACTTGAAGTGTACGGCTTTGGCGAGCGCAAGGCGGTCGAGGCCTTCCGCAATGCCTGCAACCGCTTCATCTACGTCGAAAACCTTGTGGAGACCGGACCGGAGGAGAAGAGGAGCGGCGCAGCGCCGGCCGGGACCCCGGCGCAAAAAAAGGATCCCCCAAGCAAGGCCCGGGAGATCATAGCGGGCGCGATCGGCGAGCCGGACTCCGACGGGTGGGAAAACCTGGGGAGCGTCGGGAATCGCATCCAAGGTGCGCATCCTGACTTCGATCCGCGCAGCTACGGCTGTGCAAACCTGAGCACCCTGGTCGAGAAATCCGGCGGGTTTGATATCCGCAAGGAACGGGGCGCCGTCCATGTCCGCCGAAAGGCTGCCGCGCGAAAGTGATCGAGCGCCTGGCGCAGTTGCTTCCTGCGCTGGCGCAGGCACGGGAACCCTATCTCCGGGAATTCCAGGAACGGTATGCGCGCGTGATCGCCCTGAGGGACTGCGAACCGCCGGCATTACCGCCAGAGGATCTGCGGCTGCTCGATGACGAGGTTTGCGACAGCAGGCCGTGGGGCCAGGAAGCGCACTAAGCGCACTTGAGCGTGTCGCTGGATCAAGTGCGTCACGCGCTGCTGGCCCATCCGGAGCTCGAACAGGCCGCTTGATCGGCGACAACCGATTCTCGTTGGAGATCCCCGGCTCCGGCGGGGACACTGATTGCAAGGCTGCCGGTGCGGGCCGCGGAGGAGGCTGACGGCGGGTTCCGAACCGGCCTGCGCGAATTGAACGCCTCTCTTTCGCCGATCAGAACCAGGGCGCGGCATCGCGGGCCCGATCACTTCCCTGACCTTCTCCCGCGACACTGGCCTGCGGCTCGTCTTGTCGGGAATGTCGCAAAACAGGCCGTCAACACAGTCGCGAGGAATCGGTCCCGCCGGTGCCAGACCGTCGGCTTCGGCATGCCTGAGGATCGAATGCGGACCAGTCCCGATCCCAGCCAGACGCTCCCGGTCTTCCCCGCCCGGAACGATCTGTCTTCTCCTGCTCTTCACCATTGCGGTCCCGCTCCCGTGCGAAAACTGCGGGCATTCGCCGGGAGCGGCCGAAACACACCCCGCGGGAAAATGGAATCCCCGAACACGAACAGATCACCAGCACTCACCTGTCCATGGAATTCCCTGACGGGATGTCGCCATGAACCATGTCGTCAGCGCACCGAACATTCCGGAGGCGCCTTCCCATGGCGAAAAATGAAAAGCTAAAGAAAAAAGGCGCCGGCGTGCGCCGGCGCCTTTTGTCACGATTTGCGTCGGTCAATCGGAATCGATCGCCGAATTAATGTGCTCTGACGTGCCGTATTGCTGAACCTTTTCTTCCTGAGTACTCAGCTCATTCTTGAAAGTGGCGACATGCCACCAGATCCAGAACACAAGCCCAATGATCAGCATCAGCCATTCGGCCCCCTGAAACGGGTAAATGGCGCCCACATTGGCCAGATCATGGGCCCACGAGGAAATACCAGTCGTTGTCATGACAATTCTCCTGTATCGTTGTTGGACGCCAGCATCAGACTACTGCCCGTTCGGTTTCGCGGACTTCGTTGGCCGCAGCTTCCTCTTCGCGGTTCGTGCGGAAGTCCAAACCAAGCAGTTCGACTTCTCTCGGAATCCTCAAGAGCCCGAAAGCGTTGAGAATCTTGGCTGCGATGTAACCAGGAAGCATTCCGAGCACTCCAAACATGATGATCGCGCCGATAAACTGCCCCCATGGCGTAATCACGGCATAGCCTTCGTACGGCGAAGATGGGTGGCCCCAAAGCACAAATCCGCAGATCACCAAACCGATGAAACCGGCATAACCGTGGACAGCCACGGCCCCGACCGCGTCGTCGATCTTGAACCGGTTCTCGACCCAGTAGTGAAGCCTGTAGGCGAGGTAGGTTCCAACGCCGCCAATGATCATCGCTTGAATCGGATGGTAAAGATCATTGCCCGCGGAAGCGGTGATAATCCCTGCAAGACCGCCGGAATACGTCCAGAACGCATTTCCTTTGGACGCCATGTAACCAATCAGCATGCCGCCCGAGAGCGACATCAGGAAATTCATCGTGATCGCGCCGAGAGTTGTCGGTGTGAGATAAATCGTTGTCGCAGTCCAGGTTTCACCTGTGATCTGCCCGCCGATCGTTCCGGGATCAATCAATGGCACGTTACAGGCGACGTAAAAGCCCCAGAAACCGGTATAGATGAGAAACAGGCCGATACAGACCAGCCACGGATTGTGCGGCAGGATATCGCGCGGCCTTCCGTCGGAGCTGAACTTGCCGAGTCTCGGTCCGAGGACGACAAGGATCCCGAGGGCGAAACCGCCTGCGATCGCGTGGATAACTCCGGACGCGTAAGCGTCGTGATAGCCAAGCAGCTGCACCATCCAACCGCCGTAGTGCCATCCCCAGGCGGCGTCGATGATCCAGAAAACGGACCCAATCAAAACCGCGAGGATCCAGAATGCGCCGGAATTTATCCGCTCGATCACCGAGCCGGAGACAATGGATGCGGCGGTCCAGGAAAACAGCAGAAACGCCGCCCAAAACACCCCGGTGATGCGATCGCCGAGATTGGTGCCCATGATATCCGAGGTCGGCCCGTTCGGCCCGGCCATTTCGAAATCAATTCCGCCGTTTATGAAGGGGCCATTCGGGAACGCCCAGTAAATCCACCAGCCAAAGAAGAAAAATGTGATTGTCACCAAGGGGATCAGCATAGAATTCTTCAGCAGTGTGTGCATGTGATTGCGCCGCCTGCTGGCGCCGACTTCATACATGCAGAAGCCGACGTGGATCAGGAACATGAGTGCCACTGTCAGCCAGTAGTAGAATTCAGTGAATACCGTGGTGATTGCGTCAAGGTTGCTGCCCATGCATCATACCTCCCGTTCAATTTCGGCGCCGCGGCTCAACATGATTTTCGACGCTGCCGCTGCGCCTGCAGATTACACTGCGGATTTGTCATGACCGCGTTGCTGCCGGCTCCGCAGCGATCGATTGCACCGGACTTGCTGGCGGCCGCTGTGTATCAAGACGCAAGTTGCGGTATAATTCAAGCCTAACCGAACAAAATATGCCATTTGTCTGGTCTGCGTGGCACAATTATCTTTGCCGGCGCCCTGTGCCGGACCCGGAGTTAGCGCCGGCAAACACAGCTCTGCGCAATCAGGACCTGTTTCGGCAAACCGGGCAGGCCCCGGGACGGTCTCGAATCCAGCCGTTCTGTTTCAGCACGCTCCGTATATTCGAAGGGACCGTTCCGCCCCGGCGGACGGCCGGAGTGATGGAGCAGCCCCCTGATGCCGGCCATAAACTGCCCATAGAGATGATTTGGGCCCGCCGGGCATGTCGCTGAAGCAGTCCCGGGTTGCTCGTGGCGGCTTCGGAGCGCGGGTGTTCCGTGCACACAAGTTCAGTCTTCCAGCGTGTCCGCGCCTGCCCGTTGAACCTGTATCCAGTCATGAGGGCGCCTGACCGCAGCGGCGACAGGGCATAGCCCGAAACTGGAACAGATTTGGAATCCACTGTTAAGCGTGACCCGCTTGACCGCTCATCTCAACATCTGCGGCACTTGCCCGTTCCGCTGAAACGGAATGCCTGAAGATCTGGCGGAGGTGTGAAATCAGGGTGCCAGAGACCGCAGGAAAAGGAAGCAAATGAACTGAATCAGTCCACTCGCCGTCAAATATTGACCAAACCAAGGCGGCAGCGGCTTTGACGCCGCGATTTATCTTGAACGTCAAATAGCTTCATTTGATGGCCAGTGATGTGAGGTCCGGCAATGGCGATCCCGACAATTGAAAACGCGGCAATGACGCCCGGCCGGCTCCGCCAAACGCGACCAAAACATTGTTGGGCCGGTCCTCTGAATTCCGGTCGGGCTCCGCTCCTCCGCTCAGTTGGGTGCACCCCGAGTACCGTTCACAATGTGAACCGTACTCCGTCGTGAACCGTACTCCGTCCGCTCCTCCGTTCAGGGTGCGCGACCCTCCCAGCTCATCCGGATTTCCGCAGAAGTCCAGGGATTGTCGCCGCGCTGCGGTTCAAGTGACCCTTTGCCCGTTTGCAGCCTGACCGAGATGCGTCGCAATCACTGCAAACCTGCCGGAATTCTCAACAGCTAACCCTGGGACTCAAGCTCCTCCCATGGGTTTTGTGGCTGTCTCCGAATGCCAGGAGCCGACCGCGCCTGGCGAGAGCGCGCTGTCGGTCCAGACCCGTGAGGACATGCCGGGGGCCAGCCGACGCAGCAACGTGCTCCGCTTCCAGCAGCACAGGCGCGAACATCCTCGAAGGGGAACCCGAACGGGACGCCCACTTTTTCCCAGTGATCGGCTGGGGTCGGCATAGCGGCCACTGAACCGGTAACATGGCAGCCTTTGAGAGTTTGACCTAAAAGTTGAGTGGCCTCCCCAGATGCGGCACATACCATCCGATTCCCACACCAGAAATGGAGGACCGCATGGCTTGGAACAAGACCACTCAGAAGCAGTATAAACGACCGGCGGACAGATATGAAACCGATTTGACGGACGCCGAATGGTCCGTGACCGGGCCGCTCATCTCGCCTCCTTCGAAAATGGGGCGTCCCCGCACCCTCAACATGCGGAAGGTTGTCAACGCCATCCGGTTCATGCGCGGAACGGGATGCCGGCGGCGGGCGATTCCCATGTGTTTTCCGCCGTTTACCTCGGTCCAGAACTCTTTCCACACGTGGATCCGCGGGGGTGTTCTGGATGAGATGCCCGGCGCCCTCCGGTCCCTCGCGTGCGGTCTCGCGGGCCGTTCGGAAGAGCCGGCGGCTGTGATCGACAGCCGGCCGGTGAAGACGACGGAGAGCGGTGGGCCGTCGGGGTATGACGCCGGAAAAAAGATCAAGGGCAGGAAGCGCCACTTCACGGTGGACACGGAGGGAACCCCGATCACGATCGCGGTTCACGAGGCCTCGGTGCAGGACTGGGACGGCGCTGATGAGTTGCTCCTAGCGACGCTGGAGAAGGCGCCGCAGGTGGCGAAACTGTGGGCAGACGGCGGCTGCGCCGGACCGAAGCTGGAGGCGGCACTGGCCGGACACGGCCTCGGTCCGGTGCTGGAAATCGTGCAAAGCCCAAGGAAACCAGGGGTTTCACCGTCCTTTGCCGCCGCTGGGCGGTGGAGCGGACCTTCGCCTGGATGTTGCGGCGCCGGCGCCAGGCGAAGGACCATGAGCGGAGACTGGAGAGCTCCGTGGCCTGGGCGCAGCTCGCAGCCTGACGGTTTCTGATGAGGCGGGTGGCGCGGGAGATAAGTGCTTGAAGTAAAAATATATAAAAAAAACCAAGACTTAAGATTCAATCTCTAAGACTCCGGGTCGATGCACAAGCCAGCCACCAGCAAGCCGGCCACAAGCCAGCCAGCGGACCCGCTGCCTAACGCTCATTCGGGAATCAGCGTGCTTCTCACCGATCAATGCCAGAAACGGGTCTATGTCACAGTGGCGCCTGGCGGTGAGCAGCAGGTGGTCCAGGCTCGACAACTGCCCGGATGCGCAACGCACAGGGAATTGCCTCAGAAGAGGCATTGTGACCAGGCGGGCAACGCGGGCATGGTCCGGAGAATGCGCCAATTCATGGATGCCCACAGGAGAATTCGCGCCCCTGCGCAGTTTCGATAGAACGGACCGTGCGAGCACTTCGGCGGCGATCTCGGGGCGGTTGGAAAGCGTCCAGGCAAACCAGCGCGGCGGACGGTCGACAGGACGCCGCGCAGCGGTCCATATAGGCACGGTGTAGTGAACCGCCAAGGCGAGCCGCACTCGCCGGATGGCGCAGTTTTCGCCATTTCCTCCAAGCCCGCCATGAATGGCAGCGCGAGACAGTGCGTCCGATTCGCGATTCCGAGGCATATGACCTTGGTGTCCGAAGGCAAATCGTCCCGGTCGATGGTTTTACGAAACCCGGACAGAACGGCGTCGACCAAGCCTTGGTCACCGGCCAGGAGCCCGTTCAGCCTGTCTCTCGGTGAATTGCCCCGAACGTTGAATTATCCACCGAAATACGCCTTGGCGAGCCCGTGCAGAAGCTGCGGCATTGCCGTGTTGCCGCGAAGATCGTCCTCGTGCGGCTTCACGTGGCCGTGCCAGCCCGGCCGCTCGGTCGAGCCTGCACGCTGGGTTTGAAGTTGTACGTGTTGGAAGTGAGGGCTTCAAGCTCAGCCATTCCTCTGTCAAACGCACCGCTGAGACGGGCATAGCCGACCAGGCGTCTCGAGACTGCCTCGCGGGAAATGCCCGCGTCGAAACGGCCGTGCTGCAGGCATGCCGCCACTTCTCCGATCAGCCACTCGGCAGCGACTGCCTGGTCGAGGCACCACAGTGCGAAATCACAGGGCCGTTTGACACCCAAGAGCCGGCCAAACTCTTCTTCGCGCATGCAGTTGTGGATCTCGCAGGGTTCCGTGCAGTCAGGCCGTTCGACGCAACGCGCCAAGCCAATCGCCAGCAAGGCCTTCCACGCGGCGGGGCGGCTCTCAAGCCACTGGCGGATCACTTGTGATTCCTCGCGGCCGAAATCTAGATTGTACAGCCAGTCGCCCGCCTTGGCGGCTGGTTCCAGCCAATGAAACAAGCGGGTCAAGTCCACATCGTCCCCCGATAACGGAAGAAACCGGGCCAACAGGCTTGAGAGCAGCCAGCGCATGAAGAAACCGGGGAGTCCGTGTGCCCTCTCTTCCACGAGCAAACTGTCGTAGCGTTCGACGAGTTGGTCGAGGAGCACGGCAAGCTGGCTTCGTGTCGATCTCTTGGGAAGCAGTCCGCACCAGAAATTGTCGTAATTGGGGCTGTCGGTGGGTCTTTGCGGGACCCTGAGATATCGCATGACCTCCGTATCCGATATCGCGTCCGGGTAAATCGTGGACAGCAGGCGGCCGAGCAGTTCGTCGTCGAAATCGGTCGCCCTGTCGGCATAAACTTCAGCGGTCAGTTCTTTCAATTCGGTAAGAGCCTGTGTGTCTTTCCGGCGGTGCCGCAGGAACACGTTTATGGCGCGATACCGGATCCTCGGCCACCGCGTGCCATCACGGATGAGCTCTTTCAGCGGACCGGCAAGCGAGGGAAACGGTTTGCCATGCTGGAGGGCTTCGAGCACATTTACGACGAAGGATTGCCACGAATCCTCCCTTGCCGGAGCAGTCAGAATTTCGTGGATCTGGTTCTTCATGTCGAAGGACACAAGATCGCCGAGCCGCGAATCCAGGTGGACGGTGGTGATCAGGCGGGGGATTGTTGCGGTTTGCCGTTTGAGGCCATCCAGAAGCAGGCGTTTTTCTTCTGGCGAGAAGTGTTGGGCGTCTCCGTAGAGGACAGTGCCAAGAGTGTCGCGCGCGATCACCTCCGCTCGGCTGGGTTTGCTGCGGGCCGCGAGCCATGCGGAGAGACCGCGCAGTTTGGAGACAACCACGCCATCGTAACCGGTGATTAGAGCGAGAATGCGCCCGACCGGCAGCCCGTTTTCGACAAGGGCGGCCAAGTATCCGACGGCGAGAAACTCCGCGACCTGCCGGTTAACGGGAACCGTCCGTCGCTCTGTGGGAGATCCGAACAACTTGGATTGAAGACTGCGGCGGAGAATCTCCCTCTCTGTTCCCTGTAACCGCTCAAATCCGAGGAGACGCTGGTCGGTCTTGGCGCCCGGCAGTGCGTACCCGGCGACGCCGGTCAGAAGCTTCACTGCGCAAAGCCTCCCGCTGGCTTCGATCAGATCGGCGATGCCGCCAGGATACGGACTCGCTATGCGATGTTCTTTGTTGTGCTCTGAAAGCAGGGTTCGGAATGCCACGTCGAATGCCTGCGTCCTGGTCTCGGGCCAGACCCCGGCGGCTGCGACGGAAACCGCGAGCATTTTCAGGCTCTGAGGATTGACCAGCAATCCCTCGAGGCCCTTCTCTTGGGCTGCCGCGACAAAACTCTCCGGTGCTTCGATTCCAAGAGCGCCGCGCAGAATTCGGTGAATATCTCGATCGGAAAGCGGATTGAGGCGGAGCGCCTTGACGGCTCCGCTGGACGAAACCTGTTTGAGATGATCCCTGTCATTCGCTCCGAACCAGTCGGCCTCACGACACGACAGGCGAAAGCGTGGACGGCCCATTCAGTCAAGTTTGGCACGGATACGGTCCAATGGATTGCGCCCGTCGGCGGTTCCGGCACGTGTCTCGTCGATCCCATCGATGAAGAGTATCTCATCGTGCCACTTGGCCCCTTCATTGAGGGCCAGGAAATCCCGCGCGGACACACAATGCCCGCACTGCCGCTTGGCCAGATGCTTGAAAATAGTGGTCTTGCCGGAGCTTGGAGGACCAAGCAGCACATAGGCCGCTTCATCGTTCCATTCCTCAACAGGAAGGGACGGAATGTGCGCAGGGCCGCGGGAGCCGCTCTCTCCGATGTCGCGGCATGTCCGTCGAACGGCACATTTCATGGGCTGTCGAACCATTCCCGGGCCGGTGTCGAAAGAAACTCAGAAAGGTGAATGCCTCCCTCGCCGACGAAAACAGTTGCCTGGATCTCGAAGCGCTCCGCCAATCGTTCGAGACCGCTTGTCCTTGGCTTGCGCGCCGCTCTTCACCTCGAAGGCAACCAGTCTGCGACCGCGTGTCAGAACGAAATCCACTTCGGAGCCGTTCTCGCGCCAATAGTGCAGACCGTGTTCCGGTGTGCTGTGTTGAACAGGTGCGCGCCCGCGGCGCTTTCGACAAGGCGTCCCCAATGGCTGCGGTCGGCCCCCGCTTCCTCGAACGTGTATCCCGACACAACCGCCATGAGCGCGGTGTTGAGATCATTGAGCTTGGGGCTGGAGGATCTCCGTCGATGGCCCCCGCCGGCGTATTTCGTGAGGCCGGTCATCAGACCTGCGTTGGACAGGAGGTCCACATAGCGCGCCAGAGTGGTCGTGTTGCCGGCGTCCTGTAGATGGCCACGCATCTTGTTGTATGAAAGGATGTGCCCGGAATACTCGGCGCCGAGCCAGAACAGCCGTCTCAGGAGGGCGGGCTTGTCCACCCGCTGCATCGCCAGAATGTCCCGACTGACATTTGGCTCGACCAGCGCCTCGGCGATGTATGCGCGCCATCGGCTCTGCTCCGGAACGAGCGGGGCGCCTCCCGGGTAACCGCCGAAAAAAACGTAACGCTGGAGATCGAAGCCGAACGCTGCCGACATTTCGGCGAACGACCAATGCATGAGGCGGACGGTCTCGTACCTGCCGGCAAGGCTCTCGCTCAGCCCCTGCTGCATGAGCAGCGGAGCGGAACCAAGCAGAATGACCTGCATGGGCCGCTCAAACCGTCGATCCGCATCCCACTGTCGCATGTCCGGCCTCTGGATGCGGCATTCATGCGCCGCGGGTCCATATGGTGTTCGTGGATCGGATCCAAATCGCTTGCGCGGAATCGAAGCCCCGCGGCCAAAACTGGTTCTTCCGACCCCGTCCCTCTGACCTCTTGCCCCTATGCTGTCTTTCGTCCCAGCCGCACCAGCCGGGGTTATCCGCGCATCGCTTTTGTTTCTCTCAATATGCCGCTTTGAAGCGCGCTGGGTTTCCCGGTTTGGACTGACATCGGATTTCCTGGAAACCGGAACATTCCGGGAAATCCAGATCAGGGGAGTTCAAAAGACAACTGGGACGACGGCGGCGGCTCCAACAGCAGCCGGAACAGGCTGTGGAAACTCGAGCTGCAGCGCCTCGCCGACGAGATCGGCCTGAAGATCTCGGTCTGCCACTTCCCGCCGGGCACGAGCAAGTGGAACAGGATCGAGCACCGCATGTTTGGCCACATCACCCGGAACTGGCGCGGACGGCCCCTGGTCAGCTGCCGGGTCGTCGTCGAGCTCATCGCCGCCGCCACGACCCGCACCGGCCTGAAGATCCGGTCGCGGGTCGACGACAGCGAGTATCCCCTCGGCGTCAAGGTTTCCGACGAGCAGATGAAGACCCTGAAAATCCGCCGCGACGGCTACCACGACGACTGGAACTACACCCTGATCAACCGGTCATCCTGATCATGTTATTTTGGCGAGAGGCCTAAGTTCAAGATAGTCGTATATTTGCGCCGTCGAGTTCGAACATCTGGGGTTTGTTCTTTGCCCGAAGACGAACTTGAAACGGTTCTACATTGGGCGTCTTTGCTCTTTCCGTCTTCTTATAAATTCCCCGCTCTTTGACCCGCTGTGCGATCTTGCTTGCGGTCATCCAACCTTTGCCATTCTCGATCAGAATGGCCTTGATTTCATCATGAAGATAAACTCGGGTCATTACGGCCGCTCCCCGCCATTGTTGCAATGAACTCTTGCCGAGGCTGCTGCCGCAACCCGGAACAGTGCGCAAATGGCTGGGATTACAACATCTGTCATAATGCAAGCCGTTCTTAAGCGTTGGAGTAGACGCCCCCGAAAGGCAACCCGAAAGGGACGCCCGCTTCCTCCCAGTGATCGGCTGGGGTCGGCATGGCGGTCACTGAACCGGAAACATGGCAGCCTTTGAGGGATTTGACCCGGTACGGGAAGAGCACAGTCACGTGAATCAGCGGATGAGCTTTCTGTGTTTTGACCGCTTCGCCCTGATCGATTCCGGCCCAAGCCGGCGGACCTTGTCCTGTTGATAGGCTTCGAAATTTCCTTCAAACCATTCGACATGGGCATCGCCCTCGAACGCAAGGATGTGCGTGCACAGCCGGTCAAGGAAAAACCTGTCGTGAGAAATGATCATGGCGGAACCGGCAAATTCCTCGAAGGCGTCTTCGAGGGCGCGCAGGGTTTCCACGTCCAGGTCGTTTGTGGGTTCGTCCAAGAGCAGCAGGTTGCCGCCGGAACGCAGCAGCTTGGCCAAATGGACGCGGTTGCGCTCGCCTCCCGACAGCATCCCTGTCTTTTTCTGCTGATCGGTTCCTTTGAAATTGAATGACGAACAGTAGGCGCGGGAGTTGACCTCTGCGTCGCCTGCGTCAATGAAATCGTGTCCGCCGGAAATCTCCTCCCAGACGGTTTTTTCGGAATCCAGACTGTCGCGCGACTGGTCAACATAGGCCAGTTTGGTGGTCTCGCCGCGCTCGATGGACCCGGCATCGGGCGCAAGCTCGCCGGCGATAAGCCGAAACAATGTTGTTTTGCCGGTGCCGTTCGGACCGATCACACCGACAATCCCTCCCGGAGGCAGAGTGAAACTCAAGCTGTCAATCAACTGCCGCCCGCCCATCGTTTTCGCAAGCCGGCTGACCCGAATGACATCATGACCGAGGCGAGGGCCGTTCGGTATCGCGATCTGGGCCCGATCGGCGCGGTCGCGCGCCGATCGGCCGGCAAGCTCATTGTATGCGTTGATCCGCGCCCTTTGCTTGGCCTGCCGCGCCCTCGCGCCCGACCGGATCCATTCCAGTTCGCGCGCAAGGATCCTCTGCCGCGCTTGGTCCTCGCGCGCTTCGTGCGCCAGGCGTATGGCTTTCTGCTCCAGCCAGCTGGAGTAATTGCCCTTGAACGGCACGCCGCGGCCTCTGTCGAGCTCAAGGATCCAGCCAGTGATCTCATCCAGAAAATACCGGTCATGGGTCACCAAGAGGCAGGTTCCCCGATAGTCAATCAGGTGCTGCTGAAGCCACGCGACCGTTTCCGCGTCAAGTTGGTTGGTCGGCTCGTCAAGCAGAAGCATTTCCGGCGCTTCCAGGAGCAGCCGGCACAGGGCGACCCGCCGCCTCTCGCCGCCGGACAGGGTTTCGACGGGCGCATTGTCGGGAGGACAGCGCAGAGCGTCCATGGCCTGATCGATCCTGGACTCGAGATCCCACAATCCCTGCGAGTCAATATCATCCTGGAGAGATGCCATTTCTTCTGCGGTCTCATCGGAATAGTTCATCGCCAGCTCGTTGAAGCGATTGAGCATCTGCTGCTGCGCGGCAACGCCAAGCATCACATTGCCGCGGACATCCAAGCCGCGGTCGAGTTCCGGTTCCTGCGGGAGATATCCGACCCTGACGCCTTTTGCGGACCACGCTTCGCCGGCAAAATCTCCGTCCAGCCCGGCCATGATCCGCATGAGGGTCGATTTCCCGGAACCGTTGACGCCAACGACGCCGATCTTGGCACCCGGCAGGAATGACAGTCGAATGTTCTCGAAGCATTTCCTGCCTCCGGGATAGGTCTTGGAGACCCCATCCATATGGAAAACGAACTCGTGCTTCGACATCGCTTCGCAGCCTTGTTGTGACGGATGCGGTTCCTATCGACTTGTTGGAATCCGGGCAACGAAAAGTAAGAAGGCGGTGCTGTCCGGTCCGCAACAGCGCTCCAGGGAAGGACATCAAATCGTGAGGCCGGGAATCCGAGGCTTGACGCAATTGCGCCGCCCATTCGCGCTGCCGGCCCGCGCTGCTGAGTTTGGTTTCCCGGCCTTCGGATTGGGCCTGCTCGGGGGATCGCCTGGTCCTCCTTGCGCGGGCCATGCCAGCAATAGCGCGCCGGGCGTTCATGAAGCCGGCAACTGATCAGGTGCGGTGGCCAATTTCAGTCAATACCCGCTGAAGACAATGCAGCCGGCGACGGATGCCAGATGGGCCTGTGCGGTGAAACGCCTGAATAAGGAAGCCAAAGTGTTCGTATCCCGCTTGGATGCGCGGTTTTGATCCACAAACACAGGGGAGAGTCCCGGTTGTCCGCGGCAGGGACTCCCTGCAGCGCGATTCAATTGGCCGGCGGGATCGGTTGGTCTGGAGTGGTTCAGCCAATGGCTGCGGGGGCGAAGATTGTTTCACGGTTTTCCGATCAGCGTTTTCCCGCGCCCGGAGCAAATTGCCGCCGTTGTGAGATCCAAGGCAGCCAGGTCATTCCAAGGCAGGAGTGTTCAGGACGATTTGGCATCTGCGCTGGCAGACCATGAGTCGCCGGAGTGGACGTCGGTCTCAATTCCGCTCCACAGTTTTGCGTCCGCCTCAGCGCGAGACCGCGGAGAGCGGGCAATCCAGGCCTCCGCAGCCCCTGATCACCCGGTGGATACAGGTTTCGAACTCTACAATTGCGCGTAATGGGCGCGGGTGCCGCGTTCGATAGCCGCTGCCGACAGGCGGTCAATATTCAGTTCTATGCGCAACTCTTGCAGGTAGCGCAGTTCACGCCGCTTCAAGACGCCGTCAGCGGCAGCGAGGTCGCATGCCATCGCATAGGCCGTTTCACGGAGATTCACCGGTAGCGCCTGCTTGGCCAGTCCGAACAATGCGGTAACTCCATCTTCATCTTCAAACAGATCGTAGACAATCTGGGACACGGATCGAATTCTATCGGCGTCGTATTCCGCAAACACCGGCAGATGATCCACGATTCTTTCGTTCGTGACGAGTTCCGATGTCTTCATCTCCGCATCGGCCGCTGACAATCCAACCATCACCGCAATGAGCGCGTCCTGGGGAGACAGGGATGCCAGTTGTTCCTGAGATGTGCGCATGCCCGCAGACCAATCCTGTTGCAGCTGAACCGGATTCTATTGACGCTGCATCTGCGCGGCAACAGTCAACAGTCAGAGACTTCCCGAAAAACGGGCGTGACCATGGCCGGACTTGTCAGAGCGGCGACGAGATTCGAGGCTTGGCCGTTTGAGCAGGCCCGCAGACCACTTGAACGGATTGAAGTGTACTGCGGGCAACAAGACCGAGTTTTGATTCAGACGCAATGCTGTTGCCTTAAGGTGAAACTGGATAGATTTCCGGGATCCATCCGCACACTTTCCGGGAGAGCTGCCGCCGGCTTCGGACGGGGCGGCTGCTCGTTTTCCGCTTGACGCCGCGGGGCCTGACTTGTCCCTGGCTTGAGACCGCCCGCTCTTCGGTGATTTGATCGAGGATGTCCTGTCCGGTCATTTTCACCGCCTCCGGGGGACAACCGCCGGGATGCGGGATCCGGCGCCTGACGGCATTCACGGTATGGAGAAAGGACAATCGGCCGGGATCGGTTCCCTTCCGCCCGGCGGCTTCGTGAATGAGCCTCCGCACCGCGAAAAGGGCCAGCATCAACCCCTCAGTTTCCAGGCGGACCAGCCCCGGGGTCTTGCTTCTCAGGCGTGCCGGGCCCCAGCATGTGGGTCTTCACCTCGTCACAGGCAGTCTCGATTTCACAGCGCTCATGGGAGAGTGCGGCAAGTTCGGCGGCAAGCGCCGTCTCCGGGTCAAAAAGCGTGGTGACCAGGTATGGCTTTCAGCCGCGTCCGGCAGGTGGCAGACCAGTGCCCGCGTCGAGCATTCACCCCGGCTCTTCCCCACATCCCGGCCGCTGCCGGCAAACCGGCTCAGCCATGAGCCGGGCCAGCGTCACCACGGCGGTATCGATCCGCGCCTCCGCCCCGCCATTGTCGTTCGCCGCCACTCCGCACATGACGATATTCCCGCGGTCCTCGCTCTCCGGCATCCCTTCGCGCCTCCCGCAACACTACGCTCCCGGGAGTCGGCTTGGCCCCGCGATTCCGCCATGTCAAATGCTGGTGGCAGGGGATTTCCTGAATGGAATCAGGCCCTTGCGCAGCTACGCAGGCGCAAGCGGGGACACGCGGCGCCTAGCGTATGATCGAAAAAATCTGCGATGCAGGGCCATGCGCCCACCGGTTGTTTCCTACATCGTCCATGGATCGACAGTTTTCAGTCCTGCCGCCTCGAACGGAGCCGTATCCCGCGTCGCCACCATCATGCCATTGGCTGCTGCGGTCGCCGCAATGTAACCGTCGGACACCGGGATCGTCCGGCCCTCGGATCGGGCCTTCGCCATCAGCTCCGCATAGGCCTGCGATGCCGCAAGATCGAAGGACAGCACGCGCCCGGCGAACATCGGCAAGACCCGCTCCTCCAGATCCTCATGCAGTCGGTCCCGCCGGCGGCCGGCCGGCAGCGAACAGACCCCGAAACGCAACTCGGCGACGGTAATGGCGGACAGATACAGCGTTTCCAGCGCCTGCGCGTCGAGCCATTCGGCGACGCGCGGTTCCGGAGCCCTGCGCAGCGGCTCCGACACCGCGTTCGTGTCTACCAGTATCATCCCAGATTGATCGGCCGCGCCGGAGCGTTATCGCGTTGTGCGAAGCCCGCGAATTCCTCGTCCGTCAGCCCGGCGCGCCGGCCGACGGCGGTCAGCAGCGTCCCCAGCGCGGCCCGCCCAGCCGGCAGGACCGTTTCCGCCAAGATGGCCCGCACTTCTGCCTCGGTGCTGCGACCCCTCAGGGCGGCCCGCACACGCAGGGCGCGGTGCACCTCTTCGGGCAGGTTACGCACGGTCAACATAGCCATATGCGAATTCCAGTCATGATTTCGATGCATTCAATATAACAATATGACAGCACAAATGCAAGCGCCCCAATTGGGCCAGGCCTCCTGTCAGTTAGGCGGATTTGGCTTGCTTGCCGGATCGGTGTGCAGCCGCTTGTCGCGAAGCCAGCTCATCGTCTGCCAGTGGAGCGGCTTGGACGTCCGTGCGGCGCCGGGTGTAGCCCAAGTTAGTGACTGGCCGCGACGGCTTGCCTTGCCTGCCAGTCCAGGAATTCGGGCAGCCGGAGGTTCATGACGCAGCTTTTCAGCGCGAGCATGGCGTTGGCTCCTCTCTCCGACCAGCGGGTGCCGGGGCGCTTCAGGCGCAGCCCGTACTGCCGGCATCCGCTTTCCACGACGCCGCTCCCGACCTGCATGCCGAGGTCACGGTATTCGTTGTACCGCATCCGCTCCATGTTGTTCCTGAAGTAGCGGCAGCACGCCGCGACATCTTCGTGCCGGCCGCTGAAGGGCTCGAGTTCCCGGACCACCTCGGCCGCCCGGCCCGCCGCGATGTCCGCCTTGATCTCCTCGAACCGCCGGTTCCGCCCCTCCCTGTCCGGGAGGATCGCCTTCACGGCGCCGGACGCGTATTCGAGGGCATGGAACATATCGAGCACGAAGGTGACCTTCCGGCCGCCGAAGATCTCCTGGCAGGTGTTCCTTGTCCATTCCGCCCCGTCGGAGATGACAACAAGCTCCCCGGCGTCGTGCAGGCCCCGGCGCCGGGCCTCGCGGTCCAGCCGCACGGCGAACGCCGAGGGATCCTTGCCGCCGGACGGCGCCGCCGCGCTGTCGATCAGGCAGCTGAACGTCTCGCTGCCCCGGTCCTTCAGCGCCGCGCCGGTCTCCGGATCCCGCCCCTCGGCGGTGTACATGACCGCGAGCTTCGCCTCTCGCGTCCTGGAACTCCCGTCGTCCTGCTTCCCCGCAACGCCTTCGACGTCCTCTTTCCGCATCGGAATGCCGGTCCCGTCGATCGAGAGATACATGCGCGATTCCAGAGGCTTGCCACCGACCACCTCCTCCCGCTCGAACCGGAGCGCCGCCTCGCCGAACGCCAGCGACCAGCGCTGCAGGGAGCTCGACGAAGCGGCCACCCCGGCAAGGTTCGCGATGTGCCGGCTCGCCGCATCGAAACTCATCAGCGGCACCGTCTCGGCCATGACGCTCGCCATCCCCGGCGTGAAGGTGCTCCCCTCCAGGCCCAGCGCCCGGTCCAGCGGATAACAGCCCTTGCCGCACGACCGGCAATGGAAGTACGTCCGCTCGAACTCGACCCGGCCCAGCCGGGTCAGGAACGACTTCCCCTTCCTTTCCTGGCACCGGCGCATCGGCGTGCCGCAGCTTTCGCATCTCGGCGCCGGCAACGCCCTGTCAAGCCGCTCGACCAGCTGCTTCAGCGCCGTTGCCCCGCCGCCCAGGGCGGCGTCCCGGAGCGCACGCTCCACGCCGTCAAGGTCGGGGACGCCCGACGCGAGATCCGACGCCAGCCTCGGAAGCTGCGGCCCGAACTCCGCAGAGACGGCGGCAAGAAGCGCCGGAAGCGGCCCGTCCTCCGCGACCTCCAGGCTGCGCACCTCGCCGCCCTCGATCCAGTACCGGACATGCCCGCCCTCGTACGGCCGGACCACCGACGCGCCCTCTTCGTCCAGACCTTCCAGATACGCCACCGCGTCCGGATGCCGGTGCACGCGCTTCTCCTCGTCCTGCGTCATCATTCGCGCTCCTGCCTTTCGCCTCTGAAAGCGCGCCGCCGACCGATTCGCCCGGCCGTTGTCGGACACGCCCGCTACAGAAAAAAATGGCAGAAATCGCCGATGTCAACAAATTGGGCTACACCCGTGCGGCGCCAGCCTTATGGCCCTCGCACACCCAATGCAGAAGGGTGCCAGCGGCAGAGGACAGGTGAAAGCTCTCTGTGCACAGCATACACATAATGTTTTCTTGACGCTGCTGTCGGTTTCAAACCCTTTCGCTCACACATTGCATTCCAAGGAAAGCCAAAATGGATCGAACAGTTCTGGTCGGGGTCGCCGAGCTCGCCGATGTATTCGGGGTATCGAGACAGGCTGCTTCGAACTGGCGCGAGCGAAACGCAGATTTCCCGAAGCCTGCGGCATCGCTGAGGAGCGGGCCAGTCTGCGGGCTCCCCGACATCCTGACCTTGGCAGACGAGCGTGGCATGAAGGTTAAGACGGCATTAGGCAGAGTCGCTCGAAATGTGCGGCACGTCGGCATCGACGTGCGTCATCGTCGCAATGGTGAACATGAAGGGCGGTGGCGGAAAGTCGACGTTGACGGCGAATGCCGGCTGGTTTTGTGCCTGCCGCGCAAACTCGCGCGCGCCGGTGGTTGATCTCGATCCTCAATTCAACCTGATTCAGTTTGCGCTCGGCAATGACCAGAATGAAAAGGGAATTACAAAGAAAGGTTGACATTGTCATTGTGAATGCCTATATAAGAGTCATAGACAATGGAGATGGAAGATGGCTCGCACGGCACCGGGAAAATCGCACCGCGAAGGTTTGACACTGGTTCAGATGATGGACATGTTTCCCACCGAGAAAGCGGCTGCGGAATGGTTTGAATCCGTGATCTGGCCGGAAGGCCGGCACTGCCCGAAGTGCGGCTCGACACGCACCCGTGAGGCCAGCCACAAGAAGATGCCCTACTGGTGCACGGGCTGCCGGGGGTATTTCAGCGTCAAGACCGGAACCGCCATGCAGGCATCCAAGGTTCCGCTTCGCAAATGGGCGATTGCCATCTACCTGTGCCTGACCAATCTCAAGTCGGTCTCGTCCATGAAGCTGCAACGCGACCTTGGCGTGTCGCAGCCTACAGCATGGTTCATGCTCCAGCGCATCCGGGAAGCATGGGCGGACGGTGAAGAAGGCCCATTTTGATGGTCCTGTGGAATTTGATGAAACCTATATGGGCGGCAAGCGTAAGAACATGCCAAATGCCAAGCGCAAAGAAGCCACCGGACGCGGCCCGGTGGACATGACTGCTGTTGTTGGGGCCAAATGCCGGGCCAGCAACATGGTCAATGCGAAGGTCGTGACCGCGACCTGCAAGGACACGCTGCAAGGCTTCGTGGCCGACATGACCGACCCTGACACCGTGGTTTATACAGACGACGCGGCGGTCTATGAAGGCATCCCAAATCCGCATGAAACAGTCAAGCATAGCGTCAGCGAATATGTGAATGGCATGGCGCATACGAACGGAATCGAATCGTTCTGGGCCATGCTCAAGCGGGCGCACAAGGGAACCTTCCACAAGATTTCGCCAAAGCACCTGCAGCGCTACGCCTCCGAGTTTGCTGGCAAGCACAACATCAGGGATTCAGACACGCTCTGCCAGATGCGGGACACCGTCGCCGGATTGGTCGGACGCAACCTCCTCTACCGCGACCTCATTGCCTGCAACGGGCTTTCCAACGCGGGCCGGACTTAACGGCTCAACTCGCCGGAACAGTGCCTTTGCCAGCTTCTCCGGTGTCGCTCCTCGCAGGTGCACCTTCGGATCAAGCATCGGGACACCGCGGGTCATTGTGATGCCCTCCATTCGGCCATCGTCTTCTTTCCCTTGGGAATTATATGTGAAAGTGCCAAGACACTTGACCCGGTGTTGCGATGGGCGCGGAAGCCAGAACGGGAAACAGGCTTATGTATGGTCAGTTGGTGTCCTAAAGCTAGAAGAACGCCTTGACAACCGTTGCGGCGATGCCGGCGGCAATGACGATGGCTGCCAGTGCACCGCCGAGAATCCATGACCTCAGGTTGGCAATGCCCTCCTTTGTCGCCATGTTCTCTTGCATGTTGGCCACACGTTCATCGATACGAGCCACTTGCACTTCGAGATTGCGCAACCGCCCATCGAATCCATTGCCAGATCCACCGTTACCTGAAACATTTCGGTGCGCTTGAAGTTCCGTTACATTGCCTTGGGGTTCAGCCACTGTTCTTGGAAACCCATTCGACCAATGAAGCATTGGTGCGCCCAGAAAAGAAGTCCATTTGAATGACGATTCCGCTGGCGCCTTCCGCGCCTATTCCTGCGTCGCGGGCAATTTCGAACGTCAACACATCGTCAGCGCTGATAAAAGCCAGTCGATTGTCCAAGACAAAGTTTTTCGGCCACTTTGCGCGGACGTTGGTCCAAGTGCCTTCATCTGGCTTGTCCAAAATTATGGCATAGAGCGGCATCGGTTGCCCGCAATTCACTGACTGACCGAAGGACGATTCTTGATCTGGCTGAACGCGGCGCGGATCACGTCCTCTGGCGAGGCTTCTATCCGCACGTCTTCTTCAAGTTCGGACTTGGTCGGCTGGTAGGCGCTGGGCTTAACCAGCACCTCCGGGCGATGTTCCGATTCTGTCATGGCGGTCTCCTTGCTTGGTGGTATTTACCATTTAGTGCACAAAATTGCTAATTAAATTGCAATTATAACAACAATTACCGTTGTGTAGCCCTCCATTCGGCCATTGTTTTGTTGCCCTTGCTGCGGTTGCAGCCGGAACAAAGCAGTTGAAGGTTTTCAGGATTGTCCTGACCGCCTCTTGAACGCGGAAGAATGCGGTCCACCTCCATGACGCGGAACGGGAAATGCGTGTCGCAGCCGACGCACACGCCTTCTTGCTCACCATAGAGCCGGTGCCTGTACGTCCGGTAGTTGGGCAGTTCACCAAGATCAGTTCGCACAGGAGGGGAGTCAAGGGATGTGGCACCGCCAAACAGCGTAGGTTTGTCATTTATCCTGTTATTGACAAGCGTGACTGCCAACGATGAAAGATCGATTCCAGCCCATTGCCTGCCAAGCCACTGCGCTGACACCAACGTTGTCGCACAGCCGCAGAACGGGTCCAGAACCATGTCGCCGGTGTTGGAACTCGCCTCGATTATGCGGTCAAGGAGCGCAATTGGCTTCTGCGTCGAATAGCTGGTCCGTTCCGCGCCCGAATAGTTGGTCAAGCCGGTCGGCGTGTAGATGATGTCCTGTAGCGGCTTCCCGGCGTCCGCTTCGGCATAGCGTTTCAGTCCCGGCCAAAAGCCTCGCGACGGATGCCAAATCAGCCCGGCGGCGTCCAGAGCATCGAGCCGCGCATGGACGCCCTTGATGTCCCTGTAGCCCGGTATCCAGTGTTTCTCGATATACGTGGCATAGGTGCCGGTCTTCGGGGGAGACCAAACCCGATTGCGAGACGCTACATCGTAGCCATGCCATTCCATTACTGACTCACCGCCTCCCGCGCCATGCTTCGGGCCAGTAAGGTTATCCGACCGGAAACGCTTTCCGTCTTCGTCAATTCTTGGATAGGACTTTTCGAGCATTTCATCATCTTGCTCGTCGCGAATGTCGTTCCATGTGTATTCATCGCTCGCGGTGTAAAACAGGATGCAGTCTGAAATGCGGCCATACCGTCCCGCGTCATTGTGGGAAATTGCTCTCCGCCAAGTGATCGCGTTTTGGAAGCGCTTCGCCCCGAAAATCCCGTCCATCAACAGCTTGAGATAATGTCCGGCGGTATCATCGCAATGCAGGTAGATGCTCCCGGTTGGCTTTAGGATTCGGTGCATTTCAAGCAACCGGACGGCCATCACAGTAATTCTAATTATGCGTTCACATCGGTTTTTCCTTCACTTTCGGCTGCGTTTCCGGGCGGATTTCTGCTGTGTTTCGGCGGAAAGGGCGGGGCCGCCGGTTCCGGCTACGGAGGCTGTTCCGGCAGCTCGCCGGTGATGATTGTCCGCATCACGGCGTCCCAGCCGTCGTGCACGGCGTAAACGGCCAGGAACTTTATGTTGTCAAGAAGCCGGCAGCGGGCGGCGAGCTTTGCCCGGGCCTCCCGCCAGCTTTCGCAGACCAGGTCGCTGGCGCTCTGCATCAGGAACGCGATCAGGTTGAAGGCCGCCAGCAGGCTGGCCAGGGTTTCTTTGCCGTGCCCGAAGTTGTGCTCGAGATGGTATCCGTCCTTGAGAGCCTTGAAGGCGTTGTTCTCCACTTTCCACCGGGACCGGGCGCAGTCGGCCAGTTCGGCGACGCTGTCCGGGCCGACCGGGAGGTCGGTGGCGAAGCTGTTGCGGCAGAGCTGCTGTCCTGACGGCGATGTGATGGTGACTTCGAACCAGTTGACTTCCAGCGCGTCCTTTCCGTCGCGGATCGGCAGACCGCTCATCCAGCGGCAGCGCAGCCGGCGCTTTTTCTTTTTCCGGCCCTCGGTCCGGGTCAGACAGCCGGTCTCAACCCCTTGAATATACTCGTAAAGCGTTGTGTGCGAGCTCGGCTTGCAGGTCAGGATGAAGCTTCCGCCGGCGGCCAGCACGGCCTCGCAGAGCGGCTGGCGGCAGTAGAGGTCGTCGCCGGGATAAACCGGTCTGAGCCGGGCCAGGCCGGATCCGGTCCGCCGCAGCCAGCGCTTGGCGGCGTTGGTCTCGCAGTCTTGTTTCCCGGCCCCGTCCTGCGGGCGGATGAACTCCGGCGGCAGCGGCAGGAGGCGCGAGGTTCCCGGGGCGACGATGCCGGCGCCGGGCACGGCGTGGAAGTTCTGTGTCCGCCCGCCCGCCAGTTTCCGCTGCGAGCAGTTCCGGCAGCCGATGCTGCAGGAGGTGAAACACTCGGTGCCGTCAAGGGCGATCAGCAGCCGCCCGTCAAGCCGGTCGACGATCCGGGTGAAGATGGAATCGAAGCGCTCCGGCGGCGCGCCGTCGAGCACGCTGCGGATGTGGTTGTCGGTCGGCAGCCGGTCAATGCCGAACAGGGTCCGGGCGTTGGACCGGCCCTGGCGGGACTGGAGCTGGGCCTGCGCCGCCAGGAAGGACGGGCACTGCAGGAAGAAGACGGCGAAGGCCGCCATGCCGATGTCGGCCATCTCCAGGCGGGCGTTGGCGCCGGTCCTGCGGTCCGGGGCGGACGCGCAGAGTTCGCGCATGTCGGCGATGTATCCGGCCAGCGGGGACATGGCGCTGCATTATGCACACATCAAAAATTTGTACAAATGTCAGCAAAAACCGCAACTTAAAGGTCTTCTCCGCGCCTTTTCCCAGGAGCCGGCGGCCGGAGCGGCGTCAGCGGCCGGTGATTCGCCCTCCGTCGGGCCGCCGCCGGCGCGCAGCCGCCTGCGGCGGAAAAAATCTCCCCGGGCCAAAAAACCGTTGTGATACAACACGTTAAAAACTCAAAAATCCAAAATTAGAATTACTGACGGCCATCATGACGCAGTAGGCCATCATGCCCTTGCCGTGCGCCTGCCGCGCCGCCTCTATGACGGCGTATGCGGCCGGGTTCCGGTCGGCAAGCTCGCCATGCTCATGAACATCGACATCCGACAGGGTCCATGTGTCCTTGAACGCGGCGCCCGCCGCCTTGCTGCCAATTGGCGCGGCATAGTCCTGATTGCTATTGAACGGCGGATCCAGATAGATCAGATCAACGCATTCAGAGTTGATCCCGCGCAGGATGGGCAGGTTGTCCCCGGTCCAGACGGTCCCGGATGCGAAGTTAGGTTCAGCCATCAACACGCCGTCTTTCCTTCTCCTTGCCGTCAGGGCCAATAAGCGTGATGCTTGATGCATCTGAAACTCCAATTGCTTCCGGGAATTCGACTTTCAACGGGATCACCTTCGGCGGATTTGGAGATACGATCTCTCCTTTGCCGTCGTACGGTGTCCTATACTTTCCGTCCGAGTCGATGATAACTGTGCCGATGCTCCCGTAATTGTTGATAATGCCACCCCGGGGAATCTCAACCGCTTCACGATGCTTTTTTGTTGCCTCCCCCTTAAAGACACCAATCATAATAAACAGCCTCCGAATGTCGGGCCAGAATGCGTATAGCCCGCATCCCACTGCTGTTGAAATCGCTATGCCGATCCAGAAACCTAATGCTTCTCCTGTCAAGCCAAGGTCCATCATTTGATCTCGCACGTCTTTGAAAATCGGCCCAACGCCAAAGATGGCACTGGGCAGGGCGGCGAGGTATCTCCGTTTGACCATTCCGTCATCATAGCTGATCCGCCTGTCGTGTCAACCTTTCTTTGTAATTCCCAATGAAAAGCATCTGACGAAGAGGAATCCGACCATCGTCGGCATTTTCGAACAGCACACGCTTGGGAACGCTGAAAAGGGCATTCCCGGCAAAGAGGCAATCACGGTTGCCCAAGCGTGGCACGACGGCAGTCTCATTCATGTTATTCCCTCGGCACTGGATCTGGCTTGGGCGTTGTAGAATCCGCATGCGAAGGAGCACCTGGTCCGCGACGACATCCAAGATGTGAAGGACGGCTACGACCTCATCCTCATTGATTGCCCGTATTTGGACGCCACCTGTGGCGAAATCGGGATTTTGAACAGCCCGCGGCATGCGGTCAGACGCTGTCGCATGTCCGTCCTCTTCAATGCGGCATTCATGCGCTGCGGGCCCATATGGTGTTCGCGGACCGGATCCAGATCGCCAAAGCGTCATGCCTGACAGCTCTGCGGATTTTGCCGGTTTGCCCAACCCAGTCTCTCTGACCTTTCGCCCCTGTGCTGTCCTTCGTCACAGCCGCGCCATCCGGGGTCATCCGCTCAACATGCCCTCAAGGCAGTGCCGCAGAGTCCCGAATTCCGTTTCCACGCCGCTGATGTGCGCCAGCGGCAGCTTTCGCCGGCGCCCGGCACGTGTCCTTGTTGACCGACAGCGCCGGATGATGCGCGCCATCTTGTTCGCAAGAGCGGCCGCCGCCAGCTTCAGCGGCTGCTCCGCCAGCATTCTCCTGAGCCAGGGATCATCCGAATTCCGCGCGCCTGCGCGCATGACGGAGCACGGACGCTGCGCCCGGGACAAGCAGCTGACGGAGGCCGCGTTGCCCCATCCTTGTGATCCGGCCGAGCCTCTGCCGTCCCGCGGCCGAGCGCCGCCGCAGGGTCAGCCCGGCCTGGGCCGCGAAGTCACGCCCGCATTTGAAGCTCTTCATCGGCGGCGCGAAGGTGTGAACCGCCATCGCGCAGACCGGCCCGACGCCGGGGATTGTCATCAGCCGCCCGAGTTCCTCGCGTTCCCGCGCCCGGGTGCGACACAGCGCCACGGTACGAGTCATTCTCGACAACAGCTCCTCCCACTGGCCGGCCCAGGTCAGCGGATGGCTGAATTGCCGTCCCGACTGGACGTTTTGCTTCCCCCCGGCATCGTCGTTCTGGATGCACGTCGTTGAGGGGTTCTTCTTCGAGCTCTCGCGGCAGAGGCTCAAACACGAGGTCTGCAACTCGCTCGACGAGTGCACCGGGGCGATCGAGGACTTTACCGAGCATCACAATGCCAATGACGCCCGCCCATTCCGCTGGAGCAGGAATCCCGAGGATCGCCCGGGGGCGTGGAAAAAGGGCCGCCGGAAGCTCCAGGAATCGGCATCTTGAAAAAGAAACGGGCCACCAGAACGGACATAACCGGAATCACAATTGGCCGGGGAGCAATTGATCGGAGTTTGCGGCCAAACAGGATTGTAACAGCGCCTTGGTTATCGTATATACAATAACCATGGTAATGATTGTTTGGGATGAGCCAAAACGGCGAAGCAATCTTGCCCGGCATGGATTGGACTTTGCTGATCAGGACGAATGGTTTTTCCTGTATGCCGTGACGATTCCCGCCGGGAACAATCGTCATATGGCAATAGGACGCCTGAACGATGAGACCATCGCCGTGGTTTTCGCGCTTCTGGGAACGGAGGGTGTTTCGGTGATCTCCATGCGCCCGGCAAGCCGCAAGGAAAGGAGCCTGCTATGACCAACAGGAACCACAAGCCTTTCGCCGACGCGGACGAAGGGCGAGTACAGAAGATGATAGACAGCGACCCGGATGCGCCCGAAGTCACCGACGAACAGATGGCCGAGGCCAGACCATTCGCGGAAGCCTTCCCGGCCTTGGCAGAGAACATGCGGAAAAATGTCGGCGGGCGACCGCGGTCCTCAAACCCGAAGATTCCGGTGTCGATTCGCTTGGATCAGGATGTGATCGCAAAGTTCAAAGCGACAGGGCCAGGCTGGCAAACCCGGATGAACGAGGTGTTGCGGCGCGAAGCGCTGACCGACAGCTAAAGGCCCCAGACTCAGTCCAAGCCTCCCTGTCCGGAAAGACCCGGCTGCAGACGCCCGCACAGAGCCCTGTCCATAAACAGGTCGCAAAACGTTGCGGACAGGTCGGATGCGAGGCAATCCGTGACGGTGCCTATGTCGTCCGAATCACGCCGAACGGCAACACCCCGAGATTTGGCGGTGAAAATCTTGGCACAGTGCCAGATT
The DNA here is from genome assembly GCA_965221935.1 of Paracoccaceae bacterium. Classification (GTDB taxonomy): domain Bacteria; phylum Pseudomonadota; class Alphaproteobacteria; order Rhodobacterales; family Rhodobacteraceae; genus JAPOXR01. The sequence continues at coordinate 213,946 of CBDCSZ010000051.1, forward strand.
TCGGCATAACGGTACGAATTGCCGTTGCTATTCGGCCCGCAGGCAAACACATTCAATTTCCACGGAAAATCTACAGAAATTCATCAAATCGCTCCTCTGTAATCCGGTGAGCCGATTAGGCCGACCTGTCACCCCAACGCCGGCATAGTCAGGGTTTTCGGGTTTTGGAGCAAATCCAACCCGAAGGTCAGCGCCGCGGCCCGGGCGCGCCGTTGAGGCAATGGAGCCCAAATTCTTTGGAGAGTTCACATAGGATTTCGGATCGTGTCCGTCGGCAACAATTCAGGCCAGGTTGAGAATCAATCTGCCCAATAACCCCGGAATATCATCACCAGCATCAACCGCTGAGTGCCCGGGTCCGCCCCTTCGGAAAGCGATGATGCAACGCGCCGCCGCCGCGAAAAGCCGATACGTCACCGAGCCGGCACACGCCCGGCGGTGAAAAAAACCTGCAGATGAAAAACACTGCGGAATTGGACCTTTGTCACCGCGCGAAGGACAGGGCCGAATTCATCGCCGTAAAATGAAATGCCGTTGCCCCGGGCCAGGGGAGGAGAATATCGGCGTGGCAGAGAATTCCCTTCCAGGGGGAGGGCTGGACGCTGCGCCTCGCCCCCGCAACATCTGCGACGCCAAGCGTATACCATCCTTCGAGCAATTGATCTTTGCGGGCCGTGTTTTTTGCCGCAGGATTGGCCAATTCGCGCAGGTCACAATAGTCCATCCGGTCAACGGAATCCTCGCAGCTGCCTCCAGTGGAATGAATTTTCGCGACTCCACCCGAGGAGCTTCGCCGCGCTCCACCCGTCCAAGGACCTTTCTGGAACTGCGTTCAAACCATTCATGTCGGTCTAACTGTTCATCATCGGAAATGGCGGCGGGAATGAGAATGAAGAGGTTTCTGTCACTACCGGATACGGACACGCCTCAGTTTGGAAGCAGCGCCTTCCCAGATCATCTGTAAAGCGTCATCAACCCGCGTCCGGCCCCGCATGCCGTCCGTGCGAAAGTCGATGGCGACATTGCAATCGTCCATCGGGTAAATGTCTGGGTGGGAGGTAATGCAGGTTGGGAATTGCTGCTGGAGTTTCCGCGTTTTGGCAGTCACGGCCCGGACGGGGAGACAAGGATATCAGTTGTTCCTGAGATGTGCGCATGCCCGCAGACCAATCCTGTTGCCGCTGAACCGGATTCTATTGACGCTGCATTTGCGCGGCAACAGTCGGCAGTCAGAGATTTCCCGAAGAACGGGCGTGACCATGGCCGGACTTGTCAGAGCGGCAACGAAGTTCGAGGCTTGGCCGTTTGAGAAGGCTCGCAGACCACTTGAACGGATTGAAGTCTACTGCGGGCAACAAGACCAAGTCTTGATTCAGACCGGCTACGGACCTTCTGGACTGCCGCACACAGGCGCTCTTGCCAGAGTCACATAAACGTCGATGGTTCGGTATGCATTTGAGACGAATTCCAATGTCCCCACAAATCAAATTTGTCCGGCGATATGGATAGTTTCCAGAAGATGCCGTCAATGGAGCACAGTTAGAGAGTCTTGCAAAAGAGTTTCATTTGCCGTTGAGCCGGTTCCGGGACTCTGTCGGCACGCATGAGAGTATTGCTGCACAACAATAGTGCCAGGCTCCACCCGTTAATTGACAATTTGGGTTTGACTTTGCAATTCATTCGTCAACCGAATGCTATCGCAGGCGCCGGTTCGACAGAATGCATTTGGCGTTCCTTTCTTGTCTCACCAAATGCCAGTCCGGAATGCTGGGACCTTTGGCAAAGAACCGCATGCTGCGTGTTCTCTTTGATCAGTGCACACCGCCAACCGGCATATCAAATATAATCTGTCCCAAGATCGACGGCTTGTCCCTTCCGGATATCAGATTCCACCGGCATTTTGCCTTTCCGGAAGGGAAACGGCGATCGGGCGGGACTTCTGCCACACAACGCAGCGATGATGCACGATGCGCAATCCGCAGAAGACGCAAGGCCGGCCGTTTCAACCGCTTTCCAAGCGGAAAGCGGCCTCTCAGGCAATGTGACCGGAAAGCGATATACTGCGCCTACAGGAGAATGGCTGGCACCGGGCCAAAGGGGTCAATGCCAGCAAAAACCCGGTCAATTGCGCCACCCGTGGCACCTTGCCGTTCGCGCCCCTTTTGTCAGAGTTCGTGCACCATAGGCGCGGTGTCACAGACAGTCTCGGCGATATCGAGCACATGGCGGTGATGCGTAAGGTATATTGCCTGTCCTGCCCGGCTGATCTGTTCCATGACGCGGCATGCGGCACTGGTTCGTTCTTCGTCGAAAGTCTCGAAAATATCGTCGCAGAAGAATGGCAGACAAATGCCCTGAGTCACGAGCTGTTCATGTGCCGCGGCACGCAGGGCGAGGTAAAGTTGGAAACGCGTGCTCTTGGACATTTCAGCAACCCGTTTCGCGGTGTCTTCGGTGTCAACGGCCAGCAGAATCTCGCCGTCCCTCTCGGGCTGACTCTTCAGCTGTGTGTAAGCGCCGCGGGTCAGCGCCGCAAAGCTTCGTTCGGTCGCATCCATCATGCCGCTGCGGTGAGCATCCCGATACCGGCGGATCGCCTCGTCAGCCAGCCTGTGGCCGAGCCGCAGTTCGAGATGTCTGAGTATATACTCTTCCATTTGCAAATCCAGGGACGTTCTTCGTTCTGTGAGTGCGGCGACCCCGGTATCGCCCGTGACCTGTGACAGGGCCTGCTCGGCGGCCACACGGGCTTCGGTTGCACGGGTCAGCGCCGCATCGGCAGTCTTGAGATCCGTTACAAGGCTGTTGGCCTCTGCCTCCAGGGATGCGTGGTCGGCCCCGTCGAGCAGGGTGCGGGCGGCTTCGAGATCGGGCGCCGACAGTTCCGACAGAAGGGCTGATTCAAGATCCGCCCGGCGAGCGCGATCGGAGTTCACCTGTTGTGCCACTGCGGCGGCTTTTCGCAAACCTTGGATCGTGCCGACATCAGTTCTATCGGGAAAGATCCTCCCCAAGGTTTGCTGTTCCGAGGCAATCTCGTCCAGCCGGGTTCTGCAATTTCGTCTGTGACTTTCCGCCGATTCAATGTCTTTAGTATAACGCTTGAAGACTGCCTCGGCTTCCTCAGCTGCCCTGGCCTGCGCCCGCAGTTCGGTAAAGGTCTCTGCAGGAGTTTCCGCTTCCGGCAAGTCATGCGCGGCGGCGAGGTCAGCGACTTCCGCCGCGAATCGCCTTCGGTCTTCTTCCATTGTCCTGACCCGCCGCGCGGCATTGGCGCGCGTGGCTTCAGCCTCACGCATGGAGCGCAGCGGATCGAGCGAAGCTTCCAGCGTTGCAGGGGCAACTTGACCTCGCAAAAGGTCGGTCACAATCGTCTCCCAGCCCCGTATCGCGCGCCCTGCCGCTTCTTGCGTCTCTTCCAAGCGGGATCTGCGCGTCGCCAGGTCCGCTTCAAGCTGGCCGCAACGGGCTTTTGCCTGAGATGCCGCGTCTAGCTGTTGCCGCGTTGTCTTGGCCAGATCGCGGGCGCGGGATAGCGCGGCGTCAAATTCCGGATCCGCCAACCCCACCAGCGGGCGCAGGTCTTCCAGAAGCCTAGCCGCCCGCTCAAGCGTGGAGGCGTGAGTCGAGCGAATGCGTTTGAGCACGCGCCTCTCCGCGTCCGCCGCCGCGCGCGCCGCAATCCAGTCGCTCCAGTCGCCGGGAGGCAACGGCGTGGGAAGGCCGATCGCAGATGCGGAGGCATCGATCTCCGCCAACAGGGCGTCTCGCTGTTCACACAGGCTGCCCAGCCGTTTCGCAACCACTTTGACGCGGGCTTCTGCCTCCGCCTGCGCCTTTTCGATCTGGCGCAACTGCCCGAGATCCCGCGACTGCGCAAGCCGCGTCCTCGCCATCCCATCCACCTGCCGCATTGATGCCTCAAAGTGATCGGCGCTTACCGCCGTAAGCGTCCGGCGGTGCGCATGCCAGAGCCGTTCGCGTTGGTCATGCAGCGCCTCGGCTTCGGCATCGGAAACAACCGCTCCGCCGAATGTGAGTTGACCGGCCTCGGCAGCGCGCGCCGCGGCGGTTTCGTTTTGCTGTTCGAGGGTTTCCTCGGCGGTCTCGATCCGCCGGGCGACTGCGTCAAACTGTTCGCAGCGTCTGCGGGCCTGCGCTTCTGTCACAGGGCAATCCGGCAGCGCATCGAACGTCACGGTTCCCCGCTGCAGCGCATCCAGCGAAGTTCGGAATCCAGCTTCCGCCGCGCCGATGGCCTGTTGTGCCTTCGCCCAAGCGGGGGCGAGGCTGTCGGCGTCGTGACGGGCAAGAATTTCGCCCGGATCTTGCCCGGGAAGGATCCGCGAGACGTGCCGCTCAAGGTCCGCTTTTGCCCCAGCGAGCTGTTCAGTCAGGGCTGCCATTTCACGTTTCTCTGTTGCAGCCGAGTCTCGGGCTCTGTGGAAGACATCTCGGGCGGTCTCCAGCCGACTGATCTCAGAAAGAGAAAGGACCAAAGCGCTCGGGTCTGCGCCTTCCGCCGCGTCAAGATCGCGGGCCGCGCGGGCCATTTCCGCATCTTGTTCGACAACTGTGGCGCGACGGCGGTCAAGGTCCATTCCCGCTGTCGCGTCGCGGCTTCGCAGATCCTCAATCGCGTCGAGCTTTCCTGACAGTTTCAGAAGCTCGGGCATCCGCCGGATGATGTTCCGTTTCTTGGACAGTTCCGCGATGTCGCTGGCGAGACGTTCCACATTGGCGCGCTCCCGCACATCGTCCTGCGACAGGACGACCAGCCGTTCGGGGTCAAAATCCAGCTGCTCCGGGTAATCCGCAAAGGGCGCGATCTGTCCCTCCAGCCGTTCGAATTCAGCCAGCCTGGGAAGTGAACGGCGCCGGGCGTCCAGCTGCGCGGCGTCTCTGCGCAGGTTGTCCAGGGCCGCACGCGCCTCGGCCTCTTCCAAGCGCCGATCCGACAGCTTCGTCCTCAAACCGCGCCAGGCATTGGCGGTCACGTCTCGGCCGCGGATTTCCTTTTCCACAGCGGCGCGTTCGCGTTTCAACGTTGCCAAGCGTGTCGTGCTCGCGCGCTTGCGCCACAATTCGCCTGCCTCCGCCAGCACCGCGTCCAACACTGTGCTGAGCTCCGCCACTCCCGCCGCGGCCGAAAACAAAAGCCTTCCCATATCGCCGCGCGCCTGCGCGATCTCTTCTCCGCCGCGTTCGATTGTGTCATCGTCAAGGCAGAGAAGACTGCGATAATCGTTATCGGTGAGTCCTCCCAGATGCGCTGACATTGCCGTTTCCGGAAGCGGCGTTCCCGAGCTGTCAACCAGCGTTCCGCCGCGACTTGGCAGGCGTGTGATATGCGCCGAGGCGCCCTCGCTCTCAATGACGGCCGAAATTCTCAGGTTGGGGCGCCGATGCTTGAAATCATAGGGTTCACGATGCGGGAAGCCATAGAACAGGCGCAAAATAGCCTCCATCGTGGTGGTCTTGCCAGCCTCGTTCAAACCGTGGATGATGTGGAAATCGGGCCGACCATTCATCGTTCCAAAATCGAAGCGGCGGTCCGTGAAATGACCGAAGCGCTCAAGATGCAATTCTCGCAGCCGCATCAGCTTTCGCTTCCCTTCATGCGCGCGAGAACCTGTTCCACCCCGTTTCGCGCAAGGCGGTCGCACAGCGCCTTGGCGCCCGCCTCATCGGGCCAGAGCTTCGCGCGGACCGCAGGCGGAGCGTCAGCAAGAACAGTCTCAATCTCGCTCTGAGCGAGGGCAGAAAAGCCTGGTTCCGTACGGATCAATGCCATGATCCGCGCAAGCTCGCCTATGGCGCTGGCGGCGCTTTCCTCCGCGCCGGGGGGATTCAGATCCAGAACCAGCTTCTCCAGCCAGAGCCTTCCCGTCTCGCGCGCCATGTCGCTGGCCTGATTGGCCCAAACATCCAGGTCGCGCAAAATTTGCCAGTAGCGGGGCGGCGCTCCCGTAAGCGTCAGGCGCAAGACACCTGAGCGGGATTGCAGCGCCGAAGCTTCCCTCTGCAGATGCGTCCGCAAATCGGCGCGCAGCGCCTCGTCGCTTTCCGTCCTTGTTACGTCGAGCGCGCTGGCACGGAATTCAACGGCAGAGGTCAGCGCCTCCTCAATCGTGATCCGTCCGTCCGCAACGGTCAAGAGGGTTGCGGATTTGGGGCCGGGCTCGCCGATGTGCCGCCCCTGAGGCATGCCTGGCATAACGATCCACGGATGCTGACTGTGGACTTGCCGCCGATGCACATGCCCAAGCGCCCAGTAGTCGAATTGCATGTCAGCCAGATCAACGGCCGAGCACGGGGCATAGACGTCATGCCCGGCTGCGCCGGCAAGCGAGGTGTGGAGCATCGCAATGTTGACCGCCCCGGCAACCGGCGCGGAAAAACGCGGCAGCAGGCTGTCGGGCACATGGCGGCCCGAAAAGCTGACACCGTGAATCCAGATTCCGTCCCTGAGCTGCACTTTGCCTCCGCGCGCGCCAAAGACATGGACATTCTCCGGCGGGTCGAACTCGCCCGTGATCGGGTTTTCGGCATCGTGGTTGCCCTTGATATAGAAGAGCCTGATTTCGCCGCCGCGCAGCCGGTCCAACTCTCGCAACAAAAAAGCCGCCGTGTGCGCGCTGCGTTCGGCTCCGTCGAAAAGGTCTCCGACGACAAGCACTGCCGCCGCCCTTTCGGACAGGGCAGTGTCCACGATGCGGGTGAATGCCGCCCGTGTCGCGGATTCCACCTCTTGCCGCAGTTCTTCGTCGCGCAGAGCCAGGGTTTTCAGGGGAGAGTCGAGATGTAAATCCGCGGTGTGAAGAATCCTGGTCAAGTCCGGCATCCGGTTCGAGGCATCTCAATTTCGTCCGTTGCGTGTATCTGATTGCGATGTGAACTGTGAAGTTCGAATTCAATGGGGATATGCCCGAAAGTGGCCGTCAATGTCAGAATGAGCTGGGCGTCGGCTCGCGAATAGTTGACTTCGCCCCCCTCGCTTTGCCCATGGTGGGCTTGGTTCGTGTAGTGACGGAGCGTGCCCAATATCGCCCCCAAACGCTCGCTCTTCGACATTTCGCGAGCTTTGGACGAGAGATAGTCAAGATACGGCCCAGCCCAATCCGAACGACCGGCTACCTGACAGCCCTACTCCTCCACGGTCGTCCGGCAAGTGCCGACACAGGCATGATAGTCGCCATTGCGGAACCGGTTCTCGGCCCGCAAGAGTTCATCTGCGACCCTCTGCCAGCGCTCCGATCGTTCGGGGAAAGGCAACGGCACCTCCAGAAGCAGGATATCGCGCGCTTCCGCCGCCCGGAGTTTCTCGATCCAATCGGACCGGGGGACATGGCACCGCAAGGAATCCTGAACAGGAGATGCGCCCCTTCGGTCGTAGCCTGTCCCCATAATTTCGAGATCGAAGTGAAGATCGCCGACGCCCCGCAGTTTTTCAATCGCGGCGAGCTGGCCTGGCTGGAGCGTCAAGGACAGTGTCGGTGAATATCTGTCCTGGTGAGACAAGACCTCGATTTCCAGCCGCCTGTCGGAGCACGCGAATCCCAGGTCGTCCCGTCGGCTGCCGTCCGCCCTGACGCTGACGCGTGCGCCATCGACGACGGCACGGCGATGCCCGCCGCCGGTTTCGGCACCAACCACGATCAGCAGCCCGAACCGAAGCTCGCACGCGCCGACTATCGGATGCAGGGTCACCCCCTGTATCCGTGAGTCTGCAAACACCCTGGAATCGATGGTAAGCACCATAATTGGATTGTTGCCTTCAAGGTTCCGGCCTCGGGCCGTGATCGCATGAACCGCCGTAGGTTAACCGAATTCGCTTGCGAACGCTTCCACCCGCGGGTATATAGTTCGGTCAAAGGATTGGGAATTTCCCGGTCGACAGAAGGGTCTTGGAGTTTCCGGGGCCCTTTTGTTTTCCCGGCCTCGGGCATTCACGGCAGTCGAGCCAATCCGCCCATCTTCGGCCGCACAATCTCGAAGGCGCGGTTGGGCTGGTTCGGACGCAGTTGCGACAGCGCGATGGGCCGCGCCGTCAGGTCAGCGAGTTGCAGCCCAACGGAGTTCGCCGCCTTCGGCACGAACACCGGCTGGAAATCGAACAGGCCGAAGTCCTGCCGGCCAGGACCAGGGCTCCCGTCGTTGGCTGCGATCCGACGAAACTCCAGTTCGAGTTCCCGATCCTCCTTTCTGCCCCGGCTCTCGAAGATGACATGGACCGTCCTGCCATGCTGCTTCTCCTCGCTCAGCATGGCGTGCAGCTGTTCCATGCAGATAATGGAGCGCGACCCGGTAGGGGTTCTGGGTGTCGGCATATCTCCTTCGCAGGCGGTCCTTTTCGATGACGGCCGCAAAGATCGTCATGGGCGCCGCTTCGACCAGGCTGTTGAGATTGCTGTGGAACCGGTCGCGCAGTGCCCTGTCGGTCAGCAGGATAGCGAACGGTCCCTTGCTCTTGCGGATGTCATGTTCGTGGAGGACAACCGCGTCGTGCCCCCACACGTCGAACTTGAAACGTTGAACGGCGGGACCGATGCCGGCAATATAATCGGCCTTGCGCATGGCGCAGAACACGAGGGCGAAGACGGGGTATTGCGGGTCGATGGCGACAAGTCCGTGATCGCCACTTTCATCG
>CBDCSZ010000052.1:0-69170 GCA_965221935.1 Paracoccaceae bacterium
TGCCCCGACCCGCGAGGATTGGGACCGGCTCACGAGGCGATGGAAACCGTGGCTCGACGAACGGATCGCCGCCCTCGAGCGCCTGCGGGACAAGCTATCGTCGTGCATTGGCTGCGGCTGCCTGTCGCTCGACACGTGCGCCCTCTACAACCCCGACGACGCGGCCGGCCGCCTGGGCACCGGACCCCGCTACCTTCTCGCGGACTCTCCTCGTGTTAATAGTGCACTGCGGATCGGACGCCAGGGAGAGATCCGCGACCGGACATCCGAAGCCCAGCACTTCCGGATTGCGGGGCTCAACCTTCTCGCAGCGATCATCATCTACTGGAACACCGAGCAACTCGGACGCGCGGTACAGGAACGTGAACTGGCTGGCCTTGCGACGCCACTGGATCTGCTCAGACACATCTCACCGCTCGGGTGGGCTCACATCCTGCTCACGGGCGAATACCTGCGGCGAAAAATGGCGGCTTCACGTGCTTAACGTACGATCCTGCCCCCTACCGGAATCGACCCGTACCTGAACCCGATGTTTCATGCTGATTGCGGCTCAGGGCGCCGTTTTTTTGACGGAAAAGCATCCGGGAACCGGGTTTTGATCCGGACGACGTCAGGTCAAGTCACGTCGGCCGTGGCGGTTTGAAGGGGTCCGGCAAGCCGAACGCATTGTCAGGACCGGCATTGTCTGGCTCCAAAGCCCCGCCTTCAGGTTTGATGCTCTTGGTGCTTCCGAAACCCGGGCGGTGTTTCGAACGTCCGTGCGCTGGCCGTTTCGATTATCTCCTTGGCGCCGGCAAGATTGGAATGGACGAAGGTCAGGTCCCCGACATAGCAGGACAGAGCCTCTTCGGCACGGCTCGCGAAGACCTCCATGTCCACGAGGCCGAGTTGTGCCAGCACCTGGATGTCTTCCCGGTCCCGTTCGCTGAAACGCGCGACCTTCGACACCGCCAGGTCCACGGCATCGATCACGGCGAGGCGGCTTGAACCCGGGCACGCAATTCCGGCGAAACGATGTGACTATGGGAGAAACAGCGCGATACCGTTGCGCGGGATACTCCGGCGAGCCGGGCGGCTTCAACAGAAGTAACGAAACCTTTGGACATGATTGCGGTACCTTAACTTGCGCGCACACTGTGCGGGTCGATTTCTTCGCGAACGAATTTGCGAATGCCTCCCCGGATGCAGGTAGCCACCGAGCCAATCACAGCATGTCAGCCAAAGTGTATGAATCGTCAACATTTTTGTAGTCACGAACTCGGTCGATGGCGCTAACCAGCATTGAAAGAACTTTTGTGTTCGAGGCGCAGGAAAATTCGGTATCAGCCGCAATACCGAGCGGACGTGGCAGACTAGGGTCAGGACCTATAACCAGAACTTGACGACTGCGGCAAGCATGCAGGCGGAGAGGAAGACCTCCGGACATCGGTCATAACGCGTGGCGACGCGCCGCCAGTCCTTGAGCGCGCCGAAACTGTTCTCGATTTTATGGCGTTTCCTGCAGAGCTCCGCATCATGGGGGATCAGCGCGCGCCGGTTCTTTCTTGACGGTATGCAGGGAGAGATGTCCTTTTCTTTCGGTGGCCTGCGCAGCCAGTCGGCGTCATAGCCGCGGTCGGCGGTCAGGAGCATCCGCAGCGGCCGTCCAGACCCGTCGGTCACCGTGTGAAGCTTGGAGTTCAGACCGCCTTTGGTCCGCCCGGTCTGCCCTCCGGACCCCCTTTTTTGAGCCGGAGGCCCGCTGCGGTCCGGCGGGCCTTGAGATGGGTGGCGTCGGTCATCAGCATTCCGCCGGGATCCTCCCCGCCCGCAAGCCCCTCAGGCATGCGGGCGAAGACGCCCAGCCTTCTCCAGCGTTTCCAGCGGTTGCACAGCGTCTTGTGGGGGCCGTGCTCCGCCGGCGCGTCCCGCCACCTTAAACCATTGCGGTTTATGAATATTATGCCGCTCAGAACCCGCCTGTCATCAACCCTGGGGACGCCCCTTGACTTGGGGAAAAACGGCCGGAGGCGTTCAAGCTGCGCCTCAGTCAGCCAGAAAGGATCACGCACGCTGCTGCCCACTGCCCGGTTTGTTGTTGTCAGGCAGTGAATCGGGCACAGCCGCATCTGTCAACCATTAACGGGTCCTGACCCTAGAGCGGGATCTGGCGATAAGTGCAAAGACGGTCCCCCAACGCCCGGCAGAGCGTCGGCGCTTGCGACAGCTCGATGAATGCAGGAATCACTCTGGTGGCGCCGATGCTTTCGGCAAGCCAGAGATTGTCCTGCAGACGAGGATGAACATTCCAGCCATACCAGTGTGCCTGCCGCTCGGATAAAAGCCGCGCCGCGGGCGTCCCAGCGGGCACATGCCCCGAAAAGACGAAGCGGAACCTCGCACCGTTGCAAGTCTCTTGGTCGAGCAAAGCAGAGGCCATCCCGGAATCCGCATTCGCTTGGGTACACACAATCAGGTCCGAAGGACTGGCGGAACAAGCGTCCGCGATCTGTCTGGGCAGGCGTGAAAGACTTTGCTTCATCGTGGAGGAACAGTCTGATAAAGGCGATGTGACAAGATGATCGATCTCTGCTGCAATGTCCGGGCAAAGATAGGGCACTTGCCCGGTGTCGGCTAGCCTAAGGGCCATTTCCGGACCTCGACCTGCACCGGGCACTGGTAGAACGCCACCTTTCTCGACCGCAGCGGCAAGCGGTGCGAGTTGATCGTCGATCCCCTCGCGACGGTCTCCGTATGAAGCGTCCAAGATGGCGATTTCCGCCCGAGGCGGAATGTCAAATGGAAGAAGACGGCTTTCACGACTCCAGTCGCCGCTGTAGAATAAGCTGCCGCTCGTGGTATCCAAATGTAGCCAAACGCCGCCAATGGCGTGGCCGGACCGGCCGGTCCGAATGGGTACTCCCGCGATCTCGATCCTGCCATGTGCAGGCAGGATTCCGCGGTGGGCATGATCGTCCACAGCACGAACAAGCGCAGGAAATTGACTTTGCATCTGCCACCATGTGCCGGGCGTCGCAAAGACTGGCGGACTGCCCAGAGCGGCAATGAGATCCAGAGCGCCGCAGTGGTCATTGTGGGCGTGAGTTACGATAATCGCGTCGAGTGGCGGCAGATCGTTCAGCCGGGGCCGCACACCCGGTTCCGGTCCTTCTCCAAGGTCCAGCAGTAAGGCCGCCCCCCTTGTCTCGACAAGAAAGGCGGCGGGCAGCTTGCCGCCCAGCCTGCTAAGGATGGTCAGTCGCTCCACGGCAGAACTCCATTCGGCAATCGGTGCGAAAACAGGCTGCTGATGGCCATCAGTACCAGCACCAAAACCACGATCAGACATCCGACCGCAGCCGCGAGGGTCGAGGATCCCGCTTCTTCCAGGAAGATGATCATAGGACCGATGGTCTGCGACGTGGAGGTAACCAGCAGGATCGAAATTTGGATCTCATTGATTGCCGACATGAAGACGACGATCGCACCCGCCATACCCGCCGGGGCGATCATAGGGACAATGACATCCTTGAAGCGAGAAAGGAAACCTGCGCCCACAATGCGGGCGGCTTCGTCGAGCCCTTGATCCAGCTGGGCGAAGCCCCCCAGTACGGGGCGCAGGGCAAGCGCGAGAAAATTGGACAGATAAGCCGCAAGGATAATCCATACGGTCCCGTAGAGACTGACGTTGAACAGGGGCAGAGGTTTTAGGAAAAATACAATCATCGAGACACCGATAATGACGCCGGGCAGCGCATAGGCAAGTTCGCTGGCCATTTGCAAACACCGCGCCAACAGACCCGTGCGCCAAGTCAGGAAATAGCCCAGCAGCACTGACGCAATGCTCAGGACGACCACGGCCGTAAGTGTCAGCCACAGACTTGTGCCAAAGGCGTTTCGAATGGCCGAATGGCGAAATATAGCGTTCCGGTAGTGCTCCAGTGTCAGGGTCTGCCAGTTCAATTCCTGCCCGTAGCCGGACACCAGCGAACTCGCTAGAAGCGAGCTTAGCGGCAGCAACAGTGTAGCTCCGAGAAAACCCCAGGCGGCGATCCGCACCGGTGTTTGCCATCGCCCCAACGGCAGGCGGAGCGGGCGGGCGCTGCCGACGATTCTTTGGTCGCCCCAACGACCCAGCCAGCCAGCAAGTATCAACGCAACAACCGTGATTGCAGCCAGCAGCAAAGCTAACAGTGCCATGTCGTTGAGTACCGTAGTGCCGTAGGAATTGAGCCTTTGGTAGATAAGAGTGATTAACGTGGGCACCCGCGCCGGAATGCCCAACATGGCTTGAATGCCGAAGTTGCCGATCGAGGAGACGAAAGCAAGCGCTGCACCGGCGAATATTCCCGACCTCACGAGGGGCAGGACGATGGTAAAGAGCAAGCGCAGCGGTCCTGCACCGGCCGCCCGCGCCACCTCGATCAGGTCCCCGGGCAGACGCCGCAACCCGGCACGCACCACAAGAAACACGAGCGGCACATTGTAAAGCCCCAAAAGCATGATGATGCCGCCTTCGGAATAGAGCGGGTGGCGCTGACCCGGCGGCAAACTAAGGCCCAAATAGCCAAGAACTGGACTGGATGGTGAAAAGGCCTGTATCCAGGCCAGCGCTGTGACCTGCGGCGGGATCATCAGCGGAAGGACCAAACCGAACACCCACGCAGATTTGCCCTTCATGTCAGTGACCGCGACCAAAAGAGCGCTGGCGACACCCAGGACCACAGCCATGAGAGTCGCGCCTAAAGAGATTTTCAACGAATTCAACGTTGCCGCAAATACGCGCTTCCCGGCCAAAATCTCCACGATCCGGTCCGGGTCAAAGATTCCGCCAGGCAATAGAGCGGCCCAGCTCAGGCGCAGCAGCGGCAGGACAGACAGGGTGCAGACGAAAACTGTCAGCACGCCCAGAGCAATCCACTCCGTTGAGATTCCCCGGGGCCGAAAAACGGTGGCTGCTTTGCCCTGAAGCGGCGTCAGCCGATCAGCAAGACCGGATAATCGAGAACTCATTCAGCGAGATCTCATTCAACGCCCGCAACAGATCGAATGTTGGTGCATGACGGCTTCCGGCAAATTCTCTGTGGAATCTTTGTGGCTGGAAGTCGTCATGCACTGCCTCGGAATCATGGCCAGGAAATCTTCCGGGCCAGGTCGGCGGAGTCGGAGCTGTCGCTAGCCGTCGAATATTTCGGCGAATTGCTCCCGAACCGACTCGTTGGTCTTGACCGCTTCATCGGTGTCGAAGCCAAGAAGTTTCATGTCTTCGAGTTTCGGGAATCCTTCGGGTGGCGCAACGTCAGGATGCAGGGGTATGTTGTTCTGCATGGCGACCAGTTCCTGCGCGGGTTTGGAGAGCAAAAAATCCACGAATTTTTTGGCCGCATCGACCTTGTCAGTATGGGCCATTATCGCAACAGGTTCTGTGATGAAGGAAACGCCGTCTTCGGGTACAATATAGTCGATGGGAGATCCCTGCGCCTTGGCGCGAAGCACATTGGCGTCAACGATAATGCCGTATTTGGCGATGCCCGACGCAACGGCTTTGAGAGCAGGGCCGTTACCGCCCTGGGGAGCGATGTCGATCTTCTCGAGGCCTTCGTAGAATTCCCAACCGATATCGTCGGCGTTGATCAGGGCATGAAGGTGGTTCAACGCCGCGCCGGAATAAAGCGGGCTAGGAACCGCGATCAGACCGCTGTTTTCTTCGCTGAGCAGTTCAGCCCAACTTTTGACCGGTTCTGCCAGTTTGGTGTTGTACGCGATGCCGGTAGTTATGGCTTTGGTTCCGAAGAAGGTCATATCCTTGTCGTAGGTGGCCTTTTCATAGACCTCGACCGGCGCTTCAGGGTAGGCCATCAAATGTCCGTCTCGTTTGAGAAGACCCAGATTGATCGAATCGGCCACCAACAGCACGTCGGGCTTGATTTCGCCGGCTTCAATTTCGGCGCGTAAAACGTTCATGAGGGCGGAGGTGCCATTGCGAATCCATTCTACGTCGATATCGGGGTGCGCAGCCTCAAAGGCGTCGACCGTTTCCTGGGCTTGTTCCGGAGGCTGGGATGTATAAAGCATCAGTGTTTCGTCCGCTTGGGCGGGCATGCTGATGGCAAGCGTCGCCGCAAGTGAGATTGAGAGAAGTCGCATGGTATCTATCCTTCTGTTGCGAACATGGTTAGTTCAGTGGGTGATCCAAATCCTCATATGGCGGGGCGGTTGGGGATGACCCAGCCTTCGCGCAGAGACAAAGTTACGTTTTGGCCGGTTTCCAGCGGCACTTGGTCTGAAATCTGCATTGACAAGGCGATTTCGCTGGCAGGTCCTGCTAGAAGTTCGGCCCTGATGTGGCCGCCGCGGTAACTGATTCTGCTGACCGTGGCCCGGATCTTACCCTCGGAAGGCGGCCCGGAGATATCGCTGCCGGAATTCCCTCCGTTGCGCGCCAAGTCCGATCCGCCTTCACGGTCGAGCAGTTCGAGGTTGTTGGAATGCAAACAGATTTTAGCTCGCGGACGCCGGGTTTCACCCGGCGCGCAGCGCAGTGTCAGTTCGCTGCCCATCAGAACCGCCTTGGCCCGGCCGTCGCTCAGCGGAACAAGCTGTTCCACCTCGACCACGCAGCCATCGCCTATGAAACGGGCGACCATATCGTTTGCAGGTTCGTGAAACAGTTCGCGAGGCGGCGCGAACTGCATGATCTCTCCGTTGTCCACCACGGCCACGCGGTCGCCTAGAGCCATGGCCTCTGCCTGATCATGTGTGACATAAAGCATAGATGCGCCTGAACGGTCGTGGAAGTCGGCAAATTCGGCCTCCATGGCGCTACGGAGATGTATGTCCAAATTGGCCAGTGGTTCGTCGAGCAGAACCAGCCCTGCCTCCATGGCCAGGCACCGGGCCAGTGCTACCCGCTGGCGCTGGCCGCCAGACAGATCGGCCGGGCGTCGCGTAGTCATCCCTTCCAGCCCCACGAGTTGAAGCGTCTGCAAGACCCGCTCCTTTCGGGGGCCGGCCGGCAGACCAGCAACCTTCAGCCCATAACCGACATTGTCCATCACAGACATGTGCGGCCAGAGCGCGTAGTTCTGAGGCACGATCCCGATCCCGCGTTTCTCCGGCGGCAGTAAGTAATTTGGGCGGGACACTTCCGTGCCATTGATTCTAACTGATCCGCTTTGGATATCCTCGAATCCCGCGATGATGCGCAGCAGCGTAGTCTTACCGCAACCCGACGGGCCGAGCAGGGTAATGAATTCGCCCGATGACATCGACAGGCAAATGTCTTTGAGGACTTCTGCCCTGCCGTAGCGCTTAATGACATTTGTCAGCTCAATTGCGCTCATCGGCTCGTTGCGGCTTCTTTTTGGGTGTTGCGTACTTAGGAAAAGCCTTTGTTGACTCAAATGTACACGTGTTCATGTGTTGATGCAACGATAAAGAAACAGTAGTTCTAATTATGCGTTCACATCGGTTTTTCTTCACTTTCGGCTGCGTTTCCGGGCGGATTTCTGCTGTGTTTCGGCGGAATGGGCGGGCCGCCGGTTCCGGCTACGGAGGCTGTTCCGGCAGCTCGCCGGTGATGATTGTCCGCATCACGGCGTCCCAGTCGTCGTGCACGACGTAGGCGGTCAGGAACTTCAGGTTGTCAAGAAGCCGGCAGCGGGCGGCGAGCTTTGCCCGGGCCTCCCGCCAGCTTTCGCAGACCAGGTCGCAGGCGCTCTGCATCAGGAACGCGATCAGGTTGAAGGTCGCCAGCAGGCTGGCCAGGGTTTCCTTGCCGTGCCCGAAGTTGTGCTCGAGATGGCAGCCGTCCTTGAGAGCCTTGAAGGCGTTGTTCTCCACTTTCCACCGGGCCCGGGCGCAGTCGGCCAGTTCGGCGACGCTGTCCGGGCCGACCGGGAGGTCGGTGGCGAAGCTGTTGCGGCCTGCCCATTAGTCATTTTTCAACTGGGCAATGAGCTTGTGCAGGGCGCTGTCGTCCCCGATCCTGGCCGCCCGCTCCAGTGTTTGCGCGCCTGACGACATGCGGGCGTAGCCTTCCCAGACGAGCTGGTGGCCCGGCGGGCCGTCATTCTTCCGGTTCAGGTATCCGCCGAGCCGGGCCACCAGCAGCACCGCCTCCCCGAGGGAGACGGCGTCCAGTTCGGGCATTTCCCCGGGTTCGCCTGGCAGGGCAGGCTGAATCCCATGTGGTGGGCATAGTCCAGCAGCATCGCGATTTCCGATTTCGCGAACAGGTTTTCGGCCGGCAGCTCCGGCGTGGCCCGCCCGAGCAGCGTCAGCGCCGAGAGGCGCCACGCGATCACCGCGTTCAGCGCGACCGCCCGCTTGATCCGCTCCGCCGTGCTGTGGGCCGTCTTCTCCACGTCGCACCCGGACTTCAGGATCCTGTGCCAGTCCTCGATGCGCCACCTCAGGGCGTAGAGGTCGAGAACCTCCACCGCCGCCTTCCGCTCCGCGACGGGAAGGGTCGTCAGCAGCAGCCATTCCACCGCCGCCTTCCGCTCCGCGACGGGAAGGGTCGTCAGCAGCAGCCATTCCACCGCCTCGGCGCCGTGCCGAGCCGTCCCCGCGCCGCCCGTCTCGGCGAGGCCCTGTCGATCCGGATCCCGTGCTCTCCGTCCGGCGGCGCGTTGCGCATCCGCGTGAACAGGCTCTCCCCGTCGGGGAAGGCCCGGTCATGTTTGGCCCGGACCAGCAGTTCCGCCCCGCCATCCGCCTGGCGCTCGGCGAACAGCGCCGCGATGTCGCCCTCCCGGTCCATCACCGAGACCGTCCGCGTGCCGGGAGCCGCCGCCGCCAGCTCCGAGGCGTCCCGCCATCCCCGCAGCCAGCGGGCCGATTTCCGTTCCTCAGGCGGCTTGCCCTTGTCCGCCTTGCCGTCCGGGCAGTCGAACTCGATCCGCGGGACCCCGAGCGGCAGCCCGTTCCCGTTGACCGCGAACGTGCTGTGCATGTGGATCCCCAGCGTGCCGGCCGCACCCTTGGTGCGGGAGATGACGCCGAGGCCGGAGCAGCCCCCGCGGGTGGCGAAGTTCAGGTCCGTCCCGTCCTGGATCAGCAGCGCCGTCTCCGCCCCGCGCATGCGCTTCAGCGTCCGCTCCCGGTGGGCCGAAAGAACCGCCTCCGGCGTGAAGCCCCCCTCCTCGGGGCGCTCGATCATCCTGTGGTATCCCGTCACCGCCGCCTGGTCGCCGCAGGCGGCGGAGAAGAAGGTCTTCGAGGGGGCCATCGACTGTATCCTCACGCTCTTCACCATCCGCTTGACCAGCGCCCTGCCGAGCGCGGCCGCGCCGAACTCATTCTCCGCCCACACGTCCATGTCAAGCCCGTCCCCGGGCCGCAGGACCGGCTTCGGGCGGGGCGGCGGCGCGCGGCCCGCGCCTTCGACGCCGAGTCCGGCCCGCCAGTCCCGGCAGAGGGGACGCATCCATATCCCCTTGCGCTCCACCCTCCGGCCGGAAGCCGCGCGGCGCCCGCGCCCCGAGCTCTCCCCGACCCATGTCCAGCCCGCCACCGCCAGGCTCGCGCCGCCGAATTCCGGCCCGGTGAAGGTCTCGCAGAGCGCCGGCGAGATCCCGTGGCGGTCGTGGAAATCCTCCGCAAGGCGGCGGCGGCAGAGGCCCAGCGCCTTCGAGGCCAGGTTCCGGCAGCGCACATCCCTGCGTATGAGGAACCGCGACATCCCGACCACCCGGTCGAGACCCGCCCGCCGGGCGTCCGCGTCCCAGCCGATCCAACAGTCCCTCGGGCCGAGCGTCGAAGCCGGACTGGCGAAGACGAAGCCGCCGAGCCAGCCGTGGTCCGAGCCGACCAGGTAGCGCAGCTGGCGGCCGCCGTGCTGGACCGCGCCCTGCGGATGCTCGTCCCGGAGCAGCCTCGAAAGCAGCCGCGCCTCGTCGCGCCCGGCGACCGGGCGCACGTCAAGGCCGACAACCGCATCGACACGATCCGGAACCCCGCAGGCGGCGGGCACCGGCTCCGGCAGGGTCCGGGGACGGCGTGCAACACCCATGCCAGGTCCCGCCAGCGGAAGCCTTATGCGCCCCGCCGCTTCCAGGTCGCGGAGCGCCGCAATGCAGCTCGATTCGCGCGGATTGCCGAGCGCATCGACAAAATCAAACCGGGCGCAGACCTCCCGCGCGAATGCCGTCCTGCCCGGAAAGTTCCCAAGCGGCGGAAGAGCCGCGAGAACCTCCCGGCCGTGGTCGGAAAACAGCACGCGGCGAATCGGTGTGTTCGCAGTCATGAAGCCGGAATAACGGCTTCAGACATCATTGTCTAGAGGTGATTTGATCAATGGGCAGGTCGCGGTAGATGCCGCGGGCGCGGATGCGGGCTCCCCAGCGCCGCTCGATGGTGTCGTCCAGGCCGATGACGATGGGTTCCCCCTGTGCGACCAGGCGCGCCACCGATTGCCGGGCGAGTTGTTTCGCGAGATCCCGGGGGTTCCAGCGGGCCCGGTTGAGGACCTGGTGATAGGAAGCGAAGTTTTCGACCATCGCCCGCCCGGTGATGCGCAGGCAGGCGGTCACGGTCCGTTTGCCCGGCGCCAGCAGGGCGCCCATGACGAGTATGAGCACGAAACGCCAGGTCGGGGCGGTGAACGCATCCCGGAACGGTTCGAGCCACATCTCGAGGACATCCGGAACCGGATCGCCCGTGGTGGTTGGATCCTCTTCCGGCTGTTCTGTTTCAGAGCACATTGATTTCACCGGTGTTTCATTGTGGATCGAACACGGCATCGGGTGCCGGTGAGGACGGCGTGCCGGCGTGAACCCGTCACGGGTTTTCGCCGGCCTCGACGGCCATCATGGCGGCCAGCACGGCCAGGCGTTCGCCCGCCGGCATGGCCGCGTAGCGCCGGCCCCAGTTGGCGGCCTTGCGCTTGATGCGCTGGCGGTCGGTGAAGTTCCGGCCCGCGCAGCTCGCCCAGTGCACCCCGGTCGGGCGCGAAGTTGAACCACACGGCCTCGGTCCGCACGATGCCCTGGGTCATCACCTGCAGCGCCAGGCGGCGCCAGCCCGCCAGCCGCTCGTCGTAGAGCGCCGAGGGATGGCCCGAGACCATCACCTGGCAAGGCAGGGCCTTGAGCAGGTCCAGGAGCGCGACATGGTCGGCCTCCGCGTAGTCGAAGCGGTAGCGCCGCCTCGACCGGCGGGTCGCGTGCAGATACGGCGGATCGCTGTAGACCAGTTCCGGGCCCCGGAACGGAAACGCGGCCAGGAAGTCGTGGGCACAACCGTGCACCAGCTCGACCGGATAATCGCAGGCGAAGGCTTCGAGCGCCCGCGCGTCGCGGTCGATGCCGATCGAGCGCGCCGCAGGAGGCTTGCGCTTCATGAGCGCACCGCCCCCAAGATGGGACTCCAAATACAGGGAATGCGGCGGCATCAATGCGACCAGCGCCTGACACAGACCGGGTGTCGCCTTCGATCCGAAGCATCCCATGGGCCGCTCGCTCAGCAAGAGAGCCCAATCCATAGAGCCCCGATTCTATGGAGTCAACTCATGATCAGGGACGGACCTGACGGAGGCGACACGGCGATACCCGTCCAGCCGCCAACAACAGGAAACGGGGTGTCACACCGGCCGGGTCGATACCGGGCTTGCGCGCATGGGCCGCCGAATGCGAAACATCCAATCCCGGAACCACGGCAACAGGACGCTCCCGAGCCTCACCGCCCCATGACCGACCCCGACCCCATTCTGGCGCGAATAGAGGCCTTCGACAGAGACAATGGCGGCGGCGTGACCGTCTGCAGGAACCGCGGCGGTTATACGCTCACACTGACGGCCACGGAGGCCCCCATCGCACGGCTCAAACCGGAAGGCTCAGGTGACGCCATGCGTGTCTTGCACTGGTCCTGGCAAAACCGATGGAAAGATGTCGGTGACATGGGCGGCCTCGTGCTCCCGCTTGACGAGGCCCTCGACGCAATCGCAAACACCGAAATCTTCTGGACATGGACCTGAGAAAAAAAGTACAAAGTCGAGCTAAGAGTTTGAATCTTAAGTCTTTGTTTTTAATATATATTTTGATTTCAAGCACTTATCTCCCGCGCCACCCGCCTCATCAGAAACCGGCAGGCTGCGAGCTGCGCCCAGGCCGCGGAGCTCTCCAGGCTCCGCTCGTGATCCTTCGCCAGACGCCTGCACCGCGACATCCAGGCGAAGGTCCGCTCCACCACCCAGCGGCGGCAGAGGACGGTGAAACCCTTGATTTCCTTGGGCTCTTGCACGATTTCCAGCGCCGGACCGAGGCCGTGTCTGGCCAGTTCCTGCTCCAGCTTCGGTCCGGCGTAACCGCCGTCCGCCCACAGTTTCGCCACCTGCGGCGCCTTCTCCAGCATCGCCAGGATCACCTCCACAGCGCCGTCCCGGTCCTGCACCGAGGCCTCGTGAACCGCGGTCGTGATCGGGGTTCCCTCCGTGTCCACCGTGATGTGGCGCTTCCTGCCCTTGATCTTCTTTCCGGCGTCATACCCCGACGGCCCGCCGCTCTCCGTCGTCTTCACCGGCCGGCTGTCGATCACAGCCGCCGCCAGCTCCTCCGAACGGCCCGCGAGGCCGCGCGCGAGGGACCGGAGGGCGCCGGGCATCTCGTCCAGAACACCCCCGCGGATCCACGCGTGGAAACAGTTCTGGACCGAGGTGAACGGCGGAAAACACTTGGGAACCGCCCGCCGCCGGCATCCCGTTCCGAGCATGAACTGGATGGCGTTGACAACCTTCCGCATGTTGAGGGTGCGGGGACGCCCCATTTTCGAAGGAGGCGGGATGAGCGGCTCGATCACGGACCATTCGGCGTCCGTCAAATCGGTTTCATATCCGTCCGCCGGTCGTTTATACTGCTCCTGAGTGGTCTTGTTCCAAGCCATGTGGTCCTCCATTTCTGGTGTGGTATTCAGATGGTATGTGCCACATCTGGGGAGGCCACTCAACTTTTAGGTCAAACTCTTAGGTACAAGCGACACCGTCCGCGCACCTGTCTTCGCATCGGAAAGCCGCAGCTCCCCGGCCTCCAGATCGACGTCCTCCCATTTCAAGCCGAGAATCTCCTCCGTGCGGCAACTCGTCAGCATCAGTAGGCGTATCGCCGCGACCGCCGCTGCCGAAGCACCGCCACCGCGCGCTCCGCTCTCGGCATTCTTGAGCACCTCGCCCAGCCGCTCGTATTCCGCGTCGGTCAGAAACCGCTCCCGGCGTCCCGTCGGATACCTTGTGACGAAACGCCACGGATTCGTCCCCTCCTCGATAATCCCCCAGGTCTCGGCCATCGTGAACATGTGGGACAGCATCTTCACCGCCATGTTCGCCGTCGTGGGCAGCCTGGCCAGGCTCTCGTAATATTTCAGAGCCTCCTTTCTCCCCACCGCCGCGACCGGAACCTTGCCGAACGCCGGAAGCACACGCACGTCCAACATCGACCGAAACGTCTTCTCCGTCGCGGGCTTGCAGCGCACCGCAACATGCTCCGCCATGTAGCACACGGTCAGGTCCGCCACCTTCGGTCCGTTCGCGATATTCGCCGCCAGCGGCTCCGGCACCGGCTCCTCGCCCGCCCTGATGCGGCCGATGATGAGCGACGCCCGGCACCGCGCTTCCTCCGCGCCAATCACCCCGAAGCCCGTCACCTCCCGATCCCAGAACACCGTGCCCTTCTCGACCGTGAGCCGATCGACCGCGCGACTCGACGTCGATCGAAGCCTTGTCATGACCGCTTCCGATCCCTTCAGCCCGAATCCAGGGCCGGGGCCGGCCTCACCACTTCCCGCCCGATGTGGGCGCCAATGTTTCCGTCCACCGGCACCGCCGCCGCCTTTTCCGAATCCCGCCTGAGATGTGCGTACCGCGCCGTCGTTGTCACCCTGGAATGCCCGAGCAGGCGTCCAATCATCGTCAGGCTCTCACCCGCCTCCAAAGCCGCCGTGGCGTAGCTGTGGCGGATATCGTGAATTCGCATGTCTTCGAGCCCGGCCCGGTCGCGGATGCGCTCCCAGTGATCGTGAAGGTCCGCCAAATGCGTGTCGGGCTTCCTGCCGGGGATGACCCACGGACTGCCCTCCACGCGGGGGATGCCGTCCAGCACACGCTCAACGGGCGGCGTCAGCGCCACCGTTCGCGGCCCGGTCTTGGCGTGACGCAACCTGAGATCCCGCGCCGTCCGGTCCACGCCGTCCCACCTGAGCGTCACGATCTCCTGGCGACGGCAGCCGGTCAGCATCAACAAGCGAAGCGCCGCAACATCGGCTCCCGCCACGTCGCGGACCAGCATCGTCCCCAGCGCTGGCAAGATGTGCTTGCCCACCACATAGCGATAACCTTCCGCCGTCTTCGCGCTGCAATGGCTCGCCACATGAACGCGGAAATAGCGTTCCACCAGATCCGCCACCGTGGGCTCGGCAGGCGGCACCGGCTCCGCGGGCTGCGGCTCCTCGCCCCTCTTGATCCGATCGATGGCCGGGGCGGCCTGCTTGCGCGCCTTTTCCACGCCAAGGTCCTCGTGCCTCCCCAGCGTGACCCGCCTCGACCCTCCCGGCCCGCGCACCTGCACGACGTACACCTTGCGTCCACTCGCGTAGACCCTGATCCCGAATCCAGACAGCTTTCGGTCCCAGAACACGGCATGGCCGCCCGATCTCCCTGCTCCAGTCCCGTAAGCACCTAGTCCGAACTTCATGTCGGGATTTGACAGGTTTTCTCCGCGCAGGCAAGGACACCATGTTGTTTTCGCTTGATTTTCTGGGGGTCCGGCCGGGCCGGAGGGCTTTTTCAGCCTGTCATTGAACTGACAACATTTCCGGGCGGTTTGATCTCCAGAAGCTCAAAGGCCCTTTTCTGGAGCGCGGTCGGCCGCGCGGCCATGCGGAACGCGCTGCCGGGCCTTCCGGGCAGGAAGGCGTCGTTCAGCGTCAGCGTTCCGAGATCGGCGAGCAGCGTCCGGAAGCTGTGGACCGGCAGGCCGTCAGGGGTCTGTTTCGAGGCCGCTTTGGCCTTGGCGCTTTCGGAGACCTCCGCCTTCTCCACAGGGGTCGACCGCCTTGCGCGGGCCGCCTCCCGGTCGTCATCCTCGAACAGGATGGGGGCGAGCTTCTCCCGCATGCTCCGCTCCACATGCCAGGCGAGCATGCAGAGGAACACATGCGCCTTCACCCGCCCCTCATTGTAAACATGGAACGGCCGGACCCTCAGCCCTGACGTCTTCATGGTCCGGAAGGCGCGCTCGACGAGCGCGAGGCTTTTATACGCCGCCACCGCCGCCTCGCCGCCGATGGATTCCTTTCCGAGGCTGGTGCGCACCACATGGATTCCGTCGAGCGCCGCCTCCGCCGCGGTTTTCGCCGCGTCGCGGCTCCAGTCCATTCCGCCGTCCCGGATCTCAATATTGAAGTGTTTTTCGACCTTTTTTCTGTTGCCCCTGCGCCCCAGGGCCTTCGCCGTCATCTCCCGGTTCTTCGGGCCCGGCCGGCGGCGGGACGCCGCGGCGGCGATCTCAGCCAGCGTCTGTTCCGTCGCCCTGAGCAGATCCTCCCGCTTCCGGGCCCTTTCCTCCCGCAGACGGGGATTGAGGCAGACCAGCAGCCGCTCGCCGGGAAAGTCCGGGGACACGGTCTCGGCGACCTGATCCTCAGCGAGCCTCGCCGGATCCAGCGCCGCCGGCGCGTCCTTCCCCTTCTTCACAAGCTTCCGGATATCGGCGCTCCTGAGCGCCGATATCCAGTCAAGGCCGAGAGGAATCAGATCCTCCCTGATGCGGGCCGATGTGATCATGCCGCGGTCGCCGACCAGCGCGATGTTCTCAACCCGGAAACGGCGGCGCAGCTTCTCCGCCCGGCCCCTGACGGTGTCCGGGTCGGCGGTGTTTCCGCTGAACACCTCGACCGCCACAGGGGTTCCGTCCCCCGAGCAGACCAGCCCGTATGTGATCTGCATTTTGCCTTTCTTTCCGTCGCGGCTGTGGCCGAAGGCCGCCAGCGGGCATTTCCTCCCTTCAACGTAACTGGACGAGACGTCGTACAGAACCAACGTCCCGTCCCTGAGATGCCGGTTCGCGAGGCTGGTGGAGGCGGTCTCCGGGTCAAGGGCCCTGGCTGTGGCGAGCTTGGAGGCCGGATCGATGATCCGGGCCGCCGCCGCCGCCATCGCGAGACCGCGCATCCGGCTTTTTTTCCGCCCGAGGATGCCTTCGAATCCGAGGCTCCGCATGGTCCCGAGCGCCGCCGCCGCGTGGCCGTGCGGCAGCGACCTGCGGATCCCGAAAACCTCGTCCGGGGAGCCGAGAACGATTCCGCCCCTGAGCACGGCGCGGAAGCCGTCGGTGACCGCCGGCGGCAGATAGGTGAGGTTGGCGATGGTGCGCTTCCTGACCTTCGCGCCGTCGCGCCAGGCCTCCCTGAGGAGGACTGTGTCGCGGCCGCGCCTGTTGGGGATGGTCTCGATGTGGAATGACATGTGCGGTCTCCCTGCGCAATGACAACAATCCATGGTGCCTGCCGTCTCCTTGTCCACAGGATGTGTTCCTTTAACACCATAATAATGTGCACTGTTGCGAAAATACGTCAGTGGGCACGCGGCCTGAAACCGCGCAACTTGCACTGGAAACTTTTTGACAAGACAAAAGCGGCCCGGCGGCCAGAAAACCTCACGTTTTCAACGTCTTGCAGGGAGCGCGGGGGGCGGCGGCGGGATGAAGATCGGCCTAGCCCATCTTTAACATTGTAGTGCGTAACGCGTTGATTTCAAACGGGTAAAAAATCCGAATGGCACTACAATCCGGAGAGGCGGCCGTTTCGGGCCGCCGCCACGAATTGCCGGAATCGGTTCAGACGATGGTCTTGGCGAGGTTCCTGGGCGGCGGCGCGAGGCCCGTCGCCCGGTAGATCTCCGCCTGTTCGGGGGAGGCGGATGCGGTCTTGCGGACATGCAGGGTCCTGCCGTCACGGCGCCTGAAGCTGGTTGTCGTGCGCTGCAGTGTCGCAAGCGTCTGGCGCGCCGTCGTCCAGCTGTCGTGGATGTTTGCCGCTTTCATGGGTCTGCGCAGTGTCTGGACTGCCTGATAGGCGAGGACTGAGATGAACAGGTGAGCGTCGGCGCGCCCCTGTTTGTGATGGAAGATCGGACGCAGGCCGAGCTCGGATTTCAACGAGCGGAACACGGCTTCGGCGTCGGTGAGGGTCGCGCAGGTCTGCCACATGGTCTCTGCCGGCCAGTCGAGGATGTTGCTGCGCAGACAGCAGACCCCGGGGTGGGTCAGCATGGAATTGTCGGCGGGATTGAGGTTCCAGGTGATGGCTGTTGCCCTGGTTCCGGCGCTGTCGGGGGTGACGGTGATCTCGTAATGCCGGGCGACCCGCGCGTTTTCCTTTGCAAGCCGCCCGATCCGGCGCTGGATGTCGTCAAGCTTCTTGCGGGTCCTGGGGCGGGAGAGGCCGTCATGCAGTTTCTTCAGGCCGTCTTCGAGACGTGTCCTGAAACGATTGATGATGCCGCGTTCCTTTTCCGCCCGGGCTTCGGAAAGGCGCCGCAGCCAGGACTCCTTGTATTCCGTGCCGTCCTCTTCCCCGCGGGTGACGGATTCCTTGCAGATGGCGACCTTGTCGCATGACGCGGTCGTGATTGCCCTGGCCTCGTCGGAATCGAAGACCCGCTTGGTGGTGCGTGAGACCACGGGACAGCGATAGGCGGCGGCGCGCAGCCACCGCAGGTTGTCCTCGGTCGCGATGCCGCCGTCCATGATGACGACCGCGCCTTCCGGAGCGCCGAGGCTGGTGAGCATGTGCGTGAGTGTCCTGTGTTCGGTGACATTGCCGGCAAACACCCGGCTGCGCCGGACAAAGCCGCTGGCATCGAGAACCAGGCCAAGCGAAAGCAGCGGGCAGTCGCTGCGCCGTTCCTTCGAATGCCCGCGCCGCGCCTTGGGCTGGATTGGCGCCCGGCCTTCATAGAACGTGTTGGTGAGATCGTACAGCGCGATCGTCGGCTTGAGGTCGAACAGGGCCCGGGCCCGGGCGAAGAGGTGATCCTCGATGCTGTCCTGATGGGCAAGGAGCAGATCCGAGGCGCGGCAGAGCGCCATGTCGCTCAGAGCGCCGAAATCGATCCCGAGCATCTCGCCGAGGGCACTGTGCCGGCGCAGCCAGAAGTTGGTCGCCCGCTCCGGGTTCGGCGCGGCCATGCGCGCGACAATGGCCGCCAGGGCGCAGCAGCGCTGGCGGCGGTTGAAACCGAGACCGTCGAACAATGCCGGCAGGCCGAGACTGGACAGCGCCTCGAGCCCGGCATGCTCGACACCGACCGAGTGCCCGTCGCTGTCGCTGGCGGAATTGACATCAACACTCTGCCAGTCCCGCTTCGCGCCTTCCCCGCCGCTGTCTTTCCCGCGGCCAATCAGCAGGGCGGAGATTCTGCGGGCCTCGGCCTCGATCCCCGGATCGGGATCGGCGAGGCCGAGGGCGGTCTGTCCGGTGAGATGATCCGAGATGCGTCGGCACAGGTCCGGCCAGTGCCCGCGCCCGATTGCAAAATGGCGCCCGAGATTGAGAAGGGTGCGCTGACGGATCCTGTCCCCCTCGCGGCGGTTCTCGACCAGGCGGAAGGTGATGTGGTCGCTGCCGTCGCTGGCGGCGCCGGTCTTGGTCTGTCGAATGAACATGCGCCAGCTATGGCAGAAGGGGTCCCCCGCTGCAAGGCATTACTCAACAAACATGGCACTACAAACGATTCCTGAAACATCGAATCACAATAAATCAATGAGTTGCGAATCGAACACCGTCAAATCGACCTCAAATCCAACGCAGAAATGTTAAAGATGGGCTAGTAAACGTGCTGCACCATTTCGGAGTCGTGACAACTGCACCGATACCGCCGTCGCTAAGCGGAAGCAAGGTTCGGTCGGATCTGGATAGTGTAGTGTTATCAGTTACTTGTGATAAACAAAGTTACGAATACGGACGCTTGGCGAATCTCCAAGATATTGTCCGTATCTAACTCTCGGGCTTCGGGGACAGTAGTCCGTCCGCCCGGACGAACAACCGTCATTCTTCCGGCACCGACCGTTCCCGGTTCCGAATGGTCATAGGCGGAACATGCGCCGTGACCTGCGGCGGGGCGCCCGCAAACCGTTCGATCTCGACGAGGCAGGTGTGGGCAACCGGACCCTGCGCCAGCCGCGAGGTGCCCCTGTCCAAGGTCAGCGCGTTCGGGTTGCCATGCTTGCACACCGGTCCGAGATTTGAGGAATCCTCAGGATCAAACCAGGCCCCTGTGCTCATCTGAACAACCCCTTCCATGACCCCGTCGGTCACCCTTGCGGCCACAAAACAGGACCCCCGGTCATTGAACACGCGCACCACATCCGCATCTTCAATGGAGCGTGATGCGGCGTCCTTCGGATTGATCGCCAGCGGTTCGCGGCCGGCGATTTTGCCGGCTGCGCTGACACTGCCGTGGTCAAGCTGTGAGTGAAGCTTTGTAGAGGGCTGGTTGGATATCAAATGCAGCGGAAACCGGCGGTCCCGGTCGCCAAGCCATTCCGAGGGCGCCGACCAATAGGCATGTCCAAGGCAGCGGGTGTTGCCAAAGCGGGCCACAGTTTCGGAAAAGATCTCGATTTTCCCGCTTGGCGTGGGCAGCGCATGCGCTTCCGGATCGCTGCGGTAGGCGCGCAAAAAGACATTTGGCTGTACCGGCGGCGCAACATGGTGCCATCCGCGCTGCTGGAAATCCGCAAACTCCGGCAAATCTATCCCACGGGTCTGCATGCGGCGTCTGGTTTTCCGGTACATCCATTCGAGCCAACCAGCTTCATCGCGGCCCTCGGTGAACATGCTGCCGACCCCCAGACGGCGCGCCAGTCCGCAAAAAATGTCGAAGTCATTCCGGCAGCCGGACGGCGCGTCGACGGCCTTGCGCATGTAGATCAGATATGGGCTTCTCGATATGGCCAGATCGCTTCGTTCGAGTGACGTGGTGCAAGGAAGAACAATGTCGGAGTGCCGGGCCAACGCGTTCCACACCCAGTCGTGAGAAATGACTGTCTCCGGCCGGGCCCATGCGCGCTGCAGGCGGAACAAATCCTGATGGTGGTGAAACGGATTGCCGCCCGCCCAGTAGATGAGACGGATATCCGGGTAAACGAGGCGCTGGCCGTCAAAGTCAAACCTCTTGCCCGGAGCAAGCAGCATGTCACTGATGCGGGCAACCGGAATGAAACTCTTGACTGGATTCTCGCGCTGCGGAAACGATGCCGCCGGAACGACGGTAAAATCATCTCCAACCGCATTCACCGCGCCATAACCAAAACCGATACCGCCGCCCGCGGCGCCGATCTGACCCAGCATCGCCGCCAGTGTCACGGCCGCCCAGAACGGCTGCTCTCCGTGATCCTGCCTGGACAGGGACCAGCTCACCGAGATCATTGTCCGCGACGCCGCCATGCGGCGGGCGAGCCGGCGTATCCGCTCTGCCGGCAGCGCGCAGATTTCCGCGGCCCAGCCCGCACTTTTGGCGACGCCATCCGTCTCGCCGGCCAGGTAACGGCGGAACTCGGCAAATCCGACGGTAAAGCGGTCCAGAAACTCCCGATCATGCAGATCCTCGGTCAGGAGCGTGTGGGCGATGCCAAGCATGAAGGCGACATCGGTCCCGGGCCGGGGAGTGATCCATTCCGCGTTCAGCCTCCCGCAGCAGATCCGCCCTGACCGGTCCGATATTCACAAACTGAACCCCGCCGCGCCGCGCCGCGCCGAGTCCGTCCCGCTGACAGTGCCGCATCGCGCCGCCAGCGTTGATCTGGCTGTTCTTGATGGGAACGCCGCCAAAGGCAACGAAAAGCTCAGTGTGGTCCGCAATGACCGGCCAGCTGGTTGTTTCATCGAGCAGTTTGAAGAAGTTGCCCATAATGTGCGGCAGAATGACTTCGGCCGCTGCTGTGCTGTAGGTGTTGACCGATCCGGTGAAACCGCCAATACAGTTGAGGAACCGTTTGAGCTGACTCTGCGCGTGGTGAAACCGGCCGGCGCTCGCCCATCCGTAAGACCCGCCAAAAATTGCGGCATTCCCGTATGTCTGCCGGACACGCTCAATCTCGGCGCAGACCAGACGTTCCGCTTCGTCCCAGGGCAGCTGCACGAACGGCTCGCTTCCCCTGGCTTCGGTGCGTGCTCCCGGGCCCAATTCGAGCCAGCTTTTGCGGAACATCGGAGCGGTGATTCTCAACGGGTGGTCGAGCGCGCCGACGATGCCATGGCCGATTGGCGACGGATCCGTGTCCATCTCAAATGGCCGCAGCGCCGTCACCTTTCCATCACAGGTTTCCACCCGGTAGGTGCCCCAGTGGCTGCAGTGCAGGGGCTGCTGCCCAATCTGCGTTGCGCCGCTCTGCGTCATGGCATGGCTTCTCCCCTCAATGGACGCTGCGGATACGAAGCGCGGGCCGGCCGGCCCAGGCTTTGGACATGGTCATCTGATATCATGACATCATTGAATTGACGGGAGCAGGGACTTCAGCTTGACGCGGACGTTCTCGGCGCGGAACCGCCAGTTGAAGGGCTTCGTGGAAGCGTTGCGGCGGTCCTCCCATGAGGCGGCCTCGCTGATCAATGTGTCCCGGTCCGGGATCCGGCGGTCCAGGACACTGGCTGGACAGGACATTTATCCCGATTTCGGCCATGTTCAACCAGCTTCCGCGCTTCGGCGTGTGGCGGACCTCGAATCTTCCGGCGAGGCGCGCCACCGCCTCCGGCTCGAACCTGTCGCAGCGCGTCGACAGGCGGCCCGGGTTCAGGCTGACCATCACCAGCACGATCCTTTTGCCGGGAAAGCGGGCGTCGGCGAGGTCCTTCAGCACTCTGGCGAGGTCCTGCCGCGCGTGGCGGCCGGTGACGTTGAATTGGCGCCGTCCGACGGGCGGGGCACAGAGCATGAACAGGTTCGCCGTTCCGCTGCGCCCGCACTCGAAGTCAAACACGACCGGCCGGTTCCCGCGCCGCGGCAGCGGTGATCCGGCGCTTCGGCTTGCCGGCTAGGAACAGGTGACGGTTCCGGGCGCAGTGCAGTTTCTGTGCTGCCCGGGCCAGCGCCTGCACCCGGGGCGATGCCGCGGCTGCCTTTCTCTGCAGATGCCTCCTCTTCCGTGCCGGGAAACGATAAGACCACGCCGCTCCGGAAGAAGGCCCTGCACCACCTCGGTGTGCGCCTGCAGCGTTCACAGTAGCAACACATCCGATTCTCTCGAACGTCAATACATTCAGTGTCTTACGCCTTGGCAAGGTTGGAAATTCGGTCTTGTCGGGTCTTCGCATGGCTGGCTCGGCGGGCTCCTGTTAGCGCCCGCGACGTGGGTCTTGGCGGCGCGTGACGTCTGGCTCATCTGGGATGACGCAAGCCGCGGGCGGCATCTCGACCGGGTGATCGGCCGGAGGCGGTTCCTGATCCGTCCGTCGGTTTCCGTGCGCTGTCTCGCATCGCGGGTCCTGGGCATGGCGGTGCGGCGCGTGGGCGGAGACTTCGAGGCGGCCTGCGGCATCCGTCCGGTCCTGGCCGAGACCTTAGTTGCGCCGGAGCATCGGGGCGGTTGGTGCGGAGCGCGGAGGTCCAGGCGCGTAATTTTGCCTGATCCGGCGACCCCTTGCCTGATGCTGTTTGATACCTGGAATCAACTGATGGCAAGTCTGACCCCGCAGGAAACACAGCGGCCACCGTAACATTGCGGCCGGTCACAGGCCAGCCTGCGACCGCATACGCAATCCACACAAAACACCAACACACACCTGCAAACTTGGGAAACCCAGATCTGGAATTGGCTCGTGGCGACCGTCTGGACGGCCGGACAAACGGCGCCAGCAGAAATAAATCGGCAGCGCAAACTCCTCGACCGGGCTTCCTTGGTTTTTCACGCAATTTCAACCTCTATGCCACTCTCAAGCAAGTTTGTCTCGACAATGCAATTGGGCGTCTTTGCCGGCTGTGCAACGGCGGCGCCCGAGTCGGATGTGACAAGATCCGGCCAGGATGATATCAGTAACGGCAAACCGGAGGTGCCGTTGCCCGGCAAGGGTTCTGACTCTTCTCCGATGCCCATGACTGCTGCCTTCACTTCGAATTTGATCGGAGCATCTTCAAGGAGACGACGCCCAATGCAAAGCGCTCAACAGGATATGAATGTCATCGAAATGATGGAGCCCGGCGGGCCGGAGGTTCTCGTCCGCAGCGAACGCCCCGTTCCTGATCCCAGCCCAAGCGAAGTCCTGGTCAAAGTCGTCGCGGCCGGTGTGAACGGCCCGGACATGATGCAGCGCAAGGGTCTGTATCCGGCCCCAAGGGGCGCATCAGATCTGCTTGGACTGGAGGTTTCCGGCAAGGTCGTCGCAATAGGTGAGAATGTCGACATGTGGAAGGTCGGCGACGAGCTTTGCGGGCTCACCAATGGCGGTGGTTATGCCGAATATTGTGCGGTCGAGCAGAGTCACTGCCTGCAGATTCCCGACGGCATCGGGATCACGGATGCGGCCGGCCTGCCCGAGACCTATTTCACCGTCTGGAGCAACATCTTCATGACGGCGGGGCTTCAATCCGGAGAGACCCTGCTGGTGCATGGTGGTGCCGGCGGTATCGGCACAACGGCCATCCAGCTTGGGAGAGCCTTCGGCGCCAAGGTCTTCGCCACCGACAGCCCGGCCGAGCGGATCAAGATATGTTCCGACGTCGGCTCCGACCGCGCCATCGACTACAACGAAGAAGACTTCGTCGAGATTATCCGGGAGGCCGGTGGCGCCAATGTCGTCCTGGATGTTGTAGGCGGCCCCTATATCGCCCGCAACATCAAGGCGTGCGCGCCCGATGGCCGAATTGTCCAGTTGGCCTTCGCGCTCGGCTCCAAGGTCGAGATAGACCTGATGCCAGTGATGCTGAAACGCCTGCAATATGGCGGCTCAACACTGCGCAGCCGCTCCGATGCGCAAAAGGCCGAGATCGCAAGACAGCTCCGCGAGACGGTTTGGCCCCTGTTCGGCGCCGGAAAACTCAAGCCCGTCACCGGGACCACACTGCCCCTAACCGCCACTGCCGACGCCCACAAGCTGATGGAAGCCGCCGGCCATACCGGCAAGATCCTGCTGACGATGTAGGGGGCGGGCGTGCCTTGTGCCCGAATTGCCTTCAGACCGGCGCCAGATCATTGACGAAGGTCGAGCGAATCGTCTGGCGGATGCACCTCTCCGGGTCAAATCCGGTCGCCAGATGGATCGTTTTGCGATTGTCCTGAATCGGCACGCCGCCTTCTTTCCAACCGTGGCGACAGGTGAATTGCGGTTGGGTCGTGAGGCCGCACCGGTCCAGTCGCAGCGTGCCGCCCTCCTGCCGCGATAAGTCTGCTGCAGCGCCAACCGAGATGTCGCCGCAGAAGAAGGAGCTTGCAGCCGGTCCAAGTGTGTGCGCGGACCAGAGGATGGCATACATCCACAATAGCGGCCGCCTGTTCCAGCATCAGCGGCGGCAGATGCGGATAGTTGATCAGCCACGATGTGAACCGGCTCACCCTGTTGGCAAGCCCTGCCACCGATTAGGAAAATTCCTGCGGCAAGGCTTCACAGGCGACGACGATATTTGAAAACGATGTATCGCCCGTCGCCATCGGGGACGATCCCGGCGTGCAGTTAGCCGGCGACCGACGGCAATTTTTCCAAGAAGAGGTCGATTTGCCAAAATCCGCCGCGATGGAGCGTGCCGTCATGTTTGGCGTGCCGCTTCATGGTGGAGAGAACCGGATGTCCTGTTGCCCATCCGGTGTGGCCTCAGCCTTCAGATCGGACTGCAGCTTGCTGCACAGCCGGCTGAAAGCGGGACGCTGCCCGACCGTCATTCGATGCTGAACCGGCAGCAACAGCACCAGCTGCTCGTGAGAGGTTGAACGGATCTGATCGAAGGTCGCGTTGTCCAAGGGCTGGAAAAACGACTCCAGGCATCCTGGACTCACGGCCGTCGGAATGCAGTTGGATCTCGATTGTCATGCCCTGCTCTCTGCTTGCGCTACCGATCGAGCCCGCCGACCAGAACGTATTTCAATTCGACAAACTCATCGATGGCATATTTGCCGCCTTCGCGCCCAATGCCGGATTCCTTCATACCGCCAAAGGGCGCGGTTTCGTTGCCGGAACTGCCGACATTGATCCCGACGACGCCGGACTCCAGGGCCTCGGAGACCCGCCAGACCCGCCCAAGGTCGCGGCTATAGAAGTAGCAGGCGAGACCGTAGCGCGTATCGTTGGCCATCGCGATGACCTCGTCCTCTGTCGAGAACCGCATGATCGGCGCGACAGGGCCGAAGATTTCCTCCGCCATGCAGGCCATCCCAAACGTTGCATCTGCGAGCACAGTCGGCTCGTAGAAATTCCCGCCCCGGCTGTGGCGCTTACCGCCTGTGAGCAACCGTGCGCCCTTGTCGACGGCATCGGCGACAATGCGTTCAACCTTGGCCAGCGCCACGCCGTCGATCAGAGGACCAACCTCGGTCCCCGCGTCCAGCCCCGGCCCGATTCTGAGCGCGGCCGTGGCCTTGGCCAGCCGCGTGACGAATTCGTCATATATCCCGTCCTGCACAAAGAACCGGTTGGCACAGACGCAGGTCTGACCTGCATTCCGATACTTCGAGGCCATCGCGCCAGCGATCGCTGAATCAATATCGGCATCGTCAAAGACGATGAAAGGTGCGTTGCCGCCGAGCTCCAGGGAGACCTTCTTGACCGTATCCGCACATTGGCGCATCAGCAGCTTGCCGATCTCAGTCGAGCCCGTGAAGGATAGCTTGCGGACAACCTCGCTAGAGGTCAGTTCGCCACCCACCCCGTGCGGATCCAGGGCCGTGACGACGTTCAGCACACCCTTCGGGATCCCGGCCCGCTCGGCCAGCGCTGCCAGCGCCAATGCGGAGAGTGGCGTCGCCTTGGCCGGCTTGATCACCACCGTGCAGCCGACAGCCAGCGCTGGCGCGCATTTGCGAACAATCATGCCATGGGGAAAATTCCACGGCGTGATGGCTCCGACAACGCCGATTGCCTGTCGCATGACCAGAATGCGCTGATTGGTCGCGGCTGACGGCACCATGTCACCATAGACTCGCCGCGCCTCCTCGCTGTACCACTCCAGAATATTGATGCCGGTGCCGATCTCGTTGCGCGCCTCGTTGAGCGGCTTGCCCTGCTCGGTCGTCATGATGGTCGAAAGGTCGTCCTGGTGCTGCTGGATCAGCGCCATCCACTTGCGAAGAAGATGGGTGCGTTCCTTGGAGGTCCGCTTCGACCAGGCCGGAAACGCCGCTTCGGCTGCGGCAATGGCGCGCCTGGCCTCGGCGACACCCATATCGGGCACCGACCCGATCACGGCGCCATCGACAGGATTAGTGACGTCGAAACTCACGCCGGAGTCGGCATCTATCCAGGCACCGTCGATATATGTTTGCTGGCGCAGAAGCGCTGGGTCATTCAACTCCATTCGACACTCCGTGATGCCGGCGGTGTGCCCGACGGCGCTGGTTTCAGTTCGTCAAGAGGCCAAGGCCAGTGCCAATTCGGCGGCCATAGCACCTGTGCTGCCAATCCCGAGCTCTTCGAAGCCCTCACGCAATTCGGTTAGATGGGGCTCTCCAACGGGTTGCAGCGGCGCCCGCGGATAGCCGCCCGGCAATCCCAGCACATTCATCGCCGCATGGGCGGCGCTGTACATGTAGCGGCCATTCGCCTCGATCAGACGGCGCACCGC
This sequence comes from Paracoccaceae bacterium, assembly GCA_965221935.1. GTDB lineage: Bacteria > Pseudomonadota > Alphaproteobacteria > Rhodobacterales > Rhodobacteraceae > JAPOXR01. Next base: position 26,738 of record CBDCSZ010000052.1, read on the forward strand.
CACGCCCTTCTTCTGGACCTCGAGGGCCCGGGCCAAATCGTCTCGCTTGGTCGCGTGATAGATTTCCGTGGATTCGTACGGCCAGTAATTCTGGTTGCCCTCAACATAGCCGGCTGCACCTACGGTGAGCGCGGCGACGCCGAACAGCCCGCCAGGGCCGATGAACACATGAATCCGGTCGCCGACTGCAACATAGGTCTGATAAAAGTTGACAAAGTCACGCGAGCTTTCCTTGATCGCCACGACGTTCCTGACATCCGCGAGCCGGTGGACGACATCCGGCGTCAGCGGAACCGAGGCCGCGGACGGGATGTTGTAGAGCATCATCGGGATCTCGACCGCCTCGGATATCGCATTGTAATGAGCGACGACATCGTCGATCGGAGGTTTCACGAAATAAGGCGGCAGCACCATAATGCCGTCGCAGCCGACCTGCTTGGCGACCTTGGCATGCCCGATGGTTTCGGCCGTCGGTATCGCCGAGGCGTTTCCGATCACAGTCGCGCGCCCGGCGGCTGCCTCAACGCAGAGCTCCAGAATCCGTTGGCGTTCGGCGGCGCTCAGCGACCAGAATTCGCCCATGCAGCCATTCGCCACCAGACCCGTGCAGCCATATTGAATGCAAAGATCGGCATTGCGTTGATAGGCCTCCTCATCGATCTTACCCTCGGCGGTGAAGGGGGTGACAAGTGCGACCCACGGGCCATACCAGTTGACGTCAGACTTGTTCATAAGTATGCCCCTTTTTCTTGATCTTGCTCACCTTCGTCCCCAAAGGAAGCAGAATGAGCAGCGTTTCGCAATGGTCTTGTTGGGACAATTCGCCTCGAGCTATGTTCGGTCGCCCCGGAGTGAGTGAGGTGCATTGATCAAAGAAATGGAGAAATATCCTTTATGAGCAATACCGACGCCGACGTTGCCAGAGTCGATGCTGAGATTGATGATTGGGTGAAAAAGACGAAGGCGCTGACTGGCAAAGTTTGCCAGGAACGCCGGCCTTGGAACAACGTCGTCTCGGCCGATTCAATCCAGCATTTCGCCTTCGGCACCAGCGACTCCAATCCGCTCTGGACCGATCCGGACTATGCAGCCAAGTCGCCACATGGCAAGCTGCAGGCGCCGCCAGCCTTCCTGGTCTCGAACCTCTATCCGATCCTGCACGGCGCACCGATGAAGGCACCCTTGGCCTCGCTGATCGGCGGTGTCGAGTATGAGTGGCACAAACCGATTCTCGTCGGCGACCGCCTGACCCCGGAAGCCCGTCAGAAGGACTTCCAGGAAAAGACCAGCAAGGCCGGCCGGCGGCTCAATTTCGTTACCTCCGACGTTACCTATCACAACCAGGACAGCGATCTGGTGGGCCGCGCGACCTGCATAATGATCATGGCCGCCCAAATCGGCACTCAGCTCATGATGGAGCACGAGATTCGCGCCTACTCTGAAGCGGAAATCGCCGACATGGAGCAGGCTTGGCAGACCGAAGCGCGCCGCGGCGGCACACCCCGGTATGTTGAAGATGTCAATGTGGGTGAAGAGATTCCATCGATCCTGCGAGGACCTCTGACGATCGGCGACATGGTCGCTTGGAATGCCGCCATAGGACCCTCATACAAGGCCGGAAGTTGGGGCTATCTCGACCTGAAGGGCGCCATGCACACCGCGATGTACAATCCTGAAACGAACTTCCCGGTCAAGTATTCCCAGCAGCATGAGGATTTCAAGCTGGCCGCCGGCCGCGGTATGCCGGCGCCGTTCGACAATGGCGTAATGCGTTTTGCCTGGATTGCCCCGCTGTATACAAACTGGATGGGCGATACTGGTTTCCTGAAGCGGCTGAAGGTCCAGATCCGGATGCCCGGTCTCTATGGCGACCTCGTCACATACCGGGCCAAGGTTACGGAGAAGAACGATGCGACCGGATCTGTCGTTCTCGACCTCACCGGCACCAACCAGAACGAAAAAGTTGCGACCGTCGGCACGGCCGAGGTGATTTTGCCGAAGAAGAGCTGAGCGACCGGCATTTCAGCGATTGGAGTCTGTCCTGAACCGGACACGCTCGGAGCAGCCCCGGGCATGATTCTCCTCGCAATCCAGATTTGGCGAAGGAGGGTCAGTCATTCGGGGACCGGATGCTGGATCGGGAGCCTGGCGCCGGATCCCGAATGCCAGGGCCTGCCACTAAAGATGCGATCACCTCCTGTGTCGAGTTCCCGAGATGAGAGACCGCGGCGGCGATAACGTCAACGCATGAACGCGGGCTATGTCCAGATCCGGCTCACCGCCGGACTTCGGCTGACACCGCCAGGTCCTTTCGCCGCGCGTCTCGGCCAGTGACGCAGTCATCAACCGGCGTGTCTGGGGTGATCGGCTGGCAATCTTCAACTCTCTCGCCTGTGCGCCCGCTCACCCTATTCGCATTTTTGGCTGACGCCGCCATCACAGCACAACTCGATGCCGGTGGTGTTCTTGGCCTCGTCCGACGCAAGATAAAGCGCAGCATAGGCCACATCCCATGCATCGCCCATGCGGCCCATCGGGATCCCCTTGCTGCGCTCGTCGATCAGGTTTTGCAGGTCCCCTCCCCGATATTGCCTGGCCAACCGGTGCTCCACCAGCGGTGTCAACACATGACCCGGAATAACAGTATTCGCTCGAATGCCTTTCGGTGCGTATTCAACCGCCAACGTTCGTGTAAAGTGCATCACCCCCGCCTTAGCGGCCTCGTAGGCCGCATGATAGTGGCCCGTGTGGCGCACTCCCGCCAAGGATGACACACAGATAATTGCGCCGCCACCTTGGCGTTCCATAACAGGGATCACATGCTTGCAGGTCAGAAACACGCTCTTCAGATTGAACGCAATCTGCTGATCGAAGACATCCTCGGGCATGTCGACCGGCCCGCCCGGGACCGATCCGCCGACATTGTTGTGCATGATGTCGATGCGGCCGAATCGCTCGAGGCAAGCTTGGATCATCGCCTCGACCGCGGAGTTGATTGTCACGTCCGCCCTGAAGGGAACCGCCACACCTCCCTCCTCGGCGATGAGCCCGGCGGTCTCTTCTGCCGCCTTCATATTGATGTCGACCGCAAACACCTTGGCGCCTTCACGCGCGAACACCGCAGCTGTTGCCTTGCCGTTGCCCCACCCTTCCGCGACAGAGCCCGCACCAGTCACGATCGCCACCTTGTTTTCCAGTCGTCCCGCCACTGCAGTTTCCCTCCGAAAATTCCAAATTGCTTGACACGCTCCTGATCATGGCCAGATACTAACTCATGGAATGCCCCGACCCAAGAAAGGCAGCGATTCCCGCAAACTTGGCAGTCGGCGGTCAGACGAACGCGCGTGGCGCCCGGATCAGCCCGTTCGTTCGGGGCTGGCACGACTTCCGGTCGGGACGCACGAACGGCCCGGCACTTTCATTGCCATGAGAGGTGGCAGCGGGGCTGTTGGAGCGGGGCCGAAACGGCTTCGGCCCGCAGCGGTTCAGCCCGACATAGTCTTCCTTGCCCGTTTCCCCCGCAATCGCGCGGCAGAAGGTCTCCCGGTCCGGGAACGCGAATATCCTGTCCAGTTCCTTCAATCTGTTCCAGGGGCAGAGGATGTGCGCCAAGACGGGATGCTCGCCGTGGCGGACCCGCCGGTCGAACTGCAGAAGAGTCGGAATCTTGAGCGAAAACACCGCGAGTGCCGGCATCAGGCGGTCGGGAAGGGTGATGCCACCGGTGTCCAACGTGTAGGGAACCCGGCCGAAAATACCGTGTGCCACACGATGCATGCCGGGCGCCTGCAGAGGCCTGCGGAAGCAGTCCTTGGAGGTTGTTCTGGTCCGCTTTGCCCACACTGCCACAGACCAGGCCTATCCAGCCCGGAAAGCCTGTCAAAAGAGACCACGTTGATCGCGCAAGGGGCCGTGATCAAACAAGAAGAAACAGTGACGGGAACTGCTGCAAGAAAGGGCAGATCCAGCACGTGATTCCCGATCTCGATTCACTCGGCGCAACAATCGGAGTCATCGGCGCCGGCACCATGGGACGCGGCATCGCGCAGGTCGCCGTTGCGGCCGGCTATTCCGTGCTGCTGACCGATCTGTCTATTGCCGCCGCGGAGGATGCCGCGATCTGCATAGCAGCCATGCTCCGGCGTTCGGCCGAAAAGGGGCTCATGTCGGTTGCGCAGGCCGAGGCGGCTATTGGCCGGCTGCAACTGGTCCCGGAGATCAAAGCGCTGAAGGCGTGCGGGATGGTCGTTGAGGCCATCGTTGAAGACTTGGATGCCAAGCGGAGGCTCATCGCCGAACTGGAGGCTGCCGTCTCCAAAGACTGCATCCTCGCCTCCAACACCTCGGCTCTGTCCATCACTGCCATCGCCGTCGGTTGCGAGCGGCCCGAGCGCGTGGTCGGCGCCCATTTCTTCAACCCCGTGCCGCTGATGAAGCTGGTGGAGATCGTCGACGGAGAGAATTCCGACCCGGCGGTCGGCGATTCCGTAGCAGCCTTCGTGGCGCGCATCGGCCACCTAGGGGTCAGGGTTAAGGACGCCCCACTGTTTCTGGTCAACCACGTCGGGCGCGGCTACAGCACTGAATCTCTGGCCATTCTGGATGAAGGCGCGGCGACACCCTTTGATATCGATCGTGTGATGACCGATGTTGCCGGATTTCGCATGGGGCCATTCGAGCTGTTCGATCTGACGGCTCTTGACGTCTCGCACCGGTCAATGGAATCCAGCTTCGACCAGTTCTATGGCGAGCCGCGGTTGCGCCCCTCGACCGTGCTGCAGCGGCGGATGAATGCCGGGCTGTTTGGACGCAAGAGCGGACGCGGCTTCTATGTCTATTCCGACGGCAAGATCGAACGCCCCGAGGAACCTCCGGCCCCGTCGGCGCTTCCGGCTTCCGTCTGGATCAGCTCCGCCGATCCCGGCGGGTTCAAGAAAGTGCATGCCCGGCTAGAAGGCCTCGCCTGCAAAATCGAGATCGAATCCACCAAGCGTCCGTCCCGCAACGCCCTTTCCCTGGTTACGCCTCTCGGCGATGATGCGACCACTCAGGCCGTCGCAGAAAGTCTCGACCCCACACGCACTGTCGCCGTCGACACCCTGCTGAGCCTCGAGACGCGAGTCACGCTGATGACAACGCCGGCAACCACACCCCAGAATCGCGACGACGCCCGCGCCCTCTTCGCGGCGACCGGCAGCAAGGTCACCGCGATCGCCGATTGTGCAGGCTTCATCGCGCCGCGTATTCTGGCCTCCTTGGTGAATATCGCCTGCGTGGTGGCGCAGCAGAGGATTGGCACACCCGACGATATTAATGAGGCCGTCCGCATCGGGCGCGGCTATCGCAAAGGACCGTTGACCCTCGGTGACGAGATCGGCCCGGGCCGTATACTGACCATCCTTCAACGCCTGCATCACCTGACTGGCGACCCGCGTTATCGCCCCAGCCCGTGGCTCCGGCGGCGGGTTCAACTTGGCCTCTCGTTGAAAGCGCCGGATGTGGCGGACCAGTGAACAGTTCAATGCAAGAGAATCCAGTTCTTTGCGAAGTGTGAAACTGCCATCCTGCGGCATATTAGCCGCCTACGACACGGGGGGCAGGCAGATGGGCAGGAAATCTGGCTTTCGGACGAGGACCGCGGGCGCCTTGAACAGATCATGCGGCGGACCGGGGTGTCGAAGCCGACGGTCTGGCGCTGGCAGGACCGCTTCCTTGCCGATGGTGTCGAAGGGCTTCTCCGGGACGCCACCCGTCGGCCCGGGAAGAAGCCGATCCCCGAGGCCAGGGCGAAGGCCGTGATCGCGTTGGCGATGTCGCCGCCTCGGGTGCGGGCGCGGAGATATGGGGATGGCCGTCTCCACCGCGCACGGCATTCTGAAGGACTACGGCCTCAGGCCTCACAAGGTGAAGACCTTCAAGGTCTCCCGCGATCCGAGGTTCGGGATCAAGACGAGTGACGTTATCGGTCCCTACCTCGACCCGCCCGACCACGCGGTGGTTTTCACGGTGGAAAAAAGACGCAGATCCAGGCGCTCAGGCGGACGCAAAGACCCCTGCCCATGAAGCCGGGCCATGCCGAAACCCGAACCCACGACTGCAGGCGGAACGGAACGGCCCGCCTGTTGGCGGCCCTCGACGCTGCCACCGGCAAGGTCGGCGGCCAGGCGGTCGAACGGCGTCTCTCGGAGGAGTTCCTCGCCTTCCTCGGCCAAGTCGCCGAGGGCATTGCGCCCGGAACCCTGGTCCATGTCATCCTCGACAATGTCTCATCCCGCAAATCGGCCGAGGCCCGCGCATGGCTGAAGGACCGCCCCGACTGGACGTTTCGCTTCACCCCGACTTCGGCCTCCTGGATGAACGCAGTTGAGGACCTCTTCCCCAAGCTCTCGAGACAGAGGCTGAAACATGCCACCTTCAATTCGGCGGGCGAATGCGTCTCTGCAGTCGAGTGTTGTATCGGGAATCACAATGCCAGCGACCCCCGCCCGTTCCTCTGGAGCAGAAAGTCGGAAGACCCCGTCGAGGCATGGAAAAAGGACATCGGAAGCTGCAGGAAATGGCATCAAATGAATGAATCAGACCAATAGGAACGACGATATGGAAAATGCCTTCGTCTACGACGGACTTCGCACCCCCTTCGGCCGCTATGCCGGCGCGCTCGCCACGATTCGGCCCGATGATCTCATGGCCAGAACCGTCACGACCCTGCTAGCCCGTTCGTCATTCGACGGCGGCAATGTCGAGGATGTCATCATCGGCTGCTGCAACCAAGCAGGCGAGGATTGCCGCAATGTCGGACGTCGCGCGGCTCTGCTCGCCGGTCTCCCCGTCCACGTTGCCGGCTCGACCGTGCACCGGCAGTGCGGCAGCGGCATGAACGCCGTTTTGGATGCGGCGCGCTGCTGCGAGGCCGGAATGGGTGAGTTGTTCGTCGCCGGTGGCGTGGAGTCGATGAGCCGAGGCCCCTATGTGATCAGCAAGGGCGCAAAGCCGTTCGATCGCGGCGTCAAGATGTATGATTCGACTGCCGGCTCGCGCTTTCCGAACCCGGCGCTCACCAAGCGCTATGGCGACCACACGATGCCCGAGACCGCCGACCATATCGGCCGGGACCTTGGCATCGACCGCGAAGAAAGCGACGCCTTCGCTCTCGCCTCTCAACAGAAATATGCCGCGGCCAAGTCGCGCGGATTCTATGATGGCGAGCTGATGGATTTGGAAGTCCCCGGACAGCGCCGGGACGAGACGGTGACCGTGTCGGCGGACGAGCATCCCCGCCCCGACAGCAATGCCGAAGCGCTCAAGAGACTGCGCGCGCTGAACAAGGATGGCGTCGTGACGGCCGGCAATTCCTCCGGCATCAATGACGGCGCTTCTGCCCTTATCATCGGCACCGCGGCGGCCGGGCATCGCGCCGGCGCCAAGCCCGTTGCCCAGATCGTGGCCGGCGCTGTCAGCGGTGTCGAGCCGCGCGTGATGGGTCTCGGTCCCGTGCCCGCCAGCAAGAAGGCCTTGAACCGCTCCGGACTGACTCTCTCCGACATGGACGTGATCGAGATCAACGAGGCTTTCGCCACCCAAGTGCTGGGCTGCACCAGGCAGATGGGCATCGACGGCGACGACAGCCGCCTCAATCCCAATGGCGGCGCCATAGCCATCGGCCACCCTCTCGGCGCGTCAGGCGGACGCCTGATACTGACGGCCATCCGCCAACTTCGTGCGACCGGCGGCCGCTACGCCCTGGTGACATTGTGCATCGGTGTGGGTCAGGGCATCGCGACCATCATCGAAAACCTCGACTCGACCTGAACTTCACTCCTCCGAGTTCAGAGAAGACCATGGCAGAGTTGCGTCTGGGCGGAGTATAGTCCCACAACCCGAGCGCAACGAACTCACCGGAGAAAAGGCATCGCTGATGGCAAAGAAAACCTATACCCAGTCGACATTTAGAGGGCAGATCCATATTCCCGCGCCGGTGACACCGTTCAGCGCCAAGGGCGATCTGATGCTGGACTCCTACGCAAATCTGTTGCGTCATTATCTGGATGTGGTGCAGGTCGATGGTCTGATGATCGCTGGCGACAATGGCGAGGGCTATGCGCTCGAGAACGACGAGCTGCGTCAAGTCGTCGACACGGCCGTCGAGACGGTGAAGTCGCGGGTGCCGATCTATGTGCACATAACCCGCACCTCCAATCGCGAATGTATTGAGCGCGCTGAGATCGCGGCGACGTCAGGTGCGCAGGGCATTGCCCTAGGGCAGCCCTACATTCACGACGCCTCTGCATCGAAGGTCATCGATCGCTTCGAGGAGGTGTCCAAGGCCGTGGCATTGCGGATGATGGTTTACAATCTGCCGCTGATCAGCCACTTCAACATCACCGCGCCGGTGCTTCGGTCGATCTGTGATGTCTCCCCGGTCGACGTTGTCAAGGACGCGCCAATGGACATGCAGCACATCACTGACATGCTGTTCGAGATGGGAAACCGCTTCCCGATTCTCTACGGCCAGAGACTGACTCTGGTGCCTGCGCTTCTTCTCAACGCCGGTGGCTTCGTAGGAACCGGCCCGGAACTCTATGGCAGTCGTTGCCGCGACTTCTTTCGGGTGCACGAAATGAGCCCGGCCGAGCGGCTTGATCTCCACGCCAGATATGTCGTTCTTAACGATGCGTTGCTCAACTCCCTCGGCAAGGCCCCGGCCGGCATCAAGGCGGCGCTCAATCTGCAGGGCTTCAATGTCGGCGTCCCCCGCGACCACGTGGCCCCGCTGACCGAGGACGAGACCGCCAGGTTGCGCGACATCATGATCCACGCCGGCGTTCTCGACTAGACATCATGGATTGACCTGCCCTGGCCTCGAGACTGTGGGTTATGTCTGGGGCCGCAATCAACCACCCGACCGGAACTTTCAAACTTGGAAATCAACACTCCCGCCACACCGGCGGAGGCTTCCATCAGCTGCCGGGAAAGGAAAATCAGACGTCGCGGATTATTCCGGTCTCCAGACAGTCAGGCGCCGATCCAAACCGAAACAGATCCGCTGCTCCCCGTCGAAACAACATGCAATGCAACAGCAGGGGTCACTGCGTCCGCCCGAGCGCCTGGATCTGCGTGTTCTCATCCACCGAGAGAACCACCGCGTGGTCGCGGGCGGGTCGACATAGAGACCGATAACGTCACGCGCCTTGATCCCGAACTTCGGATCGCGGGTGACCTTGAAGGTTTTCACGTGATGCGGCCTGAGGCCGTTGTCCTTCAGGATGCCGTGTGCGGTGAAGAGGGCCTGAAGTGCGCTGCACAGGCGGTGCCGCCGTCCACCTCGATCGATGCAACCGGCAATGGGTAACCTCTGCCACGAACTGCTTCGGTGAATGACAGGGTGGCCTCGCCTACCTGTCCGGGTCACTGAACCGGGCAATGGAGAAGTGTCGGAGGTCGTCCGGCGGGCGGTCACCCAGCAGGACTTCGGCCAGCAGACGAGCCGAGATCGGGCCGGTCGTGTAGCCGGAACTCGACGGCACCGCGTAATGGAGACCGGTGAAAGGCGGCTGGTTGCCGAGAATTGGGTTGCCGTCAGTGATCAGCGCCGTGCCGGCCCAGGATCGGAGCAATCGAAGGCCGCCGATCATCGGCACCACGGTGAGCGCCGTGTTCAAACTGGTCTGAAAACTCTCCCGTATCACCGCGACACCGCTGGCGGTGGGCCTGCCGGGCAGGCCCCCGCCAATGACGATGTTGCCGTTGGACATCTGCTTCAGCGTCAGGCGCCGGCCAATATGCTGCACCAGATGCGGGATAGTCGCCGGCGCTGCCTCGGTCACAATCATATTCTGGGGCCGGGGCGTGACCGGCAGTTCAGCGCCGACCATCGCCGCGATCCTGCCTGCCGAGCTGCCAGCGGCATCAACCACCAGCCGGCACTGGATCGTGCCGGCGCTGGTCTCGGCGACGAAAGCCGCGCCGCGTGCATCGAGTCGCCGGAGTTCGACGCCCCGGCGGATGCGGGCCCCTGCCTCGACGGCGGCCTCGGCCAGGGCAATGGTTGCCGCCAGCGGATTGACCTTGCCCTCGCCCGGGCAGAACGCCGCGCCGACGACCCGCGGCGAGAGATAGGGCGCAACCCCATGAATGTCGTCGCCACGCAGCAAATCGGTCTCCAGCCCGCAGTTCCGCTCGAGCTCGACCTTGTCCTCCAGCAGGGCCATCTGCTCTTCGGTCTCCGCCACCATCAAGCCGCCGCCAGTGTGGAATTCAATATCGCCACTGAGATCCCGGCTGAGGCGCTGCCACTCCGCCGCGGCCGCGACCGACAGCGGGATTAGGGTCGCGGCAGCCTGCAGCAGCCGGTCGCGCGGTGTCCCGGTAAAGAACGGAGCGGGCAATTGCAGATGCAGGCTGCCGGCATTGGCGCCGGAGCCGCCGGAATTCAGGTCGTCGCGCTCAATCAGCAGAACTTCGGCGCCAGCGCGTGCGAGATAGTAGGCCAGCGCGCATCCCGTCACGCCGCCACCGACAATCAGGATATCGACTGAGGTCTCCAGCGATGAGGCCGCGCCGCGCCGGCGCCTCATCGTATCCTGGAACCAATGAAGCGCTTCTGGCCCATGTTCCTGCTTACATCCGATCAGATGAACCGGCGTTCATGCCTCTCTGAGTCGCCTTCCGGCGGTGCTGCGACACTGCCCGCCCTGCCTTGGAAGTATGACGGGAAACAGGCTACAGTCCATCGGGTCGCCCGGGGCGAGGCTCGGGTCGCACAGCAGTGTTGCCTCGCGGCGCTTGCGCATATAGCGAATGTCATCGCCCATCCAGCGGGTCGAGATCACGCGACGGCGGCGGTCGGAGAGATTGCCAGGCGCGCCATGCAGCGTCAGCCCGGTGAACACAACGGCGTCGCCGGGGTTCAGATCCCACGAAACGATATCCCATTTGTCCCGGTCTGCCTCGATATCCGGCAACCGCTCCGGATCGTCGGTTTCGGGCAGGCACTGATCTTCGTTGTCCTGTGGCTGGTTCTTGTCCTTGGCGAAAACCAAATCTCGGGAGAACGGGCGTTCCTTAAGAAGGTGCGAGCCGCGGACGAACTCCAGAGTCCCGTTTTCCTTGTCAACCCGGTCGAGCGGCATCCAGACCGAACAGATCTGCCGGCCGCTGAACGGCCAGTAGCTGGCATCTTGGTGCCACGGGCTGGGGGCAGCCGAGCCGGGTTCCTTCACCAGAATCTGGTCAAAAAAGATGTTGGCACGCACCGACCGCATCAACGCCGCCGCGGCGACTGCGGCGGGGCTGTTGAAGACGTAGTGTCTGAAATCTCCATTAAAGGTCCACATGAATTTGTCACTGACGAATTCACCGGGTTCGTCGGGGCGGAATCGCTGGCGGAGAGGCCCGGGATTATCCAGGACCTGATCGACGGCGCCCCGCATCCGCTTGACCCAGTCCGCATCGAAAACGCTGCGAAGGCACACCACCCCGTCGCGCTCAAAGGCCCGCACATCGCACTTGGTCACCGTGATACCCGTATCGTCGCCGATGGCCATGTCGCTCTCCCTTGCGAAGCATTATCCCTGACGGACCTGACTCTCTTCCGCGATCCCCGACCAGCGCCCAACGAGGCAAAGACGCCACCGGCTAGACATCGATAGTGCGCGGCGTTCCGACAACGATCAGCTTCGGCCCCGTCGCGACCTGAACACCCTCGACCGACAGGCCAGGCGCGATCTCCTCAAGCACCAACCCGTCCACTGTCACTGAGATCACCGCCATGTCGGTGTAGATCCTAGTCACCGCGCGCTTGGCGGTGACCGGACAGGTCAGAGTCTCGACGATCTTGTGACTGCCGCCGCGGGTCGTATGGGTCATCATTGCAAAGACTTCGCGGGCACCGACGGCGATGTCCATTGCACCGCCGACATTTCCGCCCTTCTGATGGGGTAGCTTCCAGTTGGCCAGATCGCCATTGGCAGCGACTTGGAAGGCCCCCAGAATGGCCACATCCAGCCGGCCGCCGCGGATGATTGAGAACGAGTCAGCATGATGAACGTAGCTGCCGCCGTTCACCAGCGTGACCGGGCCCTTGCCGGCCCCCAGCAAATCTGGATCGGCATCTTCTTCAGCCGGCGGCGGACCCATGCCGACAATGCCGTTCTCGCTGTGAAGGATCACGTGTCGGTCTTCAGGCACATGGGCAATTGCGAGTGTCGGCATCCCGATTCCGACATTGACCAGCCAGCCCTCCTGCAGATCCTGTGCCAAGCGTTTTCCGATCTGCTCCCGGCTGAGAAGACAATTCGTCGATACGGCAGGCTGCATGGCGGAGTCCCGATTGATTGCGTGTTCGACAGACCGCTAGCTGCAGACGCAAAAGCGGTCGACATAAATCCCTGGCATGATGACGTTCTCCGGCTCAAGCGCGCCCAGCGGCAAAAGTTCCGTTGCCTGGACGAGTGTCCGCTTCGACGCCATCGCCATGATCGGATTGAAGTTACGCGCTGCCTTGCGAAAGGTCAAATTGCCCCAAGGGTCGACGGTGTGGGCCTTAACCAGGGCAAAGTCGGACCGAAGAGGCATTTCGAGCACATAGTCGCGGTCATCGATCCGCATGGTCTGTTTGCCTTCGGCCAACTCCGTGCCAACCCCGGTCGGGGTCAGAAACCCTCCGAGCCCCGCGCCTCCGCAACGGATGCGTTCTGCCAGCGTGCCCTGGGGCACCAGTTCGAGCTCCAGCTTGCCGGCCTCGAAGATTTCCTTGAACACTCCGGATTCGGCCGGTCGCGGATAGCTGCAGATAATCTTGGCAACACAGCCTTCGCGCAGCAGCCTTGCGATCCCGGTCTCGCCGGTTCCGGCGTTGTTGCTGATGACCGTCAGGCCAGTGACGCCACTTGCCGAGATCGCATCCGTCAAAAGTTCTGGCACCCCGGAACGGCCGAACCCACCGATCATCATCACGGCGCCATCATAGACTTCGGATACAGTCTCTTCCGGGCTTCCAACCTGTTTCGACTTCATGTTCTTTCCCGGCTCCTGCGGCTATACTGGAATCTTCGCACCAATCAGTGTGCCCGCCGCCATCTGTCGGAAGAATAGGCACCAGGCCGGCCGGAAGGCAACGGAGCGGCACCTTGAACTCCCTGGGTTGCGTCCTGGTCGCTCATCGAACACTGCCTGATACTAATCGCTGTTGACTGGATGTCCCGTTTCTCTGTCAACCTCACGCCGAGAGACCTGCACGGCGGCGGCATGACGCGCCTCCGCTTCCATTACCCTCGGATGCCCCGGCCCGAGAACCCCTCGACGCACAATGATGACCCGTTCCAGCAACAGGATACCGGTTTCGTAGCTTTCTGCCTCAAGATAGCGGCCGGCGACGTGCGAGATTGCATCGGCATAAATCAGCATGACATTGTCGAGGGTCGTCTGGGCCGAAGGCGGGTCGACACCGGCGCCGCTGGCATCAGAACCGGCGATCCCGGCCGGCGGTTCCGGCCAAGCGATCCACTGGACGGCGCCGGCAACGGCGAAGACCACGACCAGCAACACCAAAAGAATGCCGGCCTTCCGCCCCGTCACCATGCGAAAGGAGGCACCGTTCCCGTCGATCTTGTCACCCGTCAATAAGCGCTCCCCGAGAGGCAAGCGATTGCTGGCCCAATTCTTGACTTATTACACGGACAGTGCTGTTTGTTCCAGATGGAATATACGTTTCAGTGGGGGGAGGCCTTCGAGCAGTTGCCTTATCTGCTCGGCGGCGCGTGGATCACACTTCATTTGTCCTTTCTCGGGTTTTGGGCGGGCTGCACGATCGGCCTCTTTGGCGGTCTGGCCAAGACGTACGGTCCGCGCTGGCTCGTCCGACTTGTCAATGTCTATGTCGTTTTCTTCACCAACACGCCTGGGCTGGTCACCGCCTTCTTCATCTTTTTCGGATTGCCGGAATTCGGCATCGTCCTGTCACCCTATGAGGTGATGCTGCTCAATATAGCGCTCAATTCCGGCGCTTACATCACCGAGGTCATGCGCGGCGGGTTCCTGTCGGTCCGCCAATCCGAGGTCGAGGCAGCGACCGCGATGGGCTTTAGCCTGCTGCAACGGCTGAAATACGTCATTGTGCCTCATATTGCCAAAGTGCTCTTCGCGCCGTTGTCCAACTGGTACATCTGGATCATCATGGGCACGGCGGCCGCCTCAATTTTCGGTGTCGAGGAACTGACGGGCCGCGCCTTTAATGCCGCTTCAGATACCTTCCGGTCGATTGAAATCTACATAATGGTCGCCTGTTTGTATGTCGCGATCACCATCCTCGCAAGCATCGTCCTGGCGATGATCGGGAGATGGCAGTTCAGGGTCAAGGTGAAGGTGTTCTGATGTTTGATGTGTTCCTGCAACAGCTTCCCCGATTTGCGACGTGGGAAACGGCGTCATTCTTCTACCACGCGATGATCACAACCATTCAGATGACTCTGATCGGCTGCGGCATCGGCTTCTTGGCGGGCTTCCTCGTCGTGATCCTGCGCACCACTCCAGGCCTGATCTACCTTCCGCTTCGTCTTCTGATAATCGCCTATGTGGAGTTCTTCCGGCGCGTGCCGTTCCTCGTGCTGCTGTTCTTGGTCCTGTTCATTTCCAAGGGGTTCGGCTTTAGCCACTCTCTCTTCACCATTGCGTGCATTTCCATCGTCATCCTGTCGACGGCATTCATCAGCGAGATCATTCGCGCCGGCCTGGAATCGGTTCAGCAAACCCAATGGGAAGCCGCCTACGCAATGAACTTCACCCGGCTTCAGACCCTTTATTACGTAGTCTTTCCGCAAAGCTGGAAAGTGATCCTGCCGCCATCGTTTGCTTTCATCGTGATGTTCATCAAGGACACCGCACTGGCCTCTCAGGTCGGCGTGATCGAGCTGACCGCGGTGGGCAAATACTTCAACAATGTCGGATACTCGGCGATCCTATCCTATGGCACCGTGCTGGTGCTTTATTTTGTTCTCTCCTATCCAATGACGCGTTTCGGTTGGTGGATGGAGAGAAAGCTCGCCAGGGGCAACAGCTCAAATGTGGCCGAGACCGCCGAGGCGGTGAAATCCTTCGTGCAATCCTCTGTACCCGTCGGCTAAGGTCGGCTAAATCTGAAGCAACTATGGGATTCAGTTACGCAGTCGGGTCGAACGTCTCCAAAGCGTGAGGCGACCAGCCGATCTTAAGTGTCGGTCAGAGTAAGAGCGAGTCGGGAGCGAGCCATTGCCACATATAGAAATCAAGGATCTGAGTGCCAGCTATACTGGCTCGGTTCCTGTCCTGAACGACGTCAATCTGCACATCGATAAGGGTGAAGTGATCGGCATTATTGGCCCATCCGGTTCCGGCAAGAGCACCCTGCTCAGGGTGTTGATCGGCCTGCTGCCGCCGACTTCGGGAACGGTCGAATTCGATGGCGACATCATCGACTATGGCAGCAAACGCGATGTCCGGCGCCTGCGCGACCGCTTCGCCATCGTGTTCCAGCAGTTCAACCTGTTCCAAAACATGAACGCCCTGCACAATGTCAGCATCGCTCCGACCAAGATCAAGAAGCGCGATCGCGTCGAAGTGGAAAACGAAGCGAAGCAACTTCTTGCCAAGGTCGGCCTCGGCGAGAAGCTGGCTTCCTACCCGGACGAGCTTTCGGGTGGCCAACAGCAGCGTGTCGCGATCGCCCGCGCGCTCGCGCTTCACCCCGAGATCATGCTGTTGGACGAGGTCACCTCGGCGCTGGACCCCGAGCTCGTCAACGAGGTGCTTGACTCCATCCGCCTGCTCGCCGCCGACGGCATGACGATGATAATCGTCTCCCACGAGATGGCCTTCGTGCGGGAGATCTCCACTGCGGTCGTGATGATGGATGAGGGCCGGGTCATCGAGACGGGGACGCCGGCACAGATCTTCGACAATCCCCAGACCAACCGCTGCAGGGAATTCGTCGGCAAGATCCTGCGCCACTGACCCGCGTCCTGGCAGACCCTCCCATTGCGGGAAACACCGATCGCAGGCGCCGCCCATGCTCGTGAACGAACATCTGGAAAAGGTCGCTCGACTGGAGGAGATGCGCGCGCGCCTCGACCCGACCGAAGACTATGAGCTTTGGTATTTCTCCGGCCTGACCTTATGCGTAAATGCCATGAATGCTGCCCTGCATGCCCTCGGCGTCACAACGGCCGAACGTTGCTTCGTCCACAATGTGCCTGTCTATATCCGCGAGACGGAACCGCCCGGCAGTTTCGTGCCGGTCATCCGTCCATTCGGCGATATCGAACATATCGAGGGCCCGGAGACCGAGGCGCTGATACCGGCCGAACTTGACGAAGCCAAGCGGGCCCTGATCTGGATGGAAGAAATTCGTGATCCGAGCGTTCGAGGTGAGCTGGAGGTCACCGACGCGGTGGTTGAGGGCGTCAAATCCGCCTGCGACACATGTCGGCAAGTGACTCTCGCTGCGGTTGAAAGGTCTGAAGACAGCGGCGCTGGAGGTGGTGCCAGTTGAAGGCCGAAGCCCATCGCCGCAAGGCTGAACGCCTTGGCCGCAGCCTGGCGAAATGCAGTCCGGCTGACGCCGAACTGGTTATCGACGGGGCGATGCTGGCCATCACGCACTGGATCAATTTCGTTTTCCACACCTTCGAGTTGACCACGCCGGACGACGACATCATGCATTGCTATTTCGTCACCGGGTTCGATCGCCAACATTACGGGCTCGCAGCGGACCCGGTCTTCCTCGACGCGCTGGAGGAGATCGACGATCTTCGCCCCCTCTATGTCCGTGGCAATGCCGCCGGCTGCGACACCGCCGGCGTGCGTGCGCTGGAGTTGCATGAGACCGTGCGCGAAAAGGCGCTGGCGCTGGTCTGAACGCATCCGGCACCGAAACGGCACCGGCCGGATGCCAAACCTGCTTACCTTACTTCAACTCGGCGCCTTCGAAAGTCTCGGGTGTGATGCCATCCGGAGTTTCCCTGGCGATCATGTGGACAGGCACTGGCTTGATCGGGGGGCGGGGGGCAAAGAATGAGTACTCATCCATCGCAATCCCGCTCTGTTTGGCGGCCAGCGTGGCTATGTGAGATCCGCAGTAGCGGCCCTGGCAAAGCCCCATGCCGGCCCGGGTCTGACGTTTGATCGCACCGGCAGTGGATGTGCCGCCATCAAGGGTTTCCTTCAACTCCCCGAGGGTCACCTCCTCGCAGCGGCAGACCAGCGTATCGTCCCTTGCGAGCTGCAAGTCGATCTGTGGCGCGGCGAACATTTCCCAAAGCGCTTTCTGGAAGCGGCGAGCTATCAGCCGCCGCCGCCGACTGACGGTGAGCCCGGCCTTCAGATCACCTGGCAAATCGCGCCCCAGGCTGCGCGCTGCAGCGGCTCCGGCGTTGAAGCCGTCCTCAATTGCGGCACTGGCGCCTCCAAGGCCGCCACAATCGCCGGCGATGTAGACATTCTTCACCGAACTCAGACCATCATCGTCCTTCTCGGCGACCAGGCCGCCCCTCAGAGGATCGACACGGTGCCGGCAGTTCAGTGCCCGCGAGACATCGTTTGAAGGCATGAAGCCGTAGCCCACGCAGACCGCATCGACATCGAATTCGCGGCGGCTTTCCTCGTTGATCTTGCCGCCTGCATTGATCTTCGCGACCGTGACCTGCTCCACATGGCCTTTGCCGGTCGCACCGACGACGACATGGCCGTAGAGCACTGGCACCCGCGCCTGCAACAATTTGCGAAGGTAGTTCATACCATCGAAAATCAGATCCGGTGACTGCCGGAAGGCGCGAAGAATTGCCGGAAGACGGGCTGCGTTCATCAGCGGCGCCGCCTCGGCGACCGCCGCGACCTCGACCCCGGCGACCGTGAGTTCGGAAGCGACCTGCAGATTGAGCGGCCCGTTGCCGGCCAGCAGGATACGCTTGCCCGGAGAAACACGATAAGATCGGAGCAATGTCTGGGCCGCGCCGGTGGTCATGTAGCCTGGCAAAGTCCAGCCGGGCACCGGCACACCGCGTTCATAGGCCCCGGTCGCCACAATGACTTTGGCAGGGCGAAACACGAGCGAGCGCCCCTCGGCCAGCACGCAGATCTCGCGCGGCTCAAAAGCTCCCCAGATCATGGCGCTGCGATAGATCTTCACCCCCGCCGCCTCGACCTCGGCGATCAGCTTGCCGCCGGTCTGAAACTGCCTGTCCATCCGATGTGAATTATCAAAGACATGGGCCTTCAGCAGCTGCTTGAAATACTGGCCGCCAAGGCTGGGGCGCTCGTCGACGAGCACAACCTCACAACCTGCCATCGCCGCCGCCTTTGCTGCCGAGAGGCCCGCCGGACCGCCGCCCAGCACCATGATGTCCGGAGTCTGCACATCCGTTTGGCCATCGACGGCCGTCCCGGCCGCGACCGGCGCCTCGCCCGAGAGAGTTTTGGCATGCACATGCGGTTCGACGACCATGCCTTCGACAAGCGGTGTCATGCAGGCATTCAAGCTGGAGCGGCCCACGACCTCGACCAGGCACTCCGAGCAGACGCCCATGCCGCAGAAGATGCCGCGCTCGACGCCACTCTTGGTCGTGCGAAACCCGCGCACTCCGTTGGCTGTCAGGCAGGCGGCGAGGCTCTCGCCTTCATATCCGCTGACTGTCTTTCCGGCAAAGGATATCTCGACCGGCGGACGCGTTGTGCGGATGTTGCGATCGTTCACTCGCATGAGGCATCCTCGTGAGTTGGGCGCCTATCCAAGCCTGACGCGGAGCAACCGACGGCGGATGGAGCGGTCATGGAGGCAAAACCTCAAGTCGGAATCTGCACGAGACTCCCGATCAGAATTTTCCGGCATCCATTTGGATATAGGCACCCGTCATACTGCCAGAATAGTCACTCGCAAGGAAATAGACACCATTGGCGACATCCTCGCAAGTCGTAAACCGGCCAAGGGCGGAATTACTGGCAATCCGCGCCTGATCGTCTTCCACACTCGCGCCGATCTCCGCGCCCCGCGCCGCTGCATTGCCGCGATAGAGTTCGGTGTCGACGGCACCCGGGCAAATGGAATTGATGCGGATCCCGTACTGGCCGACCTCGAATGCGATCGACCGGGTCATGTTAATAACCGCGGCCTTGCTGGCCCCGTAGGCGATCTGCCGCACGGGAGGCTTCAGCCCCGCGATCGAGGCGACATTGACGATGGTGCCTCCCCGGCACCTGAGCGCCCGAATGGCATGCTTTACGCACAGCATCACGCCGCGGGTGTTGACCGCAAAGGTCTGGTCCCAGACATTGATGTCTACCGCTTCGACCGGCATCAGTCCGCCGCCGCCGAAGCCGGCATTATTGACCAAGATATCGACCCGCCCGTAGGCCTCCATCGCGGCGGCGAACATGTCCGCGACCTCGGCTTCGACCGAAACGTCGCAGACGACCGCCTTGCCGCCGAGTTCCGAAGCAACTTGCTGGACCAACTCAAACCGCCGCCCTGCAAGCACCACCTTGGCGCCTTCCCCTTGAAGCCGGCGTGCGACTGCTTCACCGATGCCGGTGCCGCCACCGGTGATCACCGCCACCTTGTCCTGCAGCGCGCCGGTCATCGACGATCGCCAGCGAAGAACGGGACCGGACGCCGCACGGGTCCCTGCCCTGTTGTCTTTCCGTGTTGATGCCTCATCGAATGGCGCGGAGTTCGACCGCTCATTCGGCCGCGAGTAGCAGCACGTCGAACCCCAGCCTGGCCATGCCATCGCGCAACTCGCTGATATCAGGCTCTCCGAGCGGCCGGAGCG
Source organism: Paracoccaceae bacterium (assembly GCA_965221935.1). GTDB lineage: Bacteria > Pseudomonadota > Alphaproteobacteria > Rhodobacterales > Rhodobacteraceae > JAPOXR01. Next base: position 46,534 of record CBDCSZ010000052.1, read on the forward strand.
GTGGGCGCGGATAGCCGCCGGGCAGACCCTGCAGGTTCATGCCGGCCTTGATGGAGGGATAGAGATTGCGGTGATTGGCCAGGGCAATGTCCCAGAGATCGACCGCTTTCTTCTGCAGCCGCAGCGCCCTTACCTTGTCGCCCTTGACGCAGGCGTTGAAGAACTCGACCGATTCCGCACCCCAGATATTCGGAGCGCCCGAGACCGCCCCCACGACGCCATGCTCAATGGCGGCCAGTCCGTAAAGGCTGAGCTGACCGGTGAAGTAGAGGATGCGGTCCTTGGTGAGTTCGAAGGACCGGTAGAAATCACCCCAATCAGTCGCGCTGTCCTTGATCGCCACTACGTGTTCGATATCCGCCAACCGGTCGATGATTTCCGGGGTCATGACGTTCTTGTTATAGGCCGGCACGTTGTAGGCCATGATCGGCAGGTCGACCGCGTCCGAAATCGCCTGGTAATGGCAGACCAGATCGTCGGCCGAATGGAGCCTGGGGAAATAGGGAGCAACGATCATCGAGCCATCGCAGCCCACATCCTGGGCGTAACGACTCAATTCGATGACGTCGCTGGGGCGGATATCGCCAGTGCCGGCGAGAACCTTGATCCGGCCCTTGGCCGTGTCCACCGCGAGCTTGAACAGGTGCTTGCGCTCGTCGAATGTCTGGGCCCAGGGTTCGCCCGAGCAGCCGGTCACGACGATACCGGTAACGCCCCAGTCGATGTTGATTTCAATAAGGCGGCAAAAGGCCTCCTCATTGAACTTGCCGTTGCGGTCAAATGGAGTCACGATTGCCGGCATTACGCCGTGCCAATCCACAGATGATCGATCCATAATCAACTCCTTTGTGTGCGGTGGGCAGATATTATTCCTCACTGAGAACCTTGAACAGCCGAAAAGTGGAAAACTCCGGTGTCAGCCAAATGAAACAGCGGTTTGTTCTCGCCCCGGCATCCCGGTCACAAGGGCTGACTTCAACGGACGTTCTGATCGTCGGCGGCGGCATCATCGGCTGCGCAACGGCCTATTACCTGGCGCGTGAAGGAGTCGAGGTTGTCGTAATCGACCAGAATGATGTGAATGCGGAAAGCTCGGGCAGCAACGCCGGCAGCCTGCACGTCATGATGATATCGCGGTTCTTCAAGAGCACCGATCCATTGTGGGTCAGAAGCCGCGAAAAACTGCTGCCGCTGCTGCTGAGCGCCATCGAAATCTGGCAGGATCTCGCCGGGGAACTCGGCCGCGAAATCGGTCTGAAGCTGAGCGGCGGCCTTATGGTCGCCGAGACCCGGGAACAACTGGAAACGCTCGAGAGGAAGGCTGAGGTCGAACTCAGTCATGGCCTCGACGTCGATATCCTGACTGGCAGCGATCTGCGGCGCGCAGCCCCCTATCTTTCGCCGGAGATCATCGGCGCAGAGCATTGCGCAAACGAAGGCAAGGTGAACCCGATTCTGGCAACACCAGCCTTGGCCGAAGGTGCCAGGCAGGGCGGCGCGCGCATCCTTCGCGCCACCGAATTGATGGCGCTGACTGCCACCGACTGGGGCTACGAGGCGCACACAAGCGCCGGCGTCATCACTGCGAAGCGCGTTGTCAATGCCGCCGGCGCCTCCGCCGGCAAGGTCAGCAAGATGGCCGCCATTTGCCTTCCCATCCGTCGCTTTCCGCGCCACATGAACGTCACCGAGGCAGGCCCGCCGCTGTTTGCGCCGCTGCTGCAGCATGCCGGCCGGCTGCTGACGCTGAAGCAGGCGTCCAACGGCACGGTTCTCATAGGCGGCGGCTGGCCATCAGAACCGGATGAAACGAAGAGCCGGCTGCGCATCAAGCGAACCAGCATCGAGGGAAATCTGGGGGTGGCCCGGAGTGTGGTTCCTGGAGTTGGCCGGTTGAGGCTGCTGCGGACGTGGCCCGGCGTGATCGTGCTGACACCCGACGGCAACGGCATCCTCGGCGAGGTGCCCGGTCACCCCGGATTGTTCAAAGCGGTGCCGCCCAATATGGGATATACCGCCTCTCCGCTCTGCGCACGCCTGCTAACCGAAGTCATGCTGGGAAAGTCGCCGTCCATTGATATTTCAAGCCTCGCCATGGACAGGTTCGCGGTCTAGGTCACCCGGTCTGAAGACCAAGATTGAACCCATCTTCATTGAGAGCAAAACGGAATCGGATTCTCGCAAGTCGTTGATCCTGAGTCTGTTTTGTTGCCTGGAAAGGGGTTGATTTCTGGTAGGATGTTGCTGTTGTTTCTCTCAATATGCCGCTTTGAGGCGCGTTGGTTTTCCCGGTTTGGGCTGACGTCGGATTTCCTGGAAACCGGAACAGTCCGGGAAGCTCCTTCCTTTTTCTTTTCCAAGCGGCATTTTTCAGCAGCCGGCCTGAGGCGGGCTGACGCTGATGAGATCATGCTGCCGACGAGCCCGGATCATGTTTTCGAGGCGCCGGCGAAGCCGACGCCGCTGCTGCGGTGGGGTTTTGAATTGCTGGAGATTGAACCGGCGAGGATTGTTGCCAGTGCGAGTCCGGGCTGATATCGGCCTAATAGACTGATATAACAGAGGAAACCCGGTTTCCCGGCGGTGAAGATCCGATTAAGGCTCGCGCATAAGAAAAGCCCGCCGTCCCGGTGGGCACGGCGGGCGTCAAATTCGCTGTAGGTCAGGCCTTACGGAAAATACGGCGAGGGCACGACCGGGAAGGCCGGCGCGGAACCGTACCACTTCTCCCAGAGCTCATTGTGCTTGTTCTTGCTCTGAAAGTCGTACAACCAGATGTTGAGCCAGCGGCGAAGGTCGTCATTGCCCTTCTGCAAGCCGATGCCCCAGTAGCCGAGGTAGATCGTATCCGGCAAGACCTTCCACTCCACATTAGGGTAGTTCTTGGTAAAGGTTAGCCAGTTGTCAATGATCGCAATGGTGCCGTCGGCACGGCCCTGAGCGATCGCGCGAATAACGTCGGCACCGCTGTCGAACAGAAGTTCCTTGGCCTCCGGTGCATTCTCGCGCACCCACTGTGCCGGAACGCTGCCGCGAACATTGGCCAGCGTAATGTCTTCGCGATTGAAGTCCGTCCACTTCGTCAGGCTGTCCCACTTCGATGTCGTAAGCACGACCTGAGACTCTGTGTACGTCGGCAGAGTGTAGGAGATCAGTTTGGCCCGACGGGCATTGCGGGTCAGACCACCGAGCATGATGTCGACCTGGTCGGAAACCAGCATTGGAACGCGTTGCGGCGAATTCGCAGCGACGAATTCAGCCTCTACGCCGAGCGCACTGGCGATGGCGTTGCCGAACTCGATGTCCATGCCTTCCCAACTTCCGTCCGGCTTCAGCGTGCTGTTGGGTGGCAAATTCGGCTGAACGCCAATTCGGATCTTCTCGGTCTTGATGATCTCATCGAGATTGGCTGAATTCGCGGCCGGCGCAAAGGCGAACGCGGCCGCCATGCCAAGCAAGACCAAACGGTAAAGATACTTGAACATCAGATACCTCCTCTGGATATTGTGACTTATTGAGCGACCCAGCGGGAAATATCAGGACATTCAGTCAACCCAAGGGCCAGCCACCCCAAGCACGACTCTGACAACACGCAGATGTGGCTTGGGAGCATTGTTCGCATGATCTATGATCGAGTTCAAGGCCCTGACCGCGCCGGGGAGTGATTCCCAAATGATCACCCTTCTTGTCTGGAGCGTTCATCCAGCGAATTGTGCGTCGGCCGCGACCTTCAGGTGCCGGGCGGCATTGAAAGAAAGGAGCAGAACCATTCCAAGGACGCCCTGTAGACTTGCGCGCCATCGTCGATTGCTGAAAGCCACAGGTTCGGCCTGAACTCCAGCCAGTGGAACACTTAGAGTTTGACCTAAAAGTTGAGTGGCCTCCCCAGATGTGGCACATACCATCTGAATACCACACCAGAAATGGAGGACCACATGGCTTGGAACAAGACCACTCAGGAGCAGTATAAACGACCGACGGACGGATATGAAACCGATTTGACGGACGCCGAATGGTCCGTGATCGAGCCGCTCATCCCGCCTCCTTCGAAAATGGGGCGTCCCCGCACCCTCAACATGCGGAAGGTTGTCAACGCCATCCAGTTCATGCTCGGAACGGGATGCCGGCGGCGGGCGGTTCCCAAGTGTTTTCCGCCGTTTACCTCGGTCCAGAACTGTTTCCACGCGTGGATCCGCGGGGGTGTTCTGGACGAGATGCCCGGCGCCCTCCGGTCCCTCGCGCGCGGCCTCGCGGGCCGTTCGGAGGAGCCGACGGCGGCTGTGACCGACAGCCGGCCGGTGAAGACGACGGAGAGCGGCGGGCCGTCGGGGTATGACGCCGGAAAGAAGATCAAGGGCAGGAAGCGCCACATCACGGTGGACACGGAGGGAACCCCGATCACGACCGCGGTTCACGAGGCCTCGGTGCAGGACCGGGACGGCGCTGTGGAGGTGATCCTGGCGATGCTGGAGAAGGTGCCGCAGGTGGCGAAACTGTGGGCGGACGGCGGTTACGCCGGACCGAAGCTGGAGCAGGAACTGGCCAGACACGGCCTCGGTCCGGCGCTGGAAATCGTGCAAGAGCCCAAGGAAATCAAGGGTTTCACCGTCCTCTGCCGCCGCTGGGTGGTGGAGCGGACCTTCGCCTGGATGTCGCGGTGCAGGCGTCTGGCGAAGGATCACGAGCGGAGCCTGGAGAGCTCCGCGGCCTGGGCGCAGCTCGCAGCCTGCCGGTTTCTGATGAGGCGGGTGGCGCGGGAGATAAGTGCTTGAAATCAAAATATATATTAAAAACAAAGACTTAAGATTCAAACTCTTAGGCAATCGGTTGCGATTTCGGGGTTTCCTTGCCTGTCTCCGGACGGCGCCGGAAATAACGACTCGCCAGCATGCCGCACCCGGCATCGGCCAGCGCGACGACTTCGCATGGCGCGGGCCGTCAACTGTAGGAACCCCTCGGGCACCAGCGCCATGCAGGTCCCTGAGTAACGCTGCGGCTACCGGAGGAAATCGCCCGGGCCGAACAACGTCATCGCGCGGCCGGTTGCGATCTCGACATTCCGACAGGTTTGTTCGCCAGCCTCGAATGTTCGGAATATCGGCAACGATCAAGCGAGGCGGCCTGCTCGGCCAAGGCGATGTCCACTTTCACCAGAACCTTTCATCCTGCCGTGACGGGTCCGCTTCTATCGTCGATGTTGGCAATCGAGAACCACGGATGCAGGCGTGCCAACAGGGTGTTCATTTCCGCCGCGACTCGGGACATTTGGATTTCATCTGGTGCAATAAACCGCTCCTGTCACCCGAGGTCGGAACTCCGGCGGTAATGGAATAACCGCGGTCACCACGGCGATCATTCGCGGAATCCGCCAGACCGGGGGCAGACGCCGGATTCGATGTCAAGAAACGCGATGCGGTTACAGCGCTGTGGAAGAACCGGGCAGTGTCATTTGGAAATCACTCCCGCGCGCCGGGGCGCTCAGAGCGACGAGCAAACCAGGAACTGGCCGACCTGCGCAAAAACGTGGATTTCTTTCACATATTTGAAGTCGTAGGTCTTGTCCTTCTCGGTGCCGGAGCCCCCGGAACCCCCGATTATGAGCTTGCAAGCCGCCTCATCCTTGTCGAGGCCACTCCCGTTGCAGGTGGCCTTGAGATCGAGTCCGAGTTCGTTCGGGACGGTGGCAGCAACCTCTGTTTTTGAAGCGACCGGAATCGCGAACTCGCCGGTTCCCACGACGCAATCCGCCGAAATGCGATTGATCACCTTGACGTCGGCCGCCTCAGCGCTGCCCATTGCGGCCAGCCCCCAAAGCAATGCCGCAAAGCCGGCCAGCAAAAGATTCCTGCTCATCGTGACTCGTGCCCTTCCTTAGAAACCGAGATCCACATCCGCCGGATTGTACATTGGTCCGGCACCTCGCATCGCGGGCGGACATCACCATTGCGATCGGCGGGTCCAGCCACGCCTTCCGTGTACATGGTATCGCGCGGCAAGACAAGCAGATGTACCTGCTCATGACATATGAAGCGGCGGGGTCTCACCGATTCGCCGACTTTCGAGATACTCGTCGGGGGTCATTCCATCAAGGGAGTCGTGCGGCCTCCAGCCGTTGTAGAGTTCCATATATTCGTCGATGAGGGGTCTGAGCCCGGAGACGTTCACGGCGGTGTCCTGAACATTGTAGAACTCGTTTCTGAGCGTCGCCTGCATACGTTCGACGCGTCCGTTTTGTTTCGGCGACTTCGGCGGCAAAACGGCGAGGGTGATGTTTCTGTCTCCGCACGCGGCCTCGAACTCGGCCATGAACTCGGAGCCGCCGTCGACTTGCACGGCCTCGACTGAGAACGGCGCCTGGCGGACCAGCTTGTCAAGGAAGCGGGCGGCGCTGGCCGCGGTCGCGTTTGAGGCGGCCATGCCGCAGCCCCAGCGCGAGAGACGGTCGACGGCGGTGAAGTGTCTGACGGTCCTGCCGGGCCGCAGCGACACGGTGAGCGTGTCGACCTGGACCGCCTGCCCGGGCCGTTCGGCCCGCAGCGCGCGGGGGATCCGCACCGCGTGCGGCCGCCGGCTCCGGCGGCTCCGGCGGCTGTGCGCCGTGAAGGCGCTGACCGGGGCCATGCGGCCTCTGCGGACCAGGTCGCGGATGGCCCGCCCGACCGTCGCGTCGGAGACCGCGGTCCCCTCACGGCGCAGCACGGCGGCGATCTTCCCCCTTCCCCAGGCCGGGAACATTTTCCGCAGCTCCCGCACGCGGCCCTCGATTCCGCGGCGCAGCTCCGGCCGGCGGCAGCGGAGCGGGCGGGTGGAGAGCCGCTCCGGCCGCTTTTCCCAGCGGCGCAGCTTCGACAGCGAAATGCCGACGGCGCGCGCCGCCTGTTCCACAGTCAGGCCGTCGCGCCAGGCCCGCCGCCAGCGGCGGACCAGCTCCGCGCGCCTTGCGGTCTCCGCGCCGGGTGAAGACAAAATCCGTGACGCGCGGGCGGCGTTTCTGATAACATGGCCGGGCAAGCCGAAAACTTGCATTGGGGTTCTCCTTTTTCGGTTTTCACAACTAAGCGAACTGATGGAGAACCCCGCCCCTCAGGGCAAGAAAAAATCTGATCCGGGGGTCTCAGAACCCTCCGGTCGGGCTGCGCCCTCCCTCCGGGTTCTGAGACCCCCGGCGCCGCCCGCAAAACTTCATATGTGTCTGATCAGGGACACAGACCGGTCCTGCGCCAGTAATTCTAATTTTGGATTTTTGAGTTTTTAACGTGTTGTATCTCAACGGTTTTTTGGCCCGGGGAGATTTTTTTCCGCCGCAGGCGGCTGCGTGCCGGCGGTTCCCCGGCGGCGGGCGAATCACCGGCCGCTGACGCCGCTCCGGCCGCCGGCTCCTGGGGAAAAGGCGCGGAGAAGACCGGTAAGTTGTTGTTTATGCTTACATTTGTACAAATTTTCGATATGTGCATAATGCGGCGCCATGTCCCCGCTGGCCGGATACATCGCCGCCATGCGCGAACTCTGCGCGTCCGCCCCGGACCGCAGGACCGGCGCCAACGCCCGCCTGGAGATGGCCGACATCGGAATGGCGGCCTTCGCCGTCTTCTTCCTGCAGTGCCCGTCCTTCCTGGCGGCGCAGGCGCAGCTCCAGTCCCGCCAGGGACGGTCCAACGCCCGGACCCTGTTCGGCATTGAACGGCTGCCGACCGACAGCCACATCCGCAGCGTGCTCGACGGCGTGCCGCCGGAGCGCTTCGATTCCATCTTCACCCGGATCGTCGACCGGCTGGACCGCCAGGGCGCCCTTGACCGGCTGCGCCGGCTTGACGGGCGGCTGCTGATCGCCCTTGACGGCACCGAGTATTTCACCTCCTGCAGCATCGGCTGCCGGAACTGCTCGCAGCGGAAACTGGCGGACGGGCGGACACAGAACTTCCACGCCGTGCTCGGCGCCAGCATCGTCGCCCCGGGAACCTCGCGCCTCCTGCCGCTGCCGCCGGAGTTCATCCGCCCGCAGGACGGGGCTGAGAAACAGGACTGCGAGATCAACGCCGCCAAGCGCTGGCTGCGGCGGACCGGATCCGGCCTGGCCCGGCTCAGACCGGTTTATCTCGGCGACGACCTCTACTGCCGCCAGCCGCTCTGCGAGGCCGTGCTGGCCGCCGGCGGAAGCTTCATCCTGACCTGCAAGCCGAGCTCGCACACAACGCTTTACGAGTATATTCAAGGGGTTGAGACCGGCTGTCTGACCCGGACCGAGGGCCGGAAAAAGAAAAAGCGCCGGCTGCGCTGCCGCTGGATGAGCGGTCTGCCGATCCGTGACGGAAAGGACGCGCTGGAAGTCAACTGGTTCGAAGTCACCATCACATCGCCGTCCGGAAAGCGGCTCTACCGCAACAGCTTCGCCACCGACCTCCCGGTCGGCCCGGACAGCGTCGCCGAACTGGCCGACTGCGCCCGGGCCCGGTGGAAAGTGGAGAACAACACCTTCAAGGCTCTCAAGGACGGCTACCATCTCGAGCACAACTTCGGGCACGGCAAGGAAACCCTGGCCAGCCTGCTGGCGACCTTCAACCTGATCGCGTTCCTGATGCAGAGCGCCTGCGACCTGGTCTGCGAAAGCTGGCGGGAGGCCCGGGCAAAGCTCGCCGCCCGCTGCCGGCTTCTTGACAACATAAAGTTCCTGGCCGTTTACGCCGTGCACGACGGCTGGGACGCCGTGATGCGGACAATCATCACCGGCGAGCTGCCGGAACAGCCTCCGTAGCCGGAACCGGCGGCCCCGCCCATTCCGCCGAAACACAGCAGAAATCCGCCCGGAAACGCAGCCGAAAGTGAAGGAAAAACCGATGTGAACGCATAATTAGAATTACTGGTCCTGCGCTCAGGGCAGTCACCCCAGTTTCATCCTCGAAATGGCTGGATTTGCCGGTCATCAACCCAAGCGGCCATGCGGCGTTTGCTGGACCCTGCGGCACCTCGTCACGACACCGAACTTCCCCAGCAGCAGCGCGCGCGTCACGCCCAGCCGAACTTTCCGAGCAACCCGCGGCTTTGCAGGTGTCCACCTTCAGGGTCGTTCGCCGTGACCACTTCGAGCATTGAAAACCCTTCATAGCCAATCTCGCGAAGGATATCGGCGATCGGCGCATAGTCGATATTGCCGCGCCCGATCGCTTCTTTGCGATGGTCCTTGCCGTCATTGTCGGCAAGATGAACCAGCTTCAGGCGGTCCTTCACCCGCAGCACCGCATCCACCGGATTTTCGCCGGCGGTCCGGGCATTGGCTATATCGAGGTTAACTCCGATGCTTGCTTCGCCGGCATGATCCAGCGCCCTCATGATATCTTCTGTACGCGGCAAAAAGGCCGAGGGGATATTCTCAATCAGGAGCTGAGTGCCGGCATCGGCGGCCCGTGGCGCCAGGGTGCGCATCGACCGGACCAGCCAGTCCATCATCCAATCCTCGGGCAGGGGAAAGAACGGATGCACCTTGCCTGGCAGCAGCAGCACGAAAGGAACTTTCCATTCGCCCGCCAGATCGACAATCTGCTCATAAATTGCAACTGTTGCCGTGCGGATTTCCGGCAATATGCTGTTCAGATTGTTGTCGTCCATTGGAAAGCAGAACGAGCGGATCGTCAAACCCCGCATCGCCAGCTGGCGCGGTATATCCGCCCGCGTCGCCTTGTCCAGCTCCGACGGCCAGATATGCGGTGGCGTGATGACGAGCTCAAAATCCTTAAATCCCAGCGTCGCCAAATGCAGCATCGAATCGAGCGCGCGGTGAGTGTAGACATAGGAAAACGTGCTGGCGCCAAGGCGAAGTCTAGCCATTTTCAGATCCCTTTCTTCATCGGGTGCATTGCCCGGATGACGCACAATCGATTTCGCAGACTTTCTCATTGCGCGCCGCAGTGGCAATCAGTAACCACACTAACATAGCCGAAGACAATGCGCAGAGGTGCTGCGCTGAGATGAACCTGCTGGCCGGAAAAGTTGTCGTCGTCACAGGCGGAGCCGCCGGCATTGGTAACGCGATCTGCCGCAAATTCGCTAACGAAGGCGCCAAAGTCGTCGTCGCCGATATCGATGCCGTGCTGGCCAAATCGATGGCCGAGGAGATCTCGGGCCTCGGGATTGCCGTTGATGTCCGCGACGAGGAGGCCGTCAGGGTCGTATTCGACAAATGCGAAAATGCCTATGGTCGTCTCGATATTCTCGTCAACAATGCCGGCATCGTGCCACCGCAGGCCAATATCTGGGAGATCGATCTCGCCGACTGGCAGGCCGTTCTCGATATCAATTTGCGCGGTGCATTCCTGTGCATCAAGCACGCGATGCCGTTGCTTAAAGTGCGTGGCGGCAGCATTCTTAATATGTCCTCGCGCATGGGCCTGCACGGTGCGCCGATGCAGAGCCACTACTCGGCCAGCAAGTTTGCCATGCGGGGCCTGACGGAATCCGTTGCCAGGGAGGCCGGCCCATTCGGTATCCGCGTCAACTCCATCTGCCCGGGGACGGTTGAGACAGAGCGCTTCCGCAGACGAATTTTCGACCGGGCCAAGTCGGCCGGGATCACCGAGGCAGAACTGATCGCAAAGTGCTTCACCGGCACTGCGGCGCTGCGCAGGGTGGTTCAGCCTGAGGAAGTCGCCGACACGGCGCTGTTTCTGGCCTCCGACGCAGCGGCCGCCATCACCGGTGAACACATCAGGATCGACGCCGGACGCTGACGCAACACTGGCGGATCTGAAGGCTGATTCCAGAATGCCAGTCCTATCCCGAGTATATGTGGTCTTTTGTCTGCAGCGATGGATTTGAAGGCTTGACCGCGATTATCCTGAATCAACTCAATCGCCCGGACCAATGATCTTGCGATGTGAAGGAGCAGGGTCAAAGTGGCACCGGTGAGAGCAAATGAAATCTCCGGCGCATGGCCAGAGCGGTTCGTGCAGCAATCCGCTCCCAATGTCATGTCCTTGTCGCGATCCATCATCTTGAGTAGCATGGCGTTAGAATGCCTGACAGGGTCAGTAAATTGATGAAGCGTTCGAGTTATCTTATAGAATTTAGCAAAACCGCGAAGAATATCCGACAGCACCGCCTGACGCGGCGAGGAAGGATAATCTGAAGAGATGATACGTATGGCGTTAGAGATAGAAGAGATCGTTTCTGAAAAAGAGATCGAAGCCTACCAGAACCAAGGCGCAATCTGCATTCGTGGCCTGCTGGATGCGGAATGGATCGACAGGATGGGTCGCGCCGTGGATTACATCACCGAAAACCCTGGGCCGATGCGCGAAAGCTACTCGCCGGACCAACCCTTCAGCTTCTTCAGCGAGAAATTCCTCTGGACCGTTGATCCGGAATTCCGGAGCTACATTTTCGACACCCCCAACGCGGCCGCCGCCGGGCACTTGATGCGGTCATCCAAGGTCAACCTCTTCTACGACCATCTGCTGGTTAAGGAACCCGGCACCAAGGCCGAAACCGGATGGCATCAGGACTGCAATTTCTGGCCGTTCGAGGGCAAACAGATATGCAGCGTCTGGGCGCCTCTGGACGCCGTCGACGAAACCAACGGAGCGTTGGAATTCGTCAGCGGATCCCATGAATGGCACGACCTCCCGATGTCGCGCGCGGCGCTGTTCGGCGATCGCGACGGTCAACCCAAGGAAGTCGACGACGACACCGCCGAAGCAATCGACACCGCCCCGCCGCAACCGGATATCGAGGCCAACCGGGACAAATACGACATATTGCGCTGGCGGCTCGAACCGGGCGACGTATTGATCTTCGCGGCAATGACCCTGCACTACGCCCCGCCGAACCTGACCGACGGCCGACGCCGTGCGCTCTCGACCCGCTGGCTCGGCGACGATGTCCGTTTCCATCGCAAGAGGAAGATGCTGCAGATGATCAAGGACCCCGGCCTGGCCGATGGCCAGGTCCCCGATTGCGAGCTCTTCCCAACAATTTGGCGTAACGAGTTCCTTGATCGCCAGCCAACCGGTCTGGCATCCGACAAAGAGACAAACGGAGTAATCAGCGTTGAACGATAAGACCTACAGCCAGTCCACGCTGCGTGGGCAGATCCACTGCCCGGCAGCGGTCACGCCCTTCGGGCCGGACGGCGAACTGCTGCTCGACGACTTTGCGGCGGTCCTGCGCTATCATCTGGAGGTCGTGAATGCCGGCAGCTTGCTGATCGCCGGTTGCAATGGCGAGGGCTATGCGATCGACGACAGCGAACTCGGCCAGATCACAAAGGTCACCAACGCGACTCTCGGCGACCGCATGCCTTACTATGTCTCCGTGACGCGAACACCGCTCGCCGAATGCCTCGCGCGCGCTGAGATCGTGGCGGAAAATGGCGGCTACGGGATCGCCCTCGGCCAGGCACAGATCTATGATATGACCGAAAGCGAGGTCGTCCGGCGGTTCGAGACGGTCGGCAAGGCCGTTCCGCTGCCGATGATGATCTACAACATGTCGCACCTCTCGCACTTCAGCATCGGCCCGGAGACCATGCGTCGCATCTGCGACATTGCGCCTGCCGAAATCATCAAGGATGTGCCGACGGACTTCGATCACATCAAGCGGATGATCGTCGAAGTGGGCAGCCGGGTCCCGGTTCTCTACGGGCACAAGGACACCCTGATTCCGGCACTGCTTCTCGGCTCAGGCGGCTTCGTCGGCACGGGCCCGGAACTGTTCGGAAAACACGCTCGGGACATGTTCTTCGGCGTGCACCGCATGACACCGGAAGAGCGTTTGGAAGTCCACTGCCGCTATAGCGCGGTAAGCGATGCGCTGATGTGGACGGTCGGCAAGCCGCCGGCGGCGATCAAGGCGGCGATGAAGATGATCGGAATCCCCGGCGGGCAGCCCCGCGAGCACGTCATGCCGCTGACCCGGGCCGAGGAGAACTATTTACGCAACATCCTGACCGAGGCTGGTGTCCTTGAGGGCGAAATCGCCAAACGGGCTTGAGCGACCGAGCAGCTATTGTTGAAGAATTGACACCCATCGAGCCGGCATAGGGGCGCGCCGGTCGTGGCGCCACCCCATTGAGACATGCGCCGGAGCCGACTGCATGACTGATAGCTTTGGAGTGCCACCGACAGAGACCGATGTCCTCGTCATCGGCGGAGGCGTCTCCGGCTGTTCGATGGCCTATTTCCTCGCCCGCGAGGGCATCGATGTCCTGGTCATCGACTGCGACGATATTAATACTGGTGCCTCCGGCCGCAATGCCGGCAGCCTGCACATGCAATTGATGGCCTTCTCGTTTCTCCGCGCCAGCCCGACCGAACGGCGCCGCCGGCAAAGGGTGCTGCCGCTGTTCCTCAAGGCGGCCGAGACCTGGCACGAGCTCAGCCGCGAACTCGACTGTGACATCGAGTTGAGCCGCTGCGGCGGCCTGATGATTGCTGAGACCGACGAGCAGATGCGCTTTCTTGACGCCAAGATATCGCTGGAACGCGCTGAGGGGATCGAAGTCGAGATGCTCACCGGACCCGAGATCCGCGAGTTGGCGCCCTACCTTTCGGATCGGGTCATTGGCGGCGAGTTCTGCCCCGACGAAGGCAAGCTCAACCCCATTCGGGCAATTCCGGCCTTGGCCCGCGGTGCCGAGCGAGCCAGCGCGCGCATCCTGCGCCACCGCCGACTCATCGCCCTCAACCCAGAGAACGGTGGATTTCTTGCCGAGACGACGTCCGGTCGCATCCGGTGCCGGCGAGTCGTCAATGCCGCCGGCGCATTCTCTGCTGCGATCGCAGGTCTGGTCGGTGTAAAGTTGCCCGTGAGTCAGAAATGCGTGCAGTCCCACATCACCGAATCCGCGCCGGCCGGAACCGTTTGCCATCTCGTCTGTCATGCCCAGAAGATCCTAACCATAAAGCAGGTTGCCAACGGCAATGTGATCATCGGCGGCGGATGGCAGGGACGAGTCCACCAGAACCATAAGCAGCCGACTGTCGTGCGCAACAGCATCACCGGGAATCTCTTTACGGCAGTTCAGACGGTGCCTGTTCTCGGCCGGCTCCGTATTCTTCGCAGCTGGGCCGGTATCAACATCAACAGTGACGGTATGCCGATCCTCGGGGAAGTTCCGTGTGTCCCCGGATTCTTCAATTCGATTCCTACCGATTCGGGTTTCACCCTCGGCCCGGTCTGCGCCCGACTCGTGGCCGAACAGATCGCCGGCAAGGTTCCCTCCTTCGACCTTAGCCCCTACAAAATTGACCGGTTCTCGGAAGCTGCCTGAAAATCAACCCTGATGACCGAATGCCTCTGGCTGGCAGGACAGGCAGAGGCGGAATCCACATGCCGTCCTTATCCATGACAAGGCAGAGAGTGACAGCGCTTGATGAATTCGAAAGACGATCAGGCGCTTTTGGGCGTTCGTTCCTGCAACCAAACGGCACCGATCCGCTTCCCTGTCCGGTCATACCCGGATGGCAAATGTTCGGTGGACTGGCAAGAGCTGCGAAATTGAGCCGTCGCAACCGGTTGGCATGTTGCAGGCCGGAGCCGTTCGAGCATGACTGGCTTTAACTGCGGTCCCGGCAGCGCATGTTGTAGTAATTGCCGACATCTAGACTGTAGAAGCCGACGCCCGTGAGTTTCCCGTTTTCCCTGAATTCCGCGACTATGCGGTTGAACTCCGATAGTCTCTCGACCCTCTCAAGTTCGCAAATCTGGTCCAGACCACCCAGTTGCTCGTTGGCTTCGAGGACGAGCGCCTTGACGTTGTCGGTGAGAAGTTCGAAGGCCTCGTTGCCTTCTTCTTCCGCTATAGAGACTGCTGTCGTGCCAACGACGAAAGTCATTGCAATGGCCGCTCCGATACCGGCTGCTCGTTTCCAGTTCAACATTAGTACCTCATGCGGCGGCAGGTGAATGAAAATGTCCTCGAAACGATGCGCAGGCCACCCGCACGACAGAAGTCGCCGAATGGCCCACGTCGTTTCTGCAAGCCGATCAGAAGTAAGGTTGCGGCACAACCTTCACAATCATCGGGATGCCGTAGTGCTTCTCCCAGAGCTGGTCATGCAGACCTTCATTCTGGATCTCCCAGAGCGCCTGGTTCAGCCAGGTCTGCAGGCCCCGATTGCCCTTCTCCAGGCCGATGCCATTATAGGCGGTCTTGATAATGTCCGGCAGGATAACCCAGTTCACGTCCGGGTAGTTGCTCATCAGCACGGGGTAGAAGTCGAGATTGGCAACGAGACCGTCAGCGCGGCCCTGAGCGACGGTCCGAACCATGTCGGCCGCACCCTCAACCAAGAGCTGCTTGGCCTTCGGAAGGTTTTCTTCGACGAACTTCGCCGGTGTGCACCCTCTGCAGCCAACGAGCGTCATGCCTTCCTTGTTGAGATCCCTCCAGGAATTAATGCCCGTGACCTTGTCGGTCAGAAGGACCGCCATATTCTCGGTGTGAAGCGGAAACGTATAGTCGATCACCTTCATGCGACGCGAATTGCGCGTCAAGCCGCCCAGTGAAATGTCGACGATTCCAGATACGATGTTTGGCACGCGGGCCGGCGTCTCTGTCGGCACGAATTCGGCTTCCACGCCGAGTTTCTCTGCCAGCAATTTGCCAATATCGATGTCAAATCCCTCCCACTCCTGATCCGTGTTTCTCGAACTCAGCGGTGGAAGGTTAGGATGAACGGCAATCTTGAGCACGCCTGACTTGATAATGTCATCAAGTGATCTTGCATGTGCCACGTTGGAAAGGGAAAATATTGCAGCGACGGCCACAATTACAGCAGTAAGTTTTTTAATCATCTTGGCTCTCCTGATCAAAAGGGCTCATAATCTTACCAATACCAGTAGAGCACCCCTTTTGCGGTTTCAGTCTTTGGATAACAGCACCGCGGCGGTCGATTGTCAAGGCGTTATTGGACACGCTTCAGGGCGGACCCGATTCTGCTTCAGCAAAGTTCTCACCTTTCTGACAATGGATTGACCCTGTTTCAGGACTTTGGATTCGAACCGTGCCACACCTGCCTCGCGTTCAATCGGCGACGAAATCGGCGGCGCGATGGACCTGGGGCGTCTGCCCGCACCGTAGCCGAGCCCACAATGACCCGGGTCTCGTAAAATTATGTGCGGTGCCGCGGACGACGATGAACGCCAGACCCGCCTGATCGGCATCGTGGCCACGATACCGGAGCCCTCCACGGAAAATTGTCGGCATAAATGCTGATACAGACCAAGACGATAAGCAGACAAACGAGTCGGACACTGTCAATCTGCTGGCGGACGACATCCGGCTCCTGATGCCCAGACCGTGGCGGACCGTTTTCCGCCATCGTCCGGGAAAGCGGGAAGCATGAACAAGGCCGCTTCACGAGGAAATCAATAAGGGAATTAACCGGGATCAACGACGACCTGAAGTTCCCGGCGACGGGCCGGTCCTTGCCGTCTGCCAGTAAATCACCGAGATCACGATGGGTGGGAATCGTGTCAAGAACGTTTGTGGATCGCCAGCCTGATCCCGGAGGCCGTTTTCCTGAACCGCCTGCCGGAACTTAACCGCGGGAACGACCGCGGTCCGGCGAATACGGCACTGTTCCGGCGCAATGCCATCGGCCTCAAGAAGTTTTGTGGAGACGATGCGCGCCATGGCCAGGAAGCGGAGGCGAGTTCCCGGCCTGCCCGGGATGACCAAGCATACGCGGGCCGTGGGCAATCGCTGCCTGAGAGAGCGCGCATCGCTACAGTTGCGCCCTGTGGATTGCACGGGGGCAGTCAAGTCTGCCCGGACGCTTACCGGGGGGCCTCAAGCCGTGAATCCGTGCTCCGAATAACCGATGAGGCTGTCCCGGACCACCGGACGGGCTGCTTGAAGCACAATCAAGGGTCCGGAGGTAACGCCGAGACCCGTCGCAACATGGCGCGCAGTTTGAACAGACTTGCCCCGAAAAATCGCTGTATAGATGGGAAGCCGGCGACAGGCTGGCCGTGTTCTCACTGTCGGTTTCTGACGGAGCTCCGATGGTCATTGGGGTTGGAATCACCTTTGGCCCTAGGTTAGCATATTGCACATGATCTAATCTCGTCAGAACCGAAACCGGCAGTCGCCGAGGAAGATGCCCCTCAAGGGATCGGTGACGGATGAGATATCGACAGAAAGCTGGTCAAGTTTGTCATAGGGATGAAATTGAAGATGCCGAAGAAGGAAGTCGAAGGCGAGTGGATTCATGGCTGGCCGGACCGCAAGCGACCACGCCCCGAGACATTCAATGATTCCGAAGGACGAGTCGTTTCCGCCCGCACCCCGATTCTCGAGCAGGAGGGGCTGATCACCCCGACCGACGCCACCCACATCGTGGCCCAGCTCCAGATGCCCGAGCCGGTGCATCCCGACGACTATCAGTTTTCGATTTTCGGTGAAGTCGACAACCCTTGCGACTACACCCTCGACCAGATCAGAATGCTGCCCGGCTGCACCGTGCGCGCCGTCAACGAATGCGCCGGCAATGATGCCGACTTCTTTGCCTACCTGCGCGAGGGCAGCAATCGCGCCAAGCCCTCGCTTGAGGTTACCGAGGCAGAACAGACCCATTGGAAGCACAGTGGTGGCACCCGGCGCGAAGATCATCCCGATGCCGATACCCTGTTCAACGCCATCCCCAGCACCGGCCATGCCAGCGGCGGCGAGTGGACCGGCGTGCCCCTCGTCGAGGTGCTGAAGCGCGCCGGCCTGAAGGACAACGTCGTCGCCATCCGCTTCGAAGGCTGGGACAGCGGCCGCCCCGATCCGACCACCGTCTACCGCTCAGCCCAGCGCACCGATTTCGAAGTGTTCGATCCCGGCATCATCAATTACGACAAGGGTCTGCCGCTGGAAAAGGCTCTACATCCCCAAACGATCCTTGCGTGGGCCCACAATGGCGAGAATCTGCGCCATGTCCACGGTGCCCCACTCCGGCTGGTGGTCCCCGGCTGGGCAGGCAACTGGTGGGTCAAGTGGCTCCACAAGATCGAAGTCATGAACCATATGCCCGACTGCTATCACCAGACCCATTATTTCGTATCGGGCCTCTTTCCGGACGACCCCAACAAGGAGATGATGACTGCCCTCGGGGTGAAGAGCGTCATCACCGAACCGCGCGACGAAACGGCGCCGCTCAGGAAGGGCGCCAACGTAATTCGCGGTCTCGCCTGGAGCGGCGAAGGCGCCATAGTTCGCGTCGAGGTCAGCACCGATGGCGGCGAGTTCTGGAACGACGCCCATGTCGAGGACTCGCCCGACAAATGGCTGTGGAAACGCTGGTCCTACCTCTGGAATATCGAGTCAGGGGGCAAGTACCGAATTATGGCGCGCGCCACCGACGAAACCGGCCGCAGACAACCCTATACCGAGTGGAACTTCATGTACAAGCACTTCGACGGCATCGTGCCTGAAGAGGTGGTCGTCGAGTAGCCGCCGAAATGCATATCATTGTCTGCATCAAGGGGGTCATTGATCCGGATATACCGATCGGCCTGTTCGACGTCGACCAGGAGGCCAAGGCCCCCGCTCCGCTTTCCGGGGTCCGGACGCTGATGAGCCCGTTCGACAAGCAGGCCATTGAAGGCGCCTTGCGAATCCGCGATACGCTCGGCGAGGTCAAAATTGCCCTCCTCTGCATGGGTCCGGACTCGAGCCGGACGATCATTAAAGAGGGCCTTTCTCTCGGGGCCGACGAGGCCTACCTGCTGACCGATCCGCTGTTCGAGATCGCTGATAGCTTCACCACGGCCCGGACTCTTGCCGCGGCCATTGCCAGGATCGGCAATGTCGACCTTGTGCTGACCGGGCGTCAGGCTGCCGACTGGGATTCCGGTGTCGTCGGCAGCGGCATTGCCGAATTGTTGGACGTGCCCGCTATCACCCTGGCAGCTTCCATAGAAATTGACGACCGGACGGTGCGCGTTCGCCGCTCCCTCGTCGATGGCGCCGAGACCGTTGAGGCTCCGTTGCCAGCCGTGGTTACGGTTGCGCATGAGATGGGCACCCCCCGCAAAGCCAGCTTGCGCGAAACCATGCGCGCCGCCCGCAAGCCGGTTGCGGTCTGGACCGCGAGCGACATCGGTCTCTCGGCCGGCGAGATCGGCGAACATGGCCGGCGGGTTGTGCCCGAACGCCTTTACATCCCTCTCAGCGAGGTGAAATGCGAGTACATCACCGGCGAAACACCGGCGGTCGCGGCATCAGCCCTCATTGCGCGCCTGCAAGAGGAGAAATTGCTATGATGAGGGAGGTTGGCCGCACCCGAACCGGGGCCGCGGGCTCATGAGCTCTGCGGGGATACTGGTTATCATCGAGACGGAAGCCGGCGTGGCGACGCCGCTCAGCTGCGAGATTCTTGGCCTGGCGCGCCGTCTTGGCGATGCGCATGGCCATGAGGTAACCGCAATGGTGCTGGGTGCCGGGCTTGGCGGGGCAGGCAAGGACTTGCCGAGCCGCGGCGCCGACCGGGTGGTGCGGATTGATCATCCTGCACTCGGCGACTACCAGGCCGACGCCTGGCTTCCCGACATTGCCGAGACGGCCCGCCAACTGGCACCGGTGCTCATTTTTGCCGGCCATTCGACCGTCGGTCTGGATCTGGCGCCCCGGCTGTCCTTCCGACTGGAATCGGCCGTGACCACAGCTTGCGTCGAGGTCGCTGCCAAGGATGGCCAACTGCTGTTCACACGCAACTGTTTCGGCGGCAAGGCCCGCGAGGTTTCGTCGTTCCGGACGGCGACAGTAGTGGCGACAATACTGCCCGGGTTTCACGAGGCATTGCCACACGACCCGACACGGTCCGGCAAGATCGTCGATCAGGATTCCGTTCTCGATGCCAGTGCCATCCGCACCTGTATCGTCGAACGGGTCCGCGATGGGAACACCTCGGCGGCACTCGAAACTGCAAGTATCATTGTCGCCGGCGGTGGCGGAATGAAGGGCCCGGACGGATTTTGCAAGGCCAGGGAACTGGCGGGCGTGCTCGGCGGTGCGGTCGGCGCCACCCGCCTAGCCTGCGACCTCGGCTGGTGTGCGCCCGAACTGCAGATTGGCACCTCCGGGCGGACCGTTGCGCCCGATCTCTACTTCGCCATCGGCATCTCCGGCGCTGCCCACCACATTGGCGGCTGCGCCAATTCCAAGGCCATCGTCGCCATCAACAGCGATGCGGATGCTCCGATCTACGCCTTGTCCCGCTTTGGCATCGTTGGTGATGGCCACGACCTCATGCCGGCCCTCACTGCCGCGGTCAAGGCTGCGAAGACCTAAAGCATGTTGCATCGAACAGGAATTGCCGATCTCCATTTGGCCACTCGTTTGCGCGTGTCTTTTCGCGACATCGGCGTCCATTTTCGGAGG
Organism: Paracoccaceae bacterium; assembly: GCA_965221935.1. GTDB lineage: Bacteria > Pseudomonadota > Alphaproteobacteria > Rhodobacterales > Rhodobacteraceae > JAPOXR01. Next base: position 66,893 of record CBDCSZ010000052.1, read on the forward strand.
CACGCTATAGCGAGTTGATGAATGCCTGGACCAGCTGCCCGACGACATCGACCACATTGCTTTGGCGGAGGGCACGGCGGACCTGCAGCAGCCGCAGCAAAATTGATGTTACGACAGAGACAAGAAAACCCAACCCGAAGAAATGAAAACAAGCGCACGATCCAGGACCGGCCGGGGAGCCAGTTCCGACTGGAAAAGCATGGCGACAATGACGATCGGTTCGTTGAAAATGAACAACGGTTGCCAGCTGACAAATCGGGTGTTGAACCCGCCCGCGACCGGCCGAACCGTGCTCGACGAGATTACCACAGTTGCCTGGCGCTTCCGCATGTGACAGCGACCTCTTGGCTGCAGGGCCTCGCCGCCAAGCGCCTGGAAAAGCGTCATCAACTCGCCACCGCCGGGACCGTGAACATCACCATCTCGATGAGCATCAGTTTCCGCAGACCGAAACGCTCACCCAGGCGCCGGCAAACCGGGGCAGCGTTCGGCGAGGCCACAAAATTGTCGACCATCGCCAGGACCAGCTGCAGCATGACGATTGGAATGATCCCTGGCAGCGGCGCTCGCAAAGCCTGCTCCGACGAAGGAGTTTTGGTCAACTCGCCAAACCTGTTTTCGCCAACCACGAATGCAGCGCTTATTTCGCGGCCCTGTCATAAGGCGGCGGGCCTACGCCTGGGGCAGGAGGCGGAATGGCCGCCGCGGCGCGGACAAACGGCATGGGCGCAGGACCGCATCGCATGAGAAAAGTATCGGGCGTGAATGTGGCAATTGTCACCGGGGGCGGTTTTGGCCTGGGTGAGGCCATAGCCCGGAAGTTCGCGGCCCGGGGATACCATGTTATCGTCGCGGGACGAAATCTGCAGCGTTGCCGCAAGGTCGCGGACTGCATCGGCGGCCTCGCAGTCGCTGCTGACGTCACATGTGAGCAGGACGTGGCCGCGCTCTTCGAGACCTGCGCCGATAACTTCGGGCGGCTCGATGTGCTGATTAACAATGCCGGCGGCGTGCTTCCCTGGAACCGGGTCGAGGACATCCCCACCGCCGATTGGGACCGATTGTTCGCCCTGAACATCGGCGGAGTCATGCTCTGCACCCGCCAGGCGGTGCCGCTGCTGAAGCGAAAGGGCGGCGCAATCATTAATATCGCTTCCCGGGTCGGCCTTCGCGGCATTGCGCTGCAGGCGGCCTATTCGGCCAGCAAGTTCGCCGTTGTCGGGTTCACCGAGGCCATGGCCGCCGAACTTTGCCCCTACAAGATCCGGGTGAACGCCTTGTGCCCTGCCGCGATCCGAACTAAAACCCAACTGGCGCGGATGGCGTCCCGCGCTCAGGAGGAGGCAGGCGCCGAGGCGGATCTGAGCAGGGCCGACGCGAGGAGACCGGGGGCAATCGAAGGATTGATAGAGCCGGACGACGTTGCGGATGCGGCGGTGTTTCTCGCCGATGCGAGCACTATCACCGGGACTGCAATCAGGATGGGTCCTGTCACGGCCTGATCGGCGATGCGCCGAGTTAACGGAGTCCCAAACACCTGCAAACCTGTGTTGTCACCGGCAAACTTGGCAATTCTAAGGAATAGCGCCATGGATCAAATCATCGAAGATTCGGTGCTGACGGCTCCGGCGATGGAAACGACCGACCGCGCATGAACTATACGTTCCAATGGGGAGAGGCCCTGCTGTTCATGCCGGATCTCCTGGCGGGCGCAATCGTAACCCTCCATCTTTCCTTTCTGGGCTTCTGGAGCGGAGCAACGATCGGACTTTTCGGTGCCATGGGAAAGACCTATGGAAGTCCGCTCGTCAAGAAACTGATCAACGTTTACGTGATCTTCTTCACCAACACCCCGGGCTTGGTTACGGCCTTCTTCATTTTCTACGGCCTGCCGGAATTCGGAATTCTGCTGACGCCCTACCAGACGGTGCTGCTCAATATCGCACTGAATGCCGGGGCCTACATGACAGAGATCATGCGCGGCGGGTTCGTTTCGGTGCGCCAGGCTGAACTCGAAGCGGCCACCGCGATGGGATTCGGCCTTCTGCAGCGGCTCAGATACGTGATTGTGCCGCATATCGCCAAGGTGCTGTTCGCGCCGCTTTCCAGCTATTACATCTGGATCATCCTTGGCACCTCTATTGCCGGCATTTTCGGCGTCGAGGAACTGACAGGACGCGCCTTCATCGCGGCCGCCGAGAGTTTCCGCTCGATCGAAATCTACCTGATTGCCGCGGTGATCTACGTTATCATCACGATCATCGCCAGTGCCGTCCTC
>CBDCSZ010000053.1:0-76099 GCA_965221935.1 Paracoccaceae bacterium
TGTTAAAGATGGGCAAGGTATGCCCAGGCGCGCGCCCGTGCCTTCTCGACCGGGTCGCGCGGAAGGAGCGGCGAGCCGGTGACCTCGTCGACGTATTCGACGATCGCGCCGGATTCGAACAGCACCCGCCCGTCGTCCGTGAACAGGATTGGCACCTGGGCGTTTGGCGATGCCGCCAGGAACCAGTCGGGCTTGGCGCTCAGGTCGATGTGCTCGATGTCGTAAGGGACTCCCTTCGCCTCGAGCAGTGCCGTCACACGCTGGACGAAGGGACAGATCTTGAAGCTGACGACCTTCATGTGAAGCCTTTCTCTGCGGCGGGTGCGCCGATTGACAAGCTGGAAGGAGCGGTTATGAACAATATCTCAATGAGTCAATATATATTGAGATAAAAGCGATGGACGAAACCCGGGCGATCGACGCCCTTGGAGCCCTGTCTCAAGATACGCGGCTGCGCATCGTGCGCCACTTGGTTGGCTGTGGAGACGAGGGTTCTTCCGCCGGCGAGATCAGGAAGGTGGTCGATGCCACCTCGTCTCGCGCGTCCTTTCATCTGTCGGCGCTCGAACGCGCCGGTGTCGTAAACTCCCAGCGCCGCTCCCGCAATGTCATTTACCGTGCCAGGGTCGACGTTCTGGGAGAGCTGATCTCGTTCCTGTTGAACGACTGTTGTGGGGACCATCCCGATATTCGGGCGTGCTGCCTGGGCGAGAGCTGCCGCTAGCGGTTAACTCATCGACGGCATTTGCGTCGTGGGCACGGGCCACGCTTGCGACCTCGATTTGCCCGTGACGGAATCGGCTGTGTGACGGGCGTTGGTTGATGCCGCGGGGAGTTGTGCCTTATGCCTGCACGACGAATGAACGGAGATCGTGGAGATAGGCGGCCGCGGCGCCCTCGGCGTCTCGGGCGCTCCCTTTACCGAGCCTAACAATGGCCCGGCACGGCTATCGGGCCCGGGCCGACCGTCACAAGCGAATTGTCGCCGGTCCCGGCGGGGCCGGCCGGCAGCCCGTCGATCTGTTCCTCAAGGTGAGCGATCAGGCGACGCAGGAGATCGTCCTTGGCAAGAGTGCCGCCGATGATCCGGCGCATGGCGGCTAAGAGTGCCGGTTCTTTCACGGTTATCACCGCAGTTGCCGCTGCCTTCCCTGTGTGTCACCTGTGGAGGGCATTTCCTGTGCAGCCGGCTTCGCGCCGCCGACAGGGACGCATCGGTCGGGACCATTGACGATCTCAGGCGGATTGCGCCGCAAGTCCGCGCCGCCTGGCCGGGAACCTGGATCATCATCCGTGCCGACTCCGGCTTCTGCGGGGCCCAGGTGCGCGGACTGCATGATCGGCCTTGCCGACAGTCCCAGGCTGCACCAGTGTATCGGCAAGGTCCTGCGCAAGTCTCGCAAGCGCCGCATCGGCGCCCGCGGGGACATGGAAAACAGGAACAAAGAGCGGCACATCGGCTATTCGCTGACCGCGCCTTCCCGGGGCCGCTTCCGGCCACCTAGCTGCGGCTGTGTTTCCAGGCATTCGCAGGAACCCTTTCTGGCATTCCGTACCAGGACGGGCTGCGGCGCGCCGGTCTTTCCGCTGCCCGTATCGATGCGTGTTGTTCAAGGCTTCTCAAGCTTGCCGGGCGCACAGGCTGACCGCGCGCCGGGTGTCGCAGTCTATCGCTTCGGTCTTTCCGCTCCGGCATGCCTTTGCCGAAGCTTTCGCGAGGCTGCGAACTGCGGCGCCGGCGCGAAAGAGATCTTCCGTGCGCCGGGCCTGAAATGGACAGATCGGCCGTTCGTGATTTAGCCCCCTGATCAGCCGAAGGCGGCGTAGCCGCCCCCGAGAACACCAAAGGTAGTGCCCCCTTCGAGGAAACAGTCATCATTTTTCAACTGATTGTCTCACAAAGTCTGAAGTCAAGAGCTGTGCATTAAAGGTTTGCTAACTGGAAAACTATTGGATATGGTTCTCCAGATGGAGAACTATTCAACATCCCTCGACACCGCGTTTCACGCGCTGTCTGACCCAACCAGACGTGCTGTGATCCACAGGCTCATGAGCGGGCCGGCAGCGGTGAAGGAGTTGGCGGCGCCCTTCGACATGGGCTTGCCCTCGTTCATGAAGCACCTCCGAGTCCTGGAAGACAGCGGACTGATCGGTTCCAAAAAATTAGGCCGCGTTCGCACCTGTCACATAAGGACGGAGCAACTGGCGACCGCCGAATCGTGGCTTTTGGAACAACGAGCGCTCTGGGAGGGCCGCGCGGACCGGCTTGTTGAGTATGTCGAAAACCATCTCACAAGGGAGGAATCATGAGCGAGACCGACAAAGACTTGACCGTCTCCCGCATCATCAAAGCGCCGCGCTCGGCTGTGTGGAAGGCCTGGAAGGAACCAGAACATTTCGTCAAATGGTGGGCACCCTCACCAGTTGTCACGATCTCCAACAAGCATGAATTCCATGCAGGCGGGGCTTTCGATACGACCATGCGCCTTGAAGACGGCACGGTCATAGGAGGTGGTGAAGGCTGCTTTCTTGAAGTGATAGAGAACGAGCGAATCGTTTTCACAGACGCCCTGCAAGGCAAATGGCGTCCGAACGAGGAGGAGTTTTTTTCCGCCGTCATCACCCTGGAGGATCACGCGGACGGAACGCTCTACACGGCGACCGCGCTACACAAGAACGGCGAAGACCGGCAGAATCACGCTAATATGGGTTTCATGGACGGCTGGAGCACGGCCATCGAACAACTTGAAAAGCTTGCGCAGGCGTTGACATAAGCGAAACACCGACCCACGAAACTATCGCGGTCAGCCGAACGGTAGACGCTTCGGTCGAGCGTGTCAGCCGGTTTGAGGTGTTTGTGATGCCTTTCGGGCAGGCTGTGAAATGCGAAGGCCTCCTCGATATTGTCCTCGGCCCAGGCCGTCAGTTTCGGCTATTCCGCCCGCCGGCGGGCCGGGCAGGCGGCGAGGTCGCGCGGTTTCAGAATCAGGGGTTGTCCGGACCGTAACATCGAAATCCCGAAGCATGAATCTCAGAAACATGCATGGCCCGCTTCCAAACGCGGCTCTGGTCGACTCTTGAGGATCCCCGACCGGAACGCCCGAGGCCGCACGAGTTCCAGCACGACGCCCGTGGAAGCGGCCGGCGGCAGCGCCAATGCAAGAAGCGGGACCGGCACAATGAATTGTCCGGATCATTCTGACAGCGCGATCCTGGTGATGCGGGGAGCAATTTGGATCACCGAATGGCTGGGGCGCAGCGGTGAGCGGTGCAGGAGCGGCCGAATGGAGCTTTGAGCAACTGCTTACGGCCCCGGAAGCGCAAATCGGCGATGCTCCGCCAAGACAAGGTGCTTTGCGACCGGTTCTGTTCGCATTGGCAAATGGTCGTTCCCCGATCTGACGCGAAAAACCTTTGCGGCCCCAGAGGTCGTCTGGAGGCGTATGCTCCGGCGAATACCCCATTCGACCCCCGAAGAGATGGCAGTCCACGACGCGCATCTTCAATGAATCAAAAAATGTTTCGAAAGCATATGGCCGGTCCAACTTCCGCAGGATCCCGATAGGCGCCGAGGGGCTTCGAAACGGCGGGACAGGCACCCGGTCGGCCTGTGTAGTGAAGCCATATTTGGCGCACTGTAGCAAATCGGAAAGCGGCCACAATCCGCAGTTCCGGGCTGCGATCCTGATTCGTTTCCAACGGAAGAGCCCGCTCCCATTCTCCTATCGGCATGGAGACGCTTTCGTCGACCGCGCGTTACGCGGCACGCCGGTTTGCCTGCCCCGAACGCTGTTTCGTCAATTGGCCCGCGGTGATGCGATCGAACCAGCACGGGATTCACGCAGGCGCTCAGTCGATCTCGTCCTCGGCCACGATCCAAGGCTCCCGAAGCGCTGCCTCGCGCCATTCCACGAAGGCCGGCAGGCTCAGCACGGCGCGACTGTAAGCGGCGCAGATGTCATCGAGGTCGATGCCGTACGTGTCCAGCCGCGTCACCACCGGCGCGAACATCGCGTCGGCAGCGCCGAAGGCCCCGAACAGAAAATCGCCGCCCTCGCCCCACCGCGCCCGGCAATCGCGCCAGATCGCGCATATGCGGGCGATGTCACCGTCGACACCGGGCCCGCAGCCCTTCCCCTTAAGGTCGCCGCGGCGCAGGTTCATAGGCATTTGGTTACGGAGCGCGGTGAACCCCGCGTGCATTTCGTTGGCTATCGCGCGGGCGTGGGCGCGTGCATCGCGGTCCGGTGGCCAGAGCCCCGCGTCGGGGAACAGCTCGTTCACGTATTCCAGGATCGCCAGCGTTTCCCACACCCTGCGCCCGCCATGCAGCAGCACCGGCACACGGCCGGAGGGCGAGAACCTGGCGATGGCTTCCTTCCAGTTCTCGTCGAACAGCAGGAGCAGCCGTTCCTCGAAGGGGATACCAGCGTGTCGCATGGCAAGCCAGGGCCTCAGCGACCAGGACGAGTAGTTCTTGTTTCCGATCACCAGTGTCAGGTCACCCATGGCATGCTTGTCCATTCGTGGCTTCGCGCGGTGCGAGGGACCGAATGTTCATGCCCGTTCCTGCGTGTCAACGCTGGTGGTGGTCGCCGCCTAGGCTGCGCGGCCGGGGTCCGCAGCGCCTGACAAGTCGCCTATTGGACGCCAATCCTATTTGGTTTCGATCAAACCCGCCAGCAAGCCGCGGGCCGCGGCGATCATCTCGTCGAGCGCTTCATGCTCGCCCGCCTTGTGCATTTCATCGCGCAGTCTCAATGCCAGGACATGGGTTGCGTGGAACGTTGTCCTCACAAATGGAGTCAGCCCGGCGACCGAGGCGCCGCCGTCGGCGTCGCTGAAGTCGCTTACCCTTCGCAGTCGAACCCGCCTGCACCGCCACAGCGGGCCTCACAACCTGCGGCACTCGCTGAATGCGCTCGAATCTGCTACTATCCTGTTGCGGGTGTCAGTACTGATCTAAAATCTCCCACTTTTGCTGACCGAAAACTTCCCTCTTTGCGGGTCTTCCGGTGCCGCATGCCCGCCCGGCGCGGCCCCACAATGAGAACCACGGGCGTATCCGAAAGAGCCTCGTCGACCCGGCGCTCTACAAACCGTTTGAACATCCCATCTCCAAGTCCCGACAATTGGAACCAGCCATATCGGCTGATTGGAATTCAAGAGACCGCCAATTGGAAAACGAAAGATCGCGATTTGGCAGGCGCGGGCAGGGGGAGGCCTTCCACTGCGCTGTCATTCGGTCTCATCGCATGACCTCTCGGAACGGAAGAAAATCTACAGGCTGTCGAGTTGATCGGAAACGAATCTGCGTGCCGATCAACAGTGAGGCAGTGCCTGCGTCACATGCAGACGCCTCATTGATAATTACAATACGCTATGATTCGGCCCATTATCATACTGTAGGCGCCGCATGTCGTTCTTCGCCGAGAACAGTCCATATGCAGGTCAGCTCACGGCTCGGCATCAATTGCAAACGGATGCGCCGGTTGAGGGAAATCAACCCTCTCCACGACCCGCCCCACTAAACTTCTGATATCTCAACCGCAACGCGGAACGTTTGCCATCCAGCGTCGCTATCACATGTTTCGTGATGGACGAATTACTCATACACAGACATCCGCGCGCGGTCACCTCTCCGATTGAGCCATTGCTGTCGAACAGTGCGATATGCTCGGCATCCGCCAATACGACGAGATTCGCATTGTGGGAGGTGAAGGCGATTTGCCGTGCGAGCTTGTCCTTCAGCAACGCCGGAGCGATGGAGTCCGCGCTGAGTCTGTTGTCCGGACCCACCAGTCCACGAAGACTGCCCAACAACAATAGGCCTTTGTAGTCTGACCCGGGGCCTATTCAGATGGGCGCCCGGCAAGCGGTGCCGTGTTTCCGCATTTTAGCGACCGACTGTAGGGGTGCCTGCTCCATGTTCATTGGCGCCCGCGCGTAGCGACAAAGTCCCGATACGGCGCGAACGCCTCGTTCACGGTTTCCGGCGTGAGACTGTAGTCCTCCAGCCTGTACTTGTGCTGCGGCTCCTGTCGGCGCTGTTCCTCCTGAAGCGTGAGCCATTTCTGCATTTCGTCGACGGCGGCCGGTTCGAGCGGCCAACCGTGGCGCGCATAGATGTCGTTCACCACGGCCATCGGGTCGTCGACCAGATCGGTGTAGCAAACGTCGACCCAGCGCTCTTCAAGCGCGGGATTGGAGGCGCGGAACCGCATCGCGTCGTTGAGCATGCCGCTCATGAACGTCAACTGCTCCGCACCGGCCTCGTGTGGTGGCCTCGGCTCTGTGGAAAATCCGCGTATCCGTTCAACGATGCTGTTCCAGGAGCCCATGGTCTCGACGGGGTCGCGATGGGTCTGGATGAAGACGGCATCCGGATAGGTCAAAAGCAGCACTTCCAATTCCTTGAGATGAAAGGGCATCTTGAGCAGCCATTGCCGCTGTCCTTGCTGCTCGCGCTGCCGCCTCTGCCAAGTGAAGTGCTGCATGACACGCCGGTGGTGGGCGTAGGCGTTGCGTGAATCGGTCTCGGCCAGCCACCTGCCATAGGCAGGAACGTGGTACGCCGTCGCGAATATCCAAGTCGAGAAAGTAAGCCAGAGGATCCACAAGTCTTCCTCTGGTTCGTCGATATCGGTGCGGTGGAGGCCGGCGAGCGTATTGACGACATTTGTCGCGCCTAACAGCTCTTCCGCGTAGGCTCGGCGGGGATCCTGGTCCGTACCCGCAACCGTGGCATATTCGCCGTTGGGCAGCACTGGCTCCGTCAACTCGTAGCGCCTCAATGTCCAGTAGCGGCTGTCGCGGGACAACAGGCGATGCAGAAAAGTTGTGCCAGTTCGGTTGATGCCAACGATGAAGACCGGACGCTCGATTTGCTCCCGTTCGATCTCGGGGTGCTGGCGCCGTTCGCGGGCGAGTGCCGCATTGGAGCGGAGCGCGCGCGTCAGCCCATAGACGATGTGGCTGAGCCGCGTTTCCTGCAGTCCTGCCTCCGACGATTTCAGCGCCGCCACGAGCTGCTGGAGACCGGCGCGCATCCACTCGGGGTAAGTTTGCTCAAAAGGCACGCTCATGCGCTCGGCGAATCTTGCAGCTTGCCCCATGAGACCGTCAAAGTCCAAGCGCCCATGCGGAACAGCAGTAATTCCAATTATGCGTTCACATCGGTTTTTTCTTCATTTTCGGCTGCGTTTCCGGGCGGATTTCTACTGTGTTTCGGCGGAAGGGGCGGGGCTGCCGGTTCCGGTTACGGAGGCTTTTCCGGCAGCTCGCCGGTGATGATTGTCCGCATCACGGCGTCCCAGTCGTCGTGCACGACGTAGACGGTCAGGAACTTCAGGTTGTCAAGAAGCCGGTAGCGGGCGGCGAGCTTTGCCCGGGCCTCCTGCCAGCTTTCGCAGACCAGGTCGCAGGCGCTCTGCATCAGGAACGCGATCAGGTTGAAGGTCGCCAGCAGGCTGGCCAGGGTTTCCTTGCCGTGCCCGAAGTTGTGCTCGAGATGGTAGCCGTCCTTGAGAGCCTTGAAGGTGTTGTTCTCCACTTTCCACCGGGCCCGGGCGCAGTCGGCCAGTTCGGCGACGCTGTCCGGGCCGACCGGGAGGTCGGTGGCGAAGCTGTTGCGGCAGAGCCGCTTTCCGGACGGCGATGTGATGGTGACTTCGAACCAGTTGACTTCCAGCGCGTCCTTTCCGTCACGGATCGGCAGACCGCTCATCCAGCGGTAGCGCAGCTGGCGCTTTTTCTTTTTCCGGCCCTCGGTCCGGGTCAGACAGCCGGTCTCAACCCCTTGAATATACTCGTAAAGCGTTGTGTGCGAGCTCGGCTTGCAGGTCAGGATGAAGCTTCCGCCGGCGGCCAGCACGGCCTCGCAGAGCGGCTGGCGGCAGTAGAGGTCGTCGCCGAGATAAACCGGTCTGAGCCGGGCCAGGCCGGATCCGGTCCGCCGCAGCCAGCGCTTGGCGGCGTTGATCTCGCAGTCCTGTTTCTCAGCCCCGTCCTGCGGGCGGATGAACTCCGGCGGCAGCGGCAGGAGGCGCGAGGTTCCCGGGGCGACGATGCCGGCGCCGAGCACGGCGTGGAAGTTCTGTGTCCGCCCGTCCGCCAGTTTCCGCTGCGAGCAGTTCCGGCAGCCGATGCTGCAGGAGGTGAAATACTCGGTGCCGTCAAGGGCGATCAGCAGCCGCCCGTCAAGCCGGCGCAGCCGGTCAAGGGCGCCCTGGCGGTCCAGCTGGTCGACGGTCCGGGTGAAGATGGAATCGAAGCGCTCCGGCGGCACGCCGTCGAGCACGCTGCGGATGTGGCTGTCGGTCGGCAGCCGGTCAATGCCGAACAGGGTCCGGGCGTTGGACCGGCCCTGGCGGGACTGAAGCTGCGCCTGCGCCGCCAGGAAGGACGGGCACTGCAGGAAGAAGACGGCGAAGGCCGCCATGCCGATGTCGGCCATCTCCAGGCGGGCGTTGGCGCCGGTCCTGCGGTCCGGGGCGGACGCGCAGAGTTCGCGCATGTCGGCGATGTATCCGGCCAGCGGGGACATGGCGCCGCATTATGCACATATCAAAAATTTGTACAAATGTAAGTAAAAACAATAACTTACATGTCTTCTCCGCGCCTTTTCCCCAGGAGCCGGCGGCCGGAGCGGCGTCGGCGGCAGGTGATTCGCCCGCCGCCGGGGAACCGCCGGCGCGCAGCCGCCTGCGGCGGAAAAAAATTTCCCCGGGCCAAAAAACCGTTGTGATACAACACGTTAAAAACTCAAAAATCCAAAATTAGAATTACTGGCGGAACAGGGTAGGGCCAACCGTCCCGATGCCGCCTAATCCAGTCGTAGGAGCGTGCATGGCAGACTAGCAATTGGGGCCACTTTATCGGGTGGGGGCAGTCTTCCCGGATGGCGCAATCGCTGATCGGCGCCGTTCGGCGGGCCTTGTCCTCGCTGAACCAGTAGGGCGCAAAATGTTCGATGAGCACCCATTGGCCGCGCAACGGAGACCCGTCACGGAGGGCTTGACACGAGCGCCTGAAAGTTGCGTAGGGAACGCTTTGCCAATAATAGCCTAGATCAGCAATCTCCAGATCTTCGTATGGGGGCTCCGGATCGCAGCAATGGTAGATCGTGAAGCGGCGGCCGGTGTTGAGCGAGATCGCCGTGCAGATGCCACTGACCGTGTCGACCGGCTCAGCGTTCCTCTGCAGTGAAAAGCCATAAGGCGCCTTTTCCAGTTGAGTCGCCGCGGCGAACAAGCGGGTTTGAAAGTCGCTAGGGCGCGAATACCCTGTGCTGGAAAGTCCCATCTGCGGAAGGCGAAAGATCGCGATCGGCACGCCGGCTTCCCGAGCGAACAACACGCCTTGCTCGGCCACCAGCTTACTCCACGGATACCCGACAACGCCGAGCGGAAATGCCTTCTTCATGGCGGCGAGGTCGGGCTGCGTCTGATCGTCTATGCGGCTCTGGCCATATTCCTTGGAAAAGTCGCAAAAATATTCCGGAAAAATGCCCATGGTAGAGGCGAAAAACAGATGCTTGAGGCGAGTCCTCAGGCAAAGCTCCAGCACTGGGCGCAGGCCGAGCACGTTTGTTTTGCGTATTTCCTCGTATGGCAGGATGAGGCGCGTGTTGGCGGCAATGTGATAGACCGCGTCGACCCGCTGGCAGAGCTCGGCGAACCCGGGTTTGCTCAGACCGAAGCACTCACGTGAGGAGTCTCCGGGCACCACGCGCAGTCGCTCTTCGGCGATTTCCTCCAGGATTTCCGCCTGCCCCAGCGCGTCCCGCAATCGCGCGAACCCGTGGTCGGCGCTCTCGGCACGTATCAGGCAGTGCACGATCAGCTGGTTGTTCTGCCGCAGCAGTTCGCGCAGCAGGAAGCGCCCCACAAAACCAGTCGCCCCGGTCAGCAGAACCTCTCGAAATTCGTTCGGCGATACAGCCTTGGCCGGCGCCTTGCTCGCGAGCTTCGCATTGACGACGCGACGCAGCTCGTCCACGTCTGCTCGGCATCGGGGCGGTAACTCGCCGATGAGAGGGGGTACCGGTCGGTCAGCGGCTCGTGGTCTGGCCATGCTGTCTCATCTTGGCTTTCGTAACGCCGACACGGAGCGGATTCTACTGCCGCGAAATCGCACTATCGGACGGGCGAGGCTGTCTCGGCGCCCTCTCGGGAACGGGGCGCCGGCGGGAAATGGTCCGTTTGCCGACTGGCGAACGCGGACGGCTTGCGGCGAACACGGCGCCGCGCCGCTAGAGGCGCACCGCCGATCGGGCCGCCTTCCTCTTGGGCCTCGGCATCCATGTCCGGTTTCGCGCCGAACACAATGTCATGCGCCAGCGACCGGCAAGAAGCTGTGGTCATCAGGTCCAGCGCGCTAACCTGGAAATTGAACTCGCCCTGTATAAACGCCCCGAGCTCGGCCACCGAAATGGAATTCAGCCCGAAGCTGGACAGAGGCTCCTCCAGGCCGCCCTCGTCGTGGCCGCAGAGCTCCGCGACCTTGGCGGCTATCTGCGCCATGACGCTATCGACCGTCAGCCGCTCGTCGGAGCCGACCTCGAAGGCGTCCTGATTGCTTATCAGGCGTCCGGTGCGCAAGTAGTCGGCGGAATTGACTTTCCAGAGCACACGCTTGAAGAGCGCGGTGATCAGATTGTCGCCGTCGCCCATGGTGCGCAGTGCGTAGTCAAGGTTGGCGATGGCAAAATAACTGCTCACCGGCGGCATGCCCGCGGCTCTCATCAGGCGCAGAACGCCGAGATTGCGCGCCGCCATTCCGGCGTCAGCGACCGCCGCCAGGTTGTACGACAGGGCAGGCAGCCCTCGACCGCGGCGACAGGCTGCGAGACCGTCCATAAAGGCATTCGCGGCACTGTAGTTGATCTGCCCGGGATTGCCGAACGCAGACGACAGGGACGACACCAGGACGAAATGATCGAGCGCGAGGCCGGCGGTCGCATTGTGCAAATGGAGGGCACCGTAGGCCTTGGGAGCGAAGACTCGGCCAATCGATTCCGCTGTCAAATCAGCCAGCAGGCAATCGTCCAGCGTGCCGGCAAGGTGGAACACACCCTTGAGCGGTTTCTTCACATTGTCAACGCAGCGGCGCACATCCGCCTCGTCTGCGACGTCGCCTTGGACGAGGTCTATTTCAATCCCATCTCCGATGGCGGCAAGCGTGGTCGACCGTTGTAGCCAATGCGCATTGCGGCGGCGCGCAGGATCCCGGTCCATCAGAGTGAGATGGCAGGCGCCCGCCGTCACCAGATAGGGCAAGAGCCGCTGGCCGAAGCCGCCCAGGCCCCCGGTCACGAGATAGGTCGCATCCGGATCCAGGAGCGGTCGGCGGTCGTCAATAGGGAATTTCGGAACAGCAGCCGGCGGCGGCGCCTTGAGCACCAGTTTCCCCTGGTGTTGCCCGGAAGTCATCAGGCGGAGAGCCTTCGCATACTCGCGGTAGGGGAAGACGGTGACCGGCAAAGGCGGCACCACGCCACGATCGAGCAGGTTGAGGCAGGTCTCGGAGAGCTCACGCGAGAGAAGCGGATCGTCGACCATCAGGCGGTCGAGATCGATGGCCGCGAAGCGCAGATTCTTGCGGAAGACCCGGAGACCGATTGAGCTGTCGGCGTATATGTCGACCTTACCGATTTCGCAGTGCCAACCGCCCGCCCGCAAGGACTCGAGGCAGAAAGAGACGTGACGACCGGCGAGCGAATTCAACACGACATCGACCCCCTGGCCGCCGGTCGCCTTCATCAGCCCTCCGTACCACTCCTCGCTGTGGGAATCGAACGCCGCCCGGACTCCCCGCGCAAGCAATTGGCGGCGTTTGTCTTCGCTGCCCGCCGTTGCGTAGATCTCCGCTCCCACGTCGTTGGCGAGCGCAATGGCCGCTTGCCCGATGCCGCCCATGGCCGAATGAATGAGGACGCGCTGCCCCTTGCGCAGCCGGGCCAGGTGGATCAGGGCGTAGTACGCAGTGACGTAGACCGTGAGCGACGACGCGGCCTCCTCCATGCTTCAATCCGACGGGCTTGGGGAAGACCCGGTGCTGGCCGACCACCGCGCGATTGGCGATGCACCCGCCGTCGACGAAGACCACCTCATCGCCCGGCTCGAGCCCGTCCACCGCTATTCCGACGCGGCGCACCGTGCCGCTTGCCTCCATGCCAACTTCCCGCCCAAGCGCGGAACGCTCGTACGCCAGAGTCGGAAGCAGTCCCAGCGTCACCATGACATCGCGAAAGTTGAGCGCCGCGGCGGCGATATCGATTTCCACATGGTGCGACCCCAAGGGCGGCGGGTCGCAGGTCTTCATCCGCAGGCCGCCGATCTGCCCCGCGTTGGCCAGGAACAGCCGGTACGGCGGATCCTCGCCGGCTGGGACGCGCGGGTATTCATCGCGATCGCTCAATACGCGCGGCATCCACAGCTGACCATCGCGCACAGCCAGTTCGCGTTCTCGCAGGTCATTACGCGCGAGCCGCGCGAGAGTTTTGAGATCCTCGGCGGCGCCCAAATCGACGAGGCGAAAATCGAGCCCGGCCTCTTCGCCGATCTCGATCGCCATGCTGCGCGCCGCCCCCCAGAGCGCGCTCCCGCGCGCATCCTCCGCGTCGAAAGCCGCCTTGCGTGTCACGACGGTGACGCGGCACCTGCTATGGGCCTGATCGATCCGGCAGGGAACCAGCGACTGAATCAGGGCGACGAATTTCGAAACCGCCCTCTCGCCGGTCGGATCCTCTGGATCCCAGTCGCAGAAAAAATCGATCGCCTGCACGTCCGCGGCATCCGGGTGCTCATCAGGCACGAATGGATTTTCCGACAAAAGGGCATCGAAGGGGATTGCATGGACCTCCGGATGGTCGAGCTGGGATATCCACGCCCCAGCCAGGCTGGCGGGCTCGCCAATCACCCAGCGCGGAACCGGAAGCGGCGTCCTGTCCGTCTCGGCCATGTATTGCGCCGCCGCCTGCAGCAGTGTCGCGCGACGGCCGGCTCGAAGCGAGGTCCAGCCAGAGCCGGGTTCAACCGCCGTGCCTTCTGCATGGGTAACGAGCGCCAAGCCGCCCGAAACCGCTGTCTCCCGCCAGAACCGCCAATCGTCCGGCGTGAACGAAACTTGATCCGAATGGAGGAACAGGACTTCCGCTGCGTTTCGGCGCAACAGGCCCGTTTCGAGCGCGGCCGCCTGCCGTGACGCGGGATCGAGAAAGTCGAAGCGCAGCGCCGCGTCGTGGCCGTGGAAGGCATTGTAGTGCGCACGCGCGCCCTCTTTGTCGTCGGCGACAAGCCAGAACTCGCTATGCGTCTCGTCGCGCGAGAGATGCTCGATGCAACTTTGAAGCACGGTCTGCTCCGGCGTTCTGGCGCCCGCGAATTCCAGTGCGTGGCAGGCAAGCGCGACGCCGCCGGCGCCGTCCGCCTGCTCAAGGGCAGCGAGTAGGGCGTGCGGCTCGATCTCGCCGTCCGGCAACCGCTCCGCCAATACCGCGCCGTCGGCGACAAACTTGGGCTGCCAGACAACTCGGTGCTTGCTGCGCGGCAGGTCGACCCGTCGCGGGTTCGAGATAAATGAGATGTATTTTTCAATGTGCAGGACGAGATCTCCGGTCGCGCTGTCGTAACAGGCGAGGCTGCCCGAGACCCACTCCCCGGTCGGCACGGAATACTGGCCCTTGTCGTCGACCTCGTAGCGAATGTTGCCGGGATAGGTGACTCGACAAGTCATCCGCGGCACCGTTGGCGGGCGCAGAAAGGTCACGTTCTCCGCCCGGCGCGGAATCGCGAAGAGATCGGCGCCGAGCATGAGGTCATAGAGGTACGCCTGCAATCCTCCGTCGAGCAGGGCCGGAAGCATGACGTAACCCTCTTGCTGGCCCCCCGCCACAGCGCTTCGTCCACCTCGACATCGAACATCAGGTGGTCTGTGCCGACATCGCGGCGCAGCCGCCGCATGTTTCGGAAGTGCGGCCCGTACTGGAAGGTTTCGCCGAGAACGGTTTCGATCCGTTCGTAGAGCTCATCGTCCGCCGCATAAGTTAACGGCTCGTAATTGGACGTGTCGATCGCCGACACGTGTCCCGGCACGTCCGGCGTGTGGTCGGATCAGACGCGGCGGACTTGCCCGCGACAGTGCAGCTCGCACTTCGCGTCCAAGTCGTAAGGCTGTGACGAGATCGCGAACGTGTATTCGTCCGGCGAACTGGGGACCGGTTGCAATGCCGTCTGCAGCCTCACGGGCACCTTGGGAATCGGGCACGGCTGCAGGAATTCGAGCGTCTCGAAATGCGCGGGCGCGCCTTCCAGGGCCTCTAAGACCAGTTCGATGTAGCCTGCGGCCGGCATGATCGGGGCGTGATGAACGCGATGCTCCGCCAGCCACGGAAAGGCCGCCTCGGAGAGCCGCGCTTCCAGAAGCGGATGATCGCAGGGCACCCGGTGGCCGACCAGCGGCCCGTGGGAGTACTCGCTCCGCTTCTGCAGGAACTCGTCGTCCAAGGTGATATCGACGGTCTTCTGCTCTTCGCGCGGGTGCCCCGGCAGCAAATCGACGATGGGGTCCGGGCGGGGATACTGGGCCGCGAAGTCCAATGACACACCGGCCTTGAAGAGATTGCCCAAGGCCCCATGAAATCCAAGGCATGAATCGGTGCCCCGCATCAGCGTTGGAACCGAAACGCGGGATGAATCCGTGTCTTCCGCGCATTGTGCGATGATGGGCTGCAGGGCCGAGTGAGGCGCAAGCTCCAACACCACATCGGGCCGGTGGTCGCGATATGCGGTCTCCATCGCTGCGGCGAACCGGACCTTCTGGCGGATATTCGACCACCAGTAGGCGCTGTCCAACCGCTTTGTCTGAGCACCCGTCACCGACGAGACGAAAGGCGCGTCGGTGTCGAAAGAGATGTCGTCAAGGAAGCCGAACGCCTCCAGCGCATCATCCTTGATTGTGTCCATCGCCCTGGAATGGAAGGCGATGTTGCCCGGGATGAGTCGATTCTGAAGTTTGCGCCGATCCAGTTGCTCCATGACCGGCTGCAGGTCGTCCTGGGGACCGCAGATGACGGTGTTGGCCGGAGAGTTTTCGCAGGCGATCTCGACTTCGGCGGGCCGGTCGCCGTCAAGGCGGAAGGCAACGCCCAGTTCGTCAAGGAGTTCTTCCACGCCGGTCCGGTCAAAGACCGATCGCGGGCATGCGTCCGGATCCCGCCACGCGCTGTTGCAGGGTGGCGCGATGAAAAACCAGCCGCGTCGCATCGGCGAGCGAGAGGGCGCCCGAAGCATAGGCCGCAGCCACTTCGCCCGAGCTGTGGCCGACCACGCAGTCCGGATAGACACCCCAAGTCTTGAAGAGTTCCACCAGGGTGCACTGGATTGCAAAAATGGCGGGCTGGGCCAGCTCGCACTCGTCGAGCGCCGCCTGTGGGGTCTCGAAACAAGCCTTGCGCAACGAGGTCGGGGAATAGGCGCGCCAGTCATCGTCGATGGCATCGATAACGCGGCGGAATACAGGGTGGGCCTCGTAGAGATCGCGGCCGCAGCCGGCCCACTGCGTCCCCTGCCCGGCAAAAACCATCAACAGCCGCCGCTCGCCCTCAACAGGGGTGCCGATGGGCGCACCTTCCTCCGCGAACGCATTCAGCGCTTTGGCGAGTTCCTCACGGTTTCGGACGGCAAAGGCCGTGCGCGCGGCAAAATGGGTGCGGCGGCGGCTGAGATTGCCTGCAAGCGTGTAAATATCCAACGGCTGCGCGTCGAGCGTTTTCCGAATGCGTCGCGTGGTTTCCGCGAGCGCGTCGGGCGTGCGCGCCGAGAGCAGAATCATGAAGCCTGCGTTGGGCGCCAGCGGTATCGACCAGAGCCTGGGCCGCGACGGCCGGTACTCGCGCACCACGCAATGCCCGTTGGCTCCGCCGAAACCGAACGAGTTGATGCCCACGACGACCGGATGCTCGGGGAACGGCTCACACTCCGTCTGTACCTCCATTGGACAGGAACCGAAGTCGATCTCCGGATTGGGGACCTGAAAGTTGTTTGACGTCGGCGCAAAGGTGCGTCGCCGCATCATCAGGACGACTTTGAGCAGTGCGCAGTGAAAGGCGGCGGCCTCCATGTGCCCGACGTTGCTCTTGACGCTGGATACCCGCAGCGGAACCGCACGCTGGGGTCCGCTGTAGGCCTGGGCGATGGCGTTGCCTTCGATTGGATCGCCGACCGCGGTGCCGGTCGCGTGAGCCTCGATGTAATCGAAGTCCGAGGGAGTCCGGCCGGCACGGGCCGTGGCCTCGCGCATCAACATGATCTGCGCGTGACGGGTGGGCGCGCTGATAAAGCGTCCCGGTGCCAGACCCCCGCCTCCGTCCGCCGAACCTGCCGCGTTCACCGCTGTCGCCTCGATCACTGCGTGGATCGGATCCCCGTCCCGCTCGGCCGCCGCCAAGGGCTTGACGGCGAAAACGAACGAACCTTCCGAGCGCATGTAGCCGTTGGCCTGGGCATCGAATGAATGGCACTTGCCCTCCGGGCTGATCACTCCCATGAGGTTGAAGCTGCTGCTCATCCTGGCGCTGCCGAGGTAGGTGACGGCGCCGACCAGTGCCTGGTCGCAGTCACCGCAAGTGAGCGCGTTCATCGCCGCGTGCAGGGCGCTCAGTCCGGCCGAGCACGCAGTGCTGTACGTGGCCGACGACCCCATGAGGTTGAAGTGGTAGGAGACCCGATTGGCCAGCATGGCTAGGCCTACCATGTCCATAAAAAAGGGGCTGGACAATGGGCTGCCCCCATGATAGTCCGGCCGCATGGCACAGTCACAGATCAGCCGCACATTGCGGGACGAGGCGGCGGTCGCGCGGGTGGCGTCGATCCTGTCGCAGGAACGGTTCGACAGCCGATCCGCCCTGGGCCGCCGCATCTGCGAGGAGTTCTCGTTTCTCGACGCGCGCGGCCGGCCTCAGCTTGCCGGGTGCATGAAAGCGCTCGGCGCCTTGGCCGAGAGGGATTCCGGCATCGCCCTTCCTCCGCCGAAGGCGCCGGCGCCGGCGGCGGGGCCGCGTCTCCTTGAGGCCGGCGTCCCCGAGCCCGAGGATGTGCCGCCGCATCCCGCGCGGATAGGGGGCCTCGGGATCGTCGCCGTCACGCGCGCTGCGGACCGTGTCCTGTGGAACACGCTGGTCGCGCGCGAGCATCCGCACGGGATGACGGTCTTCGCGGGCCGCCAGGTCCGCTACCTCGTCGGCTCGGCGCACGGCTGGCTGGGGGCGGCGGGGTTTTCCGCCGCGGCGCTGCGGGTGGCGGCGCGGGACCGCTGGATCGGGTGGGACGACGAGGGGCGACGGTCGCATCTCGAGCGCGTCGTCTGCCTGAGCCGCTTCCTGATCCGGCCGTCCGCGCGCTGCCCGCACCTGGCCAGCCATGTCCTCGGCCGCATCCTGCGCCGCCTGCCGGGCGACTTCGCGGAGCGCTACGGCTTCCGTCCGTATCTCGTTGAGAGTTTCGCCGACGAGGGGTATGACGGCACCTGCCTCAGGGCAGCGAACTTTCTGCGCGTCGGAAAGACGGAAGGCCGGGGCCGGCAGGACCGGGACCACCGGCGGGCGAAGACCGTGAAGACGGTCTTTGTGCGCGAGCTGGAACGCTCCTGGCGCAGGAAGCTCGGCGTCCCGCACGTCGACCACGCGCCCTCGCTGGAGCCGGGCGAGGGGCTGAACGCGCAGGACTGGGCGGAGAACGAGTTCGGAGGGGCGCCCTTGGGCGACAAGCGACTTTCTGCGCGCCTGGCGAAGAGCGCCGGCCTTCTGGCGGCGTATCCCGGGCAGAAGATCAACGCCTCCAGCGACAGCGGCGGCAACGAGATCGCCGGCTTCTACCGCCTGATCGAGGCGCCCGCCGAGTCGGAGGTCACGGTGCCGAACATCCTCGCGCCGCACCGCGGGCGCAGCATCCAGCGGATGCGCGGCCAGCGGACGGTCCTGGCGATCCAGGACGGCACGGACCTGAACTTCTCCCGCCGTCCCGGCTGTGACGGGCTGCAGCTGATCGGAAAGAACCAGACGGCGGCGACGAGCCTGGGGCTGCACATGCACGCGACGCTGGCGGTGACGGGGACGGGCCTGCCGCTGGGCGTGCTCGAGACGGGTTTCGATCCGGCGAAGGCGCTCTCGAAAGAGGAGGAGAGGCGCCGCAAGACGGCGCGGTGGCTCGAAGGGTTCGACGACATCGCCGCCGCCGCGCGCGAGATCGGCGGAAAGACGCGGGTGATCTCCGTGTGCGACCGGGAGGCGGACATGTTCGCGCTGTTCGACGCGCAGCGCCGCCGTCCGCGCGTCGAGCTTCTGGTGCGCGCCAAGCATGACAGGGTTCTCGGCAGGGGACAGGCGAAGCTGTTCGCGGCGATGGCCGGCGGCGCCGCCGGCGGCATGATCGACATCGAGATCGAGGGGCTGACGGCGCGTCCGAAATCCAGCCGGAAGAAGGCCCGCCCCGCGCGGCAGAAGCGGCTGGCGAGCTGCGAGCTGCGGTTCCGCCGCGTCACGCTGCCGGCGACGGACGCCGTCCCCGGCGCGGAGCCGGTTTCCTTGCACGGGGTTCACGTCAGGGAAATCGCGCCGCCCGAGGGCGAGGACCCCGTGCAGTGGTTCCTGCTGACCACGCTCAGGGTCAAGAGCGCAGAGGAGGCTGCGGAAACCGTCGGCTTCTACCTTCAAAGATGGCGCGTCGAGGATTTCTTCCGCGTCCTGAAGTCCGGCTGCCGCGTCGAGTTCCTGCTGTTCCGCACCGCCGACAGGCTGCAGCGGGCGATCGCGATCAACGCGGTGATCGCCTGGCGCATCATGGTGATGACACTGCTCGGCCGCCAGGTTCCCGACTGCGCGCCGCAGCTGATGTTCGCCGACCAGGAACTCGGCTTCCTGCGCGACTACGCGAACAGGCACGGCCTGGAAGTGCCGGAGCGGCTCGGCGACGCCGTGCGCCTGGTCGCGCATCTGGGCGGCTACCGCGACCGAAAGCACGATCCGGAGCCCGGAAACCAGATCATGTGGCACGGGCAGACGCGGCTGACGAGCGCCGCGCTGGGCCATGAAATCGGTCGTGAAGTCGGGTTCCGGGACGGCCAGAAGCATGCACTGAGAGCCAAGGGATAGAACGTTGCTATGCAGAGTTATGTATACTCGGTAGGGCTAGGCTGATGCCGGACACGGAATACTCGGTCACGCCATGCTGCGGCCGCCAGTTGGACACGGCCGGAACCTGCGATCCGATAAACACCCCGGTAGGGCTGTTGTGCAGCGAGTGAAGGTCCCAGCCGACGTGTTCGATGGCCTCCCACGCGCAATTGAGCAGCATCCTTATCTGCGGTTCGGTCTGCCTCAATTCATTGTGGGACATGCCGAAGAATGCACGGTCAAACAGCAGCTCGTCGTCGCCGCGAATCAATCCCTCGTATGGGCTCGCAAGCCGACCAGGCCCCGAAAAAACCCCGATGGGCAGGTGACCTTTTCCGTAGCGATCGATGACCGGCTCTTGGACGATCCCGCGCCCGGCCAGCAGCCTCCAGAAATCGGAATCCGACTGAATGCCGCCGGGCATGCGATAGCTGTACTCGACGATGGCAACGCCGTTGTCCGCGCTTGGCAAAGTCATGCTTTTACTCGATCAGTCAACAGGGGAACAGCCGTTCCAAGTGAGCCAGCCAATCGTCTGACAATTGCCATGACATAAGAAAAACCAGATCTACATGCATTCCAATTAAACAAATACAATGCGAAGAGAAAATTGGACCATTGTATGCGTAGCCTAGCGTGAAGACGGTTTGCGGTCCAAGGGCCAGTGCGGAGCACGCGGATTTGGTTGTTCAACGCCCGAATGTTTCCCGCGCCACGCCGTGCCATGCGGACTACTTCGGCGCCATCCTGAGCGCGCCGTCGAACCGGATTACCGAACCGTTCATGAAGGTGTTCTCCGCGATGTGAAGGACGAACGCTGCGAACTCGTCCGCGCTCCCAAGGCGCTTGGGATAAACCGTGGCCTCGACCAGGAACTGTTTCGCCGGCTCTGACAGACCTCCCATCATCGGCGTGTCCATCAGACCGGGTGCGATGCAGTTCACGCGGATTCCCTTGCCTGCAAGCTCGCGCGCGAGTGGGATCGTCATTGCCGCGACGCCGCCCTTCGAGGCGGCATAGTCGAGTTGCCCAATCTGCCCCTCGAAGGCAGCAACCGAGGCTGTGGTCACGATACAGCCGCGCTCGTTGTCTTCCATGGGCTCCAGGGCGGCCATGTCGGCGGCAGCCAGCCTGCAAGAGTTGATCGTGCCGATCAGGTTGACGAGGATCGCGCGGGTGACCTTTTCGAGCGGGCTTGCCTTGCCGTCACGCCCTACCAGTCTGGCGCTGGGGGCGATGCCGGCGCAGGCGACCATGATGCGTGCCGGCCCCAACTGCGCGCGCATTGCCGCCATGGCTGCCTCGTGGCTCACCGGATCGACTACGTCGCACACTGCTGCGGCGCCGCCGATCTCAGCCGTGACGCTTCGCGCCTGCTTCGCATTGGTGTCCAGTATGCCGACCCTGGCGCCGGCGGAAGCGAGCGCCCGCGCCGTCGCCTCTCCCAGCCCGGATGCGCCGCCGGTGACGAGCACCGTTTGCCCGTAGACATTCATGTCTAAACTCACCCGCCGATACAGGGCCAGCATAACAAGGCGCCGATCACGAATGGAAGTGAAAGAGTCCGCGCAATTCTCATCGTCAGGACGGAGCGCGCGCGGCCTCACAATGCCGTTCTCCCTTGACTTCTCGTAGCGGGCGCCGGGGATCAGATACAGAAAGGGCTCCTCGAGGCGCCGGTCTGAGAACGCGGCCGGCGCGTCAATGCGCTTGACGACGCTTGGGACAGCGGCGGCAGAGAAGCTGTGGCCGCACAGATCCTCTGTCACCGGCCATACCCTGCGCGCCGGAACGCCCTATACACACAACTCTGCGGGCGCCGCGGCCACAGCCCTCTCCGATCTCCGGCAGCGCTCGAACACCTCCATCGGGAACCGGCCATCACAGTCCTGCGGTGTCCGGAGCTCCTTCCGGGCAGCGCTCGCCACACGCGTCCGCCCGCCCTCTGGCCGCGCCGAAGGTCTCCGTCATCTCCGCCTCCGACACATCCTGCGGACACACCCTCGAGTCATAGCGGATAAAATCGTCGTCCCTGACTGGCAGCGTCTTGATCCCGGCCGCGACCTCTTTAGGACTGCGTCTGGTCATGGTGTGCTCCTTCCTCGCCAGGAATTGATTCTACGATCACCGGCATGCCATGCCCAACGGAACCCCGCATTCGCTCTTGCAGAACCTTTTTACAGAACCCCGCACCGACGCCCGCCCGACTCCAGCCTCTGCACGCCAGTCATCCCGTCATCGCCTCCATGTCCGAAAGCACTTCAGCCGCCGCCCGTTCCTCGATCCGCGCATAACCCAATACCGCCTTGCCCCGATCTTCCCGGCTGCGATTTCGCAGTTCCCTCTTCTGCTGCGGCTTCGCTCCCGGCAGACTTGCCGCCGTCTCCAACCCATGGAAGGAAGGGTCTCGCTTGCATTGCGGTGCGCTCTGGGGCATCGATGCGGCATGGAAGGGCGGGAACATATGGCGCGGCTCGGGTTTTGGCTTCTGGCGCTGCTCTGGCTGCCGGCCGGGGTGGTGGCGCAGGCTGTGGCCCGGTTTGGATTGTTCAATGGCGCGTTTGTAGGCCCTTGGGAGCTGCTCGCGGCGCTGGGTTCGCTCGCTCCGGTCGTGCTTTGCGGATTGCCGCTACCCATCGGTTGCCGCCGCCTCAGTCGGCTCGGGTACCGGCGCACCGCTTGGTTGTCTGGTATTGGGCTTGGCGCCATCACAATCCCAGTGGCGGTATTCGCGGGCCTGCTTGGACCGCTCGCGATCGCGGCCGGGGCCTTGCTGTTCAGCGTGCCGGTCTGGATCGCCTGTTGGTGGCTCGCGCGCGACGGCTGACCGGGGAAGACTGCTGGATGGCCGCACAGCGGGGCAGCGTTGCGAACCGGCGACGCCGATACAGGTCTGGGAACCGGTCAAACTGACGCGTCGGACGCTCGCCAATGGGATGCCATCCAATTCAGGCTAAGGCGTACAAGTGCGGCCGGCCGGTCGCTCACCGACCGCGGGCATTGGCGAGTAAAGGCTATGGCTCGGTTTCGGGCGGTCAGGCGATGAAGGCGTCGAAGTGTTGTGCTGCGGGGGCGTGGGGCGTCATCTGGTCTGTCGGCAAAGTCCCGAGAGTTGCAGGAAAGGATCCCGTTGCTGTGCCTGACGATCGCCGCGGCAAGAACATGATGGTCGTCGTGACCGGGAAGGTCGCGTCAGGGGATAAGCATTCCGTATCCGGTGACCAGCGGTTGGTTCGATACACTAGATTCCATTCCCTCGCGAGCCGTGAAACCGTGCTCCGCGCCGCCGTCATGCGGCCTATGGAAACGGAGACAGGACCAACGGGCAGGAAACCGGCGCGGCGGGAAATCGAGCTTTCGGGCGAAGACTGCGAGCGCCTCGAACAGATCACGGGCAACCCCCTTAGCCTCCAGAGGCGCGTCTGGCGCGCCGACATCATCCTGGAGCCCGGCTCGGGCCGCGGCCTGGCCGGGACCATGCGGCGGACGGGCATGTCGATGCCGACGGTCTGGCACTGGCACTGAGGCTGGGGATGGCCGTCTCCGCCATGCGCGGCATACTGAGGGACAACGGCTTCCGGCCGCGCCGCCGGGGACATCGCGCCCGAATCCCCGGTCCGCGTCATTCCCGGCAACGTGTCCCCGCGCAGGCCCGCCGAGGTCCGCGAGTGGCTGAAAGGCCGTCCCGGCCGGACGTTCCACTTCACACCGGACCCCGGCCTCCTGGACGAACGCCGTCGAGGGGTTCTACTCCAGGCTCCCACGGCAGAGGCTGAAGAACCCGGTCTTCGGCCCGCTCGACGAGCGCATCGTGGCGACAGTGGGCCACATCGCCCGCCGCAGCGCCAGCGCCGCCCGCCCGTTTCGCTGGAGCAGGAAGCCGTTCATGACGATGCGGACAGGGTTGTCGGACGCGCGCCGGTCGAGGCTGCGTGCCGAGTGACTTCGCGAATGATTTGGCTGCGCGATGTCGGTGGGTCTTATTTCATTGCAGTCGGGGTATCTCCAAAGCTGCAGGCTTCGGCGATGACGTGGTCGGATGGACACTCAGGAGGCACACGGGCTAAACTGGGCAACCGGCGGCGGCCGGGCTTGGCGAACATGGAAAAAACGATGCGACTCGCGGGAAATGTGCTGACTTCCTTGCTATTGTTGGCGGTGTCGGTGCCCGGTATCGCAGGCGATTTGCGCATTGCGGCTTGGAACCTGGAGCATCTTGACGACACCGACGAAGCGGGATGCGTTGGGCGAATCTCTGCAGACTATAGCGCGCTTGCGCGGCAGGTAATTGAGCTGAACGCCGATATCATCGCCTTCCAAGAGGTGGAGAATGCCGCAGCCGCACATCGTGTGTTCCCCGAAAACCAATGGCATGTCGAGATGTCCGGACGGCCATCGACGGGACCGAGCCGCACTTGCTGGGGCAAACCAGATGCGCAGGTCGGGCATTTGGCGACCGGGTTTGCGATCCGGCGCGGGGTTGCCAACCGCCGGCACGTAGACCTGAGCGCGCTGGGCGCGGACGACAGTTTTCTGCGCTGGGGAACTGATATTGCGGTCACGGAGAAGGGCCGTTCGCTGCGGCTGCTTTCGGTACATCTCAAAAGCGGCTGCTGGGGCGCAAAACAGGACAGCGAGACCAAGTCAGAGAAGGTCTGCGCGACGCTGCGCGGCCAGATGGAACAGCTAAAGGCCTGGGCAGACGCCCGGCGGGCGGAGGGGACGGCGTTTGTCATTCTCGGGGACTTCAACCGGCGCTTGGTGCTCCCCGACGACTGGGCTTGGCGACTCCTGTCGCCATCGGAGGCGCCGCTGCGGCTGCTCACGGAAAGCGAGCTGACGCGCTGCGATCCGCGGTATACGGCGTTCATCGACCACCTGGTGGCGGGCGGCGGCGCGGAGGTGATGCCGGCGCCGGGCTCGTTTCGCGAAGCCGCCCGGCAAGGCAAGCATCCCGATCATTGCGCCGTATCGGCGGTGTTTCGGATCGGGAGCTAAGGCGTGGTCAGTTAGAACCGTACGCGCCGAATTTCCGTTTGTCGCGGACCGCGTCGGTTTCCCGGTAGTTCCAAACGCAGCGGAGATGATTTTCCTTAACGGCAAGTGAGAGTGGGGTCGGACGAAAAACCGCCACGCGCTTACGTCCTGACCAGCGAACCCTGCCACGGGCAAATCCGTTGGACCTGCTCATGGAGAACGTTTGCGCCAGTTGCAGGCCCAACGTGCAGTCGCGCCGCGGAGCTCATAGTTCGCAGGAAACATCGCGGCGACGGTCAGTAACCCCAGAGGCGGATGGGTCGCCTTGGTCCCCGAAAACTCCAGCGCGTGTTCAGCGCCCCAATAGGACGGCGGGTGTTCTGGGTAAATCAACAGAGCGGTTGGCAAGGCCGGGTTCTCCCACGATCCAACCCTTCACGCGGTGCGAGTATAAAACCCCTGCAAGGCGTGTCAATTGCGACCAAAAAATTCGACGCTTCTGGCATGAATCGCCCTTCTTCCGGCCCCTGTCCGAGCTGAGCCACTGGCGATACAAATGATTCCGCATCCGGTGGGAATTCCAACGGGCTTTGGCGATGCGGGACTCGTGGACCGGCCGGTCTGCGGGGCGCGGCGCCATCGTCCCGTCACCGAGACATACACAGCGCTTCTCGAAGCCCTGTTTTGCCCGTCGTTGATGAGCTGAAAAAGAGAAGGGCTCGGTCCATTTTCAGGCGGCCGACCTTGTCGACCAAGAAGAGCTCCGGTCAGGGCAGTGTTTTCGCTGGGGTTGACAGAGCCGGGCTCCTGTATGTTCTTGATGCTCCGTTGGATGGCAAAGCCGAACTGGCCGCGCGTCCATGGGTTTGGCAGATTGGCGGAATGCGTTGCGGTTGTGAGCCACCGGTTGTCGCACCAGATCGATCTGGATTTTCAGTATCTGCTTGCGGGCCGCGGCCGTGCTTCATTCACACTGCCCACGCTGCAATTGGACACATCTGCTGCTTGGCGAAACTTTCTCCTTTGCAATTCACTCGTCCCGTCAGGTTTTCGTGCTTTTCGCCGACTGCGCGGGCACGCCCTCCCGGCGCAGCCAAACTCCGCAGGGCTTCACAGAACGCATTTGGGAGTCTGCGGCCGCTGGTTTTGCTCCATCCGCCGCGGCCGCTCTCCGCTTGCCAGACCGAATTCGCCAGACGCCCATGGCGCCGCAAACACGCTTGCCGGACCAGACGCCGCGCCTTCAATCGAAGGGGCGCGGACCTGGCGGTCAGAAATAATGCGAGATTTGCAGGAACAGGCTGGGACCTCGCGCCAGAAACCTGTTCTCAACCCCTGATTCGGGGCCGCCGAATTCAGTCCCGGACGGCCCGACCGGGACGTTCAGCGATCCCTGCAGCAGCGTCTCTTCGGAAATATCGGAGCGGACAGACAGCTGGAGAAACGCGCTCCTGTCCTCGACATTCACAAATGCGGTGGGTGTGACCTGCAGGAGCGGCGTGAGTTCGACCAGTGCGCTGAGTCCAAGATAATGGCGGCCGATATTGTAGACTTCCCCTCTGGAAAGTCGCTTGCCCAGATTTGCGCCGGGCTGCAGCGATGCCAGGTCATATGAGCCGCCGCCCTGCCCAAATCCGTTAAAGTGGTATTCGGCGACGCCGCTGACGTTTTTGCCGCCGAACACAAATGAACGGCTAAGGCTGGTAACGGCCGATGTGACGAGTTGCTTGTCCTCTGTTCGGGTCAAGGAGAGATCGCCGCGCCAAAGCGCATCCCCGAAAACGCTGCGGTTGCCGCCGATAGCGAAGACGTGCTCGCCATAGTGGCGGGCAACAACGAGGTCATATTCGCCGGCGTCCGTGAAGCCGTGATATTTCGCCGCCAGCGAACCTTGGTCCAACTTCACTTTGCCGGTGGCTGGGTCGCGTCGCAACACGGCAACAAACTCGATATCGTCGCCGCTGTCCCGCAGATACTGCCCGTACAACATATCGTCGCCGGGCTTGTATTCCCTGTCAACAGAGGTGGGGTCGAACGGATTGAAAATGTCCATGACCGTGTTGAACACAAGACCGTTGCCCCAAGTCACAGCCTGGCGGCCGAGGCGGATCGTTCCCCTCTCTCCGGTGTATCCCGCAGATAGCCTGTCCAGCCGGATGACTGCGGCTGCGCTGCCTTGACCTGGCGTGACATAGGTTAGATTCAACAGCCGACGGTCATCGCTCGGCAGCCGGCCGAGTTGCGCCTGCAGGCCGGCATCGGGCTCCCGCGACAGCCTGACGGCATCGCCGGCGAGCGCCGCAATCTGCATCTGAGCCGCGAATTCCCATTCATCTGGCTGCCAGCTGAGGTTCAGACGGGTACCGAATGCGAAATCTTCGGCGCTGTTTCCCGCGACGCCGTGAAACAGGCTGTCTTCAGGAAACCTGGCATGCGCCAGGCTGAAATTCAAGTGACCGCTGAACTGGAAGTCTTCGGCGGGCGCGGCGTCCGCGCCGATACCCAGAACGGCCGCAATCGTCAGGATCCGGAACGGTCCCGACACCGCATCAGGCCGCCTGCTGCGCATCCTCAATGATCCGGCCATCGCGCATCCGGACCAGGCGCCTGGCGAATCCCATGACCATTTCATCGTGGGTCGCAATGACCAGCGTCGTGCCGCGGGTCTCGTTGAGCTTGACGAACAGCTCCATGAGCTGCTTCGCGGAAGCGGAGTCGAGATTCGCGGTGGGTTCGTCGGCAAGGACGATCGCAGGTTCGGAGGCGATTGCCCTTGCCACGGCGACCCGCTGCTGCTGCCCGCCGGACATCCTTGCCGGCCGGCGGCCCCCGAGTTCGTCCAATCCGACCTCCTTTAGGACTTCACTGGACCGCTTCCTCCGCTCCCCGGCCGGGATGCCCTGCAGCTGCATAACGAACTCGACATTTTCCCGGGCCGTGAGAACTGGAATCAGGTTGTAGGCCTGGAAAACGAAACCGATCTGCCGCAGCCGCATCCGGGCAAGCGGCCCCCTGGACAGGCTGTCGATCCGCTGCCCGGCCACGGTGACTTGGCCGCTGTCCGGCCGATCAAGCCCGCCCATGATATTGAGCAGGGTGGTCTTGCCGCCGCCGGATGGCGACCTCAGGCAGAGGAATCCTCCGCTCTCAATTTCGAGGCTCACTCCATCCACGCCCACGACGCCTTTGTCGCCCTGTCGGTAAACCTTGTGCACATCTTGACATTGAACTGCATACGTCATCAGGTTCTCGCAATTGCCTCAACTGGTCGACAGCGCGCCGCCCGGATGGCCGGTCCGAGGCTTGCGAGGAAACCAAGCGCCAGCACGACAACCGCCGACAGCACGACATCGCCGAATTGCAGTGAGGGAACGAGCACGCTCGCGGCCCCCATCATCTCAAGGCCTTCGCCGACCACGGAGAAGTCAATTCCGTCGCGCAGCGCATGGGTTGTGATCAATGCGAGCACGATGCCGGCGGAGAGACCCATCGTCAGCAGCATGAGAGATTCGGCAATGATCTGGCCGAGCACGATGGCCGGCTTCATTCCCAGCGCCATCATAAGGCCAATCTCCCGAAACCGCTCGAAGACAGCCATGACGAGAGTGTTGACGAGGCCGAACGACAGTGCCAGGAACACCACTCCTATCCAGACCACCACAAAGCCGTCCATCGTGCGCGTCATAGTGCCCAAATAGCTGTTGATCTCGTCCCAGGCACGGACTTCCGAGCCGCTGCCCGCCGCCGCCTCTATCCGCTGGCGCAGCGGCTCGACTTGTCGATAATGTTCTCCAAGCACCGCGATTTCTGATACCTGGCTGCCGATTCCGAGCGCGTCCTGCAGCGTCCTGCGCCCTGCGAACGCAAACCCCTCCTCGGTCGCGGCGAGCTCGGCCTCGAATGCTCCGACAATCCGGAATCCCCGATCAGCAATATCGTTGCCCGGGCTCTGGGTCATGACAACGACCCGCCTGCCGACTTCTGTCTCCAGCTCTTCCAAGAGGCGGCGTCCTAGGATCAGCCCGGCATCGCTCTCATCTTCGAGATACCTCCCGTCCACGACAGCATCGGCAATGAACGAGACCGGGGCCTCTGCGAACGGATCAATGCCCACGAGGGTCACTCCCCTTGTGCTTCTCTCGCTGGAGATGACAGCCGGCACGCGGACGCGGCCGCTCCATGCGACGACGCCGGATCCGGCCAGCGCTGCTGCGAGGTCGCCGCCGGGAGTCTGAATCAGGTTCTCCACTGTCGGATCGTCCCGATATTCCGGATGGTGAATCTGCACATGGCCGGGAAGCGTGCGAATTCCGTCCTGGACCATGCCGTCGATCATGCCCCGCATCGCGGCGATCATAATGATCATCGCCCAGACCCCGACCAGAATGGCCACGAACATGATCAGTGTGCGCCGATAGTTGCGCCAAAGGTTTCGCCAGGCGATCCGCAGCACGATGTCAGCGGTGTTCATCATGCCGCCCTCATGGCTTGGACCGGGTGCAGCCACTGCATGCGGGCCGCCGGATAGAACGCCGCCAAGAGACTGCCGGCAAACACAACGAGCGGTCCGGCAAAGAGCGAGATCAGGCTGAGACGGGGGTAAACCCTGCTCGGCAGGTTAAAGCGCCCTGCCATCTCGTCCATGCCTGGAAACGTAAAACCGTGCGCCGAAAACCAGCCCGTCAGCAACGCGCCGGCGGCGACGCCGATGGTCAGCCCGAGCAGTCCGAGAAAGGCCGTCTCGGCAATCACGAGCCGGCCCAGACGTCCGGGAGTGGCTCCGAGAGACATGACGATTCCAAACTCCCTGGTCCGTTCCAGAACCGACATCAGCTGCGTGTTCAGGACGCTGAACGACACGATGATCACGAGGACACCGAACATGAACCATCCGCTTGCCATATCGGCCTGAATGGACTGCCGCAGCCCCGGCAGGAGGGCATCCCAGTCGTGAATCACCAGGTCTTGCCCGTTCGGGATCAGCGCGCCGGCCGTTGCTGCGGCCGACTCGACGCTGGACAGTTCCGGAACCCTGATGGCGACCGCATGTCCCGCATCCTGCATGGCGAACACGCTCTGGAAACTCACAAGCGGCATTTCCACAAGCGTGCGGTCCAGGTCATCCGAGCCACTCTCGAAGATGCCGACGATCTTCATGACGGCGGCCGCGAACGAGCCGTCGCGGCCGCTGCCGATGATCGTGAGATCGTCGCCGAGACCGGCCTTCAGATTCCGGACCAGAGTGCTGCCGATCACGAGTTCCGGCGCGTCAGGATCGCTCAGATAGCGGCCTTCGGCAATGAGGCCGGGAAGCGACGAGACGAGGGGCTCGAATGCAGGATCAACGCCGACAATCCGCGCTCCGTATGTGCGGTCCTCGCTGGCGGTGAGGGCGAAGGTCTCGGCTCTCGCGGCAACCGTCTCAATGCCAAGACCGGACCTGAGCGCCTCGGCGACACCGCGGACCTGCGGCACAACCTGCCTTATCTTCTGTTCGTCCTTGTAGTCCGCATGCTGCACCTGAAGATGGCCGGTGAATGTGCCGAGCATGTTGTCGATCAACAGGTCGTAGAAGCTGAGTTGAACCGAAATGAGAAAAACCAGAAGCGTGTTGGAGAATACCATCGCCCCGACAGTCAGCCAGGTGCGCCGGGGCTGCCTCCACAAATTGCGCCAGGCGAGCCGCAGAAAGATGCTCATTCGCGAGGGTTTTTCAGATTTGCACGGGTGAACAGCGCGTTGCTGAGACTGACATCAAATTCCATCTCATGGATCTGGATCTCGGTCCACTCACCGTCGGCTTCGGCTTTGGTCATGCGCTGCCGGACAGGGACTGTCCGGCCGCCGTGCCGTCCAATCTGAAGCGTCGCCAGCGACTTTACGAGGATTCCTGCCTGATCGTAGAAGTCCTGTCTGAGAATGATGTTGTCGTCCCGGATCGCCACCACCTCCTTGCCCCAGACCACCGCCGCATCCTCATGAGGTATCGATTCGATGACGTAGACAGTTCGGCCATCGTGCCGGGATGTCTCCAATAGCCGGTGATCGTAGCTGTCCACGATGTCGTCGGTTCGGCTGATGTCCCGGTTCGAGAAATCCGATCCCAGCCAGTTCTGGTTCATCATCGAGGCGGGAATCTTGATCACCCGATTCACCTTTGGTGAATATGTCCACATGCTGTCGCCGAGGACCAGCGTGCCGTTGCCGGCATCTCTCTTCGGCTTGGTGACCCTCACCAGCGAATCGTCTGTCCCCCGGGTCCAGCTGCGCAGCGACATGCTGCGCTCCCAGTCCGGGCGGTGGATGGTCATGGTGACCGCGCCGCGCGAGGAGTCTCCGCGCCAGTGATCGACCGCGGCTTTGACGATGTTGCGGGCATCGTTTCCGGCAGCCGCCGTCGCGGCCCCGAGAGCGGCGAAGAGTCCACAAATTAGGAAAAATGATCGCAGGTGTTTCAAGGCGGCCTCCCATGCCTGCTTTCGTGTCCGGCCTGGTCACCGACGGGCAGTCTGCCGCGCAAAGAAAATCAGGCTGCACGCGTGGCGCCGGCACAGGTAGTATAGGGCACCGCCGGTATTACCTCAATATTTTGTATCTTCCCAAAGATATTCCAATTGTGCGTCCTTGGCCCGCGCCCTTTTGCCAGTTGCCGCATCTGCAGGTGTTGCCTCAGAGAGCAGCGGGGCAATCCTTGCGATCCTTGGTCCCGCTGGTGGCGGGCGGCGCGCCAAGCATGGGAGTCCGCCAAGAATGGCTTCAACGGGCTTCGCAGCTTTCTCGGCAATTTCATGTTCCAGAGCTGGGAGGCGCTGATTGCTTCCTTGACATTGGACGGGGAGGGCCGACCCGGCGGGATGCGGCGAGCATATCACGCGGCATGTGTAACGCTCTGGAGCGGCCGTGACGGCACAACAAGTGCGGCAGCCACGCGACAGGTCCATTCCTCAGCACTTTGACCTGGCCGCTGATGGAGGTGTGTCTGGTTTGAGGTTTTCGGGTTGTTCCTAGTAGTCTGCGCCTTCAGTGACGGGTCCAAAGACTTGGCCGTGATGCCACTTCAGGAATTCGCGCCCCGGATAGTCCTCTGTTTTTTCGGGCAGAATGATGGGTTTGCGCGCGAACCGCTCAAGGAATTGGTCTCTCCCGGCGCCGGCCGCCTTTGGCGAAATGACGACCGTGTGTTTTGGCGAAAGTGTGAACGCGCCGCGATCGAACAGCCGATGGTGCATGGCACATAGCGAAAGACCGTTGCTCACCTTGTCCCGATCGGCGCCGCCGACATGGTGCCATCTGATATGCGCCGCTTCCAGTGCCACCGGCATGCCGCGGATGCGAACCGAGAAGGCGCACACTGCGCACTGTTCACGATAGGCCTGTAAAACCGCTCTGGAGAAGGTCTGGTCTCGCGGTCTGCGCCGGACATGCACGAATTCCTGCGCCGGGTCGTCCGGGTAAGCAGTATTGATTCCGACGGCCTCGAGAATTTCATCGTGCATGTTATCCGGGAAATGGGCGTCTAGCAGCGAATACGCGATGTCGAGCGCGGCTGCATTGTCTTGCTGCAGCGCGAGGTGCACATCGGATGGCAAACCGCCGCGCGCTCTCTCCGCGCGCAGCGAAGCGATGTGCGCACCGCCTTTTTTTGTGAGGGTGATCCGTTCGGCTTCAGGCACTTCCCAAACGTTATCGCTCTGCAGATGCCAAAATGGAGCCTCCGGGTGCGCGCGTTTTCGCGGCGGTCCGAAACGGCACAGCAATTCCTCCACTTCGGGGGCAATCTTGTCGTAAGTCGCCAATCGCGCTTCATCCCGAAGACACCGCCCAATTGCCCATAACGCGAGCAGAGGCTTGTGAGGTGCCCGCACGCCGTGACTGCTCCAAACCTTGAGATTGGCGAACAGTCTCCGCAGCTCGCCAGGCGTCATGGTCATCGCGCCAGGACTCTGCGCTTCATCCCGCTGGCGCGCGGCTTTGTTGATGTGTTGGCTGGCGGCAATCTCATCATTGGACTTTCGACGTTTTCCTGAAGTGGCTGTCGTGTCAACCGGCGTGAGTCTGCTGTTCCGGACAGCGGGCGCAAAAATACTCATGGAGCGGATCAGACCACGCGAACAGGTTTGCCTTCTGTTCTCCGTTGCCGCATACTGACCGGCAGCCTTGGTTGGTCTGCAAGTGAAAATCAGCGATCGAAAGGCAGTGCCATGAATCTCAAATTTCTCATACCGGTGGTTTGCGGGTTCGCCGCAGCGATATGCCTCGCCCAGTCCGCAAATGCGGATCCAAGAGGCGTATGGATAACTGAAGGCAGTGAGTCTCGTGTCGAGATCAAACCCTGCGGAGACCGTCTCTGCGGAACGATCGTCTGGATGCGGGAACCCAAAAACGATGACGGCTCTCTGAAACTTGATAGTGAAAACCAGAATGCTTCGCTGCGGGACCGGCCCATACTCGGACTCGATTTACTATGGGACTTTATTGATATGGGCGGCGGAAAGTGGGCTGAAGGCAAGATCTACAATCCGAAGGACGGCGCAACGTACCGATCTGAACTGCAGGTCATCGACTCTTCGACACTGAAGGTCTCAGGTTGCGTGTTCATATTCTGTCAAGAGCAGACCTGGATACGGCATAAGTGAAACCCGCTCTCAGGCGGCATTCAGGGCCGTGGCGCGCGGTTTGAGCGCGGCGGGGACTGCAGTCGTGCTGCATGTGCGAACCGAAAAAGCTGTTCGTCCATTGGAGAAACAACTCTCCGGGCTTGGCCGGCGCGTCTGGTCGGTCGCCTGCGACCTCGCTGCCGAGGATGCGGGAAGCCAGCTTGTCAACGTCGCCGAGGAGATGACCGGCGGGATCGATATTCTGGTCATCAATGCGTCGGCACAGGTCAATGCCGAACTGGATGGTCTCAGCGCCGCGGATTTCGAAAGTCAGATCAATGTGAAACTTCGGTCGACAGTTGAAATGATGCAGGTGTGTCTGCCGAGGATGGCATCAAGAGGTTGGGGGCGTGTCGTCAGCATCGGCTCAATCAACCAGGCCCGTCCGAAAGACATTGTCACGATCTACGCCGCAACCAAGGCGGCGCAGCACAATCTGGTACAGAGCCAGGCGCGGGCATTCGCCGGACAGGGCGTTCTGCTGAACACGATCGCGCCGGGACTGATCGATACCGACCGCAATCTCGACCGCAGACGCGCCGACCCCGAGGCTTGGGAAAGATATGTGCGCGGTCTCAACTGGATGGGCCGCGAGGGACGACCGGATGAGATCGTCGGCGCGGCGATTTACCTGGCATCCGATGCCTGCAGCTTCATGACCGGTGAGACAGTCTTCATCACCGGCGGGTTTTGACCGTCCATTGAGCGCAATCCGCCGCCGCTCCGGCCGGTCGCGAATCTGGCGGAAACCGGACGATTATGCCTGTCTTCGCGCTGGCTGCGGGTTCAGCATGACCGGCTCCGCCGACCAGGACGGCAGATTGAAGAGCGTGAACACGGAAAAATCGAGAATGGCGCCGGCCGCCGCCGGATTCAAGGCGTTTTCGACCGCGGCTTCGAACAGCAGCTGCGGGCGGGCGGCGAGGGCAAAGTTGAGCACGCCGCTTTTCAGCATCGGCGCGGTGACCGCGTTGGCCTCGTGGCCGACGACACAGATGTCCTTGGCGCAGTCCTGAATCTCCAGGGCGCGGGCCAGCCCTTCGTTGGCACCCGCGACGTTGTAAATCGCCGACAGCCCCGGACTGGATTTCAACAGCTCCGCGACCGCCCGCCGCGTCTTCTCCACATTGTCTTCCCCCATCGCTTCTCCGACCATGGCGATGCGTGGAAAGGCGGCCCGCAGCGCCGTCCGGAATCCGATCTCGCGGTCGTCGTGGCAGCGGAACGCGTGATCCCCGAGCAGGACCGCGACTCCCGCCGGGCGGTCGCCGATCACGCTGCCGACAAGATATGCGGCTGTCTGTCCTGCGGAGCGATTGTCGATCCCGACATAGGCGTCGCGCGCTTCCGGCGACAGGTCGGAAATCAGCGCGACAACGCGTTTGCCCTTGGCGCGCGCCCGGGAAAGCTCGCCGGTGAGCCTGTCAGTGTTCTTGGCGGTAATGACGAGCGGACGCGCGGTGTCGGCGCACAGCGTCCGAACCAGCTCGTGAACGCTCGCTTCATCTTCCTGCCACATGTCGAACAGAAGCAGCCCTTCCCGCCCGGCGAGAGCGCTGACGCGGCTGAGCTGCGACATCAGGCCGCGGCCGAGACGCAGCACGATATCGACATCGCCGCGCGCTGCGCCTGCCGTTTCCCGCTGCCTGGAGAGGCTTTCCAAAGTGGATTCGACCGCGGCCCTGGTCCGCGGATGAACGCCGGACCGGCCGTTCAGCGCCCGGTCGATCGTTGCCCGCGAGAGGCCGGTCTCGGCGGCCAGTTCAGCGATTCGAATCCGGCGAATCGTCACCTCCCAGGGTCGATGCTCATTTTACATCAATATCTGACTGTTTTTTCAGATACTGGCTGCAAGATCGTAGGTTTGATGCATAATGATTGATTATCATGACGGTTTCAAGATCGGTGAAGGGTTTTGATTTGCAACGAAATTGCTTGATCGGTGTCCCTCATGCCCGGTCAAGCGGATGCGCGCGCCCTGTGGCACCGGGGAGGAGAGGGACGTGACAACGGTCAACAGCGGGAGCGATCCCGCGGCAAGCGCCGAAATCGGCCTAAAGCGACCGCCAAAAACCAGGCTTGACAGGCTCATCGCCCGGCCGGAGTCGGGCGTCGTGCTGGCGGCGGTCGTGGTCTACATTTTCTTTGCCATACTGGCGCCGCATTTCCTCACCGAGCGGGTCACAGCGAACATCCTGCTGGCGAGCGCATCGCTTGGCATCATCGCGGTGGGCGTTGCAACACTGATGATTGCCGGTCAGTTCGACCTCTCGGTCGGATCGGTTTACGGCCTCAGCGCCGCGGCGGTTGTGTTCATGGTCAATGCCGGCATTCCCGGCTGGGCGGCGCTGCCGCTGGTGATGGCCCTGGGAATCGCGATTGGCGTGGCCAACGGATGGCTGGTGACCCGTCTGGGCGTGCATTCGCTGATCATCACGCTTGGCGGGCTGATGTTCTACCGCGGCGTTCTGCTTGCGCTCACGGAGGGATTTCCGATGCGGCTCAAAGAGCCGGACCCGACGCTTTCCGCCCTCGATTTTGAACTCGGCCCGATCCCCGGACCGTTCTTTGTCTTCCTGCTGCTTGTGGTGATCTTCACCTATGTGCTTGCGACGACGCGTTTCGGAAACTGGCTGTACGCCACCGGAGGTTCGGCGGAGGCGGCGCGCGGCATGGGGGTTCCGGCGAGAAAGGTCCAGCTCACCGCGTTTGCCATCGCTTCAATGCTCGCATGCATTGCGGGCTATGTCTCGGTGACGCGCTATTCGTCAGTCGACGCCCTGCGCGGCACCGGGATGGAACTCGAAGTTGTGCTTGCGGTTGTCGTCGGCGGCGCCTCGCTCAACGGCGGATACGGCTCGATCGTCGGCGCCATGCTGGGCGTGCTCATCATCGGAATGATTCAGCAGGGCCTGATCCTTATGGGGATCTCGGTCTACTGGTACCGCGCCGGCATCGGCCTGTTGCTGATCGTCGCCGCCGTCGTCAACGAACGGGTTCGCCGGAGCAGTGTCCAATGACCGCTCCGATCCTCGAATTGCGCAATGTCGATAAATCGTTCGGCCGGGTGCGGGCCCTCCGCGGCATCGATTTCGAGGTCAGGCCGGGTGAAGTCATTGGCCTGCTCGGGGACAACGGCGCCGGAAAATCAACCCTGATCAAAATTCTCGTCGGCGTCCACCAGCCGAATGCGGGCGAGATCCTGTGCGATGGCGAGACCGCGTCCATCGGCAGCCCGCGCGACGCGATGGCCCGGGGAATCTCGGTCGTCTATCAGGATCTGGCGATCATTCCGCTGCTCGCGGTCTGGCGAAATTTCTTTCTGGGCCGCGAGGAACAAGTCTCCCGCCGGCTGCCTTTCCACTACCGGCTGAAGGCCAGCGAAATGCGTAACGAGGCGCGGGATGCGCTGCACGATCTTGGCATCCATATCGACGATGTCGAACAGACCGTGGCCAAGCTTTCCGGCGGCGAACAGCAGTCGATCGCGATCGCCCGGGCGGTGTATTTCGACAGCCGCGTGCTGGTGCTTGACGAGCCGACTGCGGCCCTCAGTCTCAAAGAGACGGCGAAAGTTCTCAGCTACATTGAACAGGCGCGCAATCAAGGCGTCGCCGTAGTCTTTATCACGCACAACATCAATCAGGCCCTGCAGGTCTGCGACCGCTACACAGTGCTTTTTCACGGCGCCGTCGCTGAAACTGTCAGCCGGGGCGAGGTGACCGAAGAGGAACTCGCCAGCCTGATCAATTCAGGAACCCGCGAAATGCATCGCGCCGGCGCCTGACGGGTTTTCTGCAGTCTGCAGAACTCCGCTTCGGCGGAATCCACGCCGGATTGCCGGCACAAAAGGGGGGATACCCAATGTTTAAAACCGTGAGTCGTTTTTTTGGCGCGGCTGTGCTCGTCGCCGCAGCGGGCGGAGTTGTGGCCCAGGACCATTGTGAAGGCCGCGAGCGGCAATTTCATCTATTACGCAACCCACGCCATCGCTCACCCGGTGTGGGAAACCGTGCGGCGCGGCGCCGTGGCCGGCGCGGCCGACAATTGTCTCGAAATCAAGTGGACGCAGGATGTTAACTTTTCTATCGAGACCACGATCAACCGGATGGAAGCGGCGATTGCCGAACAACCCGACATGCTGGTGATCACGGCAACGGATCCGGTCGCCATGCGGCCAACCGTGATGCGCGCGGTCGAGGCCGGCATTCCGATCATTGCCATCAACACGCTTGATCCGGCTCCAAAACCTGAGCGGCTGCCATACATGATCGGCATCGCCGCCGGCATGTACGAAAGCGGCGAGGCGGCGGCCCAGCAGGTGCTCGCCAAAAACCCGAATATTCGCAATGCCGTCGTTCCCAACCATGCGGTCGGGCATGTCGGCCTCGAAGCGATGGCAGCGGGCTATATCGACACCATCGTCGCCAGCGGCGGCACCGCCGAACAGATCGTGATCGGCGCTGACACCGGCCAGAACACGGCGATGCTTTCGAGCTACATGCTGGCCAATCCCACAACGGATTCGGTGTTCTGCATGGAGTCGGGATCGCTCTGTTTCGAGCCCATTCTGGATGTCGCCCGGCGGGAAGGCTATTCGGACCAGCTGACGCTGTTGTCTTTCGACATTTCGCCGGCGCTTATTGAAGCTGTGGAAACCGGAGAAGCTGTCGCCGGAATCGACCAGCTAACCTGAATATCTCAGTGCGCCGTGGAAAGGCGCGTTTTCCTTGCGGGTGCGAAACCCGCTCAGCAATTGTCGCTTCGGCTGGCAGCAGCCAGAGCGGTTTACGGAGGTAACGATGTAGACTGAAGCACTCTGGTGCAGAAGGGCCGCTTCGGGCGGCTCAGCGACCATGCAGGCCGGAACGCGAGTGAACGCCGAGCAGGCCTCGAAAAGGGCAATGCGGGAGTCGACCCTCCTGAGATTAGGGGAAGACCGATGGCGGTCCGGGAAGCAAGCGGCAGACGCACCGGTCCGTTTCCGCCGGGGTAGTGGCGTCGGCATGCATGGAAGATGGAAAGCGCAGCAACACGGGAAGCCCTGTCGGTGGCGGGTGGACGCCAACCGGAAATCCGCGAGGACCAGTCCGGGCCGGCAGGGTGGCGGACAGGCCCGTACGACTGAGGACGCCGGGTAATGCCGGTCGAGGAAAGGGGCCTGACTTCGGGAACGGCACAGAAAGGGGGCAGGGCATGGCCACTGGCGAGAGCCTATCAGGACCACACAGTGTTCGGAAACTCCAGACTGTGCCACATGCAGAGGCATGATCCCGTCGGAAAGCCGGATGCGGGAAATCCACACGTCCGGTTTGATGAGCGGGGGACTGGAAACGCGGCCAGGGGAGCCGGACTGAGGCCCGGAGCGAAAGCGACGGACAAGCCACCGGACCCTAAAGCTGGCGCGCCAGCCCCCGACTCTACCACAGTGGGTTGCGAAACAGGGGAGACGCTGCTATAAGCTGTTGAATTGAATAAACTAACGTCTCAAAAGCGAGGTCTCCTCATGACGACAGTCTGTACCGGTCCGAAGCTCTCCTGTCAATCCCCGGACGGTGTCCGCCAGCCCCGCATCGAGGCCGATTTCTCGGGCGGGACGATCACCTCCGGCGCCGGCGTCCTGCTCGCAGGCCTCGCCGCGCAGGGCATGAATCTGTTTGACCGGCTGGGCGCGTGCTTCCGCGACCACCGCCGCCCGGAGCTCACCGTGCACGACTGCCGCAGCCTGGCGGGGCAGCGGGTGCTCGGCATTCTGCTCGGGCACGAGGATCTCAGCGACCACGAGGAGCTGCGGAAGGATCCGGCCCTCGGCTCCGTTCTGGGGCGCCTTGAGTCCCGGCGGGCGGACTGCGAGCCGCTGGCCGGGAAGAGCACGCTGAACCGGTTCGAGCTGTCCGCCGCCGGCGTCGACCCGGGGAAGGCCCGGAAGATTGCGGCCGACTTCGAAAAGATGGACCGGCTGATGGTCGATCTCTTCATCGAGAAGCATGCGGAGCCGCCGGAGGAGATCGTGATCGACCTCGACGCCACCGACTTCGAGCTGCACGGCGGCCAGGAGCGGCGGTTCTATCACGGGTATTACGATGAATACTGCTATCTGCCGCTGCTTTACTTCTGCGGCAGGGATCCGGTGATGGTCCGGCTGTGCGCCGCCGGCGGCGACCCGGCCGCCGGCGTCGAGGAGGATCTTGAGACACTGGCGCGGCGGCTGCGCGCGCGCTGGCCCGGCACCCGCGTCATCCTGCGGACCGATTCCGGCTTCTGCCGGGATTCCATCATGTCCTGGTGCGAGCGGACCGAGGGGGTCGATTACGTCATCGGCGTGGCCCGCAACGCCCGTCTGGAGGCGAAAACCGCGCGCCAGCTGCGGCGCTCGCGCAGCCGCGCCGCCGCGACCGGCGTGAAGTCGCGGCGGTTCCGCTCTTTCAGACACCGCACGCGGGACAGCTGGAGCCGGGCCCGCCGCGTCATCGGCAAGGCCGAGGCGCTGCCGGGGCGCGGGGCGCCGAAATCAAACGCCCGCTTCATCGTCACCTCGCTGCCGGCCTCGGCGCATCCCGCCCGGAAGCTCTACGAGGATTTCTATTGCGCGAGGGGCGACGCGGAAAACCGTGTGAAAGATTTGAAAACGGGCCTTTTCGCGGACCGCTGCTCGTCGAACCTGTTCGGCGCCAACGCCCTGCGGCTCCGCTTCTCGGCCTTCGCCCACATCCTGCACAACCGCGTCGCCGCGGCGGCCGGAGGGAAGCTGGCCAGAGCCGCGCCCGAGACGCTGCGGCTGCGGCTGCTGAAGATCGGCGCAAGGGTGAGAATGTCGGTCCGGCGCATCCACTTCGCCCTGTCCGGCGCCTGCCCGGACCGGGAGGCCTTCGCCGCCGCATGGATGAATCTCGCCCCCGACTGACCTCTCCTCAGCCCGGGGCAGCCTCTCAGACCGAAATCCCGCCGCGCCTCGCCGGGGGAGGCCCCGGCTCGCCCTTCCGCCGGAAAACGCGCCGCTCTGACGCCCGGAGACGCCTGAACCGGCCTCCCGGCGGTGAAAAATGACCGCAAAAACGCCTCCGCCGGCCGCCGGCGAGGGCGGCGGCTCCAAAAACCGCCGGAAATCCGTCACGCAGGGGCTTTCGCTTTCAGGTGTGAGAAATGCAGGCTAATGTACATGCAGGGATACCTGCCGGCGGTTCTGACCAGGGCCTATCTCGACTACGGCATGATGCCGGGATCCGACATCCTGACCGGCCCCGCGCTTATTGACGGTTCCAACATCGAACTGGTGCGCAAGCGGGTCATGGTTGACGGCCTGAACTGACAGGTGCTGCGCGGCGGGACCATTCCCTCCGCGCAATCCCACAAGGGTGGAAACTCTGTGAAGATCGGCAGATTCAAGGTGCGCGACTACGGCTTGACCGGCCTGTCAAGCCAGATCGCCGAACAGCGCGGTCTGGTGAA
Organism: Paracoccaceae bacterium; assembly: GCA_965221935.1. GTDB lineage: Bacteria > Pseudomonadota > Alphaproteobacteria > Rhodobacterales > Rhodobacteraceae > JAPOXR01. Next base: position 40,255 of record CBDCSZ010000053.1, read on the forward strand.
TGCCAGCTGGTATCGGCCGGACTTGCCGCGGCGGGTGATGAAGGATTTGATGACACGCCGAGACGGGCCTGCGATCCGCGACACCGCGGTCTGGCTCGCCGCGCTGTCTGTCGCCGGCGCCGCCACCTGGGCGACATGGGGGACTTTGTGGACAATCCCGTGCTTTGCGGTCTACGGAATTCTCTATGGGTCGGCAAACGATGCGAGATGGCATGAGGCGGGGCATGGGACCGCGTTCAAAACGCAATGGATGAACAACGCGCTGTATCAAGTGTCTTCGTTCGCCACGCTGAGGGAGCCGGAGATCTGGCGATGGTCGCACACGCGGCATCATACCGACACCATTATTGTCGGAAGGGACCCCGAAATCGTCGCCATGCGGCCGCCGGACATCGTCAGGCTCCTGCTCGGTTTTCTCGCAGTTCCGCATGCAATCGCTTCGGTGCGCGGACTGGTCCACCATCTGTTCGGAATCAAGGGCAGGGAAGAGCGGACCTTTATACCGGACCGCGCCTGGCCTTCAATCTTCCGCACCGCGCGCATCCATTTGGCGATCCACCTTTCCGTCATTGGCGCGGCGCTGTGGACGGGATCGATTCTGCCGCTGCTCTATGTCGGAATCCTGCCGACGATGTATGGCGCGTGGCTTGCCCTTGCCCTCGGCGTCACCCAGCATGTGGGGCTGGCCGAGGATGTGCTGGACCACCGGCTGAACGCGCGCACCATCAAGATGAATCCGGTGCTCCGTTTCATTTACTGGAACATGAACTACCATTTGGAGCATCACCTGTTTCCGACAGTGCCGTATCACCGGCTGCCGGACCTGCATGCCCTGATCAAGGATGAACTTCCGCCGATTTATCCGAGCACGATTGCCGCTTGGCGCGAAATCATCGGCGCGGTCCGCATCCAGCTGTGGAGAGATCCCGAATTCTATGTCGAGCGCGAGCTTCCCGGGCATCGGCGTCCGACTCCGGTCGCCGTCTCCAGTCAGGCGCGCCATCCGGCAGAAGCAGGGACCATTTTGTAAGGACAATTTCGCCTCGGCGGCGGGCGCGCGCCCTGCCGCCTCACAGGACCGGCCGGAAAACTCCGAACGCACGGTCCGCCGAGCAACAGGAGAAAAACCATGGACGATCGCCAATTCGGCTTCCGCGACAGGCGCAACCACTGGCGGCCCAACGATCCGCTTTCGACCTCGCCTCTTCTCGCCAAGCCTTGGAGTCTTGTGAAATTCGTGAAGTGGCTGCCGCGCTATTTCTACCCCTGGAACGCGATATTTTTTCTATTTGCCTGCGCCTTCTGGTTTTTCCTGACACCGGACGTCGAGACACTGAAAACGCTCGAATGGGACTGGGTGGCCTTCATCCTTGCCCGCAACATGATCGCACTGTTCCTGTTTCACGGCGCGTTCGAGCTGCGTCTCTACATGCAGCGCGCCCAGGGCATCCAGTTCAAATACAATCCGCGCTGGCCCAAGGAAATCCGGTCAACAGTGTTCATGTTCTCGTCACAGAACATCGACAACATGATCCGCGCCCTCGGAACCGGCGTGCCCATATGGACGGCCTACGAGGTTCTGCTGCTTTGGGCCTATGCGAATGGCTGGGGCATGTGGACGACCTTTGCCGAGAATCCCTGGGCGCTGATCCTGCTCGGTCTGGTCATGCTGATGATCCATGAGACGCATTTCTATCACACCCACCGGCTGATCCACGCGCCGTTCCTCTATAAGCATGTGCATTCGGTGCATCACAAGGCGGTCAATCCGAGCCCGTGGTCATCGCTCAGCATGCATCCCGTGGAACACCTGATCTATTTCTCGGGCGCGCTGATCCACCTCATTGTGCCGTCACACCCGCTGTTGGTTCTCTATCACCTTCATGTCGCCGGTTTCGGTGCGATTGTCGGCCATATCGGCTTCGACAAAATCGTCGTCGGCGACAAGCAGGCAATGAACACGGCCGCCTACCCGCACTACCTGCATCATAAGTATTTCGAAGTGAACTACGCTGACGGGATGATCCCTTGGGACAAGTGGGCAGGAACCTGGCACGACGGCACCGAAGAGGCGGATACACGGATGCGCGAGCGGCTGAAGCTGCGCCGCAAGGAAACAGAAAAGGCTATGTGAGTTATGTTTGACCGTCCGACTGTCGCCGCCCTGCAGGCATGCAAAGGCAAGCGGCAAATCATCACCATGCATGTCGACAATGAAGCGGAGGCGGCCGCCGCCTGCGCCGCCGGAATCGAAATGTTCACCGGCGAAGTCGATGAACGGCTCCCGGGCATACGCGCCGCCGCCCCTGGGGTCTTTATTCAGTCCGGCCATGACCAGGGCGCGGTGCATGACGAAGCCAGCGCGATCCGGGAAGGGTTCGACGCCATCGAGCTTGGCGCCGACGCGATCTATTTCGCCGGTTCGCTGCGGCTCGTCGAGGCGATGGCCAAGGAAGGGATTCCGGTGTCCGGTCATGTCGGCTACGTTCCGCGCTGGAACACCTGGACCGGCGTTCGCGCAGTTGGCAAGACGGCCGACGAAGCGGTGGCGATCTACCGCAAGGTCAAGGACCTTGAGAGCGCCGGCGCCCGCCTGGTCGAGATGGAGCTGGTTCCGGTCGAAGTCGCCGCCTTCGTAACCCGGAACACCTCGCTGATAACAGAAGGCATGGGCTGCGGCTCGGTCTGCGACACCCAGTATCTGTTCAGCTGCGATGTGCTGGGAACCAACCGCGGCCATTATCCGCGTCATTCCAAAACATATGCCAGCCTGGCGGCGGAAGAGGACCGGCTGCAGGACATGCGCATCGAGGCGTTCCAGACATTCATGGCAGAAACAGAATCCGGCGTGTATCCCGAGGCGCGCCACGAAATCCACGTGACCGACGAGAATGTGCTGGAAGCGCTGCACCGGGCAAAACAGTCATGAGGCAAGCGGCACGGGTTCGATTTGGACATGAACCGGCGACGCCGTTTTCAGCTGTGAACAGGCGATGCCGCGCCATCCTTGACAGCGGCGCCGAACCCGGCGCGGCGGATCGGGCGACGGGCAGGATCTGCAGCGGTTCCCGATCGCGCAGCGGTTGAAAAATCCCTGCGGCCTCCGGCGGCGATTCCTGAAACTCCGATGCGTTGCCGGCCGTTCCCAGAATGTTTCTGTCAGTGCAGCGGCGCGGGTTTGACAAGGCATTATAAAACTTTAGAGCGTGCCAAACCTGATGAACCCGCCGCAAACGGATCGATTCGGCAATGACCGTCATTGCGCAACAGCAGATCGGAAACACCGCCGCCCAAGTCACCCGGCTGGGCCTCGGATGCGCCCCGCTTGGCGACCTTTTTGAATCCATCGGCGAAGACCGGGCCCAGCAGACCCTGCAGGCCGCCTGGGACGCAGGCGCCCGCTTTTTTGATACCGCGCCATTCTATGGGTACGGCAAAAGCGAGCACCGTGTCGGCCATTTTCTGCGCCAGCAGCCACGCCGGGAGTTTGTCGTTTCGACCAAGGTGGGCCGCGTTTTGCGACCTGCCGGCGATCCTGACAGTTTTGACCCGGGCATCTGGTCTGGCGGCCTTCCCTTCGAATTCGCCGTGGATTTCACATACGGCGGAATCATGCGCTCGTTCGAGGACAGCCTGCAACGACTCGGTCTGCCCTCAGTCGATCTTCTGGTTATCCACGACCTCGACTTCCTGTACCACCGGAACGAGGCCAGGGTGAATGCCTACCTTTCCCAGCTTTTCACCGATGGCTGGCGAGCATTGGAGGAGCTGTGCCGTCACCGGCTGATCAAGGGAGTGGGAGCCGGGATCAACGAGCTGGGCATGATCCCGCGCTTCCTTGAGATGGTCGATCTTGACTTTTTTCTGGTGGCATATGGCTACAATCTGCTCAACCAGGAGATGGAGGCTGAGGAGTTTCCCCTTTGTGCCGACCGTGGCGTCAGCGTTATCGTTGGAGCCGTCTTTGCCTCTGGCATTTTGGCGACAGGCGCGGTGCCGGGTTCCCGATACAACTATGCGGCGGCCTCGCCGGACACCATTGCCAAAACGGATCGGATTGACGCCGTCTGCCGCCGCCACAAGACACCGCTGGCAGCCGCCGCGCTCCAGTTTTTGCTGGCCCATCCGCTGGTTTCGGCCATCATCCCCGGAGCTTTGGCCCCGGAGCAGGCGGCGGCCAACGCCGCAATGCTGGAGCGCCCGGTTCCACCGCAATTGTGGGCTGAGTTGAAAGCCGAAGGACTTCTACCGGCCGGCGTGCCGACGCCGCAGGATTTGGCGCCGCTGTGAACCCGGAGCCGATCGCGCGAAACTTGCGCCGGCCGCAGGTCGGAAGGCAGACACGCAATACCCGGATGGAGCAATGCAAATGAAACAAGTGACAGCGGAACTGGTGTATCACAACTATGCGAGACTGGGAGAAGGGAGTCTGTGGGATGAAAGGGCGCAGCTGTTGTATTGGGTGGATATCAGGAGACGTCAAGTCTACGCCTACAACCCGAAAACTTGCGCCAATTCAGGCTATGATGTGAAGGAGCAGGTCGGCACCTTGGTGTTTCGGGAAAGCGGGGGGCTGATGCTGGCTCAAAAGGACGGGTTTGCCTTTCTCGATCTGCGGACCGGCGCCGTGAAAAAAATCACGGACCCGGAATCGCATCTCCCCAACAACCGGTTCAATGACGGCAAATGCGATCCCCAGGGCCGATTTTGGGCCGGCACGATGGCGGAGCCTCCCGAGACCGGAGCCGGCGCGCTCTATTGCCTCGATCGCGATTTCACGGTCAGCAAAAAGATTGAAAACGTCACTTTATCCAATGGTCTGGTCTGGACCAAAGCCCAGGACATTTTCTATTTCGTCGACTCGCTGACCTATTGCATCGCCGCCTACGACTACGATCCTTCCAGCGGGGCAATTTCCAACAAACGGAAAATAAAAGATTTTCCACCGGAGGAGGGGCTTCCGGACGGCATGGCGATCGACACCGAGGATCATTTGTGGGTCTCACTCTTTGGAGGCGGCAGAGTTGTCCGCGTGGACCCCGAAACCGGCGAGACCGTCTTTGAAGTTTTGGTGCCGCATGCGCCGGATGTCACCTCCTGCGCATTCGGCGGGGAAGGCTGGGACGATCTCTACATCACCACAGCTTCACCGAATATGACCGACGCCGATTGGGAAACGAAACCCAATTCCGGAGGCCTGTTCCGGGCCAAGGTGCCGTTCCAGGGTGTGCCCAGCGCCCGATTCCAAGGGTAGGGCGGACTGTAGAATTCCGGCACATGAGCCCGTGCCGGCGCGAAAAACAGCCCGCTCTTTGCGGCCAAGCTGCCGGTCCGCGCCATCGCATGGGCGAAAGGACCCGTGCTTTGCGAACCGGCTTGGCGTTCGTGACAGCAATCAGGGATGGCGGGCCATGAAACTGCCAAAGTCCCGCCTCTGCGGCGATGATTGGAGCAGAATTGCCGGCGAGGATTGCGATCGACACTGCGGCACTGATCGCGCGGGCGCCGCGGACCAGGGCGGTTGCAGCGAGACAGCGATCACCGGACTTGCGGCATTTGGGGCTTCGGCCGCAGCGACGGCCGGTTCGCCGGCTGCATGTTGTTTCTGGCCGCGCCATAGCCGCCGCCGCCCGGCGTCACGACCTCGACGGTTTGGCCGGAACGCAAGTCGGCCACTCCACTCTGAGGAAAACCGCCGCCATCAAGGCTGATTCCGGCGCCGCCGCCTTCTCCGCCGCCAGCGAGCCCCCATGGCCGGGACGTCATTCTCGAAGCCTCGCAGGTGAACCGGCAGGGTGCTTCCGCCCGGTAGGTTCTGCGAATTCCCTTTCCGCCGCGGTGTTTGCCCTCGCCGCCGGAGCCGTCAACCAGCTCGTAACGCACGAGCGTGAGCGGATATTCCCGCTCAAGGGCTTCCACCGGAAGATTCGAAGTATTGGTCAGGTGGACATGGATGCCTGACAGCCCCGGCGCAGCGGGCCGGGCGCCCCCGCCGCCGCCGATCGTCTCCAGATAGACCCAGTCCGAACCGTCGTCATGAGCTCCATTGAACACCGCGCTGACGCAGCAGCCGTTTCCAGCCGCCGGGACCCGGCCCGGAATGGCTTGGGCAAGGGCGCCCTGGACCATGTCCGCAACCCGCTGGCAGGTCGCGACCCTTCCATCGACGGCCGCCGGGTATACGCAGTTCAGGAGTGAGCCTTTTGGCGCGCGGACCGTCAGGGGACGCGACAGGCCGGCATTCGGCAGCACAGTCGGATCGACGATCGCCTTGACGGCGTAGTAGCAGGAAGCCAGCAGGGCCGTGTAAGTCATGTTCAGCCCGGCGCGGACCTGGCGAGGGGCGTCAAATTCGAGGCGCATCAACTCGCCATCCACCACTAGCTCAAGCGACAGCGGGGCCGGCTCCTTCATCCGATTGCAGTCGAACACATCGTTGAATTCGAAGCGGCCATCCGGAATTGCCGCAATGCCGGCCCGCATCTTGCGTTCGGAATAGTCGAGCAGCGCATCGCCCACGGCAATGACGGTGTTCAGCCCGTATTTCCGGCAGAGTCCGGACATGCGCTGCACGCCGAGCCGGTTTGCCGCCAGCTGTGCGCGCAGGTCCGAAAGCCGCTCCCGGGGAACCTGGCAGTTCAACAGCACGAGTTCCTGCAGATCGCGCTGCAGCTGGCCGCCGCGGTACAGGCGCACTGGCGGAATGCGGAGGCCCTCCTGGAAAATGTGCTCATGACCGCGGTCGACGAAATCGGCGTGATGGGCGGTGTTGACGGCCCAGGCGACAACATGGCCGTCAAAGAAGATCGGCTCCGCAAGGACGATGTCCGGCAGGTGGGTGGCGCCTCCGACATACGCGTCATTGGCTATAAACACGTCACCGGGGCGCAGATCCGCAGCCTTGTGGCGCGCGAGTATATGCGGCAGCACGCCGATGAAACTGCCCAGATGCATCGGAATATGCTCGGCTTGGCACAGCGTCTGGCCGGACCGGTCGAACAGCGCCGTCGAGCAGTCGCGCCGCTCCTTGATATTGGTCGAGTAGCTTGAACGGACCAGCAGCTCGCCCATTTCCTCGACAACCGAGTTCAGGGCCGACCCAATGACCTCGACCGTTACCGGATCAGGTTTCGTCATCATTTCACCGCAACGATCAGATTGCCGGACCGGTCAACACGCGCCTCCGATCCGGGCGGCAACAGGGTGGTCGTGTCCATCTGTTCGAGTATGGCCGGACCGCTGAACTCGTGCCCCGCCGGCAGTTCCGCGCGGGCAAAGACCGGGCAGCGCACCGAACCGCCCGCTTCCGGCATCCAGACTTCACGCGAGGACATTGGTTCAGCCGGGGCCTCTGCCCCGATTGCCCGAATTGAGGGGTCGAGCTTGTCAACCAAGCCAATGGCCTCGACGCGCAGCGTGACCAGTTCGACCGGATCGTTTTCGGCAGCGAAACCGTAGCGGCGCCGGTGCGCCGCCTCGAAACGCTGCCGCAGAGCCGCGATGGTCGACGCGTCCGCCGGACCTGCCGGAACGGTCACCGGGAGTTCGTAGTTCTGTCCGAGAAAACGAAGATCTGCGCTGCGGTTGACCAGCCGGCGGCCTGCCGCAATGAACTCCTGGTCAAACCAGCCGGCGGCGTCCGCCTCCAGATCGTCAAACCCGGCCTGCAGCGCATCTGGGGTCAGCTCGTCGAGCCTGCCGATGCGGGATTTTGTGAAATCCGTCTTGAGATCGGTCATCAGCAGCCCCATTGCGCACAGAATTCCCGGCTCCGGCGGCACGATCACGGTTCCGATCTCCAGCTCCCGCGCCAGCCGCACCGCGTGGAGCGGTCCGCTGCCTCCGAACGCGCACAGGGCAAAGTCGCGCGGATCGTAGCCCCGCTGGACCGAGATGACCCGGATCGCCCGTGCCATGTTGGCCGTGGCGATGGCGACGATGCCCTGTGCGGCGTCTTCGCGGCCGAGACCGAGAGCGGAGGCGAGCCGGTCAATCGCCGTCACGGCCAGCCCGCGGCGCAGCTGCATGCGTCCGCCGAGCAGATTTGACGGGTTGAGTGTGCCGAGCACTATATTCGCATCGGTGACCGTCGGCCGATCGCCTCCGAGCCCGTAGCAGGCCGGGCCCGGATCCGCTCCCGCGCTTTCGGGGCCGACCTTGAGCAGACCGCCGCTGTCGACGGATGCGATCGACCCGCCTCCTGCGCCGACGGTGTGGATTTCCAGCATCTGCGTCTTGACCGGATATCCCTGAACCTGACCTTCACCAGTCCGCTGGCAGATTCCGCCGTCCAGCAGGGAGACGTCGGATGACGTGCCGCCGGCATCGAACGTGACAACGTTTTCGACCCCGGCGCTCCGGGCGACCGCCTGCGCGGCAACCACACCAGTCGCGGGCCCGGACAACAGCGTCCGCACCGGCAGCTTCGCAGCCGCGGAAAAGCTGACCACGCCGCCGCTGGATTGGGTCATGACAGGCGGCTGTGCCAGCCCGCCGCGGTCCAGACGCCGCGTGAGCCGCTCAATGTATCGCTGCATGACTGGCCCCAGATAGGCGTTGATGACGGTCGTGGACAGCCGTTCGAATTCGCGGAATTCCGGCACAACTTCGTGAGAAACCGAGACGAAGAGGCCGGGATTGACATTGGAGACCGCGTCCCGCGCCGCCCGCTCATGCGCCGGTTCAAGAAAACTGTAAAGAAAACAGATCGCAACCGCCTCAACCTGTTCGCCGTCCAGAGTTTCGGCGGCCTGTCCCACCGCGGCCAGGTCGAGCGGCAATTCGAGTGACCCATCCGCCCGCACCCGTTCCGGAGCCTCAAGGCGCAGATGGCGCTCGACCAGGATCGCCGGCTTTTCTGCCATCATGTCGTAAAGGTCCGGCCGCCTCTGGCGGCCGATTTCGAGCAGATCCCGGAATCCCCGCGTGACGATCAGCCCGGTCCGCGCCCCTTTGTGTTCGATCAGCGTGTTGGTTGCGACCGTGGTGCCGTGCCCGAGGAAGACAACATCCGCCAGCGACCGGCCGGTGCGGGCGAGGGCCTCGCTGACCGCCCCGAAGATGGCCAGCGAAGGATCGTCGGGCATTGAGGGCGACTTCCAGACTGCCAGTTCGCCGGTGTCCTCGTCAACCAGGGCGACATCGACAAATGTGCCGCCGGCATCGACTCCAACCCGCACTCCCATGGGTGTCAGCGCCGCGCCGCAGGGCCTGCGATCCGCCGGGCGTGCTCAGAGCATGTCTTCATGACGGCGTTTCACCTTCAGTTCGGCGGCAATGGCCGGGACGGACCGTTGCCTGCGCTCGGCACCGGGATGACCGGGCGCTCCTGCGCGTCAGCCATCGTTTTCTTCGCCCAGCGCGGCATGCGACCGGGCTGCTCCGCAAGCCTGCCTGTGCGGCAGCCGGTTTCTTATCGAATCTGCCAGCCGGGTATCAAGGCGCGATCTGGGCATCGGCCGGCGCCGGATCATTGACAATCAGGCTTGCACATGCATCATTTTCAATCTGGCCGACAATGTGTGCCTGCGCTCCGGCTTCGGCGCGCGGCGCAATGCCGGCCATTATCTCGCCCGGGCCATGCCGCGGGCGCATCCAGGGAGGAACATCAATGACAAAACAATATTTTTCCGTGCTCGCCGCGTCCGTCGCCGCGGCGTTCGCGCTGCTTGCCGCACCGGCTGTTTCCGAGCCGATCAAGTGGGACTTTTCTGACGAGTACGGCTCCAGTGAAGCGCACACCACATATCGCGCCTCGCAGTTCTGCATCGGCGAGGTCGAGAAACTGGCCGGCGACGAGCTCGACATCACCTATCATGGCGGCGGCGTGCTTGGGTTCAAGTCTGCCGATCATTTTGATGCGGTTCAGGACGGCAGCGTCCAGGGCGCGATCACCTTGCTGACCCAGCTGGGAGGGATCGATCCCCTGTTCAATCTCAGTTCGCTGCCGTTCCTCGCCAACACGCATGAGCAGGCCTATGAGCTATGGCAGCTGGCCCGCCCTGAATATGAAAAAGTGTTTGCCGACAACAACATGGTGCTGCTGTGGGCACTGCCCAACGCACCGAGCGGCATCCATTCCAAAATGCCGATCACCACGGTTGAATCGCTGCAGGGGCTGCGGATTCGGACCTATGACGTCAATGGCACGCAGACGCTGAAAGAAGCCGGTGCCGCGCCGCTGCAGATCGCATGGGCGGATTTGGTTCCCCAGCTCTCGACCGGCGGCGTCGATGCGGTCCTGACTTCAGCGGATGGCGGCAAAGCGCTGTCAATCTGGGAATATGTGAGCGACTTCTCCGAATTGAACTACGCGATGGCGATTTTTGTCGCCCACGTCAACAAGGATGAATTCGACAAACTGCCGGAGGCGGCCAGATCGGCGCTGATGGACACGATCGATGCCTGCGACGCGTGGAATTGGGAGATGGTCGAAGGAACTGTGAGCGTTGCCTACGACGCCATGCGGGAGAATGGCATGGGGGTCACCCTTGACGACGATATTCCGCAGGAGGTCTTCGATCATATGCGCGCCGCCGGCGCCAAGGTTCACGAGGCCTGGGCGGCCGAGGCCGGAGAGCGCGGCGCCAGAATCCTGGCCGAGTTCACCAAGTAGGGATCTGTTCTCTCTGCCGGCTCAGATGCGCAGGCGCTGAGCCATGGCGCCGCCGCCGCGAGAACCGGATTCGGCGTTCGACAGACCGCCGGGTCCGGCATGGCTGCGTGTGCTCGCCGCGGTATCCTCAAGGCTGAACTGGACTGCGGCGGCCGCCGCCGCGATTCTGCTGGTCCTGATGGTGGCGCTGATCCTGGTCGAGATCGCGCTTAGATATTTCTCGCATTCAACCTTTATGGCCGATGCGCTGGTCGGCCACGGCGTCGCCGCCATCACCTTTCTCGCGGTGGCGTGGGCGCTTGAACAGGGCAGCATGATCCGGATCAGCGTCGTCACAAGGCGGTTGCCCGCGAACCTCCGCTACGGCACCGAGATGTTTTCAATCGTCGGCGCCGAAATCCTGACGGTCGGGCTGATGGTTTATCAATGGCGTCTGGTCGCCAAACTCTGGAACCGGGGCTCGGTGAGCCAGCACTACCTGCCGATTCCCCTGTGGCTTCCGGAGGCGATCTTCTTTGTCGGGCTGGCCCTGCTCGCGCTTCAGCTGCTGGTCAAGTTCTGCCAGCTGCTGGTCGACGGACTCAAGCCGGAAGAACAGCTCACCATCTGACGGCAGGAGTTCCCGTCCCGATGTCAACCTTAGCCTCATCGCTGATTCTGCTTCTGCTGGTAGTGCTGTTTCTCGGTTCCGGCATGTGGATCTTCACCGGACTGATATTCGTTGGCGTCGGGATCCTGAATATCGTGATGGGGTTCGGGATCGATCGCATCGGAACGATCTCCACCAAGGTCATCTCTTCCAGCGCGGTGTCCTGGGAACTGGCAGCGATTCCGATCTTCATCTGGATGGGCGACATCATCTTCCGGACCGATATTTCCCAACGGCTGTTCCGCGGCCTGGCACCGCTCGTGGCCCGCATTCCGGGCGGTCTTCTGCACACCAACGTGTTCGGCTGCACATTCTTTGCCGCGATCAGCGGCTCAAGCAACGCCACCACCGCGACGGTCGGAAAAATCACCATCCCGGAGTTGATGAAGCGCGGCTACGATGTCGGAATTTCTTCCGGTTCGCTGGCCGGCGCCGGCACTTTCGGCCTGCTGATTCCGCCCTCGATCGCCATGATCATCTATGGAGTGCTGGCCGAGGTCTCGATCACCAAGCTGTTTGCCGCCGGCCTGCTTCCGGGCATCATGATGGCGTCCCTGTATTCAGGATACATCATCATCGTCTCGCTCATTCGTCCCGGAGTCGAGCCCGATCGGGGCCAGACCTTCACGCGGGCCGATGCGCTCCGCGGCGCGCTGGAGCTGCTGCCGATATTCCTCCTGATGGCGGTTGTGCTCGGATCAATCTATTCGGGCGTGGCGACGCCTTCGGAAGCCGCGGCCGTCGGCGTGGCGGGCGCCATCGCGATCACCGTCCTGACGCGGCAGTTTTCGCTGTCGATGATCGTGGCATCGCTGATGGCGACCATCCGCGTTTCGGCGATGATCTGTATTCTGATCGCCGCCGCCTCGTTCCTTTCCGCCGCCATCGCGTTCATTCATCTTCCGGCCAGGATCACCGATGTCGTCACCGCCATGAGTCTGTCGCCGATCGGTCTGCTGGCAATCTTGGCTGGCATCTATATCGTGCTGGGGATGTTCATTGACGGCACGTCAATGACAGTCATGACAGTGCCCATCGCAGTGCCTCTGATCGTTCAGGCTGGCTACGACCCGATCTGGTTTGGCGTGTTTCTTGTCATCATGATCGAACTCAGCGCCCTGACGCCGCCGGTCGGATTGAACCTATACATACTGCAGGGGCTGACGGGGCAGGATTTTGGCCGCACCATCGCGGCGGCCCTGCCGTTTTTCATTCTGCTGTGCGTCGGCACGGTCCTGCTCGTGATGTTCCCTGGGATCGCACTTTGGCTGCCTGGCCAGCTTTGACTGAAGCGCGGGCCAAGCCGACTGCGACTGCCGACGATTTCACCGTGCCTGAATTGAAAGCAGCGCCAATGGCCGCATTACAAGTGGGTTTCCCGCCAATTCTCCCTGACTGCCCGGCAATTCTTGTGCTGGGCAGCATGCCTGGAGAACGCTCGCTGCGGACAGGGCAGTATTATGCGAATCCTGCCAACTGTTTCTGGACCATCATGGGCGATCTTTGCGGTTTCGAGCCGAATTGCGCCTATCGGCAGCGGGTCGATTCCCTGATTCAGCACCGGATTGCGCTCTGGGATGTCTTGAAATCCTGTGAACGGACGGGCAGCAGCGACGCCGCAATTCAGGCAGACCGCGCGGTTCCGAACGCAATTGCTGACTTGCTTCAGGCCAAGCCCGACATCGCCAAGGTGTTTTTCAATGGGAAAACGGCGCGCCGGTTGTTTGTGCGGCAAATCATGCCGAAGCTCAATCCACAGCAGGCGGCAAAGATCAGCCGCCGCCCGTTGCCGTCAACCAGTCCGGCACATGCGCGCATGCGCCCGGAACAGAAGAGGCGAATCTGGCAAGCCAGCCTTGGCTGCTATCTCGGCCGGTAGGTTCCCCGCCTGGGGGCGCCACCGGTCGCCGTCAGCCCGCCTATGCCCTGTTTCGACACTCCGGGAAATGTCCTTCCCTTCCGCAAAATGGAGCGGCAGGCGATTCAGGCTCCGGCCGGCCGGAGCGGAATGGCGGAAGTGGAAACAAAGCGCACGACGGCGGTTTGGGCGGAACGGGGTGCCCCAGGGAAAAAACAACCCCTCTGCGGTGAATTGCGTTTGCGCGCCGTGCTTGCCGGATCAGGCTCAGCAGCGGTTTCAGCAGCCAGAGGTTCAGCATGACTTCTGCCGCCGAAAACCGGTGACGGCCGACGGGCCCGATGCACAAACCTTCAGGACTAATCCGAACTTCATGTCGGGATTTGACAGGTTTTCTCCGCGCAGGCAAGGACACTATCAGGTCCGGAAGACGCACGATCAGAAAGCGGCGGTTTTCTCCGCGCAGGCAAGGACACCATGTTGTTTTCGCTTGATTTTCTGGGGGTCCGGCCGGGCCGGAGGGCTTTTTCAGCCTGTCATTGAACTGACAACATTTCCGGGCGGTTTGATCTCCAGAAGCTCAAAGGCCCTTTTCTGGAGCGCGGTCGGCCGCGCGGCCATGCGGAACGCGCTGCCGGGCCTTCCGGGCAGGAAGGCGTCGTTCAGCGTCAGCGTTCCGAGATCGGCGAGCAGCGTCCGGAAGCTGTGGACCGGCAGGCCGTCAGGGGTCTGTTTCGAAGCCGCCTTGGCCTTGGCGCTTTCGGAGACCTCCGCCTTTTCAACCGGGGTGGACCGCCCGGCGCGCGCGGCTTCGCGGTCATCGTCCTCGAACAGGATGGGTGCGAGCTTCTCACGCATGCTCCGCTCCACATGCCAGGCGAGCATGCAGAGGAACACATGCGCCTTCACCCGCCCCTCATTGTAAACATGGAACGGCCGGACCCTCAGCCCTGACGTCTTCATGGTCCGGAAGGCGCGCTCGACGAGCGCGAGGCTTTTATACGCCGCCACCGCCGCCTCGCCGCCGATGGATTCCTTTCCGAGGCTGGCGCGCACCACATAGATTCCGTCGAGCGCCGCCTCCGCCGCGGTTTTCGCCGCGTCGCGGCTCCAGTCCATTCCGCCGTCCCGGATCTCAATATTGAAGTGTTTTTCGACCTTTTTTCTGTTGCCCCTGCGCCCCAGGGCCTTCGCCGTCATCTCCCGGTTCTTCGGGCCCGGCCGGCGGCGGGACGCCGCGGCGGCGATCTCAGCCAGCGTCTGTTCCGTCGCCCTGAGCAGATCCTCCCGCTTCCGGGCCCTTTCCTCCCGCAGACGGGGATTGAGGCAGACCAGCAGCCGCTCGCCGGGAAAGTCCGGGGACACGGTCTCGGCGACCTGATCCTCAGCGAGCCTCGCCGGATCCAGCGCTGCCGGCGCGTCCTTCCCCTTCTTCACAAGCTTCCGGATGTCGGCGCTCCTGAGCGCCGATATCCAGTCAAGGCCGAGAGGAATCAGATCCTCCCTGATGCGGGCCGATGTGATCATGCCGCGGTCGCCGACCAGCGCGATGTTCTCAACCCGGAAACGGCGGCGCAGCTTCTCCGCCCGGCCCCTGACGGTGTCCGGGTCGGCGGTGTTTCCGCTGAACACCTCGACCGCCACAGGGGTTCCGTCCCCCGAGCAGACCAGCCCGTATGTGATCTGCATTTTGCCTTTCTTTCCGTCGCGGCTGTGGCCGAAGGCCGCCAGCGGGCATTTCCTCCCTTCAACGTAACTGGACGAGACGTCGTACAGAACCAACGTCCCGTCCCTGAGATGCCGGTTCGCGAGGCTGCGCTCGATCCAGGGCTGGCGCTCAAGCAGCCAGTCGAGCATGTCCAGCATCTCGTTGCCGCTGACCGGCCCGAGGCCGGGCAGCTCCCCGAGGCTGGTGGAGGCGGTCTCCGGGTCAAGGGCCCTGGCTGTGGCGAGCTTGGAGGCCGGATCGATGATCCGGGCCGCCGCCGCCGCCATCGCGAGACCGCGCATCCGGCTTTTTTTCCGCCCGAGGATGCCTTCGAATCCGAGGCTCCGCATGGTCCCGAGCGCCGCCGCCGCGTGGCCGTGCGGCAGCGACCTGCGGATCCCGAAAACCTCGTCCGGGGAGCCGAGAACAATTCCGCCCCTGAGGACGGCGCGGAAGCCGTCGGTGACCGCCGGCGGCAGATAGGTGAGGTTGGCGATGGTGCGCTTCCTGACCTTCGCGCCTTCGCGCCAGGCCTCCCTGAGGAGGATTGTGTCGCGGCCGCGCCTGTTGGGGATGGTCTCGATGTGGAATGACATGTGCGGTCTCCCTGCGCAATGACAACAATCCATGGTGCCTGCCGTCTCCTTGTCCACAGGATGTGTTCCTTTAACACCATAATAATGTGCACTGTTGCGAAAATACGTCAGTGGGCAC
This sequence comes from Paracoccaceae bacterium, assembly GCA_965221935.1. Lineage (GTDB taxonomy): Bacteria > Pseudomonadota > Alphaproteobacteria > Rhodobacterales > Rhodobacteraceae > JAPOXR01. The sequence continues at coordinate 55,799 of CBDCSZ010000053.1, forward strand.
GCGGCCTGAAACCGCGCAACTTGCACTGGAAACTTTTTGACAAGACAAAAGCGGCCCGGCGGCCAGAAAACCTCACGTTTTCAACGTCTTGCAGGGAGCGCGGGGGGCGGCGGCGGGATGAAGATCGGACTAATGGCGCTGCCCCAGTTAATTGATACAGTGGAACCGGGTCGGTGGCGAAGCTTCGGATTTGGACCAATCGACCGCTGATTTGGCTGCGGAGAAAATATGGAGCCGCTTCAATTCACAACCGAAATGGCCGTTGTTCTTGGCCTTTTGGGGTTCACCGTTTTCCTGTTTGTGTCGGAAATCATTCGAATTGATCTGGCCGCCCTCCTTATTCTCGTCAGCATTGGAGTCCTGAGCTATCTGCCAGGCTTGGATAACCTTGCCGATGCGTCGCACCTGTTCGATGGCTTTGCGTCGAACGCCGTGATCTCAATCATCGCGGTGATGATCATCGGGGCCGGGCTGGACCGCACCGGATGCATGCACAAAATCGCGGCCATCATTTTGAAGCAGGGCGGCAACACCGAGGTCCGCGTGCTTCCGATCGTGTCCGGGACAGTCGGCGTGATTTCGAGCTTCCTCCAAAACGTCGGCGCGGCGGTGCTGTTCCTGCCTGTCGTCAGCAGAATTTCCGTGCGGTCGGGAATAGCTCTGAACCGTCTCCTCATGCCGATGGGTTTTTGTGCGATTCTCGGCGGCACGATGACCATGGTCGGGTCATCGCCCCTTATCCTGCTGAACGACTTGGTCCAGACCGCGAACTCGAGCCTGCCGGACGGCGCCAAGATCCCGCCGTTCGAACTGTTCTCAGTGACCCCTATCGGCGCCGCGCTGGTCGCCACAGGCATCCTGTATTTTCTGCTGCTTGGCCGCTGGGTTCTGCCGGGCTCTCCCGAACCGGTTGAGCTGGCGCCCACAGGCGGCACAGCCGAATACCTGGAACGGGTCTACGGACTTCACGCCGATGTGTTTGAAGTGAACGTCCCTCCCGACAGCGCTCTCGTGGGACAGATACTGGCGGACATCAACAACGAGAACAATCTCTACATCATTTCGACCTTCTATCGCGGCAAAGTGTCGATGATTCAGATACTGACCGCAGAAATCGCCGCCCCGTGCAGGCTGGCAATTGTCGGCAATGAGCAAACCGTCAGGAATTTCGCCGACCGGCACGGCCTCTTGGTCAGGCCGGAGCTGGACGTTTTCGCCGAGGAGTTTGCGCCGACCAATGCCGGCGTCGCCGAACTGGTCATTCCGCCGGAATCAAAGCTGATCGGGCAGACGCTGAGGCAGCTGCTTCTGCGCAAGACATATGGCCTGAGCCTCATGGCGATTCACCGCCGCGAAGGCACCCTCAGCCACGTCAGGACCGACGGGCATGAACCGACCCAGATCGGGGGCTGGTTCCCTTTCAGGCCGGTGACATGCTGGTTGCCCACACGCGCTGGGACAACCTGACCCGCATCAAACGCGACCGGAATTTTATCGTCGTGACAACCGATTTCCCGCAAGAGGAGATCAGGCCAAAAAAGGTGGTCTGGGCACTTCTGTTTTTCGTGGTATCGCTGTCGCTCATACTGTTCACGGATTTGCGGCTGTCGCTCTGTCTATTGACGGGCGCGGTCGGCATGCTGCTGAGCCGTGTATTGAGCATCGACGAAGCCTATCGGTCTGTTGGATGGAACACTGTGTTCCTGCTGGCGAGCCTAATCCCGCTCGGTCAAGCGGTCCAAAACACTGGCACCGCTGCATGGATCGCCCAGCAGACACTCACTCTTCTGGACGGCTGGCCCGTTTGGACTCTGCAGCTGGGTGTGGCAATCCTCGCCACCGTATTTTCATTGGTGATGTCAAATGTCGGCGCAACGGTGCTTCTGGTTCCCTTGGCTGTTTCGATTGCCGTCGCGGCCGGGGAAAGCCCGGCGCTGTTTGCGCTGACCGCGGCGATTTCCACTTCGAATTCGTTCATCATTCCGACGCATCAGGTCAATGCGCTGATCATGGGTCCGGCTGGCTACAAGGTCACAGATTTCATCAAGAGCGGGGGCATCATGACTGTCCTGTTTCTGATCGTCTCGATGGTCATGCTCAACGTGCTGTATTGACCAAAGCCGCATGTCCTAGCGAAGCCTCAATGCTGCCGGTCATGCTTGATCGTTCCCTGGTGATTGGCGCTTACCGTGCGCTGCCCTTAATTGGAAACAGACCAGCGAAGGCGGGGATGGGAGAGCGGATTTCAGCGGCAATTCTTGGCGCCCGTGACTGGAAATGACGATTTTCGATCCCGAATATGCCCGAGGGGCGCCTGTCCGGTGACCTCAACGCAGAGGCCGCCAAGGTCAGTGCGACGCGCCGGGCCGCATGAATATTGAATGAAAAAAGAGGAGGCTGGGAGATGCCCCTTGCATGGGTGATTCACGGATACGATGGCTACCAGGGATTGTCGCTGGAAGAGTTTCCAGACGAATCGCCGGGTCCGGGCGAAGTCCGGCTCAATGTCGAGGCCTTCGCCCTCAACTGGGGCGACATGGATCTCATGCGTGACCGGTATTCATTCAGCTTTTCTGAATTTCCAGCCCGCATCGGAATGGAAGCGGCTGGCATCGTGGATGCGGTCGGCCCGGGCGTGACCGGCATTGAACCCGGGATGCGCATGTGCACATTGCCGTATTTTTACGACCGCCGCGGCGCCAGCGCAGAACAGCTGATCATTGACCACCGCTACGTGACGCCGGCGCCCGCTGGGCTTTCCGCTGTGGAAAGCGCGTCTGTCTGGATGATGTATATGACCGCGTATTTCCCCTTGGTTGAAATTCTGCGGGTCTTGCCAGGCAAGAACATTCTGGTGACTGCGGGCACCGGAACAGCCGGAACCGCGGCTCTGGAGATAGGCCGCCATTTCGGCGCCAATATGATCGCCACGTCACGGTTCGAACACAACCGAGGCTTTCTGGAGGATGTCGGCGCCGACCACGTTTTTGTGCCCGGTTCGCGCGATCTGGCGGAGTTTCTGAAATCCGTAACCGGCGGACATGGGATCGACGCGGCATTTGATCCGGTCGGCGCCGGCATGATCGGGCAATACGCGCCGGCGCTTGCCAAGGACGCACGGATCTTTTTTTACGGCACGCTTGACGCACAGTTTCCGACGTTGCCGCTTGTCGACATGTTTCAGGCAAACGCGGTCTTTCACCCGTACTCGCTCTTCAACTACGTCGAGAATCCTGCGGCCCAGGAACGGGGCAAAACATTTGTGTATGACGCACTCAAGCGTGGCCTTGTTGCTCCACGGATTGACAGGGTCTATCCGATGGATGGCTACCGCGAGGCTTGGAGCTATCTCGCCGCCCCGCGCGAAACCCACGGCAAAGTCGTCGTCGAGACCGGGGCGTAGTCGCCGTCTGGATTTTGCGCCTGCCCGCCCGTCTCTGAAGTCTCGGAAAGCTGCAGACAATCGCAACCGTCAGACTGCCGCGCCACCCTCCGTGGCGGCGGCCCGCAGCCTCAAACTCCCGACAAAAACACACTCAGCCAACCCCCGGAATCGCAGCGAATACCACCGAAAATCAAGCAATGTGTGGTCAATTGGAATTGAAGGGCGACAGAAGGATGCCTTGACTGGGAACCAGGACGGACGAAATCTATCGTTATGAGCGGGCCGCCGGACAGTCACGACCTTGTGCGGCAGCTTGCCGTGTTGGAGGAGCGCATCAACACGAACCAAGCCGAATACGCCGGAGCCGCGGAGCGGATGAGGGCGTACATGGCCAAACGAGATTCGGACATGGCCAAGCAGGACAAGGCGAACACCCGACGAATCGTTGCGGCGATCACGGTGGCTGTGATAGTGATCCTTGGCGTCGCGGCGCTGATGATTGCTCCGGCCTGAGCGTCGGCGGCAGAACGGCGCCGCCGTCGGTGTCGCTTGGCTGCCCTGCAATTGAGATTCGGCTCAGAAACATGATCCTCCGCCGGTGCCTTAAAGAGCCAGTCCCAGAGATCTTCAAAGCTTGGGATGACATGTCAGCCGCCGTCGATGCGCATCTCTGTGGCGATGGGGAAACAGCTGCGCGACTGTTCAATAATGCCGACGGGCTCAGGATTTGGCACTGGCTCAACCCCGCGTGGTCAATTGATGTGGATGACCGGAATCATATCATCGATCCCAGCCCTCAAGGCGACACCTGTTCGGTTCCCAGGGATATGCGCGATGGAAAGAGCAGCCGCATTCCGTCCGGCACCAAGCAGGCTGTTCTGGATCGGGACGGTTTCAGTTGCCGCTATTGCGGCATTCCTGTCGTGGATGCTGAAATCCGCAAAATTGCGAACAAGCTTTATCCGAAGTCCGTGATTTGGGGAGATGATCCTCGACGCCAGCACGCCGGGTTTGCCATCATGTGGCTCCAGTACGATCATGTTGTTCCTTGGAGCCACGGCGGCAGCACAGACGAGAAAAACCTGGTCATATCCTGCGCTCTCTGCAACTTCGGCAAGATGAAAAACACCTTGAAGCAACTCGGCCTTGAAGATCCCCGCGACCGCGCCCCGGAAAGAAGGCTCGATCACGATGGCCTGGAGCGTCTAAGGCCCTGCGCCGCTTGAGTTACTCAGCGGGAATGTCCCGCGGATGCAGTTTGCGAATCCACTCGAATGGTCTCTGGGACGCTGAAATCAGGCCTCTCCCACGCAGTCCACGGACACTTGCCCGGGCATTCCTCGCTGAGCTCGACCTGAGAGGCCCTCCGAACGACGGACCCGGTCCCTGAATCGCGTTTGCCGTTTGCGGGACGGCGCGCAAACCGGGGATGGACAAAGGGATGGTTTCGGGTCCCGGAGGAACAACGGAACGGTTTCAGTTTGTCGTTCCAGCAGCCGATCGTCAGCAGAACGGATGCCGTCCGGCGTCTTCGCGGCCGTTTGATCCGGAGAAGTTGGAAGCGGCGGGCCGGCGGCAATCCGGGGATGGATTGCGCCTTCCCTGCGCTGTGCAGGTACTGCACATGAAGAATGCGGGCTGAACAGATGCTTGCGATGAGACTGACCGCCGGCACGGGCGGCAAGTCCGGTTTACCATTTTCCGCATACCAAAACGCGGACAGGCCGGGGACAGTTGAGAATGATTCAGGCGCGCTGCAAGGCTGCCTCCGATCGCCGGAACCAGCCTTGGCGTCCTCACACCCGTTGCCGAGTTTCAATCCGCGAAAACGCAGCCAGCATATGCGTCTCCTGCAACCGCAGTCCGTCACCTTGTTGGCCGTGATTTGGCTCGTCGCTTTCGGTCCTGCCTGCACAAGACCGGAGAGACAATACGAAGGAGCCGTGACAGAATTGCAGAAGGTGCCCTGAGCCTTCGTCTTCAGTTCACTGATGCGGGTACCGGTTTCCAGCTGCCGTTGCGGTGTTCCTGCTGAAACCTGACACACCGCGTTGCACGGTTTGAATCCACCTCTTCGAGATTGGCCGCGATTGTTGTGCAAACATCGTTTGCGAAGGGGCAGCGGCTTGCCAGCCGACAGTGCGCCGGCGGATCGATCGGCGATGTCGGTTCTCCATCCAGTGAAATCCGCAGCTTTTGCTGTCGGGGATGATCGACCGGCGTCGCCGACACGAGTGCCCTCGTGTAGGGATGAAAACCGTTGCCGAGCACCTCTCTCGTAGGCCCGACCTCCACAATCTGCCCGAGATACATGACAGCAACCCGGTCAGCGAGCATCGACACCACCGCCAGATTGTGGGAAATGAACAAATACGCCAGTTTGAGACGCTGCTGCAGTTCCCTGAGTAGGTTGACGATCTGCGCCTCTACGGACACATCCAGAGCTGACGTCGGTTCATCCAGCACCAGCAGTTTCGGGCTGGTCGCCAGTGCCCGCGCAATGCCGACCCGCTGCTGCTGGCCGCCGGAGAGCTCGTGCGGAAAGCGCCCGGTATGTTCTTCGCTCAGGCCCACGAGCCGAAACAGCGATGCCACGCGCTCCTTCAGTTCGGATCTGCCGACGATGCTGTGCAGGTGCAGTGGTTCAGCCACAAGCGTGCCGACCCGGCGCCGCGGATTGAGCGATTCGAGGGGATCCTGGTAGACCATCTGCATCTGCGGCCGCAGTTTCTGCACTTCTGAATTCTGCATGGAAGAAATCTCGCGGCCAGCTATCCGGACCTGACCGCTGTCCGGGTCTTCGAGGCGAAGGATGCAGCGGCCCACTGTGGATTTACCGCTGCCGCTCTCGCCGACCAGTGCCAGGGTTTCTCCAGGCCGCAGGCTCAGCGACACATTGTCCGCGGCCACGAGATTCCGGTGCCGGAACATGCCGCTGCGCATCGGGTACCGTTTGGTCAGGCCGGACACGGTGAGCAAGGGATCGCTCATACGATTTCCTTCCATCGGTGGCAGGCCACCCGATGTCGGTCGCCGCAGCTCTCACGCACGGGCAGTTCAGCTGAACAGATTTTGCGGGCGTGCGCGCATCTTGGATGGAAAGGGCAGCCGCGCGGCCGGTCGCGCAGGTCCGGCACCTGTCCGGGGATATTCGCCAGCGTGCCGGCGCTCTCGGTTCGGGCCCGCGCCGCAAGCAGCCCCTGCGTGTAGGGGTGGCGGGGCTCGTCGAAAATCAGCTCGACCGGCGCCTCCTCAAAAATCATCCCGGCATACATGACGGCCACCCGGTCACAGAGTTCAGCGATGACACCGAGATTGTGGGTGATGACGATCTGCGACAGGCCGCGATGCTGCCGCAGCCGCGACAAAAGGCGGATGATCTGATACTGGATTGTCACATCCAGAGCCGTGGTCGGTTCGTCGGCGAGCAGCAGGCGCGGCGAAGACGCCAGCGCCAAAGCAATCATGACCCGCTGCGCCATGCCGCCCGAAAGCTGATGTGGATAGCGCCGCAGCACCGACTCCGGATTGGGGAGGCCGACGTCCAGAAGCAGCGATTCGGCCTGCTCGGCGGCCTGGCTGCTGTGAAGCCCCGCATGCACCCGAAAGACCTCCTTCAGTGTCCGGCCGACGGGCAGCACCGGGTTCAGCGATGCGCCGGGGTTTTGGAAGATCATCGAGATGTGCCGGCCGCGGATGGCGCGCATCCGCTCGCCGTCGAGCCCCACGAGGTTTTGTCCCTGGAACCGAATCTCGCCGCCGGTCACGAAGCCGGGAGGGCGCAGGAGGCCGATGATGGCGAGGGCGGTGACAGATTTGCCGGATCCGCTTTCCCCGACCAGCCCCAGGATTTCGTTTTCGCAGACGGAAAGATCGATGCCGACCAGCACCGGGACGGTCGCCCTGGGGAGCCGGAATTCAGCATGCAGGTTCTCAATGTTCAGAATGTCCGCGGCCCGGATTTCCGGCGCCGCCGCCGATGGCGCGTCCGGGTCCGGCTGCTGGAATGATCCGCCGGAACTCATGTCCGTTTTGGATCCAGAAGATCTCTCAGCCCGTCGCCGATCAGATTGAACCCCATGACCGTGACGGCGATCGCCAGACCCGGAAAAAAGGAAATCCACCACTGGCCGGAAATGATCCGCGGCACGCCGAGCCCGATCATGACGCCCCATTCCGGTGTCGGCAGGTGCACGCCGAGCCCGATGAAACTCAGCCCGGCCGCATCCAGGATCGCCCATCCGCACTGCAGAGTCGACTGGACGAAAATCGGCGCCAGGCTGTTCGGGAGCAGGTGCCAGGCCAATATGCGCAGATCGGACGCGCCGACGCCGCGCGCTGCCATCGCATAGAGCGAATTTTTGATGACAAGAAAGCGGCTGCGCGACAGGCGGGCGTAGACCGGAACATTGACAAAGGCGATGGCGATAATGAGGTTCGGAATGCTCGGACCGAGCACGCCGGCGATGGCCATGGCCAGAATGAATCCGGGAAATGCGGCAATTATGTCCATCAGCCGCATGCACACTTCGTCGATTTTGCCGCCATAGAAGCCGGCGATGACGCCAACCGATGAACCGGTGATAAGACCGAATGCGACGGCGCCCAGTCCAATGCCCAAATCGATCCGTATCCCGTACAGAACCCGTGAAAAGATATCCTCGCCGAAGATTCCGGTTCCGAACAGATGGTTCCAGGACGGGGCCTGCATCCGTTCCTTCGGGTTCAGCGCGTAAGGATCGTAGGGCGCAATCGCCGGCGCCAGCAGCCCCAGGATTGCGAGTCCGATCACGATCCCAAAGCCAAGTGCGGTGACCGGGTTGCGGCGGCACCAGCCGGGCAAATCCTGCAGGTTGTTCTGAATGACCGCCGCGAGCCCGGACACGCTACAACCGCACCCTAGGATCCAAAACAACGTAGAGGATATCCACCAGCAGAAACAGCAGCACGTAGATGCTTGTCGAATACAGGATGAAGCCCTGCAGCGCCGGATAGTCACTGGAAGCGATGGCGTTGTAGACATACCGGCCCAGGCCAGGCCAGGCGAAGACGTTCTCCACCAGAACAACGCCGCCGAGCAGGTAGCCGTAGACAATGGCGATCATCGTGATGACCGGCAGGATGGCGTTGCGCAGCGCGTGACGAAACACGACCGACCACTCCGACAGTCCCAAGGCCCGGGCGGCTCGTATGTAATCGGATTCCAGAGCTTCGATCATGCTTGCCCGGGTCATCCTCGCGAGCGGAGCCATAGCGGCAAATGCCAGCACACAGGCCGGCATGACGATCGACTCGACCGAGCTCCTGAATGCCGGCCAGTTCCCGGTCATCAGCGAATCGATCGTGTACATGCCGGTGATGGCGTCCGGCGGCGGAATTGAGACGCTGATCCTGCCCTGCGGCGCCGGCAGCCAGTGAAGCAGAAAGAAAAAGACGTAGATGGCGAGCAGACTGACCCAAAATACGGGCATGGCGACGCCGCAGACCGCCAGCAGCCGCGATATGTGGTCGATCCATGTTCCCTGCCAGACCGCCGATGCGATCCCCAGCGGCACCGCCAGCAGAACGGCCAGCAGCATGGCATAGACCGTCAGTTCGAAAGTCGGCATGAACCTTGATGTCAAATCGTCCAGCACCGGCTGATTGGTGACAAATGAATCGCCGAAATCCCCCTTTGCGACTCCGCCGATATAGCGCACGTACTGAACCCACAGCGGATCGTTAAGCCCGGCGTTTTCGGCAATTCTGTCGCGTGTTTCCTGGCTGGCGAGAGGACTGATCATCAGATCGATCGGATTTCCGGGAATAATCCGCGTCAGCGCAAATGTGACGACAGTGACCCCGAGCAGAACCGGGATCAGCAGCAGCAGGCGGCGCGAGATGAATCCAGTCATGGGGTCATGCAACCGAATGCGGGCCGCCCAACACGGCCGGCCCGCTAATAACTTTACATGCTATGCCGGTTGCGGCAAATGCGAACGCTACTCCTTGTAGAGATACTGGAACCGCGTCAGGTTGTCCGCGGAGTAAAAGATATACCCCTTGACGTTGGAGCGCATCGCCAGCACCGATTGCGGCTGGTACAGCAGGACCCACGGTGCCTCATCAAGGATAATCCGCTGGATCTCCACGATCGCGGCGTCACGCGCGGCATGGTCGGTGCTGATCGTATGTTCCGCGATCAGCTCATCCACTGTCGAGTTCGCATAGTTCGCATAGTTGCAGCAGCTGTGATGGAACTTCCAGTAGACATGGTAGTACGGCTCATTATTGATCGAAATCCAGAAGTTGGTGAAGAAGAACACCAGCTCATGTTTCTGAATCTTGTCAAAATACGCCGCCCCCGGCAGCTCCTGGATCTGCACATCGATGCCGATCTCGCCCAGCGACTGACGCACGAACACCGCCGTTTCCTTGGCCTCCTGGTTGCCGATCGGAATCTCGAACACGGTTGAAAAACCGTCCGCATAACCCGCTTCCGCCAGCAATGCCTTGGCCTTCTCCGGATCGTGGCTGTAGACGAAAAACTCATCCGTGTGCCCCGGAGTTCCCTTGGGGATCGGGCTCGTCAGCTGGATCGCATAGCCGTTCAGGACATCGTCGACGATCGTTTCATACGGAATGGCATATGATATCGCCTGCCGAACAAGCTTGTTGTTGAACGGCTCGACTTCATTGTTCATACCGATATAGGCGATCGTCCGGCTTGTGTTCCGGTGCACGGTAATGTCCGGATTGGCTTCCAGCGACGCGATGTCAAAGGTTGGCAGCTCCTGCGCGATATCCACGGCGCCGCTGACCAGCTGGGCGAGCCGGCTGGCAGGATCGGGAATGACCTTGAACACGATCCGCTCGATATGGGCGGGCTCGCCGTGGAAATTCTCGTTGCGAACGAGCACGTACTGATTGCCGGGATCGCGGCTTTCAAGCTTGTATGCTCCCTGTTCAGTGCCGGTGGTGTCCGACTTCAGCCACTCGTGGGCAGACGGGTCATCCTCGGTCATGAGCGGCCCGACCACATTCGGATTAAGGATCGAGTTGCCTGCCTGGGCCATGTTGCCGAAAAGCAGGGAATTCGCGCGGTCGAGATGGATGGCCACGGTCATCGAGTCGATCATTTCAATGTGGTGCTTGTCTGGAACTTCAGCGAGCGCCATGTTGCCGACGGTCACGCCCATCTGGTCGAAAAGCCGGTCAAATGTGAATTTGACCGATTCCGCTGTCAGCGGATCGCCGTTCGAAAATTTCAGACCCTCACGCATCTTGAACGTGACTGTTTTGCCGTCTTCGCTCCATTCGAAGCTTTCTGCGAGCCCGCCAACGAAATTGTTCGGATCGCCGACCATGGTGCCGTCATCCTGGGTGACGATCTCGTAATCGATCAGCCAGTTGTAGACATTGGTCAGGAATTCCCATGTGTTGATGTTGCCGCTTGTCAGCGTGGGATCGATGTTCTGGAGATCCCTGGACACCGCCACCACAAGCGTGTCCTTGTCTGTCTGGGCCAGCGCCGCAGTGGCCGCGCCGACCATCACAAGAGCCGCACCCACTGCATTGAGCACCGAAATGCGGCATAATTTCAAAAGTATACGCAATTTTTCCTCCTCGATTGATTGCCGGTTCCCGGCAACAGCGCCGGTCCCACAGGCATTTGTCCAATGTGCAGCCGCGCATTCACCCGGTGAATTTCCCGCTGCACCGAATGCCAAACGGGTCTGGCACTTTTCACCCCCGGCATCGTGACAGTAACCCTGAACTATTTCACATAGTCATTTCCGCCGCAATGGAAATCCTCCCGGGCGGCTGGGCGGCCGCGTTGGAAAGTTGCTGTGTCTCGTCCTGCAGCATTGCCTAAACATGATTTTAAAACAAGCAGTTGAGGCGGGTCAGGGCAATGCAGGGCTTCACTGGACCTTTGCAGGGGCCGATGGCGGCCGGCGGAGCGGCGCCACCGCCATGTTCGCTGGAAAACGCTTGTGTCAGCCCTTCCGCGCATGGTTTCCGGCGACCGATGCCAGGCGCGAAGCCGGCGGCAAGACAGCGGCGTCGCTTCCTGACGGACGTCGCGCCGGTGCCGCCGACGGGAATTTTCCGAGGTCAGTCGAGATCGAGTTTCTCGAATTTCCCATCCTTCATGATGACGCGGAGATACTTTCCCTGGTGCTCAAGCCGGCCGAGATCTTCAAGAGGATTGCCGTCCACAATCAACAGGTCGGCGACTGCGCCGGGCGCAATCACGCCGAGCCTGCCATCCTGCCGCAGGATCTCGGCATTGATCCTGGTCGCCGAAGTCAGAACTTCTCGCGGCGTCTGCGCCTCGGCCTGCAGCGCCAGACTGCATGACTGGTGTTCACGCAAGGCGCCGAGGAGATCGGAGCCGAACCCTATCTTCACCCCCGCGCTGCGGCAGTGCTCGACGGCGAGAACCCCTGCGTCCTTGACGCGCTGCAGCTTTCCGATGCTGACTTCCGGCAGCCCGAGTTCGATCCCGAACTTGTCCATGATGTCATAGGCCGCCAGCGTCGGCACCAGATATGCGTCATGCCGGGCCATGTGTTCGGCCGTCTCACGGTCCACAAGGTTGCCGTGCTCAATTGTCCGGACCCCGCAGTCGACGGCATGCCGGGATGACTGCGGCGTGTAGGAGTGGGCGGCGACATAGGTGTTCCAGGCCTCGGCCTCATCGACGATCGCCCTGAGTTCCTCGGGCGCAAACTGGACATTCTCGATCGGGTCCGTCGGCGACGCGACTCCGCCGGATACCATCACTTTCACGTGGTCGGAACCGAGGCGCAGCTCATCGCGGGCCGCGGCGCGGGCTTCGCTGACGCCATCCGCCAGCCGGCTTTGCATATCAAGCGCCGATTCCGCCCGGCATTCCCGCCGCAGATCGGTCCGCAGCCTGAAATCGCCATGCCCGCCGGTCTGGGTCAGAGCCCGGCCGCTGACGAAGATCCGGGGACCCTGCAGAAGACCCTGCTCGACCGCGTCGGCCAGCCCCCTGTCAGCGCCGCAGCAGTCGCGGATCGTTGTGAAACCGCGCATCAGCGTCTCGCGCATGTTCTGGGCCGCCAGCGCAGTCATCATGGTCAGCGGAATATTCGCGAGCTTGCGCAGGTCTATCTCGGAAAGAGTCACGTGCATATGGCAGTCGATCAATCCGGGCATGAGCACGCCGCCCTTGCCATCCACCGCGCGCGCCGCGCCGCTGGCGATGGGTTCGGCTGAGACTTCCCTGAAGCGCCCGTTCTCCACGAGCACATATCCATCTTCCGGTTCCCGCCGATCGGCGTCCCAGATCCGGACATTCCGAAAAAGTATGCAGCTCATTCTGAATTCCTTGTGTTTTTTTGATCCAACGCCGCGCCTGATCCACGCTGCGGCGTGTTTTCAGGGTCCAGCCCGTAGATATCGCGGGCACAGTCTTCGGTGATGAGACCGTTTTTCAGATCCATGCGAACCCGTTCCCGGCAGCGCTCGCGCGGATCGCCAAACCCGCCGCCCTTGCCCGAGATCACCCGAATGACGTCGCCGGCGCGGGTGGGGAAGTTCGACGCCAGTGTGATCTTTCGGCTTTCTCCCTCGACTGGCATGTAATGCACGTAATTCGGCGAACCCTCACGGCCGCCGGAAAGCGACCACGCGGGAAATTTCGATCTGGTGTACCAGACCGTTAGAAAACCGCGGTCCGCCCGCAGCCGGTAATCCATGACAATGCCATGGCCGCCGCGGAAACTTCCCTCGCCGCCGGGTTCTGTGTTGAGCTGCATGCGGTCAACATAGAGACCGTTCCGCGCTTCATTGATTTCGGCCGGACAGTTGAACGTATCGCCGTGAAAACCAGAAAACATAGCGGTGTTGCCGTCGCCGTCATGGCGGGCGCCCCAGCCTCCGAGCTGCGGCTCGATGATCGTGTACTGCCGGCCGGTGTCGGGATGGATGCCGCCGATAAAAGTGCCGCAGACCGAGGCAAAATGGCCGGAACCGAGCCGTTCCGGCATGTGCTGGGCGAGGCAGCGCCAGATCAGGTCATAGACCCTGAGTTCCAGCTCGTAATAGAAACCGATGGCCGCCGGCTCCCTGGCATGAAAAATCGTTCCCTCCCTGGTCAGCACCTTGAGCGGACGGAATGACCCGGCGTTGCAGGGTGAATAAGGATCGGTGAGTGACTTGAAGATGATCTGGGCGGCGACGATGACGCCGTCCCGGCTGGTGTTGACAGGGTCCGATGCCTGTTCCGGATTGTCGCGGAAATCTACCGTAAAATCATCGTCCGTTATCGAAATCTTGACATTGAAGACGCGGCCGTCGTCCTGTTCTTCCTCCAGCTCGAAATGGCCCTTGGGAAGTTTTGCCAGTTCGGCCCGGGATACATTCTCTCCAAAATCCATGAATGTGCGTATGGCCGCCTCACAGGTGTCAGCACCGTATTTCGCCGCCATCTCCTGAAGGCGGCGGGCGCCGATGCGCACTGAGGCAATCGCTGCCCAGACATCGCCTTCCAGCACATCGGGCATCCGCGAATTTACCTTGATGATCTCGAACACCGGCTCGATCGTTTTGCCGGCTGAGATGACCCGGACGGCGGGCAAACGCAGGCCCTCCTGAAAAATCTCGGTGGCGTCGCCGCTCAGAGAGCCCGGCGCCAGTCCGCCGACATCGGAATTGTGGGCAATGTTCGCGGTCCAGGCAATGATTCTTCCCTCGGAAAACACCGGCATAACGACAACGATATCGTTCAGATGGGTGACGCCGCCGTAATACGGGTCATTGGTGGCGAACACGTCGCCGGGATGAACATCGCCGGTGTCTTTGAATTTGCGGACAATGACTTTGGCCGACTTGTCCAGCACCCCGATGAACGCCGGAATGCCGGCTCCGGAACTGGCAATCTCTCCGTCGGCGTCCATCACCCCGGTTCCCATGTCGAGAACCTCGTATATGATTGAACTCATGGCCGTTTTTTTCATGGCGACAAACATCTCGTCGGCCACCGCCTGCAATGAGTTCTGAATGATCTCAAGCGTGACGGGATCATACATTCGGGTATTCATCAACGCCTCCCCGCACACAGTAAATCAACCCGCAGCCAAAGCTGCAAGCCGTACCTGCGTCAAAATGAGGCCCGCCTGCGAGGGATTGAGTTCCGCCAAACGCATGGTGGGCCGGATCCAGCGAGCGCGAAGCGTTTCGCGATGCCCCGGCTCTGCCTGCCGCCGCCGACCGAGGCAATGCTGTTTGATCCATAAACGCAGCCGCATACGCGGTTGCCCGCATCATCGCATTCAATACCGTGCAAAAAAGGGTGTCAGCTTCCATTGGTCACGGTTGGCACCAGTCACCTGAACCGAAAGTTCGCGGCAAATTTTTGCCTGGCGCGCACGCTGAAACGCATAAGCCCGATCGGCGATCACTTAGGTCACGGTCTGCGTCTGTCTTCGCGGGCGCGTGCCCGGTCGATAATCGGCACTCGGTGCGCAGCCTGCAAGCCTTCTCGATCAGAGCCGAACTTCGGGTGACCGGGGTCCCGAGCTGTTGAGCGTCAATGTTGTGAGGCGCGGGATACCTTCGGTCCACTCGGCGACCGAATTCCGGCAGGTAAAGCTGTGCAGAGCAAATATGACGGGCGCATGATGGCGCCGGGCGAGCAGGACAAGCCCGGCGCGGCCAACCGCGCAATCGAAATCCTGCGCGCGATCATGAACCGGGCCGACGAGTGGGGATTGCGTGAGCGCGGCTCAAACCCCTGTCTCAGCATAGCCAAGAACCCGAGCAACCATGTTTCCCGCTTCCTCGACGCGGACGAGCTTGCCCGGCTCGGGGGGGGGGCTCGACGCCAGCGAAGCCCGCTGGCCCGAGGCCGTCGCGGCGATTCGGCTGCTCGCGCTCACCGGATGCCGCCGCGGCGAAGTCCTCGACCTGCACCACACGGCGGCCAGCCAAGCGGTCATGGCGGGCAAAAACCTGTCTTGGCAGGCAAGCTGCTCGGCCATCGGCGACACCGCACGACCTCCGGCTACGCCCATCATTCCGACGCCCACCTGGTCGACTCGGTCAAAAAAGTCGGAAGCCTCATCGCGGACGCCGTGCGGGGCGGCGGTGGAGAGTCGCATCGTCCGCCCTCCTGCGTGGCGCCGAGTCACGCTCCCGGCAGCTTTTAGTAGTCGGCCTTCGCGTCGGCGATGCCGCACGGACTCTCTCTCGCCGGCGCGGTCCTCGCCCGCATCCCGACTTCGCTCCAACTCCACTGCATCGGGGACTTCGAAGAACGCGGGTTCACTGCGATGAGGGTTCGAGGCAGGCTGCGATACCGGCAGGTCTTGATTCATCTGCCAAACCGGCCATTAATCAGTGTGGCGGCAAGGCGGGTCACCCTGCGGGGAATTCGGCCGTCGATGAACAGCAACCCAAATCCGATGATGGCGGCTCCGGCGATCTCGGCGAGGAGTATCGGCTCGGAGAGAAACAGGTTCCCGAGCGCCACCGCGGTCACGGGGATCAGCAGCGTGACCAGCATCACGTTGCTCCCTCCGGCGCGGACGAGGATCTCGAAGAAGATAATGTATGCAAGGGCGGTTCCGAACAGAGCCAGCGCTCCCAGGGCGATCCATACCCCGACGCCGGGGACCGGCAGGGTCCATGGCCGATCGACGACGGCGAGCGACCACCACCGCGATGATTAGCGTCGACGACAGGAGCTGGCAGGTCGCAGATTTGAGCGGTGCGACGCTGGCAAGGTGTCGACGTCCCCACAGTGCAGCGAATCCGTAACTAAGGACACTCGCCAAAATAACTTGACTATTTGGCGCTGTCGTGCCATGCGTATACCATGGATGGTGTGGCGGACACGATTCGATCCAAGCACACAGCGCTGGAAGCGGTTCTGGACGAGCGCTCGCGGCGCCTGTGGGCGGCGGCTGAAGCCCGCGCGCTCGGCCGCGGCGGCATTGCCCGGGTCGTCGAGGCTACGGGGATGTCCCGCAACACGGTCCGCGCCGGCCTGAGCGAGCTGGACCATGGCGCGGCGGCGGCTCCAACAGCAGCCGGAACCGGATGTGGAAACTCGAACTGCAAGCGCCTCGCCGACGAGCTCGGCCTGAAGATCTCAGTCTGCCACTTCCCGCCGGGCACGAGCAAGTGGAACAAGATCGAGCACCGCATGTTCTGCCACATCACCCGGAACTGGCGCGGACGGCCCCTGGTCAGCTGCCGGGTCATCGTCGAACTCATCGCCGCCACCACGACCCGCGCCGGTCTGAAGATCCGGTCGCGGATCGACGACAACGAGTATCCGCTCGGCGTCAAGGTTTCCGACGAACGGATGAAGACCCTGAAAATCCGCCGCGACGGCTTCCACGGCGACTGGAACCACACCCTGATCAACAGGTCATCCTGATCATGTTATTTTGGCGAGAGGCCTTAGCGCTCCGGACAGGCAAAGGCCGATACCGAGAAACCTCGCATCCGCCGAGAGCGCGTTTGGTCTCGGCCCAGAAATGATGAACGAGCTGATGTCACTACATGGCGCTGAACTGGAACAGATCGCCATCGAACAAGGCTCTTAACATCAAGAACATCTAAAACTGGTAGCCGCTTTGGCTTCGGCAGTTCTTTGCAACAGAGCCTCCATAAGTCGTGCGGCGGTCCGGGACACGGTCCGGCAGGTGCGCAACGGGCGCTGCCGCTCAAGCGCCGTTCGGGCCAAATCCCGAACGCACGACGGCTTTCATCGCCCAAGGGATAGAGCAGTCAGGAAGCGCGATCAGGACCCCCCTTCGGCGTCGGGGTCTCCCACCCCACCCATGGAGCCGCACATGGGGTAAGATCTCGAATTTTGTCATCGGGCAGGCCTCCTAAATCCAGGAGCGGGTCACACGGCAGACTTCATGGTGCGTTTCCCGGCGCAATGAAATGACGGCCACTCGCCAAGCTGTCACAAATCACCGTGACTTTGGAAGCAGCACGGGCTGTTCCCGCAGGTCGTCGGTCCTTGTGAAGATCGGGCAATTGGTGACGCTGCGGGCCGGGATCAAATCCAGGTTGCCCGGCCGCAAGATGACGTGAATCGCCCCGTGTACAGTGGCATTCTTGGCATTCAGGCCGATCACTCTGCTCTTGCGCCGCATGCAGATCTTCGCCGCTGCCCACCATTATTGCCATGAGCGGCGCGGGGCCGCAGCCCGGACATCTCAGATGCGGTAGAATGCCCGCGCCGTTCCGCCAAAAATCGCGGCCCGGTCGGCTTCAGGCAGGCCTGCTGTCAGGGCTTTGGCGGCGCCACGCCAATCGTCATAGCTCGCCTGCATCTGGCAGACCGGCCAATCGGAGCCCCACATGAGGCGCGAGGGGCCGAAGACCTCAATGACATGCGCGGCATAGGGTTTCAGCTGCTCCAGAGACCACACGTCGCATTCCGTCACGAGCCCGGAAAACTTGCAGACCGCCGATGTGTCCTCGGCGATTGCGCGCATGCCGTCGGCCCAATGGCGGAAACACCCGTCCGAATGGTCGCGGATCTGCGGCTTCATGCAGTGGTCAACGACAGCGCGCATCTCCGGATAGCGGGCAAAAATCGTGTGGAAATTCTTGAGATGCCGGGGAAAGCCGACTGCGTCAAAGCTCAGATCAAGCTCTGCCAGGGCGGCAAATCCCCATTGCACATCGGCACGCATCATCCAGTCGCCGTCGGGAATGAACTCGATCATCGGACGAACGCCGCGGAACTTCGGATGCTGTCTCAGGCGTTCGAGATTCGCCAAGTGCGTGGGGTCTTCAAAATCCACCCACCCCACAACTGCTGCAACAGACGGTGTCGCATCGGCAATACCGAGCATGTACTCAGTCTCTTCCACACTTGCCGCCGCCTGCACGAGGACCGTTTGTGTGATCCCGTGGCGGTCAAGCGCAGGGATGAGGTCCCCCGGAAAATATGTGCGAGCGAGTATTGGATTGTCCATCGGCATCCAATCGTAGTCACCGCGTTTGGGGTTCCAATAGTGCTGGTGTGCGTCGATCATTTGCTCAAGCCTCCATAGATACGTTCTGAGTGCAAAAACCCCTCCGCTTTCAAACTGTTCCACACTTCTACACTCAACTTTGGCATGAACGCTTGGAATAGCGTCTCGCTTCCGTTCTTCAGCCTGCAGATGCGGCTTGGTTTCGAACCCGATTCATCCGCGCCGGCAGCAGATTGCGGGACGAAGACTTTCGTCGGAACGACTCACTGATGCGGGAATCAAGGCATTATGACCAGTGCAAAAAAACGCGGGTCGCTCGTGATTCAACTCTGAGAGGTTTCGGCGTCAGGGATCTCAACTCGTACCGGAGTCAGTGTTGCATAGACACACCCAGTTCAGCGGGCAGAGCATCTGAAAACTCATCCGCGATGTGGCCACGATGATCCTGGCGGATGGTCGCATTCTGCATGGGCAGACGGGTCTTAACCGTCGAATGGCTGGTCTCCCTGGGACTCGCCGGCGTGGAAAAGACTCTCACCGCCAACTGCGCGCCCGGCGACGTCGGGGCGTTCAAGCAGTCCTGAAAACGCCTCGGCGAGTGGTTTCGTTCTTGTCGAACGTGGTGGGGTTTCCCATGTTTCGCCAGAGAAAACGAAGGCCGCGGTAAACCCCGGCGCAAGTATTCGGCTTGCCCGCTCGTGGTGTCAGCACCGCCGGGAATGCGTCACAAAAACATAGCGCCGCTTGATAAAAGCACGAGAAAACGACTCGACGCGGTGCGGCGCCGGCGACAGGCGATGGTTGACGGCCTGTCCGCGGTTGAAGCTCCCCGCTCGGCCTGCGTGCCCCGCGCGACGCAGTGCCGCAGGGAAAGGCGGCCCCAGGCCCGCTCAATCCGTCCCCAAACAGTTCGGCAGCGGCAGTGGCTGCCCTCGGTCGGGCGCCGGATCTGCCAGCTCCGCCAGGAACATCCGGCCTGGGGCCGCGGCAATATCGTGGCAATTCTCCATTGTGAGGGCTGCCGGATCTCCTCTTCCACTGTTGGCCGGATCATCGCGGAACTTATTCGGCGCCGGATTATACCGCCGGTGTCCGCGAAGATTGACCAGCCGGGCTTGTTCGATGGCTCTTGCTAAGGCTCAGCCGGAAATGTTGCTCTGCGAGCGGCTCTGCGCGGAAATATTGAACGCCTGGCCGCATCAGTTCATTCCAGAACCGGGGCCAGCCAGGTCCGGGCCCTTCAGTTGCGGAATTTTCGGGACGGGCAACCACACCTCCGCCACAGCAAAATCGGCCCCAGAACCGAAAAGCTGTGGACGCCGTCACGGGGCGCGCCAGTTCACCGAAGATTCTCGGCTGGACATTTCCATTGTCGCGATCGCGCGGCCCCATCTCAAAAATCGTCCTCGATAGCATCTGGCTTTGCCATCGTTCCGATGCCTGACTGAATTCGGTGCGGCTTCATGATCTCCGAATTACTTGTGCATCAATCGGCTATCGTCTAGCCGCCTGAATCCGCTCAATCTGTTGTTTATATACGTGTTTACAGTTCCTTTCGTGCCCTCGTATATTTCCCAAATAGGCTTCCGTAATCATGCCGTAACTGGAGTCGATCCACTTCTGGACGTGACATGTCACGTCAGTTGCATGATTTCGCCGACATTCCGATTCGCGCGTAACGCCATTCGGGCACCCGAAACGCGCCACCTGCAACACTTTGGCAAGGCCGTCATGGCGGTTCCGGCGCCACCGCCGATCCGGCGCCTTGCCCGCAGGTAACGCGGCAAAGCCTTCGCCGCCGTCAGCGCTTTCGGACGATGACCAGGCATCGCATCAGCGCCGTCCAGCGCTCCTTCCCGGTCAGCCGGTAGGCGTCCGCCGCGCGCCGGCACCCCAGGGCCTTGGCGCGGAGATAGTCGAGCTGCGCCTCGCCCGTGTAGCGGTCCGCCGGATCGTGCC
>CBDCSZ010000054.1:0-5768 GCA_965221935.1 Paracoccaceae bacterium
ATTGGCGTTCCACGGTGCGGTGCTCGTCGTGTCGATCCCGACCGGCCTCTGGGTCGTGCCGCTCATTATCACCATTCCCAGCTATATCGCGATTTGGCTCAGTTACTTCGTCGGCCTCCCGCAGCATTGCGGGCTGATGGAGCACACGACCGACTTCCGCAAGAGCACGCGGTCGATGCACCTGCCCAGGTTCGTGGAATTCCTCTACTGGCACATGAACTGGCACACCGAGCATCACATGTATGCCGGCATCCCCTGCTACAATCTTCCTGCACTGGCAGCCGAGATCAAGGACGACATGCCCGAACCGCGCAGTCTGCGTGGAGCCTGGCGCGAGATGCTCGACATATGGGAGCGCCAGAAGTCCGATCCGGATTACACTTTCGACACGCCCCTGCCGGCCACGGCGCAGACTGAGAGGCGCGGGAGGGCGGAGGGCGGAGAATCCTCGATTGGTGACCTAGCACCCAGGGAACTGGCTTCGGACAAGGCGCAAGCTTGATTTTCAACCGATCTTCAAGGTGACGGGCTGGACAATGGGCCGTGATACGGAACTCGGCCTTCAATCAGTAGTTCTAATTATTCATTCATTGTCTGCTCTCCTGCGGTTTTCGCTGTGTTTTCGGGTTTTGCTGAGTTCTGTTTCGGGCGCGCCTTGGATGGCCGTCCGCTATTACGGAGGGCGGCGCGGCAGCTCGCCGGTGATGATTGTCCGCAGCACGGCGTCCCAGTCGTCATGCAAGACGTATGTGGCCAGGAACTTCATGTGGTCGAGAAGCCGGTATCGGGCGGCGAGCCTGGCGCGGGCATCTCTCCAGCCGGCGCAGACGAGGTCGCAGGCGCTCTGCATCAGGAACGCGATCAGGTTGAAGGCGGCGAGCACGCTGGCGAGCGCCGGCCTGCCGTGGCCGAAGCTGTGCTCGAGGTGGTATCCGTCCTTCAATTCCTTGAAGATGTTGTTCTCCACTTTCCAGCGGGCGCGGGCGCATTCCGCGAGTTCGGTGACGCTGTCGGCGCCGACCGGGAGGTCGGTGGCGAAGCTGCTGTGGTAAAGGCGCTTTCCGGCGGGCGATGTGATGGTGACGTCGAACCAGTTGACGGTCAGCGCGTCCTTTCCGCCGCGGATCGGCAGGCCGCGCATCCAGCGGCAGTGAAATATCCGCCATTTCTTTCCCCGGCCTTCGGCGCGGGTGAGGGATTCGATGTCAACCCCTTGAATGTGTTCATATAATGTCGTGTGGCTCTTCGGCCTGCAGGTCATGATGAAGCTGCCGCCGGCGGCAAGAACGGCCCCGCGGAGCGGCTGGCGGCAGTGGAGATCGTCGCCCGGACAGACCGGTCTCAGCCGGGCCATGCGGGGCCCGGCGCGGCGCAGCCAGCGCTTGGCGGCGCTGGTCTCGCAGTCCTGTTTCTCAGCCCCGTCCCGGGGGCGGATGAACTCCGGCGGCAGCGGAAGAAGGCGCGGGGTCCCCGGAGCCACGATGCCGGCGCCGGGCATGGCGTGACAGTTCTGGACCTGTCCGCCGGCGAGTCTCCTTGCCGGGCAGTTCCGGCAGCCGATCCTGCCGGAGGTGAAACACTCGGTGCCGTCGGGCGCGATCAGCAGCCGCCCGTCAAGCCGGCGCAGCCGGTCAAGGGAGCCCTGCCGCTCAAGCCGGTTCAGGATCCCGGCGAAGATGGGGTCGAAATGCTCCGGCGGGACGCCGGCGGGCACGGAGCGGATGTGGTTGTCGGCGGGCGGCCGGCCGATTCCGAACAGGGTCTCGGCGTTGCAGCTGCCCTGGCGGGACTGGAGCTGCGCCTGGGCCGCCAAGAAGGACGGGCGCTGCAGGAAGAAGACCGCGAACGCCGCCATGCCGATGTCGGCCATCACCAGGCGGGCGTTGGCGCCGGTTCTGCTCCCCTTTCGAAAACTGCGCGTATTCTCCGGGAGCGGTTGGATCATACTCCGGTGAGAATGGGACTCCCAAAAAAGATCATGCCGCTAGTCACTCCTGGATGTCGTGGGATCGATCGTTTTCGAGATCGCAGTGACCTTTGTTGCCGGGAATCCACTGATCTCGGCGTGCTTGTGGATGATGTCTTCATCCTTCGCAAGGTAGACACAGAACGTCTTGTTGGCGGCGACAAAACTCTCCACCCACTGGATGTCCGGCGACAGCTCCGCCAGAGCCTCGTTCGACTTTGCGGCAGCCGCTCGCAATTCGTCGCGTTCCAGTGTCCCGACATCCGGAATGTCCCGCTCGATGATGTATCTCTGCATTGTCATCGTTTTCTCCTCTTTCGACGCCCCCGAGGGGCTTCATTGTTCGCCCGGAACCAGATGACCGGCCGAGGCCGGAAGGGTCCATGGCGGTGGCGGCAGTCTCGCGGTTTCTACATCTCCGGGTTCAAGCGGGCAAATCACGTGTCGATCAAAAGGACCGTCCGTCATCGGGGGTGCGAGCGGGTTCCGGGTTCATGCGCCGGACGGCGACTCTTACGGGGTTTGATTTCATCGCTTGGAGCGCGCCCTTGACCGGGACGGCAAATGCCGACAACCTGATCGTATCGCCAATGACCCTCCCCATGTTGTAACCCGCAGGCATCCCGGAGTTCCCCGCCCCTGTGCCATTGAGACGGTGTGGCTGGCAATCAATTCGGCCGTGCCGATCGCGTATCCAATGGACTTGCGATTCAAGGGCCGCCCGCACTGTCCCTTGAATGCCATGAGAACCACGCCGGGCGAAATGGACAGGACTGCCGCGGCCTCAATCAAATTGAACTCCGCGCTGAAAAAAAGGACGGTGACAAGGAATGCTGCGATTGGTGCGGTTTCCCGTGCCAGCCCATCTTTAACATTTCTGCGTTGGATTTGAGGTCGATTTGACGGTGTTCGATTCGCAACTCATTGATTTATTGTGATTTGATGTTTCATGAATCGTTTGTAGTGCCATGTTTTTGAGTAATGCCTTGCGGCGGGGGATTCCTTTTGCTATAGCTGCCGCATGTTCATTCGACAGACCAAGACCGGCACCGCCAGCGACGGCAGCGACCAAATCACCTTCCGCCTGGTCGAGAACCGCCGCGAGGGGGACAGGATCCGTCAGCGCACCCTTCTCAATCTCGGGCGCCATTTTGCAATCGGGCGCGGGCACTGGCCGGACCTGTGCCGACGCATCTCGGATCATCTCACCGGACAGACCGCCCTCGGCCTCGCCGATCCCGATCCGGGGATCGAGGCCGAGGCCCGCAGAATCTCCGCCCTGCTGATTGGCCGCGGGAAAGACAGCGGCGGGGAAGGCGCGAAGCGGGACTGGCAGAGTGTTGATGTCAATTCCGCCAGCGACAGCGACGGGCGCTCGGTCGGTGTCGAGCATGCCGGGCTCGAGGCGCTGTCCGGTCTCGGCCTGCCGGCATTGTTCGACGGTCTCGGTTTCAACCGCCGCCAGCGCTGCTGCGCCCTGGCGGCCATTGTCGCGCGCATGGCCGCGCCGAACTCGGAGCGGGCGACCAACTTCTGGCTGCGCCGGCACAGCGCCCTCGGCGAGATGCTCGGGATCGATTTCGGCGCTCTGAGCGACATGGCGCTCCACCGCGCCTCGGATCTGCTCCTTGCCCATCAGGACAGCATCGAGGATCACCTCTTCGCCCGGGCCCGGTCCCTGTTCGACCTCAAGCCGACGATCGCGCTGTACGATCTCACCAACACGTTCTATGAAGGCCGGGCGCCAATCCAGCCCAAGGCGCGGCGCGGGCATTCGAAGGAACGGCGCAGCGACTGCCCGCTGCTTTCGCTTGGCCTGGTTCTCGATGCCAGCGGCTTTGTCCGGCGCAGCCGGGTGTTTGCCGGCAATGTCACCGAACACAGGACACTCACGCACATGCTCACCAGCCTCGGCGCTCCGGAAGGCGCGGTCGTCATCATGGACGGCGGCATCGCGACCGAGGACAACCTGCGGTGGCTGCGCGCCAGCGCCTATCGCTGTCCCGTGGTCTCACGCACCACCAAGCGGGTCTTCGATTCCGACGAGGCCAGGGCAATCACGACCGCGTCATGCGACAAGGTCGCCATCCACAAGGAACCCGTCACCCGCGAGGAAGAGGACGGCACGGAATACAGGGAGTCCTGGCTGCGGCGCCTTTCCGAAGCCCGGGCGGAAAAGGAACGCGGCATCATCAATCGTTTCAGGACACGTCTCGAAGACGGCCTGAAGAAACTGCATGACGGCCTCTCCCGCCCCAGGACCCGCAAGAAGCTTGACGACATCCAGCGCCGGATCGGGCGGCTTGCAAAGGAAAACGCGCGGGTCGCCCGGCATTACGAGATCACCGTCACCCCCGACAGCGCCGGAACCAAGGCAACAGCCATCACCTGGAACCTCAATCCCGCCGACAATTCCATGCTGACCCACCCCGGGGTCCACTGTCTGCGCAGCAACATCCTCGACTGGCCGGCAGAGACCATGTGGCAGACCTGCGCGACCCTCACCGACGCCGAAGCCGTGTTCCGCTCGTTGAAATCCGAGCTCGGCCTGCGTCCGATCTTCCATCACAAACAGGGGCGCGCCGACGCTCACCTGTTCATCTCAGTCCTCGCCTGCCAGGCAGTCCAGACACTGCGCAGACCCATGAAAGCGGCAAACATCCACGACAGCTGGACGACGGCGCGCCAGACGCTTGCGACACTGCAGCGCACGACAACCAGCTTCAGGCGCCGTGACGGCAGGCCCCTGCATGTCCGCAAGACCGCATCCGCCTCCCCCGAACAGGCGGAGATCTACCGGGCGACGGGCCTCGCGCCGCCGCCCAGGAACCTCGCCAAGACCATCGTCTGAAACGGCGCCGACAGCCCGTGACGGCGGCCCGAAACGGCCGCCTCTCCGGATTGTAGTGCCATTCGGATTTTTTACCCGTTTGAAATCAACGCGTTACGCACTACAATGTTAAAGATGGGCCAGGGGACAGGCTTGGCTCGGCCCGGATAGCTCAGCGCGCTGTGCAAAGGCGCTTTTTCCTTGTTGGGTGCGAATCCCACTCAACAATTGCCGCTTTCGGTTGGCGGCGCTAGGTTGGCCTGTGGAAGCAACAATGCAGGCTGAAGCGCTCTGGTGCCGTGCGGAGATTCCCGCAATTCGTCGAGAAGACGCCAGCCTCGGCAAACGAGTGATTTGGGCACCGCCGGTCAAGGAGGGTCGCGCGAACAACCATTCGCGCGCGAGTTGGCCGGGTGTTTGGGCAAGCGCATGGCCAGGCGACCGACGCGCATCTGTTTGCGGCCATGCGGGCCGCCGGCCCAACCGGGCAACGGATACGGCGGCGGGCGCAATCCTCATTGCAGGCCGCCGCAGTCTCAAACTGGATTTGTGCGAAAAATGCTCGCACGATACTCGATCACCATGCGGCCAGCCTGACATTGTTTTGAGGTTGCTGGCACCAATTGCAATGCGTGTCCAAAGAGGAAACACGAAATGTCACTTCGAAGAGTTACGATTGCCACTGCCGCTGCGATCACCGTCGCGACGTCAACACTGCCATCCTGATTGTCGCCCAACTGCCACCCTGTTTGCCGCGCTATTGGGCCCGGACGAAATCGCGCCTCACATGTATTGCCATACGATCGTGACCCATCTGGCGCAGACACGCGAGCCCATCCAGCGGTCCAACGCGTTTCCGTTCACAAATCTCTGTCGATGGCCGCAATTTTTGGCCGCGTTGGACCGGCTGGCAGGGAGGGTGAGCGGCGGGCGGGAAGACATTATCCACGAGCTGAAGCCGAAAATCCCGGC
>CBDCSZ010000055.1:0-49064 GCA_965221935.1 Paracoccaceae bacterium
GGCGGAAGCTTCATCCTGACCTGCAAGCCGAGCTCGCACACAACGCTTTACGAGTATATTCAAGGGGTTGAGACCGGCTGTCTGACCCGGACCGAGGGCCGGAAAAAGAAAAAGCGCCGGCTGCGCTGCCGCTGGATGAACGGTCTGCCGATCCGTGACGGAAAGGACGCGCTGGAAGTCAACTGGTTCGAAGTCACCATCACATCGCCGTCCGGAAAGCGGCTCTACCGCAACAGCTTCGCCACCGACCTCCCGGTCGGCCCGGACAGCGTCGCCGAACTGGCCGACTGCGCCCGGGCCCGGTGGAAAGTGGAGAACAACACCTTCAAGGCTCTCAAGGACGGCTGCCATCTCGAGCACAACTTCGGGCACGGCAAGGAAACCTTGGCCAGCCTGCTGGCGGCCTTCAACCTGATCGCGTTCCTGATGCAGAGCGCCTGCGACCTGGTCTGCGAAAGCTGGCGGGAGGCCCGGGCAAAGCTCGCCGCCCGCTGCCGGCTTCTTGACAACCTGAAGTTCCTGACCGTCTACGTCGTGCACGACGACTGGGACGCCGTGATGCGGACAATCATCACCGGCGAGCTGCCGGAACAGCCTCCGAAGCCGGAACCGGCGGCCCGCCCATTCCGCCGAAACACAGCAGAAATCCGCCCGGAAACGCAGCCGAAAGTGAAGAAAAAACCGATGTGAACGCATAATTAGAATTACTGGAGGACAGGCCAGTAATTCTAATTTTGGATTTTTGAGTTTTTAACGTGTTGTATCACAACGGTTTTTTGGCCCGGGGAGATTTTTTCCGCCGCAGGCGGCTGCGCGCCGGCGGTTCCCCGGCGGCGGGCGAATCACCTGCCGCCGACGCCGCTCCGGCCGCCGGCTCCTGGGCAAAAGGCGCGGAGAAGACCTGTAAGTTGTTGTTTTTGCTTACATTTGTACAAATTTTCGATATGTGCATAATGCGGCGCCATGTCCCCGCTGGCCGGATACATCGCCGACATGCGCGAACTCTGCGCGTCCGCCCCGGACCGCAGGACCGGCGCCAACGCCCGCCTGGAGATGGCCGACATCGGAATGGCGGCCTTCGCCGTCTTCTTCCTGCAGTGCCCGTCCTTCCTGGCGGCGCAGGCGCAGCTTCAGTCCCGCCAGGGCCGGTCCAACGCCCGGACCCTGTTCGGCATTGACCGGCTGCCGACCGACAGTCACATCCGCAGCGTGCTCGACGGCGTGCCGCCGGAGCGCTTCGATTCCATCTTCACCCGGACCGTCGACCGGCTGGACCGCCAGGGCGCCCTTGACCAGCTGCGCCGGCTTGACGGGCGGCTGCTGATCGCCCTTGACGGCACCGAGTATTTCACCTCCTGCAGCATCGGCTGCCGGAACTGCTCGCAGCGGAAACTGGCGGACGGGCGGACACAGAACTTCCACGCCGTGCTCGGCGCCAGCATCGTCGCCCCGGGAACCTCGCGCCTCCTGCCGCTGCCGCCGGAGTTCATCCGCCCGCAGGACGGGGCTGAGAAACAGGACTGCGAGATCAACGCCGCCAAGCGCTGGCTGCGGCGGACCGGATCCGGCCTGGCCCGGCTGAGACCGGTTTATCTCGGCGACGACCTCTACTGCCGCCAGCCGCTCTGCGAGGCCGTGCTGGCCGCCGGCGGAAGCTTCATCCTGACCTGCAAGCCGAGCTCGCACACAACGCTTTACGAGTATATTCAAGGGGTTGAGACCGGCTGTCTGACCCGGACCGAGGGCCGGAAAAAGAAAAAGCGCCGGCTGCGCTACCGCTGGATGAACGGTCTGCCGATCCGTGACGGAAAGGACGCGCTGGAAGTCAACTGGTTCGAAGTCACCATCACATCGCCGTCCGGAAAGCGGCTCTACCGCAACAGCTTCGCCACCGACCTCCCGGTCGGCCCGGACAGCGTCGCCGAACTGGCCGACTGCGCCCGGGCCCGGTGGAAAGTGGAGAACAACACCTTCAAGGCTCTCAAGGACGGCTACCATCTCGAGCACAACTTCGGGCACGGCAAGGAAACCTTGGCCAGCCTGCTGGCGACCTTCAACCTGATCGCGTTCCTGATGCAGAGCGCCTGCGACCTGGTCTGCGAAAGCTGGCGGGAGGCCCGGGCAAAGCTCGCCGCCCGCTACCGGCTTCTTGACAACCTGAAGTTCCTGACCGTCTACGTCGTGCACGACGACTGGGACGCCGTGATGCGGACAATCATCACCGGCGAGCTGCCGGAAAAGCCTCCGTAACCGGAACCGGCAGACCCGCCCCTTCCGCCGAAACACAGCAGAAATCCGCCCGGAAACGCAGCCGAAAATGAAGAAAAAACCGATGTGAACGCATAATTGGAATTACTGAGGACAGGCACAGGCATTTGACTTTAGCGGCTGCAGTCGGTAGTGTGCGGTGATCAATTTCAAGGACAAACAATGTTCATACAAACGGAGTCGACGCCGAACCCGGCGACCTTGAAGTTCCTCCCCGGCGAGATTGTGATGACGGAGGGAACCGTGGATTTTCCCGACCCGGAATCGGCTGAGAGGTCGGCCCTGGCATCGCGCCTGTTTCGGATTTCGGGTGTCGAGAGGGTGTTTTACGGGCACGATTTCATCACCGTCAGCAAGGCCGACACGGTGAATTGGTCGCACATCAAGCCGGCTGTTCTCGGCGCCATCATGGAACAGTTTCAATCCGGAGCTCCGATCGTTGATCCGTTGTCCTCACCGGCGCCGGCCGATCGGGAATCCGGCGCCGCCGATGCACCGGTCGTCCGCCAAATCAAGCAGCTGCTTGACACACGGGTGCGTCCGGCGGTCGCGCAGGACGGCGGTGACATCATTTTCCACGGCTTCGATCAGGGCGTGGTTTATCTGCACATGCAGGGCGCCTGCGCCGGATGTCCATCATCAACAATCACCTTGAAGATGGGCATCGAAAACCTGCTTCGACACTACATTCCCGAAGTCATCGAAGTGCGGCCTGTTGTTTCCTGACGGCCCCGTTCTGGGAGTCGACACCACAGGAGACCACTGTTCGGCGGCGCTTGTTCGGGCCGGCAAGACGATTGCGCACCGGAACGAGCTGAGGATGCGCGGACAGGCGGAACGCCTGTTTCCCATGCTCTCCGAACTGTTGAGCGAGTCCGGCCTCGGCTGGAAAGATCTTCGGGCGATCGGGGTGGTGACGGGTCCTGGCAATTTCACAGGCATTCGGCTCGGACTTGCCGCGGTCCGCGGTCTGTCCCTCTCGCTTTCCATTCCAGCGGTCGGGGTCAGCGCCTTCGAAGCAGCGGCGATTGGAATTGAGACACCCTGCTGCGTGATGATCGCCTCCCGCGGCGAACGGGTCTACGCAATGACGATGCCCGACGGCGAACCGCTCTGCGAGGAAACTGGAGATTTGCCGCGGCCGGAAGCAGGAATTCCTGTTGTCGGCGGCGAGACCGCGCGCGCCGCTTCGGCCGCGTGGGGCTGCGCATGGCGCGAACCTGAATTCACAAACGGAGAAGCGGCCGCGAGAATCGCGGAAACTGCGGATACGCCGCGCCTTGAACGACCCGTTCCATTCTACATTCGGCCAGCCAGCGCCACGCCCCGCCAGTGAATTCAACAAGATCTGACCCAGATGAATCGCGAAACGCCGGCAAACGGAACGCGTTCAGTTTCAGGCAGCCGCCAAGCCTCCTCCCTCCACGGTCCCAAGCGCGGAAGCGGCGTTTGACGGGCGTTTTCGGTTGCAGTTTTTTGCCACGTGGCGAATAGATAATTTAGCCGACCGGCCTCGGGGAGCGGCTGGTCGCGCAATGGTTTACTTGACCCTGCTTGGAGAAAAACATGAAACATGTGAACACACTGATTGCGGCAGCCCTCGCCTCCGGATTTGCGGCGACCGCGGCAACCGGGGAGCCCGCCCTCATTTATGATATGGGCGGAAAGTTCGATAAGTCGTTTAACGAGAGCGCGTACAACGGCGCCGAAGCCTGGAAGGCGGAGTCCGGCATGGACTACCGTGAGATTGAACTTCAGTCACAGGCGCAGCGTGAACAGGCTGTCCGCCGCCTCGCCGAAGCCGGCAACAATCCAGTCGTGATGACGGGATTCGCTTTTGCTTCAGCGCTTGCGGCAGTGGCGCCTGAGTTTCCGGACACAAAATTTGCCATTATCGACATGGTTGTGCCGGAACCGAATGTCCGGTCTGTCGTATTCAAGGAGCATGAAGGCTCATATCTCGTCGGCTATATCGCCGGCCTGACCTCTGAATCGAATGTTGTCGGGTTTGTCGGCGGCATGGACATTCCGCTGATCCGGCGCTTCGCCTGCGGTTATGTGCAAGGCGTCAAGGCCGCGAACGCGGACATTGAAGTGATCCAAAACATGACCGGCAACGAACCGTCGGCGTGGAACGATCCCGTCAAAGGGGGTGAACTGACCAAGGCGCAGATCGCCGCCGGCGCGGATATCGTTTACCACGCGGCAGGCGGAACCGGTGTGGGCGTCCTGCAGGCGGCGGCGGATGCCGGAATCCTCGGCATCGGCGTCGATGCGAACCAGAACCATCTCCACCCCGGGTCTGTTCTGACCTCAATGCTGAAGAGGGTCGACCTCGCTGTGCAGGACGCCTTTGCGGGCGGCCCTGATCTCGAAACCGGCGTCATCGCCCTCGGTCTTGCCGAAGACGGGGTTGGGTATGCGCTGGACGAACACAACGAAAACCTGATCGCAGATGACGTCAAAGATGCGGTCGCCTCGGTGCGCGAACAGATCATCGCCGGCGATGTGATGGTTCACGATTACACTGCGGACGACAGCTGTCCGGTCATGTGAGGCAGCGCCTGCATGGTGACTGAAACAGATGCGGCGCGGCGGGATGCCGCCGCGCCTGCAATTGAGCTCCGGGGAATCTCCAAATCCTTCGGGCCAGTACAGGCGAACCGGGATATTTCGCTTTCGGTCGCCGCCGGAACCATTCACGGGATTGTAGGAGAGAATGGCGCCGGCAAGTCGACGCTAATGTCCATTCTCTACGGATTTTACAAAGCCGACGAAGGAGAGATTCTCGTCAACGGCGCGCGCACTGTGATCCCGGACAGCCAGACGGCGATCCGGATCGGCATCGGAATGGTGCATCAGCACTTCATGCTGGTTCACAATTTCACCGTTCTGGAAAATGTCGTGCTGGGAGCGGAAGAAGGCCCGCTCCTTGGACCGTCACTTGCAAAGGCGCGTTCGCTCCTTACGCGCCTTGCCGACGAGTATGAGCTCAATGTCGATCCTGATGCGGAGATTGAGGATCTTTCAGTCGGCCATCAGCAGCGGGTCGAAATACTGAAGGCGCTGTTCCGGCAGGCCGACATTCTCATCCTTGACGAACCGACCGGCGTGCTCACACCGTCCGAAGCGCGGCATCTTTTCCGTATCCTGCGCAGCCTCAGAGATGAGGGGAAAACAATCATCCTGATCACCCACAAGCTGCGGGAAATCATGGATGTGACCGATACTGTCAGCGTCATGCGGCAGGGTCAGATGACGGCGACACTGAAGACCGCGGACACGAACTCAGAGCAGCTGGCCGAGCTGATGGTCGGGCGCAAGGTTCTGCTGCGGGTCGACAAACAGGCAGCGGACCCAGGCCACTTGGTGCTGCAGGCCGAGAACCTCACGGTGACTGACAATCAGGGCGTGACGCGGCTGAAGGACGTCTCGCTTGAAGTGCGCCAAGGAGAAATTCTTGGAATCGCCGGTGTTGCCGGCAATGGCCAGACAGAGCTCCTGGAAGTGCTCGGCGGCATTTCTCCCGCCAGCGGCACAATGCGCGTCAACGGTCAGGCGGTCGGCTGCTCCGGCGCCGGCTGCAATGCCGGAGCCCGCAGGACGCATGGCATCGCCCATGTGCCGGAAGACCGGCAGCATCTCGGGCTGGTGATGGATTTCTTCGCCTGGGAAAACATGGTGTTCGGATATCACCATGATGGCAAATACAATCACAGCCGGCTGTTCATGAACAACCGGGCGATACGTGAAGCCACGCGCACGCAGATGCAGCAGTTCGACGTCAGGCCCCTGACCCCGGATTCCCAGGCAAAGACATTCTCCGGCGGCAATCAGCAAAAGATCGTGCTGGCGCGGGAATTCAGCCGCAGTCCAGACCTGCTCGTGGTCGGCCAGCCGACACGCGGCGTTGACATTGGCGCGATCGAGTTCATTCACCAGCGGATCATTGAGCTTCGGAATGAAGGTGCGGCGGTGCTGCTCATCAGCGTGGAACTGGATGAGATTCTGTCTCTCTCCGACCGGGTTTGCGTCATGTTTGACGGACGAATCATTGGAGAAAGGGTCACCGCTGAAACCGACGAGAAAGAGCTGGGACTGTTGATGGCGGGTGTCACAGGAGAGGCCGCTTGACCGGTCAGATGCCAAAATGGGCGGATGTGCTGCTCATTCCGCTGCTCAACCTCCTGCTTGCGTTTCTTGTGTCAGGACTGGTGGTACTGTGGATCGGTGAAAACCCGCTGCAGGCGCTGGCCATCATCATCAAGGGATCAATCGGCTCGCCCTATTCCTGGGGCTACACACTCTATTACACGACCAATTTTGTGTTCACCGGGCTGGCGGTCGCGGTCGCGTTTCACGCCAAGATGTTCAATATCGGCGGCGAGGGCCAGGCGACCCTTGGCGGTCTCGGGGCGGCCCTGGTCTGCCTTGCGTTTGAATGGCCGCACTGGATTCTCGCATTTCCGGCGACGATCATCGGAGCCGCGCTGTTCGGTGCGGCCTGGGCGGCGGTGCCCGCCTACCTGCAGGCGCGGCGCGGCAGCCACATTGTCATCACGACAATCATGTTCAACTTCATCGCGTTCGCGCTTCTGGTCTATCTTTTGGTGCATGTGATGAAGGCGCCCGGGCAGATGGCTCCCGAGACCAGAAATTTTCCCTCCGGCGCGCATCTTCCGACGGCCCATGAAATGCTGGCGTGGATCGGCATCGGTTTTCCGAGATCTCCGCCGCTGAATATCAGTTTCCTGCTGGCGCTGGTGTCCTGCGTTTTTGTCTGGGCCTTGATTTGGCGGACGCGGCTCGGCTATGCGATCCGCGCTTTCGGCCACAGTGAGCAGGCCGCGGTCTATGCCGGCATATCGCCGCTCCGTGTGATCATGCTGTCGATGCTGATCTCCGGCGGACTGGCCGGGATGATGGCGGTCAACACCGTCGCCGGCGAGGCCGAGCGCCTGTTGATCGACTCTGTTCAGGGTGCCGGGTTTGTCGGCATTGCGGTTGCGCTGATGGGACGTTCGCATCCGGCCGGCGTGTTCTTGGCGGCGGTGCTTTTCGGCATTCTTTACCAGGGAGGTGTCGAGCTTGAGTTTGAAATGCCTGCGGTCAGCCGGGAAATGATCGTCGTCATTCAGTCTTTGGTCATTCTGTTTACGGGCGCGCTCGACAACATGGTCCGCATGCCGATTGAACGCATCTTCCTGCGCCTCCGCCGCGGAGCCTCATGATGGATTTCGCGACCATCGTGCAGATTCTGGATTCGATGATGCGGCTGTCGACACCGCTCATTTTCGCATGTCTCGCCGGTCTGTTTTCGGAACGGGCCGGCATTTTTGATATCGGCCTTGAGGGAAAGATGCTGGCGTCGGCGTTTTTCTCCGCCGCCGTTGCGGCCACCACCGGATCTGTTGTTCTGGGAATGGCGGCGGGACTGACGGCGTCAATGCTGCTGGCGCTGGTGCACGGAGTCGCGTCAATCACCTTCCGCGGCAACCAGCTGATATCCGGCGTGGCGATCAATTTCTTCGCATCCGGCATGACGGCATTGATTGGTCAGCACTGGTTCAAGCTCGGAGGAAGGACGCCCTCGCTCAGCGGCGACGGCCGGTTCCTGCCGATAGATTTTCCGCTGGCCGAGAGCATCGCCGCGGTGCCCGTTCTGGGACCGCTCTACAGCGAGCTCGTCTCCGGCCACACACTTCTGGTGTACATATCGATCCCGACGGTTTTTCTGGCTTGGTGGATTCTGTTTCGAACGCGGTTCGGGCTGCGGCTGCGGGCGGTCGGTGAGAATCCTGAGGCCGTTGACACTGGAGGGCTGTCCGTCGCCCGGCTCCGTTATCAGGCGACATTGATCTGCGGTCTGCTTTGCGGGCTTGGCGGCGCCTATCTTTCCACCGGGATGGCGGCTGGATTTATCCGCGACATGACTGCCGGAAAGGGTTTCATTGCCTTGGCGGCCTTGATTTTTGCAAAGTGGCGACCGGTCTACGCCTTGTTCGCCTGTCTGTTGTTCGGCCTGTTGGAAGCGATCGCGATCCGGTTTCAGAACATCGAGATTGAGGGGGTCGGCACGGTTCCCCTGCAGCTCATGCAGGCCCTGCCCTATATTCTGACGGTTGTCATTCTCGCAGGCTTTGTCGGCAAAGCGATCCCGCCGCGCGCCGGCGGCGAACCCTACGTCAAAGAACGTTAACGAACGGTCGTTTTGGCCGGAAACCGTCCCCCCCCCCCGGCGGATCTTTGTGTTTGTTCGGCCGCCGGGGCCAGCTGCTGACGCATCCGCTCAGCAATCCCGCAGACGCCCGCCCTTGTTGCCGGCTCCCAAGGCTGGGAAAAAACAACACGCAGCCCATTCGACGGAGAAACCAAAACCTGGACCGTGCCTGATCAGCCGAAACCCGCGCCAGCGAAGCTGGAAAGACCGCCGGTTCAAGACAGAATTTCCGAACCGCTGCAGTTTGTGTCCGGCAACCGTCCGCCGCTGGTGGTCAGGCGCCGCCAATCGATACAGCGAAGTGTGATGACGGGCAGGCTGACAACCGTTTTCTGCCCGGGACAGGGAAGACTGACAGACGGGCGAAAGCAGCCACCCGCGTCCGGCCGGCGCCGGATAAAGCTCTGCTTGATATGGTCCTAACCGGACAGGGCAGCCACTTGAAAAACCTGCTTGGGGAAGAAACCCCGTCCCGGATTGTCCCTGAATCATTGAAAAAAAGCCGGCAAGGAAGCATGACTGAAACGCAGCCGGGAAAGAGAAAACAGCCATTGCAGACTATTCCGGTTTCCACTCAATCAGGC
The DNA here is from genome assembly GCA_965221935.1 of Paracoccaceae bacterium. Classification (GTDB taxonomy): domain Bacteria; phylum Pseudomonadota; class Alphaproteobacteria; order Rhodobacterales; family Rhodobacteraceae; genus JAPOXR01. The sequence goes on from CBDCSZ010000055.1 coordinate 9,073, forward strand.
GACGATTCAATCCAAAACAAATCGCCCTCTTCCCGCCAAAAAATCTTGCAAACCAACACCAAGGGGTTCGACACCACCTCTGCTTCCGGCACCCTCGTCTACCATGTCTTCGGCACCCTGGCCGGCCAGGCTCACCCCCGAGCTGATGCGCCAAACCGAGCCCATTCTGCGAGACAGAAAGCATTGTCCCTTCGTCAGTGACGTGATCTGCTCCCTGCCAGTTGGCTACAGCGCTTTCTATGCCAGCTTCCCGAAGGAGCGCATCCGGGAATTGAGGGTGTGAGGGGGTTCTGTATCTTACGAATCCCAAGGCGCTAGAAATTGAACAGCTTGCGCAACCAGCTGACGAACGCGTTAGCGACGGCGACATTGTGATTAAGATCGCCAGCGCTTATCGCAGTGCCCATGGGTCGAGGCTTCTCGCGCGTTGTCAGCCAGGCATGGACATAGGCTCTGGTGGTCTTGTCATTCCTGAATTTGCGGTCCGCTTCGGGAATATCGTCAATGAAGCGTTTGGCACGCGGCAATACCGGATCATTCTTTGGAATCATGTCGTGGATGAAGTCCTCAAGCTCGCCGCTTCGCTGGTTGTTGGGCATGAGCCAGACACCAACGCTGACACCTCGCGGTCCGGAGAACACGTTGCCCTCGCGAGCTGGTTTGTTCGGGACCTGGCAGCCAGCCCTACTGAGCGCACCAGAAATGGACTGCCAGCGACTATTGATGTTGTCATTGGCATCGGCGAGGATGCCCAGCACGCTGCGGTCAGGTGCATTGACTTCAGCATAAATCGATTTCCGGAGCCGGTTGAAACCCTCCTTATCTTCGATCTTGAAGGGCGGCCCGAAACCGTGCTGTTTCAGGAGATGATTGACCACATGCAGGTCGCCGCGACCTTCAACGAGCAGCTTGGAATGCGACGGCGCCGCCATCCGGGCTATCGAACCTCGATCCTTTGCTGTGCCGCCACCTCAAGATCTTCTACGGAATAATGGACTGCGTGCAGATCACCCCCAACCCGTTCAAGCCGGTACAGGGCTCCGTCTGCCTGTGTTTCATTCGCAGCAGCTGCGAAGCCGGCAATGCTGTCCCAGCTGTGGGTTGCCGCGACGACCTGAACATTGCCTTTATCTGCCGCTCTAAAGATCATGCCCCAGAGCTCCTGCTGGATCGAGTGGTGTATGCCGTTCTCGACTTCGTCGATGAGAAGAATGCCGTTTCTGCAATTCGCGAGCGCAAGGGCAATGCCCAAAAAGCGCTGTGCGCCATCACCCAGGCGCTTCAATGGAATTGGCAGCGGCGAGGAATCGAGTCTGACAACGACGCGGCGCCCCCGAGAGCGATACGCCCCGGAGGAACCGCCGATGACAGCAAGACGTTCAAGCCTGTCTCCGACAACCGGACGAAGAGCGCTAGTCACGAATTCCTCGGCTTCAGTCAGTGCAACCGTATCCCAGAGACGGGCGACATCGCTGGTGTGGAGCAGGCCTGGCCCGAGGGATTCATGGACAATGGGGTCGGGCCATGCTTCAGGGTTGCGCCCACGCCGCACTCTGAACGGAGAGTATCGCCCTCTCGTCCTTATGTAATGACCTATTGGGCCGACTGACAATACATGCTCGCACTTGCCAACGGACACACGGAGAGCCTTGCGGTCAATGTCTTCAGAAGACACACCTTCTGGGTCTGAATCATCTACCAGCTGGAGAATGAGTCTGTGTGACCCTCGTCCAGCGCTGATTTGGATGCCTGATGGATTCGTGCTTTCGTTGTCAGGGTCATGTTCATGAAACAGAGATACAAAATCAGGAAAGAGCATCTCATCTCCATCCACATCACTGCCAAGAAAGAATTCCTCGCGGGCCTCAATGAAATTGGTCAGCGACCGTATATCGCCTCTGGACGCGTAGATCCGGATGGCCTCGAGAATGGATGTCTTGCCGATACCGTTTTTCCCGGCCAGCAGCGTGACGCGACCAGGACCGGGTAGTTCAAGTGAACGAATTCCCCGAAAACCCGATACGGTAAGCGACGGAAGATGCAATCGGGCAGCCATGAGTTGCTCTCGGTGCTTGGATGACGGTGGCTACTGTATCGCTGCGACAGAGTCCAGATCGTGCAAAGTTGTGAAGACAAATTTCGATCCGGAAAACGTCCTTCAAACCGACGACCCGTCCGCCGAATAAGTCTGACCAATTCAACGACTGCAGCCGCCGTCACCGGCCAAAGTACGCTGCCAAGGCTTGAGCAAAGACGGATTCAGGGCTCCATTCTTCATGCCATACCCCCCAACAACCGTCACAAACGCGAAAGTTAAGATGCTCAGCCACACTATCTCGAAACTGTCAATGGCTTCCTGACGCAGCTTCCGGCAACCGAACATTAGAATGCGAAGCAACAGATACACGCTCAGCACACCACCGAGTGTTGAGGCAACCCAACTCAGCGTAAACCTCTCGTATCTGCGTGCCATCTTGCCCGGCTTGAGCAGTCAATCGTGCAAATCCCGCCAGCATCATTCACCTGTCCGCAAAACGTCCACATCCCCTGCAAAACCGGGAAAGGTTTGCGGACAGGATTCCGGCCATATATGGCCGCTTCTGCGTCCCGTCGGCACCTTTCCGGTAAACGGTCGTTTTGCGGATGGGGGGAGAGATGGTTTAACGCAGGTGCCCGAAGGTCATATCGTCAAGCGGTCCGTGGGGCGTCAATCCATGATCGGACTGGCAAACTCGCAGTGCTGCTCGGGTGAGTGAACCCATTTTTACATCGATGGGATCCGGACCGACACCTGGGAGTCTGTCGAAACATTGGCGTTTGCAAAGGTGGCCATCGTTTTTGAAGGTCGGCGCATTCGTTGAGGTTCAATTTTCATCAGTGAACCGCGGCCGGATTTGAGATTGAGACCGCAAACCGGTTCGCACTCAGGACAGCCCGACCGGCCACTATAGCCGGTCGACAGCAGCATATTTCCCCTTTGAAAGCCATGCCCGCCCGTCCGGACCCTTGAACGCATTGCAGCTTGATCAAACGGCCTGACGGCTTGCCTCTGCGAACGCGTTGGATCCTTGGAGCGTTCTTGAGACACAATTCAAGTCGCATAGGTTCGGGCAAACTCTGAGAACGATGATTGTATGCCGGCAAGGTCCAGTCCATTGACCGGCATGCGGATGTCCCGGCTGCGACAGGTTGCGCCTGCGCCGCATTGACATACAAGCAGGAAGGCGAAGCAAAATGGACTTCCCAATGAACCTGACGGACGGAATGGCGCAAGTTCAGCAGAATTTGATCGGCGGCACATGGCGACCGGCGCTTGACGGGCGGACAATCACAGTCTCCAGCCCGTCAGACGGCATTCCATTTGCGGCCATTCCCGACTCGTCCTCGGCTGATGTCGATGCTGCTGTGGCAGCTGCCAGGGCGAAATTTGAGAGTCCAGAATGGTCGCGGCTCAGCGCAGCCGACCGCGGGCGCCTGCTGATGAGACTCGCTGATTTGGCAGACGCCTCATCGGAGTCTCTCACCTGGCTCGAAGCGCGTGACACCGGCAAACCGTTGACACAGGCGCGGGCGGACATTGCCGCGGCAGTCCGCTATTTCGAGTTTTACGGCGGCGGCGCGGACAAACTGCATGGCGAAGTCATTCCCTTCATGGACGGGTTTCACGCGCAGGCGGTCCGGGAGCCGCTTGGCGTGACAGCTCATATCACGCCCTGGAACTATCCGGCACAGATGTTCGGGCGGACGCTTTCGCCGTCGCTCGCGGCCGGCAACACTGTTGTGCTGAAACCGGCTGAAGATGCCTGCATGACGCCGATTGCGCTGGCAAAACTCGCTGAGGAGGCGGGATTTCCCAAGGGTGTGATCAACGTTGTCTCCGGCAGAGGCGAGTCCGCCGGAGGCTGCCTGGCGGCCCACCCAGGGATTGACTTCATTTCCTTTACCGGCTCGCCCGAAGCCGGAGCCTCGGTGCAGGCCGCCACGGCGCGCAGCCATGTCGGCTGCACGCTCGAGCTCGGCGGCAAGTCACCGCAGATCGTCTTTGCCGATGCTGATTTCGATGCCGCAATGCCGGTCATCGTGAAGGCGATCACGCAGAACAGCGGGCAGACATGTTCCGCGGGCTCGCGCGCCCTGATTGAAGCCTCGGTTTTCGATAAAGTCATGGCAGATCTTGCCGGGCGGTTCGGCCGCTTGGTCGCCGCTCCCCACGGGGAAGACAAAGACCTTGGGGCTTTGATCTCCAGCAAACAGCTGCGCCGCGTCGAGACCTATGTCAGCGATTCCGGAATCGGCGCTGTCTCCCGCGGCGAAATCTCCGGAAGCGCGCCTTCCGGCGGCCATTACTTCGCCCCTGCTCTCTTAGGACCGGTTGCGCCGGATGCCGAAATTGCCCGCGAAGAGGTATTTGGACCGGTGCTTTCCTGCATTCCGTTTAAAGACGAGGAAGACGCTGTGCGGCTGGCGAACGCGACCAAATATGGGCTCGTTGCAGGTGTCTGGACAGCAGACGGCAGCCGCCAGGTCAGAATGTCAAAAGCTGTTCGCTGTGGCCAGTTGTTCATAAACTGTTTCGGCGCCGGCGGCGGAATTGAGCTGCCGTTCGGCGGCGTGGGCAAGTCGGGGCACGGCCGGGAAAAAGGGTTCGAGGCGCTGCGGGAATTCACGCAGACCAAGACTGTCGTACAGAAATACCGTTGATTGGAAGGGAGTTTCAGCATGCGGCTTGAAGGCAAGACAGCATTGATCACCGGCGGCGCGGACGGGTTCGGAAAAGCCATTGCGGAACGGTTTGCGGCCGAAGGCGCAAACGTGGCTGTTGCCGATATTAACGCGCGGGGCGCATCCGAAGTGGCCGGTTCGCTGCGCGGCAAGGGCGCGGCGGTTCACTGCGACGTCTCGCAGGGCGGCGACGTGGCCCGCGCGGTCACAGAAACGCAGAGGCTTTTGGGAACGCCGCAGATCGTCGTCAACAATGCCGGATGGAGCCACCGGAATCAGCCCCTCCTTGATGTCGATGAAGCCACACTCCAGCGCGTCTACGATATCAATGTGTTCTCAATCTACCACATGGTTCAGGCTGTGGTCCCGCTGTGGCGGGATAATGGCGGCGGCGTGATGATCAATGTCTCATCGACGGCTGGGCAGCGGCCGCGTCCAGGACTGACATGGTACAATTCAACCAAGGGCGCCGTGAGTCTGCTGACCAAATCGCTCGCCGTGGAGCTTGCGCCAGACAAAATCCGGGTGTGCGGGATTGCCCCGGCTTTGGGCGCGACCGGGCTGCTTGAGACGTTCATCGGCAAGCCGGACACGCCTGAAAACAGGAAGAAATTTTTGGACACGATACCGCTTGGCCGGCTCTGCGACCCGCGGGATGTCGCCAACGCCGCCCTCTTTCTTGCCTCGGACGAAGCCGATTTCCTGACTGGACTGATAATGGATGTGGATGGCGGACGCAGTGTCTGAAGGCGGACAGATGTCTGGCGCGCAATTATGGTGATTAGTTCGGACTGGCGGCGGTGCGCGGCACCTGAGACGCCCATCGCCGGTTTCCGGTTGAGACCGGTGAATCCGGATCTGATATACCGGCCGCAAACGGCAAACTGGATGCGACATGCATAATGAACAGAACTGAACGCATAGCCCAGCCGGAACAGGCTGAGCCCCGCGGCAAGCTTGAGGGCGGCAAGCCTTTCGTCATGAAGACGGATTTCGAACCGGCAGGCGATCAGCCGGGCGCGATCGCCGAACTGACACAAGGCCTTGCCAACGGAGAGGTGAGCCAGGTTCTGCTTGGGGCGACAGGAACCGGCAAAACCTTCACCATGGCCAAGGTCATTGAGGCCACGCAGCGCCCGGCAATTGTGCTGGCGCACAACAAGACCCTGGCGGCGCAGCTCTATGGGGAATTCAAAGGCTTCTTCCCCGGCAACGCCGTTGAGTATTTCGTGAGCTACTACGACTACTATCAGCCGGAAGCCTATGTGCCGCGCTCAGACACATACATCGAGAAAGAGGCCATGGTGAATGAGCAGATCGACCGAATGCGGCACGCCGCAACGCGGTCGCTCCTCGAACGGGACGATGTGATCATCGTCGCATCTGTGTCCTGCATCTACGGCATCGGTTCGGTCGAAACCTACGGCGCAATGACCCAGGACATCATCTCCGGCAGGGAATACGACCAGCGGACCGTGATGGCGGACCTTGTCGCACAGCAGTACCGCCGCAATGACCAGGCGTTCCAGCGGGGGTGTTTTCGGGTGCGCGGAGACATCCTTGAAATCTGGCCGGCGCACCTGGAGGACCGGGCCTGGCGGCTTTCGTTCTTCGGCAACGAGGTCGAATCCATCCGCGAATTCGATCCGCTGACCGGTCAGAAGACGGACGAACTCGAACGCATTCGGGTTTACGCGAATTCCCACTATGTGATTCCGCGCCCGACCCTTCAACAGGCAGTGAAAAAGATAAAAGCCGAACTCGGCGAACGGCTTGCCGAGCTGGAGAGCGATGGCAAGCTGCTGGAAGCGCAGCGCCTTGAGCAGCGCACCAAGTTTGATCTGGAGATGATCGAGACCACGGGCTCCTGCGCCGGAATTGAAAACTATTCGCGGTTTCTCACCGGCCGGCAGCCGGGCGAGCCGCCGCCGACGCTGTTTGAGTATATCCCCGATCGCGCGATCGTGTTCACCGACGAGTCGCATGTGACCGTGCCGCAGCTCGGCGCCATGTACCGCGGCGACTTCCGGCGGAAATGCACCTTGGCAGACCATGGGTTCCGCCTGCCCTCATGCATCGACAACCGGCCATTGAAATTCGAGGAATGGGATCTCATGCGGCCGCAGTCGGTTTTTGTGTCTGCGACGCCAAGCGGATGGGAGCTCGACCAGACCAGCGGCGTGTTTTCCGAACAGCTGATCCGTCCCACGGGCCTGGTGGATCCCGAGATCATTGTGCGGCCGGTCACCAATCAGGTTGATGAGCTGCTGGACGAGGCGAGGAAGACCGCGGCCAAAGGGTTTCGGACGCTGGTCACGACGCTGACCAAACGCATGGCCGAGGATTTAACGGAATATCTTCACGAGCATGGGCTGCGTGTCCGCTATATGCATTCCGATATCGAAACCCTGGAACGCATTGAGATTCTGCGCGATCTGCGCCTCAAAACCTTCGACGTGCTGGTCGGAATAAACCTTCTGCGGGAAGGTCTGGACATTCCGGAATGCGGTCTTGTTGCAATTCTGGACGCGGACAAGGAAGGGTTTTTGCGGTCGGAGACTTCGCTAGTGCAGACCGTTGGAAGGGCGGCGCGCAATGCCGAAGGGCGCGTGATCATGTTTGCCGACCGGATCACCGGCTCAATGGAACGGGCCATAGGAGAGACCGAAAGGCGGCGCGAAAAACAGATCTCCTACAATCAGAAGCATGGCATCACGCCAGAGACGATCCACAAGAATGTCGCCGATGTGATGGCAGGGCTGTATGCCGGTGACACCGACCAAGCGAGAATCACCGCCACTGTCGAAAAGCCTCTGATCGGGGCAAATCTCGAGACGCACCTGAAAGCCTTGCGCAAACAGATGTTCGAGGCGGCCGAAAACCTCGAATTCGAGGAAGCCGCGCGACTGCGTGACGAGGTCAAACGCCTTGAGACGGTGGACTTGCTTGTGGCGGACGACCCGCTTGCCCGCCAGTCGGATATCGAAAAGTCGGTGGCCGATCTCAAGCCTGCCAAGGGCCGTTCGAAGTCTGGCCAGCCGGGCCGGCGCTCACCCCGGCGCCGCAAACGCAACTGACGCGCTGCCACCCGTTTCCAGTGTTCGCGAAAGCCGTTTTCATCCTGAGCATTGCCGCCGGACGGACGGGGCGATTCGCAGGCGCGGGCCGGGGCAGGACATCACAACGCTTTCGCCGCTGAAATGTGGCCCATAGGTAGAAGCAATTTGAGCGGCGGCAATTCTGCTGTTACAAGCCTTCGTGCTTCCGGGCCCCTGGCGCATCGGGAGATCCACAAAAAGGAACTGAAATTGGATTCCAATGACCGGCCAGTTTGAGCAGGAATTCATTCGCCAGCTTAGCCAGCTCAAGGCCGATGGAAACTACCGACACTTCGCGGATCTCAAGCGGCAGCGGGGATCGTTTCCGCGGGCGACGAACTATTTTCGCGGCGGCGAGCGCCAAGTCACCGTCTGGTGCTCAAACGACTATCTGGGAATGGGGCAAAACCCGCTGGTCCTGGAGGCCATGAAATCCGCGATCGATGAGTGCGGTTCGGGCGCCGGCGGCACCCGCAATATTTCCGGCACATCGCATTTTCATGTGCAGCTGGAGCGGGAACTGGCCGATCTGCACGGCAAACGGTCGGCACTGCTGTTCACATCGGGCTACGTCTCGAACTGGACAGCGCTGTCGACGCTCGGTGCGCGTTTGCCGAAGGCGGTGATTTTTTCCGATGCCATGAACCACGCCTCAATGATTGAAGGAATCCGCCACGCGCGGTGCGGCAAGGTCATTTGGCGCCACAACGATCCGCGCGATCTTGAGCGCAGGCTTTCCGACTGCGATCCGGATGCGTCCAAGATCGTTGCCTTTGAATCCATTTATTCGATGGATGGGGACATCGCGCCGATTGCCGAAATCTGCGATGTCGCGGACACACACGGCGCCATGACGTATCTTGATGAGGTCCATGCGGTCGGGATGTATGGACCGGGAGGAGCCGGGATTGCGGCCCGCGACGGGGTCGCCGACCGTGTCACGCTGATCCAGGGGACACTCGGCAAGGCATACGGTGTGATCGGCGGCTACATCGCCGGTTCAGATGCGCTGTGCGACTTTATCCGTTCATTCGCCAGCGGCTTTATCTTCACAACCGCGCTGCCTCCTTCTGTCGCCGCCGGCGCGCTCGCATCGGTGCGGCATCTCAAATCGAGCCCAATCGAGCGCCTCCGGCACCGCCGCCAGGTGGAGAAGGTCCGCGCGCGGTTCGACGGGCTGGGCATTCCGCATGCCGCAAACCCCGGCCACATCGTTCCTGTCATGATCAAGGATCCGGAGAAATGCCGGCGCATCAGCGACATGCTGATGGAGGATTACGGCATCTACGTGCAGCCGATCAATTATCCGACCGTTCCCAAGGGAACCGAACGGCTGCGGATCACGCCAACACCTCTGCACACAGACGCCGACATCGAATATCTGGCCGGCGCGCTTTCTGACCTGTGGTCACAGTGCGCCCTGTCACGGATGGTCGCCTGAGACGGCCGTCTCCGGGAATTCACGCCATCGACCGCATCTGGCGGATCAGCGCCTCAATATCGATATGCCGCTCAAGATGATCCGCAAGCGCGTCAAGTGTTGATTCGATTTCCGCCCGGTGGCTGCGCCCGCCCGCTCTGACACTTTGCTGCGCCAGCCATTCACGCCGAAACCCGTCATCGGCGAACAGCCCGTGCAGATAGGTGCCTGCGATCAGCCTGTCGCCGGAAACCGCCCCATCGGGACGCAGCCTTCCGTTTTCGTCAACAAACGCATAGGGCCGGCGCGTGTCGGGTCCGCAGGTCCTGCCGATATGGATCTCATAGGCCTGAAATTCCGGACCTTGTCTGGATGCCCTAGCCGACACCTGGCGAACCCGCTTCTCCGGCAGCATGGTGGTTTCGACATTGAGCAGCCCCAATCCCCGGTCGTCACCGGCTGTGCCTTCCAGCCCATCCGGATCCCGGATTGTGCGGCCCAGCATCTGATATCCGCCGCAGATTCCCAGGACACGCCCGCCGCGCCTGACATGCGCGAAAATGTCCACATCCCAGCCCTGCCGACGCAAAAACGCAAGGTCGCCGCGCGTTGATTTGCTCCCTGGCACGATCACCAGCCCCGCATCGCCGGGCAGCGCGCAGCCTGGCGGCAGCATTTCCACCGACAGTTCAGGCTCAAGGCGCAGCGGATCCAGATCGTCGAAATTGGCGATGCGGGAAAGGGCCAGGCACACAACTTTCATGATTCCGCGATGCGGCGCAATCTTCATGAGGTCCTGCGCATCTTCGGACGGCAACAGGCGGGCGCGGTCAAACCAAGGGATTGTCCCAAAGCTCCGCCAGCCGGTCATGTCTTCAATCGTCCGGATCCCGTCGTCGAACAGTGTCAGATCGCCGCGGAATTTGTTGACTGCGAACCCCCGGACCAGCTCCGCGTCCGCCCGGTCGAGAACGGACTTGGTTCCGACAAGCTGCGCAATAACTCCTCCCCTCTCGATATCTCCCACGAGGAGCACCGGAACCCCTGCCTCGCTGGCAAACCCCATATTGGCGATGTCGCCCTTGCGGAGATTTGTTTCCGCGGGACTGCCGGCGCCTTCAACCAGAACAATGTCCGCCACTGCGCAAACGCGGCCGAAACTTTCCAGGACCGCCGCCATCAGCTGCGGCCGAAGTTTCGCGTAACCGCGAGCATTGACAGTCGTGAACCGTTTTCCATGCACGACCACCTGTGCGCCGATGTCAGTTTCCGGTTTCAAAAGCACCGGGTTCATATCCGCGGTCGGCGTGATTCCACAGGCCTGCGCCTGGAGCTGCTGCGCTCTGCCGATTTCTGATCCGTCAGCAACCGCGGCGGCATTGTTCGACATGTTCTGCGGCTTGAACGGGCAGACACGGTATCCGCGCTGCGACAGGGCGCGGCACAGTCCGGCGACAATGACGGATTTGCCGACATTGGAGCCGGCGCCCTGGATCATGAGCGATCTGGCCATACAAACTCAGCCGGCCAGAGGGGTGTTCCGGGTCAGAATTCGATGCCCTGCTGCGCCTTGACCCCGTCCCTGAAAGGATGTTTCAGCAGCGACATCTCGGTCGCGAGGTCAGCGGCTTCGAGCAGTTTCGGGCTGGCGTTGCGCCCGGTCAGCACAACATGGGTGTCGGCGGGCTTTTCGTTCAACAGGAATGCGCAGACCTCGCCGGCGTCCAGGTAGGCGTAGCGGATTGCGATGTTGATCTCATCGAGAAGCACCATCCGGATGGTTTGATCTGTGATCAGTTCCTGACTTTTCCGCCACGCGGCCTGCGCCATTTCAATGTCTCTGGATTTGTCCTGTGTCTCCCATGTGAATCCCTCTCCCATGGTGTGGAACTGGCAGATGTCAGAAAACCGCTCACGGATGAGGTCGCGTTCACCGGTTGCCATGCCGCCCTTGATATACTGCACGACGGCGCTGGGAATCCGGTGCGCGATGCATCGGAACACCATACCGAACGCGGCGGATGACTTGCCTTTTCCCTTACCGGTGTGAACGATGATCAGACCCTTGGTCTCGGTCTTGGTGGCCATGATCCTATCTCTGGCCGCTTTTTTCTTCGCCATCTTTTTCTTGTGACGATCCAGATCATCGGTCATTTGACGCGCCCCTTTCCCGTTGTCCGCCAATCACACAACCGCAGATTAACCGCAAAGCCACAGTTGCCAAAGACGGTTTTGCGAAATGGATGTTTTAAGCCGTTTCTGCCGCCCGGTTTCGATTCGTCAATGGAACCGGTTGTGAGGAAAAGCGGTCTCGAACGCGATGACAACGCCGCCCAGCTGCTCACAGCCGCGCAGTTCAGTCATCAATGGCGTTCCATAACAGCCAAACCTGAATCGCCGGCGGCGTCCGCCGGGCTTTCGTCTGCGGGCCAGACGGCTACGGTCTGCGGGTCTGCGCCCGCAATTCACGAAAAGATGATGTCGGCGGCAACACCTTTTTTTGCCGCCGAGGCAGTCGGTGGAAATTGAAACACACTGTGAATTGCCGGTTTCCAACGCGGACGGTTGGCGCCAGTCATGTGCCTGCTCACCCACTCTTGAGATTCTGGGCAGCTGCCGCGCCGCGCAATCATCGATTCAGACCGCGGGCCGTTTCGGGTCTGCTGTTTCGCCGCAGAGGCCGAGAACGACCTCCATGGCGGCGACGAACACCGCGTCGGCCTTGGGAATGCGCCGCTTGTCCTTGCGCCATGGCATGAGATCGATCTCTGAGAGGCGCCTGTGTTCCGTGAGCCGGACCTTTTCGCCGCTCAGCGGCTCAAGGGTCCAGCGGGAGCGCCACGCCGGCGGGTTCGCGCGGACCGCCGTGGCCGGTTGATCAAACGCATCCCCGGAAAACACCGAAGCATCCGGGCGCTCGTCGGCCCGGAAAGTCTGCCTGAACTGAAATCAACAGGCTCAAACCGTCAAGATCACTGTGACGAGACACTTGATCCGAAATCGCCGCCTGCGTTCCGTCCAAGACCCAGGCCGGCGCCGGATCTCATCACTTCCCGGGCGCTGCAGCCGGACCAGCCGCACGGAGCCGCGGCTGTCGGCGTTCACCCGCTTGCGGGTGTGGTAAATTCTATGGCTCGGTGCGTCACCCGCACAGGCACAGCGGATACAGCCAGCTTTCAGTTCCGTCCCGGAAAACCGATTGCCTGCCGCGGACACAGGCCATACTGGCAAATTTCTGCACAAATCATTCACAGTCGTCCATATGCATCAATCTGCCAAAAGGTGTGGATTCCAAGAAGTTCAGTCAGTCTTCAAACCCGCAGACAGATCATCAACGACGACATAGGGTTCGACTTCTTTCCGTCTTGCAGCCTCAATCGCAACGCGGGTCGGCGCATTTGGCCATTTGATCTCCATCGGCGGGGATTTCGCAGCAACAGATTGCATTGGGAACATGCGAATGGCCGCCGAATTCTTGATTCCCATGACTTCGAATCGTTCGATTGCCTGCCGCCTGACCTCAAGGTCAATACGGGCCGGAACAACACTGCGCCGAAGAAGCCTGGGCAAAGCCTGTATCGCCGACCGCGCTGCAGCCGCAGATTCACAAATGTGACTTGGTGTCAGCCAAATCGCTTTCCAAACTCCCCGGGCAACCTCAGGAGCGCTCAACGGCACGCAACAGAACCAAACGAACAGTCGCCTGCGCCATCATTCAGGCAGTTGCGGACTGCAGCGGGTCAGTTGTGTTTAGATTGATTTGTCCCGGCCTCTCGCATTGACAAAGCGCAGCCGAACCACAGCTTGCGAATGTCATCCCTCCAGCAACCGGGTCAGACGGCCCGGCACTGAGTTCAGCCGCGGATGCCAGAGTTTCCGTTCGATGGCCTCAGTCAGCCTTTCGGCGATCTCGGCGAGAGCCGGCGGATTGTTTTCACTGATAAACTCTCTGACCTCGTCATCATCGACAAATGCGGCGTAAACGAGATCGAAGTGATGCGACTTCACGGCTCCCGCCGTCGCCGCAAAGGCAAACATATAGTCCACGGTCGCAGCCATCTCGAAAGCGCCCTTATAGCCGTGACGCATGACTCCATTGATCCATTTGGGATTGACGACGCGTGATCGCACCACCCGGCCGATTTCTTCATCCAGCGTTCTGATCACTGGCCGCTCCGGGCGGGAATGGTCGTTGTGATAGATGACCGGACGTGTGCCGCGCAGCTGTTCGACCGCGGCCGACGCGCCTCCCTCGAACTGATAGTAATCGTCGCTGTCCAAAAGGTCATGCTCGCGATTGTCCTGATTTTGGACAACAATCTCGGTTGCCGCCAGCCTTGCCGAAAACGCGGTGTGGGCGGCAATGCCATCGGCTCCGCTGCCGAATGCATACCCTCCCCACTCGGTATAGGCGTCGCCGAGGTCGCTGCGATCGTTCCAAACTCTTTCATCTATCAGCGCCTGCAGCCCGGCGCCGTACGCTCCCGGTTTGGAGCCGAACACACGAAAAGCCGCGCGCTCGGCCCCCAATTTATCAGAATCCTTGCGAAAACTCGCGGCAGCCGGATTCACGTCCGGCGGTTCTTCGAGCCGCATCACCGCATTCGCAGCGCTCGCAACCAAATCAAGCTGTGCTGGAAAGGCGTCTCTGAAGAACCCTGAGACCCGCAGCGTCACATCCACGCGCGGCCGGCCCAGCGCAGCGGCCGGAATCACTTCAAAACCTGTGACACGGTTGCTCGTCTGATCCCAGACCGGCCGGACTCCCATCAAGGCAAGCGCCTGCGCAATGTCATCACCGCCGGTGCGCATGTTGGAGGTGCCCCAGGCTGTCAGCGTGATCGCGCGCGGCCAATCGCCGTTGTCCTGGAGACAGCGTTCGACCAGCAGCGAAGCTGACTTCCAGCCCAGCGTCCATGCGGTTGCGGTCGGCAGCGCGCGGCTGTCAATGGAAAAAAAGTTGCGGCCCGTCGGCAGGACATCCGGCCGGCCACGCGACGGCGCGCCCGACGGCCCCGGCTTGACAAATCTTCCATCCAGCGCAGCAAGCAGCGAGGCGACTTCCGCGCCGCCGCAGCGCCTGACCGATGGTCTCAGCTGCTCTTTGATCTGTCCAAATACGAGAGACGAGGCATCGCCCGGGGGATCCGCCTCACCGGCGATGACGGCCTGTGCGAACAGCTCCAGGCGTTCAACAGTGTCGCCCGCGCTCCGCCAGTTCGCATCGCTCACCGCCTTGAGCTCCGCCGGCCTTGCCCCGTGCCATGGGGCGGACATGTCGCAGTCAAGAGGTTCAAAGTCCGCGTCCATCCGCAGATCTTCCGCGAGCGCCCGCAAGAACGAGGCGTTCTCCGCCTTGCCGTTGCCCCGGGGAATGCGCGCCAGTGCGGCCAGCAAATCCCGCTCACGGTCTCCGTCCGGCGGGATCCCGAAGATATGCAGCCCGTCCCGTATCTGGCTCTCCTTGAGTTCGCACAGATAGGCGTCCAGCTTGCGCAGCTGGCTGTCGGCATCGTCATCGCTGTCTATGCCGGCGTCGGTGTCAATGTCCGCTGATGACATGGTTTCAAGAATGCGGTCGCGCAGATGGCTGATGCGGCGCGGATCAACACCCGCCGCTTCGTAGTATTCGTCAATCAATAATTCGAGATCGCGCAGCGAACCGTAGGTTTCCGCACGGGTCAGCGGCGGCGTGAGATGGTCAATGATAACGGCCTGCGCGCGTCTTTTTGCCTGGGTGCCCTCGCCTGGATCATTGACGATAAACGGGTAGATGTTCGGCAATGGACCAAGGGCGGCTTCCGGGAAACACGCGGAAGAAAGCGCCGTTGCCTTTCCCGGCAGCCACTCAAGGTTACCGTGTTTTGCCAGATGGATGACGGCATCCGCGCCAAATTCCATTCGCAGCCAAAAATAGAATGCCAGATAGGAGTGCGGCGGCGGCAGGTCCGGGCTGTGATAGGTGGATTCCGGGTCAATGTTGTAGCCCCGTGGCGGCTGGATGGCGACCACGAGATTGCCAAAACGGTGTGCGGCCAGAACAAATTCGTCATCGGCCAGCGCCGGATCATGCTGCGGTGGTCCCCAACGCGCCTCGATCTCCGCGCGGGCCGACTCTGGCAGATCAGAATAGTGGCGGCGGTATGCGTCGAGGCGCAGCCGGCAGCCGCCCTTGTGAAACCCGGACTTGCCGTTCCGGTTTGTCGGCCCGGACAGCAGCACCCGCATAAATTCGGCGGCATTGGCTGGCGCATCGCCAATATTGTAACCGTTGTCCTCCATGGCCTTGAAGATGACGGCAGCCGAAGCCGGGGTGTCGAGGCCAACGCCGTTGGCAAGCCGACCGTCCCGGTTGGGATAGTTCGCCACCAGCAGCGCGACTCGCCGCTCAGCTGCCGGCTTCTGACCGAGGCGGATCCAGTTTGCCGTGAGATCAGCGACAAACGTGACACGGTCCTTCCGCGGATAGTGGCATGTGATCGGACACTGCGTCGCCTCGTCAAGCCGGGACTGGGACTTGAACGCAATCGCGCGGCTGGAGATCCTTCCGTCCACTTCCGGCAGCGCAAGATGCATCGCTATGTCGCGGGCGGGAAGTCCGTAATCAGCCTCTTGCCAGATGTCCTCACTGAGGGAAGCTAGAATTGCCTGCAAAACAGGACGGTCCGGGC
This sequence comes from Paracoccaceae bacterium, assembly GCA_965221935.1. Classification (GTDB taxonomy): domain Bacteria; phylum Pseudomonadota; class Alphaproteobacteria; order Rhodobacterales; family Rhodobacteraceae; genus JAPOXR01. Next base: position 24,984 of record CBDCSZ010000055.1, read on the forward strand.
GATCGAGCGGCGTTGGCTGGCGTTCAAGGCTGGACACGCCCGGTGAGCTGACGGCAAAGCTTGTCAGGTTGAGCACGGCGTCCGGCCCCTTCTCGGAAAACAGTGTCGACAGCGTGGCGGCAGACAGCGGATCCTTTAGGGATGCGACATAGAGAGGCATCGGATTGATCCCTCTCCGTGTCAGAGCGTCAATCAGCGCGTCGATTGGTTCGGTGCTTCCGGACTGCAGCAGCGCCCGGTAAAACACAATTGCGCATACCTTTCTCCGGCCGGACCATTGCCGCCTGAGGTCGGCGATTCCGGGCGCAGTCAATCCGGGCCAGTAACATCCCGCCCGCAGCAACGGCCGCGGCGGCGGCGGGCGTTCATCGCCATCGAGAATATGGCGGCACAGCGCCAGAAAGCCTGACGCATTGTCCGGTCCTCCCTCAACACAAAACCCAAGCAGCTGTTCCCAGTCGCCGCGGCACACTGATGACAGTTCGAACAATTCCTCGTCGGGTTTGTCGTCGCCGGGCAGCACCGCCAGTTTGACTCCCGACCCAGGAAGCCGGCATGCGAATTGTTCCAGGCAGTAGCTCCAATAGGAAAGCCCGCCGAGAGCGCGGATGACCACCAGCCTGGACCGTGATGCGGTGTTATCGATGAAGAGATCCGTCGCCAATGGATGCGCAAGCCAGGACAGCTGAGCCAGCCGCAGAAAGTCCGGTCCGGGATTCTGCCTTGCATTGGCCGCCGCCAGCGCGGCCAGATCGGTATCGGCGGCGGAAAGAAAGACAATGTCCGCCGGGGATTGACCGGGGTCTATCGGTTCGGCGCCGTCGGAGACTATGCCGCTCTGGGCAGCAAGCAGATGCATTCAGCCCCCGGTCGCGGCTTCGAGCGCTTTCTCCACTGACGACCGGTCAATGCCGGCCAGTCCGATCACAACCAAGCGGGTTGTTCTCGGCGAGGTGTTGTCGGCGGGAATGTCGAAATAGCGGTTCACGCGCGGTCCCACCGCCTGAACCACTAGCCGCATTGGCTTATCCCGGACTGAGGCGAATCCCTTAACGCGCAGCAGGCTGTGCGCGACTATTGCCCTCTCAATACCCTCGGCAAGCCTGTCGGGGCAGGCCGCCTCGGGCAGATCGGCAACAAACGATTCAAACTCGTCATGGCCGTGGCCAGGGTCTTCGCCGTTTTCGGATTCATGCGCGTCATCGTGCAGGTGGTGGATTTCCATTCTGTCGGCCACAGTGTGTTCCGCACCGGCCTGCATGCCAAGAACAATCTGCGGGCAGACGGCGCCATGCGCGGCTGACAGGACCGAGGCTCCGGCGCGGATTTGCCGGGCGATTTGATTCTTGATCCGCGCCAGGTCGCGGGGGATCAACAGGTCGGACTTGTTGATGATGACGAGGTCGGCGCAGGCCAGCTGATCGTCAAACAGCTCCGCGAGCGGTGTGTCGTGATCAAGGTTGTCATCGGCACGGCGCTGGCGTTCGAGGGCGGCGTGATCGTGTGCAAACAGACCGGCCTTGACCGCCGGGCCGTCAATGACGGCGACGACGCCGTCAACGGTCACGCGTGTGCGCAGCTCCGGCCAATTGAACGCGCGCACCAATGGCTGTGGCAGCGCCAGGCCAGAAGTTTCGATAATGATGTGGTCAGGCGGGTCTGCCATTTCCGTCAAGGACAGCATCGCCGGCGCGAATTCGTCAGCGACAGCGCAGCAGATGCAGCCGTTTGAAAGTTCGATGATCCCGCCGTCTCCACATCCTGAAACGCCGCAGCCGTCCAATATCGAGCCGTCAACCCCGAGATCGCCGAACTCATTGATTATCAAAGCAATGCGCTCGCCCTGGCAATTCTCCAGGAGATGGCGGATCAGTGTTGTTTTGCCGGCGCCCAGAAATCCGGTGACCACCGTGGCGGAAATCCGTTTTGGCATATTGGATGGTACTCCGGCCCGCTTGTGCAGGCTTTCAGATTCGAATGAGCCGGTTGACGCATAGCCACTTGCCGCGCTTAGCGCAAATCTGAACGGCGGCGGCGCTCATGCGATCCCCAACCCCTGCAGATCCGCGGGCCGGGCCGTGTCGCGCCGGCAGTGAGGCCATGTGTTCAGCAGAAAAAACCCGCAGCGGATGGAGGGTGCGGAAACGTTGTCGGCTCGCCGCGTGCGGCGGTCGATTTTCGAATCGCCAATGCTTCACTTCACGCGGAAATGATTGAAACTGTCAGAATTGGCGGACCAGATTGATCCAGGCCCGGTTGCGCTGGTAATTTGCCGCCTGCGCATTTGTGTCGAGTCTTTCGTGCGCCACTGCGAGTTCTGGACTGAAGCCGAACAGAGTGAAGTCCCGGTGTAGCAATTTCGCCTGCAGCGACTTTGTGCTGTCAGACCGGGGCAAACTGTCCCGGGTCGGCACGCCCCCCGGCATTCCTGCGTATTTTGTGTCTGCAAGCGAGCCCGAAAATCCAACGGTGAATCCGCTGGGCAGTAGCGTCGAAATCCCCGCTTCGCCGACAACTGTCCGGCGGCGGCTGGCCGGGGCGCCTTTCGGCGCGCTCCGTGAATATGACAGCCCGCCGTCAACATTGACCGTCGGCGAAAGCCGGAAGGTCACATTTGCGCCTGCTTCATATTCATTTCCGTCGAGGTGGCTTTGTCCGTCCCGCGTGTGTGTTTTTCTGTGCACCCCCAAATGCGTTCGAAGGTATGTGCGGAAGCCGAGGCTGTGTCCTCCCTCTGCCCTCAAGCCGAATCGGCGGCTCGGCGCATTGTCCTGGGCATCCAACGTGGTCACGGCCAGCAAACTGACATCATGGTCTCGGCTCAGTGCGTATTTGGGTCCGCTGTAGAAAGTCAGAACTGTCCGGTCAGACTCACTTCCGGGATAGGCGGTATTCGTTGCGCTGACACCGAATCTCAGTTTGAGGCGATCTGTGACAGGGGTCCGGTATTCGGCGCTGCCCGAGATCTGGATGCCGAATCCAGATTGTGGCGGAGCTGAATCTTCTTGGAACGGCAATTCAGTTCCTAGAAAATTGATCAAAATCGTTTTGTCAGAGGCTTCGGCATTGAAGTTGCTGTCAGAGACGAGCCGAAAGCCCATTGACGCATCCCAACGGCGCCGCGCCTTAATCACCTGCAGGAACCTGTCGATGTTTGCCACGACGGGCTGGGGCGGATTACCGGCGAGAACGCGTTCGAAATGTTCACGCGCAAGCGAATCATTTTCCTGCAGGAAAAACGCTCGGGCCAATTCCAAACGCACTCTCAAGAGATCGGGATTTGTTATCAAGATCGTGTGAAACGCCTCGACTGCCTGTGCGAGCAAAATGGCTTTCTTGCTCTCGTCGCTGGTTTTCTGGGCCTCACCGACCGAAGCCAGTCCGACAAGAAACAACACTTCCACGCGGTTTTCTCTTGTCTGCACAATTGAAGACAGCACTTTGAGAGCCTGCCGGTACTGGCCAGCCTCAGCATGGTTGTTGGCAATTTCCATCCAGGTCGCGGTCGAAATGCTGGAGTCCGGGTTCGTTGCCGCCGCCGCGGCGCCGAACGACAGTGCGGCGGCAATCGCACCTGCGCGCAGCGCGCGCTGAATCAGCCGAACACTCATTCTAAAGAAGTCCTACCACATTCGACAAGAAACCAACCGCCCCTCCGGGAAGCATGCGCCATCGCGGCTGCCGAAGTCAAGGGACAATTGAACGGGCCCAATGGTTTAGCGGAACCTGCCCTTCGTTCCCAGCGCTTCGCCGGGGCAAGCGCTGCCTGGTCCAACGATCAACAAATGAAGCGGCGGGTGTTGCGGTCATCAACCCTCAGACTGCGTGATTTTTGGGACTGTATCGAACAGTGACAACTGCGCCTGATCAGGTGTTTGATGATCCGACGAGTTTTCGTGCGGCAATAGGAAACGAAAAGCGCATGGTTTCAGTCGCTGTGAAACAACTGCAATAGACCTGCAGTGCCCCGTCAGAATCGCTGTGGGTCGTCAGCGCTATCACGGACGGAGCTCCGGACTTCAGCCTGACAGCCGATGCAATTTCATCTTCCGCCACCTGTTAACTCCGTTATGCCGCCTGGCGGTGATATGCTTATCTCTAAACCAAGGCAGGCAAGCACGCCTGCCGTTACAGCTATGGCCGCGGCGCCTGCAAATGCGCCTATCGCCCAATTTGCCTTTTCTTCCAAGGACCGAATCCGCCGATCAAGATTGCCCAAATCAATCGCGAAAGAATCAAGTTTCCTCTCAATCGAATTCAGGCTGAACATCACCAAATCCTGCTGATTCTCAGCAGGAGGTTTGTGTTCGCGTTCATGCGGCGGTTTGGGTTGCCGAGAACCGGTCATTGGCCTGCACCTTGTTTGACGTCAATCCACTCCCACATATTCGGATCGTATCTTTCCCAATAATTGAAAACGGGAACAATGATGCCGCTTGTTCTGAGAACTGTTTGATTGTTGCCGAATCCGAGTGTCTCGCCGGCCTCAATCCTTGTTTCCGCACCGTTCGCAACAAAGAACACACCGTTGCCTGCGTCATCGTGAGCGTCGGGTCAAGACTCTTGAAGGTTGTCCTTTGCCCGAACCGGATTGGTCAAACCGAGAATGGCATCGACGGCCATCAGGATGAGCCTTCGGGTCATCGCTGAACATTTCAGCGGCCTGAAGCAGCGTAAGCCCTTCATAATGGGAATTTCCGGGGGCCTTCAATTTGTTGAATCTCCAGCGTTGTTGCCAAAGGGCAAGCAATCTAGCCTTGGATTGCAGCCCCAAAATTGCGAACATTCGATATCATTCCATCTCTATTGGGCCGCCGACTCGGCGTGCCCTGTGGCGCCATATGCGCCCGCGAACGAACCCGATGAGGCGGCATCTGTTCCCAGCTGGCGGTGATCGTTCCGGCGACGGAACCGGGCGTTCCGCTGCCGCCGCTGAACACGCCTGTCCACTTTCCGCCAGTCAGATCGAACCTTGACGTGCCGACGGTCATGGTGGGTTCTTTGGCGAACCGGCCAAGCTTGTCATCTGCGCCATCGGCATTTGTTCGTGTGAAGGCTGAGCCTGCGTATTCAAAATCGAGCGCGATTTTGTAGGAATTGAAAGGGTGATCCGCTCGGTTGTAGGTCACGGAGTCCTGCGCAAGCCCCCTGATGCGGCCTGCTGCAAAATCGGCTTCCAGCGCAAGGTCACCATGGACTTCGGTCGGTCTCCCGCTGTCCGAAACAACCCCCAGCACATGGCCGCTGAATTCTGCCTTGCCAACGGCCGGCAGCACGCGGTTGCCGTCAAAGTGGGCGCCCCCGGCAAAAACACCGGCGCCGGCCGATGAGGCGGCCGGGCTGTCGCCAGCGGCTTCGGCGGTGAATTCAAGCCAATATCCAAAGGCGTGAAGTCGGATTGGCTGGCGCTGCCCGATAAGTCCGGTACCGGCAACACTGCCACCAGACTCGCGGTTCTTGTGTTGTCGGATGACGATTCAAAAGCGTGCGTCGCGGGACCCCTGATCCCTGCCCTCGGGGTCAGGTTTCCGGTCATTGACACCGGCTGCGAAACACTGTCTGCGATGGGAGAAACGCCAGTGACTTGGCCGTCGGCGCCAAACCCGACGAAAACAGCATCCGGGTCGGCGCTCTCGATGCGATGGTCTGCTGTGCCTGTGGCGGCGTCCTTTCCGGAGGCCTCAACCCAGCCCTTTTCGGTCGCCGTTTCAGCTGCCGGCCTTGTGACCCAGTCGACTCTGCCCTCTGCCGTCTTCGACAGAGCCGCAGTCAATGTTCCGGCGGTTTCGCTGTTTTCACCCGGCACGGTTTGAACGGTTCCCGCATTCCCCGGAAAAATCAGCACCAATAGCGGTGTCTATTTGTTGCTGCACCCGGCAAGCAGCGCCGCCAGCGCCGCAGCAACAGCGCAGACAATACGGCATGCATCTTTACCCTATAACCAACGCGCACAGCCGCGACTGCCGGCCCGCACGCAAGTGCCCACAGAGGCAGAGGTCAACGAATGAAATCGGGCGGGCCGGAAACACCTCCGAAATTGCTGCAAAACATGTGCAAGTTCCGTGCTTTACATGCTCAGTTGCGAAGGCGCCTGGCTGCTGCGCAGCGAGCGCGGCGCAGCTCCTGCGGAGATAAGGTGTTCTCTGCCGGCATTGTTGTCTTTTGGCATGGCCGGACCCGAAACAAGGGCATTGGCATCCGTTTGCCCGCCGATCGATTCAGAGAGGCTTTCGGTTTTGCGAGATTTTCCGACTATCGACCGGCAGCGGGCGCGCCAGACCGGCGATGCGGCGGGATCATTTCACATCCTGCCCGCCGCTTTGCCGGTTTTTGGACAATCCGCGCCGCACTGCATGGACAAGGGCGTCAGTGTCTGTAAAGGCCTCTCCATTCGGCGGAAGCGGGTGCGGAAGGGGCTGCGCCTGCACAAAAATTTTCAGGCCCAGCTGCGAGGCGGCGTCGATCTTGGTGAAGCTGACCTTGCCGCCCGAGTTTCGGCACAGCAGGCAATCCGCAGATTGCCGGCGCAGGACGGCGAGTTCGTCCTCAAGGGAAAAGGGCGGGCGGCGCAGAATCCATTCACAGACATTGTGGGGAATGGCCGCCTCCGGCCTGGCGATTGACCGCAGTGCGAACCGCACATCCGGACGGCTTCGGATCAGGCTGTCAATCCTGCCCATATTGCCGCTCTTTCCAAGCGGGGCAAAGGCAGAAGCGCCGCTTGGAAGCGAAGCGAACAAGGCGGCAAGACTCTCGGATTGAGTCACATTGGATATATCCAGCAGGCTCCACGGCGGCCGTGCCAGCCGCATATACCGGATTCCTGTCTGCATGGCGGCGGCACAGGCGTTCGCGGCGATCCTGGAAGCAAACGGATGGGTTGCGTCAATCAGCAGATTCACATCGCATTCCCGCAGACAGCGCACAAGACCTGGCACGCCGCCAAATCCGCCCCGGCGCGTTTTGACAGGATAGGGCTCCACCGTGGCGGCTGTCCCAGCCAGCGACGCGGTGACAGCAAGATCGGGCAAACGCGCAAGTTTGGCGCAAAGCGTTCTGGCCTCCCGCGTGCCTGCCAACAGCAACACCCGCACGATCAAGCCTTCACCGCGCTTTCGGGAAACGGAATTCGGCTCTTCCGGGCAACCAAGGCTCCGGTGCGGTCAAATATCATGACTTCCACATCAATTGGCGTGCCCGAAAGCACCTTTTCGATCGCCGGCAGGCCTCTTGCCGCAACTCCCTCCGCCAGTTCAGGTCCCGCAATCTGCAGCGCCTGCATCGCCGTGTTCGCGTTTGCGACCGCGCTGCCCATTCTGTCGTCGCTGTGAATTGTCGCCGCGAGGCGGCCGAGCGCCGCGAAATCCACCTGCGAACGGGCGGAGTGCAGATCCAATGCGCCCTGCGACAGTTTGGTCAATTTGCCAAACCCGCCCGCAACCGTCAGTTTTTGCAGCGGGTGGCGGCGCAGATATTTCAGCAGGCCGCCGACAAAGTCGCCCATGTCCAGCAGAACCCAGTCAGGCAAAGCGTAAAACCGTTTTGCCGCCGCCTCTGACTGCGCGCCGGTCGATCCCACCACGTGGTCCGCGCCTCCGGCGCGCGCCACATCCACTCCGCGGTGAATTGAAGCGATCCATGCGGCGCAGGAATACGGGCGAACGATCCCTGTGGTGCCGAGAATAGAAATCCCGCCTTCAATGCCAAGGCGCGGGTTCCAGGTGTGCTTTGCCATCGCTTCGCCGCCGGGCACCGACACCGTGACCTCGAAATCGGCGCGGGATTTGGACTCCGCGGCGATGCCCCTCAGCGCATCGCGGATCATCTGCCGCGGCACCGGATTGATCGCAGGCTCCCCGACCGCGACCGGCAATCCGGGCCGGGTCACCGTGCCGACGCCGGCGCCCGCTCTGAACACGATGCCGGCGCCGGGGCCAAGCCGCCTGACTGTCACTTCTATGAGCGCGTTGTGCGTGACGTCCGGGTCGTCCCCTGCGTCTTTTCGCACCGACGCCTTGCATCCGTCATCCCTGACAGTCAGATTTTCCACGGCGAAAGCCGGAGTCTGGCCGTTCGGAAGGCAAATGCTGACCCGATCGACGCTGTTGCCTCCAAGCAGTGTTCTGCATGCGGCGGCGGCGGCGGCTGCAGCGCAGGCTCCGGTTGTGAATCCTGTCCGGAGCGACGATTTGTTTTTGCGGTCCATTTCCCGCACATTAAGAGTTTGACTGCAAACGCAAAAGCATTGAAACCGATTCGCGGGATTCGGCCGAGGACCGGTTGGGGACGGCAGCATGCAGCCAATGAGCACGGAAGCGGCCGGCGCGTCACAGGTTCTGCGCTTGGCGAAGCTGGAGCCGGCTGCGTTTCCGCCGGGCATGGTTTGGCTGATCGGCGCCGGCCCGGGAGACCCGTCGCTCTTGACCCTGCAGGGCGCGCAGGCGCTGGCGCAGGCAGATGTCATTGTCCATGACTCGCTGATCGATCAAAGGATTCTGGACTGGCGTCAGCCCGGCGCCGAGATTGTGGTTTGCAGGAAAACGGGGCGGCAGACCGTCTCCGAAACAGGAAGACATTTCGGTGCGGCTGGTGAAACTGTCGCGGCAGGGACACAGGGTCGCGCGCCTCAAGGGCGGCGATCCATTCGTCTTTGGACGGGGAGGAGAAGAGGCCCTTGCGCTGGTCAGGGCAAATGTGCCGATACGGGTAACGCCCGGGGTGACCGCCGGCATCGGCGGTCTTTCATATGCCGGAATACCCCTCACCCACCGCGGCGCCAATCAGTCTGTGACTTTCATCACCGGGCACGACCGCACCGGCGCCGCCCCCGGCGCCATCGACTGGCACAGCCTGGCCAAAGGCTCACAGGTCATCGTGATGTACATGGCCCTGAAAAACATAGGCTCGATCGCGGCTGCGCTGATTGCTGGCGGCCGTTCCGGGGAAGAGCCCGTTGCGGCGGTGTTTGACGCGACATTCGCAACGCAGCGTGTGCTGGAGACACGTCTGGGTTCAGCTGCCCGCGATATCGCCGAACACGGTTTCACCGGCCCGGCGATCATTTGTGTTGGCAGCAGCGTTTACTTGCGGCTCGCCATTGATTGGCATGCGGCGCTCAAGGGTGTCGCGCCGCGGGTGCGGCAAAACCCATTGGATGCGAACGCGGCGATGCGCTGGGGCGGCGTCTGGTGAGGACGCCGAATGCGATTGTGCTGACGGCGCCCGAGTCGTTTTCCGGAAAAACCACGGTGACACTTGGACTGCTTCGCGCCCTCTCGCGCGATGGCACAGGCGTCAGGCCGGCGAAAAGCGGTCCCGACTACATAGACGCGAACTACCACTTTGCCGCCTGCGGGTCGGCGTCAGTCAATCTCGATGCCTGGTCAATGGATGATGACCTGCTGCGCTCCATCGCTGCTGGCCGGCCCGGGCGCGGCTCCCGGGAGAGCGATCCGGGCTATCTCATTGTCGAAGGATCTATGGGGGTCGTGGACGGCGCCGGCGCTGCTGGCACCGGCAGCACCGCAGAACTTGCGGAAACGCTCGGCGCGCCCCTGGTCATGGTCATTGACGCCAGCCGCAAGAGCCACTCCGCGGTTCTCGCCGCTTTGGGACTGCTTGCCGCCAGACCCCGTGTCCGGCTTGCCGGCATCATAGCCAACAGGGTCGGCTCGGACCGCCACGCCGATATGATCCGGGCAGCTGCGGAAGCCCATGGTCTGACGGTGTTTGGAGCGATTCCGCGCTGTTCCGGCCTTGAATTGCCGTCGCGCCATCTTGGTCTGGTGCCGGCTGGCGAATTTTCCCGGCTGGAAGAATTCCTCGCCGCCGCCTCGGAAGCCGTGCGTGAGCATGTTGATGTGAAGCGGCTTCTCGCCGCCGCGCGGCCCGTGCGTCCACCAAAGACAACGCGGACTGACACCGGCGTCCAGCCTCTGGGTCAGCGAATTGCAGTTGCGCGCGATGATGCGTTTTGCTTCCTCTACGCGCATTTGCTGGCCGGCTGGCGCCGCGCCGGCGCCGAAATCTGTTTTTTCTCGCCATTGAATGACGAAACGCCGAACGCAGATTCCGATGCGGTGTTCTTGCCCGGCGGCTACCCTGAACTGCACGGGGGAACGCTGGCCGGATCAGACCGTTTCAAATCGGGAACGAGGGCGGCGGCGGCGGACGGCGCGGTCGTATACGGCGAGTGCGGCGGCTACATGGCGCTGGGAAAGGGTCTTGAGGACGGTGACGGGAATAAACACGAAATGCTTGGTCTTCTGGATCACAGCGCCTCATTCAAGGCGCGGAGGCTCCACCTTGGCTATCGGCTGCTTGAAGCCCGCCAAGGGGAGCTGTTTCGGGGAACATACGCCGCCCACGAGTTTCATTACGCGTCCCTGTGCGGCGGCCCGGAGGGGCAGGCGCTGTTCGATGCAAAGGACGCCGACGGCGCCGATCTTCCTGCGATGGGAAGTGTGCGGAAAAATGTCAGCGGCTCGTTTGCGCATTTGATCTGCGCCGTTTCCGCGAAGCCGTAGGGGGGCGCAGGATGTGAGCGTGCCCGGCGTCATAGAGCGCGCTGTCGCGGAAATCTGACGCTGAGAGCGCTTTTCCGACTAGAATCAGCGCAGTGCGGGTCAGTTTCGCCTCGCGGACCTTGGCGTGAAGGTGAGCAAGGTCGGTTCGAACGATCGCCTGATCCGTCCAGCCGACGCGGTATGCGATGACGGCAGGACAGTCCTCGCCGCAAATGGGGATCAGCTGCCTTTGAATGGCGCGGGTGTTGCGAACGGAAAGGTGAATGACAAGAGTGGCACCGGTCTTCGCCAGCGACCGAAGCTGTTCGCCATCCGGCATTTCAGAAGACTTCATGGCGGTGCGGGTGAGTATGACCGTCTGGGCAACTGCGGGAATAGTGAGTTCCTGCCGCATCGCCGCCGCGGCCGCGGCGAATGCCGGCACGCCGGGGATGATCTCGAACCCGATCCCGAGCGCATCCAGCCTTCGCGTCTGTTCGGCGATGGCGCCATAAAGGGAAGGGTCTCCGGAATGCACTCTTGCGACATCCAGGCCCCGCGCATCGGCCTTTGCGATGATGTCGACGATCTCATCGAGATGCATTGCGGCTGTATCATGGATGTCGGCATCGGGCGGCACGCCGGCAATGACCCCGCGGGGAACCAGCGATCCGGCAAACAGGCAAACCCGGCAGGATGCGATGACACGCTGACCCTTGACGGTGATCAGTTCCGGATCGCCGGGACCTGCACCCACGAAATAGACGGTCACGGCGGCCCGCCCAGCGTGTTTGCATAGCCCCGCGGGGTGTAGAGATGCCAGCCCGCGGCGCCAGATCTGGCATCGCCGGACTTGAAGGCGCGCGTCGACCTGCTGCCAACGATGATCATCGTCATCATGTCCGCGTCCCTGGGGTGGAGCGACGCGAGAGGCACCTGCGAGATCCGTTCGCCTTCCCTGCCCACCCGGCGGGCGATCAGAACAGGCGTGTCCTGGGGCCGGTGCCGAAGCAGAATATCCCGCGTCTCGCTGAGAAGCGTCTGCCGTCTTTTGGAAACCGGATTGTAGAAGCCAATGACGAAGTCGCCTTCGGCCGCGGCTTCCACGCGGCGCAGAATGATGTCGCGCGGCGTCAACAGATCCGACAGGGAAATCGCGCAGAAATCGTGGCCTAGCATTGCCCCGGCGCGCGCCGAAGCCGCCTGCATGGCCGAAATGCCGGGGGCGCAGACGATCGCCGCCCGTCTGGCGGCTGCCGACACGCCGCCCTCGCCATCGTTCCGGGCGAGCAGCTCCATGACCGGTGATGCCATGGCGTAAATCCCGGCATCGCCCGATGAGATCAACGCGATACGGAGGCCGGCGCCGGCGCGCTCCAGCGCGAACCGGCACCGTTCTTCTTCCTGTCCGAGTTCGAATTCAATTGACGGTTTCCCCTGGGCAAGCGGTCCCAGCAGCCTGAGATAACCGCTGTAGCCAACGACCTCATCGGCCTCGGCAATCATCTGCAGTGCCTCCGTGGACCGCCACTCCGGGCGTCCGGGGCCGATGCCGACAATCATAAGTTTTCCGCGCCGTCTGCCGGGCTTTCCGCCGCCCGGTCCAATGCGTGCCAGGGCACAGGTCGCCTGGTCAGATTTCCGCTTCGCGAGGATCAGCTCGCCCGCAGGTCCGGCGGCTGCCAATGCCGCCGCCTCAGAGACGCCGAAAACTCCGACTTCCCTGAACACTTCATCGGAGGGCGCGGTGAGACGGCCGGTTTCACGGCGCAGGGTTTCGGCGGAATAAAATCTGGCCTCGACTCCAAGATTGTCCGCCAATTCATGGATGGCGGCCTCATCCGCCTTGATGTCAATCGAATACACGCCATCGACCGCAAAGGCGGATATGCCGGCTTCCGCAAGAGACGAATGCGCCAAAGCAATCAACGCGTCCGGATCGCATTCTCGGACACTTCCCACCCCGAGAGCAATATTCCGGGCGCGGTACACCAGCGGTTCCGCGCCTTCTGTGTGAATGACGGCAGGATCGTCGGGTCCGCCAGGCGCGTGCCATGAGACATTTTCGCGTTCTCTGAGGGGGCTAAGCCAGGACAGCCCGCCGGTGATGCGCACCGGCTTGCCGGCAAGCAGCGCCGACATGGCTGGCTTCACGCATTGTGGATTCTCGAGCCGCCAGCCTGCCGGCGGGTCGTCGAGGGCGATCCCCAGAACTGTCTCGCTTGCGGTGGTGACGGCGGTGCGCGATTCCAGCTGTTGCGCAATCCGCCGCGCGAGTGCGATGGCGCCGCGGTGTCCGCCGAGAAGCGGGACCACTGTGCTTCCATCCGGCGAGATGCACAGCACCGGAGGCTCGGTCTGTTTGTCGTGGATCAACGGCGCCAGGATTCGAATGAGAATGCCGGCTGCGCAGACGCCGACAACAGGAATTCCGGCAGCATACGCATTCCGCATCTCGGCTGCGAAATCGGTTCTGCGCGGCAGGCTGTCCGGCGCGACCACAACTGTCATCAGCTGTTCCGCTATTCGATCGGCAATCTCCCGCCCGGCTGCCGCCGGGCAGAACACCGCACCATCAAAACGAGCCATACGGATCTCGTCCCGGGACCAGAATTATCGAAAAATAAGGCGCTTCCTCCGGCGCCAGCGCCAGTGGCAGCACCTGCTGCCGCGGCAGCGACGCATGCGCGACGTAAACCGCGCGCTGTGCCAGATTCTGCCGTTCCAGAACTCTCCTGGTCTTTGCCATGTGCCGGCCGATCTTGACGATGACGGAGGCGCCGTTGACCTGCAGCCGCCTTTCGAGCTCCTTCTCGGCCAACGGCGCCGGCAGCACTGACAATGCTTCCATTCTGGCACAGAGCGGCTGCGCGGCGGCGGCGGCGCACGCCACCAGCGACGGAACGCCGGGCACGATCGTGACCGCAAAATCTGCGGCCAGCCGCGAATACAGAAACATGAACGAACCGTAGAAGAATGGATCTCCCTGGCAGAGCACAACAACGTCTATCCCTGTCTTCAGATGGCTGGCAATTGTTTCAGCGGCCTGTTTGTACACGTCCTGAGCCGGAAAACGCTCTTCCTGCATGGGAATCGCGATCGGGATTTCAATTGCCGACCGCGGAATCAGCTCAGCGGCGATGCTGCGGGCAAAGCTTTCTCCCCCCGCCGGAGCGGGATAGGCGACAATCTGTGCCGCGCTGATCAATCGCGCCGCTTTCAGGGTCAGAAGTTCTGGATCGCCGGGGCCGAGTCCCACGCCGATCAGCGTCCCGGTCACTTGACGTATCTCCACTGGGTCACCGGCATGTGTCCGCGCCAGCCTCTGCCGCTGCCAAGCGGGCTGGCCCGGGCGCAAATCAGGCGCGAAAGTTCGCCGCCCTGTTGTGCGTGAAGCTCCTGCAGCAGGGCCTCGCTTTCCAGTGTGACCGCGTTCGCGACCAGTCTGCCGAAGGGCCGCAGCCGTGCAAGCGCTTTCGCCGCAAGATCGGAGTTCAATCCGCCGCCGATGAATATGGCATCGGGGTCAGGCAGATCATCCAGCGCCTCCGGGGCACGGCCATTGATCAACTGCAGCGCAGGAGCGCCCAGCCGCATGGCATTGCCGCGGGCCAAATCGAGGCGGTCTTTGTTCGGGTCGATGCCAATGGCCCGGCTGTCCCTGGCGGCCCGCATCCACTCGATGGCGATGGTTCCGCAGCCGGTTCCGATATCCCACAGCAGCGCCCCCCTGTGGGGCGCCAGCATGCAGACACTGATCGCCCGCACTTCTCTTTTGGTGAAGTTTCCGTCAGTTTCGAAGGCATCGTCAGGAAGGCCGGGTCCGCGGCCGAGAGGCCGCGAAAGCGGGTCAGCCGCACATTCGATGCAGACAGTGTGAAAGGAGGGCACCCGCGCCAAGGGGTCGTTTTCCGCCCATTTGGCGGCGGTGCCCGACAGGCGCTGTTCATTCGGGCCGCCGAGAGCGCCCAGCACGGTGACCGCGCTGGCACCGAACCCGCCCGCGCACAGCAGCCGAGACAGTTCCCCCGGCGCCGTGCTGCCGCCGGTCAATACCAGAAGCCGCGCGCCCGGCTGGATCCACGGTATGATTTGTTCGACTGGTCTGCCGTGGGCGGTCAGCGTTTCGGTGTCAGCAAGACTCCAGCCCATGCGGGCGCACGCAAGCTGGAAGGCGGAGAGCTGCGGATGAAACCTCACCTCCTCGCCCGGAACGGTGCGGGCAATGCGTGCGCCCGCAGAGTACCAGAGCGGATCGCCGGTCACCAGAACGGCCACCCTTTTGCCGCGATGCCGCGTGATGGTCGCCGTCATTTTCGAGAACGGGCTCGGCCAGTGAATGCGTTCGGCCTGCAGGTGCGGCGCCAGCGCATGATGGCGGTCGCCGCCGATAATCACCTCAGCGTTTTCAAGCACATCCCGGGCCGCAGGCGCCAGCCCTTCAAATCCATCTTCGCCGATTCCGACAACGTCCAGCCAGACACTCATGGCCGGACGCACCGGCTGTTTTCCGGGGGCTGCGGGAGAGATTCCGCCGCACCGGCCAGCAAGGCATTGACAGCGGCCGCCGCCATCGCCGATCCCCCGCGCCGACCCGGCAGTGTCAGAAACTCTACGCCTCTGGAGTTGGCCATCAGCTCTCTCTTGCTCTCAGCCGCACCGACAAATCCGACAGGGAAAGCCAAAATCAGCGCTGGCGGCGTCGCCCCCTCATCGAGCAATTCGAGCAGGCGGAACAGCGCCGTCGGCGCGTTGCCAATGACAGCCACAGCGTTTGCGAGCCTGGGCATCCACGAATCAACCGTCATCGCCGACTGTGTGGTTCCCAGCCTTTTCGCATCTGCCGCAAGTTCCGGTCCGAAGCGGGGCGTCACCACTTCGTTGCTTTGGCGCAGCCAGCGATGCGCGATGCCGGAAGCTGTCATCCTGGAATCGCAGAGGAGCGCCGCCGAGGCGTTCAGAGCGTCGCGGCCGGCTCTTGCGAAATCCGGCGAGAAGCACAGTTCACCGGCAATGTCGGTCATCCCGCAGGCGTGGACAATTCGTTCTGCAATGTGGACGGCGTCTTTTGGAAACCGGGTGAGATCGGCTTCACCACGGACGACAGAAAAGCTTTTCTGGTAAATGCGATCAGGGTTTTTCTCGTAATTCAATCGAGCCCCCTGGCATGCCGCCGCGCGCTCTCTGGGCCGTGCCGGTGTCTGGCATGCGGATATGGCGGGTGGTGGTGATCGAGGTGGTGGTGATGATGGCCGTGGTGACTGTGGTCATGGTCTGTCTCGAGCCGGCACACGCCAGTGCAAAAATCGACGCAATGGGCGCAGTCCTCAACGGCAGCACCAGACGCGCCCGCGCCTTCACCTTCCGCATGATGATGGTGACTTTCCTGCGGCAGGCCGACCTCGGATTCGAAACCCAGGACCTGATCGCGGTATTTGCACATCGAACAGTTCATGGCGGTATTGCCATCCAGGATTTCAACCGCGCGCTCGGCAAATGTTTCGATGACCTTCGGATGGTCGTTGAGGTATCCTGCTTCAACAAATTCAATGTTGGGATGGCGTTGCGCCGCCAGCCGCGTGAACCCGTAGATCCGGTCAATCAGGATGCCGCTGAACAGGAAATACGGAAACACGATGACGCGGCGGTAGCCAAGTCTGGCGACATGGTTAAGGCAGGGCTCAACCAAGGGAAAGGTCACACCGGAGTAGCCGACCTCACACCAGCCAAATCCCATCCCCTCCCACAGGAGACGGGCGATTTTCGCGACGTTGGAATTGGCGTCGGGATCTGACGCGCCGCGGCCAATGACGACAAGGCATGTGTCTTCCAGCGGAACAGCTCCGCCGCGCCGGTCAGCCGCCGCGGCCGCTTCATCAATCCGGTCGCCGGCGGCGGCGATCATCTTCGGATCGACACCGAGTTCGCGGCCATAGTCAACCGCAATGCCGTGCTCTCTGGAGTATGAATTCAGCACAGAAGGAATATCGTTTTTGGCGTGCATTGCCGCGAACAACATTCCCGGCACCGCGAGAATCCGGTCGCATCCCTTTTCGCGCAGCAGGTCAAGTCCTGTGCGGATGACCGGGTTGGCGAATTCCAGGTATCCATACGCAACCGGCCATTGTGGCAGTTGATCTGGAAGTCTCCCGGCCATGGCGGCGAATTCGTCCACCGCGCTCCCTGACCGCGAACCGTGACCGCAAAGCATAACGCCAATGTTTTCCATCCGCGGCTTTCCCGAAATGACAATATGCCCGTTTGGCCAGGCGCCAGACATGCCTGTGGCAGCCACCGCGCACTTGATGCGTGTCCAGTACACGCCCAACTTGGGTGCAGCAATAGCAGGTCCGGCGTGGCATTGCTTGCCCGAATTTCTGTTTCCCGCCCGGTTCGCGAAATCATCCGGGACAATTGGCGAGACGCGAAGCTGACCGCCTCGAAACCCCTGCCGACTCCCGCCCGGCGCCGGCCTAATGAAATGCCATTGGGTGGGCGCCGCCGCATGCCGTCGATCCGTGCAATTGAAAAACCCTCTTTGAAATGTCGACACCGACTATGCTAACCTTCTCCATGGACGTCTCCTCTCTGTTTTAATGCGCAGCTCGGCTGGCGTTTTCTCTGGCGCATTCTGACGCTGTTCGGAGGGGGCCCACTCCATCGCTTCCTTTCGCGTTTCAAACGCACACAAGCGTGCGTTATCATTCTGGCGTATCAAGACGCCGCAGATCGGGGGCGTCCACTCCATCGGTTACGTCGCAGCGACATTGTTTAAACTTGCGCCCAAACGGAGGTCGCGACTGGTCCTCTTCGATTGAAGCGCACGCGAAACATTACAGTCATTCCAACCCGTAATTCATCGAAAGTCACGTCGACAAGTGACGAGATATGGGCAAAGATTGGCGCTGGATAACCACCACAACGAATAAAGAAGTACCTATTCTTTACTGCTTCCACGGCTCCTGCAATCTTTTTAAGCCTACCTGTAATCACATCGTCTGAAGCAGGTCCAGATTTTCGAAAACTCTCGGGTGCCTTAGCATCAATCTCCTCGAAGAGCTCTTTGCATTCCTGAACCCTACCAGAAAGAAAGAGGAACTCTGCAAAATAGTACCTTGCACCGAAATTGTGATCGCCAGGGCCAAAGCTTGACTTAAAATGGTATTCAATCTTGGAGGAGTCATCTTCTGCTTCGATCTTCAGCAGAGCAACTTGCAAATGCACATTCTTGTCCTTTGGAAAACGTATTAGTGCTTTTTCGAGCGTCTTGGTGGCATCCACCTCAGAACCACCTGCGCGTTGAATTCTCGATAGGCGCGAGAAGGCACCCGGATTTTTGGGCCTTACCGCTATCGCCTTTGCCAGAGCCTGCTTGGCCTTTTTTTCCTCACCAAGCTTCTGCCACAGGTAGCCCTCGGCATTTGGGAACTCGGCCTCATTAGGAAAGTCCTGTTGTGCACGTCTGAGCCTTTCGACGGCGTCGGCAACTTTTTTGTCAAACTCAAGCAACTCGTGATCCTTCGCCTCTTTAGGCAATCTTCGGAGGAGATCGATAGCCTCGTCAATTAGCAAACGACAGAAGGTCAGGTCTTTTCTAGAGTTACTTTGCATAATCTCGTTCAGATAGGAGCGAGATTGCGCTCGAAGTATTTCACTCGACACCAGGGAGGTTGCTGCGTTTGCTTTCCGCCGTGCAACTTCGGCCAAGGTGTGTATGTAGATAAGGTTGTTTCCATCGATCATGCGTGCTTGCTCCGCGAGTTCCTGTGCCCGATCAAGCGATCCCCTGCCGTGGAGATACTCAAGTATCGCAGCCTGCTGATATAGGAATGCAGAGTTCGGTAGTGCCTGAATCGCTGTATCAAACACCGTCCTTGCATCACCAATTCCGGAAAATTGCTGGACGATAGTTCGTCCCTTGCAAATGCTCTCAACAGTTCTCTTGTCTGATGAAAAACCAACGTCAACGCCAGTTAGAATTCGGGAGAGTTGAGCAGACTTTTCGGTATCACTCGGGCATGCCACGCCAAATAGTATGTTTGATACGCGTGTGTGGCGGCTTTCGTAACCTTTGTCGCCCGTATATGGATCGTTCACTACGCTAACGATGTCGCGAAGCGGCGCAAAAAAGCGCTGTTCAAAATCCGAAAATCGAATACCACTAATACGGGCTATTGCTCCCGCCCTTGCCACAGCCCCGAATTGGTGCATTGTCGCGACATCTAAGTATAGCTGCCTTGCAGCATCTGGTGTAATTCTCTCGAATTCCTCCAGAATGATCTTCTCGAAAGGCTTGCCTTGTGTTAGTTCGTGAAGAGCTACCAAGAGCTGTCTATCCGCTCGATCTTTATCTTGAAATGCTGCCACCCTATCGGGCTTAGGTCGATTTTTGAGCAGCCCAAGGCAATTGTGACGTTCCAACAAATCGACAAGGTCCTCAGCCTCCCGTCCGCTTAGTTTTCGCAAATAGTACAGACTAGGTGCAAAATCTTCCTCAAGTTGCCCGCAGTAACTTCCCCAATCGGCTTCCCGTTCGGCTGCAATGATCGTAATCGGAATGTTGCGGGTTTTCAGCTTCTTGAGCAGTTCGAGGACTGCGTCGCTGTGTATTGAGATTCTATCGACGAATAGCAACGCATGCTTCCCGGTATGCCCATAGAGTTCTTCGAAAACCTCTGCCCTAGGTTGACCAGTGTCACGGAGCCAAAGAACTAGTTCATCCAGTTCTGTTGCTGCATCGAACGCAGCTCGTCGCAGCGCGATTGTCTTGCCGGCCCCTGCCGAGCCCTGCAATAGAAAGAAGCGTTGTTGGCGAGAGTCGTTCTCGTTCAGTGCGGCGTACAGTAGATTTTCGCCTACTTTGCGACTGAAATCATAGTTTCGAATGATGCCACACCAGCCGCGATCATGGCCTGAGTAGAACTTTGTCGGTTCTACTTCGTCAAATGCAATTCCTGCATGGACGTATTCCAGATCATATTGAAGGCTGCTCCGAAGAGAATCAGACCCGGCGTCTCCGGAACGGAAGTAGCGAGTGTATGGAGCATCGGCCATTGCTGCCGGTACACTTAGTGCACGAGCCAGTTCCGGAACCTGTTTATCCAAAGCGTCGACGAACTTGGAAAACGTGCCGTCGATGATATCGATGCTCTTTGAAGCCCAGAAACGACGATCATGCTCATCAGCATCAGGAGAAACGATGTACCACTGCGGACGTCTTCCGGGATCAATCTCGTAAATTAATGGACGAAGGTTATGGTCGGCGAGGCCGTAACCAATAAATATCAGTGGTGACGCCTGTGCCCACTGCTGAAGCGGTTCAAATAAGTGTTTTCGATTCGCTTGGTATCGGTGGTAGTGCTCACGGGAGAGGACTAAAGGTATTTCGGGGTCCAGTCTATGATTGATACATCCATGGACTTTTAGCAAAGGTAACGGATGCGCCTCGTTTTTTAGTCTGTCATCGTATGGTTCCGCGTTCTTTACAAATGGTAAGCAAGTTTGCTTCCGCACTGAATTATCCGCGTAGCCTTGCTCAATGAATGTATCGTAGTTTGTTGTGGCAAAGCCTCTCCACCGAAAGTCCGCGATCTTGATATGCGCTGGTGAGGGAGTGAAGCCATTCAATAGGGTTGCGATCTCTTCGAATACGAGTGGTTCGCCTGCCCCATTCGCGATCGCCATCTCGGCTACCGTAGAAAGGTCTCGCGTGTCACGAGTTGTGCCAAGAAACTTGTATGCCAAATGATCTCGTAGTTGGTTCCCACTAGGGGGAGATTTGCCTGATTTGTCCTTGCACTCCATGGAAGCGCCGGCCCCAAAAAATAGAACCGCTCTTTGGTCCTTCACTGCCTCAATCAGTAGGTGAGGTAGCTCGATCATAGATTTTCGTTTTTGCCTTAACACTTGGATTGGCCTTTCAGTGCACGCGATTTAGAGTTGCAAGGTCTCTGCCTAAGATAATTCAACGATGTAAGAGATTAAATGAGGCATTGAGATAGCGTCCCAGCGCGCCGACAACTGTTGGTTAGCACTTCCGGATTGCGGTTTCCTAGTACTACAGTTTTATTTAATGCGAATCTGTGATTTACCGGCCCCGGTTTCACCGGGAAAGGGTCTGAACAATGGGTGTTGCGGAATGGTCGGGTTCGCAGCTTGCGTGGGAGGGCGAGCTTTTGTCGCTGAAGGAACGGATGGCCCCGGTGTTCCGCCGTCGCGAGCTCCGGGAGACCTGCGGTTCATTCATCGACGGGCTCCTCTCGGGGATCTCCCGCAAGACCGGCTGGATGATGGCGGAACAGGCCGGCCTGCCCGGCCCGTGGCGGATGCAGGCATTGCTGGGCCGCAGCCGCTGGGATGCCGATCGCCTGCGGGACGAGTTGCGCGGCTATGTCATGGAGTTCCTCGGCGGCAATGACGGCGTGCTGGTGGTCGACGACACCGGGTTCCTGAAGTAGGAAACCCATTCGATCGGCGTTGTCCGCCAGCATTCGGGCGCGGCCTGGCCGGGTTCGCGAACTGACGCCGCGCCTGTGGAAGGACCTCTTCGCCCATCAACCGATGACCGGCGGCGGCGGATCTCAATGTCGATGCCGTCGATCAGGGCCGTCAGCCCGGCCGGGGACAATGCGGGCGCCGGTCGGCCGGTCAACAGCACATCATTGTAGTTGCCGCGCTCAGGAGTTGGACCCTCCGGGCCAATGTCCGGTCCGTGGGGCACGGCATATCCGAGCCACGCGAGCCACTCGAGAGCGGCGCCCTCCACACGGCTTTCGGTGACATTGGCCATCAGGCCGCGACTGTGCGCGTTCTCAGGACGAATCTCGCGCGCTCGCGGCGGAGCATTGCATAGGGGGTCATGCAGCGCAGGCCGAGGCCGATGCAGAGGCGTTCGGAATCTTGATCTTGCTGGTGGTGTCGGCGGGGACCTCGTGCGTGACGACGATGCACTTGTGAGCAAAAGCGTGCGAAACAAGCCAGTAGTCGGCGATCTGCAAAAAGGTCGCCACGGCGGCCGGCTGGTATCCATGACCACTCGCCCAATCGCTCACGACACGAAGCGCCGGCAATACGGCGTCATCCGGCGGCAGAAAGAAATCGGCACCCCGCGCCGCGGCCCAATCTGCGAGCTCGTCGTCTCCGGCTTGCAGCTCGTCCGCGACCTTTTCGATGCTCGCGACCTTGGCCGCGCGGTTCTGCTCAACCAGCCAATCCCAGAAGGCAGGGCAGAAATCGAAGCCGTAGTGCAGATTCTTGGCTTGGATGAAGACATTCGAATCGATGAGATAAGCTGTCATCCCATCACCCCGGTTTCGCGCCCGAGATTGTTGAAGGTCTCGGCCTTCTTGACGCCCAACATTCGGAATGCATCCCGGTAGAGCGTCCGGCCCTCGAGCGTGCTTACCACCAGTGCACGGGTGAACCGGCGCCCGACACGCGCGACCGTCATGCGATAGAAGTCGCCGCCGCCAGCGTTTCCGGCCGGCGGCACGAGCCTCCGTAGTCGTTCGTGTTCTTCTTCCCAAGCAACGTCAAAACGCTCGCGACTAAGCCAGTTTGCATCGAGCAGGCGTCGCAGGATGACCAGCGCGCTGACCTTGAAGGTGCGCGCCAGCCGGGACAGCGCGTCTGGCAGCGGCTCGTTGCATCGCAGACCGGTTCGCAGGGCATCCAGCGGCACCAGAAGCTCCGCCGCCACCGTATTGCACCACACCTCCTCTCGGCGGAATCCCGACCCCGGCGCGGCCCCGATGTTCGACAAGGCGGAGGCGCCAAGCCATACATGCGCCAATTCGTGCGCGAGCGTGAACATCTGCGCCGCTTTCGTGTCCTTGCCGTTGATGAAGATCAACGGGGCGAGCGGATCGCACAGCGCGAAACCGCGAAATTCGGCGGGATCGAGACAGCGGTGGTTGTTGCTCATCACGACACCGCTCACCATGACGAGAGCGCCGGCCTCTTCGGCGTGTCGGATAAACAGCCGCAGCGCATCGGTCCAGGTCGGACACTCTCGGCGTGCGGCGAGTTCGAACCTCAAGGTCTCTCGAATCTGTGCAGCGACGAGGTCAGGGGATGTTCTGACCGAGGCACTGCCGACGAAGTCGAGATCCGGCTCGCCAGCGACGCGGGCGAAATCCCGATACCAGCTTTGCCGTTCCTGGCAAGCGTAGATCGTGTCCAACAGATTCGGGCTGGGACGCGTGAACGCATGGCCCGCGAAGGTCCGAAAGTCCGGAATGGGAACCGTTTCCTCTGGCGGTTCCGCAAGGAACAGATAGCCGACCGGCGCATGGACGGCGCACGCGAACGCCTCAACCTGCTTCAGCGTGGGCTGCGTTTGACCATCCTCCCACTCTGGCAGTTTCTTGAACTTCGCCGCCAAATCATCCCGCGCGAATCCGGCGCGCTCGCGCGCCCAACGCAGAAGCTCGGGATTAACAGGAGCGCGGATCATGGGCGCTCCCCCGCCAAGCTCGCCAGAGCGGCCTTGAGGACATGGAAGCAGACTTTGGCGGTGTGTTTATCCGGCGTGAAACCCGAGATCATCTGCTCATACGGGTGGATGTAGTTTCGGAAATCGCGCAAGCCATGACTGAACTTCTTGATGTCGAGCTTTAGAACGCCGACCTCACAGGAAACGTCGATCAACTGTGCAAGGGTCCATTCATGAAAGCGTTTCGGCGAACCGTTCGCTGTTTTCGGCGTCGCATTCGCTTGATTGAAGCTGGCTGGATCCTGCCGAGCGGCGCCAAGAAGCACAGCCTCCAGCACGCTGCCGCACAGGAAAATGACGGATAAGTGAGCGCCTGCGTTAAGCACGACGCGAGTTTCGTTAAGCCGTGCTTCGATTATGGACACGACCTGTGCGTCAATCGGCATTTTCTGAAGGTTCGGAACCGCAATCTCGCGCTCCAGGAACTCGTCTTCCGTCGTGGCAGAGTGAGAGACGGCCGATCGACCGGTCAGCCGTCCGACGATGCCATGAGCTTTTTCCAGCAATCCTCTGTCCGGGCCCCTGCCATTGAGGTCGCAGGCTGCCTCATAGTAGTCCAGCATCTCAGACAGCACCGCGCCAACCTTCCGGTCGGGTTCCGAAGCCCAAAACGCGCGGAGTTTTTTCGCCTTTGACGTTCCGACAGTCTGGTACTTGAGCCCGTGAATATCGATGCTGTGCCGTTCGAAGAACTCGCCGAACGCGGCGTCTGTGAAGTCAAGGACATAGCCGCCGCCCATGTCGAGCAACTTTTCGAGATAGCGCTTCTCAATGTTTGTCAACGAACTCATGCCTCAGCCTCGATCGCCTGTTCGGCTTCATGGAGGCGAATCTCTCCAGACATGAGTTTCGGCAGAAGAAGGTCGCGGGTCTGCGAACGAGCGGACGTTTCGCGAATGTTAGCACCGAGTCTATCAAGGAGCGACCGTGCGACGCCTTGATTGGCACAGACAACGTGCTGCGGCGGCAAGCACAGCTTGTATTGCGCCATTGTCTTCCAGCTCGGGTGTGGCATTTTGGTACCGGTCGATGTCCGGTCCGTGTAATTCACGAACTCATCCGAGGAAAGGCACGAAAGTGTAA
>CBDCSZ010000056.1:0-181669 GCA_965221935.1 Paracoccaceae bacterium
GTGAGCGTCGCGGTGCCGCAGGCCTCAAGCATGGATGAATTCCTGACGCGGAATATTCCGAATGCCGACATTCAGCGTTTCCCCGACAATGGAGCGGCGCTTGCGGCTTTCCAATCCGGCCGCGTCGATGCAGTTTCGCTGTTCCACCCGCCGCTGCTTGCCGCTCGCAAGAAGTTTGGTCAGGGGAAAATCGTAATTCCGACGCCAGCATTCAGTTCACCGTCTTCGATCGCCGTCCGCCGTGAAGATGACAAGACTTTCCGCGACTGGGTGAGCCACGCCATCTTCTTCTTCTACGAAACCGGACGGACACAGCGTTGGTACGAGCAGTTTCTCGAAGATTTCGGCCTCGACCCGAAAGCGTCGCCGGTCATTCAAAAAGAACTGCTGTTTTAGTCTTCAACCTTCAGGGCAGCGTGGTTTTTCGCTGCCCTCACCCACAATCCACAAATGTCCGCTGAACAGAGAATCTCGACGCACGACGCGACCGAGGACAAACGCAACCAGACAGTCCTGGTCTGGGTGAATGGCACGCTGGTGCCGCGCGGTGAAGCGGTTGTCTCGGTTTACGACAGCGGATTCATGCTTGGCGACGGTGTTTGGGAGGGGCTTCGGCTGCACGACGGCTGCGTCACCTTTCTCGGCGAGCATCTGGACCGGCTGTGCGAGGCGGCGGTCTATATCGGTTTGGACATCGGTGTGAGCCGGAACGACCTTGCGGATGCGGTCTACCGGACGCTGGACGCCAACGGCATGAAAACGGATGCGCATCTTCGCCTGATGGTGACAAGGGGACCAAAGCGGCGGCCGTTTCAACATCCGCATCTGAGCGACTCCGGTCCCACCATCGTCATCATCGCCGAGCATTCGAAGCAGGCTTCCCTTGCCGCCGGCCGCGGAATCCGCCTGCACACGGTCCCGCATCACCGCGGGCTTCCGCTGACGCAGGACGCAAAACTCAACAGCCATTCCAAGCTGAACTGCATCATTGCCTTAAATCATGCGGTCGAGGCCGGCGCCGACGAAGCCCTCATGCTGGACCCCCACGGTTTTGTGAACACAACCAACGCCTGCAACTTTTTCATAGTCAGAAACGGCGCGGTTTGGACGTCCACCGGGGACTACTGCATGAACGGTGTCACCCGGCGCAAAGTCATTGAGATTTGTCGGGAGAACGCCATCCCGGTCGAGCAGAGAAACTTTTCACTGGTGGAAACCTATGGCGCCGATGAAGCATTCCTCACCGGAACATTCGGGGCCCAGACCGTCGTTTCGGTGATTGACGGACGCACCATTGGCTCCGGCCGGCCTGGCCCGGTGTTCGAACACATTCGCAGACTCTACGGGGATTTGATCGAGAACGAGGTCGCCCGGTTCCACAAAGACACGCAGACGGAAGCGGAATGAGGGAAGCCGTTTTTGGCAGCTGAAAGCGGAGTGTCAATCCGCCGGCCGCAATCGCCAACCGAGTCTGGACTGGGCAAGACCTGCGCCGAATTGAACCGGCCCGGCTGTCGCGACTGCAGGGCTGGAAGGAAACCGTCGGCAGGATGTGCGCGCCGCTCCGCCAGACTTTCTGTGCCTGATCACGCCCATTTGGCAAGCTGAGCTGCCGCTGTGCCCGCAGCTTGAATCTATTCTGTGTGCCCAAAAACCTAGATTCAACAAGCTCGCTGAAAAACGGACGGAACACTGCACCGGGCTGACGGACACACGCCAATCGCTCGGTCGCCAGGTTCCATCGACTGTGATGCCAGTGCAATATAAAAAGGAAAACCTGCAGATGCCACCTTACGCCCAAACCGGTGAGTCTGTGCGAGCATCTGGCGCTACTGTTCACTCAGGAAGGCCAGGCGGCGGCGAAACCGATTGCAGGTGGCGGCTTCGCCCAAGCTATAACAATGCAGGCGATATGGATTGCCCTGTCAGGTCTACAGCGCCGCCCGCACCGTTCATTTCCTTCGGGCACGGCCGAATCACCGTTACCGAGAACTTCAATCCGGTTTGCTGCCAACGCATTCGTCACACCGAGGAGCCGCGGTTTCTGACCGGGACAAGATGATTGTCCCAGCTGCAGTTGTGCCGGCTCCGCCAGGTTTGGGACAAACCGATGAGCCCGGCCACCAGACCGGTGCCCGACGTAAAGACGAAGCCAGGACCTGATGGGCTGACACCGCAGACATCGGCGATTTGCAGTTGTCCAAGGTAGCTCTCGCTGCCGGCATCAAAAACCTGAAGAACACCGCCCCGGGGCGAAGTGATCGTGATCGTTGACCCGTCCCCTGCGATGGCGATGCTGCCGGCATAGCCTTGCAACCGGATATGGTCATCAGATGGCGCGGCCAGCAGGCGCGCCGTTCCGCCGGGTTTGCGGACTCCGAGCAGCGGCGGGTGGCGTGCCGCATCGCCCTGCCACTGCATTGCGAATGCGACGGTTGCGTCACGCCCGACCGCAAGGTGCCGGATTGAGTTTCTGTGGAACTCCGAATCCAGCTCGATGACATCTGCGATCCGGCCGTCGATTTCAAGATAACACAGGTTTGGACGCATACCCGAAAGGTTCAATTTCGATCGTCCGCTTTCGGGATGGGTTTCGATTCCGCCGTTGGCGACGACCAGCGTTTGCCCACCCGGCAGCAGGCGCATGTCGTGGGGACCGACGCCGCCCGAAGCCAGTTCACCGATGCGCGCATAGCCTGCGGACACATCCCACACCCCAACGGCTCCCATCCCCGCTTCGAAGTCATTCTCGGTTGTGAACAGCATCTCGCCATCGGCAGAGTAGGTGCCATGGCCGTAAAAGTGCCGTCCCCCGCGGCGTCTCGAGCATCGCTCGCGGACGACCGGATACGCAGTCGAGAACAATTGCGAATGTTCCAGGCCTGCGGGCGAACGCGACAGCTTCCGGCCGGGACGGATGGGCGGCGGCAGCATGCCCGCGGCCGGGAAGAGCGATCTTGAAGATCGTCGAGCCGCTGTCATCCAGTCCAACCAAAGAGTGACTCCCCCCTGGCATGCGGGCGGCCGCAAGAAAATCAGGGCTGCCGGCGTCGGCCCAGCTTGGTTTCGGACACAGGCCGGCGGCAAGCATGCCCGCAAGGAATGAACGGCGGTCGGTGATGGGTCAGTCTCCGTCCTGCAGATTGAATCCAGAGGCGATTCCCAGCCGAGGGCCGATTTCTTGCACCAGAATCTCCCGGATCAGGTCGATTGACTGCTGCAGCACCTCCACTTTCAACCGGGTCTGCGGGTCGGCGACACCGGCGAAAAATGGATCGTCGAGCCGTTCAGCAATTTCCAATGCCCGTATGAAGGCGGCGTCCAGCCCCGCGTCATTTTCCGAAAGCAGCGCTGCCAGCTCTGAGTGCCCTTCAGGGACAAATCAATATGGGCGAGCGAACGGCCTGACCGCCGCGCTTCCGCCCGTCTGGGCCGCGGTCGGTCAAATGTGCCGAGCGGCCTTCCAAGCCGGGCCTCCGATGCGAATTGCAGGCCGGCCGCCAGGGATGTGAAGACCTGTCGCAGAGCTTCGGCCTCTGTCCGGTAAGTGTCATTGGAACCGGCGTTTCGCAGTAGGTCCGCATAGTTCGGTTGCCACTCCGCAATGATCGCCGCTGTGAGCCTGGCAATGTCGGTCGCCATCGCCCGAATCAGGGCGCACCTGTATGCGGGTTGCCCCAGTTCAGCGAATTCCTGGTCGTAGAGCATGAATTCGAGGGCGTAGAAGCCGCGTGCGGCGATGGAAACAGTGCCGAACTCTTCTGCCGAATCCACAACCGGATCAGAGGACAGGATCAGTTTACGCAGGGCCTTCTGAGTTTTTCCTCTGGTGTCCGGCCAATACGCGAGGGCGAACGCCCGGTCGTTCTCCTCTGAGGGTCCAAAGCGCAAATGGCTCATGCGCACCCATGCGTCGAAGGCGGCGATGTAGCTGTCCCTGAGAGCGCGGTCCTGCGGCTCGCAGCGCTCCGCGGCGGTTGCCGCAAGTCTGGAGGATTCCTCCGCCAGGGCCCGATAGCCGGGAAGAATGTGTTGATCGACAATTTGATCGATTAATCCGTCGGCGGATGCGGGCAGTGTGGAAACGGCCCAAAGGGCGGCAATTCGAATTGATTTTCCTAACATTTCACAGGCTCTCCAGAAATGCGATCAGATCTGCCCTGGTCTGGGGGTCCATTCCAACCACCGCATCGCGGTGCGGCTGGGTTTCGCCGCCGTGCCACAGAATCGCCTCCAGCAACGATCGGGCCCTTCCGTCATGCAAAAACTGCGTGTGACCCGACACCCGCTCGGTAAGGCCGATACCCCACAATGGCGGGGTGCGCCACTCAGTGCCCGATGCGCGGGCTTCGGGCCGGTTATCCGCCAAACCCGGCCCCATGTCATGCAAAAGCAGGTCGGTGTACGGCCATATGAGCTGAAAACTCTGTTCATCGCGGTCTTCCAGCCTGTGGGTGACGAAAGAAGGCACGTGGCACGATACGCAGCCGGTGGCGTGGAAAACGGCCTTGCCGCGCAACACCTGGGGGTCAGCCACATCGCGGCGCCTCGGCACCCCGAGGTTTCGGCTGTAGAAGGTCACAAGGTCGAGGCCTTCGGAATCGATCTCAAGGCCGCGAAAGTCACGATCGCCGTGCGGAGCTTCAATGCAGCCGGTCTGGGCGGCGGTGCAGTCGCCCCAAGGTTCTGAGAACAGAGGGCTGGAAATCCCGATATCGCCGGAAAACGCCTTTGCCGCCTGTTCGCGCAGAGTCGGGCTTCCCGCTTTCAGGCCAAAACGACCGAGCATCGGCATGTCGAACTCGGCCGACCAGACGATGTTCGGGCGCCCGGATATGCCGTCACCGTCGGCGTCGTCAGGATCAGCATTTGCCAGTATGTCAGCGGCAGGAATGGCCTCTAGCAGACCGAGCCCGATCATTTGCGGCGCCACCCGCGGGCTCAGCATCGCCAGGTCATGCAACGGCCCGTAGCCAAGCCCGGCCGCTGTGTAGGTCGGGCTGCGGAGATAAACCGACTCGCCGCCGCCGAGGCTGATTTTGGTCTCGTCGTAGTCTATCTGCAGCCGGTATTCCGCAATGTGCCCGGCGAGGCTGAAATCGTGCAGCTGTGAACCGTAGTTTGGTTCCGGCCGGGTGGCGAAATAGCCCTCAATTTCCGCAATTGCGTCTTCCGGATCACCCGGAACTGAAACCAGAAGTATCATTGAGACCGCACTGTCATTCCGGTCGGCCGGCGGATGGCCGCGGCCATCCTTGAGATGGCACCGCTGGCAGGAGCGGGCATTGAACAGCGGGCCGAGCCCGTCCGATGCAAGTGTTGATGAGGGGGCTGAAACCCAGAGTTTTCGGAACAATCCGTCGCCGACCCTGAAATCCAGCTCGCCTTCAAAGCTGATATTGTCGGAAGGCTGCGAGAAGGCGTCAGAATCGGTTCTGGCACGAACTGTCGCCGCGCCGGCCGACCGCGCCTCATATCGCTGCGGCGCGTCGAATGATTCCGGGAGCGCCACCGCGGCCTTGATCCGGTCCAGCTCCGCGCCTGTCCGCGGGACTGTTTTCAGGTGCGGCTCGTCAAATGGGCCCGCCGAAGCGGCGGACCCAATGAGTGCGGATACAATTATGCAAACTGTCCGACTCTTTCCCAGTGATAAAGCATGCGCATCCGAGACATCAGACATCTGACCTGACCCGAAGCGGTGGAGGAGTTGGGCCGGCGGTCACCGGCCCGATGATTCCATCACTGAAAGACTGCGTCCGGATTGTCCAAACTGTCGGATCCTTCGAATTCGATCTGGTCCAGTCCGAGGGCCGACACGACGCGCTCGATACTGCGCGTCTGGTCGATCAAACCGTTGACTCCGCCCATAACCAGGCTCTCGCTGGCGACGTTTCCGCGTTCCAGCATCTGGTCATAGGAGAAGCCAGCCTCGGCGGCGGATTTGATCCTGCCTAGCGCCATCATCGTCGCTGACAGTTTGCCGCGCATCTCCGCATCAAGGTCAGCGTTGGTTTCCGCAACCAATGCCGACAAAGAGGCGCCGGAAACGACTTCGCCATTGGTTCTGACATACTCGCCCAGATAAACGTTCTGGATCCCAAGACCGTCATAGTAGTGGCTGTTGTGCCTATTGTCCGAAAAGCAGTCATGCTCCTCTTCCGGGTCGTTCAGCATCAGACCGAGACGCATGCGCTCGCCGGCCTGCTCGCCATACGACAGTGATCCCATGCCGGTCAGGATAGTGACAATTCCGGCGCTCTCGTCGGCCATGACGGCAGCGCGGGCTTCGCCATCCGATCCCCACTGCGCGGTCATCCATTCGAGATCGGAGACCAGGAGGTCGGTTGCCGCCTTGAGATAAGCTGTGCGGCGGTCGCAGTTGCCGTTCGTACAGGCGTCGCCAGACGCAAAGTCAGTCCAAGAACGGTTCCCCGCGCCGGGTCCATGGCCGTTCAGATCCTGCCCCCATAGCAGGAATTCGATGGCATGGTAGCCAGAGGCGACATTGGATTAGATTCCGTCGGCCTCATGCAGCTCCTCTTCAATGAGAGCCGGCGTGATCGCGCTTGCGTCGATCTCATTTCCGGAAAGCGTGAACATTGAATTGGCAACAACGTTCAGCACCGCATGTTCATTCTCGTCGGACGGTCCTCCATAGGAGGCGTCGACATAATCAATCAGGCCTTCGTCCAACGGCCAGGCATTCACCTTGCCTTCCCAGTCGTCCACTATGGCGTTGCCGAAGCGGTAGACCTCGGTCTGCTGATACGGAACCCGTGACCTGAGCCACGCCGCCTTTGCCGCCTGCAGGGATTCAGCCGATGGCGCGGCAATCAGAGAGTCGACCAACGCCGCAAGCGATTTCGCGGCGATCAAACTGTCTTCGTATTTCGCTGCGGCGATATTCGCGTAGTTCTCCAGAACCGCGGCCTTGTCGCCAGTGCCGGCCCCCGCGAAAGCGGTCGTTCCGGCTCCAATGCCCAGCGCCAGCGCGGCGGCGGTCAGATTCAAGGATTTCATGACTTTTCAGTCCTTTCGATAATGCGTCTTGGATTCACGACTGTTAGAATTAGAACAACGCGCTTCCGAAAACTCGACCCCCGGCTGCGGTTTCGCCGCGGCGAAACCGCGGCGACCGAACTTGCAGGGCAGACCCCGCCGAAAACGGGCATTTGATCCAATGCTCCGGAAGCGAATGCACCTCCGTGCCCGACCCTGGAATCGCCATCCTCATCCGATCGGCGGAGCGGGTCACCGTCAAAAGACTTCCGCCCGCGTCACTTGGTCAGGATCAGCTTGCCGGCGCGGGTGATCCGCAAAACATACAGTTGATCTCTGAGCTTGATTTTGGCGAGATCTCCGCCTTTGGTCAGCTGTTTCGCTTCGTAGACCGGCGTGGTTTCGATGCCGCGGCGCGGCTCGATTTCGTGAGTGATGCTTTCCGTCATGGCCGACTCTCCCTGTCCCGGCGCTGCCGAAACAGACTTAGGGTTCCGCAAAGGCGGGGATAGATTCGGGATCCGGCGCTGGCGCAGCGCCTGTCAGCGACAATCTGGGACTGTCCCGGCGGCGCGGTTGCGGCCATTTCCGAATATGCGGCAATCCTTACCCGACGCGATTTGCAAGTTCTCCAACTGGCCCAAATACCATTGGGCTGCTGAATGACATAAAGTAGAGTGTTTTGGTCAGGATTGTCAAACCAAGAAATTTTGACCGTCTGAGGCCTTTTTCCATGCCGAAAATGCCGGAATGAACTGTGTCCGGCAGAACGCGGCAATCCAGAGCGCAGACATTCGGCGGCAGGGCAAGTCTCAACAATTCAAAATGCCAATGCCCGCCGTTCCGGCACGCTGCGGCGCCCTTTGACCGGGCCCGCGCGGGCCAAGGCGCATCGGGCCGAAACGGCGGACATGTCGGCGGCGGGCAGCTGCGAAATACCCAGCTGCCGAATCGCGGAGCGATTGCCGAAATCACTGGTTCAGACACGAGCGCGGGCGGCGGCGCTAGCTGGGCGCCGGGCAACTGCGTCGGCTCAAATCTGCGTTGGGGCGTGAGCGGGCGGCGACCGCCGCAGGGGCCCAAAACCATGATCCGTCCGGGATTCGATCATTGGCGGATCATTCCTTCGGCGCAACATAGCGATCTGACCGAAACACAGCCAGGGGCAGGAACGCGGTCATCGCCTTCGGCGGCGGCGCGAACGGTATCCCGGGCCACCGTTCGCAACCGAGTTCGGCGCCGGGTGCGGTCAGTATCGGTTCGCGATCGGCAATTCTTCCTTCGGGAACAGCGAGATCACTTCGCATCCGGTGTCCGTGACCACCACCTCTTCCTCGATCCGGGCGGCGGAGAATCCGTCGCTGGCCGGGCAGTAGGTCTCCAATGCGAAGACCATGCCGGTCCGGATTTCCATGGGATTTTCGAGGCTGACGGCACGGCTGATGATCGGCCGCTCGTGCAGCGCGAGACCCAGGCCATGGCCAAACTGCAGACCGAACGCCGCGAACTCGTCCGGAAACCCGTATTCCGGCGCCGCCGGCCACAGCGCCGCCACCTTGTCGGTCGACACGCCGGGTTTGATCGCGTCGATGGCAAGATCCAGCCACTCGCGCGCCTTGCTGTAGGCGTCGTGCTGGACGGGCGTGGCGCGACCGATGTTGAAGGTGCGGTAGTAGCAGGTCCGGTAGCCCTGGTACGACTGGAGAATGTCAAAAAACGCCTGGTCGCCCGGACGGAAGCGGCGGTCAGTGAAATTGTGGGGATGCGGATTGCACCGTTCTCCCGAGATCGCGTTGATCGCCTCGACGTCGTCTGATCCCATTTCGTAAAGCATCTTGGTTGCCAGCCCAACGATGTCGTTTTCGCGAACGCCCGGTTTCAGCTCTTCGTAGATCGTGTGATAGACTCCATCGACCATGCTGGCCGCCTGATTCAGGAGCTGGATCTCGTCCCAGTTCTTGATTTCGCGCGCGTCGAGCATGATTTGCTGACCGTCGACGACGTTCAGCCCCGCAGCCTCCAGAGCATGGAACATGGCGGTTTCCGCGTAATCCACACCGACCGGCATTCCCGCCATTCCCGCGTCTCTGATCAGCCCCGCAATCTCTTCCGCATATCGCTTCATGAGGCCAAAGCTCGGCGGGATCGTTCCGCGCATCCCGACGACGCCGGCGCGGCAATGGTCGGGCAGCAGCCAGTCGGAGTATTTCCTGTGATGAACCGCAGCGGAGCCGAAATCCCAGACATACGGGGAATCGTCGCCTGTCAGCAGGCAAAACCGGCACATCTTGTCGCGTTCCCATTCCCCGATTTTGGTCGCCGAGGCGTATCGGATGTTGTTGACATCGAAGAGCAGGAGGGATCCGCAGCCGCTGGCCCGGAGCGCCTCGCGAGCGCGCGAGATGCGGTAGCGCCGCAGCCGGTCAGTAATTCTAATTTTGAATTTTTGAGTTTTTAACGTGTTGTATCACAACGGTTTTTTGGCCCGGGGAGATTTTTTTCCGCCGCAGGCGGCTGCGTGCCGGCGGTTCCCCGGCGGCGGGCGAATCACCTGCCGCCGACGCCGCTCCGGCCGCCGGCTCCTGGGCAAAAGGCGCGGAGAAGACCTGTAAGTTGTTGTTTGTGCTTACATTTGTACAAATTTTTGATATGTGCATAATGCGGCGCCATGTCCCCGCTGGCCGGATACATCGCCGACATGCGCGAACTCTGCGCGTCCGCCCCGGACCGCAGGACCGGCGCCAACGCCCGCCTGGAGATGGCCGACATCGGAATGGCGGCCTTCGCCGTCTTCTTCCTGCAGTGCCCGTCCTTCCTGGCGGCGCAGGCGCAGCTCCAGTCCCGCCAGGGCCGGTCCAACGCCCGGACCCTGTTCGGCATTGACCGGCTGCCGACCGACAGCCACATCCGCAGCGTGCTCGACGGCGTGCCGCCGGAGCGCTTCGATTCCATCTTCACCCGGACCGTCGACCAGCTGGACCGCCAGGGCGCCCTTGACCGGCTGCGCCGGCTTGACGGGCGGCTGCTGATCGCCCTTGACGGCACCGAGTATTTCACCTCCTGCAGCATCGGCTGCCGGAACTGCTCGCAGCGGAAACTGGCGGACGGGCGGACACAGAACTTCCACGCCGTGCTCGGCGCCAGCATCGTCGCCCCGGGAACCTCGCGCCTCCTGCCGCTGCCGCCGGAGTTCATCCGCCCGCAGGACGGGGCTGAGAAACAGGACTGCGAGATCAACGCCGCCAAGCGCTGGCTGCGGCGGACCGGATCCGGCCTGGCCCGGCTGAGACCGGTTTATCTCGGCGACGACCTCTACTGCCGCCAGCCGTTCTGCGAGGCCGTGCTGGCCGCCGGCGGAAGCTTCATCCTGACCTGCAAGCCGAGCTCGCACACAACGCTTTACGAGTATATTCAAGGGGTTGAGACCGGCTGTCTGACCCGGACCGAGGGCCGGAAAAAGAACAAGCGCCGGCTGCGCTGCCGCTGGATGAACGGTCTGCCGATCCGCGACGGAAAAGACGCGCTGGAAGTCAACTGGTTCGAAGTCACCATCACATCGCCGTCCGGAAAGCGGCTCTACCGCAACAGCTTCGCCACCGACCTCCCGGTCGGCCCGGACAGCGTCGCCGAACTGGCCGACTGCGCCCGGGCCCGGTGGAAAGTGGAGAACAACACCTTCAAGGCTCTCAAGGACGGCTACCATCTCGAGCACAACTTCGGGCACGGCAAGGAAACCCTGGCCAGCCTGCTGGCGACCTTCAACCTGATCGCGTTCCTGATGCAGAGCGCCTGCGACCTGGTCTGCGAAAGCTGGCGGGAGGCCCGGGCAAAGCTCGCCGCCCGCTACCGGCTTCTTGACAACCTGAAGTTCCTGACCGCCTACGTCGTGCACGACGACTGGGACGCCGTGATGCGGACAATCATCACCGGCGAACTGCCGGAAAAGCCTCCGTAACCGGAAACGGCAGCCCCGCCCCTTCCGCCGAAACACAGCAGAAATCCGCCCGGAAACGCAGCCGAAAATGAAGAAAAAACCGATGTGAACGCATAATTGGAATTACTGGCAGCCGGTCGAAATCGACGCGGCGTTCGAAATCGGTGCTGGTGTGCCCCCAGGCGGGCAGCCTGCCTTCCCAGATCCAGTGCGGATCGAGATCGGCCGGTGTGAGAACTTGCGGCGTGAGCGCTTGGTTCATGTCTAACCTCAACTTGCTGAGCCGGAATTTCGGCGGTTTCCAGAAACCGGAGCCCGGTCCCGGTCGGTTGTGGGGAATCCCGGATGCGCGTCCGATTACCCGCTGCTGACCAGCACGGCGCCGGCAAGGGCCAGCCCGACGCCGGCGAGGCGCATCGGTGAAACTTCGCGGATTTCGAGGCCGAGGAATCCATAGTGGTCGGCGATCATCGATGCCGTCAGCTGGCCGGCGACAATGCAGACAAAAAACAGAAGTGTCCCTGTCACCGGGGCAATGTAAGTGCCGCCGGCGACAAACAGGGCTCCGGCGGTGCCGGCGAGGAAGATCCACCACGGGACTTCGGCGAGCCGCTCGCGGGTCATGTCTCCGGCGCCGGTGAATGCGATCAGCCCCAGCATCGTCAACAGTGCGACTGCGATAGATATGGTCGACGCTCCGTTCGAGCTGCCGATCGAGCGCGCGAGCGTCGCGTTCATGGCCGGCTGCATTGCCTGAGCGGCGCCGACAATTCCAGCGGTCAGAGCATAAGGGAGTGACTGCATGTCATCCTCCGGGCTGTTGCCGCGCATTGCCGAGGCCGGCGAGGTGCGGGTATTTTTCGGTCAGCAGAGATCCGGAATAAAAGGTTGCCTTGAAGTGCCGCGAGGAGCGTATTCGGTCGAGCCACTTCGCAACACGCGGCTGCGCGTCCCAAAGGCCGCCGAGATTGATGTCGTCCATACGGACAATGATCGGCATGATGGCCACATCGGCGAGTGACATCGGCCGGCCCAAAATCCACGGACCCCCGCTTTCCTCCAGCCAGCCCGCCATCCGGTCGATTCCCCGGCGCAGGCGCGACATGGCATTGTTCATTTCGGCATCGGGAAAACCCGTTCTCCCCATCTTCATCAGGAATTCGCGGCGCAGCGGCTTGCTGTCGCAGAGTTCCTGGAATTCCGTTTCGCTCATCGCCTGGAAATGCGGCAGAAACGCCAGGTTGTAAGAAGGAATCCGGATCGCTGGCGTCGGCACCTCGTCTATGAACCGCATCATTGCCCGGAGCTTGGCGGTTTCGATCGGATCTTGCGGCCGGAACGGCGCTGTTTCGGGCAGAATGTCCTCCAGATATTCCAGAATCACCGAGCTGTCGATGACCGGCGCACCGCGGTGAACCAGCGCCGGAACAACCCCGTTGGGATTGATCGCCAGATAGTCCGGCTTGAGCTGGTCGCCGGCGAACAGATCGAGCTTGTGTTCTTCGAATGCGGCGCCCTTCGCATGCATTGCGAACCGAACCCGCTGGCTGCAGGTGGATTGCGGCGCGTTGTACAGCGTGAATTCCGGCATCCGATCAGTCCCAGTTCAGAATCCGGGGAAGGCGGTTGTGTCTCGCCAGCGTGCCGACGATGCCGAGCGGGAAAAAGATCAGTGTGAGCATCATAATCAATCCAGTGGCCAGTATATTGATCTCAGAGGCGCCGAGAGTGGCGACGAAAATCTCATTGAATGCAATGATCAGGACGGCGCCGACGACGGGCCCGGCGATGGTTCCCTTGCCGCCGATGATGCACATCAGAACCATGTTCACCGAAACCAGGATGACGAGGAAAATGTTGGGCCGGATATTGGTCAGATACTCACCCCACACCGCTCCTGCCATTCCCACGAAGAACGCCGAGATCGCGAAGGCCAGCACTTTGTAGAACCGCGTGTCGATGCCCGCGCGCTCGGCCTTGATCTCGTCTTTCGAAATCGCCCGCAGACCGAGACCGAGCTTTGAATGTTTGATCCTGTAGGTGACCCACACCGCGAATGCGGCCATGACAACGAAAGCGAAGTAGTATGGAAGCTTCGTCCATTTTACCGGGAGGTCGTTTGCCGGCAGCGCCACTCCCGCGGCGCCGCCGACAAAGTGCCAGTTTTCAAACAGAATGCGGCAGATCATGACGAGAGCGAGCGACGAGATGATGAATGACGGGCCGCGCACGCGCAGTGTGATGAGTCCGATCATGTAGCCCGCGATGCCGGCCACGAGCCCGGCCAGCGGCGCCATCGCGATTGTCGAAACGCCGTAGCGCGCGAAAATCATTCCGGCGAAATAGCCGCCGACGGCAAAGAATACATTGTGCCCAAGCGAGACGTACCCCGCGAAGCCGCCGAGGATGTTCCAGCCGGCCGCCATGACGACGTAGCATGCTGTGTACAGGGTCAAGTGGATGAAGTAGTTGAAGTTGCCGACAAACTGGAGCGCGGGAAGTGCCAGCAGCGCCGCGAGCAGCGCCAGCGGAAACCAGGCTGCGCGCCTGCTGTCCGCGGTTTGGGCGAGACTTTCATTGTAGGTCCGCCGCGCCTCGATGATGTCCTGAGATTCCAGACTGGTCATCACGCCAACTCCGGTTTTTCCTCGAACACTCCCTGTGGCCGAACCAGCAGCACAACGAACAGAGCGACGAAAAATGTCAGCGTCGACCAAGTCGCGCAGAGGTAGAATCCGACGAAGACCGACACGGTGGCCAGCACGAACGCTGCCACCACGGTGCCGAGCACCGAACCCATCCCGCCGAGGACGACAAGAGCCATCAGGATCACGATCCACTCCCAGTGTTTCGACGGAAAGAACGAAAACACGAACGACACCAGCGCTCCCGCCGCGCCCGCGAGGCCGATTCCGATGGCGAAGCTCACGAGGCTGACCCGGTTCACATTGACACCAAGCAGTTCTGCCGCCTCCCTATTCTGGGTGGTCGCCCGGATCGCGTTGCCGAAACGCGAGTATTTCAAAAAGAGCGCCAGGGCCGAGATGATCGCAACCGACGTCAGGGCCGCGAACAATTGGCCCTTGGGAATAAACACATCGCCGAAAAAATATGCATCGGTGGCGTAGTCGGGCGAAGTGATGCGCTGCGTGTTGGTGAACAACGCCCCCAGCAGACCTTCGACCACCATCGCCAGGGCGAAGGTCAGCAACACGGTCATTTCGGAATACCGCGCCGAACGCGCCTCCCGTTCGAACACGAGCTTGTAGAGGACAATGCCTGTTGCGGCGAGAACCAGAACCGCAACCGGCAGCATCGCGATCAGATCCGCTCCCGCCAGGCGAAAGGCCCAGTAGGCGACATAGGCGCGCCCCATGATCATGACGGGATGCGCGAGATTCACGATGCGCATGACGCCGAAAACGAGGCTCAGGCCGGAACCCATGAGTGCATAGACGCCGCCCAGGGAAATGCCGAGCGCGACGATCTGGATGATGTCGGTTATCATGCCGCCTTCCGTCCGTCGAGATACAGCTCCTGGATTCGCGGGTCGCCGAGCACTTCGTCGGCGGGACCGTCGAACAGCGTTCGGCCCAAATCAAGCACGACGCCCCAATGGGCGTATTTGAGCCCTATCAACGCGTTCTGCTCGACCAATAATATGGTGATGCCCTGTTCGGACATGTACTGCATAATGTTGAACACTTCGTGGACGATCTTCGGCGCCAGTCCGAGCGAGGGCTCATCAAGCATCACGATTTCCGGTTTCAGGATCATGGTGCGGGCCATCGCCAGCGTCTGCTGCTGGCCGCCGGACAGTGTGTTTGCCAGCTCGTCCCTGCGTTCTTTCAGTATCGGAAACCGCTCCTCAGTTTGGTCGATTCTGCTCTCAAGTTCCGTCTTGTCGTCCAGGGAATACCCGCCCATGCACAGATTCTCGCGCACTGTCATCTTGGGAAACAATGCCCTTTCCTATGGAACAAAACAGATGCCTTTGCGCAAAACCTGGTCTGGCCGGAACCCCTTCAGGCTCTTGCCCTTGAAGACCACGTCGCCATCGCGGATTTTCAGCATGCCCACGATAGCCTTCAGCAGCGTTGACTTGCCGGCCCCGTTCGGTCCGATGATGCAGTGAACCTTGCCTGGCTGGACCGAAAGCCTGGCCCCGTTCAGAATCGCCGGTCCGTTCCCGTAACCGGCGACCAAGTCTTTGACTTCGAGCAGCTCAGCCATCGCCGTTCTCCTGAACTCCGCCGAGATAGGCATCGAGAACCTTGGGATCGTTTTGCACGTCTTCCGGCGTTCCTTCCGCGATCACCTGGCCCTGAGCCATGACTATGATGCGGTGAGACAGCCGCATGATCAGATCGATGTTGTGCTCCACGATCAGCACCGTCAGCCCTTGTGAATTGAGCTTGCGGATATGTCCGACAATCTCCTCGAGCAAAGTCGGGTTCACGCCTCCGGCCGGCTCATCGAGAAGTATGATCTTGGGATCGCTCATCAACAGCGCCGCCAGGTCCATCAGTTTTTTCTGGCCGTAGCTCAGATTTGAACCGTCCTCGTGCGCAATCCGGGTGATTCCGAGGAATTCGAGAATGCCCAGCGCCTTGTCGATTTCGTCCGGGCTAATCGCCGGCTTGAACAGGTCCCGCCAGCTCCCGATCTTGGACTGGCAAATGACGTTTTCCAGAACCGTCATGTCGGCGAGATTTCGTGAGAACTGAAACGTGCGGGACAGTCCGCGCGCAGTGATCTTGTGCGGGCGCAGCTGGTCGATGCGCGCCCCGTCCAGCCAGACTTCGCCTGCGGTCGGCGCCATGGTTCGGCTGATGCAGTTGAATGCGGTGGTTTTGCCGGCGCCATTCGGACCGATCAGAGCGGTGATAATTCCGGCCTCGGCAACGAAACTGCAGTTGTCGACGGCCTTGATGCCTCCGAAATGCTTGCTGAGCCTCTTGACTTCAAGCATTCGCTTCTGCCGGGCTGCGGTCTTTGCGGATGCGCCCGTCCCCGAAGCGCCGGGGACGGGCCTCGTGTTTTAATCAGAATCCCTGCTTGGGATAAGACATCATCGCGACACCCGCGAACTCGTCCGTCGGATAGATGAACTGGAGTTCGCCGCCGTTCCACTGGGCCATCAGGAATGGCTTGTCGACTGCCAGTCCCCGAGAATCCCACGAGAAACGGCCAAGGATAGTGCGAACCGGATCGTCATTGGTGCGCGCCTTGAGCCATGCGGCCATTGCGCCGTTGTCGGTCGAACCGGCGCCGATGATCGACTTTTCGATTCCCTGGCAAACCGCAAACGGTATCGCGCTGTCCTCGTCAGGCATTTCCCCGAACATGGCGTTGAACGAATCGACGAATTCCTGGTTAAGACACTCGCCAAAATAACTTGACTATTTGGCGCTGTCGTGCCATGCGTATACCATGGATGGTGTGGCGGACACGATTCGATCCAAGCACACAGCGCTGGAAGCGGTTCTGGACGAGCGCTCGCGGCGCCTGTGGGCGGCGGCTGAAGCCCGCGCGCTCGGCCGCGGCGGCATTGCCCGGGTCGTCGAGGCGACGGGGATGTCCCGCAACACGGTCCGCGCCGGCCTGAGCGAGCTGGACCATGGTGCGGCGGCGGCGGCCGCAAACGCCTGTCCGACCATGACCCGGGCCTGGTGACGGCGCTGGAGCTCCATCTCGAGCCGGCGACGCGCGGAGATCCGGAACGCCCGCTCCGCTGGACGTCGCTGAGCGCGCGCCGCCTCGCGGACGCTCTCAGCGCAGAAGGCCATCCGGTCAGCGAGCGCACGGTCAACCGGCTGCTGCACTCCCTCGGCTACAGCCTGCAGTCCAACCGCAAGACGGTTGAGGGCCGCCGGCATCCGGACCGCGACGCGCAGTTCCGGCGCATTGACCGCAGGGTGCGGGCCTTCCAGAAGCTGGGCCAGCCGGTCATCTCGGTCGACACGAAGAAAAAGGAGCTTGTCGGCCCCTTCCGCAACGGCGGCAGGGAATGGCGGCCGAAGGGAACACCAGTGCAGGTCCGCGTCCACGACTTTCCCGACCCGGAGCTCGGCAAGGCGATACCCTATGGCGTCTATGACATGACGGCCGACAAGGGCTGGGTCAGCGTCGGAACCGACCATGACACCGCGTCATTCGCGGTGGAGAGCGTGCGGCGGTGGTGGCAGAGCATGGGCCGCCCCCCTGTGCCGGGACGCCCGCAGGCTCCTGATCACGGCCGACGGCGGCGGCTCCAACAGCAGCCGGAACCGGATGTGGAAACTCGAACTGCAGCGCCTCGCCGACGAGCTCGGCCTGAAGATCTCGGTCTGCCACTTCCCGCCGGGCACGAGCAAGTGGAACAAGATCGAGCACCGCATGTTCTGCCACATCACCCGGAACTGGCGCGGACGGCCCCTGGTCAGCTGCCGGGTCATCGTCGAGCTCATCGCCGCCACCACGACCCGCGCCGGTCTGAAGATCCGGTCGCGGATCGACGACAACGAGTATCCGCTCGGCGTCAAGGTTTCCGACGAACGGATGAAGACCCTGAAAATCCGCCGCGACGGCTTCCACGGCGACTGGAACTACACCCTGATCAACAGGTCATCCTGATCATGTTATTTTGGCGAGAGGCCTTAGACCTTGTCCAGGCTGCGCCCGACCAGTATCGGATCCGGCATCAGACGGCTGCCGTCAGACAGCGGCAGTCCGCCCTGATCGCGGATCGCAAGCACAGAGCGTATCAGGTGCTGGTTTGTCCCCATCCGCCCGGTCACGCCATGCATGATAATTCCAATGCGCCGGCGGCTCATCCCATCGTCTCCCCGAATAGCTTTCCACGAGGCTGCGCCCTGGCCGAAAACGCTTCCTGACCGCTTTGTGACCGGCCCACCTGTCCCGAAATCGGGACGGCCGCATCCTAATTGACCTCCAGACTTCGCACAACAAGACGGTGGCCGCGCCCTTTCCGGACGGGCGGCCGGCAGTAATTCCAATTATGCGTTCACATCGGTTTTTTTCTTCATTTTCGGCTGCGTTTCCGGGCGGATTTCTGCTGTGTTTCGGCGGAAGGGGCGGGGCTGCCGGTTCCGGTTACGGAGGCTTTTCCGGCAGCTCGCCGGTGATGATTGTCCGCATCACGGCGTCCCAGTCGTCGTGCACGACGTAGACGGTCAGGAACTTCAGGTTGTCAAGAAGCCGGCAGCGGGCGGCGAGCTTTGCCCGGGCCTCCTGCCAGCTTTCGCAGACCAGGTCGCAGGCGCTCTGCATCAGGAACGCGATCAGGTTGAAGGTCGCCAGCAGGCTGGCCAGGGTTTCCTTGCCGTGCCCGAAGTTGTGCTCGAGATGGTAGCCGTCCTTGGATTTGATTTCATGATGCCTCCCTTGTCATCTCATGGCCATGCCCGTTTCCTGGGTGGTCTGTTTGCGGTTCCCTTGTTCGTTCGCATCCGGCATCGTCGAGCAGACGGTACATCGAAAACGGTCTCGTGCCTATGGTGAAGGTGTGGCGTTCGACCCATGTGCCTCGGCGGCTTCGCTCTCTCAGGGCCCTGACCGAGATGCCGAGCGCCTTGCTGATTTCCTCGGCGGTGCTCCAGCCTTGCTCCCTTTTCGCCTTCTGGAGCCGCCTGAGGTGGCTTGGCAGTCCATGATAGTGGCGCAGGCTGGCGACGCTCTCCCTTGTCCAGGGCTTGTCCCCGCAGTTCAGCATGCCTCTCCGGTTGAGTTGCCCGGCAATGGCCTTGTCGCCCATGCTTTCGGTGAGCCTGCCCACTTCCGCCACGGTCTCCGCCGGGGTGCTGCGAACGCCGCCGCCGGGCCTGAGCAGATCGACCGGATCGAGTTCAAGCGCCCTGCCGCCACGCATGCGCAACTGAATTGACACCGAGTAGCCGCTTCGGATGAGCGTGGCATCCTCGACCAGAAGAGCCAGCATGCGCTTGCGGTCTGCGTTCCCTGTCGTCGGCGCATTCCAGGCGACTGCGAAGTCGGCGGACAGTTCCCTGATTCTCCGGCGCTGGGACCTCGTCCGTTGTTTGCTGGAATTCGTCGGCGAGCCGGCTGCGCTCGGCTTCGGCCTCGTCCAGTTTGTGCAGTGCGTCATTCCCACTCCCTTTCCAGCGTCGCGGCGACGAGGCGGTAGCCCGGGTCGACCTCCCGGCAGCGCCTGCCGGCCAGTTCGGCCTGGTGGCGCAGCGCCTCGACCCGGTGTGAGCGCTGACGGTCTGCCCTGGCGAAGTCCGACTTGACCTGTTCCTCCACCGACAGGGCCAGATCGATGTTGCTCCGATTGACCGCGCCGACAAGGAAGTCGGTGACGGCCGCGTCGATCCGCTCTCCCCGCATCGTCTGGCAGGACTTCCCCGCCCGGGCGGCCTTGCCGCCGACGCAGTGATAGTGCCGTTCGTTCGCCCGCTTCGGATCCGTCGCTCCGCCGTATTTGACCAGCATCTGGCTGCCGCAACGCCCGCAGATCGCGC
This sequence comes from Paracoccaceae bacterium, assembly GCA_965221935.1. Classification (GTDB taxonomy): domain Bacteria; phylum Pseudomonadota; class Alphaproteobacteria; order Rhodobacterales; family Rhodobacteraceae; genus JAPOXR01. Next base: position 19,417 of record CBDCSZ010000056.1, read on the forward strand.
GCGATTGCAACAGTGCGCCGCCTTCCCGCAGTGGGCCGGTGCGTCCGTGTGCCGCGACGAAGCATTGCCTGTGGTTGTCGGCCAGCTGCCTCTGGTTGCGCTGGAACTCCTCCCAGTCGATGTAGCCGGCATGCGCCTCGGGGATGCAGACCCGCCATGCCTCCCAGGGGTTTGCCCGCCCGGCATTGCCGCCCCGTCGGCCCCAGGCGTAGCAACCCGCATAGCGGGGGTTCCGGAGGATGCTGAGAACCCTTGAATAGCGGGCCTCGGACCAGATCAGCCGATGACCTTCGGAGACCGGGCATGCCGGCAGCGGTATGGCGTTGTCGAGAAGCCAATTAAATGTCGCCCTGACCGAGCGGGTCCTGCGGAAAGTCTCGAACACCAGATTGACCGCTTCGGCGACTTGAATGTCGGGGTCGAGAACCACCGCGTCTTGTGGATCGCAGACCAGGCCGGCGGGCAGTGCGGTTCTCAATTCGCCGCGCTGTGCCTTGTTGAGGACACCGCCGAGCAGCCGCTGGCGGATCCCGTCAAGCTCGAACTCGTAGACCGAGCTCTTGATCCCGAGCAAAAGCAGGTCGCTGCTGTTGCCGGGATCATGGACGCCGGCCTCGTCGCAGACCAGCGTGCCGGAGAGTGAGGCAAGGCGGAACAGCCGGTGCAGGTCGGCGTTGCTGCGGCCGAGGCGCGAGATCTCGAGGCTGAGAACGATGCCGACTTCGCCGGCGGCGATCCGGGCCATCAGGTCCTGGAACCCCCCGCGCCTTTCGGCGTCGGCGCCGGAGAGACCCTGATCCTGGTCGATGACCCGGATCCGCTCCCGCGGCCATCCCAGCGCCAGCGCGCGCTCACTCAAGTCGTACTGGCGCCGGGTGCTCTCGGTGTTGTTGATCACCTGGCCGGGAGACGACTGGCGGATGTAGACACACGCCTCTCGCTCAAGGTGGCTGGCGGAGATCTTGCCGGTTCCGATGTCCTTCACCATCCATCTCCCTCGTTGGATTCGCATCTGAGCAGCCGCAGGACCATCGCCGCCGCCGCGACGGTGATGCAGCCGGCCCCGGTTTCGCCGGTCGGCGCCGCCGCGCTGGAAACCGGCGCCCGGTCAAGGACGGCCGTGAGACGCAGCGCCCCCGCCATGCCGTGGCGGCTGAGAACCGGCGCCGCGTTCCCGGCGAGCCAGTCGAGATGCCAGCGCCGGTAGCGTCGCAGTCCGTCGTCATCGAGCCCTCCCGTACCGGGGCGCAGTGTTTTTTTTTGACCGCTCGATTGCCTTGTTGATGGTGCGTGGATGAAGGCTGACACCGAAACGCTCCTCGATCACCGGCGCCAGGCGCCGGGTGCCAACTGGCCCGTGCTCGGACCTGTAGGCGGCGATGAAGTCCAGAATCTCGTCGCTGACCTTGTGGGCCCGGCGCGGTCCCCGGCGCAGCGGCGCCAGGGCCTGCAGCCCGCCCTCGCGGAAGCTGCGCCGGATCCGGACACAGGTGGGGACCGAGACGCCGAACTCTGCGGCCACCTCCGCCAGCGGTTCGTCCCCGGCGCTGCGCACCATCTCGTAACGCACCTGCAGCAAGTCGCGCGGGTCGAAGAAGCCGCCGGCCCGGAAACGTTGGGAGCGGATGCGCTCCGGGCGCCGGTTGAGGGTGCCGGAGGCCTCGAGGTTTTTGACCTTCTGGTCATCGTCGGACATGGGCAGCTCCATTCACGGCTCTCGAAAATCATCATATATTACTCATATTGACAGCTTCCGCAAGCCGGCCGGCGATCCTCTTGGCACATAACGCTCTGTAATCACGCTGTATCGTGGGAATTTTGCACATTTCGGGCAATAATTTTCAATCATTTCGGGCAATCTTTTTTGATTAGCATGTCGACCAATTCCCGCAACTCCGAAAGATCGTCCGCTCGGAAAGAGGAACACCCGGCCGCCTGCTCCTCGAAGGTGTCAACAGCGCGCAGGCTGGTCCAGGCCGCCGGAAACAGGCGCAGCTGCCGCCCGCATCCCGTAAACACCCGAACCCGGTTCAGGCCGAATTCGTTCGTGATGGATTCAAGCGCGAGCCAGCGACCCCTCCAGGGATGGAACGGGTGCGTGACCTCGATGCCGCCGGCGCCAGGGCGTGGCTCTGGATCGAAATCGCATGCATTCGGCAACGCGGTCTTTGAGAGCCTTGAAGGTGTTGTTCTCCACTTTCCACCGGGCCCGGGCGCAGTCGGCCAGTTCGGCGACGCTGTCCGGGCCGACCGGGAGGTCGGTGGCGAAGCTGTTGCGGCAGAGCCGCTTTCCGGACGGCGATGTGATGGTGACTTCGAACCAGTTGACTTCCAGCGCGTCCTTTCCGTCACGGATCGGCAGACCGCTCATCCAGCGGCAGCGCAGCCGGCGCTTTTTCTTTTTCCGGCCCTCGGTCCGGGTCAGACAGCCGGTCTCAACCCCTTGAATATACTCGTAAAGCGTTGTGTGCGAGCTCGGCTTGCAGGTCAGGATGAAGCTTCCGCCGGCGGCCAGCACGGCCTCGCAGAGCGGCTGGCGGCAGTAGAGGTCGTCGCCGAGATAAACCGGTCTGAGCCGGGCCAGGCCGGATCCGGTCCGCCGCAGCCAGCGCTTGGCGGCGTTGATCTCGCAGTCCTGTTTCTCAGCCCCGTCCTGCGGGCGGATGAACTCCGGCGGCAGCGGCAGGAGGCGCGAGGTTCCCGGGGCGACGATGCCGGCGCCGAGCACGGCGTGGAAGTTCTGTGTCCGCCCGTCCGCCAGTTTCCGCTGCGAGCAGTTCCGGCAGCCGATGCTGCAGGAGGTGAAACACTCGGTGCCGTCAAGGGCGATCAGCAGCCGCCCGTCAAGCCGGCGCAGCCGGTCAAGGGCGCCCTGGCGGTCCAGCTGGTCGACGGTCCGGGTGAAGATGGAATCGAAGCGCTCCGGCGGCACGCCGTCGAGCACGCTGCGGATGTGGCTGTCGGTCGGCAGCCGGTCAATGCCGAACAGGGTCCGGGCGTTGGACCGGCCCTGGCGGGACTGAAGCTGCGCCTGCGCCGCCAGGAAGGACGGGCACTGCAGGAAGAAGACGGCGAAGGCCGCCATGCCGATGTCGGCCATCTCCAGGCGGGCGTTGGCGCCGGTCCTGCGGTCCGGGGCGGACGCGCAGAGTTCGCGCATGTCGGCGATGTATCCGGCCAGCGGGGACATGGCGCCGCATTATGCACATATCAAAAATTTGTACAAATGTAAGTAAAAACAATAACTTACATGTCTTCTCCGCGCCTTTTCCCCAGGAGCCGGCGGCCGGAGCGGCGTCGGCGGCAGGTGATTCGCCCGCCGCCGGGGAACCGCCGGCGCGCAGCCGCCTGCGGCGGAAAAAAATTTCCCCGGGCCAAAAAACCGTTGTGATACAACACGTTAAAAACTCAAAAATCCAAAATTAGAATTACTGGGCGGCCGGGGGCGAAGCGGTTCGGTCACGGCACGGCAGACGCCCGAAGAGGCGTGATTCTGATCAATTCCCCGGTCGTGCCAGCTCGGTCCGGATGGTCTTGGTGCCTTCCGCGGCGCCACGCTGCCGTGTTCAACCGCCGCAACCGGCAGAATGGCAGTTCTCGGAATTAAAGCGTCCGGATCGGTCACCATCTTGACCGGAAGATCGGCGCTCGGCTTTCCAGCCGCGAATTGCTGGACGCGGACAGTTGTCAGACCGGGCGGAACGAGGCCGAGAAACGGGATGTCATTGAATCCCGCGACCGGCACATCTCCCGGACATGCCCATCCGCGTCTTGGCAGCGCGTCGGCCGCACCGGGCGCAAACCGGTCATTGGCGCAGGCGATGGCGGTGAACGGGACCGGCCCGTCGGGAAGCAGCTGGGCGCACCGTCGCCCTTCAGCCTCGCCGTCGCGCGAAGAATCCACAATAGCGGCGCAGGGCGCATCAAGATTCAGGTCGGCCGCCGCACCGCGAAACGCGTTTGCCCGCTTTATACTTTGGCCAGATCGACCGATTCGGGAGGAAAGCGTGGCGCCCGTGGCCGGCACCGTTAATTTCGCGAGACCGAAGCGAGATGCGCCGCCCGCGGACCGTGCACGGGCGCTGAACCGCACATCGGAGATGTTTGGCTGCGCGCGGCTGCGGCCTGATCCCGAATCATGCGACAATTGCAAAGGAATTCGAGATGAGTGATTTGAATATTGGCTGGATCGGTATCGGCCGCATGGGACATCCGATGGTCGAGCGCCTGCTGGACGCAGGCCATAAGGTGCGGATCTGGAACCGCACCCGTTCAAAGGCCGAGCCTCTGGCGGCCAAAGGCGCGACGATCGTCGACAGCCCGCGCGATATGGCTTCCGCCGATGTGCTCGGCACGATGGTCTCGACAGGAAAGGATGTCGAGCAGGTCTATTTCGGCGAAAACGGTGTGCTGTCAGGCGGCGCGGCCCCCGGCATCTGTCTCGACTGCTCCTCAATCGGCGTTCAGCAGTCGGCCGAACTGCGCGCCAGACTCGCGGAACGGGGGGCGGTTCTCGTCGCCTCGCCGGTGAGCGGCAATGCCAAGTGCATCAAGGCCGGCAAAATGAGCGCGGTCGTGTCCGGGCCGCGCGACGCCTTTGACAAAGTCGAACCCGTGATCGCGGCAATGGCCGCACGGGGCGTCTCGTACGTCGGCGAGGGAGAGCTGGCGAGATTCTGCAAGATCGCTCACAATGTCCTGCTCGGCGTGGTGATCCAGAATCTCGCCGAGATCACGATTCTTGCGGAAAAGGCGAGCGTCCCGCGCCGCGACCTGCTGGACTTCATCAACAATTCGGTCATGGGCTCGATCTTCACCCGCTACAAGACGAACGCGTTTGTCAATCTTGACTGGACGACAACATTCACGCCGGTGCTGTTGCGCAAGGACCTGGATCTCGGTCTGTCAGCGGGCCGCGATTTGGATGTGCACATGCCTGTGACCGCCGCAGCGCGGGAGGCTCTTCAGGCCCATTTCGGCACGGCCAGCCTGCAGGACGATTCGGAATCTTACCTGCAGCAGGACTTCGCCGCGCTGCTCGAAACCGTCGCACTCGCCTCCAGCGTTGAGCTCGAGAGCGAAAACACTCCCTACCCGAGCGGGCTTGAACTTCCACATGCTGCATGATGATAGTTTCAAACCGGCAGTGAATTCGCATGCTGCGTTTGTCGCCACGGGCGCGGCGGCGCACAACGGGTTCGGCAGGCCGTTTCTTGTCCGAACCCTTCAACATCAGAAAAGGAGACCGGTAATGAAGACATGTAACGCAATGGCAGCGGCGATTGCCGCGTCGCTTGCGGCGACGGCATCGTTTGCGGAAATTAAAATCGGCGCTTCTTTGCCGCTGACCGGGTCATTCTCGATCGCCGGGTCCAAACACGAGCAGGGCTACGAACTCTGTGTCGACCTGATCAACCAGCGCGGAGGCATCCTCGGCGAACAGGTCGATTTGATTATCTCTGACAACAGGTCCGATCCGGCCACGGCAATCAATCAGTTCGAAAGATTCATCAATGTCGATGAGGTCGACGCCGTTTTCGGCACCTTCTCTTCCCGTTTAAGCTTCCCGGTCGCGAGCATTCTGGAGAAATACGGATAGGTTCACCCGCTTCCCGCAGGCGGCGCGCTGCGGATTTACACGCAGGGGCACGAAAGGGTGTTCTACTTCCAGCCCAACGCCGCCGAATATGTTGGGGCCACGCTGCAGGGCGTTATTGAAGAGCTGGTACCCGCCGACAACCGGCCGACGACCGCCGCCGTGGTCGCCGCCGCCGACTTCTTCGCGAACGCGATCGAAGCCGGGCTGCTCGGAACCCAAGTCACTGACCCCGCGGACGGCAGCAGTGTCGAAGACATGGCTCCGGGCTTCCTCGTCGGCATCGGAATCGACATCGTCTATTCCGAAAAGTGACCGGAAGAGGGATTCAACGATTGGATCAATTTGGCGAATTCGATTAAGTGCTCCGGCGCGGAACTGATCGTTGCTCTTACCGCGTCCGCGGAAGAGACGGTGCAGATCACGCGCGCCCTGCAGACCGTTAGGGCCGAACCGAAGATGGTCTATTACAGCCAGGGAATGCAGTCAGAGTTTTATGAGGGAACAGGCGATGCATCCGAATCCGTGATGACGCACACCTCGTGGCACCCCGTGGTGCCCTTCGCCGGCGTTCTCGGCGGCGAAGAATTCACTAAGAGCTTGTTCCTAAAGTCGCGGGTGGTCCCAAGGCATGGTATTCCATCGGGTGATGACACCGATATGGAGGGTACCATGCCTTGGAGTGAGGCCGCACAGTTGAAGTATAAGCGAAGTGACGATTTCCGTCAAAACGATGTGAGCGATGAAGAGTGGGCTCTGATTGCGCCGCTGATCCCGGCGCAGGGTCGGATGGGCCGGCCCCGCTCGACGGATCTCCGCCGGGTGTTTGACGCGATCCAGTATATGCTGGCCTCGGGATGCCAATGGCGTTTGATTCCGCCTTGTTATCCGCCGTTTTCCACGGTTCAGAACTACTTCTACACTTGGTCGCGCAGCGGTGTTCTCGAGCGCGTGCTGGACGCGCTGCGCGCCTGTGTGCGCCGTCTGTCGGGACGCCAGATCCAGCCCACAGCCGCGGTGATCGACACGCAGAGCGTGAAGACCACGGAATGCGGCGGTCCCGCGGGTTATGACGCGGGCAAGAAGATCAAGGGCCGCAAGCGTCACCTGACGGTGGACACCGAAGGCTCGCCGATTGTTCTTGCGGTCCACCCTGCGGACATCCAGGACCGGGACGCGGCTGTGGATGTGCTTGTGGATCTTCTGCGCAAAGCGCCGGAAATCTCGAAGGTGTTCGCCGACGGCGGATACGGGGGACCCAAGCTGCGCGGCGCCCTGGCCAGCCAAGGCTTGCCGGAACTGATCGAAATTGTTGAAAAACAGAAGGATGTCAGGGGGTTCGCCGTTCTCCCCCGCCGCTGGGTGGTGGAACGGACCTTCGCTTGGATGGGACGGTGCCGCCGCCTGGCCAAGGACTTTGAACGCACCGAGGCAAGTTCCCTGGCATGGGTCAGACTGGCGGCATGCCGGTTCCTGATGCGCCGGGTTGCGCGGCAGATAAGTGCATGATTCACAAACATAAGAATATCAATGACTTATGATTCAAGCTCTAAGGCCTCTCGCCAAAATAACATGATCAGGATGACCTGTTGATCAGGGTGTAGTTCCAGTCGCCGTGGAAGCCGTCGCGGCGGATTTTCAGGGTCTTCATCCGTTCGTCGGAAACCTTGACGCCGAGCGGATACTCGTTGTCGTCGATCCGCGACCGGATCTTCAGACCGGCGCGGGTCGTGGCGGCGGCGATGAGCTCGACGATGACCCGGCAGCTGACCAGGGGCCGTCCGCGCCAGTTCCGGGTGATGTGGCAGAACATGCGGTGCTCGATCTTGTTCCACTTGCTCGTGCCCGGCGGGAAGTGGCAGACCGAGATCTTCAGGCCGAGCTCGTCGGCGAGGCGCTGCAGTTCGAGTTTCCACATCCGGTTCCGGCTGCTGTTGGAGCCGCCGCCGTCGGCCGTGATCAGGAGCCTGCGGGCGTCCCGGCACAGGGGGCGGCCCATGCTCTGCCACCACCGCCGCACGCTCTCCACCGCGAATGACGCGGTGTCATGGTCGGTTCCGACGCTGACCCAGCCCTTGTCGGCCGTCATGTCATAGACGCCATAGGGTATCGCCTTGCCGAGCTCCGGGTCGGGAAAGTCGTGGACGCGGACCTGCACTGGTGTTCCCTTCGGCCGCCATTCCCTGCCGCCGTTGCGGAAGGGGCCGACAAGCTCCTTTTTCTTCGTGTCGACCGAGATGACCGGCTGGCCCAGCTTCTGGAAGGCCCGCACCCTGCGGTCAATGCGCCGGAACTGCGCGTCGCGGTCCGGATGCCGGCGGCCCTCAACCGTCTTGCGGTTGGACTGCAGGCTGTAGCCGAGGGAGTGCAGCAGCCGGTTGACCGTGCGCTCGCTGACCGGATGGCCTTCTGCGCTGAGAGCGTCCGCGAGGCGGCGCGCGCTCAGCGACGTCCAGCGGAGCGGGCGTTCCGGATCTCCGCGCGTCGCCGGCTCGAGATGGAGCTCCAGCGCCGTCACCAGGCCCGGGTCATGGTCGGACAGGCGTTTGCGGCCGCCGCCGGGACGGCGGGTCCGCCCGGCCGGCGCGGATTCCGCCGCCGCCGCACCATGGTCCAGCTCGCTCAGGCCGGCGCGGACCGTGTTGCGGGACATCCCCGTCGCCTCGACGACCCGGGCAATGCCGCCGCGGCCGAGCGCGCGGGCTTCAGCCGCCGCCCACAGGCGCCGCGAGCGCTCGTCCAGAACCGCTTCCAGCGCTGTGTGCTTGGATCGAATCGTGTCCGCCACACCATCCATGGTATACGCATGGCACGACAGCGCCAAATAGTCAAGTTATTTTGGCGAGTGTCCTAAGCGCTTGCCAATCCCGACGATGAAGTTTTTTTTGATGCCGCCACGACCGCAATGCGGCCCGCGCTGCTGCGCCGGGCGATTGAGGCGGGAAAGCATGTCTATTGCGAGAAACCGGTGGCCGAGCGCCTGGACAAGGCGGTGGAAATCGCCGCGTTCGCAAAGAACTCCGGCGTGAAGCACGGCATCGTTCACGACAAGCATGATCTTCCCGGACTGCGGAAGCTGAAACGGCTTCGCGACGCCGGTTTCTTCGGGCGGATCCTGTCAGTGAGAGGTGAGTTTGGATATTGGGTTTTCGAAGGCGAGTATGTGCCGGCGCAGCGCCCGAGCTGGAATTACCGGGCCGAAGACGGCGGCGGCAGCATTTACGACATGCTGTGCCACTGGCGTTATGTTTTGGACAACGTCGTGGCGCCGGTCAGAGCGGTGAGCTGCACCGGGGCGGTCCACATCGCCAGGAGATGGGACGAGTCTGACAACCCGTACGAGGTGACGGCCGACGACGCGGCCTACGCGACATTCGAACTCGAAGGAGGCATCGTCGCGCATATCAATTCGAGCTGGTGTGTGCGGGTGCGCCGGGACGACCTCGTGACCTTCCAGGTCGACGGCACGCATGGCAGCACTGTCGCCGGGCTGCATTCCTGCGTGACCCAACACCGGATGAACACACCGAGACCGGTGTGGAATCCCGACCAGCCAAAGACGATTGATTTCTACGACTCGTGGGAGACTGTCCCGAACAACGAGGTGTTCGACAATGGGTTCAAGATTCAGTGGGGGACCTTCCTGCGGCATGTCGCCGAGGACGGTCCCTGGCGCTACACTCTGGAAGAGGGCGCGAAAGGCGTCCAGCTCGCCGAACTCGGCATGCAGTGATGGAAAGAACGCCGCCGGTTCGACGTTCCGCCTTTGGAGATCTGACCGATGACCGCCACCGTTCTGCTTCCCGTTGCCGGCGGCGGCACCGAATCCGTCAAGCTGGCCGGCTCTCCCGGCGCTGACAGCGCGGGCCAATGGACCAGAACCGCCTACGCCGCCGCGCACGTTGTCGCGGACCCGCTGGCGAACAACGACCCGTGGCTGGACACGGCGCTCGACTGGGACCGGACATTGGCTTTCCGCGAGCATCTCTGGTCGCTGGGGCTGGGAGTCGCCGAGGCCATGGACACCGCGCAGCGCGGCATGGGGCTGGACTGGAACACTTCACTGGAACTGATCCGAAGATCCACAACAGCGGCCGAACACGGCGGCCATCTGTTCGCGTCCGGCGCCGGCACCGACCACCTGGCGCCCGACTCAGCCACGACCGTCAACGATGTGGTTGCCGCTTACGAGATGCAATGCGAAGCCGTCGAAGCCGCCGGTTCGCGCGTTATTCTCATGGCGTCGCGCGCACTCGCCAAAATCGCCGAAGGACCCGGCGATTACCAGCGGGTGTATTCACGCGCCCTTGGCGGTCTCTCCCAACCCGCCATTCTGCACTGGCTGGGAGAGATGTTTGACCCGGCGCTTACAGGATATTGGGGGTCGCGCGGTCACCTGACGGCGATGGAGACTTGCCTGGATGTGATTGCAGACAACGCCGCCAAAATCGATGGGATCAAGATCTCGCTGCTTTCCGCCGAAAAGGAAATCGCGATGCGCAGGCGCCTTCCACAGGGGGTCAAAATGTACACCGGCGACGACTTCAACTACCCGTAATTGATTGCCGGCGATGACCGCGGCCATTCCGATGCGCTGCTCGGCATTTTCGATCCGATCACGGCGGCGCGGGCCCTGTCGCAGCTCGGCGCCGGGAATCTCGATGCCTATCGCGAGACGTTCGCGCCGACGGTTCCGCTGTCGCGGCACATATTCAAGGCTCCGACGCGGATTTACAAAACTGGAGTGGTTTTTCTCGCGTATCTCAACGGGCACCAGGATCATTTCACGATGGTCGGCGGGCAGGAGAGCACCCGCTCCGCCTGCCACCTTGCGGACATCGTCAGGCTGGCCAATGAGGCGCAGCTGTTTTCCAACCCGGACGGGGCGGCGGCAAGGGTGCGCTCCGCAATGGCGGTGCGGGGGGGGGGTGGAGCAGTGAGCGGTCTTGCGCCACAGCGGCTTTCGCTGAACACGGCGACCGTGAGCAAACAATGGAATCTCTCCCAGTGCATCGACGGCTGTGCCCGGCACGGTTTCGGCGGCATCTCGCCGTGGCGCGACAAGCTCCAGGAAATGGGTGCGGTGGCGGCGGCGCGCGCTGTCCGGGATGCCGGTCTCTAGGTCACCGGGGTCTGCCGCGGCGGATGGTTCACCGAAAGCGGCGTGCTCGATGCCGCGGTGATCGACGACAACCGCCGGGCGGTGGACGAAGCGGAGGAAATCGGCGCCGCATGCCTGGTGATGGTCGTCGGCGGCCTCAGCACAGGCAGCCGCGATTTGCCGGCGGCGTGGCGCCTGGTCGAAGACGGGCTCGGCGCGACGCTGGAATATGCGCGCACGGCCGGCGTCAGCGTCGCCATCGAGCCGCTCCACCCAATGTATGCCGCGGACCGCGCCTGCGTCAGCACGATGCGCCACGCTCTCGACATCTGCGACCGGCGCTGGGCGAGGGAATTGGCTGCGCTGTGGACGTCTATCACGTTTGGTGGGACAGCGAGCTTGATGTCCAGATTGCGCGCGCCGGCAGCGCCCGGCTGCTGGCGTTCCACATTTGTGACTGGCTGGTGCCGACGCGCGACATGCTCACCGGCCGCGGCATGATGGGCGACGGGGTGATCGACATTCCGCGGCTGCGCCGCATGGTGGAGCAAAACGGCTATTCGGGCCTTATCGAAGTCGAAATTTTTTCGGCGAACGATTGGTGGCGCCGGGACCCTGACGAGGTTCTCGCCACAATCGCGGAAAGAGCGAAGTCCGTCTGCTGACGCAGTTGCCGCAAATTGCGGTCAGGCTTGTCCACCAGCTTGGTCGTGCGTCAGAACACGGCCGGCAAGTCTCCGAACTGGCTGCCAAAGTTGAAGCGGAGCACAATGGTCAGAATTGCCGGCTTGAATATCCCGCCGCCGCCTGCTCTTTCAGTTCCAATAATTGATCCGGACTGAGTTGCGTCCGTCGGGAGACAGCAAGCCGGGGGTCCGAAGGTCGGCTGCAGGACTGTATGAACCATTCGAATTGCCAATACCCGCCGTCCTGGTACGCTGCATCGGCCGATGTTTCACCGCAATTCGGCAGGCTTGACCGCGATATCGCGACTGACATCTGTGTTGTCGGCGGAGGCTACACCGGCCTGTCTACGGCATTGCATTTGGCTGAGAGCGGGCATTCAGTTGTGCTCGTCGAAAAGGCCCGCGTCGGATACGGCGCATCGGGAAGGAACGGCGGACAGGTCGGCACCGGGCAGCGACTCGATCAATTCAAGCTGGAACGAATGGTCGGCGATCGCTCGGCAAAGCGGTTTTGGCAGGTCTCGGAGCAAGCCAAGGACCTGGTTGCTTCGCTGATCGACCGCCACAACATTCAGTGCGACTACACTCCGGGCGTTGCAGTGGCGGCGTGGAAGGAATCTGAGGCGCAGCTCGCGCACGCGTATTCGAAACATCTCGAAAACCGTTACGGCTACGAAAAAACCCAGCCGTTCGACCGCAGATCCATTGCCGAATTTATCGGCTCAGACGTGTTTGCGGGCGGTGTCGCCGACTGGGGGGCCGGGCATCTTCATCCGCTCAAATTTGTGCTGGGTCTGGCGCGGGCGGCGGCCGCGGCCGGGGCAGAGATCCACGACTTCACCGGAATTCGATCATTGGAAGATCATGCCTCCGGTGTGACGCTGCGGACCGACGAACACGAGATCAGGTGCGGCAAGGCGATCATCGCCTGCAACGGATATGCCAACGGACTCAGCGAAGCCATCGATTCGCGCGTTATGCCGATCAATAATTTCATGATAGCGACAGAGCCTCTCGGCGATCTGGGAGACAGCATCCTGCCAAGCGGTTCGGCGGTTTACGACACAAGATTTGTCGTCAGCCACTATCGGAAATCCGCGGACGGGCGGATGATCTTCGGGGGCGGGGAAAATTACCGGACCACATTCCCAGCAAACATCGCGGACCTCGTTCGCAAACCGATGACGAGAATCTATCCGCAGCTGAAAGACGCAAAAATCGAATATGCCTGGGGCGGCGCTCTCGCGGTGACGCGCAACCGCATGCCCTGCTTTATCCGCCCTTCGCCAAATGTTGTGTCGGCCGCCGGCTACTCCGGCCATGGCGTCGCAATGGCCTGCATGGCTGGCCGGATTCTTGCCGACACGCTGCAGCACAGCCCGGGCCAGTTCGAGCTTTTCGCAAATCTCGAAACACCGAAATTCCCCGGCGGGCGGCTGTTTCGGCCTTCCCTGCTGCTGCTGGCTCTTTCGTGGTTCGCGTTGCGCGACCGGATTTAGCGAGCCTCGCCGCCTCAAACGGCGGCGCGTCCGGGAGACGCAGATTTTTTTCGCAGCTCAATATTGACTAATCTGACAAAACTAGTCAGATTTCAATTTGAAGAATCAGGATCCGGGCAAATGATTGTCTGTCACTGCCAGCGCATTTCGGACAGCAGAATCGACGCCGCCATTCAGTGGATGCGGGCGTCGGACCCCGACACGATCGTCACCCCCGGCAAGATTTTCCGCGCCTTGGGAAAGTCTCCGGTCTGCGGCTCCTGCATGCCCAGATTCCTTGAAGAAGTGGCGCGAAACCCCTACACTCGCACCAGGGACGGCAATGTCGCTGACCGGGAGAGTTTAGAAGGGGCAGACGATCATGAAAGGCGACAGCAAGGTCATTGAGTATCTCAACAAGGCTCTGCGGGTTGAGTTAACCGCTGTCAGCCAGTTTTGGCTGCATTACAGACTTCAGGATGACTGGGGCCTCGGCCATATGGCGCAGAAGAGCCGCGAGGAAAGCGTTGAGGAAATGCGGCACGCAGACAAGCTGATCGACCGTATCGTGTTTCTTGAAGGCCATCCGAATCTGCAGGTGCTGGATCCGCTCAGAATCGGCGAGACTCCACGCGAAACGATGCAGTGTGATCTTGATGCCGAGTATGATGCGCGGCAACTCTACCGGGAAGCACGGGCCTACTGTCGGGAAGCCGGCGACTATGTGAGCATGGGGCTGTTCGAAGAACTGCTGTCCGATGAAGAAGGCCACATTGACTTTCTTGAAACCCAGCTTGATCTCCACGACAGAGTCGGACCCGAGAGGTTTGCCCAGATCAACGCTTCCAAGATGGATGATGACGAGGAGGCGTAGGCAGCCCGATTCGCGCCGTGACGGCTGAATATGTGAATTTGGTGAAACTGTGTGTCGGGGCCGAGTCCGTTGAGTCTCTGGCGTCCTGGCAATCGCGCCGGCTTGCGTCGGGCGCGGTGAAAGAGCCTGAACATGTCACGCGGATGCGGCCGCGGCGTGACGCGGAAATCCTGAATGGCGGCTCGCTGTATTGGGTGATCCGGGGATTGATTCTCGCCCGGCAGCGCATCCACCGGCTGGACCCCCGCCAAGGCGCCGACGGCATCATGCGATGCGCGCTCATTCTTGATCGTCAGATCGTCAGGACGGCTGCGGCGCCGCGCGGCCCGTTTCAGGGCTGGAGATATCTTGAACCCGATGCCAGTCCGCCGGATTTGCCCAGGATCGATTCCCGGGATGACGCGCTTCCCGACAGGATCGCGAACGAGGTGGCTGCCATCGGTGTCATCTGACCCGGGTCCGGCATGCGAAATCGACCAGCTTTGCAACAGCAATTCGCGATTTGGACGGAACACTGGAGGCTCTCGACTGAAACAATGCCGCCTCGGACCGGATGATTGTCGCATCTTTGAGCGGTTTGAGCCCGTTGGCTTCGAGGGTGCGGCCGGTTGACACCAAATCGGCGATCGCATCCGCCTGGCTGTTCGCCACGCAGCCTTCCGTGGCCCCTTGGCTGAAGACCAGCTGATAGTCCGCGACACCCGCCCCGCTCAGGAACTGCCGCACCAGCGAGCGGTATTTTGTGGCAATCCGCAGCCGTCTGCCGTGCCTGCGGCGAAACTGGGCACCGATGGCATCCAGATCGTCCAGCGTGTCGGCGTCGATCCAAAACCTCGGAACGCTGATCACAAGATCGGCCCGGCCAAATCCAAGACGGGCGATTTCCTGAATGCGGGTTTCCCAGTGCGGAACGTTTTCGCGCACGACATCCATGCCGGTGATGGCAAAATCAAGACTGCCCGCCGCCAGCTCGCCGGGAATCTCGCTGGCTGACAGGAAATACAGATCCGCCTCAACCGCTCCGGAGAGTTTTCCCGAATATCCCCTTCCCGATGCCGGCTTGACCACGGACGCCCCGAGCGATTCGAGCCAGGCCACAGACCGCTCCGCCATCCGGCCTTTGGAGGGCACTGCGAAACTGAGGGTCATGTCCCGCCCCTTGGCAGGTTTGCCGTCAGTTCCGGCCGCACGACACCTCCGACCGCAGGACATGTCCGCTCTCCGCCGAGAGCCGCCACAAGCTGATCGTAGCGGCCGCCCAACGCCACCAGATCCTCTTGGCCGCGGCGATAGAACCCGAAAACAAACCCGTCATAGTATTCGAGACTGGTCCGCCCGTAGCTTGCCTCGAACCAGAGCTGCTCGGCCTTGACCCCTCTTTGCGCCAGCGCGTCAAGTCGGGTCTCCATCCGGTCCAGTGCCGCATCCACACCGGTCAGCCGGCGCGCTATGGCGCGAAGCGCCGGCAGTGCCTCTCCCGCTTTGCCTTTAACTGCCAGCAGCTCCTCGATCGCCGACAATTCGGAGGGGACCAACGGCCGGGTCAGGGCATCCCGACCCTTGAAGCGCATGCGTTCGGCGATTTCGTTGACGCCGCGAAGTCCAATCACCGGTCCGGCGCGGCGGATCTGTGTCTCCAATTCTCCCGAATCCGCCGCAGAATCCCGCGAATTGCCCGCGGTCTGGCTGTATTTTTCCAGCAGACGGCGAAACCGCGCCGGCCTCCAGATATGCCGCTTCAGGTTTTCCCGCCGGTCCTGCGACGTGTTCAGCCCGTCAACAGCGGCAATCAGCAGGCTGAGATCGCCGGTGGCGGACAGCAGACCGTATGGCGCGAGCAAGGCGTCGATGGCGCAGTAGATTTCCGCGTCAGACTCGGCGCTGCCGGCGCCGCCGAAAACTTCATAT
This sequence comes from Paracoccaceae bacterium, assembly GCA_965221935.1. Lineage (GTDB taxonomy): Bacteria > Pseudomonadota > Alphaproteobacteria > Rhodobacterales > Rhodobacteraceae > JAPOXR01. The sequence continues at coordinate 35,060 of CBDCSZ010000056.1, forward strand.
CCGACCTGCAGATACTCGCGCGCGCGCGCCGAGCCGGGCCACTGCCGCCTGAACACGGGCCCGCTGTAGGCGTAGCGGGCGGTCGCGGAGCCCTGCTCCATATGAAACTTTGCCAGCGGCACGGTGAAGTCCGGCCGAAGCATCAGCTCACCATGGACCGCATCCTCAGTCACATAGGCGCGGCTGCGGATGTCCTCGCCGTAAAGATCAAGCAGACTTGCCGCCGGCTGCAGGATTTCAGTGTCGAACCGGACTGCCCCCCGGGCAAGGAAATTGTCCAACAGCCGCACCGCCTCCTCGGCGGCGGCGAGACCTGATTCGCCGCCCAACTATCCTATTCCGAACCCAGCATCCTGCGGACCTGCTCAACAAGGTCCGCGCGCGGAACCGCAACTTGCGAAGGTCTGGCCTTCCACTCATCGTGGGTCGCTGTTTTCGCGAGCTCCCGGCCGAGCATCAAATCCTTGAGCTGCACCAATCCGCGCGCGCGTTCGTCAGATCCAACAATGACAGCCACCGGCGCGTTCCGCCTGTCGGCGTATTTCATCTGCCGGCCAAAGTTGCGGGCATTTCCGAGAAACACTTCGGCGCGGACGCCGGCCCGCCGCAGTTCGGCGGCCATCGTCTGGTAGTCGGGCATGCGGTCCGGCTCCATCACCGTCACCACCACCGGGCCCGTCGGGACAGGCTGAACCTCTCTGGTGGCCAGCGCGGCAAGCAGCCGGTCAACGCCAATGGACAGACCGGTGGCCGGAACATCCTGTCCGGTGAAGCGGCGCACCAGCCCGTCATACCGCCCTCCCCCGGCGACCGATCCGAACTGACGCGGAGCGGCCTTCTCATCGGTGACCGTGAAACAGAGTTCGGCCTCGACCACGGGGCCTGTGTAGTAACTGAGACCGCGCACAACGGACGGGTCGATGACAATTCTGCCCGATGCCGCGCCCTGCGCGGACAGAAGGTCCATGATTTGCCGCAGCTCGGAGACGCCGGCGGCGCCGGCGCCGGTATTGCCGACAAGCTCGGTCAGAGTCCTGAGAGACGTCTCCGGATGAGATTTGCCTGAGGCGAGAAACGCCAGGACCAGCTCCGCCCGGTCATCGGACAGCCCTGCTCCTTTGGTGTAGTCCCCGCTTTCGTCCCTTCTTCCGGTCCCGAGCAGCTGGCGGACACCCGCCTCGCCGAGCCGGTCGAGCTTGTCCATGGCGCGCAGCGCCGTCTGTCGCGTGGCGGCGTGCGCGGCGGCATCGCCGGGGTCCAGAATTCCCGCCGACTGCAGGACGCCGTCAAGGATTTTCCGGTTGTTGATCCGGATCACATAGTCCGTGCGCCCTATGCCGAGCGCCTCGAGTATCTCGGCGGCGAGTGTGCAGATTTCGGCGTCCGCCGCCATTGAAGATGAGCCGACGGTATCGGCATCGCATTGATAAAACTGGCGAAACCTGCCCGGTCCGGGCTTTTCATTGCGCCACACCGGACCGATTGCATATCGCCTGTAAGGGCTTGGCAGCGAGTTCCTGTACTGGGCGGCGACCCTGGCAAGCGGCGCCGTGAGATCGTAGCGGAGCGCCATCCACTGCTCATCGTCGCGCCATGCGAACACGCCTTCATTCGGCCGGTCAACATCGGGAAGGAACTTGCCCAGCGCGTCCAGGGTTTCCACCGCCGGCGTCTCAAGCGGTTCGAACCCCCGCAATTCGTACACTTCCGATATGCGGGCAAGCATCGACCGGCGCCTGATCACATCGTCCCCGAACGAATCGGCAAACCCTTTCGGGCATTCTGGTTTTGGTCTCTTGGTGCCCACTGCACTGCCCGCCGCAATCTGCCAAAATCTCGAAATCGGCAGTGCGGCTCTAGTAGCGAATGGCGCCTGCTGCGGCAAGCGAGGCCAACGGGACAACGGGATCCCGGATTTGACGCAGCCCCTGCCCGGTCTCGGGCGGACCCGCCTGCGGCAGCACCGCAGGTCAGACCTCAAAAACTCTTCAACCGTCACGATGCCGTCCAGGCTCGCGATCGCCTTTCTGATGTCTGCATTCACCGGAAACGCGCCGGGGACTGCGATCTCGACTTCGCAGTCCAGATCCGGCGCCAATGGGCAAAACCTGATTTCGCCGCTGGCCTCGCCGAGGTCCCGGTTGTTCATCAGCATGGCGCGGACATGGCCAGGGGCGGATGCGTCATTGAAGTGTATGCGCAGACCGGTCACAGCCGCGCTGTCCAATTCATCGAGAAAGCTCAGTGTTTCGGCTCTCATCTTGAGCTGATCCTGCTCTAGGTTCGCCGACACGACGGCGAGCAGGCATGTGCCAGGCGCCAGCTTGTCTTGCGAGGTCTCCAGCAAACGGGCGAATACGGTGACTTCACCGGAACCGGACTGGTCGGAAATCTCAACAAAGGCGAAACGCGAACCTTTTTTCGAAAACCGTTCCCGAACCGCCAGCACCGTTGCCGCGATCAGGATTTCCTCAGTTTCCGAAGCCGCGGAATCCTGGACTTCGGCCAGCGAGCGCACGCGTTTCCTTTTCAGGATTCCGGCATACTTATCCAACGGATGGCCCGAAAAATAATATCCAAACGCCGCCAGTTCCCGCCCGGCCCTGTCTGACGCGTCCCAGTCGCCTGTGTCAGGCAGCGCGGGGGGCGGCAATTCGCTCTCGTCATCGCCAAAAAGCAACATTTGACTCGATGCGCGTTCTTTGTGGAGAGTGTCCGAATAGGCAATCAGCGTTTCAACGGCATTCGCCACCCGCTGCCGGTTGCCATCCAGCACATCAAATGCTCCAGCCTCGGCAAGGGTCGCGAATTGGCGTTTGCCCAGGAGCTTCAATTCGATCCGGTCGGCAAAGTCGAACAGATCTCTGAAGAGTCTCTCCCCGCGCTCCCGGGCAATGCGGCTCATGGCCTCGGAACCGACATTTTTCAGCGCGCCAAGACCGTAAATAATGGCGTTGCCTTTCACTGTGAACACGGCATCGGAACTGTTGATGCAGGGCGGCCGCAGCGCGATGCCAAGCCGCCGCAGCTCCAAACAGTGGTTTTTCAGCTTGTCCGTGTCTCCGATGTCGGCGTTCATGACTGAAGCCATGAATTCCACCGGGTGGTTCGCCTTCAGCCATGCCGTCTGATAGCTCACAATCGCGTATGCCGCGGCATGCGCCTTGGGGAATCCGTATTCGGCAAACCGCGCCATCAGGTCCCAGACACCCTGGGCCGTCTTGCGGGCGACACCATTTCCCTCAGCGCCCTTGAAAAACTTCGGCCGCTCGGCATCCATGTCGCTTTTGACTTTTTTGCCGATCGCGCGCCGTAGAAGATCTGCCTCGCCGAGCGAATAGCCAGCCATTGACTGGGCAATCTGCATCACCTGTTCCTGATAGACCATGATGCCATGCGTCTCAGCGACGATTCGATCGATCGACTCGTGCTGCTTCTCCCGCTCCTGCTGGCCGTTTTTGACGGCACAGTATTGCGGGATGTTTTCCATCGGTCCCGGCCGATAGAGCGCGACAAGGGCGACAATGTCTTCAATGCAGTTGGGTTTCAGATTGCGCAGCGTGTCCTTCATGCCGGTGCTTTCCAACTGAAACACCGCCGCGGTTTCGGCCGCCTCGCACAGGCGAAAGGTTTTTTCATCGTCGAGCGGCAGGTTATCGATATCGATTTCGACACCGCGCCCGGCAAGCAGATTCACCGCATTCTTGATGATTGTCAGGGTTTTCAGCCCCAGGAAATCGAACTTGACCAGCCCTGCCTGCTCGACCCACTTCATCGAAAACTGGGTCGCCGGCACAGTGGATTTCGAATCCTGGTAAAGCGGCACCAGCTGGTCCAGCGGCCGGTCGCCGATCACCACGCCGGCGGCGTGCGTTGACGCGTTGCGCAGCAGCCCTTCCAGCATCTGTGCGAATTCGAACAGCCGGCCAATCACCGGGTCGGAATCTCTGGCCTCCCGCAGCCGCGGCTCCCTCTCCAAAGCTTCCTGAATCGACACATTTCTCGCCCCGTCCCGCGGGATCAGTTTCGCGAGGGTGTCCACTTTCGGATACGGCAGGCGCAGCACGCGTCCAATGTCGCGCACCGCCATGCGCGAAAGCATCGCGCCGAATGTGATGATGTGGGCGACCCGGTCTCTTCCATATTTTTCCTGCACGTAGCTGATGACCTCGTCGCGCCGGTCCTGACAAAAGTCGATGTCGAAGTCAGGCATTGAAACCCGTTCCGGGTTCAGAAACCGTTCGAACAGCAGATCGAAACGCAGCGGATCGAGGTCAGTGATTGTCAGCGCATAGGCGACCAGCGAGCCGGCCCCGGAGCCGCGCCCGGCGCCGACCGGAACACCATTCGACTTGGCCCATTTGATAAAGTCGGCGACGATCAGGAAATAGCCGGCGAAACCCATGCTTTCGATCACGCCGAGCTCGTATTCGAGGCGGGACCAATACGCCTCTTCGGGAGCCACCGGCGAAATGACGGCAAGGCGCCGCTTCAGCCCGTCTTCGGCCTGCCGTCTCATTTCCTGGGCTTCGTTGTCGGCGAATTTAGGCAGAATCGGCTCGCGGCGCCGCGCCCGCCACGAGCACCGCCGCGCAATCTCGACGGTGTTGGCGACAGCTTCCGGCAGATCCGAAAACAGCTCGGCCATTTCCTCCTGCGACTTGAAGTGATGTTCCGGCGTCAGCCGCCTGCGGCCGGAAACCTGGTCAACATACGCGGCTTCGGAAATGCAGATCAGGGCGTCGTGGGCGTCAAAGAACTCCCTGTTCGGGAAATAGACATCGTTGGTGGCGACAAGGGGCAAACTGTGCTTGTAAGCGAGTTGGATGAGGTCCGGTTCGGTCTGGACCTCGCGCCGGCTGCACTCTGAATGATCGCCGCCGTGCCGCTGCAGTTCGACATAGGCCCGCGACGGGAAAATCTCCGCAATTGACCGCAGGAAGGCATCGGCATCGTCTTCGCGCCCCTCCAGCAGGCACCTGCCGACCGGGCCTTCGGCTCCGCCGGTCAAACAAATCAATCCGCTGGAATTCTCCCGCAGGCAGCTGACAGGCAGCGCCGCCGAACTGTCTTCGCCCCGAAGATACAGCACAGAATTCAGTTTGAGCAGGTTGCGGTAGCCCTCTTCGTTTTGCGCCAGCAGCACCATCGGCGCGGCCGGCGCCGTGCTTTCACACGCCATTCGAATGTCAAACTGGCACCCTTGGATCGGCTGGATGCCGCCCGAAGACGCGGAGACCGAGAACTCCAGAGCGCCGAACAGATTGTTGCTGTCGGTCACCGCGACTGCCGGCATTTCGTGTTGCGCACAGAGGTCCGGCAGCGTCGACAGCCGAACGGCGCCCTCAAGCAGTGAGTATTCGCTGTGCACCCTCAGATGCACGAATCGCGGCAGCCCTTCCATGCGAACCTGCTACCGCAGTTGACCGATTCGGTGAAGCGGCGGGGCGGCCTGTCACTGTTCGACGCAGCCAGCCATTTGAAAATCAGGACAGAATTTTTTGAAGAACAAAACCGGCCGAGTCCATTTTGGCTTGCCGCTTTGCGGAGCGGTTTTCCGGCTGTCCGCCGCTTCCGGTCCGGAGAAGGTCAGGGTTTTCCTGCGGCTGCATTTGCGCTGCGGTGCACTGGCTACTGCCTAAGCGCACCGCGCAGCGCGCGCAGCCGCCGAACTGCTAAGCGGTCGCCCAAAAACGTGTCTGCGTGGCGGACTTGCCCGCGTCGCCTCTGTTAAATTGGAAGGGGCGTCGTGATTTGCTTAAAACCCGTTCTCAGGCGGGCTAAGATGCCTATGAGTTTTTTCGATTTGGAACCAGTGCCGAATGCCGAGAATTCAGTTTTCTGTCAATGGTGAGACGGTGACTCCGGAGGTCTTCTCTCCCACCCGGACGTTGCTGGATTGGCTGCGTGAAGAACGCGGACTGACGGGGACCAAAGAAGGCTGCAATGAAGGCGACTGCGGCGCGTGCACCATCATGCTGTCGGAAAGGGAAAACGGGGTCATGCGGCACAAAGCCGTCAACGCCTGCATTCTGTTTCTTCCGCAGCTGCACGGCAAGGCGGTGCGAACCGCGGAGGCGCTCAAAGACCCGGATGGCATGCCCCATCCCGTGCAGGCGGCCATGGTTCAGTGCCACGCCAGCCAGTGTGGTTTCTGCACACCCGGAATTGTGATGTCACTAGTCGCCGCGCATGCCGAAGGCGACCGCAATCACGACGATGTGCTTGCCGGAAATCTGTGCCGCTGCACCGGTTACGCGCCGATTGTGCGGGCCGCGCAAGCGGCGGCGGCCCGGTCGGTTCCAGATTGGCTGGAGCGGGAAGACACTGCGACAATGCCCGAATCCGCCGGCCTGCTCTCTCGGACCGGATGTATGTTCCGCCGGACCTTGACTCATTTGCCGAATGGTATGCCCGCAATCCGGATGCGGTTCTTGTTGCCGGCGCGACCGATGTCGGTCTCTGGGTGACCAAACAGCTGCGCCAGCTCAAATCCGTCTGTTTCATCGGAAACCTGTCTGAGCTGGCATTCATTGACGAAGGCCCGCGGCCACATCGAAATCGGCGCCGCTGTCACGTTGTCGCAGCTTCACGGGCTGATGCGCGGCAGGCATCCGGGTTTTGCCGAACTCATTCGCCGCTTTGGATCCGTTCAAGTGCGCAATTCCGCGACCCTCGGCGGCAACATCGCCAACGGTTCTCCCATCGGCGACGCGCCCCCTGCCCTGATCGCGCTCGGCGCTGAACTCACGATGCGCCGCAGCCGGGAGAGACGGCGCATGAAGATGGAAGACTACTTCATTGAATATGGCAGACAGGACCGGGCACAGGGAGAGTTTGTCGAGTCGGTGCGGATTCCGGTCCAGCCCGACCGGCTGCGCTGTTACAAACTGTCGAAGAGATTTGACCAGGATATCTCGGCGGTATGCGGCTGTTTGACCGTCACGGTTGAAGACGGGCAGGTCGCCGCCGCCCGCATCGCATTCGGCGGTCTGGCGGGTGTTCCGAAGCGCGCGGCAATGGCGGAAGCCGCGCTGACCGGGTCGGAATGGAACCGGGACACCATAGACCGCGCCATGGCTGCGCTGGATGAGGATTTTGTTCCGATCGACGATGCCCGCGCATCCGCCGCCTACCGCATGACTGCGGCGCAAAACATGCTGCTCAAATATTTTCTGGAAGACACCCGGCCGGACGAGCCCCACAGCGTGCTGGATCTTTGACTCATGCGGTCGGTCCGGAAACCTCTGCCGCACGACGCCGCGCCGCTGCATGTTGCCGGGGAAGCCCTCTATGTGGACGATATTCCGGCGCCGGAAAACACACTGCACCTGGCTTTCGGCCTTTCAACGGTGGCGCGCGGCAAAATCCTGCGGATCGATCTGCAGGCGGTCGCGGAGTCGGCGGGTGTCGTTTCTGTTCTGACATGCGGCGACCTGCCGGCGGCGAACGATGTGTCGCCTGCCGCCGGCGATGAGCCGATGCTGGCGGATGGCGAGGTTCACTATGTCGGCCAGCCGGTGTTTTTGGTTGTCGCGCGCTCGCATCTCGCTGCCCGTCGCGCCGCCGCAAAAGGCAGGGTGACCTATCGGGAACTCCCCGCCGTTTTGACGATTGACGATGCCCTGAAAGCGGCCAGCCGCCTCGAAGATCCGCTGACCTATCGGAAAGGCGATCCCGACCGGGAAATCGGTGCGTCGGAACACCGGATTGAAGGTTCAATTGAGATCGGCGGACAGGAGCACTTCTATCTCGAAGGCCAGGCGGCGCTGGCGCTTCCGCAGGAAGGCAGCGAGATGGCGATCTACAGTTCGAGCCAGCATCCGACCGAAATCCAGCATAAGGTTGCCGAATCCCTCGGATTGCCGATGCATGCGGTGCGAACCGAAGTCCGGCGGATGGGAGGCGGTTTCGGCGGCAAGGAAAGCCAGGGCAACGCCGCCGCCTGCGCCTGCGCTGTCGCCGCCCGGGCAACAGGCCGCCCGTGCAAGATGCGGTATGACCGAGACGACGATTTCCTGATCACCGGCAAACGCCACGACGCCGTCATCGGCTACCGGGCGGGGTTTGACAGCAGCGGCCACATCCGGGGTGTGACTTTCGATCAGCATATCCGCTGCGGCTGGTCGCGCGATTTGTCGCTGCCGGTCGCTGACCGCGCCATGCTGCATGCGGACAACGCCTATGATTTGCCGGCGGTGCGGGTGACATCCGAACGGTTGCGAACCAACACCCAGTCGGCGACGGCATTCCGTGGATTCGGCGGCCCGCAGGGGATGCTCGGAATCGAGCGCGTGCTCGACCACATCGCCCATTACCTGGGCGCCGATCCGGTCGAAATCCGCCGCCTCAACTATTATGCGCCGCAGGGCGCGGCCAAGACAGGCGTCTCATTTTACGGCATGAAGGTCGAAGACTGCGTGATCGGCGAGATCGCGGAAGAGATGCTGCGGGACAGCCGGTATGCTGCGCGCCGTGAACAGGTCAGGAATTGGAACGCGTCCCACGAGACCGTGAAACGGGGAATCGCCTTCAATCCGGTGAAGTTTGGAATCTCTTTCACGCTGACGCATCTGAATCAGGCCGGGGCGCTTGTCCATGTCTACCAGGACGGTTCAATCCGCATCAATCACGGCGGCACCGAAATGGGCCAGGGCCTGTTTGTCAAAGTGGCCCAAGTCGCGGCGGAAGCGTTCGGCCAGAAGCTGGACGCGGTCAGAATCACGGCGACCGACACCGGCAAAGTGCCCAACACCTCGGCGACCGCGGCCTCGTCGGGCTCCGATCTCAACGGCATGGCCGTCAAGCGGGCGTGCGACGAAATCGTTGATCGGCTGATCGAATTCACCGCATCGATGCATCAGGTGCGCGCGGATTCGGTGTGTTTCCGCGGCGGCCGCTTCGAGGTCGGCGGCGAATCCTACAGTTTTTCAGAAACCGTGAAGTCAGCGTATTTTCACCGCGTGTCGCTGTCAGCGACAGGGTTTTACGCGACACCAAAAGTCAATTGGGACCGCATCGCAGGCCGGGGCAGACCGTTTTTCTATTTCGCTTATGGCGCCGCGGTGACCGAAGTCGCCATCGACACACTCACCGGCGAGCACAGGCTGCTGCGGGCAGATATATCGCACGATGTCGGCGAGTCGCTGAATCCGGCAATCGACATCGGCCAGATTGAAGGCGGATACGTGCAGGGGGCCGGCTGGCTCACAACCGAAGAGCTGGTATGGGACAATGCCGGAAAGCTCCTGACTCATGCGCCCTCAACCTATAAGATTCCGGCATGCTCCGACCGCCCGCGGGAGTTCAATGTCCGGCTGTGGAACAAAGGGCGCAATCGGGAAGAGACCGTGTACCGCTCGAAGGCTGTCGGCGAACCGCCGTTCATGCTCGGCATTTCCGCCCTGCTGGCCATCTCGGATGCGGTCGCCGCCTGCGGCGACGGCTCGGTCTATCCCGGCCTTGACGCGCCGGCGACACCTGAACGCGTTCTGGCCGCGGTGGCCCGTCAGCGGAGGCATCGGCCTTGAGCCTTGATCTGGCAGAACTGCAGAACCGGGTTCGAACCGCCGGCACGGTCGCCCGGGTTGTGATCGTTGAGGCCGCCGGTTCGGTTCCCAGGGAGCCGGGTGCGTCAATGCTCGTCTGGGACAGCGGGCAGTCAGGAACTATCGGCGGCGGCGCGCTCGAGCACGAGGCGGCGAAAGCGGCGCGGGACGGGCTGGCGAACGGCAAGCCATTTGTCCGCTTGATCCGTCAGCCGCTCGGCCCCGGGCTGGGCCAATGCTGCGGCGGTTCGGTGACACTGCTGACCGAGGTTTTTGGCAGCGACTCAGTGGACGCCGTCGCCGAACAGTCATCGGCGGCCGGTGTCTATGTGAGACCGTTGAAGGGCAAGGGCCGGATGCGGCCGGACCGCGTGGAGAAAATGATATGCGGGCCGGCGGAAGACATGGCCGTCGCTGACGGCTGGGTCGTGGAACGGCTGCAGCGGCCGGCCCGCAGCCTGTGGATTTTCGGCGCCGGCCATGTCGGCCGGGCCATTGTCCGGACGCTGGCTCCAATGCCGGACTTCGCTGTCGTCTGGATCGATGTCGCCGCCGGCCGCTACCCTCCCGACACCTGGGAGAATGTCGAAAGACTGGTTGCGCACAGGCCGGAAGACGCCGTGGCGCATGCGCCGGACCATGCCGAACATCTCGTTTTGACATTTTCGCATGCTCTCGATCTTGCCATCTGCGACCGTCTTCTGGCCAGGAAGTTCCGATCGGCCGGACTCATTGGTTCGGCGACAAAATGGGCGCGTTTCAAGAAACGCCTGCTGGCCGGCGGGCACGCGGCAGCAGACATTGAACGGATTGACTGCCCGATCGGCGATGTCGGGCTTGGCAAGCATCCGCAGGCCATTGCCGTCGGAGTCGCGGCCCGGCTGCTCTCCGCAGACCGGAGGGATACGCGTTGACGGTGTTTTTTCGGGCTGAGGGAATCTCCAAATCGTACCCGGGCATCAAGGCGAATGACCGCGTTTCGCTGGAAATCCGCGAGCGTGAGATCCATGCGCTGCTCGGTGAGAACGGCTCTGGCAAATCAACCTTAGTCAAAACCATCTACGGTCTGGGTCAGCCGGACGAAGGGCGGATGTGGCTCCGCGGCGGCACGTATGCTCCGCTATCTCCCAGCCAGGCCCGCGCCGAAGGCGTGGCCATGGTGTTTCAGCATTTCTCGCTGTTTGACGCCATGACCGTTGCCGAAAACATTGCTCTCGGAATGGATCGCCCGCCGCCGCCGCGGCAGCTTTCAGAAATGATCCGGAACAAGGGCGAACAGTATGGGCTGCCGCTGCGGCCGCACAGCCGGGTCGGCGATCTTTCCGTCGGCGAGCGGCAGCGGGTTGAGATCATCCGCTGCCTTCTTCAGAATCCCAAACTGTTCATCATGGATGAGCCGACATCTGTTCTGACCCCGCAGGAGGTCGAACTGCTGTTTGCCACGCTCGGGCAGCTGGCGTCGGAAGGAACAGCCATACTTTATATCTCTCATAAACTTGAGGAGATCCGGACGCTTTGCGATCAGGCCACGATCCTGCGGGCGGGAAAGGTTGTGGCGCATTGCGACCCGGAGCAGAAAACAGCGCGGGAACTGGCGGAAATGATGGTCGGGCGCTCCTTTGCCGCCCCTGCCCGGGCAGCTGCCGCGCACGCCGATTCGCCGCTCCTCGAAGCCCGCGGACTGTCAATGCCGCCGGCGACTGTGTTTGGAACCGGTCTCAGCGGTGTGACGTTCTCGGTCCGCCCGGGAGAGGTGCTCGGCATCGCAGGCGTGGCCGGCAATGGCCAGGAAGAATTGGCGGCCGCCCTTTCCGGCGAATCCCAGGCGACGGGATCATTGACGATTGACGGCGCAGATCTCCTCGGTCTGCGACCCAACGGCCGGCGGCGGCTCGGTCTGCTCGTCGCCCCGGAAGAGCGGCTCGGACACGCCGCGGCCCCCGACATGAGCCTCGCTGAGAACGCATACATGACCGCTGCTGTGCGCAGGAGACTCTCGCCGAACGGGGTGATCGACTGGAATGCCGCCAGCGGTTTTGCCGAGTCAGTGATCTCCGCTTTCGATGTGCGCGCCGGCGGCGCCGAAAGCGCGGCGCGGTCGCTGTCGGGCGGAAACCTGCAGAAATTCGTGATTGGCCGCGAAATCATGCAGGAACCCCGGGTGCTGGTTGTGAACCAGCCGACATGGGGTGTCGACGCGGCGGCGGCCTCGGTGATCCGGCAGGCCCTGCTGGATCTCGCAAGCGGCGGCGGCGCGGTGGTGGCGATCAGTCAGGATCTGGACGAGCTGATCGAGATCTCGACCTCGATCACTGTATTGAACGGCGGAAGTCTGTCGCCTCCGCAGCCGACGCGCGAAGCGTCGCGCGATCAGCTTGGCCTTCTCATGGGCGGCGCGCACGGGATGCAGGCGGTGAAGGATGAAGCCAGTGCTCCGGCTTGAACCCCGGCTTGAGACGTCCCGGACCTGGGCGGCGCTGACGCCGGTGCTGGCGGTCGCCGCGACGATGTTCGCCGGCGCCATCATGTTTGCAATGCTTGGCAAGGATCCTTTCGGCGCCATTAAGACAATTTTCTGGTCGCCGCTGTTTGACCCGGCGCTATCCGCCTACGCCCGGCCGCAGATTCTTGTGAAGGCGGCGCCGCTCATACTGATCGCAATCGGGCTGTCGCTCGGTTTTCGGGCCAACATTTGGAACATCGGCGCCGAGGGCCAGTACATCATGGGGGCTATCGCCGGCGGCGCCGTCGCCCTCGCCCTGTATCCCCTGGACGCATGGTGGATCTTCCCGCTGATGATCGCCGCTGGACTTGCCGGCGGGATCGCCTGGGGGATGATCCCGGCGGCGCTGAAAGTCGCTTTCGGCGCCAACGAAATCCTTGTTTCGCTGATGCTGGTATACGTCGCCGAGCAGTATCTGGCGTCGGTGTCACTTGGCCTTCTGCGCAATCCCGAAGGCGTCGGTTTCCCTGGATCCCGCAACCTGCAGTCCTATGAAAGCGCGGCCAATTCGGAACTCATCGCCGGGACGGGGATTCATCTGGGGGTGGTCGCCTCACTGGCCGCGGTGGCGGCGGCCTATGGCCTGCTGCGGGTTCACAGAGTCGGATTTCAGATCAAGCTCGCCGGGAAGTCGACCCGGGCGGCGCGTTTTGCCGGGTTCAGACCTTCAACCCTGGTCTTTCTCTGCCTTGCCGCGGGCGGCGGCCTCGCCGGTCTTGCCGGCATATTTGAACTGGCCGGTCCCGCCGGACAGCTCAGCATCGACTTCAACGTCGGTTACGGATTCACCGCCATCATTGTGGCTTTTCTCGGCCGATTGAATCCTGTCGGGATCTTGTTTGCAGGGCTCCTGATGGCACTGACCTATATCGGCGGGGAAATGGCCCAGTTCATGCTGAATCTTCCTTCGGCGGCCATTCAAGCGTTCCAGGGCATGCTGCTGTTTTTCCTGTTGTCGATGGATTTCCTGTCAGCCTACCGGATTCGATTCGGCAAACGGGAGCGCGTCTGAAATGGACTTTGGCGCGATCAGCCCGCTGACGCTGTTTGCCACCATCATCGCGGCGGCCATGCCGGTTCTGTTCGCCGCCATCGGAGAGCTTGTGGTTGAGAAATCAGGCGTGCTGAATCTTGGCGTCGAAGGTCTGATGATCATCGGAGCCGTCTGCGGCTTTATCGTCGCCGTCGAAACCGGATCGCCCGTCGCCGGAATTTTCGGCGCCATTCTGGCGGGCGCCGCAGTGTCGATGATTTTCGCGCTGCTCACACAGTTTTTTCACTCCAACCAAGTGGCAACCGGACTTGCTCTGACCCTGTTCGGCCTCGGACTGTCGGCGCTGCTTGGACAATCCTATGCCGGGATCAAACCGCCGTCATTTCCGCGGCCCGATTTCGGCGTGCTCGCAGAAACCCCGGTCTTGGGAAAACTGTTCTTCGGTTACGACTATCTGGTGTATTTTTCAGCCGTTCTTGTGGTCGGGGTCTGGTGGTTCCTCAATCGCAGCAGGGCCGGACTGGCGCTGCGCGCCGTCGGTGAAAACCACGACGCGGCCCATTCTCTCGGCTACAAGGTTGTGCGCATCAGGTTTTTGGCAATCATGTTCGGCGGCGCCTGCGGCGGTCTCGGCGGCGCGTATCTTGCGCTGATTCGTGTCCCGCAATGGACTGACGGGGCCACCGCCGGCGCGGGCTGGATCGCCTTGGCCCTGGTGGTGTTTGGCTCGTGGAAGCCGTTTCGGGTGGTTCTGGGCGCCTGTCTTTTTGGCGGAGTCACGCTCCTGCAGCTGAACCTTCAGGCCATTGGCATTGAAATCAATCCAGCCTATCTGTCCATGACTCCATACTTGGTGACAATTCTTGCGCTGGTCGCTATATCCGGAACAGGCAGCAGGACGGCATTGAATGCTCCGGCTTCGCTGGGAGTGCCGTTCCGCATTTCAGCGTAAAGGATATCAGCGGACCCGTCGGTCACGCGACAATTTGCAGAGGAGACGCAAGTGACAATGCGAAAACTGTTGGCTTCGGCTGTTGCCGTCATTGGGGTCATGCTGGCTGCGTGTGCGGCCACAGCGCAGACCAAAGTCGGATTCGTCTATGTGGGACCGACCGGCGATTTTGGATGGACCTACGAACACGATATAGGGCGCTTGGCGGTCGAGGCGGCCTATGGGGATCAAGTCGAAACAAGCTATGTGGAAAACGTTCCCGAAGGGACCGACGCCGAACGGGTGCTGACGCAAATGGCTCTTTCCGGCCATGAGCTGATTTTCACAACCTCGTTTGGATATATGGATCCAACGATCAATGTCGCCAAGAAATTTCCGGATGTGAAATTCGAGCACGCCACTGGCTACAAGCGCGCCGACAATGTCTCCACATACTCCGCGCGCTTCTATGAGGGCCGGGCCGTGATCGGTCATATCGCCGGGCGCATGACCAAAACAAACACGATAGGCTACATCGCATCCTATCCGATTCCGGAAGTGATCCGCGGCATCAACGCCGCCTACATCCATGCCAAAAAGGCCAACCCGGATGTCGAGTTCAAAATTGTCTGGGTGTTCACCTGGTTCGACCCGGCAAAAGAGGCTGATGCGGCGACGACCCTGATTGAACAGGGGGCGGATATCCTCATGCAGCACACCGACAGCCCGGCGGCCATGACGATTGCCGAAGAAAGGGGAATCTACGCTTTTGGCCAGGCTTCGGACATGAAGCAGTTTGGCCCCAACGCCCGTCTGTCATCGATCATTGACAACTGGGCGCCGTACTACGTGCAGCGCACCGGCGATGTCATGAACGGAACGTGGGAAAGTGCCGACACCTGGCACGGCATCAAGGAGGGAATGGTCGAAATCGGCGAATTCTCGGACAATGTCCCCGCCGACGTGCAGGCAGAGGCGCAGGCGATTGCCGACGGGATTGTCTCCGGCGAGTATCACACATTCACCGGACCGCTGAACAGGCAGGACGGCTCACCCTGGCTCGCCGAAGGCGAAACCGCCGATGACGGGACTCTGTTGGGCATGAACTTCTACGTGGAAGGTGTGGAAGGCGCGATTCCGCAATAGCCGCGCAGCTTTCTTGAAAGCTGAGGTTTCATCGGTGCGGGCCGCCGGCTTCGGCGCCCGCACCGAGGCGACGCGATAAATCGCTGGCCGGCACATAGGTTTGCGCCGCCAGATCGGCAATTCTCTGCCAGACTTCCGCATCAATCGCCGCCGCGCGGCGGCGGCGCGGCAGCGGCGGCCGCGGCGGGCCGTCATTTGTCACCCGTATCCCATCCGGCGGCTGACCGGTTCGCAGCTGCCCCGCAAAACCGTCTTTCCATACGAAAAGCGACGCTGCGCCGCAGCGGAAACAGAGCGTGATCCCGTAGGAACCGGCAGCGGCGCCGGCAAGCGCGGCGGCGGCCGGCAATCCTCCGGTCAGTCGATGCAAACGCACGTATATGCCAGGCATAGCCGCCAGCAAATCGAAAGCTGACACGCAGGCAAGCGCCGCGGCCGCCTGTGTTTGCCACCCCTCACCGATGACAGCGAAGCGGGGCGGGTTCTGTTCGCCTTCTGCCATTTCCAGCAGCGGACGCAGGCAAGAGCCGGTGTTCCGGTAAAGCCACGCCGCCGCCCTGCCGAACTCCTCAGCCACACCATAATCCCAGCCGAGAGCGGCGCAGGCCTTGCGGAAGGTCAGTTCAACCTCATTATCCGACAGTGCGTTCATGCGGCTCCGAGAGCGGGAAAACACCAGTCATCGGCGTCAGAATCAGCGATGGACGCAGAGTCGGGCGCCCCTTGGAACATGGTGATGCGCGTCCAAAGATCCGATTTGGGATCGAACTTTGTGGCGCCGAAAAATGCGAGCTTGCTGCGCAGAAGGTCAACCGGCCGCATCCCCTTCGCCGTCAAATTGGCGCGGATCTCAGCATATGGGCATGCGGCCATGGTCTGCAGGCGCCGCACGGCATAGCGCAAATCCGGCCGCGACATGAGAAATTCCGCGACCGTCTCTCTGCCGCGGCAGGCGACCGCCTTGCCCAGATTCTGCAGCTGCCGCGCCGTGTCGAGCGGCAGCGCGCGCCCGGGGCCGGGATCCCTGGTTCTGTCTCCCAGCCGCGGTTCGAGTTTCTCTTCCGACACATACCAAAACAGCCTGGTCGCGTCCGGTTCATCGAAATCGATGCCGTTTGTCCACGCGCAGTGGAGATCATGAATCTTCTTCAGTTCCGCAACCGTCGCCGATGGGTCGAGTTCGGCCTCTGTCGCGCTTGCCATTGTGCCGCAGAGATCGTCCACAATTTCGCCGTGAGGCTCAATTGTCAGCGAAACCAACAGCTCCTGACATTCGAGCGACAAAGACTCGGCATGCTTTATCAATCTTTTCCACGGCCAGGGTTTTCGCATCTCGGACAGTCCGGTCTGCGGCTCCAGCCCCGTCAATTCGACACCGAGTGCGCGGTTGCGGCCTGTCTGTCCCGCGTCATTGACCGCAAGTTCGGCCACGTGCGACCGAGCCCGCTCAAAAACCTGTCGGAATCTGGCAATTTGATCCGGGCCGGCGCGCTCCGCCGAGCAGACCCGCGCCAGAGCTGTCTCTCTTGCCAGCATCCAATTGTTGATGAGAACCGGATGGCCGACAAGGAACGGCGCCATTCCCAGGCCGGTCGCGTTGCCGATGCCAAGGTGCCGCCTGACCACCGGCGCCAGTTCCGCCGCGGTGTCCGGCCGCCGGCGGCGGGCGATATGCTGCGCCAGGTCGAGAGTGAATCCGCGGATCATCCAGACGGTGAGCATTTCAGCCTGAAACGGCCCTGCCATTTCCGGCCGGTCTGCGATTCGAGTCCGGTCGGCGAGGCCGAACTTGCCATTCCCGTAAACCGCTGTGGTCCGCATCAGGTAGCCGATGCGCCGCACCATCGCGAGGTCCGGCTGACATCCGCGCGCCAGACTGTCCACCACATGCGCGAACATGCGGACGCTCTTATTGGCCCGGCTCAGCACCAAGTCTCTCTGGCTGTACCTGCCGGCCTCCTGCAGCATGGCATTGATTTCGATCCGCTCCAGTTCAGCCCGATCGGGTTTGCCGTCGTACAGCACAAATGTGGTGTCCCAGGCTTCGGCGATGACACGGTCGGTCCGGTCATCGTCGGCAAGGGCACAGCTGAATGCGCACAGGCTGTACGGGCGGCCGCCAAGGCGCAGCGAATACACCGCCCTGCCAAACCCAAACGCATTGATTTCCCACAAATCACGGGACACAGCCGCTCTTTCTTCGTGCATTCTCCGGATCAGCTGGCGCATGAAACTCAGCCGCGTGGGATGCGAAGCCCCCATACGGTCGAGCCGCATCACAGTTGCAGGCGGACGAAGAAGCTGAAGAGCTGGATTCACCGGTGTCATTCTGCGAGGGCATGACGCGGGGCAAACGCTGTCGCATAGAACCGGCGCCAGTTCTCACCGAGGATGGCCGCGGTGTCGGATTCGCTGAATCCCGCCTTGCTGAGTCCTTCGGTGATTTTCTCAAAGTCCCGGTTGTCTTGGAACCAGGGAACCGGATCCGGAAACTCCTCCCGCCAGTCTCCCGCGCCGCGGCTCCAGCGTCCCAAACGCATCCACTCGAGGGCCGAAGCCGGCCGGCCTTGAACCAGATCGGAGCCCATTCCCAAAAAACCGACCCCATACCGTTCCGCCGCGTCCGCCGCCATTTGGCAGAACGATGTCAGCGGGCAGTCCGAACCGCCCTTCATGTGCGGCGGATACAGTGAGAATCCGAGCATGCCGCCGGCCGCCGCGAGCGCCTGAAGCACATGGTCCGGCACATTCCTGTCGACCGAATGCCACCAGCGCGGGTTGGCGTGCGTGACCGCCACCGGGCGCGATGAGCACGCGATGGCCTCAGCGGCCGTGCGCGCGCCGGCATGGCTCAGATCAACGACCATCCCGACCCGTTTTTCTCGGCGATCGCTTCCCTGCCCATCCGCGTGACGCCGGAATCTTCAGCCTCCGCATGGCCTGAACCGAGAAGCGACTGGTTGTTGTAGGTCATCTGCATGAACCGCACGCCGAGCCGGTGCAGGATTTCGACCAGGCCGATATCGTCTTCAATCGGCGACGGATTCTGAAGACCAAGAAAGATCGCTGTCCTCCCGGACGCGCGGGCGCGCGCCAAGTCCTCATACTGCGCCCCTGGCATGATCAGGTCAGCGTGATCGCGGAACCGCCGGTTCCAGCGGCCGACGGCATTGACCGCATCGCGAAACGAACCGTGATAGGCAATGGTCGCATGCACAGCATCGACACCGCCTTCCCGCATCTGCCGGAACACCCTGTCTGACCAGGCGGCAAACTGCAGCCCGTCAATCACATATGGCGAAACGGGCTTCGTCACAGGCGCCGGGGCTGGCATCTCATGCCGGCGGCGCGCCCCGGCGCGCCGTCACGGTCAGGCCTAACGGTCGCTTTCCTGCCATTTCGGATTGATCCAATAATCGGCGTCCTCCGCCGGCAGAGCCGGTTTGCCAAGTATGATGTCTGACGCCTTTTCGGCGACCATGATCGTCGGTCCATTGAGGTTGCCGTTGGTAATGCGCGGAAAGATGGAGCTGTCGACTACGCGCAGGGCGTCGACCCCAATGACTCTGCATTCCGGGTCGACGACGGCGTCCGCGCTGGCGGCGCTTCCCATCCGGCTGGTGCCGCAGGGATGGTAGGAACTCTCGGCGGTGTTGCGCACATAATCGTCGAGTTCGCCGTCGCTCTGCTGCGATGCTCCCGGTTTGATCTCCGGGCCGCGGAACGCGTCAAATGCGGGCTGGCCGAAAATCTCACGCGTCAGGCGAATGCAATGCCTGAAATCGATCAGATCCTGAGGATCGGACAGGTAGTTGAACGCAATGCACGGCGGTTCCCGCGGATCGGGGCTGCGCAATGTGACGTGGCCGCGCCAGCCAGAGCGCATCGGTCCGACATGCGCCTGAAACCCGTGGTCGGTCTCGGCGGACACGCCATCGTAACGGGCCGCGATCGGCATGAAGTGATACTGGATGTCGGGATATTCTATGCCGGCGCGCGAACGAATGAATGCGGCGGTCTCAAAATGATTTGACGCGCCGGCCCCGGACTTGAACAGCATCCAGCGCAGGCCGACGCCGATCTTGCCCGCGATGTTCCAGTATTTTGCCAGCGTGATGGGCTGCGTGCAGTTCTGCTGTACCAAAATCTCAAGATGGTCCTGGAGATTGGCGCCCACCCCGGTTCGGTCACGAATGACCGCAATGCCCAGATCGCGCAGCTGCCGCCCTGGACCGATGCCGGAAAGCATAAGAAGTTTCGGTGAGTTGAATGCAGAAGCGGCGACGATCACTTCGCGGCGCGCCCTGACCATTTCGACACGGCCCCCGCGTTCGATTTCAACGCCGGCCGCACGGCCGTCTTCGATGACAATGCGGCGCGCGAAACACCGGATCAGCCCCGCATTCGGCCGCCGCAGCGCCGGTTTGAGATAGGCGTTGGCAGTTGACCAGCGCCGGCCTTTCCACACCGTCTGGTCCATGGGGCCGAAACCCTCCGGCTTGGCGCCGTTATAGTCCCCGGTCAGCGGAAAACCGGCTTGCGCGCCGGCATCCTCAAACGCCTTCACCAGCGGGTTTTGGCGCGATCCCCTCTGCACATGCAGCGGTCCGGAAACGCCGCGCCGCGAGGGGTCGCCGCCATGGCCGCCGGGATGCCAGCACTCCTGCCGCCGGAAATAGGGAAGCACATCGCCGGACGCCCAGCCCCGTGCGCCGGACTGTGCCCAAAAATCGAAATCCCTTGGGTGGCCGCGGACATAGACCATGCCGTTGATTGACGATGAGCCGCCGCGCACCTTGCCGCGCGGCGCCGCAAGGCGGCGGCCGTTGAGATGCGGTTCCGGTTCGGTTTCGTATCTCCAGTCGTAACGGCGCATCCCCATTGGATAGGAAAGCGCGCCCGGCATCTGGATGAAGGGACCGGCATCCGTGCCGCCGAACTCAAGCACCAGGACTGTAGTCCTGCCGTCTTCGGTCAGCCTGGACGTCAAGACGGATCCGGCGCTCCCCGAACCGACGATCACAAAGTCGGACTCAGTCACAGCAAACCGGACCTGGCCGCGGATTCGGAACTGCGGTTCCTTGCCTCACTCGCCCCTCGGGAATCGCTGGCTTTCTTCAAGCACATTCAAATCCATGTGGTTGCGCATATAGCGCTCAGACGCCCTTTGCAGCGGCTGATAGTCCCACGGAAAATAATGGCCGTTGCGCAGCGCCGCGTAGACGCAGCTCCGCTGGGCCTGCGACCGCCGCACGTCGGAATCAAGTCCGGTCAGGTCCCACCGGTCTGCGACCAGCCGGGACAGGTGTTCTTCCACTGCCGCGTGTCTCGGATCGCCCGCAAGATTCACCAGCTCGTCGGGATCGCTCCGCAGATTGAACAGCATCGCCGGATCGTCCCGGCAGACAGTGAGTTTCCAGCAATCGTCCCGCACCGCCACGATCGGCGAGCAGGACGCTTCCGCCGTGTACTCCATGAGCACCGGCCGGCCGGCGGCGGCGCCGGTCATCTCCGGCAGCAGCGATTCGCCGTCGGTCCACGGACGGATTTCCGAGACGTCGATGTCGGCCAGATCCGCAAGTGTCGGCGCCACATCGATAATGCTCACCGGGTGCGTGACGCTGCGCGGCTCAACATCCGGAGCGCTGATCATCAGGGGAACGCGCGCCGACCATTCGAAGAAACACATTTTGAACCACAGGCCGCGCTCGCCGAGCATGTCTCCGTGATCGGCCAGGAAAACGATGACCGTGTTGTCCGCCTGGCGGATCCCTTCGAGGGCGCCGATGATTTCGCCGATGCGGTCGTCAAGGTAACTGATGTTGCCAAAATATGCCTGCCGCGACCGGCGGATGTCGTTTTCGGTAATCGTGTGGGAGGCCCGGTCGCTCGCATCCAAAATTCTCTGCGAATGGGGGTCCTGGGCATGATAGCCGATCTCGCCGGTTTTGGGTAACAGCTTCCCGCAGTCCCGATACAGGTCCCAGTATTTCTGGCGGCAGACGTAAGGGTCGTGCGGATGGGTGAAACTCACGGTCAGCATCCACGGGTGATCGGTCTGCCGACTGCCGAGTTCGTATATCTTGCGCACGGCGTGGTAGGCGACCTCGTCGTCATACTCCAGTTGATGAGTCGTTTCCGCGACACCCGCC
Source organism: Paracoccaceae bacterium (assembly GCA_965221935.1). GTDB lineage: Bacteria > Pseudomonadota > Alphaproteobacteria > Rhodobacterales > Rhodobacteraceae > JAPOXR01. Next base: position 56,334 of record CBDCSZ010000056.1, read on the forward strand.
GCACAGACGCTTCCCAGATTATGGTACCACCAGTCAACACGTTCGTCCGGTCGCCGGTAATCGGGAGTCCACCCGAAATCGGCGGGATAGATGTCAGTCGTCAGCCGTTCCTCGAATCCGTGCAGCTGGTCGGGTCCGACGAAATGCATTTTTCCCGACAGGCATGTCCGATAGCCGACCCGGCGCAAATGATGCGCAAAGGTCGGAGTGTCGCTCGCCAGTTCCGCCGCATTGTCGTAGACCCGTGTGCGCGAAGCCAGCTGGCCTGACATGAACGCCGCCCGCGCCGGCGCGCAGAGCGGAAAGGGCGTGTATGCGTTTCCGAAACGCACCGACGCATCCGCCAGTTTGCGCAGGTTTGGCGCTGCCAGCCACGCCGCCGGTCCGTCGGGAAACAACGGCCCGGCGAACTGGTCCGCCATGAAGATCAAGATGTTCGAGGCTTTTGGCATTTCCCAAGCGACCCAAAGCGGCGCGGACAAAGTGGCGCGGACTATGAGCAAGCCGGAATTGCAAGGCAAGTGAAATTGCAGGCCCGCCGGTCAGGCCGATTCTCGCTTGCGGCATCGATTAAACAGTCCATATATGCGGAAAGCCAATGAGACTGTCCGATTGAGGACCTCGCTTGCCGTCAGCCAATTCGTCCTGATGCAGATCTACCTGCCAATTGCCGAAGTTTCAGTGAATGTCTTTCTGCTGCTTGGCCTGGGCGGCTTCGTCGGCGTTCTTTCGGGAATGTTCGGTGTGGGCGGCGGTTTTTTGATGACTCCGCTGCTGTTCTTTATCGGAATTCCGCCGGCGGTTGCGGTTGCCACAGAAGCCAATCAAATCGTCGCCGCATCCTGTTCCGGCGCGCTGGCGCACTACCGGCGGCGAAGCCTCGATCTGTCAATGGGCATCGTTCTGCTGTTCGGCGGCATCGTCGGCGCCGCCGCCGGCGTGCAGATTTTTGCGGTGTTGAAGGCGGTCGGGCAGGTCGATCTGCTGGTGCGGATCTGCTATGTCGTGTTTCTCGGCATGATCGGCAGCCTGATGTTTGTGGAAAGCGTCAGGGCTTTCCTCAGGACCCGCGGCAACGCGCCGCCGGTCAGGCGCAAACTCCATCAGCACAGCTGGCTCCACGGTCTCCCCTTCAAGATGAAGTTTCGCGCGTCAGGTCTCTATATCAGCGCCATTCCTCCGATACTTATCGGCGCATGCGTCGGAATTCTGGCGGCCATCATGGGCGTGGGCGGCGGATTCATCATGGTCCCGGCAATGATCTATCTGCTCGGAATGCCGACAAAAGTTGTGGTCGGAACCTCCCTGTTCCAGATCACTTTTGTGACCGCCGTCACCACTTTACTGCATGCGACGACGAACCATACTGTGGATATCGCCCTTGCCTTTCTGCTGTTTGTGGGCGGGGTTGTCGGGGCCCAGGTCGGCACCCGGATCGGCGTCAAACTGCCGGCGGAGCAGCTGCGTGTCTTCCTCTCCCTTCTGGTCATCGGCGTCTGCGGCAAACTGGCTTTCGATCTGCTGGTGATGCCGGCGGAACTTTTCTCGATCGGCGGCGGCTGATGCGAAAAACGACGATAGCCCTGGCGCTGTGCGCGGCCTTCGGCACAGTGACCGCTGAATCCGCAGAAGCTGCCAGCGAAGAGGTCGTCGCGGCTCTCAGTCAGAACCGCATTGCGATCACGGCGAATTTCGACGGTTCCGAGATTTTTGTGTTTGGCGCCATCAAGCGGCAGTCCCCGCCGCCGGACGAACAGCTCGGGGTCGTGATCACAGTCGCCGGGCCCCTTGAGCGAACGATTGTGAGGCGGAAGGAAAGAGTGTTCGGGATCTGGGCGAATGTTGACGCTGTGGAGGTCGATGCCGCTCCGGCTTTCTACGCCGTCGCATCGTCGGGTCCGATCGCAGACATTCTCACATACCTTGACGACCTCAGACACAAAATTCGAATTGAGCAGATGATCAAATCTGTCGGCGCCCCGATGCATGTCGAGGATGCGCAGGCATTTCCCGAAGCGATTGTCCGCATCAGGAAACGGCAAGGGCTCTACATTGAAGTCCCGGAAACCGTCGAGATCAGGGAAGAAACGCTGTTCGGAACCCACATCGCGCTGCCGGCGAACCTGGTTGAAGGGGAATACACTGCGACAATCTATGTCACCCGCGACCGCCATGTCGTCGACAAGGAATCCATCACCATCGATGTCCACAAGGTCGGGCTGGAACGGCTGATCTACTCACTCGCCCACGAGCGTCCGCTGCTGTACGGGCTTCTCGCTGTCCTGCTCGCGGTGATGACCGGCTGGGTCGCTTCGGTTGCTTTCGGCCGACTGCGTTAACGCCGGCAGGGAATGTGGGACAAACCCGCCGTTTCAGGCCTGAAAAATCCGGGACCTAACAGCGGCGATTGCGGGAAGACCTCGCGACTCTGAAGGCTCGGGGATTGGTTAAATCAACGGGACGCGGCCGGGGAGCACGTTGGAAGCTCTTGTAAGACTGCGGGTTGGCTCACTCCGGCCCATTCCGGCTCATTCCGGCCCATTCAAAAACGCGGCTTGCCATGTGGAGTAGGTCCTAAACTCATCCGCGTGGTCGGAATCGAGACGGTTGATCCCCCGGAGATCATCCCAACACTCGTAAAGGCTCCTGTTTGACACCAACGGTATTCGTTTCTTACTCCCATGATAGCGAGGATCACTCCGATTGGGCACTTCAACTGGCTACCCGTTTACGCTCCAACGGCGTGAACTCGATCTTGGATTGATGGAACTTGACTTTGGGAAAAGATGTGGCGGCATTCATTGAGCAAGGACTTTCCAGTTCCGACCGGATTCTGTGCATTTGCTCCGATATCTGCGTCAACAAGGCGAATGGCATCGAAGGTGGGGTCGGTTACGAGAAGAAAATAATGTCCACCGAGATCATGGCTGATCTCAATCGCGATTGGGTGATTCCCGTCATAAGAAACAACCGAGGAGATGAGAAATTGCCAAATTTCCTTTACCTGCGTTTCTCAAACCTGCATGTGAAAGCCGCCGCCAGTCCTTGAGCGTGGCAAAACTGTTGCCGGTCCTGTGAAGTTTCTTGCAGAGCTCCGCATCATGGGAGATCGGCGTTCGCCGGTTCTTTCCTGACGGTTTGCAGGGTGAAATATCCTTTTCTTCCAGTGCCTTGCGCAGCCAGTCGGCGTTTCAACCGCGGTCGGCAATCAGTGCCCTGACTGTCGGCAGGCCTCGCATGAGAATCCAGGCTCCCCGGCAGTCACTGACCTCACCGGCGGTCAGGAGCGTCCGCAGCGGTCGCACAAGGCCGTCGGTCACCGTGCGCAGCCTGAAGATCAGACCGCCCTTGGTCCGTTCGATCTGCAGTCCGGACTCCCTTTTTTGAGCCAGAGGAAAGCTGCGGTTCGGCGGACCCTGAGACAGGCGGCATCGGTCATCAGCGTTGCGCCAGCATCCTCCCTGCCCGCAAACCCCTCAAGCATGCCGCTGTTGCGGATTGGATCCGGTCCGCGAACACCATATGGGCCGCGGCGCATGAATGCCGCATTGAAGAGGCCGGACATGCGACAGAGCCTGACCGCATGCCGCGGGTTATTCAAAATCCCGCCTGTGCCACAGGAGTCGCCCACATACGGATTATGACGATTATGCCGCTCAGGTCCCGCCTGTCATCAACCCTGGGGATGCCCCTTGACCTGGGGAAGAACGGCCGGAGGCACTCAGGCCGCGCCTTCGTCAGCCGGAAAAGACCACGCATATCGCCGCTCACTGCCCGGTTTGTTGTTTTCAGGCAGTGAAACCAGCGCAAACTCATCTGTCAGCTTGTAGTGGTTCCTGGCTCTAGCCCGCTGCCGCCAGTCCGCGGCTGTGCGCGGGCGCAGCCCGGCGGCAGGCGATGTCCTCACTCACTGCTCTTGCGTCTTCGACAGTGCGCAGCCCCCGCCTGCGGCGACGAGACCATCACGGCCATGTTGCCCGGCTTGTGTTCATTGCGCATCATCTTCATGTACGCATATGGAATCTGATTCCACGAAAAGACTTCCGACATGCACGGATCAAGCCGCCGCTCCAGCATGAGCTGGTTTGCCTGGCTCGCTTGTTTGAGATTCGCGAAATGCGACCCCTGGATGCGTTTTTGGTGCATCCAGACATAACGCGCGTCCACCGTTAAATTGTAGCCGGTCGTTCCGGCGCAGATCACGACCATTCCGCCGCGTTTCACGACAAACGCCGAAACCGGAAACGTCGCCTCGCCGGGATGTTCGAACACAATGTCGACATTTTTGCCTTTGCCGGTGATGTCCCAGATTGCACGGCCGAAGTTTCGCACCTCCGCGAACCAGTCCCGGTACTCTGGAGAGTTGACCACAGGAAGCTGCCCCCAGCACTTGAAATCCCGCCTGTTGATGACCCCTTTGGCGCCCAAATCAAGCACGAACTGCCGTTTGGATTCGTCAGAGATGATGCCGATCGCGTTTGCGCCGGCGGTGTTGATGAGCTGGATCGCGTAGGAACCAAGTCCGCCCGACGCGCCCCAGACCAGCACATTCTGACCAGGGCGAAGTACGTTTGGCCGATGGCCAAAGAGCATACGGTAGGCCGTGGCGAGCGTCAGGGTGTAACAGGCGGACTCCTCCCACGTCAGATGCTGCGGCCGCGGCATGAGCTGCTGCGCCTGCACATTGGTGAACTGGGCAAACGAACCGTCCGGTGTCTCATACCCCCAAATGCGCTGCGTCGGCGAAAACATCGGGTCGCCGCCGTTGCATTCCTCGTCATCGCCATCGTCTTGATTGCAGTGAATGACGACCTCATCGCCAACCTTCCAGCGGCGGACTTTTTCGCCGACCGCCCAAACGATGCCGGACGCATCCGAACCGGCAATGTGATACTCCGCCTTGTGCACGGCGAATGTCGAGACCGGTTTGCCGAGAGCAGCCCAGACTCCATTGTAGTTGACACCAGCGGCCATCACGAAAACCAGCACTTCGTGGCTGTCGATTTCCGGCACATCGACCTCTTCCTCGCGCATGGCGACATCCGGCTCGCCAAGACGGTCCGGACGAATGAGCCATGCCTTCATTCTTTTTGGAACATGGCCGAGAGGCGGAATCTCGCCGATCGAATACACCGGTTTTTTGCCGTTTTCGCGCGGCGGAAAATCAGCGGAACTGTCTTGCGCCCGCGCGGCGGAAGTGGCGGCAGGATTCACGGAGTCTTCCATTTCGCTGTCTGGGGCACTTTGGGAAGCCGGCGAGACATTTCTGCGGATTTCCAAAGAATTCAGTGCAATGGCAACTACCGCAATCTATGCTGCACTGCAACATTTCCGTTTGACCCGGCGAGCGCGACCGGCCCGAAAAGCGGTCGGGCGATGCGGGCAGGCGACCGGACCAGTCCCGGTTGCGGCCGCACCTGCCCCGCGCACGGCCAATGCGGCCAGGCACGTTGGTGTTTCTTGGGACACGACATTCCGGTAAGATTGCCAGGCTTTGTCCACCGGCGGAACATTGATCGTGCGATCGGCAATTCCAGCGATTCTTACGGCACTGTCAGCGGTTGCGATTCCGGCTTTGCCGGCGCGCGCCCACGGAACCGAACAAGGATTTGTTCTGCTGCTGCCGCTGGACATGTACATCGCAACCGGGATTTCGACGGTTGCGCTGACGGCGGTCGTCATTGCCATTGTGCCGGTGGCGAGATTTCGCAGGATTTTCGCGACGGCGTCGTTTGCGGCGCCGCGGATTCCGCGGCAGCTGCCGGTTGCGGCGAGTCTGCTGTCATCGGCGTTTTTGCTGTTCCTGATCGTCGTCGGATTCACCGGTTCGACCGACCCCCTCGCCAACCCGCTGCCGCTTGCCGTGTGGACGCTCTGGTGGGCGCTGTTGCTGTTTCTCCAGGGAATTCTCGGCGACATCTGGAAATGGATCAACCCGTGGACCGGCATCCACACACTCGTTTTTGGCGCGGCTGACCGGCCGCTGCTGCGGATCCCGGACCGGCTTGGCCAATCGATTGGGATCGGTCTGCTGCTGGCGTTCACTGTTTTTGCGCTGGCTGACATTGCGCCAGACTATCCCCCGCGTCTCGCTGCTCTCGCCGCCGCATACTGGGTGTTCACCTTGGCCGGCATGTGCGTCTTTGGGCGCGACGCGTGGCTGGCGAGATGCGAGTGTTTCACAATGCTGTTTCGCCTGTTCGCAAGGGTGGCGCCGGTGCGGTGCGCGGCCGGAAAGTGCCAGTTCGGCATTCCCGGCTGGCAAATCGTCTCGGCAACCCCTTTTGCCACCGGCCTGGCCGTGTTCGCCTTGGTGGCGCTTGCGACCGGAAGTTTTGACGGGCTGAACGAAACCTTCTGGTGGCTGGCGCTGATCGGCGTCAATCCGCTGGAGTTTCCAGGAAGGTCAGCGGTGGCCGGCCCGACGCTTGCCGGTATCGCGGTCGCGGCAGTCGCGTTGTGCGCGGTGTTCTCCAGCTGCGTCTGGATTGGGCAACAGCTGGCCAGACAGACCGGCGGCGGAGATTCCGACACCGATTTCCGGACTGCGTTCAACCGCCTGGCATTGACCGTGCTGCCGATTGCCCTCGGCTACCATTTCGCGCACTACCTGACGAGTTTTCTGGTTGATGGCCAATACGCCTATGCCGCGGTGTCCGACCCGCTGACCGCCGGCGCCGATCTGCTCGGCCTCGGAGATTTTCACGTCACGACAGGATTCTTCTACGAAATGGGCGCCGTCCGCCTGATTCTGGTCACGCAGGCCACGATGATCGTGATGGGTCATGTCATTGCGGTTCTGACGGCGCACTCTATTGCCCTTGACCTCTTCAGCCAGCCGCGGCGCGCCGCCCTGAGTCAGATCCCGATGGCTGTGTTCATGGTGCTCTACACTCTTTTCAGCCTATGGCTGCTGGCTTCTCCCAGGGGCGCATAGGCACCGGCCGGACAGAAATATTCTAGACACGGCACTTTCGATAGTGCAGGATCAGCGCGTACTGCCGGCGAGGTTCACCGGCGATACCCAAGGAGTCTAAAATGCGGAAAATAAACAAAATTGTACCGTCAGTGACACGGCGCGGCGCCTTGAAAATGCTCGGCGGCGGCGCCGGGGCGATTGCCGCTGGCAGCGCGGTGCCCGGACTGTTCGGCTATGCGCAGGCGCAGAGTTCGGAACCGATAAGAATCGGATTCCAAGTGCATCGCACCGGCATCGGCGCGGCGTATGGGCGCTGGTACGACCGAACAACGCAGGCGGCGGCAATGCGGATCAACGACGCCGGTGGCATCAACGGCCGCCCGGTCGAAATCGTTGCCGAAGACGATGGAACCGACCCGAAGCGCGGCGCTGAAGTGGTGGAAAAATTCGCCACCCAGGAAAACTGCGATGTCGCGTTCGGCACCTTGTTCAGCCATGTCGTCATCGGCTCGGCGCCGCGGGCGGGCGAGCTCAAAATTCCATATTTCGTGGTCTCGGAAGGACACCATGTCGCCAGCGGCATTCTGAACCGTTACACGATGCAGCCCGGCATCACCGACGTGAAAAGTCAGGTTGAAGCGATGGGGCCATTCGTCGCCGCAAATCTTGGCAAAAAAGTCGCCATGATTTTCCCGGATTTCGCTTTCGGCCACGATCACCGTGACTATTTCACGGAAGCGTTCAAAAAGAGCGGCGGTGCGGTCAACGCCCATATCGCGATTCCACCGACCGAGACGTCATTCACGAAGTATTTCCCAAAGATTCCGCGGGACACGGAAGTCCTTTATCATGTCATGGTCGGCCCGGCCGTCCTGACTTTTGTCAAAGAACTCGGCGAGTTTTTCGGCGCGGGCGGGCCGGAACTGTTCGGCTTTATCGACAGTCTCGAAGCGGTGGACATTGCCAGCCCGGGTCTCGAATTCCTCGACGGCAGCTATTTCTGGGAGGGAAATCCGCGCTACGCGCAGACCGACCAGACCAGCCATGACAAGATGTACCGCGCCGCCGTCGGCGTGGATAAAAACGGGGCATCGGTTTCCGACCCGAGAGATGTCTCCACCTACGCGCACATGTTCGGATGCTGGGAAACTCTGAATATTATCAAGGCCGGGATGGAAGCGTCGGGCTACCGCGGTCCGCAGGACCGGAGCGCGCTGATCGAAGCGGTTGAAGCGATGACAAATCTGCCGCTGTCCGACGACCACCCTCAGGGCGCCAAGATTTTCAACGGCAAAACACACCAGGTCTTTGGTCACCAGTACATCACCCGTGTCATTGACGGGAAGCTGGCGCTCGCGCACACGACGTCGATCGAAGACACATTCTACCCGGACGAGACAGACTACACGGCCCAGCCTTTCTGACTCTGGCACGCGTCCGGGAATCCGCAGGCCGGGATGGATTTCGGCCCGCACCTGTTTCTGGCTGCGCTGGAAGGCGCGATCACGGCGGCGGTCATATCACTGACCGCCGTTGGTCTGAGTCTTGTCTTTGGCATTATGCGCGTCGTCAATGTCGCCCATGGCGAGTTCTTCATGCTTGGCGCGGTCGCAGCTTGGTGGACGGCCACCGCGCTCGGCGGCCATCCGGCGATCGGATTCACAGCGGCGCTGATCGTCGCCCCGCTCGCGGTCGGCGCAATCGCGGTTGTTGCCGACAGGCTGGTTCTGGCGCGGCTGAACTACGATCCCGAACGCACCATCGTCGCCACCATTGGGCTGCTTTATGTGTTTCAACAGCTGACCCTGATGACATTCGGACCTGACGCCCGGCCGGTTGAGCCGCCATTCAACACCCGCATCGCGATTCCCTGGTTCGAATTCCAGGACAGCGGCCCGCAGCTGATCTGGCCGTGGGGACTCGCAACCACAACATACAAGCTGGCTGTCATTGCCGCGGCGGCGGTCATCATCGCCGCGGTATGGCTTTTCATCACGAAAACGCGGTTTTGGCCTGGTCATGCGGGCCACGCAGCTTGACCGGGAAATGGCGGTCGCCTTCGGCATTCCCGTGCAGCGTGTCTACTCGATTGTTTTTGGCCTCGGGGCCGCCCTGGCGGCGCTTGGGGCGACACTGATCGTTCCTGTTCAGCAAGCGCATTACCTGATGGGAGGCGACCCTCTGCTGCTGTCGTTCATCGTTGTCATCATTGGCGGCTTGGGCAGCCTTCCCGGAACCATTCTCGCGGCAGTGATCATCGGCATGAGCGACGGCATTATCTCGGTCTTTTTCTCGCCGACGCTGGCGAAGATCCTCGCCACCGTCCTGGTCGCGCTTGTGCTTGTGTTCCGGCCCCAGGGTCTGTTCGGACGGCGAAGCGCATGACCGGGCCGGCGCGCGAGCATTCTCTCCACGCGGCAACGCTGGCCCTGCTTTTCCTGCTGTTCTTTGTGATGTCCGACTATCACGACGGCAGCATCGCCCGCATCATGGTGCTTGCGGTCTATGCCGCCGGCTACAATCTGCTGTTCGGCTACACCGGTCTCCTCAGCCTCGGGCACGCCCTGTTTTTCGCCGCCGGCATGTACGGGTTGGCGCTGCCGATGCAGCATCTCGGATTCACCGCGGTTCCGGCATTTTTCACCGGGCTGGCCACGGCCGCGCTGGTCTCGCTTTCGGTCGGTTTCCTCGCCCTGCGGACTGCCGGTGTCGCATTCATGATCGTGACATTGATGTTCGCCCAGGCCGGTTTCCTCACCATTCTCTACTTTGGAAAATACACAAGGGGGGACGAAGGATTTGTCATTCAGCAAGCGGAAAGGACGCTTGCCGGGCTTGATTTTTCTGACCCGACGGTTCGGTATTTTGCGGCGTTTCTTCTTTTTTCCGCAGCATTTCTGATCGTCGCCTGGCTGATCCGCACGCCATTCGGGAAATGCCTCGTCGCCATTCGGGAAAACGAGGAGCGGGCGCGGATGCTCGGATACGACGTCCATTGGCACAAACTGCTCGCGGTCGTGCTCTCCGGCACGCTGTCCGGCGCTTCCGGCGCCGCCTACGCGTTCCTGTTTGGATACGCCGGCGCCACCTTCGCCTCGGTGCAGTATTCGATACTGCCGCTGCTGTGGGTGCTGCTTGGCGGCGCCGGCACCACGGTCGGTCCTTTGATCGGAACGGCGTTCGCGTTTTATCTCGTCGATCTGTCGAGTGAATTCACGACCGCACATCTCTTGGTGGTCGGCATTGCGATTGTGCTGCTGACGCTTTTCGCGCCTCAGGGGCTGGCAGGCGAGGTGCGCCGGCGGGTGTTCGGCTGGCTGCCATGACTGTTCTTTCCACACGCGGGCTCTGTAAGAGTTTTGGCGGTCTGCATGCCGTCAGGAATGTCGATTTCGATTTGCCGGAGGGCCAGATCCGGGCATTGATCGGTCCCAACGGCGCCGGCAAATCCACCTTCGTCGGCGCAGTGAGCGGCAGATTGCGCGCAACCCGCGGCAGCGTGCTGTTCCTGGACGATGATATCTCCCGCCTTCCCGCACACCGGCGGATCAGCCTCGGAATGGCATACACGTTCCAGATCACATCCGTTTTTGCCAAGCTGTCGGTTCGTGAAAACGTGGCCCTGGCTGTCCGCCGCGCCATCGGCGGCAATCCGAACGAAACCGATGCGCGTGTTCACGATGCGCTTGCGCGGGTCGGGATCGCCGGCCTGGCAGAGCAGTCCGCAGGCGACCTGAGCTATGGCCACCAGCGGCTCCTGGAAATCGCCATGGGGCTCGGACAGAGGCCGCGGCTCTTCATCATGGACGAACCCACACAGGGGCTAACGGAAAGTGAGATCGCCGAGTTCAAATCGCTGATCCTCAGCCTTGCCGGCGAAACCACCATTCTGTTGATCGAGCACAACATGAATGTCGTCATGGAGACTGCGGATTTCATCACCGTGCTCAATTTCGGCGAAGTGCTGGCTGAAGGCGCTCCATCGGAGGTGCGCGCCAACGAATCCGTTCAGGATGCGTATTTTGGATCTGCTCAATAGTGCTTGAAGTTCACGATATTCACGTGGCCTACGGCAAGGTCCAGATTCTGTTCGGTCTGTCGGTATCAGTTGGAGAAGGCGAAGTGCATTGCCTTCTCGGCCGCAACGGCGCGGGCAAATCGACAGCGTTGAAAGCAATCATGGGGCTGGTGCCGATTCGGTCAGGCAGCGTCAGGCTGGACGGAACCGACGTCACGTCTCTGCCGGCGCACGAAATCCCAAAACTGCGGATCGGGCTGGTGCCGCAGGGGCGCCGGCTGTTTGCTGAACTGACAGTCGAGGAAAACCTGCAGATCGGGCTTATGGCCAGAAGCACGGGACGCGATCAGCGGGAACGCGTTCTCAATCTCTTTCCGCGCCTCCGGGAGCGGCTCGATCAGCCGGCGGCGACATTATCGGGCGGCGAACAGCAAATGCTGGCTGTGGGACGCGCCCTTTGTCTCGATCCAAAGGCGCTGCTGCTGGATGAGCCGACCGAAGGCCTGCAGCCTTCCATGATCGCGCAGATCCGCCAAACTGTCCTGCGGCTGAAGGACGAAGGGGTGGCGGTACTCCTTGTCGAACAGAGGATCGATACGGTGCTGACGGTCGCCGACAGGGTGTCGTTCATCGAACACGGCCGCACCGCCGAGACGCATTCGGCCGGAGATCTCCGCAGTGACCGTGAGGCCTTTGCGGCTTATCTGGGGGTTTGAAGCCGGACTGAGCTCAATCGACAAAGGCCCGTTCAATCACAAAGTCAGCCGGCGCGCTGTTGGCGCCTTCAACAAAACCTTTGTCCAGCAGGATCTGCTTGCTTTCCCGGAGCATCGCCATCGATCCGCAGATCATGCACCGGTCGCTGGCTTTGTCCAAAGGCGGAATGCCGATATCGCTGAACAGCTTTCCCGAGTTTATGAGATCTGTGACACGCCCGGTCATTGGGAATTCCTCGCGCGTGACCGTGGGGTAATGGATCAGACGCGCAGTCGCCTCTTCGCTGACGAGCGGATCGTCGTAGGTCAGCTGAACGAGCTCCTGGCCGTATTTGAGCTCGGCGATCAGCCGGCAGGTGTGGGTCAGGATCACGCTTTCAAATTTCTCATAGGTTTCAGGGTCTCGAATAATTGAGGCAAACGGGGCGATTCCGGTTCCTGTGGAGAACAGGAACAGTCTTTTGCCCGGCAGCAACGCATCGTTGACCAGGGTGCCCGTCGGTTTTCGGCGCATAAGAATGGTGTCGCCGTTTCCGATCTTCTGAAGATGCTGTGTGAGCGGGCCGTCTGGAACCTTGATGGAAAAGAATTCCAGCTCGTCATCCCAGCTCGGGCTGGCGATTGAATAAGCCCGATAGACCGGCCGTTCGGCATTCGGCAATCCAATCATGACGAATTCACCCGACCTGAACCTGAAAGACCGGGGCCGCGTCATTCGGAACATGAACATTCTGTCGGTAAAATGCTTTACCGCCGTCACCGTCTCAGCAAACACTCCCTTTGGAATCGGGAATTCAGTCTGCGGGGCCTGCGCCGCCTGCGTCTCGCCTGTCAAAACCGCCATGATTCCCACACGTCCCGCGCTCGCTTCGCCGCTCCCGAGTATTGATACGGATTCACCCGTGTGGGAAGCCGAGCCACAATCTGTGAGCCATCCGGCACATAAGTCACAAGGCCGGTTTCTGTCAACTTCGGGCTGAGGCCCGATCCGATACTGTGCGGTGTCCAGCCGCTCACACAGCGACAGAATCCCGGGGTGCGGCTCCGCCGCGAATTGGCCCGAACGGCCGGTCGCCGAACCTTGCGCCTATTCACCGCTCGGCGGCGCGCGCCGTTTTGTCTCCTGACAGCGGCGGTCATTCGAGCCAATTCCGTTGAACCGCAATGGCTGTGCGTTACAATCGGCCAAAGGTCAGAAACTCGGGGGAGCAACCGGGATGTCAGAAAAAAAACATAAGCTTGTCGTTAGAAACATCGGTCTCTTGCTGTCAGGCAAAATTGAAAACCCCATTCTCGATGGAAACTGCGTGGTTGCGGTCGACGGAAGGATCGAAGCCTGCGGCCATGAAAACGACCTTGATACGGATGACGCCGGCTGTGTTGTCGACGCCAAAGGAGTTGCCTTGTCCCCGGGTCTGATCGACAGCCATATTCACCCGGTGGTCGGTGACTACACACCGCGCCAGCAACAGCTTCACTGGATTGACTCGACGCTGAATGGAGGCGTGACCACGTTGATCTCCGCCGGTGAAGTCCACATGCCGGGCCGGCCAAAAGACATTGTCGGTTTGAAAGCAATGGCGATAGCCGCGCAGCGCTGGTACGAGAATTTCCGCCCATCCGGCGTCAAAGTGCTGGCGGGCGCGCCGGTGATTGAACACGGGATGGAAGAGCAGGATTTCAAGGACCTTGCCGATTCCGGGGTCAAGCTGCTCGGTGAAATCGGTCTCGGATCGGTCAAGGACGGGCCAACGGCCAAAAAAATGGTCGACTGGGCCCGCAAATACGGAATTCAAAGCACCATCCACACCGGCGGCCCGTCTATCCCGGGATCGGGACTCATCGACAAGGACATAGTTCTTGAAGCCGGAACCGACGTCGTCGGCCACATCAACGGCGGGCATTCGGCACTTCCGGACGACCAGATCGTGTGTCTTTGCGAAGCTTGCCGCAACAGTCTGGAAATCGTGCACAACGGCAATGAGCGGGCGGCACTCCTAACTCTCAACACGGCGCGTGAACTCGGCAAGCTTGATCAGATCATCCTCGGCACCGACGGCCCGGCCGGTTCCGGGGTTCAGCCGCTAGGCATTCTTCGCATGATCGCTCTGTTATCGAGTTTCGGCGGGATCAATGCTGAGACAGCGTTTTGTTTTGCCACCGGCAACACCGCACGCATGCGTGAACTCGATGTCGGGCTGCTCGAGCCCGGATACTCCGCCGATTTTGTATTGCTTGACCAAGCGCAGCACGCGCCAGGCAACACGATGCTGGAATCTGTCAAACAAGGTAACTTGCCTGGCGTCGGCATGACCGTCATCGACGGTGCCGTAAGATCGCAAAGAAGCCGCAACACACCGCCTGCCGCGCGGCTGCCCGAAATCGTGACGGGCTGAATGGATGGCACCCATCGGCTGCGAACAATGAGGCGCAGGATCGCCTCAATGGCAGGGGCAAGCGAAACCTGCCATCGACCGGCCGGTAAAAAGGCGGCCCCCGTAACGAAGCTCCGCCGCGCCGATTGCCGAGAAATATCCGGTCCGTTGTGCGGCGTTCTCCAACCCAGGTCTCGACCTCAGGAGCAGGAAACGGGCGCAAGAGTTCCGAAACTGCGTTCGTATCCAGCAGGAACATCGGTGCTGACTACTCAAAGTTCGGCGGTCCGCGTCCGGGTTCGCGCGGTGGCAACTCCAAGTCCACGCCGCCGAGAGGCGCGATCCGGGCGCGAACAGCGCTGGCGAGATTCAGGGGCGGCTTCCGTCGCCCGACAGCATCGCGCAGAATCAGCCGCGCCTCCTCTTCCACGGACCGTCCGTTTTCCGCCGCGCGCGCCCGCAGCTGGGCCTTCACATCGTCGTCAAGGCTGCGGATCGTGATGCTCGCCATAATCTTGTCGATCTTTTGTTAAGGCCTTTGATTCTAAGCCCGATTGCGTTGCAATCAAGGCGCATTGATCGGAAACGTCCACCTCACCCGCAGCGCTCGGTCTTAACTATGGACATGCCGTGCCTTGTCAGCCGGCGCACATCTCCTGACAGAGTGGCTTTCGATTGTGGGCCTCTTTGAGTGACGGAGCGCCCGTGCGCTCTGAGTGCCGCCTCCTGTTGGCATCACCCGCCGGTTTGACAGCAACAATTGTTACGGGAGACCGGCTGCTAGTCGCGTGAGTCAGGATCAGCGTCTTCCAATTCCAGAATCTGAACGGGGTCCTGGGTGGTCGGCAGCTCTTCAACCTTTTGCAGGGCGCGATGCATAGCGCGCCGCCGGACATTGGTCTGTTCAAGCGAGTTGGACACAGTCGCAACCTGGCGTTTGACCCTGTCCAACACATCGCCAAATTTGCCGAACTCCATTTTGACCGCCGCGAGAACCTTCCACACTTCGCTGGAGCGCTGCTCTATGGCCAAAGTCCGGAAACCCATCTGAAGACTGTTAAGAATGGCCGTGAGGGTTGTCGGGCCGGCGACCACGATCCGATATTTCCGCTGCATCCGGTCAAGCAGTTCCGGCGAGCGGACGATTTCGGCGTACAGCCCTTCGGTCGGCAAATACAGGATTGCGAAATCGGTCGTGAACGGCGGGCAGACGTATTTTTCGTGAATGTCCTTTGCAAAAGCCTCGACGGATCTCATGAGTGCGGAAACCGCGGTCTGAACAGCATCGCTGTCGCCTCTCGTCGAAGCATCGATCAGCCGATTGTAATCCTCCTGCGGAAACTTCGCATCAATCGGCAGGAGCACCTCTGAGCCGCTGTCGCCGTCCGGTCCCGGAAGCCTGATGGCAAATTCCACAATCGACGACGTCCGGGGATTGGGTTTCACATTCTGCGCAAACTGCGACGAAGTCAGGACCTGTGCCAGCAAGGTGCCGAGCTGGATTTCACCCCAGGTGCCGCGTGTCTTCACATTGGTCAGAACATTCTTCAGATCGCCGACGCCGGTGGCAAGCTCCTGCATCTCACCGAGCCCCCTCTGCACGGCTTCGAGGCGTTCGCTGACAAGTTTGAACGATTCGCCCAGCCGTTTCTCAAGCGTTCCCTGCAGTTTTTCGTCCACAGTTTCGCGCATCTTTTCGAGCCTTTCCTCGTTGCTCCTACGGAGCGTCCCGAGCTGTTCCCCGACCTGTTCGGTGAGCTTCTCGATGCGCGTTTCGTTGCTTTCAGTCAGGTCCCGGACTTCCTTTCTGACTTCCACGAGCTTTTCAGCCTGGGAAGTGCCCATTTCGGTGAGAACAACCGTCAATGTTTCAGTGTTCTTCGACTGCGTGCCGCTGATTTCTTCGCGCAGCTGCTTCGCAGCCGTCGCATTTTCTTCCCGGACATTGCGAAATTCGCTTTGCAGCGATCCCTCGGCGTCAGGTTTTGCGCCCTTGGCACGAGAGATCACCAATATTGTCAAAGCAATATTGATCAAGATCAACATTGAAATAATGATTGTCTCAACAGCCATCGTTTCCTCAAGAAAATTGCTTCACCTGTTCCGCAGCTGACTTTCCGCCCGCGCGCCATGTGTTCACTGGCGGGTTTTGCACCGGAAAAAGACCCTCTTACCGGGTTTCCGTGAGACAACACGATACAATTCGGCGCATGCAGTCAATGACCGCCTCCGGGCAGGCGGCGACAGCTGTCAATTCCCCGCAGGAATCTCCAAATCAAACCCCGCCATCAGGCCGTTCCGGCTGCGGAAAACGCCCGCGACAAACCCGTTGCCACTTCGTCAACATCTTCAAGCGTCAAACACATTGGCAGGACCATGCGCAGGACCGAGCGGCGTGGACCGGATTTTGACAGAATCAATCCGAATTCACGGCAACGTTCGCAGACCTGAAAGGTCGTCTCAGGATCGAGTTCCTTGGATCTGCGGTCCTTTACCAGTTCGATCGCCAGCATCAGGCCACGGCCGCGCACATCGCCGATCACAGGATATCTTTGCTGCAGTTCCCGCAGCCTCGCGAGCAGCGCCCCGCCAACAATCCGCGCATTCTCCTGTATCCCATCGGCCTTGATTACGGCGAGGACGGCGCGGCCGGCGGCGCAGCTTGTCGGGTTGGAGCCATAAGTGTGGAACAGAAACTTCTTGCCCATTGGATCCACGATTTCCTTTCGCGCCAGCACCGCGCCCAAGGGAAACCCGTTTCCGATGCCCTTTGCCATCACGACGATGTCGGGAACGATATCGTCGGCTTCGAAACCCCACATGTGTTCCCCGGTGCGCGCAACGCCTGACTGCACCTCATCGGCAATGAACACCCCGCCTGCGGCCCGAACCCGTTCGGCGGCTCCTTTCATATAGCCCTGAAGCATTTCCACGATGCCGCCATAGCCTTGGATCGGCTCAACTATCATTGCGGCCACACAGCCGCTCGTCGCCGAGCGGATGGTGTGATTTATGGCGTCCAGATACGGCTCCACACCCGGACCCAATTCACCGCGGTATTGGTTGGGTTCGGCCACAAAGGCGACGCCTCCGGGCATTCCGGGGTGCCTGAATCCAGCGATGCCAGTGACCGACTGCGCTGCGGCCGTCGGCCCGTGATAGGACGTCCGCAAGGCGAGCACATCGAGATTGCCGGTGAATGTGCGCGCCATTGCCAATGCGAGATCGACCGCCTCGGCCCCCGAGCTGGTGAAATGCGCAACCCATTCGATCTCCCCGTTGGGGCCGCCCGGAAGCGTCGCCGCCAATTCCTCGGCGAAGTGGGCCGGCGCCGGGTGATAGAACATCGTTGTGCAGCGCGTCAGCTCCCGCGCCTGCTCCATGGCGACTTCCACAACTTTTGGATGCGAATGGCTGGCCGAAATTCACACATTCATGCCCAGCAGGTCGATGTATTTTCGATCCGCTTCGTCCCAGAGATACTGCATTTGCCCTCTGCGGAAGATCATCGGGGCATTGAAAGGAACGAATTTTCGCTGGGTCGCAGCGACACAGCGGTCGCGCCTTCCCGCCGTGCCCTGCAGCGTCCAATCAGTTTCCAGCCTCATTGCTGTTCCAAAATCTCCCCTGTGCGCCGGAGCACGAATTCGTCGAGACTGTCGAGCACCTCTTCATCAATGGCCGGTCTATCGTAATCCCCAAGCAGCCGTTTGACCCGTTTTGACGCCCGGTCGTGCTGCCATTCGGCACCTTCGGCCGTCCATTGCTCAAATGTCTTGTTGTCCGAAAGATCGCTCAGCCAAAATGCGTCCCTGAAATGCGCTTGGGTGTGGGCGTTGCCGAGAAAGTGCTCGCCCGGGGCCACTTCGCCGAACGCATCCAGGGCCTGCGCGGATTCAGAGAAATCGATCCCTTTGACAAATCTTGCCATTGCGGCACAGCGGTCCGCATCCATGACGGTTTTCTCGTAGCCCATCGTCAGCAGGCCCTCCAGGCAGCCGGTGGCATGGATTATGAAATTCACGCCGGCAAGAACAGCGCCCATCAGCTGCGACTGGCTCTCGTATCCTGCCTGCGCGTCGGCAACTTTCGACGCGGTCAGCGCTCCCACTAAATGGAACGGCAGTCCGAGCCTGTCCGCCAGCGTCTTTGTGCACATTTGAAACTGCGTTCCTTCTGGCGTGCCAAATGTCGCGCACCCGTCAAAAGCGACAGCGGTGAAAAGAAAGTCCCGAACACAGAGGGAGATCCTGGCCTGATCAATTGAATGAGCGACACCGAGGCCATGGTTTCCGCCAACACCTGCGACAGCGTCGCGGCAATCGTGACCGGCGACATCGCGCCGCCGAGTATGAAGGGAGACACGACATCGCATTGTCCGGCGCCGGCGTACTCCTTCAAGGCCAGGAGCATCGTCCGGTCCATGACCAAGGGAGCGTTGGTGTTGACGACGGAGTAATGAACGCAGTTGCGGTCGACAAACTCCGCGCCCATTGCCAATTTGCACATATCAAGGGTGTCACGCGCCCGTTCGGGCGCGGTCACGGCGCCCATAAACGGTTTGTCATTCAATGTGAGGTGGCAGTGCGCCATTTGAAGATGGCGAACTGGCACCGGCAGGTCCACCGGCTCGCAAACCACGCCGCCGGAATGATGCAGCGGCTGCAGCATGTGATGCAGTTTCGTGAATTTGCGGAAATCGTCGATCGCGGCATACCGCCTGCCGCTTTCCATGTCATGGAAAAATGGCGATCCGAAGCTCGGGCAAAAGACCTGCGCATCGCCGCCGATCTGCACGCTGTTTTTCGGATTGCGGGCGTGTTGAACGAATTTTCGGGGCGCCGATTTTATGATGTCACGGCACCTGCCGGGATCGAACCTGACCCGCTCACCGTCCACGCGGGCTCCGTATCTGCGAAAAATCTCCAGCGTTTCAGGATCGCCGCGGAATTCCATTCCAGCTTCATCAAGAATCCGGTCGGCATTCCGCTCGACGATATCTATCGACTCTTGATCGATGAGATTCACGGCCGCAGTGCGCCGTATGACGAACGGCGCCTGCGCTGCCGGTCGGACGGCTCTCTCCGCCCTGCGGCAAGTGCGGCCTGCGCGGCGGGGAGCATTCCGGTTATTCCCGGTCACTGGGAGATCACCTTGCGCAACCTGCGCTTTCTAAACCCGAATTCCTGCGCATCCTGCCGCGAAATCTGCCGTCCGATGTTTGTCCTGTTGCAAACCATTATGCCAATTCTAGCTTTGGTCCGAGTTGCCTGAAGGGATTGCGGGCGGGCGCATAACATAGGGTTGCCGGCTTGTGTTGAGAGGCGGCCGCAATTCCTCAACAGCCTTGCGCTCGAGGGACCGGCGAATCAAACCGGCGATGCAGTTGAGACACCGCCCGGCGCGCGGGTTTCGTCAATCCATGCGCGCTGTGGCGAAGCACAGCAATCCGCTCGACTGTGCGGCGATCCACAAGGCCGATCAGGATGTGATGATCATCCTTTGCCAGTAGGGATCCCGGGTCAATCGCATTCCGACAGCAAACAGGCGCAGCGGGATCAGGTTATCGGAATCGGTGCAGGCAGAGGCCCGCAGGTAACATGGCCCGGCCATTGACATTGCCGCCGCTGAAAGGGACTGGCGGCACCGCATGGACCGCAAAGGCGTTTTGCCAAGCGTTCCGGCGACGCTGTTTCATTTTTGTGACATGGATCGACCGGCGGCAAGCTGTTCCTGCCGAAGGGGAGATGCTCCCGGCTGAACCTGAGAAATGGCGCTCGATTCGCGGGGCGCTCATCGGAGCCGAACGCAGGAAGTGGCGTAAGCGTGTCTGCGGGCGCATTTACCTGTATGTTGACGGAGGCTGGCTCCGTTCGGAAGCCGCGATGGCGCGTTGTGCGTTCGACCGCCGCTGGCAACTCCCGCGGTGCCTTCCCGGGAAGATGGCACTGCCGTCACAGCTGCAGGTCAGGGCAACGGAAGCTGCCGGATCGGAAGCGGGTCCAGAGGAGATCAAGGCGGGCCAGCGGGAGTGGATTGTTGACCGGCCGCCTTTGGTAAGTCTAAGAATGGTGAGCAGGTCTTTGTCGTGCCAGACAGGGTGGATGGGCTTTCTTCAGAACAAACATTGGATCCAGCCTGTCCAGGTCGGCCAGCCAAATGGAGCTGCTGCGAATGACCCGGACGGATACTGGAGAACCGGAGTCGCGGCATCTGGCGTCAGTGCGCTGTCAGTAATTCTAATTTTGGATTTTTGAGTTTTTAACGTGTTGTATCACAACGGTTTTTTGGCCCGGGGGAATTTTTTTCCGCCGCAGGCGGCTGCGCGCCGGCGGCGCCCCGGCGGCGGGCGAATCACCTGCCGCTGACGCCGCTCCGGCCGCCGGCTCCTAGGGAAAAGGCGCGGAGAAGACCGGTAAGTTGTTGTTTATGCTTACATTTGTACAAATTTTTGATATGTGCATAATGCGGTGCCATGTCCCCGCTGGCCGGATACATCGCCGCCATGCGCGAACTCTGCGCGTCCGCCCCGGACCGCAGGACGGGCGCCAACGCCCGCCTGGAGATGGCCGACATCGGCATGGCGGCCTTCGCCGTCTTCTTCCTGCAGTGCCCGTCCTTCCTGGCGGCGCAGGCCCAGCTCCAGTCCCGCCAGGGCCGGTCCAACGCCCGGACCCTGTTCGGCATTGACCGGCTGCCGACCGACAACCACATCCGCAGCGTGCTCGACGGCGCGCCGCCGGAGCGCTTCGATTCCATCTTCACCCGGATCGTCGACCGGCTGGACCGCCAGGGCGCCCTTGACCGGCTGCGCCGGCTTGACGGGCGGCTGCTGACCGCCCTTGACGGCACCGAGTATTTCACCTCCTGCAGCATCGGCTGCCGGAACTGCCCGCAGCGGAAACTGGCGGACGGGCGGACACAGAACTTCCACGCCGTGCTCGGCGCCGGCATCGTCGCCCCGGGAACCTCGCGCCTCCTGCCGCTGCCGCCGGAGTTCATCCGCCCGCAGGACGGGGCTGAGAAACAGGACTGCGAGATCAACGCCGCCAAGCGCTGGCTGCGGCGGACCGGATCCGGCCTGGCCCGGCTGAGACCGGTTTATCCCGGCGACGACCTCTACTGCCGCCAGCCGTTCTGCGAGGCCGTGCTGGCCGCCGGCGGAAGCTTCATCCTGACCTGCAAGCCGAGCTCGCACACAACGCTTTACGAGTATATTCAAGGGGTTGAGACCGGCTGTCTGACCCGGACCGAGGGCCGGAAAAAGAACAAGCGCCGGCTGCGCTGCCGCTGGATGAGCGGTCTGCCGATCCGTGACGGAAAGGACGCGCTGGAAGTCAACTGGTTCGAAGTCACCATCACATCGCCGTCCGGAAAGCGGCTCTGCCGCAACAGCTTCGCCACCGACCTCCCGGTCGGCCCGGACAGCGTCGCCGAACTGGCCGACTGCGCCCGGGCCCGGTGGAAAGTGGAGAACAACACCTTCAAGGCTCTCAAAGACCGCGTTGCCGAATGCATGCGATTTCGATCCAGAGCCACGCCCTGGCGCCGGCGGCATCGAGGTCACGCACCCGTTCCATCCCTGGAGGGGTCGCTGGCTCGCGCTTGAATCCATCACGAACGAATTCGGCCTGAACCGGGTTCGGGTGTTTACGGGATGCGGGCGGCAGCTGCGCCTGTTTCCGGCGGCCTGGACCAGCCTGCGCGCTGTTGACACCTTCGAGGAGCAGGCGGCCGGGTGTTCCTCTTTCCGAGCGGACGATCTTTCGGAGTTGCGGGAATTGGTCGACATGCTAATCAAAAAAGATTGCCCGAAATGATTGAAAATTATTGCCCGAAATGTGCAAAATTCCCACGATACAGCGTGATTACAGAGCGTTATGTGCCAAGAGGATCGCCGGCCGGCTTGCGGAAGCTGTCAATATGAGTAATATATGATGATTTTCGAGAGCCGTGAATGGAGCTGCCCATGTCCGACGATGACCAGAAGGTCAAAAACCTCGAGGCCTCCGGCACCCTCAACCGGCGCCCGGAGCGCATCCGCTCCCAACGTTTCCGGGCCGGCGGCTTCTTCGACCCGCGCGACTTGCTGCAGGTGCGTTACGAGATGGTGCGCAGCGCCGGGGACGAACCGCTGGCGGAGGTGGCCGCAGAGTTCGGTCAAGTCCCTAAAGTGCTGGATAATTTGGAGAGGCGCGCCTCTGTTTTCGGGCTGTTGAGCGGCCCGTTCGCCTTTTCGTATTCCTCGTCCAGATCCTTCCTGACCTGCTCCAGCTGGCGCCGCTCGAAGCCGGTCACCGCGATCGGGCGCCATTTCTCCGAAGCCCGGGTCATGGCCGCGAACATCAGCTTGAGAACCGCCTTTTCCCCCCACGCGTTGGGGATCACCTTCAGGCGTCTCCGCTCCTCGCCGAACAGCCGCTCCAGCAGGTTGGTGGTGCGGATCGCCTTGCGGTGTCTCACCGGCATCCGCAGATGCGCGATGCAGGCCTCGAAGTCATCCTGGAAGCAGGCCACCGCGGTCGGGAACTCGTTCTCCCATTTCCGGGCCAGGTCGGCGGCGAGACCGCGGGCAATGGCCCGTGACGGCGCCTGATACGCGGCGCGGGCCTGTTCGCGGAACTCGGGCCATGCGTCCTCCCTGGAGACCTTGGCCGCGAGATTGCTCATGCGGTGGAACAGGCAGCGCTGGCGCTCCGAACGCGGAAAGCAGGTCTCGATCGCCTTGATGATGCCGGGCGCGCCGTCGCAGACCGCCAGCAGAGGATCGCCGAGGCCGCGGCCCCGCATGTCCTGGAAGAAGGCGGAAACCGTCTCATAGTCCTCCTTCGAGCCCGACATGAGATGGAGAAGAACCTTTCTTCCTTCGCGGGTCATGCCCCAGGCGGCCAGGACCGGCTCGCGCCGCTGGCCCGGGCGGATCCGCTCCGCGATGCCGTCGACGAACAGGTAGGCGATGTCATAGCCGCCAAGATCGCGGACGGCGAACTCCTGATAGTCCTGCCACAGCCGCTCACCGATTTCCGAGACCGCGGTGCGGGAGAGAAGAAGCGAGCCGTCGTCATTGCGGAACGCGTCCTCGATGTCGCGCACGCTGAGGCCGCGAGCCAGCATCTCCACCGCAAGATCCTCCAGCGCCTCGCTCCGGCCCTTCAGCCGCGGACGGATCTCCGAGCTGAACGGCTCGTCGCCGCCCGCGATCTGCGGAGCCGTGTATTCCACCGCCCCTTCGGCGGTCTTCATCCGCCCGGTGCGGTTGCCGTTGCGATAGCCGCGGCGGGGATCGCCGCCGCGCTCGTAGTAATCCCGGCCAAGAGCGTCGCGGCTCTCCGCCTCCAGCGTCTCCTCGATGATCAGACGCGTCGCCAGACGCACCAGCTCGCTGCGGGCGTCCGGCGCCGACAAACGGCCCTCGATCAATTCCGAAAGGGTCTCGCGCGTGCGCATCGATCCGGGTAATCTCTTCTCCATGGGGTGTGTCCTTCCGTTGGAGCCAGCGCTTAGCCGGCTTGGTTTTCTTCAACTCAACGGAAACACGCCCCTCCCAAATTATCCAGCACTTTTATGACTTCACCGCAGAGTTCGGCGTCTCGGTCCCCACCTGTGTCCGGATCCGGCGCAGCTTCCGCGAGGGCGGGCTGCAGGCCCTGGCGCCGCTGCGCCGGGGACCGCGCCGGGCCCACAAGGTCAGCGACGAGATTCTGGACTTCATCGCCGCCTACAGGTCCGAGCACGGGCCAGTTGGCACCCGGCGCCTGGCGCCGGTGATCGAGGAGCGTTTCGGTGTCAGCCTTCATCCACGCACCATCAACAAGGCAATCGAGCGGTCAAAAAAAAACACTGCGCCCCGGTACGGGAGGGCTCGATGACGACGGACTGCGACGCTACCGGCGCTGGCATCTCGACTGGCTCGCCGGGAACGCGGCGCCGGTTCTCAGCCGCCACGGCATGGCGGGGGCGCTGCGTCTCACGGCCGTCCTTGACCGGGCGCCGGTTTCCAGCGCGGCGGCGCCGACCGGCGAAACCGGGGCCGGCTGCATCACCGTCGCGGCGGCGGCGATGGTCCTGCGGCTGCTCAGATGCGAATCCAACGAGGGAGATGGATGGTGAAGGACATCGGAACCGGCAAGATCTCCGCCAGCCACCTTGAGCGAGAGGCGTGTGTCTACATCCGCCAGTCGTCTCCCGGCCAGGTGATCAACAACACCGAGAGCACCCGGCGCCAGTACGACTTGAGTGAGCGCGCGCTGGCGCTGGGATGGCCGCGGGAGCGGATCCGGGTCATCGACCAGGATCAGGGTCTCTCCGGCGCCGACGCCGAAAGGCGCGGGGGGTTCCAGGACCTGATGGCCCGGATCGCCGCCGGCGAAGTCGGCATCGTTCTCAGCCTCGAGATCTCGCGCCTCGGCCGCAGCAACGCCGACCTGCACCGGCTGTTCCGCCTTGCCTCACTCTCCGGCACGCTGGTCTGCGACGAGGCCGGCGTCCATGATCCCGGCAACAGCAGCGACCTGCTTTTGCTCGGGATCAAGAGCTCGGTCTACGAGTTCGAGCTTGACGGGATCCGCCAGCGGCTGCTCGGCGGTGTCCTCAACAAGGCACAGCGCGGCGAATTGAGAACCGCACTGCCCGCCGGCCTGGTCTGCGATCCACAAGACGCGGTGGTTCTCGACCCCGACATTCAAGTCGCCGAAGCGGTCAATCTGGTGTTCGAGACTTTCCGCAGGACCCGCTCGGTCAGGGCGACATTTAATTGGCTTCTCGACAACGCCATACCGCTGCCGGCATGCCCGGTCTCCGAAGGTCATCGGCTGATCTGGTCCGAGGCCCGCTATTCAAGGGTTCTCAGCATCCTCCGGAACCCCCGCTATGCGGGTTGCTACGCCTGGGGCCGACGGGGCGGCAATGCCGGGCGGGCAAACCCCTGGGAGGCATGGCGGGTCTGCATCCCCGAGGCGCATGCCGGCTACATCGACTGGGAGGAGTTCCAGCGCAACCAGAGGCAGCTGGCCGACAACCACAGGCAATGCTTCGTCGCGGCACACGGACGCACCGGCCCACTGCGGGAAGGCGGCGCACTGTTGCAATCGCGCGCGATCTGCGGGCGTTGCGGCAGCCAGATGCTGGTCAAATACGGCGGAGCGACGGATCCGAAGCGGGCGAACGAACGGCACTATCACTGCGTCGGCGGCAAGGCCGCCCGGGCGGGGAAGTCCTGCCAGACGATGCGGGGAGAGCGGATCGACGCGGCCGTCACCGACTTCCTTGTCGGCGCGGTCAATCGGAGCAACATCGATCTGGCCCTGTCGGTGGAGGAACAGGTCAAGTCGGACTTCGCCAGGGCAGACCGTCAGCGCTCACACCGGGTCGAGGCGCTGCGCCACCAGGCCGAACTGGCCGGCAGGCGCTGCCGGGAGGTCGACCCGGGCTACCGCCTCGTCGCCGCGACGCTGGAAAGGGAGTGGAATGACGCACTGCACAAACTGGACGAGGCCGAAGCCGAGCGCAGCCGGCTCGCCGACGAATTCCAGCAAACAACGGACGAGGTCCAGCGCCGGAGAATCAGGGAACTGTCCGCCGACTTCGCAGTCGCCTGGAATGCGCCGACGACAGGGAACGCAGACCGCAAGCGCATGCTGGCTCTTCTGGTCGAGGATGCCACGCTCATCCGAAGCGGCTACTCGGTGTCAATTCAGTTGCGCATGCGTGGCGGCAGGGCGCTTGAACTCGATCCGGTCGATCTGCTCAGGCCCGGCGGCGGCGTTCGCAGCACCCCGGCGGAGACCGTGGCGGAAGTGGGCAGGCTCACCGAAAGCATGGGCGACAAGGCCATTGCCGGGCAACTCAACCGGAGAGGCATGCTGAACTGCGGGGACAAGCCCTGGACAAGGGAGAGCGTCGCCAGCCTGCGCCACTATCATGGACTGCCAAGCCACCTCAGGCGGCTCCAGAAGGCGAAAAGGGAGCAAGGCTGGAGCACCGCCGAGGAAATCAGCAAGGCGCTCGGCATCTCGGTCAGGGCCCTGAGAGAGCGAAGCCGCCGAGGCACATGGGTCGAACGCCACACCTTCACCATAGGCACGAGACCGTTTTCGATGTACCGTCTGCTCGACGATGCCGGATGCGAACGAACAAGGGAACCGCAAACAGACCACCCAGGAAACGGGCATGGCCATGAGATGACAAGGGAGGCATCATGAAATCAAATCCAAGGACGGCTACCATCTCGAGCACAACTTCGGGCACGGCAAGGAAACCCTGGCCAGCCTGCTGGCGACCTTCAACCTGATCGCGTTCCTGATGCAGAGCGCCTGCGACCTGGTCTGCGAAAGCTGGCGGGTGTTGTTTTTCGGTTTGAATTGCTGCGGATTTCCCGGGTTATTTCGCTCGGTTTGGGACGATTCTTCCCGCATTGCGTTGATCTGACTGGTACGTTTCGGGATTTGTCTGCCTTGTCAGGATGTCATTCCAGTCCTTGACGTCACCGTGGCCGCCTGGCCGCATGCGCCGGACTGTGGGATCCTGCGTTTCGAGCATGCCGGCGGCCAGGTCTCCGGCCTGGTCGGCGTCATATCCGCAGAAGACGACATCGAGCTCGAACCTGTTGATCCACGCCGGCATTCTGCCGGTGGCCCCGGCGGTGGAGATGACGATGTCGATCCTTGCCGTCTCGCGGAGGGTCCATGCCGAGAGGGCGTCGATGGCCCCCTCGACGAGGAGCGCGGTTCTTGGGGTTGCCTGTCGTGCGATCCAGAAGCCACCTTCGGCTTTTCGGCTTCCTGGCGACATGGCCCTGAAGGGTCGGTCGGGGCGGGTTCCGACCAGTTCGGCGCCGGTTTCCCTGCCGTCCCGGTTGCGGCAGGTGAAGACTGCGTTGGCGCGGTTGTCGGCGCCGAGGATGCCGATGCGCCTGCAGTGTTCGATCAGCCCTGGATCGAGCCCGCGGTCCTGGTGGAGGCAGCGGCGCACCCGCGCCCATGCCCGGTCTTCGGGGAGGCCCCGGCTTCCGTCTGCGGTGCATGGGTTGCGGGAGGGGGGGAGCCCTTCGAGACGGCTGAGGGCCTGGAGGAAGCTGCACCGCTCGGCATGGATGACGAGATCGATTGCGCCGCCGCCGCCGCGTCCTGCGACATGATCGAAGAAGCGGGCTTGATTGATACTGATCACGGATCCCGGGCGTTTCCAGCGGGCCTTGTCGGCGGGGTCTTTCCGGTATCCGAGTTCGGCGGCGACGAGGGTGAGCGGGATTGTCCGCACTGCGTCGGCCCGGTCCCCGGGGCTGCTCACAGCACGACCTCGTCGGCGGCCCGG
The DNA here is from genome assembly GCA_965221935.1 of Paracoccaceae bacterium. GTDB lineage: Bacteria > Pseudomonadota > Alphaproteobacteria > Rhodobacterales > Rhodobacteraceae > JAPOXR01. The sequence continues at coordinate 83,673 of CBDCSZ010000056.1, forward strand.
TTGACGTGGCTGTCGGTGACGGTCCGCATCCTGTCGGCGGCGGCGGCGATCAGCGCATGGTGGGCGAGGCGGTCGATCTGTCGCGGGATGCGGTTGCTGGCCAGCGCCACCGCCTCGATTGCCGCCGGCTCGAAGACCGGCACATCGGCGCCGGCCAGGGTCATCCGGTGTTCGATATAGGCGCCGACCTCCTCGTGGCGGAGCCCGGGAATGTGGCAGTTGACGACGATTCTCTGGGCCAGCGGTTCGTGCACCGCCATCCTGAGCCGATTGCGCAGCTCGGTGAGCCCGACCAGCAGCAGGCAGAGCCGGTTGCCGGAATCCATGCGGTAGTTGGTGAGCATCTTGAACTCGGCGAGGACATCGTTGCCGAGATGGTGCGCTTCGTCGAAGATCAGCACCGGCAGCTTGCCGGTCTCGGCAACGAGGCGGCTCATCTCCGTGCGCAGCGCCCGGCAGAGTGTGGCGCGGGACTGGCTTTCGGCCAGGCCGAAGGCGGTTGCGATGGCGTTGTAGGTGTCGCGGACATTCCCGGTCGAGAACGAGACGTAGCGAAGCTGGTGCAGGCCCTCGTGCAGGCTGTCGGCCACCTGTCGGCAGAGTGCGGTCTTGCCGACGCCGGATTCGCCGGTGAGCAGGCCGATGCCGCGCAACTCGATGAGATGCCTGATGCGGGTGCGGGCCTCGGCCTGTGCCTCGGTGTCGAGGAGTTCGTCGGATCTGAGCGTCTTCTCGAAGGGGTAATTCCTGAGCCCGAAGTGTGACAGGTACATGCTCAGTCCTCCTTCCCGCTGTCACGGCCGAGTGCCCGGAACCTCACGGCCGGTCTTTCGATGCCACGCCTGATCCGGACATTGGCGTGCAGGTCGAGCAGCCGTGCGCAGCCGCGCGGCTTGCCCTCGCGCACCACCTTGATCGGGCGGTCCTTTGGGGCGGACGGATCGTAGCGGAGCGTGACCTTCGCACCGTTCATTCCCGGCTCGACCTCGTAGAGGCGGCCCTCGAGACTGACGGTCCGGGCCCTGGAGACCCGCCGGCTCGCCTCGAACAGGAACATGTCGTCGAGATCGACGCCGGGGTCGGGTCGGCGGACCCTCTCGCAGGTGAGGGCCCACTGGTCGAGAGGCGTGCGTTTCCCGTCGAGGCCGCGATGAGGCGTCATGTGATACTCGGCCTCGAGCCAGCTGCGGAACCGTTGGTTGAGGGTCTCCAGCTCGGGAATGTCCTGCGCCTTGAGCGGGGCCAGGAATTGCCCGCGCACCGTTCTGAAGAACCTCTCGATCTTTCCCCGTCCCGCGGGATGGTATGGCCGTGCATGCAGCAGCGAGATGCCCAGCCTGCCGCAGATCATCTTCAATTGCCTTGAGCGGAAGTTGGCGCCGTTGTCGCAGTACAGCCTCTCCACCAATCCGCGCCGCAGGATCGCCTCCTTCAGCACGACCAGGTAGTCGGCCGTACTCTCGCCGAGGGCAAAATGCGCGTATGGGACAAGCCGGGTCGCATCGTCGAGCAGGGCGATCAGGCAGGTCTTTCTCTTCCGGCCCTGCCTGTCCCCGACCTTCGGACCGTGCATGACGTCCGACTGCCAGAGCTGGCCGGCCGCCTCGGTGGCGAAGCGGCGCAGGTCTGCGGATGGCGGGCCCGCCCGGCGCTCCATCAACCCCTCCCGGACGAACAGCCTGTGCAGCGTCGAGGCGGCGATGGTGACATCGCCGGGGACGGCGCCGCTGTCCCGGGCACGGGCGATGACCTGCCGGACGCTGAGATCCATGTTCTCCCGGCGGATCGCAAGCAGGGTCTCGACAACATCGCCCGGCATGTTCCGGATCGAGCCGCGGTCCTTGCGGCGCTTCGGCATCAGCCCGTCGAAACCGGACTTGCGGTATGTTCTGATCCAGCCCCGCATCGTCGTCACCGCAACCTTGCGCCGGCCCGAGCCCGGGATCGTCACCTCCCGTTCCGATTGCCGCTTCAGCTGTTGCGCCGCCTCGTCGGGCGGAAGGTGCAGCGCCTCCGAGATCATGCCAAAGCGAAACAGTGCGACGTCCTTGCGGTGGTCGCTGATCGTGTCGTTCATGGTGATGTCCTCCATCATTCCGGCTTCGATGCGCCGGTCGGCCTCATCTGCCGCGCCCGGCATCGCCGGAACAGGGTTCGAATGGTGTTGGAGGCCCGGTCGGGCATTTCCCACCCAGCCCGGGGGGCCGGAATCCGACCGGAGGCGGCAGGAACTGCAACTGGCTCGTCATCTCCCGGCGCAGGCCGACCAGCAGCGTTTCCGTGCCGAGCGCGGCGCGCATCGGCGCCAGCTCCGCCGGACATCCCCTGAACAGGTCAGGGCGCAGCGTGACGGCGGCCGCCAGGAAGGCCGAGACCGCCGCGAACGCGCCACAAAGACCGCGGATCGGGTTCGACAACTCGTCACGGTGGGGAAACAGGCGCCGGGCTGCCGCCCAGCGGCTCGCAGATCCGGCGAGAACGACCATGTCGTCCTCGATCTCCTGCAGCGAACCGCGGCGACGGGCCGCAGCGAAATCCGGAAGACGGCTGATCGTGGTCTGGCATTCACGGCAGTCGAACCGGGCAACGCGCAGCGGAACCGGCGTCTTGCGCCCGTAGGTCCCGTGACGCATCAACCCGCAGTCGAAGCCGCAAAGGCCCTTCAGGCAAGGGGGAAAGCTTGCGTTCCTCCACGCCTCGCGGCTAACATACTCCTCGGCGGTCAGTTCTGTTTCAAAGCGTAGCTGTACTGGTTGCCCACGGCCCGGCGAAGGCCTATTCGCGCGGGCCACCCTTTTCTGTCTCAGGCTATCGGCGGCGTGCAGCCAGCCAGTCGAACCGGCAGGAAATCGCAAGCATCCGGACGCCGCCGAAAAGCTTCTTGTCAAAGTCTGACTGGACGGGGAAGCTACTTGAAAATCCCTGCTTGGGAAAGAAGCGCTGTCCCGGACTGTACCCGATCAAACAGAAACAGAACGCGCGGGGAAAGTGGGAAAAACCGCCCGGTTCATGACGGAATAGTCCGGGACCCTACAGCGGGAGGCCCGGGCAAAGCTCGCCGCCCGCTGCCGGCTTCTTGACAACCTGAAGTTCCTGACCGCCTACGTCGTGCACGACGACTGGGACGCCGTGATGCGGACAATCATCACCGGCGAGCTGCCGGAAAAGCCTCCGTAACCGGAACCGGCAGCCCCGCCCCTTCCGCCGAAACACAGTAGAAATCCGCCCGGAAACGCAGCCGAAAATGAAGAAAAAACCGATGTGAACGCATAATTGGAATTACTGGTGCGCTGTGCAATGGCAGGAAAGTTGCTATCAAACCTGCCAGGATGCCTTCATTTCACCTTGAACAAAGGAGCAGCCAGTGAAACTCGGTTTCGTTTCCGACAGCCTTAGGGGCATGAGTCTGGACGAGTTGCTCGATACCGCTGTGCGCCTGGGCGTGGCCGGCATCGAGGTCAACGCCTGCGGCTGGTCCGACGCGCCGCATTTTGATCTCGGGAAAATGCTCAGAAACAAATCGGCCCGGAATGCTTTTCGAAAAGCTTTCGATTCCCGGGGCCTCGAGATCATCTCCCTCAACGCCAACGGCAACCCGCTGCATCCCGCGGATCACTCGCAGAGTGAAGGCCTGAAGGACACCATTCGCGTGGCAGGCGAAATGGGAATCGGGACCGTATGCGCGATGTCGGGCCTTCCGGCCGGTAATGCGACCGATACGATGCCCAACTGGGTGGTCTCCTCGTGGCCGCCCGAGACACAGGACATCCTTCGCTACCAGTGGGAAGAACGGCTCATCCCCTTTTGGGAGGAGATTGTCTTGCTTGCTGGCGAGAATGGCGTCGAAAGGATTGCGCTCGAGCTTCACGGCAGCCAGTGTGTCTATAACGTGCCTTCGCTTCTGAGACTTCGCGATGCTGTGGGACCTGTCGTTGGGGCCAACCTTGATCCCAGCCACCTGTTCTGGATGGGCGCCGATCCGATTGTCGCCGCCGAAGCGCTGGGCGCGGAAGTCTATCATGTTCATGCAAAGGACACGATGTTGAATGCTCCCGTGCAGGCCACCACGAGCCTTCTGGAAAACGGAAGCCTGAAGGACATTCCTGCCCGTTCATGGAGCTATGTCACGCTCGGCTTTGGGCATGGCGAAGAGTGGTGGCGGAGGTTTTGCTACGGCCTCAGGATGGGCGGATATGACGGGTGGCTGTCAGTCGAGCATGAGGACTTGATTCTCAATCCCCTTGAAGGGCTCGAGAAATCCATTGCGCTCCTCAGGGGCGTCATGCCCGTTGCGCCTTCCGATTAGGAGCCACAGGAAATCTGAAGTCCATTGCCGCTTCCGCCGCGGCCGACGCCTGCAAGCCTCCAGAGAGCGCTGCCTCGACTTCACTGCGCTGAACGGCGCTGAGATGGCTAACACGGGAGAGCCGGGCCTGAAACCGTATGTGGACGCCCCATCGCTTTCCGCCAGGACAGGCCGGACGCGACATTCTACATCCGCGAAGCGCTCGAAGAGCGCCTGCGGTCAATGGAGAACCTCTACGCAGCTGAACAGGCAATGATTGAGCGTCGCAGGTCGGATGAGCAATCCATGTCACTTGACGAGCTGGATGCCGCGCTTGCCCTGGAAGACTGAGGTCACTGCAGTTGCCGCACGACAGATCAAGGGTCTTGATCCTTCCATTGCCGGGCGGATCAGGAAGTGTCTGCGCGAGCGCCTCGCAACGCTCGACGATCCTCGCCAGTTCGGAAGGCCGCTGGCCGGTTCGGCGCTGGGAAATTTCTGGCGTTACAGGGCGGGTAATCACAGGTTGTTGTGCGAAATCAGCGACAGCACGCTCACCATCCTGGTCGTTGCTGTCGGCCACCGCAGTCACATCTATCGCTAGATGCGCCGGCCACTCCTGTGCTTCTCGATCCGGGAAGCACGGCCAATCTCTCTTGAATAACCCGACAAGAGGCGCCCAGCCGCCCGGTTTCCTGAATTTCGCCTGAGTCCCCGGTTGTTTTGTTCCCGTAGAGAAGGGGGAACGGTCTTGCGGTCGCGGTTTTCATCCAGACAGCGCCTCGCCCACAGAACGGATGTTGTGAAGGGGATTTTCGGGGGTCGGCGGCTTCAGCCGGATTTCGTATGTTTCCGGAACAGACTGCACCTTTCGGTTCAAAGATGTGAAGCCATTTGGACGGAAGACTCGGGCAAAAACGATGGAATCGGCATCTCTATTTCGTGATTGACCTGGTCGTAAGCGACTGCCGTGCCCCTTTGTTCAATCAATCCGGAAACCAGAACATCAGCCAATTCACGACCTCGACTTGATCGGCTTGGATATGGGTATTTCTGAAAGAGACTGAATGTCAAAATCAGGAACAGCAACAGCAGGTCCTGTGTTACGCACGCCCGTGCGCACCAGAATCGTCGGCAGTCCGGCGGCTTGGCCTGCGGCAATGTCTGTGTTGATCTGATCGCCGATCATGAAAGTCGCTTCGCGCGGCGTGCCAAGCTTCTCCAAGGCGATGTTCACCAGGTTGGGTTCGGGTTTCCCGATGATGACGGGCGCCACACCGGATGCCGTCTCAATGGCCTTCAAAATCGAACCGGCGCCCGGCTCATAGCCGGCTTCAATGGGCAGCATCGGGTCTGGGTTGGTGCCGACAAACGCGGCGCCGCCAAGAAGCGCATCCTGCGCCTGCGCGAGTTTCTCGTATGTGAAAGCACGGTCAAGCCCGGCAACCACGGCAGTGGCATCGGTCGCGGCCAATTCGAAACCGAGCGATTCCACAGCGTCGGCAAGAGCCGCCGATCCCACAACCATGACGCGGGCGCCGGGAGGCAAAGACACCGCCAAGTGGTCGGCGGCGGCGGAAGAAGAGGTTATAACTCTTTCCGGAACTGCCTGAATGCCCATGCCATTCAGCTTGTCGCTGAACTCTTGTGCGGATTTGGTTGAATTGTTGGTGACGAAAGCAAAAGGCAGTTGCGCTTCATGCCAAGCCCGAAACGCTTCCACAGCGCTCTCAATGGGCTCGTCACCGCGATAGGTCACACCATCGAGGTCGCTGATGATCCCGTGGATCGCTGGCCAGTCATTCATGATATTTCAATGACCCATCACCAAGCCGCCATTCATATCCGGCGCCTCACCGTCGACAACAGCCGCCCAGCGGCAACTTCCTGGTCCGCGCCTTTGCCGCCGACGGATTCTTCAATGCTGCCCAGAACGCTTTTACCAACAGGAGGCAAGTTTGCCGGCGCAACAGACGGTGTCGGGATTTGTCGTGCAAAGAAAGATCAATTGCCGGCGCATTTCTGGGCTCCGAAACTGAGGCTGCGTTCAGGATAATGCTGGCTGCGGAGCGTAAAGTCTATCGGGACCGACATTGAAATATCAGGTGTTCCCGTCGTGGCAACGCGCATCAGTTTTGTCGGTGAGGCCGGGTGGGAAATCGCCGTCACAGCTGAGCATTCCGGCGCTGTCTTCGACGCCCTGTGCCAACCAGGTGTGACGCCGCTTGGACACTTCGCCCTCGACGGCTGCCGAATAGAAAAGGGGATTCCGCCATTGGGGCCACGATTTGGGTCCGGACCTGTCCCCTCTGGAAGCCGGTTTGGCATTCACGGTCGATTGGAAGAAACCTGGTTTCGTGGGCAGGAAGGCGTTGACTGCGCAGAGGGCAGAGGGGGTGCGGCGGCGCCTGACACTTTTGAAGTTCACGGAACGCCGCTGTTGCTGCATGACAAACCGATACGGGAGGATGCTGCCGTCATCGGGCTGACCGCTTCCGGTTCTGTTAGCCCCAGAACCGGGAAACGACTGGCGTTTGGGATCATTCCCATCGAAGCCGGCGAAACGCTTGCGCAGACAGCGGGCCGCAGCTTCCAGGTCAATGTCGCCGGCGCGCTTTACGAAGCCGCGGCGCTCGCTGGACCGCCTTATGATCCTGACGGTGAAAGGATGCGCTCCTGATGTGTGTGCGGGTCGCAATCATCGGTTGCGGCGTTATGGGAGTCTCACTCCTGTACAATCTTGCCAAAGAAGGCTGGAAGGACATCATCCTGTTCGAGAAGAACGACCTGAAGCATGGATCGACCTGGCATGCGGCAGGTTTGTGCACTCATTTCGCGAACAGTTTGGCTATTCAGGAGCTGCGCGCGGCATCGGTGCGGCTGTATCGGGACATTTTGCCGCAGGAGACCGGTAGGGATGTGGGGTTTCACGCCTGCGGCGCGATGCGGATCACGCGTCGGCAGAGCCGCATGCACGAATTTGCCCATGTCGCCGGATTGTCCAGATTCAACGGTCATGAGCTCCGTTTGATCGATCCGGCCGAGATCGAAATCCTGCATCCGCTGACCCGGACCTCAGGACTGATTGGCGGGATCTACGAACCGGATGACGGCCACAGCGACCCGGTTTTGATCACCTCCGCCATGGCCAAGGTCGCCCGCAGACACGGCGCGGAAATCAATGTGCGTGCGCCTGTGACCGCCATCCGGCGAGACAATGGCGCCTGGTCAATCGCCACTGAGCACATCGATTACACCTGTGACCACATCGTCATTGCGGCCGACGCCTGGAGTTGGGAGATCGGCCGGATGCTGGGCATTGCAATCCCTGCGGCGCCGGTCCTGCATCAATATCTGGTGCTCGATGGAATTCCTGCTGTCATGCGGCACCGCGAAGAAACCGGACGGGAGCTGCCGAACGTTCGCGATCCCGAAGAAAGCTGGTACGTCCGTCAGGAGCAGAACGGGTTCATTCTTGGCCCGTACGAACAGGAAGCGAAGGTGTGGTCGGTCGAAGGCGTTCCGCCGGAGTTTGGCGCCGAGCTGCTGCCGTCAGATCTCGATTCTGTGGAACACATTATTGAACGGGCAATGGACCGCATCCCGGCGCTTCGGGACGGCGGGCTCAAATCGGCGATCAATGGCGCGATCACATTCTCGCCGGATGCGAATCCGCTGATCGGCCCGGCACAGGGCGTCGACAATGTCTGGCTTTTGACCGGATCGTCAATGGGCGTCATGGCAGGCGGCGGCTCCCGGCGGTTCCTGGCCCACTGGATGGCGCGCGGCTTTCCGCCTATGGACGCAATTCAGCTTGACCCGCGCCGGTTTGGCAAATGGGCCGATCGGGATTTTCGGATCGAAAAGGCCAAGAAGTGTTTCGGTTTTCAATTCGGCATTCATTTTCCTTACGAGGAACGGCCCGCCGGGCGCGGCAAGCGCCTGTCCGCGCTGCATAACGATCTGGCAAGGCTTGGGGCCGTGATCGGCTCTGTCAACGGATGGGAGCGGCCAAACTGGTTCGCAACGGAACCTGTCGATGACGACCCGCTGACTTTTCTCCGACCGGGCTGGTTCAGCGCGGTGGCTGGCGAAGTCAGAACCGCCTCGGAAAGAGTCGGGTTCGCCGATTTGTCCGCGCTCGCCAAATTCACAGTTTGCGGACCGGATGCAGCGAGATTTGTCGATGACATGGGAACCAATGCCGCGCCGGACCTCAACAGAGTCAGGCTGACATACGCGCTGGCCGCGAACGGCGGCATTGTGTCGGAATTCACGGCAGCCAGACAAGCGCCTGACCGGATTTATCTGACCTCCGCGTCCGCTGCCGAGGCCATGGATGAAGATTTTTTGCGGAACCGGTCCCGGCATTACGATGTGGAGATCGGCAATGTGACCGACGACTATGGCATCATCGCTGTGATTGGGCCAAAATCCCGCGCGCTCCTGCAAGAGCTGACGGACTGCGGTCTTTCCGAGTCAGTGTTCCCTTGGCTATCGGCAATGGAAATCAACATCGCCGGCTGCGGCGCACTTGCCATGCGGATTTCGTATGCCGGCGAACAGGGCTGGGAGCCGCATGCGCCGAAGTGCTCTGCCAGACGCTTGTTTCTCGCGCTGCTGGATGCCGGCAGGAGTTTTGACACGGCCTGTGTCGGCGCCTACGCGCTGAATTCGATGCGGCTGGAGAAAGGATACCGGGCCTGGGGTTCGGAACTTACAACCGAACTGACACCGGCCGAAGCCGGCCTGACAAAGGCGGCGGCGGAGAAACGCGGCGATGCGCCAACTCGGCTGATGCATTTGCTGGCGATCAAATGCCACGATGTCGACCCGTTTTACGGCCATACGGTGTTCACCGGCGATCGGCCGGCTGGCATCGTGGCTTCGGGAGGTTTCGGACACCGAACCGGCCTGGCGCTCGCATTGGCCCAATTCCGCGCCCCGGTGACCGGCTCGGATCTGGGTGTTGAGATTCTGGGGAAGAGATACAGAGCCAAGTTGCAGACGGACTGTCCGTTCGATCCGGAAAACAGCCGGATGAAATATTCGGATCGACTTGCGAATCCGGGTTCCTGAGACGGTCGGGCGGGCCTGAAGCAACTCCAAACGGGACCGGGCGAACCGGCATTGAGCGCGGGCGGAAACGCGTGTCTGGAAGAAGCCAATTGCAAGATCAGGCAGAACCCGCTGTATCGCCGTAAGTCTGCCAGCGCGTCAGGCTCACTTCTGGCCGCCTTTTGACATCGAGGCGCAACCGTCGCCGTCCCGACTGGATTCTGGACAAATTCCGCAACGCATGTCAAAATTGCGGTCTGGGCGCCAACATCTATCAGGAAGAGATCAATGACCAGATCACCGGGATTTACCGCAGCCGCCGCTCTGCTGCTGACCCTGCCGCTCGCCGCGCAGGCAGGCAATGAGTGCACCGAAGGCAACACTATTTCATCTGGCATGTTGACGATTGCCACAGGAAACCCCGCCTACTTTCCGTGGGTGATTGATGACGACCCCGAAAGCGGCGAAGGGTTCGAATCGGCGGTCGCCTATGCAGTCGCCGGGCAGATGGGTTTCGCTGCGGAAGACGTCAATTGGGTCCGGGCTGGATTTGACGAGTCCATTCAACCCGGCGAAAAGAATTTCGATTTCAATCTGCAGCAGTTTTCGATCACCGCGGAGCGTGACAAAGTCGTCGACTTTTCGCTTCCCTATTATTCGTCTGCCATGGCTGTTCTGGTTCGCCAGCCAACGGTGGAAGCAGGCGCGGAACCGACAATGGACTCGCTTAAGATGCTGAAATGGGGCGCGGCGGCAACCACCACGGCGGTGCCCATGATCGGTGAAATCACCGGTTCGGCCGACGCCGCATTGCTGTACAATGACAGCGCTGACGTGGTCGAGGCGATGAAGGCAAATCAGATTGACGCCGCTTTGTTCGATCTTCCGACAGCTCTATATCTTGCCGCCGTGGTGCTCGACGACGGTGTGATTCTCGGGCAGTTTCCGGCAGACAGGTCGGAAAATCCGGATAATTTCGGGTTTCTGATGACCGAGGGCAATCCGCTGAAGGAATGTGTCGACCAAGCCATAGCGGCATTGTCGGAGAACGGAGAGCTTGCCGGAATTGAATCCAAGTGGCTTTCAGAAACCACTGGCGTGCCGGTTATCCAATAGGCTTGACCGGGATTGTCTGACACGGGAAACGGCAAGCAGTCATTCCGCCGAGAGTATGAACGAAAGGTTCGCCAAAGGTCGCTGACCATCGCCGGTGTTTCGACGCTGGCGGTGTTCGCCGCCCTCGCCGTTCTCATCCCGCTGGCGCCTGGCTGGCCGGCGGTCAAGAACAGCTTCTTCAACTGGGACATATTTGCCCGGACATTTCCGACGCTCCTTGAAGCGTTTCTGTTGGACGTCGCCATATTTCTCTGGTGTGCTCCACTGATCGCAATCTGGGCGCTGATTGTCGCGGTTTTCAGGGACGCGCGTTCGCCGGCGCTGTTTCCGCTGCGCCTGTTCGCGATCGTCTACACAGATGTTTTTCGCGGCGTTCCGGTCATACTTGTTGTTTATCTGGTCGGTTTCGGCATTCCCGGGCTTGGCTTGCCCCGGCCATGGAATTCACCATATCTTTGGGGATCTGTCGCGCTGATCCTCACATACGCGGCCTATGTCGCCGAAATCTACCGTTCAGGCATCGAATCAGTGCACGTCAGCCAGCGCAGCGCCGCACTGTCGCTTGGATTGTCGCAGTCCGATGTGATGCGGTTTGTCGTGCTCCCGCAGGCGCTGCGCCGGGTTTTGCCAGCCAACATGAACATGCTGATCGCGTTGCAAAAAGATGTCGCACTGCTTTCATTCATTGGTCCGGTCGAGATTTTTCGCCAGGCGGGCGTGTTCAAGTCGCTGCTCGCAAATTTCACGCCCTATGTTGCGGCTGCCGTGATTTTTCTTGCTGTGACAGTCCCTGCCACGCGCTTCACCGACAGTTTGATTGCCCGGCAGAACCGTCAGCGAAGCTGAACCATGGCAAGACTTGAACTGCGGCAAGTGTGGAAAAGCTTCGGCGATCTGCGGGTGTTGCGGGGCGTCAGCCTGACGGTGTCCGAAGGCGAGCTGGTCTGTCTTGTCGGATCCTCCGGATCCGGGAAATCGACACTCCTCCGCACGGTCAATCTCCTGTCGCCGATCGACGATGGAGCCATCTGCCTGGACGGCGTTGATATCTCACTTCCCGATCAGGACCCGCGTCCGGTCCGCGAACAGATTGGGATGGTGTTTCAGAGTTACAATCTGTTCCCGCACATGACCGCACTGGAAAATGTTCTCCTGGCGCCGAGGCGGGTCCGCCGGGAAGCGGACAGTTCGCTGGTGCCCCGGGTCAGCGAACTTTTCAACAGATTCGGTCTTGGCGACCATATGCGGCACTGGCCTGACCAGCTCTCTGGCGGCCAGCAGCAGCGGGTCGCGATCGTTCGGGCTCTGGCCATGCAACCAAGCATGATGCTGTTTGACGAGATTACGTCTGCCCTGGATCCGGAGCTCGTGGGTGAAGTGCTGGATGTTCTTTTCCAGCTCAAACAGGACGGGATGACGATGTTGATTGCCACCCATGAACTCTCATTTGCCTCGGAGGTTGCCGATAAGGTCTGTTTTCTGGATGCGGGCGTGATTCTCGAGGAAGGCGGACCGAAAGAGTTTTTTGAGTCTCCAAGACATGACCGGACAAAGGCGTTTCTCGAACGCGTGCGCTGAATATCAAAAGGATGCCAAGACCGGACCGGACCGCGCGCAGCGACCGTCCGCCCGGAGGCAGGATTCCATAGAGCGGTCTTCTTGGACGCCATTAAATCCATTGCCCGCCGAGCGGCGAATTCTGCACCGCCCGGGAAATGGGACCCAATTGGAGCAGACCGGATTTTCTTGGTCATTGCCTTGAAGAACTCGGCGCAGTTGCCGAATGCCATGAGATTCAGCTGAACCGGCGCCGCACGGATGCACGGATTTCACATCCGATCCCGGTCTGTGCCAAACCAAATTGCCAGAGCATTGTCCCCGGCGATGCCAGGGATATGCCCGACGCCACAATTGTCAGCAGTTGATGGAAACGGTTCGGCGCCGCTCTGTCGCAGCGTCAACAGCCTTCTCCTGCCGGGAGTCTCTGGCGCAGTGTTTCTGCGCCCAAGGCCTCGGCATATGTCATCCGTCAGCGCAACTGTTCGGCCGCAATTCGCACAGGCGGGCGCGTTCCGGTCTTATGCCCGTCTGCCGTCCGCGGGGTTTCCTGACAGTCAGGGGCACAGATTGAAGCATTTCAGCAGCGGATGTCCCGCGGTCATGCATATCCTGGATGGGCACATGGGCAGTTTTCAGCCCGTCAGCCAGATTGCCAAAAACTGACAGGTGCGCTCAACGCGCACAGTTCAGAAACACCAGCCCGGTACCGCGGTCCAACCGCGCGGTTTCATTGACGCGCCCTCGCCGGTCCGCCCGCCCGTGATTGTTCCAAGTCCGGCGAAGTTCCTTGATCAGGTCAGTTTTGACAGTAGTCTCAGGAACGAATTCCGTTCGGCGTCTGACAGCGGTTCAAGCGTTTTCCCGGACACTTTGCGGCCCAGCGCGTGCAACATCGTGACCATGTCTTTGCCTTGCCGCGACAAGGTGATCAGCCGGCGTCGGCGATCGCGCGGATGGGGCGTGAATCGAATGAGGTTTTTGTCTCGGAGGCGATCGACAACACCCTTGATCGTGGCACCATCCATCATTGTCCGCCGGCCAAGCTCGTTCTGCGAACAGTTGCCAAGTTCCGCGAGGCGGACGAGTGCCGAAAACTGTGTCGGCGTCAGGCCGATGTCAGATTCTGACTGAAAAATGGAAACATGCCGCTGATTTGCCAGTCGCAGCAGATAACCGACCTGCTCGTCAAGCACATATCTTGGCGGCGAATCGGATGACATTTCCGCAGCAATTTGATCAGACGCGTTTCGGCGGCATCAATGAGACAAAGTCAGCGCAGACCGTCACGGCCTTCAGCTTTATCCGCCGTCAGCCCACCCACTCTCGGCAGCGGGCGGCCGCTGTCGGTCACCGACACCGCGACCATGATCTCGCTGGCCCTGGGAGCATCGTTCAGTCGCACTTCAATTCCGTCAAAGTGTGACCGCACATAGGCCGCGTCTTTGTGCCCCAGCGGAACATCAAGCGGTTGACCTGGCGCGCCCATTTTTTTTGACGAGGGCACCAAGGCCGCGCCCCTTTCGACCGCTTTGCGAAGCGGCGCGCCGAGCTGCGGATGCAGAATCGCGGCGGCATGCTCCAATTCTCCGTTTTCGCCGACCATTGCCGCTTTGCCGTAGCTCTCGGCCTCGCCGGCGGTAATGCCGAGCGCGTCAACACATTTCTTTCCCAAAAGGCCGCCAAGTTCCGCTCCGACGTCCATCAGTTCGGTCAGGTCATCGACGTATCGTCCGGCAAACGGGTTCGCGATCACAGCGACAGCGACCGCCTTGCGTGTCGGCGGCGCGATTCTGACACCGTTTTCAATCTGTGTTTCTTCGACCCAGACCGCTGTCTTCCTGATTTCTGACTTCATCTCAGACCATCCTCTCCCACAATGTCGGCGGCCGCCAATCCCAGCGACCGGCTGTGAATCCGCGCCCCGTCAGCCATTGCCAGCACAAAACAGATTTCATCGTGCCGCGGGGCGCCGGCAACGCCAATTTCCATGTTGTCGAAATGGCTGCGGACATAGGCGGCGTTGATATGCGCCAATGGAATGTCAATGCGGGCGCTGGGCGCCCCGACCTTCTTTGCCGACGGCACAATCGCCTTGGTTCCTCCGAGCGCTTCGCGCATTCCATAACCGCCCGGCGCGTGCCAGAGAGCTCCGTGCTCGATTTCGCCGCCGGCGCCGACGATGGCGCCCTTGCCATAACTTTCCACCACTGACGCATCTCCGCCGAGCAGCCCCACAAGACGGCCGGCCATTTCGAGACCCAGCGGCTTCAGATCGTCCATAAATCCCGCAATCTCTTCAACGAATCGTCCGGCAAACGGGTTGGCGACCACGGCAACTGCGGCGGCCCTCCGCAAGGGCGCGGATGCCCGCGGGCCGCCTTCATGGTGGATTTCCTCGACGCAGGTCACAAACCTGCGAACGATTGGATCAGGCAAGGGTCAAACTCCGTTCTATCTGACGTGCGCCGCCAACGTCGCCGACAATCCGGGCAGTGCCCTGCAGAAACAGACCAGCGGCTACAATCAGTCCGTTTTGGCGCATCTTTTCGGCTGCCGCGGCGCCTTTGTTGAGTGCGGAGATTTTGTCCGCCGCCGCCAATTCTCCGCAGCCGGTGACAGCTAGCCGGGCGCCGAGGTCTGAATCCGGAGCGAGTTCGGCGGCCGGGCGCCTCTGAACCGCCGGATGATCCGCGAGATCGACTGAATTTGCGATCAGCGTCGCCGCCGAGTCGGCGGCAGCGGCTGTCGCCGCCAGCGCCGTCACCGAATCGGCGATGCCGAGAGAGAGGCTTCTCCCTTGCCGGCCGCTGGTTGCGATGCCGCGGATGGGAATGTCCTGCGTGACGATCACCGTTCCAAACCGTGTGCCCGACGGGTTGGCGATTTCAGCTGCGCAGGAGCGGCCCGGAGCGAGGTGGAAAGCGATGTCGCCGCCGTTATTGACAATTGCTCTGTCAAGATCCGCTGCTTTCTTCATATGCGCCAGGATCTCGTCCGCAACCGCGCCGGCAACCGCAGCCATGGGCGTCACAAAACAGTTTCCCGCATGCGGCCCCACTGCGCTCACCATCCTGCGGGCGATCGGCCCCTGCGGGATTTGGGAAATCCTGCCGACCTCGCTTCGCAGCAGCGCCAGTTCCGCAACCAGCTCTTCAAGCAGCCCGTCAAACCGAGCCGCCGCCGCACGCAATGCCGCCCTGCTCTCTCCGGAAGCGCGGCTTTCCGCGGAAATGATCAGATCGATCGGCCCGTGATGGAGATGCAGCCGCTTGCCGTCGGGCAGGAATCGCGCCGTCGCCGGATCCATTTGTTAACTGTCTCCGCCTTTCGACCAGCTGTAATTTCCGCGAGCGGCCGGATCCCGCTTTTCACTTGTTCTGTGAACGCGCCGCACGTCGGATTCGATAATCGACTCAACGGGCCGGATTTGGTCCGCATGGCCGCCGAGACTGACAAAGTCATCATGCCGCATTGTGAACTCGACCGGAGCCACCAATGCCGGCGTCGGCACATAACCAAATGAATTGTCAGGCATTTCCAGCACATCAACCATAAAGGTGATGCCGCCGCCCGGCCAGACGTAGGCCTCTGCCCCGCCGCAGGAGACATAGGTGAGAGACTCCCTGACCGATTTCGTCAGCCGCACCGGATTCTCCGTGACTCCAGCGCGCAAGGAACCGCCGGCGCCGCCCATGAACAGGACCGAGCAGATCGACGGTTCGCAGTTTTCCGCGATTCGTTCGACCGACTCCAGCAGCTCTCCGGGAACTTCAGAAGGCTGGGGCTGCAGGTTGCTGTCGAGCCGAAAGTAACGAAACTGTTCGCCCGTGGTCGAGACCATCAACAGGCGCAGACCGGGCCATGCCGTCTTGGGGTCAATCGCGCGTATGATTTCGAGCGGGTCTTCGACACTGGTGCCTCCCCATCCGTTGCCGGGAGCCGCAGTTTGAAAGTAGCGCCCAGGCGTCGACCTGCGCCCGGTGACCCGGATCCCGGCTGACGGCAGGTCAAGCTGCTTCCCAGCTTCGTGCTCCGTCAAAACACCCGTGATATGATCATCGACAACCACAACCTCGTCGACATTGGGGGCCCATTGTTTGGCAAACATCCCAATGGCGGCCGAGCCGCAGCCGACGCGCATCAACTTCTCCGTTTCGCCGTCAATGACAGGCGCCTCGCCGGCCTGAACCACCAGATCGGCGCCGTCATCAACCGACATTTCCACCGGTTCCCGGTTGCAGAGCCGCAGCAGCGCGTCACACGTGATGCGCCCTTCGCTCTTGGATCCTCCGGTCAGGTGTCCGACGCCGCCCAGCGACAGCATTTTGGAGCCATACTCGCTTGTGGTGACGTGACCGATGGGCTCGCCTTTCACCCGCACCGACGCCTGTTCAGGACCGAGCCTGCGGTCTGTGTCAATTTTGACCTTGGCGCCGCAGTAGCTGAAAATGCCTTCGGTCACGACCGTGACCATGTCGATGCCCTCGACCTCTCTGCTGACGATGAATGGGGCGGGTTTGTAGTCAGGATAGGTGGTGCCGGCCCCGATAGCGGTGACGAATGGCCGACCGGCCTGCACGAGGTCGCCGTCCCATTGGCCATCCTGGTCAAGAAACGGCACGGCGCTGCCGCCGCTCCTTTCCGCCGCCTCAATGACCGTCAGCGGGTCAAGCCTGACCAGCCGGCCGCCGTGGTTCGCATACCGGTCACAGGCGCCGGCGCGGCCATCCGCGATGTAGCACATCACCGGACAGGCATCGCAGCGGATCTTCGCCGCCGGGCTGATCTTTGCTTCAGCCATCTGACATGTCCCGCAGGGCCGCCAGCACGCGGTCAGGTGTTGCCGGCAGCTTCTTGACGCGCGCGCCGCAGGCATGGCGGATCGCATTCAGCAGTGCCGGCGCCGTTGGAATCAGCGCGTGCTCGCCCAGCCCCTTGGCGCCGTAAGGACCGGCCTCGTCGGGGTCTTCAATGATGATCGGCGTAACCGGCGGCATGTCGCCGATGGTCGGTATGAGATAGTCATGCAGATTTTCGGTGACACCGGGAATAAATTCTTCCATCAGCGCCATACCGAGACCCTGCGCGATACCGCCTTCGATCTGCCCTTCGACCAGCATCGGGTTGATCGCCCTGCCGACATCGTGCGCCGCGACAAAGTTCAGCGCCCGAACGGTTCCCAGCGCCAAGTCAACCTCGACTTCGCACATCTGGGCGGCATAGCCGTACTGGGCATAGGGCACGCCCTGCCCGTTTTTATCCAATGGAGTTGTCGGCGGATCATAGGTTGCTTCGGACTGCAGCGCGTAGCCTTCGCGGTTTGCCGCGAGCCGCTCGAGATCAATGCGGTGCGATGTGTCCTTTTCCCTGACCACCAGCGACCCGGCGCCGGGTGTGATTTCGGCATCATCAGAAGCATTGCAGAGTCTGAGTATCTGCCTGCGCAGATCCTGCCCTGAAAGCTGGGCGGCGTTCCCAGAGACAAATGTCTGGCGCGACGCCGATGTCTTGCCGGCATCCGGCGTGACGTCTGTGTCGCCGCCCACCAGTTCCAGCCGGGTCACCGAAACGCCGAGGGCTTCTGCAAAAATCTGTGCAATCACGGTGTTGGCGCCCTGCCCGATATCGACGGCGCCCTGGTGCAGCACGATCTGTCCATCGGGCCTGATCCCGGCCTTGATCGTCGATGGGTTTGGAAGCGAAGTGTTGCCGCATCCGTACCAGCCCCCGGCCACGCCAACGCCCCGGCGCGCGCGGCGCCTCGTTCCCGCGGCGACCTCATTGAAACCCGCGGTCCGCCGATTCGCTTCCCGCCAGTGGCTGCGAAGGGCTTCAAAACATGACCTGATACCGACGCCGCTGTTCAGGACTTGGCCGCAGACTGTTGACCGTCGATTGGTGAGCGCATTCCTGAGCCTGAACTCCAGCCGGTCGATTTGGAGTTTTCCGGCGAGCTCATCGAAGAGACTTTCCTGCGCGACCGCGCTTTGCGGCACTCCGAATCCGCGAAACGCGCCTGCGGGGGCGGCATGGGTATGCACAGCGCGGCTCTTGGCCCGATAGTCGGCAACCATATATGGGCCAGATGCATGCACAGGCACGCGGTTGATCACGGTAGGTCCCCAAGAGGCGTAGGCGCCGGTGTTGAAGGTCCCGTCATACGTCAGGCCTGAGATCCGCCCTTCTCCCGTGGCGCCGATTTTCATGCGGATCCGCGCCGGATGTCTCTTTGTCGTGGACTGCATTGACTCGCTGCGTGAATAGGCGAGCCGGACCGGCCTGCCGGTTTTAAGCGCCGCCAGCGCCAGATAGGGCTGCACCGAGAGGTCCAGTTTGGAGCCAAAGCCGCCGCCTGCCGCCAAGGGAACAATACGAATGTCCCTTGCATCCAAAGCCAGAATTGTTGCCAGACTATCGCGGTCCATGCCCGGCGCCTGCGTTCCAGCGAAGATCTCGACGCGTCCGCCCCGCAGCTGTGCGCATCCGGCTTCCGGCTCTATGTACGCGTGCTCAACAAACGCCGTTTCGAATTCGCCTTCGACGCAGACATCGGCCCGCCCGAAGGCCGCATCGGCATCGCCGCACTGAACCAATCCCTCGCACATCAGGTTTCCGGCGCGTTCCGCATGCAATTGCGGCGCGCCAGACTGAACCGCGTCATCAATCCGGTCAACCGACGGAAGTTCCCTCCACATCACTGGAAACCTCTCCAGGTCAAACGCGCGCACCGCCGCAGCGTCACCAACGATCGCCGCGACCGCCTCGCCTTTGAAACGCGTTTCGGATTGGGCAAACACCGGCTGGTCCTCAAAGCCAGGGATAACGCCAAACCGGTTCTGGCCTCTGATATCTTTGAATGTCAGAACCGCATCTATGCCGCCAGCAGTTTCCAGCAAACCGTCCAGATCACCGAATTCAAACGAAGCCCTGGCAAAGGGCGAGCGGACAATCCGCACCGCCAAGGCATCTTCTCCGCCCACATCATCGCCGAACAGCTCTCTGCCAGTGACCTTGGCCTGTCCATCCAGTCTGCGAATGCGCGCGCCCAGCGGCGGTCCCGCAGGATTGCGACAGGCGGTTGATCCGGCGGCGGCATCCAGGACTGAATTGATAATTTTTCGATAACCGGTGCACCGGCACAACACGCCGCCGAGAGCGTCCTGGACCTGTTCCGCCGTCGGGGTCTTCTGCCGGCGAAGCAGGGCCACGGCTGAAACAATCACGCCAGGCGTGCATATGCCGCACTGCGCAGCGCCGTGGTCTTGGAAGGCCTCCGTCAGGGCACGGGCGTGGCAGTCATTGTCAACGAGGCCAGTAAGTGTCTCGACCTCACTCCGCTTTGCCTGTTGGGCGGTCGTCAGGCAGGAACACACAGGTCGGCCATCGATCAGCACCGTGCAGGCGCCGCAGTCACCGGCATCGCAGCCGACCTTCACTTCGCGGGCCCCCAGCCGTTCACGCAGCGCTTCCGACAGCCGTTCGCCTACAATCGGCTGGATTTTCACCGGGCGACCGTTCAAACTGAAGTCAATCAGCTGTTTTTCCACCAGTTTAACCATCGAAAATCGCTGCGGCCACAGCTCTACGGCACAACTCGCACACCGCTTCCATCCGGTATTCGGCGCTGCCGCGGACATCGTCAATGGGTGACAGCGGCGCCAAATGCTCCTTGTTGACCGCAATCTCCGCCGCGGTATCAAGTTCCAGTCCGCGCAAGGCGGATTCCAAACCCCTCAGCCGCTTCGCGACCGGCGAACACGAACCGACGGCCACGCGCGCTTCCTGCACCAGACCATCCTGCGGCCAGACCACCGCCGACACCATTGCTATTGAAATCACCAGGTATTTTCGGCTGCCCAGCTTCACGAACGAGCTTCCCGCGCACCGCGGCGAATTTGGGATCAAGACAGCTGTCATCAGCTCACCCGGCCGCAGGTCAACGCTGCGGACCCCGGCAATAAAGTCCTCCAGACGGACCCTGCGCGCGCCGGTGCGGGATGTCAGTTCCACGGTGGCGTCAAGCGCCAGCAATGGCGGAACACCGTCAGCCGCCGGCGAGGCGTTGCAGATGTTCCCCGCAATCGTGGCCGCATTCTGAATCTGCACCGATCCCACTGTTCGGGCGGCCGCCTTCAGACCATCGAATACCGGCGGCAGCGGATGGTCTATGATCTCGGACCATGTTGTCGCCGCGCCAATGCGCCAGCCCGCATCGCTCTGTGAAATCGACTCGAGGCATGCGATGCCGGTGACATCAAGGAGGCTGCGCGGCGACCTTCCCGGGATCAGCGACGGGAAGAAATCTGTCCCTCCGCCCACAATCGTGACCTCACCTCCCGCAAGAACCGAAAGCGCGTCATCAAGGGTTTCGGGGGCGTGATAGTTCACAACGCAGGCCAGTCTAAAATCGTTAGTATACGAATAAATTTTGCGCCGCATGGTGTCAAACCGGACGGCGTTTGGCGCCCCCAGGCTTGCAGAAGCCTGGTCGCCATTCAGCCTGTTCCCTGCCAGCGGTATCGGAGAATTGGATTGCCGCAAAACGGCGCAAAGGATATTTGCATTCCACACAGCCATTGCGCGGCTAATGTTCGAGTGCGGCCAGAGTCATGACCAAAACTCCCCGTGAAAAACCTTGGATCTTTCGAACTTATGCCGGCCATTCCACGGCGGCGGATTCCAATTCCCTCTACAGAACCAACCTTGCCAAGGGACAGACCGGGCTGTCAGTGGCTTTCGATCTGCCGACGCAGACCGGCTATGACAGTGACCATGTCTTGGCGAGCGGCGAGGTCGGAAAGGTCGGTGTGCCGATTTGCCATCTCGGCGATATGCAGAGACTGTTCAAGGGCATCCCGCTCGACATGATGAACACGTCGATGACGATCAATGCCACCGCGCCGTGGCTGCTCGCGCTCTATGTCGCGCTCGCCGAAGACAATGGTTTGGATCCCGCCTGCCTGCGGGGAACCGTGCAAAACGACATCATGAAGGAATATCTTAGCCGGGGGACGTATATCTGCCCGCCGGAACCCTCGCTTCGACTGGTTTCAGATGTTGCGGCGTACTGCTACGCGAATATGCCGAAATGGAACCCGACAAATATCTGCTCCTATCACCTGCAGGAAGCGGGAGCGACGCCGGAGCAGGAACTCGCCTATGCGCTGACGACAGCGACCGCCGTGCTTGACCGGGTGCGGCAGGATGTTCCGCCTGAGGATTTCCCGCGTCTGGTCGGACGGATCTCATTCTTTGTGAATGCCGGCATTCGCTTCGTCACCGAATTGTGCAAGATGCGCGCCTTTTGCGAGATGTGGGACGAGTTGTGCCGTGAACGCTACGGTGTCGAGGACGAGCTGTGCCGGCGTTTCCGCTATGGCGTTCAGGTGAACAGCCTCGGCCTCACTGAAAAACAGCCTGAAAACAATGTGATACGCATACTTCTTGAAACGCTTGCCATCACTCTGTCGCGAAATGCCCGCGCGCGGGCGGTGCAACTGCCGGCCTGGAATGAGGCGCTTGGACTTCCGCGACCTTGGGATCAGCAATGGTCGCTGCGGATGCAGCAGATTCTCGCATTTGAGACCGATCTCCTTGAATACGCCGATCTTTTCGACGGCAATCTGGTTGTCGCCGAACGCGTCGAGGAATTGAAGGCGGACGCCCGCGGGGAGCTGGCAAGAATTGAAGCGATGGGGGGAGCGGTTGCGGCGATAGAACACATGAAGTCTCGCCTTGTCGAAAGCAATGCCGCGCGTGTGCAGAAAATTGAAACCGGCGAAACCGTGGTTGTTGGGATGAATTGCTACACAGACACCGCGGAATCCCCCCTTGGCGCCTGCGTAAAGACGGTGCTTAAGGTCGATGAAAAAGCGGGTGAAAGACAGATTAAGAATCTGGAGGACTGGCGCCGGAGCCGCGACAAGGGCGCCGTAGAACAGGCTCTTGACGGGCTTCGCCGCGCTGCGGCCAGCGGCGAGAACATCCTGCCGCCCTCAATCGCCGCCGCCAGGGCCGGGGCAACAACCGGTGAGTGGGGCGATGTGATGCGAAGCGTGTTTGGCGAGTATCGGGCTCCGACCGGTGTGAGCGCATCGCCCTCCAACATGACCGAGAAACTCGACTCGATCCGCGGCGCCGTGGATCAGGTTTCCGACCAGCTGCGGCGGCGGCTGAAACTGCTGATTGGCAAACCCGGGCTCGACGGCCATTCCAATGGAGCCGAACAGCTTGCATTCCGCGCCCGCGACTGCGGCATCGATGTCATCTATGGCGGAATTCGTTTCACGGCCGAAGAAATCGTCAACACCGCATTGGAGGAGAATGTTCATGTTGTGGGGCTGTCAATTCTATCGGGGTCGCATCTGTCGCTTGTCGAAGACACGGTCGAATTGATGCGCCGCAGCGGCATCGCTCATATCCCATTGATCGTTGGCGGCATCATCCCTGACGAAGACGCTGAGCGTCTTGAGGCGCTGGGCGTGGCGGCGGTTTTCACTCCGAAAGACTATGACCTGAACAGGATCATCCTCGACATCGTGGAATTGGCGGCGCCGGCGCAACTCGCCGCCTGAACCCATTCCGACACTAAACACTTCGCCGGCGCAACAGCCAGACAAAGAAAATCCCGCCGGTAACGCCGGTGACGACCCCGATCGGCATGTCTACCGGCGCCGTCAGCGTGCGGGCGGCAATATCCGCCCACACCAGGAAAACCGCGCCGAGCAGCGCCGAGACGGGCAGCACGCGCCCATTGCTTCCACCGACAAACATGCGGGCAATGTGCGGAATCATCAGGCCCACAAAACCGATGATGCCCGAATAGGCGACCATCACGCCGGTCAGAAGCGCGCCGGCGACAAACACCGTCAGCCGGAATCTTTCGACCGGAATTCCCAGTGTCGATGCCGTCTCGTCTCCCGCCATGACACCGTTCAGGCTGGCCGAGTTCAGCCAGAAATAGAGGCCGCAGCCCATCAGAGCGGCTAGCGGCAGCGCGAGATGATTCCACTGCGCCAGTCCGAGGCCGCCGAGCATCCAGAACACCACTGTGTGCGCGGCGCGCGGATCGCCGAAAAAGATCAGCAGATTGGCAAACGCCATCACCACAAACGAAACGGCGACACCGACCAGAACCAGCCGTGAAGCGCTGCCGGCGGCGGCAATGCGGGCAACGCCGAGCACAATGAGAGTGGCACCGCAGGCGCCGGCGAAGGCCAGCAGCGGCACCGTCAGAGGTCCAAGAAACAAGCCTGTGTGCAGCAGTGCCAAAATGGCCCCGAATGCTCCGCCGGAGGAGATGCCGAGCAGGTGCGGGTCCGCCAGCTGATTGCGGGTGATCGCCTGCAGCGTCGTTCCGACCACGGCAAGCCCGGCGCCGACCAGACAGGCGAGCAGGCCGCGCGGCAGTCTGATATTCCAGACAATGGCTTCCTCGCCCGACGTCCAGTTTGGGCTGGCGGCCGCGACTCCGAGATTGTGCAGGATGATCTTCCAGACGGTTGCCAACGGGACAGAAACCGCACCCATGCTCACCGAAAAGGCAATGGACAGCAGCAAAACGACAGCAGCGCCAACACAAAACCGCCACAGCCCCGCGCGTTGTCTGGCAGCCATCTCCGCGCTGCGCAATCTGTCCTCCGGCTATTCTGAAGGCGTCGGCGCCGAGTCCCTGAAGGCCGCTGCGAGTTTGGCGACGGCCCCGATGTTACGCGGTCCGGGGGTCGCTTCGACATACTCCAGCACAGCAAACCTGCCATTGCGCACGGCGCCGATGCCGGCAAGCGCCGGATTGGCCTTTAGGAAATCCCACTTCTGTTCGGCAGTGACGTCGCCGTAATTGACGATCACGATGAAGTCCGGATCGCGCGCGACCACGCTTTCCCACCCGACGGTCGCCCAGCTCTTTTCGAGATCGTCCATAATATTTGACCCGCCCGCCGCCTCAATGAGGGCGGTGGGCATGGCATACCGACCAGCCGTGAACGGCACATCTTCGCCGCTGTCATAGACAAAAACCCGCGGCGCGCTTTCCAGCTCAGGCAGCCCCTGCTGTATTTCGGCAAGCTGCCGGCGGTAGTCCGCGACCAAATCCTCCGCCCGGGCCTCAATGCCGAAAATCCGGCCGAGATTGAGCAGATCATTGTACATGTCTTCGATGGTGATGCCGGACCGGGCGCCGACATGGATGCAGGATTCCGTCAGCTCATAGACTTGGATGCCAAACGGAGCGAGCGTGTCAGGGGTGACTTCTCCTCCGACCCTCAAGCCGTAGTTCCAGCCCGCGAAGTAAAAGTCCGCCCCCGAGCCGACCAGCACCTCCTTGCTTGGATAATTCGGCGACAACTCCGGCAGCGCGCCAATCCCCTCGCGCAGAGAGGCATCAAGCGTATTCCATCCCGACACGCCGGTGAAGCCGACCATCCGGTCCGCGAGTCCGAGCGCCAGCATCATCTCAACAAGGTTCACGTCGTTGGCCACCGCCGCCTCCGGCGGCGCCGCGATCACCAAATCGCGGTCACAGCTCTTTACCGTCACAGGCTCGGCGGCGGCCGCACCCACAGAGGCTGCCGCCAAGAACGTCAGTATTCTCATATGTTCTCCCCCAATGAATCCCTAAAGGCTGAACGAAAACTGTCTGCGACCGGAGACGGTGAGGCTGTCGAAAATCGCCCGCACGGCAAACGCCTCCGATATGATCTCTGCTGAAAACGCCTCCTCCGGGCTGCCGAACGCGAGCATCCGCCCGCCCGACAGCACCAATATCCTGTCGGCAAATTCCAAGGCCGCATTCAGCTCATGCAGGCTGCAGACAACTGTCAGTCCGAGCTGGCGCAGCAGCGCCAGCATTTTCAGCTTGAAGCGTATATCCAAATGGTTGGTCGGTTCGTCCAAAACCAGAATCCGCGGCTGCTGCGCCAGGGCGCGGGCCAGCATGACCCGCTGCCGTTCGCCGCCGGACAGAGTGTTCAGCGGACGCGCCTCCAGCTCTTCCAGATCCAGAATTGAAATCGCTTGCGCGACGGCTTCGTTGTCACCGGCCCCCGAAGCGGAAAGGCCGCTGTGATGCGGAATGCGTCCGAGGGCCACGACTTCCCTGACAGTGAGACCGAATTCGGCCGGCCTCTCCTGCAGCACGGCGGCGATCAGGCGGGCGGAATCGCGCCGTGAGAGTTGCGCCAAGTCCATGCCATCGACAAAGATGCGGCCGCTGATTGGGCTGTGGAATCGATACAACAGCCTGAGCAGCGTCGACTTGCCGGCGCCGTTCGGTCCCACAACGCCGAGAATTTCGCCTGGGTCGAGCGAGAAGGTGACGTCCTCAAGGATCGGCGCGTTTTTTGCCGGTCCCCATGTCAGATGCTGCACCGCCAGATGTGAAGCGCCTGCCGCCGGCGTGTTGCCAGCCGGAGCCTGTGGAATCTCAATCTGTCCGTCCATCGCGCCGTCCATTCGTGACTGTCCGGCAAAGGATCGGCTGGCAATGTTGATTGGCCATTTTCACCTGTTTCCGGAGCTCCCCGCCCGGGACAAAAGTTGCTCTAACGGCAGGTATCCTGACTTGCGGCTCAGCGCGTCCCCGATCCTTCCCAGCCTTTTCGGCCAGTGGATTCACTCAGGGAAACTCACCGCTCACAGTTGCGGGGGCAGTCGCGGATTCGGCGCCTGATGGCTACACCTCACCGCGTTCCCATTTACTCCGCTGCACAGACTTGATGCAGACGAAACCGTTGGGTTGCCGTTAAAGAATTGCGAAGGCACATTCAAGCGATCACAGCGCCGCCGCGGAGCAATCGCACTTAAATTGTTTCTGTGTCCTGCAGCGCGCCATTGCCTTCATGTGTTTTCAAAGCAAGAAGTTGAAGCGGCGCCGAACAAGCGTCTCGCCTGGTTTTCGAGAGGATTGAGGACACCCGGCGGAGCAGCCCGACCCGCCTTGACCTCCAGGAAATGCTCATGACTGCGTTCTTGCGCATAATTTCCGCCGGCCGGACCTACTGTGGCGCGGCGGCGCTCAACCAATGCCGGTTGCAAAACGGCTTTCATGGCCCGATAGTTTGGACGGTCAGGAAGCGCGGTTGGGACGCCCTTCGGCGCGTGGTTCTCACACCCCACGATTTCGGACTTACGACAATGCCTGACCGCATGCAGCGGGTGATTCAAAATCCCGCTTGCACCGTTGGGGCGTCCAGATACGGATTATGGTCCGTTGGTATCTGTCCGATCCGGCGATATGCTCTTCTCTCGGTCTGGCAATCCCGATACATCCATTGATGTCTTTCGCTGGGAAGGCGAAGACGGTTGGCTCAATCAGCACATTTTCAAGGTCTCACCTTGTGATGGTATGCTTAAAGACTTTCTGTTCTTTCGGCTGAAATGGCTCAAGCCAAAGTTCGCAGAAATCGCTAGAATCAAACAGACCGCCGGTTTGGGGCATGTCACTATACAGGACCTTAAGCAAATGTTTGTTTGTGTTCCCGGCGTTAAGGAACAGAAGGACATCGGTGGCGTCATCGGTCCAATTCAAGACTTGATCGATCTGAATCGCCGTATGAGCGAGACGCTGGAGGCGATGGCGCGGGCGATCTTCAAAGACTGGTTCGTCGATTTTGGGCCCACGCGCCAAGGCCGAAGGCCGCACGCCTTACCTGGCCCCAGAACTCTGGGAGCTATTCCCCGATGCGCTGGACGAGGAGGGCAAGCCCATGGGGTGGCCGACAAACACACAGCGCGAGTTGGCGGATCATCAACGTGCCACCTTATCTTCTAGTGCCCAGCCTGAGCGCATCTATGAGCATTACAGCATCCCAGCTTACAATTCCGGGATTGAGCCGGCTATTGACCACGGCGCTTCAATAAAGAACAATGAGAATATAGTGCCGGAGTGCGCGGTTCTTCTGTCCAAGCTTAATCCCGAGAAAGACAAGGTATGGGCGCCCAACCCCAATGGAGAAGCGGCCCAGGTCGCATCCATGGATTTCCTACTCCTTACACCTCTCGCACCGGCGCGCCGTAATGTTTTCTATTGCCTTTTCAGAAGCCCAAGCTTCAAAGCAGAAATGGCCGCTATGGTCACTGGAACGTCGAAATTCCATCAGCGCGTTCTGCCAAAATCGCTTGCACTTTTCGATGGGACAGTAAGCTCAATGATGAGTCGGCTGCTCTCGAATCATCGAGAATCATGCGAGTTGGCGAAGATCCGTGACCTTCTGCTCCCAAAGTTAATGTCCGGCGAAATGCGGCTGCCCAATGCTGAGCGTGCTGTGACGGCGGTCGCGTCATGATCCAGGACGAGGACATTCGCCGCCAACTCCGCTTGGGCGAGGATAGCCAGTGGGAATTCAATCGGATCGAGTTTCGCGGCAGCATACCGACCAGTCCACGCAGAGACGATTGGCCAGACGAATTGGGTGCGTTCGGCAATGCGGACGGTGGGGAAATGCTCTGCGGAGTGGCCGACGATGGAACCATTCAAGGCATGTCGCGAGAACAGATGGCCGCTCTGAACCGCCTTCTGGTAGAGGCCAGCACCGATGTCCTTGAGCCGCCGCTACGCATCGAAGTCCATCACAGAGAACTCGATGGTAGAGCATTCCTTCTGGTAGCCGTCCCTCGCGGCGAAGCTCTGCATGAACGGAGCGGGCAGGCATTCATCCGGGTCGGTGCGACCAGGCGGCGCCTGCGCAGGGACGAAGGTCTGAGGCTGGCGCAGAATCGTGCGCAAAACCGCTGCCTCTGGTTCGACAAGCAGATCGTTTCCGGGACTGGCTTCGGGACGCTTGGCGAGCGCCTGTGGGAGCCGCTGCTCAGCGTGGCGGCCGCGGCAGACCCACGGCGAGGATTGCTGAACCTTCGCCTGCTGGCGCAGGATGAAGCGGGCGTGGACCGGGCCACCGTGGCCGGCATACTGCTTTGTGCTCGTTCACCCCAGGACCTGGTTCCCGCAAGCGACCATCTCGGCAACGCATTATCGTGGATCGGATCGTGCCTCGGGCCAGTTGGATGCGCAGGAGATCGCCGGAACGCTCCCCGCACAGGTCACGGACGCGGTCCAGTTCGTCGTTCGCAATATGCGCGTTTCCGCCCGCAAAACTCCGGAACGGGAATACGCTTTCCAGCACAGCAAAGCCGCCGTGTTCGAGGCGGTCGTCAACGCGGTCGCGCATCGCAACTACTCCATGGATTCGCGGAGAATCCGGCTATCCATGTTCAAGGACCGCCTGGAAATCGATTCGCCTGGCCAGCTTCCGAACGGCATGACCATCGAAGGAATGGAGTCCAGTCAGGCCACGCGCAATGAGGTGATCGCATCCGTGTTCGGTCGCATCCCCGTCGCTAATGTGGCGGGGTCGGGTGGTCGCAGGTACCTGAGGGAGCGCCGCGGGGACGGCGTGTCGATCATCCGTGCGGAAGCCCAGGAAGCCACCGGTTTGCCGCCGGAATACAAATTGGTCGACGAATCTAGCCTGGTGCTCTGCATTCCTGCCGCCAAGCTGGAGCTTGTTCCTGCAAACGCGACCATCACGGTGCATTCCAGAGGCAGACCTCTCGCCGGCATCGAGGTTCTCGCGCTGTTTCCCAACAAGACTTGGGTGCGGGCGACGACCGACGAGGCCGGCGATGCGGCCCTGGATCTGTACACGACCAACCTGCCGATGACGATTTGTGCCGCCGGGTCGGGGTATGCCGCCGGATTGGAACGGGCGTGGACACCCCTTCGGGGCGGTCTGCAGCTCGAACTCGAAACGCTCGAATCCGGCAGCGCCGCCATTTTTGCTCAGAGCACGGGTCACCTGCCTGGCCTGCGCGGACGGCTGAACCCGATACGCGACACTTCCGATCGAACCTACTTGTAGGCCGACAACATCGCCATCGATGAGGGACAGCAGCAACCCGTGTCGTTTCGACTCGGCAAACCGATGCGGCTGACAGACGCCCATGGCTCGGAATTGTCGGTGACCATCGTGGATATACTCGGTCGATCCGCCTTGATCGAATACAAACCGTTCGAACCGTGATGGCCCGCATCAGCGAAAGCGAGGTCGAAAACGCGGCTCTCGCATAGCTTGCCGGGCCAGGTCTGCCGTGTTCACACAACTCTGCATAACAACGGGTCATGTCCCGGGTCTCAGAGCGTGCCGCTGGCCTGCCTGGAACCCGGTTTCACGCCCGATTTCGTGGCACAGCACGGTGCTTGAGAGCCGCGTCTGGCCGTGCTGAATGATCTGGTTGCCGGGATCCGGATCCCCATTTCTGTCCCGGTATCCGCCGAGATGCGCGACTGCGCGCACGGCACCGCCGAGCCGCTCCGGCGGCTTCAGGCCGTATTACAACGCGCAGTCGCGCAGGAAGGCAAGTTGGGCACCGTTGAACATAAGCTGCGGTTCGCAGTCCGGAACTTGGCGTCCGAACAGTGTCATGGCAAAGATGCGCCAGGCGAAGACGGCAATCGCCGCTGCAGCCTTTCGGCGGTGCGGAACTGAGCCCGGAACCAGGGAAAGTCAACAGACGTCGCGATCTATCCGGTTACCTTTTGCGCGGCTTCGGGCGTCAGGCTCTTGTTGGACCGAGTCGATGCACTGGAGCGCCGTTGCCAGCCTGCTTGAACCGCCAGCTTACCGGCAATTCTCGGACTGCAGTTCAGCATTCCGGCTGCCTCTGAAGTCGATCCATCCAAGCCGGGAGGCCGGTGGAATTCGCGATCTGCGGCCAGTCTCACCAGCATGCAACCGAACTGACAGGCCTCCCGGAAGCACCATGGCAGGCACTCAGAGACAAACTTCGGATTCAGAATGTTTTTTTGGAAATGGTGGAGCCAAGGGGGGTCGAACCCCTGACCTCTTGAATGCCATTCAAGCGCTCTCCCAACTGAGCTATGGCCCCATCGTTCCTTTTTGCGGCAGGCGCGTGAATAATTCAATGCCGCGCCGGTCGCAAGCGAAAGTGCAGACTTAGAACAGACCAAACCGCGAGGAGATCATGGCCAGGTGTTAGTATCCTGACACCATGGAAATGACGGTCATTCCATTTCGGCTTGACTGGCTTCCCTTCCATCCCCGTGCGTGTATGCCGTTGCGCAACAAGCAGACAAGACTGCAACGGGCAACATGGCTTCCTAGCGGCCGGTCAGCCGAAGCGGACGGAGATCCGCCGGTCTTACGACAGTGCCTTGACCGCATGTCACGCGTTGTTCAAATTCCAGCTTGCATCACAGGGGCGTCCACATCCGGCTGAAGGAGGTTCTGGACAGCGGCGGGGTTCGAAGGAGCGCCGCCTCAGATCGCATGTCCTGCTGCTGGCGGACGAAGGCCGTTACGACGGCGGCCTCGGCGACGCGGAGGTCGCCCGGGTTCTTGACGCCGGATGTCAATCGGCGTCCAAAATTGACCCGCCTTCGGCATCAAAGACTGAACCGTCTTGCGCAGATTCTCTTTCCCGAAAGCATATTTGCGGCAGCCTTCTCAGCGTGCTGGTTTCCGGGAAATTGTTCCGATAGGAAGAACCGGAGATGCGGAGCGCGGACGCAAAAAATTTCCCGCGTGATATCTTCCTGCGATCGTCACCGAGTTGAGACCAAGCTCCCAAAATTCTGCAAGCGAGCTGCCAAGGCCATGGCCGGAAAATCCCACACATTGGTATAGATCAATCCCAAAGGGAACATTGGCTTGCCCTTCTCCAGTAATTCCCACCAGCCGCCGCGGCTGGTGGGAATTACTGGGCGAGGCGAAGCTGGCAATGCTGGCCTGCGAATCGTATGACATCAAAACCGGCAGTGTTAGCTGTGGGCAAGAAGCAGCCGCCGGACCCGCTCGGCAGACAGTTGCGGGTTGGAATGTCCATTGCAGGCCTGCGGCGACTTCAAGCCAGCGGAGCGTCGTTAGGATTTGCCAAACCAGGGTTTATGCGCCATTGTCTGCAGATTGGGTGACCCAGGACACGGCGTTTGTTGTGCAAGAAAAACACAGCCGAATTGACGGGCGCGGAAACTCGGAAACAGGCACAATGATGAACCGCAGGAAAGCTCTCCTGGGACTTTCCGCCTGCACCGGGACGATCGCCACAATTTCCCTTAACCCGGCGCCGGCTGCAGCCGCCGTTCCGGAAATGCCGAATTGGCTGCAGTCCCTGGTTCAGGAAAGGCTGGGAAGAACCGACTTCCGGGAAGGGCGCGTCGTGTTGGAGATGCCAAACCGGGCGGACACCGGCTTGTCGGTGCCACTGTCGGTTTCAGTGCCGGATTCGCCAATGACGCAGGAAGACTTCGTAAAAAGCCTGCATTTATTCTCGACCAGAAATCCGCAGCCATTGATCAGCGATTACCACTTTACGCCAATGTCGGGTGTCGCAATGGTTTCCCAGCGCATCCGCTTGGCACAGACCCAGTATATCTACGGGTTCGCGATCATGAGCGACGACACCGCATGGATGTCGGCAAGACATGTGGCCGTGACCCTCGGAGCGTGTGCGGTCGAAATCTTCCTGCCGGACGAAAGGTAAGCGGAAGGGATGCGTGGATGGGCTTTGAGCTTGAACCGGGGAACACCCGGAATCTTCACGAAACGCAGACCGGCGGGCGGCTGAAATGACCAGGCTCAGAACCCGTCTGTCTGTCCCCTCAAGCGTGCTCAAGGGCGAGGTCTTCGAAATCAAGGCCTTGGCGACACACCGGATGGACAACGGGTTCATGTTTTCGCGGGACGGTCTGCACATACCCAGGCACATCATTCATCGATTCGAAGCTTGGTTTAACGGCGCGCTGGTCTTCCGCGCCGACTGGCACGAAGCCATATCGCCGAATCCGTTTATTTCATTCCACGCATCGGTGGTGGAATCAGGGACATTAGAATTCAGATGGCACGACGACGACGGCACGGTCCACACGGCGTCGGCCGAAATCGAAGTCATTTGAAACCCGGCGGCTGCCCTCGGCCAATTCGGTCGGCGCCGCCGATACTTCTGGCAATTGGATATCTTGCCGCAGCCTCTTCGCCGGCCGCGGAAGAACCTGACCTATACGGCGGCGAGTTTCCGTTGTCAGGTTATCATTACATGGGTGAACAGGTCCGCGCTCTGCAGGATGACGATTTCCTCAATCCCGGGTTGTTCGCTGTCGAATACGGCGAGGAACTCTGGTCCACGCCAATGGGTGGCAAGGGGATCTCGTGTCGGTCCTGCCACCAGGACGAATCTGAAACGATGCGGGGCGTTGCCGCGAGGTATCCGCAGTTCGATGAAGAGCTGGGTTCGTTGGTCAATCTGGAAGCCCGCATCAACGAGATGCTCACGGCCCACATGGATGCGCCCTCCTTATCTCACGAATCCGATGAGCTTCTTGCATTGACGGCATTTGTAACTTTTCAGTCCCGGGGCATCCCCATTGACGTCGATATCTCGGGCGAGGCGGAACAATTCTGGCAGGAAGGCCGCGAGTTTTACACGCAGCGGCGCGGACAGTTGAACCTTGCCTGTCACCAATGCCATGATGACCTTCCCGGATTCAATCTGCGGGGCGACCGGATCAGCCAGGGCCATGTCAACGGGTTTCCTGTGTATCGATTGTTGTGGAACTCGATGGGCTCGCGGCACCGCATGTTTCGCTGGTGCAACTGGGCTGTCCGCGCTGAACCGTTTGAACTCGGCTCAAAGGAGTATCTGAGCCTGGAACTGTATCTCGCATGGCGGTCGGGCGGCCTGCCGATTGAAGCGCCTGCCGTGCGGCCGTGACGCGCCTCCGGTGGCGGCGCCGATCGGAGGAAGGCGATTGAATTGAAAGGGGAAATTCCATGTCCAGATTCCTGCCTCTGTTTGCATTTGGGTTGATCTTCGGTCCGCTTCAGTCTTTGGCATTTGACGAGTTGCAAGACTGTGCGGCGTGCCCGCTGATGGTGAAGGTCGCAAGCGGGTCCTTTCCGCGCGCGGCAAATGCCAGTGACACGCCGGTCACGGTGAATATCGGCTACGGTTATGCGCTGTCGAAGTGCGAGGTCACGGTTGGGGAGTTTGCAGAATTCGCGGATGCCACGGGCTTTCAATCAACGGGATGCCGGTTATTCCGGACGACGGGCGATATCGACTACCCGGAAGGCGGCTGGAACGATCCGGGATTTCGCCAACGGGACACCCGCCCGGTTGTTTGCGTCAGCTGGAACGACGCGAGCTCCTATGCCGAATGGCTCTCGGAGCAGACGGGACAAACCTACCGGCTTCCAAGCGAGAGCGAGTGGGAATACGCCGCGCGCGCCGGCGCGGGACATGAATCGAAATGGTATGTCCGCGGCAACCTCAAAACAGGCGAGGCAAAATGCGCCACCTGTTTTGGTTCGGATGTGATGGGCCGGGAAGATGAACTGACGTCGTCAAATGTCGGCGGCAAATTCAAGAATTCCTTCGGTCTTGCCGACATGCTGGGCAATGTGTCCGAATGGACTCTTGACTGCGGAGAGGGCGAGTTGGCGGATTCGCCGGTGGATGGGAGCGCTCAGCTGGCCGGAAATTGCGGCAAGCGAATTACCAAGGGCGGGGCTTTTCACAACGACTGGGCAGGACTCTCGCGATTCAGGGTTCCAAGACATGTGGAAGTGGGCAGAAACGATCTCGGTTTCCGGCTCTTTAGGGAGTTGGAAAACTCCGGAAACGACCCTGCGTTCGACCAATACGCGGTCAGCGGCTTCGAATCGGCCTGCAATTGAACTGACGAAGTTTTGCACATATCGCGCATTTTCGTTTCGCTGATCGCCGGTCTTGCCGCAGCCTCGGCTGTTGCCGCGATCTGGGCCAACCGGCACCCCGAACTTGAGCCAGTCGAACAGTCTGGCGGCGATTTCGACACGGCGCAGCTGCTTCTTGGCGAAGCGCTGACCGGCATCGGCGCCTGCGAGGTTTGCCACACTGCGCCGGGCGGCGCTCCTTTTGCGGGCGGGTTCGCTTTGCCGACACCTTTCGGCACAATCTATTCGACAAACATCACTCCGGATGTCGAAACCGGAATCGGCAGCTGGTCGGAGGAGGCTTTCCGGCGGGCCATGCGCGAGGGCGTCGACCGCAACGGGCGACATCTCTATCCTGCATTTCCATACGATTACTTCACCAGGGCGACCGATGAGGACATTCGTGCGATCTACGCGCATCTCATGACGCTTGAGCCTGTGAAGTTCGAACCTCCGGAGAACGAACTCTGGTTTCCGATGAAAATTCGAATGCTGCTCGCGGGCTGGAAACTGCTCTTTCTGGACAAGGGGGAATACCAGCCGGACAGTCAGAAAGACGAGGAGTGGAACCGCGGGGCCTATCTTGCGGAAGGGCTTGGACATTGCGGCGCCTGCCACAGCCCACGCAACATATTGGGTGCGGTCATACAGTCTGCGGCGTATAACGGAGCCGAGGCCGAGGAATGGCACGCGCCCGCACTCAACGAAATGTCCCAGACTCCGATTCCCTGGAGCCAGCTGCAGCTTGTCAACTACCTGTTCGATGGATGGGACGAGGAGCACGGAATTGCCGCTGGGCCGATGGCTCCGGTGGTGAACCATCTCTACGACCAGTCCGAAGACGACATTTTCGCAATTGCCGCTTATTTCGAAGCGCTGCAGCGACAACAACTTAGCGATGTGGAAAAGAATGCCGTTCTCGAACGAGCGCTTTCCCTGGATTGGGGAACGGAGTTCGGCTACAGGCCGGAAGAGGTTCCGGATGATCCTGCTCTCTTGCGTGGCATGGAGGTGTTTGCGGACCAGTGTGTGGTTTGCCACAAAAGCGGCGGCGGACAGACTCCGGTGTCTCTGGCTTTGACCGGAACCGTGAATGCCCCGGACCCGAGAAATGTCATTCACATCATTTTTGACGGTATCCGGCCCCCGCGGGGTGCTTTGCAGCGGTCAATGCCGGGCTTCGGGGCTTCGATAACAGATCGCGATATCGAGGACTTGCTGAAATACATACGATGGCACTTTACGGATCTGCCGCCGTGGAAGAACATAAGCGGACACGTCACCGCCAAACGGGCTCACTGGTAGGTGCAATCTTCCGCGAACACCCGTTCCGACGAAGGCGCCACCACAAGCGCGCACCGTGAGGCCGGATACTGCGGCCGCAGTGACCGTATGGACCCGTCTGTGAATCCGGTCCCCGTTTGGATTTCGGGGTTGCACTGCCTAAACGATGGGGCTAGTTTTCCCCTACGTTCCGCCAAGAGAGCAGGTCTAGCTGCTCTGGATAGCCCAAAGCACGACCTCCTTCTTTCGTTGGGACGCAGAGTTCCAAAATGGAGGATTTCGTGAATGGCACTTTCACTCAATGTAAACGGCGTGGTGCACACAGTCGATGTGGAACCGGAGACACCGCTCCTGTGGGTGCTCCGGGACAATATCGGCCTTACAGGCACAAAATACGGCTGCGGCATTTCGAAATGCGGGGCCTGCACTGTGCATGTTGACGGCAAAAAGGCTTTTTCCTGCACGATGAAGGCTTCAGCCGCAGTCGGATCGGAGATCACCACCATCGAGGGACTCTCGGAAGACAGCTCACATCCGCTGCAGCTTGCATGGATCGAAGGAGACGTGCCGCAGTGCGGTTACTGCCAGTCAGGGCAGATAATGGCTGCCGCAGCGCTGTTGAGCCTGCGGCCCGATCCGTCCGATCTCGATATCGATGCGGCGATGTCGGACAACATCTGCCGGTGCGGCACCTACTCCCGAATTCGGGATGCTATCCACCGGGCTGCTGAAATCGCGCAAGGATAATGAAAATGACAAGAATGGAAATTGACCGTCGGACATTTATCATCACGAGCGCTTCCGCCGCCGGCGGGCTGATGCTCGGATTCCACATTCCGACGGGTGCGGATGCGGGCGTCATGGGATCGCCATGGACCGCAGCGGAAGGCGGCCAGGAGGTCAATGCCTGGCTGGTGATCGATCCGGACAACTCTGTCACCATCCGGGTTGGCCAGTCGGAGATGGGTGAAGGCGTCTTCACCGGCATGCCAATGCTCGTGGCCGAGGAGCTGCAGTGCGACTGGTCCAAGGTTCGGGCGGTTTACGCTGATGTCAACCGACACGTGCAGAATTTTGCCGAGCCGTACATGGTGGCTGCCGGAGCGGCCAAAGAAACCGACAATCTGTACCAGCGGATGGGAACCGGCGGCTCAGGCGCCGTTCGCCGTTCACGGCTGTACCTGATGCAGGCAGGCGCCAGCGCGCGCGAACGCCTGAAGCAGACCGCAGCGGATGCATGGGGCGTCGACAGATCGGCGGTCACGGCAGAGAACGGCATGCTCAGCGCCGGCGGTCAGTCCGGAACATTCGGCGAATTTGCAGCGGCTGCCGCCGGCATTCAGCTTGAATCCGAACCGGCAATCAAGACGCCTGACCAGTTTACGCTGCTCGGGACGTCAGTTGCGCGTCTGGACACGCCTGTGAAGGTCAACGGAAGCGCCGTCTACGGCATCGATGCGCAGGTGCCGGATATGGTCTTCGCTGCGGTTGAGGCGGCGCCGGTTCCCGGCGGACGGCTCGTCAGCTTCGACTTCGATGCGGTCAAGGACCGGCCAGGTGTCATCGCGGCATTCCGGCTCGGCGAAGGCGGAATCGGGGTTCTGCATTACAATCTCGACGAGGTTGCCAACCGCGTGACCGGAATCCAGAGCGGTGTGGCCGTCGTTGCCGATACCTACTACCGGGCACTCACAGCCCTCCAGCTCATGCCCAAGGAATGGGACGACGGCGGACATGGAGACGTCAGCGACGCCAGCATTATCAACGGCGCATTGGAAGTCTTGGCCAATCCGGACGACCCAAGCTACAATCCGGCGGATTCGGTGGGTGACGCCCGCGGCGCGATCGCCGCGTCTTCCAATGTCATGGAAGCGACCTACACGACCCCGTACCTCGATCATGCCTGCATGGAGCCAATGAACTGCACTGTGCATGTCACCGCGGACCGGGCGGATGTCTGGGTGGGCACCCAGAACCCGCCGAGGGCAATCGCTGCCGCGGCGGAGGAAGCCGGACTTCCCGAGGAACAGGTGCATGTGCACAACTGCTTCCTGGGCACGGGTTTCGGCCGGCGTTCGCGGCCCGACGATGTTCGCCAGGCTACGGCTATTGGAAAGGCGCTGGGACAACCGGTTAAGGTCATCTGGACGAGAGAGGAAACAGCCCGGCAGGCCAAGATGCGGCCGTACTCGGTCTATCATTTCGCGGCCGCGACTGATGCGAACGGCAAGCCGGAAGCCTACTGGAACCGAGTGGTTTCGCACTCGATTTTCAATCACCAGATACCGCAGTTCCTGAGGGACGGAATCGACAGCCAGGCTGTTGAAGGTCTGGACAAACGTCTTCCTTATGACATAGCCAGCAAGCAGGTCGATTACGCCATTCGTGATTCGCATTTGCCGGTTCACTGGTGGCGCGCCGTCGGGGCATCGCAGAACGCGTTCGCCCTGGAAGGGTTCATTGATGAGCTGGCTCACGCGGCGGGCGCTGATCCCCTGCAGTTCCGGTTGGATCTTCTGCCCGAGGACTCGGAATTCCGTCGTCCGCTTGAGGTGGCCGCGGAGCAGGCTGGCTGGACAACGGATCTTGGACGCCGTGAAGGTATGGGCATCGGAATGGCGGAAGCTTTCGGCACTGTCGTGGCGCACGTTGCCTTTGTGACGGTCAGCCGCCGGGGACAGTTGCGGGTTGAGACAGTTGATGCCGCAATCGACTGCGGCCACGTCATTCATCCGAAGATGGTCGAAATGCAGATGGAGAGCAACATCGTGTATGGCCTGACCGCCGCTCTGTATGGCGAAATCCATATCAATAAGGGCGCTGTGGTGGAGGACAATTTCGACCAGTATCTCATGCTGCGAATGAATGAGATGCCGGAAGTCCGCACGCATTTCGCTCTTTCGGGAGGGAGCAAGTGGGGAGGCGTCGGCGAACCCGGGCTGCCTCCAATCGCGCCGGCGGTCGCCAACGCGATCTTCGCGGCCACGGGCAAACGGATCCGCAGTTTGCCGATCCGCAATCATGATCTGGTCTGATTGCCCGAACCGAATCGAAAACCAACCGGTGCCCGCGTAAAGCGGGCACCGGCCGGGCGGCGATTGACTTGATTGGAACCGGAAAATGGGTGGCTCCGCTCCTGATTTCCGCCGCGATGTCTGCGGAGATTGCGGGGGCGGAGGATTCGTGGACCGGCCAACTGGCAGAAATGTGCGCGGCCTGCCATGGCGAGACGGGGAAGAGCCCGGGATCGATTCCGGACATCTCCGAACTGGACGCGGAAGCCATGCAGGCTTTCCTGATCGGTTTCCGTGACGGTGACATCGAGGCTACTGTCATGGACCGCATCGCCAAGGCGCTCAGTGATTCCGATATCGAGGCTTTGTCCCGGATTTTGACCGAGAACTGGCAGCTTTTGCACGGCCCGCCGGGCGAGAAAAATGACGGTCAGTGAGTATTTCGGGACGCGCCGCGATCTCCTGAAACTCGCAGGCGCGACCGCTGTTGCCGGTGCGTTCGCAGACCGCGTATTCGCGGACGCGCGCGGCTCGGTCGTCGTAGTGGGTGGCGGTTTTGGCGGCGCAACCTGCTCGAGATATCTGCGCCGTCTGGCGCCTGGTCTCGACGTAACATTGGTTGCCCGGAACGAGAAGTTCGTGACCTGCCCGTTCAGCAACACAGTCATTGGCGGGATTCGGGAACTCGATTCGGTGACATTTGCCTATGACGGCTTGAAAAGGGCAGGTGTGACCGTGGTCCATGACGAGGCAGTGTCCATTGATGCCGAGAATGACGGGATCCAGCTTTCGGGTGGCGACAAGCTGCCATATGACAGGCTGGTTCTGTCACCGGGGATCGATATCAAGTGGTCTGCGATCGAGGGATATGACGAGGCGGCGGCGCAGCGCATGCCACACGCGTGGATTGCGGGTTCGCAGACAAGGCTGCTCAGTGACCAGTTGGCGGCAATGGAGGATGGCGGGCTTGTTGTCATAGCGGCCCCAGCCAATCCGTTCAGATGCCCGCCCGGCCCTTATGAACGGGCCAGCCTCATTGCCAACTATCTCCACCGGCACAAGCCGCGGTCAAAGCTGCTGATTCTCGACAGCAAGGACGGGTTTTCGAAGCAGGGACTCTTCCGTGAGGGATGGGAACGGCTCTATCCGGGCCTGATCGAATGGGTTGGATTTTCGGAAGGCGGAAATGTTGTCGCAGTCGAGCCGGAAACGATGACCGTTAAAACGGACTTCGATACATTTCGGCCGGATGTCGCCAACATCATTCCGCCGCAAAGATCTGCCAGGCTGGTGGACACGGCTGGCCTCGCAGATGGCGATGGCTGGTGCAGCGTCGATCAGCGGACTTTTGCGTCCAGGGCCGTTCCGAACATCCATATTTTGGGCGATGCAGTCATTGCTGGGGCCATGCCCAAATCGGGTTTCAGCGCCAACAGCCAGGCAAAGGTCTGCGCACGCGCAATTGTGAACCTGCTTACAGAGAAAAGTCCGCCGGAACCCGCTTTCATCAATACCTGTTACAGCCTGCTGTCGGCCGATTACGGTATTTCGGTGGCGGCGGTATACCGGCTGGACGAGAATGGAGAGATCGCGTCAATCCCCGGATCAGGCGGCGTCAGCCCCTCAAATGCGACCGACGAGTTCCGGCAGGCCGAAGCAGAATTCGCCAGCGGCTGGTACGCCAGCATCACCGCCGACATGTTTGGTTGAAGTGAGCCGCCGCACCCGGATCTGGGCCTGCTTTCAAATAGCTCTTCGGGCAGTTGCCCTTTCCGGACTGTCGGCGGTCATTCTGGCTGCTGAACCCTTCGAGTATGAAATCGTTGACTTCGCCATTCCGAATTCACTCACCGGCGCGGCCGGGGATCCGGAACGGGGAAAGCGGATCGTGCGTGATGCGAGTAATGCGACTTGCCTTATCTGTCACGCGCTCCCGATAGAAGGAGAACCGGATCCGGGAAATATCGGTCCTCCACTCGACGGTGTTGGCAGCCGGTACACGGCGGGAGAACTCAGGCTGCGCCTGGTCGAGCCGCAGTTTCTAAACCCGGAAACAGTTATGCCTTCCTACTACAGGAGCGATGGTCTGCACCGCGTCGCCGCCGAGTACGAGGGCAAGACTGTCTACGGCGCAAGTGAAATCGAAGACGTTATTGCCTACCTTGTGACCCTGGTTGAAGACTGAAAGCAACGGTTCGGCCACTGTTCGGCCCAAACCCAACAATTCGGTGCGAATGCGATCGAAACCAAGGGTCAGAAACCGCGGGGTCACGCTGGCGAAGACAGACAGGCACAACCACAAAAGAGAATGTTCGGCTTGAAACTCTCGAACGAATATCTGTCGCGGCGCTGGGAGAGGGTCTGGCGGTAGGCCCACCCGGAATGCCGACGATAATGTGGGCGGGAAAAGAAATCTCAAACCCATGACTGAATCCGCTTCGCCGACCGAGCGCGCTGCTCGCCGGAATGCGATTGAAAGGCGCGGGACGCGCCAAGGCGTTGAAGATCGTTGACCAACCGATGCAGGTGACGGACGACGAGAGCCGCCGGGATGACCAGCTCAAGAGTTTGGTCGAGTCCAACCTGTGCAAAACTTCCCTGTCCGCGCTTAGTGACGCCTTGATGAAATGCGAATGGCAGCTGAATTGCAGCCGGGAGCGTGGAGTTCGGACGATCTCATCCTACGATGAGGAGTATCCGGTCCGGTTGCGGACGATACCTGACCCGCCAGCCGTGATGTTCGCGAAGGGAGATGCACAGGCTCTGCACGCAAGGGCCGCGGCGTGGCGGTAATCGGGACCAGGGCCGCCGGCGTTGCCGTGCTGGCGCACGGATTCGACAGCGTGTGCGCGGCGGCAAACCGGGGACTCGCGGAGCGACTGTTGAAATCTGGCTTCTGTCTGGTGAGCGCATGCAGAGCGGGCTGTCCGATGGGGCAATCGTCATTGAGACGGATGGCGGGGGCGGCACGATGCACGCCGTTCGCATTGCCCGTCAACAGGGCGTGCGCTGGCGTGTATCGATCACCCGGCGCATCTGCGAAGGAAAGACAAGGTCAGAGGCGCCCGCAAGTTGATTGAAGAGGGCTGTGCGCTGGCCAATGGCGACGCACTGCTGGAGTGTCTCGAAGGCCTGAAACACGCGCCGGCGCCTGAACCGGAGGCGAACGCCGACAAAGCCGCGGTCCCGATGACATTGGAGTTAGAATCGAAGTTCCGGGTGTTGCGATGAACAGGTTCGACATCCAATCAATATTATGCCGGATTGTCAGCAGATGAGCAGCCAATTGCCTGTTCGGCAAGCGATCTGGCAATGGAGCTGTGCGGATCGTTCAGCTTGATCTCGCCTGCGAAAGCTTCCGGCGCGATTGACAGGTTCTCGGCAACCGGCAGCGGTCATTCCCGCCGTGGGCGGATGCGCCGCCCGTTTCACCATGGAACCTGTGGCAACCGCTGCCGAACTTAATTTGCAACAATTCAATCTGCTGGCTTTCGCAGAATGTTGGCACCGCAAAATCTGACCCGCGCGCCTGCGGCAGCCAGCCCAGGCGCATCAATCCTCCTCAGGCGGGCAATTCGACGGGTCGCCACACAGACCGGACAGACTTTTCAAGTCTCATCATCGGTCGAGACGTTTGCGATATCCTCCAGCGGCACAGTGTCGTCGTCGCCGTCGTCAAGAACATCGTCGTCGTCCAAACCAACATCGGATTCGTCGTCCTCAAGGAGTTCGTCGCCGTCGTCCACTGGCGCGGCTTTCTCCGCTTTCGGGCCGGCCTTCTTGTCTTCGATTTTGGCGCCGAGTTTGGGAGCCTCGGGAGATTCAATGGTGAATTCCTGGCCGCACGCCGGGCAGATGATCAGGCTTCGCAACAGGTCATAGAATTTCATGCCGCAACTGGGATTTTGGCAGATGCGCTTGGTTCCCCATTCCTCTTTGGCCATAATCTTTCCCTCGATTCTCGCCCGCCGATACGCATCGCGCCCCCTGCCACAGCAAACGAACGGCGGCAAGTCAAAGGCGCATCCGGTCGACCTGCCGATCAAATCGCGCCCGCAACTGACAGTCAGGCGTGAATGGCTCCATCGCCGCACGCCAGCGCCGCCTCCCGGACTGCTTCCGACAAGGTCGGATGGGCGTGACAGGTCAAAGCCAGATCTTCGGTCGACGCGCCGAATTCCATCGCCACGCAGATCTCATGGATCAATTCTCCGGCTGTCGGCCCGACTATGTGGCAGCCGAGAATGCGGTCGGTGCTGGCGTCGGCCAGAATTTTGACAAACCCGTCGGCTGCCAGCGCCGCCTTGGCGCGGCCGTTTCCCATGAAGGCGAATTTGCCAACCTTGTGGCCACGGCCTTCCTGTTTGAGCTCCTCCTCAGTCAAGCCGACCGCGGCAACTTCAGGGTGAGTGTAGATGACCGAGGGAATCACGCCGTAATTCACATGCCCTGCCTGTCCGGCAATGGTTGCGGCGACCGCCATGCCTTCATCTTCCGCCTTGTGCGCCAGCATCGGCCCGGCAACAGCGTCGCCAATGGCATAGATGCCTTCCACATTGGTTCGCAGACTGGAGTCAGTTTTGACCTGGCCGGTCTTTGCGATTTCTATGCCGGCGTCCTCCAGTCCCAGACCCTCCGTGTAGGGTCTGCGGCCCGTTGCCACCAAAACGACATTGGTGTCCAGCGCGCGCGCTTTTTCATCTTTCAGCGTACGGTAGTTCACTTTGGCGCCGGCATCCGTGATTTCCGCGGACTCAACCGCCGAGCTGAGGGCAAATTTCAGCCGCTGTTTCGACAGGAGCCGCTGCAGGGTCTTCGCGACCTCCGTATCCATGCCGGGCGTGATATGGTTCAGATACTCCAGCACAGTCACTTTTGAACCGAGGCGGGAATAGACCGATCCGATCTCAAGACCAATCACACCGGCCCCAATCACGGTCAGATGTTCCGGGATTTCAGAAAGTTCCAGGGCTCCGGTGGAGGTGACGACCGTGCGTTCGTCGACCTCGACGCCGGGCAGCGACGACGGCTCGGAACCGGTGGCGATCACAATGTTGGACGCCTCGTGGACCGTGTCGCCGACCTCCACGGCGCCGGCGCCCCTGATCCGGCCCCATCCCTGCAGCCAGTCAACCTTGTTTTTCTTGAAAAGGAATTCGATGCCCCTGGTGTTGGCGCCGATGGTGCTATCCTTGTAGGAGAGCATCCGCTGCCAGTCGACAGCAACGTTTTCAGCCGTGATCCCCATCTTCGGCATGTTGGTGACAAGCTCATGATGCTGGTGGCTTGCGTGGAGCAGGGCTTTGGACGGAATACAGCCCACATTCAGGCAGGTGCCGCCGAGGGTGCCGCGCCCTTCAACACAAGCGGCCTTCAAGCCAAGCTGCGCGGCGCGGATTGCGCAGACATAACCGCCAGGTCCGCCGCCGATTACGATGACGTCGTATCTTGCCATTGAGGCCTCCGTTTGAATTGAAACTTGACCGCGGACGCCGCCTGCCTGCTGCCGGGAGCGGATCCCGCGTATCGGCCTGACATTGCCGTCTCAGATCCCCATAAGCAGCCTGCGGGGATCTTCTATCAGCTCTTTGACACGCACCAGAAAACTGACCGCGCCTTTGCCGTCAACAATTCTGTGATCGTAAGACAGGGCAAGATACATCATCGGGCGTATGACCACCTCACCGTCCACGGCGACTGGCCGCTGCTGAATCTTGTGCATGCCCAGAATGCCGGACTGTGGCGGATTGAGAATTGGCGATGACATCAGGGAGCCGTAAACTCCGCCGTTGGAAATCGAAAACGTGCCGCCCTGCATGTCGGCCAGCGACAGCCTGCCGTCACGCGCCCGGGCCGCAAGCTCGGCAATGGTTCGCTCAACTGTATCCAGCGACATCCGTTCTGCGTGACGCAGCACCGGCACGACGAGCCCGCTGGGCGTTCCCACGGCAACCCCGACATGCGCGTACCGCTTGTAGACGATATCTTCGCCGTCGATTTCAGCGTTCACTTCCGGAACCTCAATAAGCGCAGAGCAACAGGCCTTGACGAAAAACCCCATGAAACCCAGCCGCACGCCGTGTTTCTTTTCGAATTCCTCCTTGTAGTCGGCGCGCAGCCGCATGACCGCGCTCATGTCCGCCTCATTGTAGGTGGTGAGCATCGCGGCCGTGTTCTGTGCTTCCTTCAGCCGCCGCGCGATCGTCAGGCGCAGCCGCGACATGGGCACGCGCTCTTCCAGATCCGGCACCTCAGCAGGCCGGCTGGGACCGGTGCTCGGCGTTTCCACAGCCGCCGCCTGTTCCGCCGCCTGCAGAGCCCTTTGAACATCCTCCTTGAGAATCCGCTGATCGCGTCCGGTTCCGGTCACCTGATCCGGCTTCAGACTGTGTTCCGCCATCAGCTTTTTCGCCGACGGCGCGTCTTCGACATCGCGCGGTTTTGCACCTGCCGCAGGGGTGTCCGGTTCGCCGGCGGGCTTTGCCGGAGCGGGTTTTGCCGCCGGCTTCGCCGCTGAGCGCGGCGCCTCGCCCTCTTCAATGCGGGCGAGCAATGCCCCGACACCGACTGTTGCTCCGGCAGGGGCGGAAATTTCAGACAAAACACCCGCAACCCGGGCCCGGACTTCCAGCGTGACCTTGTCCGTCTCAAGGTCGCAAATGATCTCGTCGGCA
This sequence comes from Paracoccaceae bacterium, assembly GCA_965221935.1. Taxonomy (GTDB): domain Bacteria; phylum Pseudomonadota; class Alphaproteobacteria; order Rhodobacterales; family Rhodobacteraceae; genus JAPOXR01. Next base: position 128,371 of record CBDCSZ010000056.1, read on the forward strand.
GCGACCGCATCGCCTGTTTGTTTGGTCCAGGAACCGACGGTGGCCTCGGTGACGCTTTCGCCGAGCGGCGGAACCATGACTTCTACTGCCATCTACTTTACCTCTGTGAAGGAAAGGGCCTTGTCCACAAGCTGTTGCTGTTGCGCCTGATGTTTCTGCATCAGTCCCGATGCCGGCGACGCGGAGGCGGGGCGGCCGACATAGCGTGGACGTCTGCACCCGCCGCCGATGTGATCAAGAACCCATTCGATGTTTGGCTCAATGAAGCTCCAGGCGCCCTGGTTTTTCGGTTCTTCCTGACACCAGACGACTTCCGCTTGCGTGAATCGTCTGAGTTCCCTGGTCAGCGCCCGAACCGGCATGGGATAAAACTGCTCAATGCGCAGCAGATAGATGTCGTGGATGCCCCTCTCGTCTCTCTCGGCCAGCAAATCAAAATAGACCTTGCCGGAAGTGATCACGACGCGGCGGATTTTCTCGTCAGCGACCAGCTCTGTGTCAGAACGGCCTTTTTCCGCGTCATCCCACAGCAGGCGGTGGAAAGAACTGTCTTCGGTGAAATCGTCAAGATCGCTCACCGCCAATTTGTGCCGCAGAAGTGACTTGGGGGTCATCAACACCAGCGGCTTGCGGAAACTCCGGTGCAGCTGCCGCCGCAGGATATGAAAATAGTTCGCCGGCGTCGTGCAGTTGGCGACAATCCAATTGTCTTCCGCGCACATCTGCAGGAATCTCTCAAGACGGGCCGAGGAATGCTCGGGGCCTTGTCCTTCAAAACCATGCGGCAGAAGCATAACCAGCCCCGACATGCGGAGCCATTTCAGCTCGCCGCTCGAAATGAATTGGTCGAACATGATCTGGGCGCCGTTGGCAAAATCTCCGAACTGAGCTTCCCACAGCACCAGCGCGTTCGGTTCGCTCAGCGTATAACCGTATTCAAACCCGAGCACCGCGAACTCGGAGAGCATGGAATCGATCACCTGAAAGTCGGCGGCGCCGTCTCCGAGATTGCGCAGCGGAACATAACGCTGTTCAGTGTCCTGATCGATGAATGCCGCGTGGCGCTGGCTAAAGGTTCCGCGCGTCGAATCCTGGCCCGACAGCCGAACCGAAAACCCTTCCTGTAGCAGTGTGCCAAACGCCAGCTGTTCGGCAATCGCCCAGTTGCAGTTCTTTCCGGTCTCAAAGATCGCTTCCCGTTGCCTCAGGATTCGGGAAAGCGTCGGATGCAGCGAGAACCCTTCAGGAACGCTGGTCAGTGTCCTGCCCACCGCCCGCAGCCGTTCGATCGGCACCCCGGTTGATCCGCGCTGGTAGTCCTTTGTGTTGGACTGAAGATGCGACCACATGCCGTCAAGCCAGTCGGCTTCGTTCGGCCGGTAGGCGGCGGCCGCTTCAAACTCTTCGGCGAGGCGCTGCTGGAATTTATCCTGGGCCTGCTCAACCTCCTCCGCCGGGATCAGCCCATCTTCGATCAATCTCTGGGAATACAGTTCAAGCGTCGTTTTGTGGAGCCGGATCGATCTGTACATGTTCGGCTGGGTGAACATTGGCTCGTCGCCCTCGTTGTGGCCGAACCGGCGGTAACAGAACACATCGATCACGACATCCTTGCCGAATTCCTGGCGGAATTCGGTCGCGACTTTCGCGGCATGAACAACCGCCTCAGGATCATCGCCGTTGACATGGAAGATGGGTGATTCCAGCATCATCGCGATATCAGTCGGATAGGGAGATGACCGCGAATAGTGCGGCGCGGTTGTGAATCCGATTTGATTGTTGACAATGATATGGATCGTGCCGCCAGTGCGGTGGCCGGCGAGTCCGGAAAGTCCAAAACACTCAGCAACGATCCCTTGGCCGGCAAAGGCCGCATCGCCGTGCAGCAATACCGGCAGGACCTGGGCGTGGTTCTCGTCGCCAAGGTGATTCTGCTTGGCCCTGGTCTTGCCGAGGACCACGGCGTTCACCGCCTCCAGATGCGATGGATTCGCCGTCAGGGAAAGATGGACGAGGTTGCCGTCAAACTCGCGGTCGGACGACGCGCCGAGATGATACTTCACATCGCCGGAGCCGGCGACATCATCTGGATTTGAACTGCCGCCCTGGAACTCGTTGAGAATAGCGCGGTATGGTTTGCCCATGACATTGGCGAGCACATTGAGACGCCCGCGGTGCGGCATGCCGAAGACGATTTCCTTGACGCCAAGCGCCCCGCTGCGCTTGATGATCTGTTCCATGGCCGGAATTATGGATTCCGCTCCGTCGAGTCCGAACCGCTTTGTGCCGGTGTATTTCGCCTGCAGAAATTTCTCGAAACCGTCGGCCTGAACGAGTTTGTTCAGAATCGCCCGCCGCCCCTCGCGGGTGAATTGAATTTCTTTGCCGTAGCCTTCAATCCTGGCGCGGAGCCACCTGCTTTGGGTGGGATCCGAGACATGCATGAACTGCATCGCAAAGGTGCCGCAGTAGGTGCGCTGCACCAGCGCCAGTATTTCGCGCATGGTTGCCTGGTTGAGGCCAAGAACCTGGTCGAGATAGATCGGCCGGTCCATGTCGGATTCCGCGAACCCGAAATTTTTGGGATCGAGCTCGGGATGTGACTCGTGATGCGTCAGGCCAAGCGGGTCGAGGTTGGCAATTCTGTGCCCCCGGATCCGGTAGGCCCGGATGAGCATCAGCGCCCGCACCGAGTCGTTGACGCGCTTTATGATTTCCGCGTTCGACGGGAATACGCCGGCGGCGTGCGCCCGATGCGTGATCTTCTGTTCCAGATCCAGCAGCATGTCGCTGGACTCGTGCGGCCATTGGCCGTCGAAGGCTGCCGTCACCCTCGTCCGATGGCAAAACCGGCCAATCCCGGCGCGCCCAGCTCGGGCCTTTGCCATCCGCTGTTTTATCCCCGAGCGCGGCAAAAAAACCGTCCCAAGATTCATCAACCGAGTCGGGGTTTTCGCTATGCCGCACCTGTAGGCTTTCGACATAGGCGGCATTTTGTCCGTGGAGAAAACTGGATGTGTGGAACGACTGGTTTCGGCTCTGCTTTGTCAAGCCATTCTCCTCGCGGCGCCGGCTGTGGACCGCTAGCTCTGTCCCAAGGCCTGAAGGACCGCTTCACCGAGCGTCGCCGGGCTTTCGGCGATTGCGAATCCGGCAGACCGCATGGCCTCTATCTTGCTCGCGGCGTCGCCTTTGCCGCCGGAAATCACCGCTCCCGCATGACCCATGCGGCGCCCCGGAGGCGCAGTCAGTCCGGCAATGAAGCCTGCGATTGGTTTTGACCGGCCGTTCTTCGCCTCGTCTTTAATAAACTCCGCAGCCTCTTCTTCCGCGGTGCCGCCGATTTCTCCGATCATGATGATCGATTCGGTTTCGTCGTCACCAAGAAACAGCTCCAAAGCGTCAATATGCTCCGTGCCTTTCACCGGATCGCCGCCAATTCCAATGCACGTCGACTGACCCAATCCAATGTCGCTCGTTTGTTTGACCGCTTCATAGGTCAGCGTTCCTGACCGTGAAACGACTCCGACACTGCCGCGTTTGTGGATATGGCCCGGCATGATGCCGATCTTGCAGGCATCGGGAGTGATCACGCCCGGGCAGTTCGGACCGACGAGGCGGGAGTCCGAATTCTCCAGCACGCGTTTGACACGCACCATATCGAGAACCGGGATTCCTTCGGTGACGCAGACGATCAGACCGATTCCGGCATCGCAGGCTTCAAGAATCGCGTCGGCGGCGAATGGCGGCGGCACGTAGACCGCGGTCGCGTCGGCGCCGGTGGCATCGACCGCTTCGTGCACCGAGTTGAACACCGGCAGATCCAGGTGCTCCTGCCCGCCCTTTCCGGGAGTCACTCCGCCGACCATGCGGGTCCCATAGGCAATGGCCTGCTCCGAGTGAAACGTGCCCTGAGAGCCGGTGAAGCCCTGGCAAATGACTTTCGTGTTCTGATCAACAAGTACAGCCATGCAAAACCCCTGTCGCCCTCGGCTCAGTTTCCGGAAGCGTTCACTGCGGCCACGATCTTTTCCGCCGCCTCACCCAGATTGCCGGCGGCAATGACGTTCAATCCGCTTTCGTTAATGATGTCTTTTCCAAGTTCAACATTGGTGCCTTCGAGCCGGACAACCAGCGGCACTTTGAGACCGACTTCCTGAACCGCTTCGACAACGCCTTCAGCAATAATGTCGCAGCGCATGATGCCGCCGAAAATGTTGACCAGAATGCCTTTCACATTGTCGTCTGAAGTGATGATCTTGAACGCCTCGACAACTTTGTCGCGGGTGGCGCCGCCGCCGACATCAAGGAAGTTCGCCGGTTCTGAGCCGTAGAGCTTGATAATGTCCATGGTGGCCATGGCCAGTCCTGCTCCGTTGACCATGCAGCCGATCTCGCCATCAAGGGCGATGTAGCTCAGATCGAAATTCGATGCCGCCAATTCTTTTGGATCCTCTTCGGACTCGTCGCGCAGGCCCATGATGTCGGGGTGCCGGTAGAGAGAGTTGGAGTCGAAACCCATTTTACAGTCCAGGCACTGCAGACCGCCCTGTTTGGTCACAATGAGCGGATTGATTTCGATAAGTTCCGCATCCTTATCCTGGAAAAGGCGATAGAGAGAGCCCGTCAGCCTGACGCATTGCCGCACCTGCGGGCCCGCAAGCTGCAGCGCGAAGGCGACAAGCCGGCCGTGAAAGGGCTGGAATCCGGCCGCCGGATCAATTTCAATGGAGTGAATCCTTTCAGGGTGCGAGGCGGCGACCTCCTCAATATCCACGCCGCCTTCGGTCGAACACACAAACGAGATCCGCGAGGTCTGCCGGTCCAAGAGAAGAGCGAGGTACAGCTCGCGCTGTATGTCTGCGCCCTCTTCGATGAACACTCTGTTGACCGTTTTGCCCGCCGGTCCGGTCTGGTGGGTCACCAGAGTGCGTCCGAGCATCCTCCGGGTTTCTTCAGCGGCCTCAGAAGCTGATCGCGCAATCCGCACACCGCCTTTGCGGCCGGCGTCCGGTTCCTTGAATGTGCCCTTGCCGCGCCCGCCGGCATGAATCTGCGCCTTAACGACCCAGACCGGGCCCGGAAGCTCACTGGCCGCGGCCTTCGCATCTTCGGCCCGCAAAATCGAACAGCCGCCCGCAACCGGCGCGCCATATTCCCGCAGCAGCTGCTTGGCCTGATATTCGTGAATATTCATGAGTTTCCCTGCGACAGCCAGGATCCGTGACGGCCAGGATCAAGGAATCGCACAACACCCCGCGAAAATAAACAAAAAACAGCCGGCGCCGGCCGGCGTTTCGAGGTTTCCCGAAACATGACCCACAATTCCGGTGTTACAGATCCGGGTCTATTCTGCGGCACGCATCGACCAATCCCCGCACAGCCTGCACCGAATTCTCAAACATCTTGCGCTCTGCGGCTGCAAACGAAATCTCAATCACACGCTCCACGCCGCCGCCGCCAATGACGACCGGCACACCGACATAGATGCCGTCGCAGCCATACTCGCCGGTGAGGTGCGCCGCGCAGGGGAGCACCCGATTCTGGTCCAAAAGGTAGGCTTCCGCCATTTCGATCGCCGCCGCCGCAGGCGCGTAAAATGCTGAACCGTTCCCCATCAGATTGACGATTTCAGCACCGCCGTCACGGGTGCGCTGTATAATCTCTTCGAGCCGTTCTTCCGAAACCCACCCCATCTTGACCAGATCCGGCAGCGGGATGCCGGCCACAGTCGAATACCGGGCCAGCGGAACCATTGTGTCGCCGTGGCCGCCAAGGACGAACGCCGACACATCGCGCATAGAGACGTCAAATTCGAGCGAAAGAAAGTGTCGGAACCGGGCGGAGTCCAGAATGCCCGCCATGCCCACAACCTTGTTTTGCGGCAGGCCGGAATACTGCCGCAGGGCCCAGACCATCGCGTCCAAGGGATTGGTGATGCAGATCACAAATGCGCCTGGCGCGTATTCCCGTATCCCCTCGCCGGCAGACTTCATGACCTTCAAATTGACTTCCAGCAGATCGTCGCGGGTCATGCCCGGCCGGCGGGGAATTCCAGCGGTGACGATACAGACGTCGGCTTCGGCAATTCCCGCATAGCCGTTGGTGCCGGTGACACTGGCGTCAAAACCCACGATTGGACCGCTCTCCGCGATATCAAGGGCCTTGCCCTGGGGGACGCCCTGCATAATGTCGAACAGAACCGCATCACCGAGTTCTCTGGAAGAGACCAGATCTGCGAGAGTTCCGCCGATCTGGCCGGCTCCGATCATTGCTATTCGGGGTCTGCCCATACCAACCTCCGGGAATTCAGAATTCATTGACGCATTCCGTACCCCTCCGGACAAAAAAACTCAAGATTTGCACTTGTTCGCCGCATTTATAAGCCGCGTCCGCCCTGCGGGACGCGGCGCGGCCGTTTCGAGCAGAGCTCCGGGCGTTTCTCACTGCGGCAGAGCGTCGACTTCAGGGTTCCGACGTGGATTGTCACATGGTTCAAATCTATTCGAAAGAGGGACACAGGGGAGTTCGCCAAACGCCCGAAAACCTCCGATCTGGTTTCAAAACACGATGTTGCGCTCGGATGGGTCTGAACTGATTCCGGCTGCCTTCGCGCGGAAGAATCATGCAATTCGTTTTCATAAGTCATGGTATGCGGGAGAGTTTCGACGAGATATGCACCAACATTGTCATGATTGCTGATCACAACGCGGCTTGCGCCTCCTGTCGAGCCGCAATCTGATCGGCGTTTTCAATGATGACCTCGGCTTGCCGCACCGATGCCAAGTCGATCAAGCGTCCGTCGAGCGAAGCCGCGCCTTGCCCCTGCTCCGCCGCTTTCTGCATCGCTTGCATGATTCGCCGGGCCTGCGTGACTTCCGCTTCAGACGGGCTCATGACTTCGTTTGCCGGACCAATCTGATTGGGATGGATGGCCCATTTTCCCGCACACCCCAGTGAAGCGGCCCGCCGGACTGCGGAGATGTATCCTGCGGAATCTGAAAAGTCCCCAAAGGGGCCGTCGATGGGGCGCAGCCCGTTGGCATGCGCCACGACCACCAGCCGTGAGAGCGGATAGTGCCACATGTGCCCGAAGTGGACGCGCCGGTCACCGCCGTCAATCTGGTCGGTGAGCACAGCGTATTCCTGGTTAAATCCTCCAATCTTGGTGGTTCGGGCCTTGGTTGATGCGGCGTAATCAGCCACGCCAAAGTGCAGACTCTCGTTGCGCGCCGACGCGGAGGCGATTTCAGCGATATTCTGCATGCCGAGTGCGGTCTCGATGACATGCTCAAAACCGATTCGGTTTGTCTGCCCTTTGGCCTCTTGAATCTGTGTGACCAGCATGTCCACCGCATAAACATCGCTGGCCGTGCCGACCTTGGGAATCATGATCAGATCAATGTGCTGGCCGGCCTGCTCCATTACGTCCACGACATCCCTGTACATGTAGTGGGTATCGAGACCGTTGATGCGGACCGAAATCGTCTTGGCCGACCAGTCGAGGTCATTGAGCGCTTCAATTACGTTTCGCCTGGCCTTGTCCTTGTCATCCGGAGCGACGGCGTCTTCCAAATCAAGAAAGACGATATCCGCATCAGATCTGAGAGCCTTTTCGAACAGCTTCGGCTGACTCCCGGGAACGGCAAGCTCGGATCTGTTCAGGCGCACGGGCGACTGTTTGACCGTCGAAAAGCTCATTTTCACATCCTTTGCCTAGCTTGCTGCGCTGCAGCATTAAATTGATTGGGAAGATGGATCTGTCAACCCAAAGATCCGCCATTGAGAGCCGAACGGCGCTTGCTAAGACCGCTGCTTACGGAGGTTGCCCGATCACCGATACGACAAATCTGTTGCGGATCTCCACTGAACCGAAGTAGCGGTTGCGCGATCGGAGCGGGCGCAACGGAAACGGCACCAGGATGGCCAGTCAGAAATCAAACAGCGGCCGGTTTCTTGAGGATTTCGACGTCGGGATGGAAATCGTTCACGCAACACCGAGGACGGTCACCCAAGGCGACGCGTCGCTGTACAAATCCCTGTTTCCGGATCGCCACGCTGTCTTTTCATCCGATGTCTTCGCCCGTTCCTGCGGCCTGCGCGAGGCGCCGTTGAACGATTTGGCCGTGTTTCACATTGTGTTCGGCAAATCCGTTCCCGGCGTTTCATTTAACGCCGTCGCCAATCTCGGCTATGCCTCCTGTCTGTTCCACCGGCCCGTCTACGCGGGAGACACGCTGTCGGCCGCATCAACTGTCCTTGGGGTCAAGGAAAACTCCAGCCGCAGGAACGGAATTGTCTGGGTGCGCACAAAAGGTTCAAACCAGCACGGCGAGACCGTTTTGGAATTCGCGCGCTGGGTGATGGTGGCAAAGCGGGACGTCCGGTCGCCGGCACCCGATGCATTGATCCCGGATCTCCCCGATTCGGTGCATCCGGCCGATCTGCCGGCGCCGGACGGGCTGAGTTTTATAAACTACGATTTTGCCGCATCCGGCGAACCGCACCGCCTGCATGACTACGCGCCCGGTGAGACCATTGATCACATTGACGGGGTCACCATTGAAGAGGCCGAGCACATGGTCGCCACCAGGCTCTGGCAGAACACCGCCAAAGTCCACTTCGACGTGGGCAGCCGCACCGACGGACGCCGGCTGATCTACGGCGGCCACATTATCTCGCTTGCCAGAGCATTGAGTGTCAACGGATTGGCGAACGCTCAGCTCATGCTTGCTCTGAACGCAGGATCGCACCGCAACCCGTGTCACGCCGGTGACACGGTCAGCTCATGGTCGCATGTGCTGGAAACCGCGGAGAGCGCAGTGCCAGGCGCCGGAGCCATTCGCCTGCGCACAATCGCATCGAAAGGGCGTTTTGGAAGCGATGGCGCCGAAGGCGATGTATTGCTGGATATCGATTACTGGGCGCTGATGCCGCTTTAGGGCGCAGCCACCGGCCGTGCGGCGTTTCGATTGCGTGTGCCGCCCATTCAAATTATCTTGGCACATTCGGTTTGCAGGCGTGGATGCCAGTTTTGCGCCGGCCGCCGGGCTATTGAGGGAAACCTGAATCAAGATGCGAACCAGGCCGCTTTCGCCGCATGCCACGGTATACCGCTGGCCGCTGAACGCCGTCATGTCGATCCTTCACCGGATCACCGGCGCCTGTCTTGCCGTCGGCGCGGCGCTGGTGGTGATTTGGCTGCTGGCAGCGTCAACCTCAGCGGCGTTTTTTGGGTTTGTTGACGGTCTCCTGACATCGGTTCTGGGCGAATTGGTTCTTGTCGGCTGCCTGGCCGCCTTTTGGTATCACGGCTGCAACGGCGTGCGGCACCTGGTGTGGGATTTCGGCTACGGCTTTGACGATGCGAATGTCAGGCTGTCGGGATGGCTTGGAATCGCCGCGGCCGCGGTCTTGACCGCCGGCACTGTGCTGGCCGTGCGGTGGGGCGCGTGGTGAGCGGCCGGACCGGGTTTGGCCGCATCGCCGGTCTGGGATCCGCCAAGGAAAATGTTCGCCATTGGCTGATACAGCGTCTGTCAGCTATCGCGCTGATTCCACTCGGTTTTCCATTTGTCTATGTTGTCGGAGCCAATTTGGGTCAGAACCGGGAAACGGTCATCGCGGAGTTTGCCAGCCCGCTCGTTTCGCTTTTGACGATGCTTTTTCTGATGGCCGGGTTCTACCATCTGCAGCAGGGACTTCAGGTCGTCATTGAAGACTATGTGCACACCGAACGGACGGCGAGGACGCTTCTGACATTGAACACAGCGCTGTGCTGGGTTTTCGCCGTGTTCGGCGTGTTGGCCGTGGCCGGCATGTGGTTCGGGTTTTCCGGCTAGCGGCAGCTCCCGGCATGCGCGCGTACGAATTCACAGATCACATCTATGATGTCGTGATCGTCGGAGCCGGTGGAGCGGGGCTGCGGGCAACGCTCGGCATGGCCGAACAGGGTCTGCGCACGGCATGCGTCACCAAGCTTTTTCCAACCCGTTCGCACACCGTCGCCGCGCAGGGCGGAATCGCCGCTTCGCTGGGCAACATGGGGCCAGACAGCTGGCAGTGGCACCTTTACGACACCGTGAAAGGTTCGGACTATCTCGGTGATGTCGACTCGATGGAGTATCTCGTCAGGGAGGCGCCGAAGGCGGTCTACGAGCTGGAGCATTACGGCGTTCCATTCAGCCGCACGGACGACGGCAAGATTTACCAGCGCCCGTTCGGCGGCCATACAACGAAGTATGGCGATGGACCGCCGGTGCAGCGCACATGCGCCGCCGCCGACCGGACAGGACATGCCATTCTGCACACGCTGTACGGCCAGTCGCTGAAGCAAAAAGCAGAGTTCTTTGTCGAGTATTTCGCGATCGACCTGATCATGTCAGAGGACGAGATCTGTCAGGGGGTGATTGCGTGGAAACTGGATGACGGAACACTGCACCGGTTCAACGCAAAGATGGTTGTGTTGGCGACAGGGGGCTACGGACGGTCTTATTTTTCGGCCACCTCGGCGCATGCCTGCACAGGCGATGGGGCGGGGATGGCGGCGCGCGCCGGAGTGCCGCTTCAGGACATGGAATTTGTGCAGTTTCACCCCACCGGCGTCTACGGCGCGGGTGTGCTCATCACCGAAGGAGCCCGCGGCGAAGGCGGCTACCTGACCAATTCAGAAGGCGAGCGGTTTATGGAGCGCTACGCTCCCGCCTACAAGGATCTGGCCAGCCGCGACGTTGTCTCACGCTGCATGACAATCGAAATCCGCGAAGGCAGGGGGGTCGGTCCGAACGCGGATCACATTCATCTGCATCTCAATCATTTACCGCCGGAACTGCTGGCCGAGAGGCTTCCGGGAATCTCTGAATCGGCGAAGATCTTCGCCGGAGTCGATGTGACGCGGGAACCGATTCCGGTTCTGCCCACAGTCCATTTCAATATGGGAGGCGTCCCCACCAACTATTGGGGAGAGGCGCTGCGGCCGACCGCAGATGATCCCGACGCCGTGCAGCCGGGACTGATGTCGGCCGGCGAAGCTGGATGCGCGTCGGTTCACGGCGCCAACAGGCTTGGTTCGAATTCTTTGACTGACCTCGTTGTGCTGGGCCGCGCCACGGCGATTCGGGCGGGACAGGTCATCGATCGGAACGAGCCAAATCCAGAGATCTGCCAAGTGTCTGTGGACAGGTCGATCGACTGGTTTGACGGTCTCCGGCACGCAACCGGTTCGGTGCCGACGGCGGAGCTGCGCCTGCGCATGCAGCACACGATGCAGCAATACGCGACCGTGTTCCGCAGCAGCGAAAGCCTGACCGAGGGTGTGGAGGAAATGACAAAGGTCGCGGCCGCCGAAAGCGATCTCTCGGTCACCGACCGCTCAATGATTTGGAATTCCGATCTCATGGAGACGCTGGAGCTTTCGAATCTGCTGGCCAACGCGATGGCGACGATCGTGTCGGCGGAAGCCCGCAAAGAGTCGCGGGGCGCGCACGCCCATGAGGATTTCCCGGACCGGGATGATGAAAACTGGCGCGCCCACAGTCTGGCCTGGTTTGACAGCGGCGAGGTGACGCTCAGCTATCGTCCGGTCCATACCGAACCGCTGACCCCGGCCGAAGAAGGCGGCATTGACCTGTCTCTTATCGAACCGAAAGAGCGCGTGTACTGATTCTCCCCACCCCCGCGGTCCCATGCCCACCTGCAGGGATTCGGCTTCCCGTTGTGCGCATCGATGAAGGACATGATGCCGGAGTTGAGCTCCGCGGGCGGGCGGTGCGCGCCCCTCTGCGCCTTCTTCCCGTTCAACTCCGCGAACCGGCGCTCGGTCCGGCTGAGCAATGACGGCGGCGCCGGCGCGCCGCGGACATGCCAGCGGCGGCGGCGGGCAAGCTGCTTCCTGACCTTTTCTGTCCTGGGCGCGGCGCGGGCGATGGCCGCCAAGACGGTTTTTGCCATGCATTACATTTGGATTATGCACAGTGAGGCAAATTGGCTGCGCCCCGGTCACAATCCTATATGAATGAGAACAGGGCACATGGGTGGCGCAGCGTGGCAACCGTTTGTTTGATTTGTGTCTGAGCCGGGACACATTGCGCGGTTTCATCAGGGCACGGATGCGGATCGATTGAATTTGGCGGATCCGATTTGAGGTCGGCCTGAAGCCCCTTCGAGTTTGATTCCATTGCGCGGCTGCAGATTGCGGCCGGCGCATTCCGTTGGATTTGCATAACCGCAGGCTACGGCGCATAAGGCGGCATGGTTGAACTCAGGCTTCCGAAGAATTCGAGAGTCAGGGTCGGCAAGACCTGGCCCGCACCGGACAACGCGTCCGCCGTCAAGGAATTCCAAATATACCGCTGGAATCCGGACGACGACGAGAACCCCCGGGTCGATACTTATTTTGTGGATTTGAACGATTGCGGTCCGATGGTGCTTGATGCGCTGATCAAGATCAAAAACGAGATCGATCCGACACTTACCTTCCGCCGTTCCTGCCGGGAAGGAATCTGCGGCTCCTGCGCCATGAACATTGACGGCGGAAATTCGCTCGCCTGCATCAAGGGCATTGACGAGATCAAACGCACAGTCCGGATCTACCCGTTGCCGCATATGCCCGTGGTGAAGGATCTGGTGCCTGATTTGACGCTGTTCTATGCGCAGCATGCTGAGGTCATGCCTTGGCTTGAGACCAAAACTGAAACGCCCCAGTCCGAATGGCGCCAGTCAATCGACGACCGGCGCAAGCTGGATGGCCTCTACGAGTGCGTCATGTGCGCGGCCTGCTCGGCATCGTGTCCCAGCTATTGGTGGAACAGCGACCGCTACCTGGGTCCGGCCGCGCTTCTGCACGCCTACCGGTGGCTGATCGACAGCCGTGACGAAGACACCGGCAGCCGCCTGGATGAGCTCGAGGACCCGTTCAAGCTGTACCGGTGCCACACAATTCTGAACTGCGCCGACACTTGTCCAAAGGGGTTAAATCCCGCCAAAGCGATCGCCGAAGTCAAGAAAATGATGGTCGAACGGGTGCTTTGAACTGCGGCGGCCCTGACGTCCTTCCGTCTTCGGCCGGCCTGTCGGAAGAAAATCTCAAAGCGGAACTACCGTCAGATCGCGCGCCGCTGTGAGCGGGCCGCTCCAGGTCTGCCGGACGAGCTCCGCGAAGCTCTCTGAATCAATCTCCGGATCGTCACCCGGAACGTAATGGTTGAGCACCAGACGCCCCACCTGCGCCTGCCGCGCAATTCGCCCGACATCGTCGCCGAAGGTGTGGCTGGCCTCCAGATGCTGCAGAAGTCTGGGTTTTATGCCGGCCATCCGCCGACAAAGCCGTTCGGTCCCTTCGCGGTGCATGACCTCATGCACCAGTATGTCGGCGCCGCTGGCAAATTCCGCGAGCGGTGGAAAAAAACGGGTGTCTGATGAAAACACGACCGTCTTGCTGGCAAAGCGGAACTTCAGCCCGTAACAATGATCGATCGGGGGATGCGGCACGCGAAGCGCCGTCACTTCCACGCAATCGTCTGTGAAGACATGGCCTTCAGTGAATTCAGAGGCGCGGATCATCTGCCGGATATCGGCCTGACCTTCGTCTTCAATCCGGATTTTGATGTCGAAGGCCTGAGATTCGAGAAATCCATCGAGAAGCCGCCGCAGTCCCGGCGGCCCGTAAATCGGGATTTCGCGGAACCTCGATGTATTCCAAGCTGTGTGAATCAGCGGGCCGAGCTCAAGATTGTGGTCTGAATGGTGGTGGGTGATGACAATGGTGTGGATATCGTCCAGCGTATATCCGGCATCGACAAACTGACGCGTCATACCAAGACCGGCATCGATGATGTAGGCGCGTCCTGAGACTTCCAGAACCATCGAAGTCGGCCACGCGGAACCGGTTGTCAGCCGCGGGCCGCCCTTGGTTCCCAGCATGACAAGCTTGTCATTCGCCATCTGACTGCCCCTTCCTGTGTGAGACCGAAGTTCACTGTGCAAATCCGAAGATTCGCCGATCCAAACGTTTGAATCTACATCACTTTCCGAAGTTTGGAAGCGCATTCAACTGCCGCTTTGCCGGGAACATGCCTGTCCGGTTCATTTCCCAGCAGTTCAAAGGCGCGCGCCTGCAGGCTGTTTGATCCGCCCCGCCTAAGGGCATACCAACTGATGCCCGCGGTCAATCCTCCGTAAAACATCGTCTTGAAAAGACGACGTGGACAACTCACTCAGCCCGTCCCCTGAAGTACAGCGGACATTCGCTGCGCTGTGTTCGAACTGGGAAGGAGCGGACCTTTCTGCCGTTTGTTTGGCCGTTTTCAAGGTCTGGTTAGCAATTGGCTTGATATGCAGTAAAATTACTGCATATTAGCGATCGATGACTGATGATCTCCTCGATCTAATTTTCAAGGCTCTTTCAGACAGCACACGTCGCCGCATCATCGACCATCTGAGCAAACAACCCGCTCAGTCTTTGTTCGAGGTATGCGCCGCTTCGTTTGCAGAGGATGGCATTGCTTTGTCCCGTCAGACCGTGTCCCAGCATCTCGCTGTTTTGGAGAAAGCCGGGTTGATCGAGACATCATGGAAGGGACGGACGAAAGCCCATTCGCTGAGCATCAACGAAGATCACATTGCTGCTGCATCATGGCTCATGAAGCACATACAGAACGGAGAGAAAACATGAGAATTTACGTGACTGGAGTCTTTGTCGATGACCAGGACAAAGCAGAGAAATTCTACACTGATATCCTTGGATTCAAGGTGAAGAACAATATTCCTTTAGGTGAACACCGTTGGCTGACAGTCGTGTCGAGCGAAGACCCTGAGGGAACGGAACTGCTGCTTGAGCCAAGCGGCCATCCTGCTGTGAATCCCTACAAAGAAGCACTGGTTTCCGATGGCATCCCTGCACACTCTTTTCAGGTGCAAGACCTTGATGCGGAGCGAAAAAGGTTGGGCGGTCTGGGAGTGGAGTTTACTGTTGAGCCGATGGATGCAGGGCCTGTCCGCATGGCGGTCTTCGACGACACCTGCGGGAACCTTATTCAGTTGATCCAGATGATGGACGCTGTCCAATAGTCAATGTGACTCCAGCGCGACAATCAAGATAGCAGCCCGTATTGCCTCACTTAAGAATGTTACTCTGGGCTGAACCTTTGCCTCATCAAGAATGTTACCGAAGACCCGGTGATTCTGGAAGCCAGTTCTGGGGGTGTGATCCGGACCGCAGGCTGCCACGGCAGGCCGGCCTGCCGTGGCAGCCTGCCGACGTTTGCGTGGAAGACCCGACATGTTCGGGAGCATCGTGGGCTGGATGCCGGGAGGGCGGACCGATAGAGCAGGTGCCCGTTCCTGATGGGCCCCGATGATGGTGGACGCGGAGACCGCGTCGCAGTCCGGATGCTCGATCAACCTGTGATATCCCTTTACAGCCCCCCCCCGCAGCCGGTCGCCGCCGCGAAAACCTCTTCGTCGGCGGCTGGAAATTCCAGGGCGCTGGGAGCACAAATGAATATCACAATGCGGGAATCGGCAAAGATTGTTCAGCAAAACAACGCGTTGGGATGTATCGGAGCGGGTATTCGGCCGTGCAGGCCCGGTGAGACTTTCACGATACGCATGACACCGTGCGCCGGCGCACGGCTTCCGAACAGCCGGGCTTTACCGCGTTTCATCGGTGGAACGCAGCACGGTTTCTGAATTTCCCGCCCTCGCCTCAATCTGTTTTGCCGACTGCCCGGCGCAGCATTTCAAGTATGCTGTCCGGCGGCTCGGCGCGCGCGTCGGCGACGAATTCGTCCGGTCTGACAAGAATCACCGAAGCGTTCCACCGATCTGTCTCTTCGGTCGCCGCCGTCGCGACGGTTGTCAGCGGCACGCCCTCCGACTCCGCCTCTTTCGCAAAGGCCTCCATCGCCCCATGCGGCAAATCAATGCCGATGCAGGTGAATCCCTGGCCCAGTCTCGTGTGCGACAAGCTGCCGTCATCCAGACGCTGCGGCGACAGGTGCGCGCCCGCCACGGCGTCATGCCGGTGCACGCCTTTCGCTCCCGGTCCTGCGCCGCCGCTTCCTGCGACAATCGGCGAACCGGTATAATGCGGAAAGAATTCGGCCACGTCGGAATCGCCGCCCCTGGCTCGTCGCTCCCACTCGGCATCAAACGCCGCCGCATCATTCGCAGGATCATAGGTTTTGAGGAACTCGGCATCGTCATGAATCATGCGCAGAATGAACGCGTTCGCGGTGGACTCAAAGACCGCCCGCCTTTCCGCCGTATAGGAGTCCAGCAGTCCCGGTCCCGCCCAGCCGGCGAGTTGCGCCTGCAGCTTCCAACCCAGATTCCTCGCATCTTCGAATCCGAGATTAATGCCGAAACCTCCATACGGCGGATGGCTGTGCGCGGCATCGCCGGCAATGAACACATTCCCGCACCGGAAGCTGTCGGCAATCGCGAATCGGAGATCCCAAAAACCCAAATACTTCAACGAGATACAGAATTCCGCCCCGATCGCATCGTTGAGGTGTGCCAAGGGATCGAAACTGTCGCGATCGGCGTCAGCGGCAACCGGCGAGTGGTAAAACCATGTTCCCTGCAGGTCCACCCGTCCGAGAAACTGCCAGTATCCCTCATGCTGCGGCCGCATGATGTGAAAAAACGACTTGCGGGGGAACCGGCTGGCAATCTCTTCGAGTTCATGGGACTTGAACACCAGGAGAACCATCCGCCGAGCATGATCGTCAACCCGCTGGCCGATGCCTGCGCTCTCCCGCACGGCGGAATAGCTGCCGTCGCAGCCGACGACAAACCGCGCCCGCATCTTGCGCTGCCGGCCTTCCGGATCCTCCGTGCGGACGTCCACTCCGCCGGGGTTTTGCTGCAGCGAACGCGCTTTCCAGCCAGTCAAAAATGTCCCGTTGAGTTTGGCCAGCCGCTCCTGCAGCACAGTTTCCGTTCGGTACTGCGGAAGCCTCTCATTGTCGGCGCCATAATACTGCCGCACGCTTGCCCGGTTGAACCAGTCATAGCTGCGGCCGCTGGTCAGCGGGCCATACGAGGTCAGGCCGGCGCTGCCGAATTCCCGCGGAATCAGCGAAGCATTGCGGATCTGTTCGGATATTCCCCAGGCCCGGAAATGCTCACCGGTGCGCTGCGTCAGGTTCTGGCCCTTTGGAACTGAGTGGACTTCGCGGCGCTGCTCGACCACAGACACGTCAACGCCCCGCTGCAAAAGGTCAACCGCCAATCCGAGACCCACAGGACCGCCGCCGACAATCAGAACCTCGGTGTCGCGATGTGCTGAGGTCATAACCGGTCACCGTCGCCCGTTCAGCCTTGCGCCGAGATCAAACGGCAGCCGCGCACAGGGTATCAATTGCCGGCCCAACTGAAAACCTGCATTGCGGGCGGCGCTTCATGGCCGCATGTCCGCCAAAGAAATCTGCAGCCCTGCGCCAAACAGCCGGTGTTCACCGCCGGCGCGCCGCGGGGCGACTTCGAAAAACTTGCAGCGTGTGCTGCCAGCGGATAGCATCGTTGAGCGGCGGAAATGCACGGGCTGCCGGGTGTGTCTCCGGCGGCGTCGCGCAGGGCCTTGCGGGGCCGCCGCGGCGGCCACAGAACAAGCGCGCTGCGGCGGACAGGATGTGATCGACAATTGGCAGTGCGGCGCCAGACTCAAAACCGGTCAGAAAGCGACAGACACTCGGACGATGCGCAACAAACAGCCCCTTGAACTTCTGTCCGGCGGACATCGCGAATCCGCCGATGCGCCAAATGCCGACAATCCCGGGACCGCGTTCATTCCAGAACTCATCGCTGGCGCTGCGGTCAACACCAGCGCGGCGGAACGGCGCATCGCCTCGCTCCCCGGCCGCCGCACGGTCAAGAAGGAATGGCAGGCGGCGTGGCTGCTCAAAGCCATCACCCTTATTGATTTGACGACTTTGTCCGGTGACGACACCGAACAGCGCGTCCGCAGACTCGCGGCGAAAGCGCGGGCGCCGGTGAGGCCGGATCTGCTCGATGCCATGGATGCGTCGTCGCTTGGAATCTGCGCCGCGGCGGTCTGCGTTTACCACGACATGGTCAAAACATCGGTGGAGGCACTCGCCGGAAGCGGCATCGCAACGGCGGCCGTGTCGACCGGTTTTCCAGCGGGGCTGTCGCCATTCAATCTGCGGCTGGCCGAAATCGAAGCGTCGGTTGCCGATGGCGCGCAGGAAATCGATGTCGTGATTTCCCGGCGCCGCGCGCTGGCGGGCGACTGGCAGGGGCTGTACCGGGAAGTGCGCGCCTTCCGCGAGGCCTGCGGGGACGCGCACCTCAAGACAATCCTGGCAACGGGTGAGCTCGGGACTCTGCGCCACGTCGCCAAAGCATCGTGGGTCTGCATGATGGCCGGGGCGGATTTTATCAAAACTTCCACAGGGAAGGAGCCGGTGAACGCGACCCTCCCGGTCACACTGACAATGCTCCGCTGCATCAGGGAATATTATGAGGCCACCGGAACCAGGGTTGGCTTCAAGCCGGCCGGCGGCATTTCCAAGGCGAAGGACGCTCTCACCTACATGATGCTGGTGAAGGAGGAGCTGGGCACATCACATCTCACTCCCGGGCTGTTCCGTTTCGGCGCTTCGAGTCTGCTTGGCGATATCGAGCGGCAGCTTGAGCATCATGTGACCGGCCGCTACTCGGTCAGCCACCGCCATCCGTCAGGTTAGGCCAATGTCGGTTCAACGGGTTTTTGAGACATTGGAATACGGGCCGGCACCGGAAAGCGATGAACCCGCGTTTCGCTGGCTGGACGGGCATGATCGGGCATTCGGCCATTTCATCAATGGATCATGGCAGCCGGGCAGCAAACGGCGCCGTTTTGAATCTCACAATCCGGCCAGCGGCGAATTGCTGGCGAGTCTGGCCGAGGGCGGCAAAGCCGATATCGATGCCGCCGTTGCCGCGGCGCGCGGCGCGCTGCCAGGCTGGAAAGCGGCCCGGTCTTCGTTTCGCGCCAGGCGCATCTACGCGCTTGCCCGTCTGCTGCAAAAGCACAGCCGGCTGTTCGCCGTCCTCGAAACGCTCGACAACGGCAAGCCGATCCGTGAATCGCGCGACATCGATATTCCTTTGGCGGTCCGCCATTTTTACTATCACGCCGGCGCCGCGCAGCTGATGGAAAGCGAATTCAGCGACCGCGGACCGATCGGCGTCTGCGGACAGATCATTCCGTGGAATTTCCCGCTCCTTATGCTGGCTTGGAAGATTGCCCCTGCCATCGCGATGGGGAACACAGTTGTCCTCAAACCGGCGGAATACACGCCGCTCACCGCATTGCTGTTTGCCGACATCTGCGTTGAGGCGGGATTGCCGCCAGGCGTTGTCAACATCGTCACCGGTGACGGACGCACCGGAGAGTTGATCGTAGCGCATCCGGATGTCGACAAAATAGCCTTCACCGGATCCACTGCGGTCGGCCGCCAGATTCGCCGCAAGACCGCCGGTTCGGGAAAATCGCTCACACTCGAGCTTGGCGGCAAGTCACCCTATGTTGTGTTCGATGACGCGGATCTGGATGCGGCGGTTGAAGGCCTGACCGACGCGATATGGTTCAATCAGGGCCAGGTGTGCTGCGCCGGATCCCGGCTGCTGGTGCAGGAAAGCGTCGCCGAAGAATTTCACCGCAAACTCACGGCCCGCATGGACAAGCTGCGGGTTGGCGAGCCGCTGGACAAATGCACGGACATCGGCGCCATCGTTCACCCGAACCAGCTGCGGCGGATCGAAACCATGCTCGCCGACGGCTGCAGGGAACGCTGCGATGTCCACCGCGCAGATGTAAGCATTCCGGAAAACGGTTGTTTTTACCCCCCTACCCTGATCACCGGCCTGTCGCCGTCCTCCATGTTGATGCAGGAAGAAATCTTCGGGCCTGTGCTCGCGGGAATCACATTCCGCACGCCGGCGGAAGCGGTCTCCCTGGCAAACAACACGCGATACGGGCTGGCCGCATCGGTGT
This sequence comes from Paracoccaceae bacterium, assembly GCA_965221935.1. GTDB lineage: Bacteria > Pseudomonadota > Alphaproteobacteria > Rhodobacterales > Rhodobacteraceae > JAPOXR01. Next base: position 148,373 of record CBDCSZ010000056.1, read on the forward strand.
GGACCGAAAGCTTAAATCTTGGACTCGATGTGGCTCCCAAACTCGCCTGCGGCGTGGTCTGGGTGAATTCCACCAACCTATTTGACGCCGCCGCCGGATTTGGCGGCAGGCGCGAATCCGGTTTTGGGCGGGAAGGCGGCTGGGAAGGGCTGTACGCCTATACCAAGCCCGCAGGGCCGGCTTCGGCCAGCGGACCGAGACCGCGTTCGAGGCGAAAGCCCGGCTCCTCAGATGCGGAACTGTTCGCCATCGACCGGACATACAAGCTTTATGTCGGCGGCAAACAGACCAGGCCCGACGGCGGCCGCTCGCAGCCGGTGTTTTCGCCTCAGGGAGACCGGCTCGGCCATGTCGGCCTTGGCAACCGCAAAGATATCCGCAACGCCGTGGAGGCAGCCCGCCAGGCGCAGCCGGGCTGGCAGGTCGCCTCAGGCCATGCGCGGGCGCAGATCATCTACTACATTGCTGAGAATCTCGCGGCCCGGGAAGACGGTTTTCAGGCGCTGATAGAGGCGCAGACCGGCTGCGGACGGGCCGGTGCCAGACAGGAGACAGAAGCCGCCGTCGACCGGCTGTTCACCTATGCCGCATGGGCCGACAAGTTTGACGGGCTTGTCCATGGTGTTCCGATGCGGAGTCTCGCGCTGGCGATGAATGAACCGGTGGGTGTCGTCGCCGCGGTCTGCCCCGAGGAAATGCCACTGGCGGGATTTGTCGCCATGCTCGCGCCTTTGATCAGCATGGGCAACGCATGCGTGCTGGTGCCGTCGGAATCGGCGCCGCTGCCGGCGGCGGAATTCTGTCAGATCATTGAAACATCGGATGTTCCGGGCGGCGTTGTGAACATCGTGACCGGTATCCACGATGAGCTTGCCGAAACACTGGCGGCGCATGACGGGGTCGACGCGATCTGGCATTTTGGCGCGCCTGGACTCGCAAAAACGATCGAGGACGCCTCGGCAGGCAACCTTAAACGCTGCTGGATCGGGTGCGCGAGTGAACCCAGCTGGCAGTGCGCATCAGGCGGCGATGAGCGCGCGTTTCTGCGCCATGCCACCGAAGTCAAGAATATCTGGGTTCCCTACGGCGAATGACAGGCCCGGATCACGGAAGCAGACCGAGGAGCACAAGAGTTTCCCGGTTCGGACTCCCGGTCACCGCCACGCCATTGGACTGCTGAAACCGCCGCATCGCGTCCGCCGACCTCGGCCCCCAAATGCCGTCAGCGGATCCGGCGTTAAACCCGGCGACATTCAACAGCGTCTGAATCAGCCGGTAATCGTTCCGGCTCAGCGTAAGCTGGGGTTCCGCGCATGCCTTCTCCCCGGCGGCGGCAACCTGATCAAATCCTGCGAGCTCGAACTCGGCCCGATGCCGGCTGTTGCTGGCGTCAATCACCTCGAAAAACAGCGTTCGGGCGCCGTACATTTCATCGATCAGGTCAAGCGCGGCCTCGCTTTCAATCCCCGCGCCGCCGGCGACGGAATGCCATTCGTCCCGGCTGAGCACACCGCCGGTCGTGCGGTAGGCGACATCAAAGACCCGCCGCCCGGAACTGTCGGAAATTCCCCGCAGGAACTGTCCGGGCGAACTGACAGAGACTTCGACCTGGCTTTCGCCGCAGCTGATCTGAAGCACGAGACCGGTGTCACCGGTTCCGGCATCGGCGTTGTAGGCAGACAGGTTTTGCGCAACCAGCGAGTCGCGGTCACGACCGCTTGAAATCGCCCACCAGCCGGAGATCCAGGAGCCGCTGTTATAGGCGTCCTCGAAGAAAGGCAGGGAATAATCAATATTCGGATAGCGGCTGTCCGCCCACACCGGGACGCCCGAAGCCGACCGCGTGTCCCGCGGCTCGGCGACTGGAGAAACAGACTCGAAGGAGTCGGCACGGGCTGCAGCGCTTCCGAAGCGGGCTCTGATATACGCTACCCGCAGCTCGGCCAAAGCGAGTTTTTCCGCTTCAAGACGTGTCATTGCGATCGCTCGCTGCACGCCTTCGGCGTTTTGGACCGTCGCTTCGGCCATGGCGATTGCGTCTTCGACCACAGCCATTTGACCGGCAATCGCCGCCACTTCGGCCATGTCAGGCGGGGTCGCGGCCACTTCGACTTCCACAGTGGCGCCGCCTTCAAGCGAAATGATCCGGTTCTGCAGAATGGCCCGGGTCAGCTGCAGCACGGCCAGCCGTTCCTGTGCCATCTGGCGCACCGCCGGTTCACCGTGAGAATCCGCGACCGATCTCGCTGCTTCGATCTGGATCTCGACGAGGTTCAGTTCAGATGTCAGTTCCGCGTTTGAATGCGCACTGGCCAAATTGGCGAGCGCGACCGCCGTCAGCGCCGCCATGCCGTTCCGAATGATTTTTAGCATTGCTGTTCTCCGCGCCGGCGCCGCTTGTTCCAATGACTTTACGCAAACGGCTGAAACTGGCTGTGGTAAGCTTGAATTCAATAGAGCCACAATAGGCAAACGTCGGTCCGGTTTCAATGACCGGAGGCGCGGGCCACAAGGTCTGTCGGCGACAGCGATAGCGCGATCCAAGGCGTGCGGAACATGGAGACTCAATGGCATTGTCGCACGGAAGGGCATAGAGAGCCTTGTTGGAAAGACAGGAGGAACCGATGCTGCCAAACCGCACAGTGGATCTCCGCAGCGACACCGTCACGAAGCCCGACGAAGCGATGCGCTCCCGGATGGCGGCGGCGGAGGTCGGGGATGACGTTTTCGGTGAGGACCCAACGGTCAAAGAATTGGAATCGGTGGCTGCGGAGTTGCTTGGCAAGGACACCGCTGTGCTGTTTCCCTCCGGCACACAGAGCAACCTGTCGGCCATTCTGACCCATTGTCAGCGGGGCGATGAAATGCTGGTCGGCGACCGCTACCACAGTTTTCACGACGAGGCGGGCGGCGCGTCGGCGCTTGGCGGCGTGGCCTATTCGACCTTGAAAGTGCAGCCGGACGGCAGCTTGGATGCCGCCGACATCGCTGCCGCCGTGCGCGATGACGACCCGCACTATCCCAGGACCCGGCTGCTTTGCCTTGAGAACACGACCTCCGGCAAAGCGGTTCCGCTCAATCGGCTGCGGCAGTCAGCGGAAACCGCGCGTGAGCATGGAATCAGCGTGCATCTTGACGGCGCCAGGATCTTCAATGCGGCTGTCAGTCTCGGTCGCAGCGCCGCTGACATCGCTTCCGTCGCCGATACGGTTTCGGTCTGCCTCTCCAAGGGGCTTGGCGCGCCGGTCGGAACCGTGCTTGCGGCGGGCAATGCGCTGGAACGGCGTATCCGGCGCAACCGGAAAATCCTCGGCGGAGGCATGCGGCAGGCGGGAGTCTTCGCGTCCGCCGGTCTCTACGCCCTGAACCACAACGTTCTGCGCCTGACCGAAGATCACCGCCGCGCCGCCTATCTGGCTGAACAGCTCTCGCGTCTGCCCAAACGGTTCGGACTCGGTGTCACACACGCCACAAATATGGTCTTCGTGACACCCGGCGAGGCCAATCACGACAGATTGCACGCGTTTTTGGCCAAACGCGGCATCTTGATTGGAAGCCGCCGCCCCACTATGCGAATTGTCACACATCTCGGGATCGACGATGCCGGTATCGATGCCGCCATCGCCGCTTTCAATGATTTCTATTCGGTGGCCGACCCGGCTTAGCCCGCGTTCCTCGCTAAAAGTAAGTTCATGGGACAGGATTCTGTAGTATTGGTTCGGGATTACAAACACTTACCAATGCAAGGATATCCGACCCCATGCAGACAGAGCGCACACCGCAGAAACTGGAATTTGATGCTTTTGGAGGGCGCCGTGTCACCGGCGCATTTGACGACGGACGAATGACCTCCGATGGCGGCGCCCTTCTGCCTCGGGAGGCTGACCGGGTGTTTAACGTCTGTTGCCTCTCACAATAAGCCGCTGTGAAGCGCATTGGTTTTCCCGGTTTGGTCTGACAACGGATTTCCTGGAAACCGGACCAGTCCGGGAGGCTCCTTCCCTCTTCTTTTCCAATCAGCGTCTTCACCGGCAGCTGGCCTGAGGCGGGCTGACCGCTGTCCTTCGCTTCGGTCTTTCCGCTCCGGAAAGTCCTTGCCGAAGCTCTCGGGAGGTTGCAGGCCGCGGCGCTGTGTTTAAAATCCGCCAAATCCTTCGAAAGCGGCGCGAACTCGGGGCAAACACCCGAAACAACGCCGGAGTCCCGAAAACGAACAGGCCTGCATTCACCGTCAAACCGGATCACATCCGGTCATCGCCGAATGCCGCCAAAAACCGGCGATGCCGGAGAGTTGGCGACGGGTCCGGGCTTGCGCGGCTGTGAAATCTCCCGCTTCTTGAAAACAGAACCGCCGGGCGCGTCAACAGGCGGCGACCCGCTCCGTGAATTCGGGCGTGGTGTCATTGCCGGCGCAAACCGCTCCGCATGATCTCAGGCATCGGTTCGGCTCCAACCACCCGCTCCACAGACGGTGTGAACTCCCCAAGCCACCATGCCTGCGTCTCCTACCCAGTCTTGGCAGGCGTCTCTGTGAGCTCGCCAGTGGCCACCCTTTAAGTTGGAAGCTGCAATCGATTGGCCATGGCTATAATGCTCACGCCAAAGTTTTCCGCCAGGCTGCCCACGGTTTTTTTTCCAGACTCTGCCGCCTTAAGAATCATGTCAAGCGGCATCAGAAATGCAGAGGCAAACTCATTTGCCTCTTTCTCCTTTTCATCGCTAACCCCATCCGCTTTCAAAAAATACCGATCTTCAATTTTTCCGCCAACCTGCAGGAGGTCCCTGTGTAAAAAATAGTGCCCCAGCTCATGTGCTGCCGTAAACCGTTGCCGCTCAGCGGATTCATTATCATCAACAATAATGATAAAGCTCCGTTCGCTTTGCATTGCGAGAATGCCAGACACCTGCCCCTCAATGTCGGCTCGCGCGAATTTCACACCCTCAAGTCCTTCAATAAACCGTTCGACATCAACAAACCCGTTATCGTCGATGCAGGATCGGTATAGAATAGAGTATTTTTCGGGGACATCAGCTCTGATTGTAACCATTGCCAGCCACCTTTCACTAGGGAGTCAATTGACTATGCAAATCGGACAATAGCTTTCGCACCATTTCGGCTGATGCTGCGGAGTGAATTCGGGCCTCGAATTCGTCACTCTTCAGATAACGTTCAAGCCTGTCATATGCTTCTTTCTTGGCGGCAGCAACCGCCGCACTCTTGATCTGTCCAATGCCAACGATTCCGGCGAGGGCAATCGCGACACCCATGAAGACCACCGCAAATGACGACACCCCAAGAGCAACAACAATAAATGCCTGAATCCACTCGATCACTGTCGACACAATACCATCAGCGTATTGTGGAACCAAAGTGAATCAAACCTCCCGCCTGGCCTTTGCCGCGAGGGATGCGATCTCGTTCCGGCGATCTGGGCTGAGTGAGACCGCACGCTTCCGGCCGCCATTTCTTTCCGACGACAGCCGTGCCGGGCTGCTTGGCTTTGACTGGCGTCTCCTAAATCTCGCCAGTGGCGATCCTTGCAACGCGCACGGCGCACCCGACCGCGTTGCCTCACCGTTTCTGACCTTTAGGCCGGCAGGCATCACAACACCCCGTTGCGCAATATTAAGCTACCAAAATTGGTTGCCTGCCGGCAATCAACAGAATGCTCTCTTCCGGGCGCACGACGAATATGTGACTTCCCGGCCAGGCGGCCTCCGGCGTCTGGTTTTCGCCTTCCAGTCTGGCCTAAATGTTCTACCAGTTGTCATGCCCGGGCTTTCCAGGCGACAGTCAGACCGCACGGAGTCAGGTCATGCCGGACATCGATGAATTGAAGCGCCAGAGGGACGACGCCCAGGCCCGGTTCGCAACCCTTGGAGACCTGCGACCCGGAAGGCTGCACGAGAACCACCGCAAATGCGGCAAGCCAAATTTCCACTGCGCCGATGACGGCAGCCCGGGGCACGGTCCGAGCTATGTGCTCAACCGCTCGATCCGCGGAAAGACCCGTTCGATCCGCATTCCTCTCGGGGAATTTGAACGGACCCGGCGCCTTGTCGAAGAGTATGAGCGCATTCTCGACATCTCGGCGCGCTATCTCGAGGCCAGCGAGGCCCTGGCCGATGCGGAGCGATCACAGGACGGCGCCGACGCCCGGTGACGGCTGAGCCCGCCTCCCGGCGGTGAAAAAAGACCGCAACAACACACCCGCCGGCGGCAGATGCCGCTGTCGCCGCTTTCAAAGATTTCTATGCGGTGGCCGATCCGGCTTAGAAACGGGACCGCAGACGGTCATACCGGTCTCCCAGCCATGACCGGAACCGAACCCAAATCCGCCACGCGGCAAATCCAAACACCGCCAGCAGGACTCCCCCGATGACCCGGGGCCATGGAAAGAGCGACACAAACGGTCCTGTGACGGGCGTGATCCCCATCGCGTTCGGATAAATCGACAGCAAGGTTGACCGCCAGCCGTAATGGGTGACAGCGACCCAGTTCTCACCACTGACAAACTGCTGCGCTTCGGCCTGCAGATTTCCGCTGTCGAATTTCAGGTAAGGCGGCCATCCCCAGCCAGTGTCTTGGTTGCGGTACACCCGCGGCGTTCCGTCCGGCCGGGCGGAATTGATGAATCGGATATCGCGGCTGGTCGCGGCAGCTTCTGCCACCGCATCCGAACCCGCCCAGAAGAAAGCGTTTGCGCCGATGTCCGTGCGCACGACTTCGGTGCCGACGATCCGCACGATATCGCGTGCAGGCATCGTGTAGTCGAACACCGCAACAACCGCGCAGACGGCGAAAATTCTGATCGCGAATTTCAAATAGCGCATGCCTGGCCGTCCCATCGCCTGCCTGTGCCCGTCACACTGAAACTTAGTGTCGCAGCGCCGTTCATTCAATCGCCGGCGGCGCCAGGGCAATGCCAAAGCCGCAAATCCTGGCGGCAGACCTTCGCCGTCAGGGCAACGCGCATCCAGAGCCGTCGCCTTCATGCGACAAATCGGCTTGCCGCTCCGCCGCGCCAGGGTTTATCCTTGCCAGCAATGCTCAGGAGAATGCCGTCGAAATGGATTCTGCCACACGGATTTTGAACGAAATTGAAAACCGCCGCGGCGACCTGGTTGCGCTGACGCAGGAGTTGATCCGGATACCAACGCTGAATCCCCCGGGCGCGCACTACCTTGAAATCTGCGAATTCCTGCGGAAGCGGCTGCTGGGATCAGGCTATGACTGCAGTCTGATCCGCGCCAAAGGCGCGCCGGCGGACAGTGACAGATATCCCCGTTTCAACCTGATTGCCCGCCGCCAGGGAACCCGGCCGGGCGACTGCGTGCACTTCAATTCGCACATCGATGTCGTGCAGGTCGGCGAAGGCTGGACTGTCGATCCGTTCGCCGGTGAAATCCGCGGTGACAAGGTCTACGGCCGCGGCTCATGCGATATGAAAGGGGGGCTGGCCGCTTCGCTGGTCGCGGCGGAGGCATTTGCCACATGTTTTCCTGACTATTGCGGCGCGATTGAGATTTCGGCCACGGCCGACGAGGAATCGGGAGGCTATGGCGGTGTCGCGTGGCTGGCGGAGCGCGGCCATTTCTCGCCGGACCGCGTGCAGCATGTCATTATTCCGGAGCCGCTCAACAAGAACCGCATCTGCCTCGGCCACCGCGGCGTCTGGTGGGCGGAGGTGGAAACCAAGGGCCGAATCGCGCACGGATCGATGCCGTTCCTCGGCGACTGCGCCGTGCGTCACATGGGCGCCGTCATCGCCGAAATGGAGGAATTTCTGTTTCCGCTGCTGGCGCAAAAGAACACCGCAATGCCGGTGGTGCCGCCAGCGGCCCGCCAGTCCTCCTTGAATATCAATTCGATCCATGGCGGCGAGCCCGAACAGGACGAGGATTTCACTGGATTTCCCGCGCCGTGTGTGCCTGACCGCTGCCGGATTGTCGTTGACCGCCGTTTCCTGGCCGAAGAATCTCTGGCCGGGGTCAAGGCGGAGTTCATGGAACTGCTTGACAGGGTGCGCCGCGCGCGGCCAAACCTTGAAGTTGAAGTCCGCGACCTGTTTTCGGTGCAGCCCGTTCTCACAGAGCGGGACGCGCCGGTTGTCAGCAGCGTGAGCGCGGCGATTCGCAATGTGCTCGGCGAGGATCCTGACTATGTTGTGTCTCCCGGCACCTATGACCAGAAACACATCGACCGCATCGGACGCATGAGGAACTGCATCGCCTACGGGCCTGGAATCCTCGACCTGGCGCACCAGCCGGATGAATGGGTCGGGATCGGCGACATGCTGGACAGCGCCAAAGTGATGGCGTCCGCGCTTGCCGATCTGCTTGGCGGCGCCGGCGGTGATTTGTAAGCGAGATCAATTTGCAAAGGAGACCCCCATGTTGAGACCAACGTCAATCCTCGCGCCGGCCTTCGGGCTTGTGCTCGCGGGTGCGGTCGGCGCATTCGCCCAGAACACATCGATCCGCGTCGGGATGCAGCTGGAGCCGCCCAACCTCGATCCCACCGGCGGCGCGGCGGCGGCGATCGACGAAGTGGTTTATGCCAATGTGTTTGAAGGGCTGACGCGGTTTTCCGCCGACGGCTCTGTGCGTCCTTCGCTGGCCCGCTCGTGGGACATTTCCGACGACGGAACCGTTTACACATTTCATCTCCAGCAGGGTGTCATGTTCCACGACGGCACCGCATTTGACGCCGATGATGTGAAATTCTCACTCGACCGGGCGCGCGCCGAAGACTCGAAGAACGCTCAGAAAGCCCTGTTTGCCGGAATCGTCAGTGTTGATGCGGTCGATCCCGCCACGGTGAAAATCACGCTGTCCAATCCCAACGGCGCGTTCACAACCAACCTCGCATGGGGCGATGCGGTGATTGTCGCGCCGGAATCAATCGACAATGCGGCGACGAACCCGGTCGGCACCGGACCGTTCAAATTTGTGCGATGGGTTAAGGGCGATCATGTCGAGATCGGGCGCAATTCAGATTATTGGGGTGAGCCCGCGGCTCTGGAATCGGCTGTCTTCAAATTCATCTCAGATCCGACAGCTGCCTTCGCCGCAATGATGGCCGGCGACATTGACGCTTTCCCTGTTTATCCGGCGCCCGAAACGCTGGATCAATTCCGCGGCGATCCGCGGTTTTCCGTGGTCGTCGGATCGACCGAAGGCGAAACCATTCTCTCGACCAACAACAAGTCCGGACCGCTTGCCGATGTGCGGGTGCGCAAAGCGATAGCGCATGCAATCAACCGCCAGGAAATCATCGACGGGGCAATGTTCGGATTCGGCACACCGATCGGGACGCACTTTGCACCGCACCATCCCGATTATCTGGATCTGACAGCGAACTCCGCCCACGATCCGGAACTGTCGCGGCAGCTGCTTGCGGAAGCCGGCCACGGCGACGGGCTTTCCCTGCGGCTGATGCTGCCGCCGCCGTCATACGCCAGGCGCGGCGGCGAAATCATTGCCGCCCAGCTGCGCAATGTGGGGATTGATGCCGAGATTTCGAATCTCGAATGGTCGCAGTGGCTGGAGCAGGTTTTCAAAAACAAAGACTACGACCTCACGATTGTCAGCCACACGGAGCCGAGCGATATCAACATCTATGCCCGGCCCACATACTATTTCCAGTATGACAGCAAGGAATTCCAGGATCTGATGGCAGAGCTGTCAGTGACGGCAGACCCGGCGAAGCGGACGGAGCTGTCGCATGCGGCGCAGAAGATGATCGCAGACGACTATGTCAACGGATATTTGTTCCAGCTGGCGCGCACCGGTGTCGTCAACGCCAAGATCGTCGGATTGTGGGAGAATGCGCCGACCCAGGCGAATGATCTCACCGCGGTTTACTGGACCGACTGAAACAGCTGGCCGGCTGCCCTATGCGGCCGGCCTCCACCCTTCCGGAATTCGCGGCGAGGCCTCCAGCAACAGCCGGGTGTAGGGGTGCTGCGGCGCCGCGAACACGGTTTTTGTCTTCCCCCGTTCCACAATCTGTCCCTGCCGCATCACCAACACGCGGTCGGTGACGGCCTTCACCACCGCAAGGTCGTGGCTGATGAACAGATAGGACAGACCGTGACGCTGCTGCAGACGGGCCAGCAGATCCAGAATCTGGGCCCTGATTGACACATCCAGGGCGGAGACCGCCTCATCAAGCACGATCAGCGACGGCCTGAGCACAAGGGCACGCGCGATTGCGATCCGCTGCCGCTGCCCGCCGGAGAATTCGTGAATGTATTTTTGCATGTCCGATGCCTGCAGACCGACATCTTCAAGCGCCGCGGCAACCTTTTCCCGCCTTGCTGCGGCTGAGTATGGATTGCCGATCAGGTGAAACGGCTCCGCAACCAGCCGGTCAACCTTGTGCCTTGGATTGAACGAGCCAAAGGGATCCTGAAAAACAACCTGCATTTTGCGCCGCACAGACATCGGTGTGCCGCCGCCGGGGAACACCGGATCGCCGGCAAGCGTGATGGACCCGCTCTGCAGCGGATCAAGGCCAAGAATCGCCCGCGCCAGCGTGGATTTGCCGCAGCCCGATTCTCCCACCAGACCGAGACTCTCGCCTCGGCGGAGCCGAAACGTCACCCCATCCACGGCCCGCCGCCGCACCGGGCGCGCGAACAGGGTCCGGCGCGGAAGTCTGTATTCCCTCACCGCCTGGTTGATGTGCAGAATTGTCTCTTCGGTTTTCGGAGCCGTCCGCGGCGGTGAATAACGGGACGCGGAAAACAGGCTCTTTGTGTAAGGGTGCCGCATTGTCCGGAAGAGATCCTCGGTCCCGCCCTGCTCAACAATCCGTCCGTTCCGCATAACAGCGGCTTCGCCGGTCATGCCGGCGATCACAGCCAGATCATGCGTGATCATCAAAAGGGACATGCCTTCCTCATCAACGAGCGAACGCAGCAGAGCCAGGATCTGCGCCTGCGTCGACACATCGAGCGCGGTCGTCGGCTCGTCGGCAATCAACAGCTTTGGCCTGAGCGCTATTGCCAGCGCAATGCAGACTCTCTGCCGTTGGCCGCCGGAAAGCTCATGCGGGTACAGACTGGCCGGAAAGCGCGAACCCGGAAGCTCGACGCGTTCGAGTTTTTCACCGGCGACGGCCAGTGCTTCCGAAGCGCTCATGCCCTGGTGCAGCATCAGCGTTTCAGCGACCTGATGACCGATGGTCTTTGCCGGATTGAGCGCGGTCATCGGCTCTTGAAAAATCATGCCGATATCGCGGCCGCGGACGCGGCACATGCGGCGTTCCGAAAGCGAGGTCAAATCCGATCCGTCGAGCTTGACACGGCCTGAACGCGCCGCGCCGCCGGGAAGCAGGCGCATGATTGCCAGCGCAGTCATTGACTTTCCCGAACCGGACTCTCCGACAAGCCCAAAACTGACGCTGGGGGCGATGTCCAGGGAGACGTTTTTCAGAATGTTCACCGAATGGATTGAGACATTCAGATTCTGAACCGAAAGCAGTCCCATCAGCGCACCCGCCTGACCTTCGGATCCAAAGTGTCGCGCAAACCGTCTCCCAGCAGATTCAGCCCCAGCACCATGGCGACGATGGTGAGGCCCGGCAGCAGCGCCAGCCGCGGTGTCGTGTAGATCAAAGTCTGCGAGTCGGCGAGCATCCTGCCCCAGCTCGGAGTTGGCGGCTGGGCGCCGAGCCCGACATAGGAAAGACCGGCTTCAGCCAGAATGCCGAGCGAAAACTGAATTGTCCCCTGAACAATCAGCAGATTGGCAATGTTGGGCAGGATGTGTTCGGCCGATATCCGCCCCACGCCCTTGCCGGCAACGCGGGCGGCCAAAATAAAGTCAAGCGTCCACAAGCTCAGAGCGGCGCCCCGTGTCACACGCGCAAACACCGGAATATTGAAGATTCCGATGGCCAGGATTGCGTTCACGGCGGATGGGCCGAACACGGCGGTGATCAGAATCGCGATCACCAGCGACGGGAACGCAAACACGAGGTCGTTGCCGCGCATGATCAGCTCATCGAGGACGCCGCCGCGGCCCGCGGCCGCCGCGAGACCGAGCGGAACGCCGAGCGCCATGCCAATTCCGACAGCAAGCACGGCAACGCCGATCGATGTGCGGGCGCCGACCATCAGCATCGACAGCACATCCCGTCCGAAATGATCCGTCCCCAGAAGATGTTCGCGGTCGGGCGGCCTCAGCTTCTCGGCAATGTTGAGCATTTCGACCGAATAGGGAGTCCAGATGAAGGACAGCCCGGCCGCGGCCAGGAAAAAGGCGGCGGCTGCGGCGCCGACAATCAGCAATGGCGGCAGTTTCAAGCGCCGGCCCTCAGCCTTGGATCCGCAATCGCGTAGGCGATATCCACGATGAAGTTGACGACAACGACGGCGAATACGAGTAGCATGACCACGCTTTCGACCACGATCAGATCGCGCTGCGTGATTCCCTGGAAGATCAGCCGGCCCAGACCCGGAAGAAAAAACACATTCTCGATGATGATGGCGCCGGCGAGCAGAAATGAGAACTGAAGCCCGATAATCGTCAAGACCGGGATCAGAGCATTGCGCAATGCATGGCGCGCAGTGACCTGCCGGCGCGACAGGCCCTTTGCCCGCGCGGTTCGGATATAGTCCTGCGACAGCGTCTCTATCAGCGCCGACCGCATGACCCTTGCCAGAATGGAGGCCTGGGTCAGCGCCAGGGCGATCGCAGGGAGCGTCAGCGACTTGATCCCGGCCAGCACACCGTGCTCCCAGCCCGGAAATCCTCCGGCGGAAAACCATTTCAGGCTGATTGCGAAGGCCAGCACCAGCAGCATTGCAAACCAGAAGTTGGGAACCGCGATTCCCAGCTGCGTCACACCCATAATGCCGAAGTCAGTCATTCCGCCGCGCCGTGAGGCGGCGATGATGCCGGCAGGAAACGCAATCGCCGTCGACAGCAGCAGGGCATAGAGCGCAAGCGGCAGCGACACTGCGACGCGCGCCTGCACCAGCTCTGAAACCGGCACCCGGTAGGTGTAGGAGATACCAAAATCGCCGGTCAGCATGCCGCCGACCCAAGCGAAATACCGTTCAGCGGCGCTCCCCGTCAGGCCAAGCTCCTCCCGGAGTGCGGCAACTGTTTCCGGCGATGCGTTCAATCCCAGCATGTAGGAGGCGGCATCGCCCGGAATAACTTCGATGACACAGAAAATGACGACGCTTGCCGCGGCAAGGCTCACCAACAGTGAGATCAATCGCCCGGCTGCGTACTGGAGCATGCGTCTGCGGTCCTTTCGCTGCGGGTCAATGAGATTGCAATGCCGCGGTGATTGGGCGGCAATAGTCTTTGAATATCAAATCCATTCACTGCTGTGAAATTGCCCAAAACAATGGCCGGAAGACACAGGCCAATGGACAGAATGGTTCAATCGGCCGCTGTTCCAAACCGGTCCTGCGAACAGCTGACAGCCTCGATGCCCAAGAGAAAAGACGCCGCACTGGCGGAAGCTGCGCGCGAAACCCGCATCATGCTCAGCGCGGACGACGCCAGCCAAAAGGGCTATTCGCTGCGGGCCGCCGATTCCCTATCGGCTAAATGTCAACTTCTCGACGTCTTCGGCCGAAGCAGTCCGCGGCACAGTTGCCTCGGGAATTGTTGTTCCGATTCTTTCCGTCATGATTTACAGGCCGCGGCCACTGGAGGGACATGGTATCGAGTTGTGACCGGCGATCGGCATTGTGCCTTCAATGGATGTCGGTTGCGCCTGGCGGCGCGGGCCAGTGTTGGCGGGGCCGTCCGGTATGATTCGGGAGTGTCTTATGAGAACCCACAGCGGCTTAAAAGATAGCCTGGTCAATTCCGATACTCTTGCCCAAGGGTGACAGCATTGGGCATCTCAGCGAATCCGAGGGCGCAGTGCCAGCCTGCGCATCCCGGCCCTCAGCAAGCGGAATGACGCCAACCGGGATTTGAAATTCCAGCAAAGGACGGCTCCGGGAACGCAATTTCGGCGATCGCGCCGCACAGCCGGCGGGATGGGCCGGCGGCGGACCGAACCGCCCGCAATCAAGGGAAACACTGACATGAAGCTCTACTACAATCCGGCCTCTCCATTCGCCCGCAAGGTCGTCGCGCTGCTGCACGAACTCGACAGGTTCGACACGGTTGAGGTCGTCACGGTGATCGGCACGCCGATCAAATCCGCCTCTGAACTTGCGGAAAACCCGTTGCGCAAGATTCCGACGCTGACACGACCATCGGGATCGGCCATCTATGACAGCCGGACCATTTGCCGCTTCCTCAATGACCAGGCGGCCGGCCGTATGTATCCGGACGGCCACGCCCTCTGGGAAACTCTGACCCTTGAGGCCACCGCGGACGGCATCATGGATGCGGCTGTGCTCATGGTTTATGAAGTCCGGTGCCGCGATGAGGCGATCAGGTCCGATGCCTGGACAGAGGCGCAATGGGGCAAGATCGAACGTTCGCTTGAGGCGATCGAGTCTCGATGGATGAGCCATCTCGCCGGACCGGTCGACATGGGTCACATTGCCGTGGGCTGCGCGCTCGGCTATCTCGACCTGCGCCACGAGGGTCGCAGCTGGCGGCGGGAACGCGCCGCTCTTGCAGCTTGGTTTGCGGAATTCTCAGACCGTCCGTGCATGAAGAACACCGTTCCGTTCGTGCCGGGGTGACGGATTGCGCCCTGTTCAATCAATACCGGTTTACGCGATCGAGAATCGGGACGGCGCTGTCTCGGGAAACTCCGAACATCGGAAAACCCGCGTCTTGAGACCGCCGCCGGCCGCAGTCCGCGGCGCGCCAGACCCGACGGCGCCGCGCCTGCAGGCTGGTTTCGAGCTTCGGCAATCGGCCTGGCTGTTTCGAGGACGTTGTCATCGACATTTGGCCTCGTCCTCACGACTGACGATTGCCGGATCGATGCGGTGATGTTTGGTTGCGCCATTGCGCAGACAATGGCGGCTGGTCCGCTCAGTCACTCGGCCAAAGCGGATGCGGCACCGGATCTTTGGGGGCAAAGAAATACTTCGCAAACACCTGTGCGTAGGAGTTGTAGAGGTATCCGTCGTTGAAATTCAGAAATTTCTCGCGTTCGTCTTCAAACATCGCCGGGAGCCGGTGCCAGGCGACAGAAGGGTTCATGTGATGCACAAGATGATAGTTGTTGTTCAGAAACAGCAGGGCCAGCGGACCCCGGTCGGCGATGACGGCGGTTCTGCCTGTGGGTCTCTCATGCGCCTGATGCTCCAGAAAAGTCCGGATCTTGAGCAGGGCGAGGCCGCCGTACGCGGCCGCAACATAGGCAGAGACCGAAAGCGGGCTCACCGCCCAAACCCATGCGAGCACGGGAATGGCCCCCAAGATGTGCAACAGCCAGTGTCTGGCGACTTTCCCATCGCCTCCGCGGTAAAGGCGCCAGTCTCCGGCCATGAAATAAATCTGTGAAATCAGCGGACCGAGCAGCATGCGCCCGAGTAAAGAGTTATTGAAACGCAGAACCGGTTTCACCGCCGCCGGAAGCCGCTTCCAAACGACCGGGTCCAGGTAGTTGGTCTCCGGATCTTCATAGGGATCGGTCAGATTGGGATCGTAGTGGTGCTGGAGGTGCGTGTCGCGGAACCGGAGGTATGGAATAAAGAGGCCGACAGCCGGGAAAACCAATGTTTCGCTCAACCCGCGGCTGGGAAGAGGATGGCCGTGAATCACCTCGTGCTGAAGCGAGGAATGGAAAGCGATCAGCACCGCGCATCCGACCGCGGCCAGTACCGGGGAGAAACTGGCGACGACGGTGGTCATGACCGCCAACAGCGCATAACAGGAAATTATGAGAAACAGCGTCAGCCATTCTATGGTGCCGGGCTGGCCCGGCGGGATGCGCTTGACGGTCATGTCGCTCCCTCCAATTATTCCCGATTGGCGCGCCGAAGGCAGTGTTGCAGCATCATTTCGCTTCGCGGGGACACAGTCTTTCCCGCGGCGCGTCAAAGAGGCTGAGTGTCACAGTCCCCGCGACGCTTTGATCTCGTCCCAGGCGCAGTTGTAGTCAGCAACCCTGTTTTCGGCAAGCTTTGCCGCTTCGGGCGGCGCGCCCCGCGCCATCACAATGTCAGGATGATTGGCGCGCACCAGCTCTTTCCAGCGCAGCCGGACCTCGCCGGTCGGCGATGACGGATCCAAACCGAGGATGACATACGGGCTTTGTGCGTCGCCCGCCGAAAACCGGTCGAGACGCAGTTGAAAACTTCCTGCGCGCAGGCTGAATATCTCGTTCACCCGTCTGAGATACGCCTCTTCAGGCGGCGTGATGTCTCCATCGGCCGCGGCAATCTGAAACAGACCTTCCATAACGTCATCACGGACCCGTTCGTCGTCCTTGTAGAGCCGCGCAACGGCGGCGGCATAGGTTTCAAAGCCGGCAACGGTCTCCTTCGCCAGGTCAAACACTTTGCCAACCTTTCGCTCATCGGCTTTGCTGATGCGAAACACCGTTTTGAACACCTGGATTTCGTCAACTGTCACCTGCCCGTCCGCCTTTGCCAGCTTTGCGCCGAGCGAAACCAAGGCGACAGCAAATGTCACCTGCCGGTTCGCCTTCCGTAGGCCGTCGACAATATCTGAGGCCTTTCTGCCCTGCTTGGCGACAGAATGAAGCGTGTCGTTGACCCGTGTCCAAAGGGACATTTCGTTCACATCCCGGGAAGCAGAATTTTCTGCATCAAGACCAGGTCGAACCAGCGGCCGAACTTTTGCCCGACTTCCGGCAGGCGGGCGATTTCCCGGTAGCCGATCGCCGCGTGAAACCCGATCGCGCCCAGATTCTCGCCGCTGATTCCGGCAATCAGCGAATGCACATTTCCAGCCATGGCGCGTCTCTCAACTTCAGCCATCAAGGCGCGTCCCCTCCCCTGTCCGCGCCCTTCCGGCGAGAGGTGGATCGTGTGTTCCATCGTATGCGCATAGCCAACGCCTGAACGAAACTGTCCGTATGTCGCGAACCCGAAAATCCGTTCCTTTCCGGAGACCAGGAACGGGTGGCCCGCTGCCCTCTTTTCTACGACGAGTCGCGCAATTTCCGTCGGCGATTTTTCGACACTGTTAAATGTCGCGACCGAGTCCCGTATCACAGAATTCCAAATGGCGGCGATGGCTTCGGCATCGTCGGGGCGGGCGCTGCGGATCATTTGCCAACAGCCTCTGCTTTGTTTCATTCGATCCGGGGTGCATAAGGAACTCCGCATCTTCGGGCAAATCACCCGCTGAATTCATTTGACGGGCCACGCGGAATGCCCGGCAGCGTTCTCTTTGGCAAAGTCCGGGTTCGAAATCGTCAGCCAGTCGCCGGGATCCGTGTCTATGCGGCCGGTGACCGAACACTGGCGGCGGCATGCGGCAAGAAACACGGTTGGGCGCGTCTGCCGTTGTTGCTGTTTTCAGTTTTCCGCCGAAACAGGCGGCTGTGGCGTCAGTTTCTAATCTGCGCCAAAATGCGTAACCGAGTTTGATATCCGGTTCCCGGATTCGGAGGAAAGCATGTCGAAAACTTTGTATCTCGCCAATCCGTACGGGTTCTCTCAGCAGCAGAAGTCAGGCCCGCTTCAGGACATCAAGTCGGCTTTGGAGGAATTGGGTGCGACGGTCTGGGAGCCTTTTGAGCGCAACAATCAAATCGATTTCAGCAAATCCGGCTGGGCCTACGAGGTTGGCCAGTCCGACCTGCGGGATGTCCGTGATTCTGACGGCACGTTTGCCGTTGTGAACGGGTGTCCGCCGGATGAGGGCGTCATGGTTGAACTGGGGATGGCGATTGCCTGGAACAAGCCGACTTTTCTGTTTCGCGATGATTTCCGCCGCTGCACGGACAGCGATCAGTATCCGCTTAATCTTATGCTGTTCACCGGCCTGCCCGAACAGGGCTGGGAAGATTTCTGGTATGCCTCAGTCGCCGAGATCAGTGACCCGGACAAGGCGCTGGCGCGCTGGCTCGCTGGCGGGAAACTGTAGGATATCTCCGGTTTCACTTTGTGTCTGTTTTGCGAGACTGTCCCAGCCTTTGAGCTGGTCCGGCCAGGTTTCTCCGCTCAGCGCCGGTCCCGCGGCAAGATATAATCGGGATTGCTGTTTGATCAGATTCCAAGCCATCGGCGGCGTCCCCCGCGCATGGCGGCGTTCAAGCCGCCAGCGGACGGCGCCGAAAGAATGCCGCGGCGACATATGCCAACGGCTTGCAATTCCCTGTGCGCCGCCCTCGCCCGCAGTCAAAATCACGCCCGTCGGAGCGATTCCATCTCCAGCGCCTGATTCCGCCGCCAAATGCAGCCGCCGCACAGGCACAAGCGCCGGCAATTCCGCCAAATCAGCCACAACAAGAGATGCCGCGCCGCTGCGCAGCGCCTCCTCCATCGACCAGAGAACATCCTGCTCCCGCGACGGCGACACCATCAGAAGCCAGCCCGGATTGAAGTGCGCCAGGATGCCGTCAGCATTCAAACGCGTTTTTCGCCATGCGGGGCAGATCCACAGCACCGGCCCGGCAAGATATCCGGCAAGCATAAGAGCAAGCGTGCGCCGGGACGGGCCACAAAATTCATGCGCGCGGCAGGCGGCAAGCGTCAGTCCGCCGACAAAAGCGGTTTCCCTGCCCGGCTGAAAAGGTTTTCGTCTAAGAAGATTCGCTGTCATGGCGACAGCATACATGTTCAATTTATGTTCTCAATATAGAGCAAACAAAAAACTAACAAAGATGCAATTATATACGAAAGCACCGTTGTCCTTCCCCCTAGAACTGGGCCATTGCATTGGCTGAGAGAGGGGGCATGGCGAGGAAACGACATTCAGATGAAGATGTGTTGAAGCTGCTGCGGGAGATTGAGCTGAAGCTGACTGCTGGTGATGATGTGTCAGCGGCATGCCGCAGTGTTAGGATCAGCGATGCGACGTACTGCAACTGGCGGAAACGGTTTGGCGGGACGGGCCGGCCACAATTGTCAGAGCTGAAGAGCCTTGAGACTGCGCAGGATCTTCCGGCGAGCCTGTAGGCTGCCCCCGGGGCTCATTTTCCCAGGCGCCAACCTTGTCCGGGTTGATCTATTGTGGAGAGGGCAGGCGTTCCTGGAGAATGGTCTCAATACGTGTCAGACTCTGTTCCATCGTGTCCAACCGAACTTCCATGCGGGTCTCCAGATTGTGGATTGAGTCACGGGTATTGCCAAGTTCGACAACAACCCAACCAATAGCCGCAACCAGCAAGCCAGCGAAGGCAAGCATCCACAGATCCAAGGTGGTTGACCGTCGGTGCGGGAAAGCCTCGGCCAGGGCGCGTGACTGTTCCCGCGTGAAACCACTTTCCTGAAGGCTTTGCTGAATGTCGCTGTTAGTGGGCATAGGAAATAACTAGTGCTTGCCAGAAAACCCACTAACTTGTTGACGTAGTGTGATAAAGTGTGGTATTTCGGGCGCGAAGATTTCGGCTGGAAGGCTGTTTTCGACCCTTTCAGGCCTGATCCGGGCTGATTTGCGCACTTCTTCGGGGGCAGTCATGAGACAGGTTCGCAATCCGCAGATGAAACTCGGCGAGGTCCGCATCGAGGACATTGAGCTGGACCTGAAGTCCAGGGACGACATTCCGGCTTTGCTGCTGGGACTGCAGCATCTCTATGCCGACGGGCATTTCCGCTCCCGGCTGTTCGCCCTTCTGGAGGAGCACATTCTTCCCGGGACCGACAGGACCGTGGGCCGTCCGGGCATGGAGATGTGGCGGATCCTTGTGATGGGCGTGGTCAAGCAGGGTCTGGGCTGCGATTTCGACCGTCTCCGCGAGCTGGTGAACGAGCACATGACGCTGCGCCGGTTTCTCGGCCATGCCGATGTCTGGGACAATCACCGTTACAACTATCAGAATCTGGTGGACAATGTGAGCCTTCTGAGTCCGGAGCTTCTGGCGGCGGTGAACGGTCTGGTGGTGGAGAGCGGCCATGCGGTCGCAAGAAAAAAGCCTGGCGCGCCGTTGGCCGGGCGGTGTGACTCCTTCGTGGCCGAGACCGATGTGCGCTATCCGACGGATGTCAGTCTCCTGTGGGACGCGATGCGCTGCCTGCTCCGCGCGGCGGGCCGCGCGGCGGAAGAGAGCGGTGTCGGCGGCTGGCGCCAGTGGAAACACCTGTCGCGCTCGGTTCGGCGGCTGTTCCACAGGGTGCGGGTGACCCGGCGGGCGCGTCCTGAGCATGTGGAGGCATATCTTGCGCGCTGCCTCGAGCTTGCCGCGCGTGCGGAGGCGGGCCTTGCGGATCTGGCCGCACATGGAGTGAAGGCCTGGGAGATCGTGGAGATCGAAGGCTATATCGCGCATGCGAAGCGTCAGATCGACCAGATCGACCGCCGTATTCTCAAGGGCGAGACCATCCCGCAGGATGAGAAGGTGTTCTCGATCTTCGAGCCGCACACGCGCTGGATCTCGAAGGGCAAGCATCCATGTTTTGAGTCAAGCCCGGATTCGGCCTTTTCCGGCGGTTTTCGGAGGTCCTGTTCCGGGTTTTCCACATCCCGTCCACAGGCCCGTCCACAGGCGGGCGCAATGCGGGCATGCCGAGGCAGTCCGGCCGCGGTGACCTGACCGGCGCGTCTGATTCGTTTTGTGCCCCGCAGACGGCCGCGGGACACGGTCCGCGCGGGCGTCAGCCGGCGGCGGCCCCGGTCCGGTCCTCCCACATGCGCCGGTCGCGGAGAAGGGCGTTCGCGGTCACGATCAGCTTGCGCATGACCGCGGTCACCGCGACTTTGTGGGGCTTTCCCCTTTCCTTCAGCCGGCCGTGGAACTCCGCCATCTCGGGATTGAACGCGCAGGCCGCCATCGCCGCCATGTAGAGGACGTCCCTCGGCCTCCTCCGTCCGCCGCTGACATGGCGCCCGCCCTTGCGGCTTCCGCTGTCGCGGGCGAAGGGCGCCACGCCGATCAGCGCGGCGGCCTGGCGGCCGCCGATCGCGCCGAGCTCGCCCATCCACGCGATCAGGGCCGCCGCCGTGACGGGGCCGATGCCCGGAACCGAAGTCAGGATCCCGTAGCTCTCCGCATGCTCCTCCGCGCCGGTGATCAGCTCCTTGATCCGCCGGTCATACTCGCGGACGCCGGCGTCAAGCTCCGCGAGGATTTTCGGGACCGGCCCGTCCGGAGCCGGATCGCCGACCTCGTCGAAGGCCAGCTTCAGGTCGGCGCGCTGGTCCACGAGCTTCTCCCGGAGCACGAGCATGTCGCGGAGCCGGTCGACCGTCACGCCGGCCGGCGCCGAGGCCGCCATGTCCGGAAACGCGGCCCCGAAGGCGGCCAGCGCCCTGGCGTCGACCCGGTCCGTCTTCGCCAGCTCGCCGCCGGCCCTGGCGAAGTCCCGGGACTGGCGGGGGTTGACCACGCAGACGGTGAAGCCGCGGTCATGCAGGGACTGGAAGAGGGCCCTGTGCATCCGGCCGGTGGCCTCGATGACGGCCCGCTCCGCGCCGCCGTCCCTCAGGATGCGGGCGACCTTGCGGAAGCCGTCCCTGTCGTTGGCGGCGGTGTCGTCCCTGCCGCTGAGATGGATGTTGAGTGTCTTCTTGCTGACGTCGATTCCGGCGGCTACGATGGCCATGGTCTCCCGCTCCTATCCTCGCGATGATTCGGTTCTCGAACCCCAGGCATCCATTCAGGACCCGGGAGGCTGAAGGGAGGGCGGGCCGACCACGCTTGCCCACGGATCCGATGATCCAAGGCGGTTTCGGTCCGACCCGTCCTGCGGGGCCTGGCCCCGCTCCGCCGCCGCCAGGCCTGGCGGCGGCGGTCCCGGCACAGAAATGAACCGGAGAGGCGGCGGAACACAAGCGGCGGGTTTTCCACAGGAATCCGCCCCCCAACTTATCCACAGCCACCTCCCTCGTTCAATTCTGATTCTCTGAACATACGAGGCGGGATGTCCGGTGGAGCTTGGCGTTCCGGTCTGCATCCTGGAGGACCGGCACGGCTTCATCCTTCACCACGAGGTCATGTGGGAGGGCAGCGACGTGGATTATGCGGCGCCGATGGTCGAGGCCGCCCGGGCGCGGTTTCCCGACCTCCGCGCGGTGAGCTTCGACCGCGGCTTTCACAGCCCCGGCAACCGTGTGCGTCTTGACGCGCTGCTCGATCACAACGCGCTGCCGAAGAAGGGTTATCTCAACAGGGAAGACCGGGAGCGCGAGCGGGACGGTGCGTTCGCCGCGCTGCGCCGTCAGCATCCGGCGGTTGAATCGGCGATCAACAACCTCGGGCACCGCGGCCTTGACCGGGTTCTGGCCCGCGGGCCGGAGGGCTTTGCCCGCGCGGCGGCTCTCTCGGTGGCCGCCCTCAACATCCACCGCATCGGACTTCTGCTGCGCCGGAAGGCGTGGAGGAAGACACGGCGGCGGCGCGGCGCCTGACGGCGCCTCCAAACCCCCTTCGCCCATAACCCGCCCGGAGCGGGAACGGCTCCCCGTGCGCTGTTGTCAAAACGGGCCAAAAATCGCGGCTCCGGCGGCGGAAAACCCGCCACTCGAGGCGCTCAGACATCCCGGAGCAGGGAAATCACCGCGCCATGGCGCCCGGATCTGTTGACAGCCGTCGTCCGATATCGCCAAAAAAGGGGGTTCTCTGGCGGACACTAACTAATGGAAAAAGCAGAACAAGTCCAGAAACACACTTCATTGTGTCTGACCTCGGACTAGCAGCCAAGCACCAGGCCGCCGCGTCCAAGGAACAGGAAAACCATCCACCAATCAGCGGCGTGTGGGAGAAGCGTGACAGCGAGCTGCTGCAAGTTCTGTTAGGCTCCTACCCATCGATCCCGCCGAAGCCAGTCCTTGACTCGATGTACAACGCGGGCCGGTTCTGGAAGAGATCCACCCGGCGTGTCGTTTCGATGGACATCGATCCAAAACACAAGACCATGATTGTCGGCAACAATAGGAAGATGGAAAGCATTCCAGATCCTGTTTTCGGCACAGTTGTCTGCGATCCGCCGTACGCCGGTCCACAGAGCCGCGACAAAGTCCGGAAGCGTTTCGATGAGAACTTTGGCGCGACGGCCTCGTGCGGTTAGGATGAGAAAAGGACCTTGAGCGACTTGTGCCCGCCATTTCCCGAACCGGCGAAACGCGTTCGCAAGCCGCGCGGGTCACTGCTGGCAAAGATAACAGACATGGTGCATTGCCACCGGTCCCTGCGGCCGCATTGCGACTTCATGCGCATGGCCGATGAAGAGGGATTCACCGTTTGCGATCTCATCGTCAAAGTCCGCGGCGGTCCGATGGTGTCCAGCAAATCGAAAGCCGCGCATCATGCCCGGAAGAGGCACTGCATCCGGATCATTTGCTGGAACGGCCGCAACTGCGAGCGATAGAACCGTGCGGGTCAACAATCCATTTAGCGTCGATGAGTTGGATCACTAGGCCGACAGGGAACTCATGGGTTATCCTTGCGATCATTGACCGCCAGAGGAACCCCCTTGAAGGTGCTGACGTCTACACGATGAAGTATACTTGGCTGTTCTCTGTGTATGCTGATCTCGATGAAAGCAGGCCGATTTGCGCCGGCAAGGCTGACATGCCGGGAAGGCGCCGGGAGCGGGGCTAACCAAAGCCAAAGGCAAATTCGGTTTCTCAGCGGCTGTCGAAGCACGCAGAGACTGTCCGGTCGGCAGGCAATCAGGATCTGGCTGATTTCGGCTGTTGGTGGCTTGTGCTGGATCCCGTTTGGACCGGACTGACCGAACAGGCGCCGATTTCGGAGTGTCGCCCGGTTGGAATGTGGTTGCCGATGGGTTCGCGAACAACGATCCGGGAAAGAGTCGACGGAACCGGCGCCGGCCGCAATGGGACACGCTGCATCCCGGACGGGAATGGGCGAAACCGCTGCGGGAGAGCAAGGCATCGGTGGCGGACATTGTCTCGGCCATCCAAGTGCGCCGGATGCCGGACCAAGGAAAGGCGCCATGACGACTGGACATTCATGCGCAGCCTTCCAATTTCCAGCCAACAAACCCGCAGGCGGATGACATGGTTCAGGCGCGCGCCTCGCCGGAATGCGTGACCCGCGGCACATTGCCAAGTGAAGGATTCTCGCGTTGCGGAAACCAGAAATCAGGCGATTGACGGAACCGGAACCGGATTCGCGCCATTGTGCCATTGAGCCTGCACGGCCGGCACATCAACATTCCGCAGCCCAACAACTGTTCATGCAACCGCGGGCGATTCGGAGTCCTTAGGTATGCGCAGCAGCCCACTTCGCGGGTGCCGCCGGGACAATTCGCCGCAACTCAAACCGGCAGCGTGGCCACCTCTGCGGCGCAACTTCCAGCAGCGGTGGCTTCGTTGGCATAGATCAAGGCGCCTGGGCGTCCCGGCATGTGATCCGCAGTGACATTTGCGATTGCAGCGGCGTAGATTCTGCCCGTATCCAGCACGAAATGCGGCCAGCGCCGGGAGAATCGAAATGCGACAGACGCGAACCGTCGCGGTGATCGGCGGCGGTGTGATCGGCGGCGGATGGGCTGCCCGGTTTCTGCTTTCAGGCTGGGATGTCAACCTGTTCGATCCCGTCTCATCGGCCCGCGATTCAGTCCATGCGACACTTGCGAGGGCCCGACGCTCCTACCCGGCGCTTTACGATGCGATGCTGCCCGCCGAGGGATCGCTGCGCTTCCCGACCGAACTGCGGTCAGCTGTCGCAGATGCGGAATGGATCCAGGAAAGCGTGCCCGAACGGTTGTCTTTCAAGCAGGATGTTTATGGCGAAATTCAGGAACACAGCCCTCCGGGCGCGATCATCGCTTCATCGACATCCGGTTTCAAACCGTCTGAACTGCAGCAAGGCGCCACGAGACCTGACGAGTTGATCGTCGCGCACCCGTTCAATCCGGTCTACCTGCTGCCGGTCGTCGAACTCGTGCGGTCCGACAGCAACCCGCCCGGGATTCTTGATCGCGCCGACGGCATTCTGCGCCAGATCGGCATGCGGCCGTTGGTCGTGCGCGCCGAAATCGAAGCCCACATCGGCGACCGGCTGCTCGAGGCCGTCTGGCGCGAAGCTCTCTGGCTGCTGCACGACGACATCGCCACCACAGGTGAAATCGATGATGTGATCACGCACGGATTTGGGCTGCGCTGGGCGCAGATGGGCTTGTTTGAGACCTATCGGATCGCCGGCGGGGCCGCCGGTATGGCGCACTTCTTAGAGCAGTTCGGCCCGTGTCTCGCGTTCCCCTGGACCAGACTTATGGACACGCCGCCGATGACCGGCGCCTTCGCTGAAGAGATTGGAAAACAGTCCAATGAACAGTCGGGCCACCACACAATCGACGAACTCGAGCGGATACGCGATGCGAATCTCGTCACGATGCTGCGTGGGCTGAAAGCCCGGAACTGGGGACCGGGCCGGTTTCTGCGCGACAGCCAGCAATCATTGACGGCGCCGCTTCCGGAGAACCGGCCGGAAAAGCCGATGATCACAATCAAGCGGGTCATTCCTCCCGACTGGATCGATTATAACGGCCATTTGAACGAAGCGCGGTATCTGGAGGTTTTCAGTCTGGCGACCGACGAGTTCCTGGCCCGGATCGGCTGCGACCAATCCTATGTCGCTGCCGGGATGAGCTATTTCACGCTGGAAACCCACATACGGCACCTTAACGAAGCTTATGAAGGCGATGCTGTCGAGGTCAAAACCGTCTGCCTGTTCGGCCAGGGCAAGAAACTGCATTTGCATCACGTGCTGTGCAACGAGGATGGCGCGGAACTGGCCACCGGCGAGCATCTGCTCCTGCACATTGACCTCAATGAGCGGCGGTCGTGCGAGCCTGGCGGAAAACTTGCGTGCGCGTTAGAGGAGATTTCGGCGGCGCATTCACGCGCCTTGCTGCCGGATTGGGCGCAGCCGAAACTCGGGTTTAAAAACACCTGATTCAAAAAACCATTTCAGGAGAGGAAACCATGGCCACGACAGACGACACAGAGGCGGACAAAGAAGGACCGGACGCGGAAGCGCTGCCGCGATGGGACCTTTCTGATCTTTTTCCGGGACCTGACTCGGACGAATTGGCGCAGAGCCTCGAAAGCCTTGAACGGGAGGCTTCCGCGTTTGTTGACCGCTACTCCGGCCGCATCGCCGGTCTTGGTGCCAGCGAACTCTTGGAATGTGTTCTCGGTCTGGAAGAGATACAGACGCGCATATCGAGAATCGAAGCCTTTGCGGATCTGCGCTATTCACTCGACACGCTGGATCCGCAGCGCGGCAAGTTTGCGAGCGACATCGAACAAAAGATCGCCCTATGGACCAGCCCGATGGCGTTTCTTGATGTCGAAATCAACCGCATCGAAAACGACCGTCTAGAATCCCTGTTCGCCGAAAACGACGGTTTGTCGCGCTATCGCCCCTACTTCCGGCGGGTGCGGAAACTCAAGCCACACCTTTTGTCGGCTGAACTCGAGCAGTATTCGACTGAAGTTTCCACCGCCAGCCCGTCGGCGATCGTCAGAATGTTTGACGAGACCTGCGCCGCGATGAAGTTCCGCGTCGCGGGCCGCGACCTGACGCTTCCGGAAGCCCTGGACCGCATGACCGCGCCCGACCGTACCATGCGCCGAAATGCGTTCAAGGCGCTGTCGAAGCAACTCAATGCCCGGCTGCCGCTGTTTTCGCTCGTTATCAACACGGTGGCCAAGGAACGTACGATTGACGACAGGTGGCGCGGTTTCGACACGCCCCAGGCGGAACGGCATTTGTCAAACGATGTCGAAGGCAGCGTCGTCGATGCGATGCTGGCGGCCGTCGCTCAGAGCTATCCTCAGATCTCACACCGGTATTACCGCCTCAAGGCGAGATGGCTCGGGCTTCGCCGCCTGCAGCAGTGGGACCGGAACGCACCGCTGCCAATGGCCAGCAAGGCGAAAATACCGTGGCCCGAGGCGCAGTCAATTGTGCTTGCCTCCTTTGCCGGATTCTCACCAAGATTTGCCGAGATCGCGGAAAAGTTTTTTTTGTGGCACTGGATTGATGCCGGTGTGCGCCCTGGAAAGGCCGGCGGGGCGTTTTCAAATTCGGCTTCTACCGATGTCCACCCGTATGTGTTGCTGAATTACCAAGGGCGTCCGCGCGATGTGATGACCCTTGCGCACGAACTCGGCCACGGCGTGCACCAGACCCTCGCGGCCGGACAAGGCACATTGATGGCCGACACACCGCTCACACTGGCAGAGACCGCAAGTGTCTTTGGCGAGACATTGACGTTTCAGCGGCTGCTCGAGGATGCGGCGAACGAAGAGGAAAGAAGGGTTTTGCTGGCCGGCAAAGTCGAAGACATGATCAACACGATGATCAGGCAGGCTGCGTTCCACGCGTTCGAAAGCCGGCTTCACGAGAGCAGCCGCGCGCGCGGCGAACTGACGGCGCCGGAAATCTGCGCGCTGTGGATGTCGGTTCAGGCCGAGAGCCTGGGGCCGGTCTTCTCTTTCACGCCTGACTACAAATGCCACTGGGCATATGTTCCGCACTTCATCCACGAGCCATTTTACGTCTATTCGTATGCGTTCGGACTGGGCCTCGCCCTGGCCCTTTACGCCGCCTTTGAAGCTGGAGCGGCTGATTTCACCGCGAAATACATCGCGCTGCTTTCGGCCGGTGGCGCAAAGCATCACAGTGAATTGCTGGCGCCGTTTGACATTGCCATCACCGATCCGGCGTTCTGGAGCAGCGGCATCGCGGTGATTTCCCGTTACATCGACGAACTGGAAGCGATGGAGACCTGAACGGCCGGCGGGTCAGGCGGGGGCCATGCCCTTTTCACTTGCCAGCTCCAACACCCTTGCCTTGATCTTGCTGTAGGCTTTTTCTTCGATCTGGCGGATCCGTTCCCGGCTGACATTGTATTTGTGTGACAGTTTTTCAAGAGTGTGCGGCTCATCGCTCAGCCGGCGATTGGAAAAAATGTCCGCCTCACGCTCATTGAGCACGTCCAGCGCAATCAACAGGAGAGTCCTGCGCACTTCCGATTCCTGTTCCTCGGCAAACCGGCCGGTGTGGTCAGCGTTCGGATCCTCGAGCATGTCCATCCACTCGGTGGAGTCTTCCATATCCTGACGGACGGTCTGATTGAGCGACCCGTCACGCCCCGCCATCCGCTGTTCCATGGACACGACGTCTTTTGTGGAGACGTTCAGGTTTTTAGCGATTCGGTCCGTCTGCTGGTCGGTCAGCTGGCCGTCAATCACGCCGATGCGCTGCTTGGCTTTCCGCAGATTGAAGAACAGTTTTTTCTGCGAGCGCGTGGTGCCTATCTTGACCATGCTCCAGGAGCGGAGAATGTATTCCTGCACATTCGCCCTGATCCACCAAATCGCATAGGTGGCCAGCCGGAAGCCGCGTTCCGGATCGAAACGTTTGACCGCCTGCATCAGGCCGACATTGGCTTCCGAGATGACATCGGAGATCGGCAGACCATACCCCCGATAGCCCATGGCGATCTTCGCGGCGAGGCGAAGGTGCGACGTCACGAGATCGTGCGCGGCAGCCGAATCGTTATGCTCGATCCAGCGTTTCGCGAGCATGTATTCCTGTTCCTTTTCCAGAACCGGAAATTTCCGGATTTCAGATAAGTAGGCGCTGAGGCCTGTGTCCGCTGAAAGCGCCGGCAACGATTTCTGACTTCTCAATCCGTGGCTCCTGTCATTCAGATGTTTCTGAACAGGTAAGTGTTCAACCGATGAATTTCAAGGATTGGGGCCGCAATCGCCGGCGGCGGACAGCTTCCGAAGCAAGCCGCGCATGTCGTCCGGAAGCGGTGACTCGAACCTCATCCGTTCCCCGTTCGCCGGGTGCGAAAACGCGAGCAGCACGGCATGCAGCGCCTGGCGTGGGAAAGCGGCGGCGGCTTCTCTGGCCGCTTCACCCGCCGATTCCGGCAGAATTTTTGCGCTCGCGCCGTAGAGCGGGTCGCCGATCACCGGATGACCGGCCATTTCAAGATGCACTCTGATCTGATGTGTGCGGCCGGTTTCCAGCCGGCACTCAACCAGCGAGGCGGCGCTGCCTGCCAGCTTCTGAAGGACGCGCGCCCGGGTCACCGCATGCCGTCCCCCCCTTCCCACAACCGCCATCCGCAGCCGGTTTTTTGGGTGCCGGGCAATGTTGCCGTCGATGCGCACCCATCCGTCGGCTTCGAAACACACATTTGCGGCACTGGCCAATCCGGGCCCCGGAACCGGCACACCCCTGACGATGGCATGGTAGCGGCGAAGGGCGCTTCTTTCGCTGAACTGTTCGCCAAGGCGCATCATCGCCCGGCTGGTTTTTGCCGCCACCATGACACCTGTCGTGTCTTTGTCGAGACGGTGAACGATGCCAGGTCTTGCGTCGTCTCCGACAGCGCGGAAACCCTCACCGAATCGGTGCAGCAGCGCGTTCACCAGCGTGCCGCTGCGATGGCCGCGCCCGGGATGCACAACCATACCCGCCGCTTTGTCGAGAACGATGACATCCGGATCGTCGTAGATCACGTTGAGCGGCAGATCTTCCGCTTCGATGTGACCCGTGCCTTCGCCGCTGTCTTCAACCGTCCACACTTCGCCGGGGTGGGCGGCGGCGTCCGGTTCCCTGACGACAGTGCCGTCAAGCGAGACGCAGCCCGAACGGATCAGTCTTGCGATGCGCGAGCGGCTGATCCCGGCATCCGCTGGCAGTCCGAGTGCCAAAGCCTTATCGAGACGCGCAGGAGACGCGCCTCCAATCTTGACCAATATCGTGCGGGCTTGGGAATCAATGAACGACACTCCGGTCTCTCCTGCTGACGCCTCAGCCCTGAAATGGCTGAAAGTCCTCGTGATGACGCTCACAATCACGATCATTGTCGGATTTGTAATTATTGTTGGACTGTTTATCGCGAAATTCAACTCCTTCGGCCCGACTTCGCCCGCCGTGTTGCCGGACCGGATCTCGCTGCCGGATGGCGCCATGCCGGAAGCGTTCACGGTGACTGCGGAGTGGTACGCGGTGATCACCGCAGATGGAGAAATCCTCGTTTACGACCGTGCGGACGGCACGCTGCGACAGCGGATTCAGATCGCCGGCGAATGATTGAGGCCGCGGCGCCGGCAGCGAAATGATTCGAAGAAGCTGATTGCCGCTGCCGGCGAAACCGGCGATAGTGCGGCCATGGCCTTTCCCTCAGGATTCACAGACGAGCTGCTCTCCCGGGTTTCGCTGTCGAGCATCGCCGGCCGCCGGCTGTCCTGGGATGCGCGGAAATCGCACTCGGCGAAGGGCGATTTCTGGGCCTGCTGCCCGTTTCATGAGGAAAAGACCCCTTCGTTTCATGTCGACGACAAAAAAGGGTTCTATCACTGCTTCGGCTGCAAGGAGAGCGGCAACGCCATCACATTTGTCCGGAAGCTCGACAATTTGGGTTACCGGGAAACCATTGAATTTCTTGCCCATTCGGTGGGAATGTCGGTGCCGGCGGCGGACCCCCGCGAGGCTGAGGCGGAAGCGGTCCGGAAGACTCTCTACGATGTCTGCGAGGATGCCGCGCGTTATTTCCGGGTGCAGCTGGCATCCCAGGCGGGTTCCGCGGCGCGTCGCTATCTTGCGACACGGGGGGTTTCCGAGGATGCGCAGGAAGCATTTGAAATCGGCTTTGCTCCGGGCGGGCGAAACGGGCTCATGCGGCATCTGCGGAGCAAGGGCGAGGCGCTCGATCTGATCCGGTCAGCCGGGCTCTCGGCGGTGTCTGAAGACGGCTCGCACTACGACCTGTTCCGCAACAGAATCATCTTTCCCATACGGGATCTCCGCGGCAGAGCGATTGCTTTTGGTGGCAGGGCGATGGATCCGGCGGCCCGCGCGAAATACCTGAATTCTCCTGAAACCCCGATTTTCAGCAAAGGCGCCTGCCTCTACAATCACCGCAGCGCCCGCAGCGCGGTGACGGACAGCGACACGATCGTTGTCACCGAAGGCTACATGGATGTGATCGCGCTTCACGAAGCCGGGATCAAATCCTGTGTGGCGCCGCTCGGCACAGCCGTCACCGAAACCCATCTGCGCATGCTGTGGCGCCTGACGCCGGAACCGGTACTCGCGCTCGACGGCGACCGGGCAGGAAAGCAAGCGGCACAGCGGACGCTGACCCTGGCAATGCCCCTGCTGCAGCCCGGCAAATCGCTCCGATTCTGTTTTCTGCCCGAAAACACCGATCCGGATGACTTCGTCCGGCAATTCGGCGGTCAGCAGATGCGCGACCGGATTGCCAACGCCGTCCCGCTGGCAAAAGTTCTTTGGCAGACTGAACGCGAAAGACACAGCCTTGCCACCCCGGAAGGCTTCGCCGCCTTCGAAGCGGCGCTGCGCGGCGCGGCGCACAAAATTGAGAATATCGGCGTTCGCAATCAGTACAAAAATTTCATCTATGACGGGCTGAGCGAGCTCCGCCGCGCGCCAGACAGGCGCGCAAGGGGACGGACCCGGCCGGTCCGGGGCGGCAGCCCGACCCTCGAGCTGCGAGCCTCACCGCTCGCTGCCGGCAAACGCGAAGATGACATCCACGGATACATCCGTGAAAGCGTGATTCTCGGAATCTGTCTGATTGTTCCGCAAGCGGCCGGCCGGCTCCCGGACCGGCTGGAACTGCTGGAATTCACGCACAGCGCGAACCGGCGTGTGCTTAACAGCATCATCGAACATCTGGCGCACGCCACTTCCGATCCCGCGAAATTCCGCGCCGGCATCGGCCAGGACTGCGATCCCGACAGTGTCGAAAGGCTGGTGGCGTCGCGGCATCTCACGATTCTTCGCAGACAGGCGGCCGGGGATTCGGCCGCTGCGGAGGGGGATATTGTCCGCAAGGCCGAAATGATGCTTTTGGAGGAAATTGAAAAGATTCAGGCGGCACAGGCCGAGCAGCGCGAGATTGAGGAGGTTGCCATTGACGCCAGGCAGGGCATGACCGGCCACTCGATTGAACGGCTGGGCAATGTTGTCCGCGAGCGGCAACGCGCGCAGCGCGGCATGGACCCGATGCAGGCGCGCGACTATCTGATCGCTGAGAACGGCGTCGCCATTGACCGACAGGAAATTGATGCGTTCGAAAAACTTGCCGCCGGACTGCCAAAAGGCCCGTGACGGGCAACATCGGCAAACATATTATTTTGCGGGCTTGGGAATTGAATTCCGTAACCTATATCATACGCAAGTGACGCTCGGGCGGTCAGCCGGCGCCGGGAAACCAGGGTCAGAATCGCAAAATTCCGGGTATTGCATGTCTGGTGTCGGTATGAGCGCGCCGCCGCCGCAGTCGCAGGTGACATGGCCGGATGTGTCCGGCCGTTTTGTGCAGGGATGCGTCAAATGATCAAATCCAACGCCGCGCAGCAATCGGACGATAGGAACGACTCGGCCGGCCCGCTGCGGAATGTCAACCAGTCCGCCATCAAGGAAATGATCGGCAAGGCCCGCGAGAGGGGCTACATCACACACGATGAGCTTGACCGGATGCAGGACAAAGTGCCCTCCGATCACATCGAAACGATTATGGCCATGATCAATGGGATGGGCGTCAACATCATCGAGACCGACGAAGAGTCGGAAGAAGAGCAGTCGCAGCAGACCGATTTGGTGGAGACGTCAAACTCGAACAAAGTGGCTGTCACCACCGCGGCTTCCGAGCAGGTTGAACTCACGGACGATCCCGTCCGCATGTATCTCCGCGAAATGGGCAGCGTCGAGCTGCTGTCGCGCGAAGGTGAAATCGCGATCGCCAAGCGCATTGAAGCCGGTCGAAGGACAATGATTGCGGGACTCGGCGAGAGCCCGCTGACCTTCAAGGCAATCGCAATCTGGCGGCAGGAACTGCTGGCGGGGGAAGTCAACCTTCGCGAAGTCATCGACCTTGAGGCAACATTCGGCGCCGGGACGGATGCCGGAGCGGATGGAGCCGCGGGCGCAGACGGCGACAGCGGCGACGATGACAGCGGTGACGATGAAGCCGCAAACATGTCTGTGACAAAGATGGAAGCGGCGCTCACACCGCGGCTGTTTCAGGAGCTGGAGGATATTGCCGACTGCTATCAAACTCTGGCCCGGCTGGAGGAACGGCGCGTCAAGGTTGCCGTGGGACGGTCCCGCCGCCTGACCGCCAAACAGAAGAAAGACTATCAGGACATGCGGGCGCACCTGGTCAAAAGGGTCAATCACCTATGCCTGCACAACAACCGCATCGAGGCCCTCGTCGACCAGATCTACGGATACAACCAGCGGATGATTTCCAT
>CBDCSZ010000057.1:0-3242 GCA_965221935.1 Paracoccaceae bacterium
TTCGAGAACACCAGCCGGAACACGAACAGCGTCACCAGCAGCGTGTTGAGCACCCGCCGACGCTGCCGCCAGAGCCGGTCGTGCTCATTGGCGACCCGGACCACCGTTCCGATCACGTTCCCCCACAGCCGCACAAACGCATCCTCCGGCGCAAAGGCCGGCGGCGGCCGGCGGCGCTTGCGGGCCGGCGGCGGCCCGTTCCGCAACACCTCCCGGCAGCGCTTCGCCAGCGGGTAGACGTACACCTCCTTGCGGCTCTTGCCCCCCGATGCCTCCTCGCCCGGGCGTCCCTTGCTGCGCCCGATGCGCCGCCAATTGGCCGCCCGGTAGCAGGTGCCCTCGAACCGCTCCGGGTCGATAAAGGTCTCCACCAGCACCGGACGGTAGCCGTGTTGCGCCGCCCAGTCCTCCGCAAGCCGCCGCAGCGCCATCGACAACGCCTTCGAAGCCAGGCACTTCACCCGCACCCACGGAAAGAGCAAGAACCGGCTGTTACAGACCACCCATTCCAGGCGCTTCGCCCGCTCCCGCTCCCCCCAGCCGATCCACGCGTCCCGACAAGGCAGGTGCGTCGCGCCGGCCGTGAACAGAAGGCAGCCCAGCCGGCGGCCCTGCCCGTCCAGCAGGAAGTACCGCAAGTGGCGCCCGAACGGCCGCCGGTAGCCAAGGTAATGATGCCGATCGATCAACCCGTTCCAGGCCTCGATGTCCGCCGCTTCCCTCGCCAACCGCAGCGAAAGCGGCGCCAACTCCTGCAGCCCGCACGCGATCGCCGCCTCCGGCGCCCCGCACTCTTGCTCCGCCGGCGGCTTCTGCGGACCCCGGCGCATCGATTCCCGCGTCGCCGGAAGCCTCAGAATGCCCAGCTCCTCCAACTGCTCCAGCATCCGAAGGCAGGACTGCACCCGGTAGCCGCCCTTCGGCGTGAACCAGCCCAGATGCTCGCAGATCGTATAACCCAACTCCCGCCGGCTCAGCCCCGGATACAGCGACACCGTCGTCTGGATGTCGGCAATCTGTCGGCGCCGCAGCCGCTTGCCGAAAAACGTCGTCGACTTCAGGTTCTCGATCCGCGGATCCATCGCAGCCTTCCCGAATCAAACCGATTCGCGCATACGATGCCAGAAACCGCGCGGTGACGCAAGCCGCCGCCGCGTCCTCCCCGCCGAACGGAAATTCTCCAAACAACTCAAAGCCTTATGGGAATGCCGGGCAAGTCCAGAAATTTCCTCTCAAAAGTCAATGCCATTGCGGAGCGCCCTGGTCACAATGCGGTCCTTCGGAAGCGGGCGGCATCGCAACGGCCGCAAAGCCCTACGCCGGGCTGAAAGGACGGCCGGCAGCGCCGGCCGGGACTTCGCGCCAAAGCGCGCGGAATGCCGGAAGCGGACAGCCTCCGGCTGACGTCATGCGCTTCGCTGGCTCGCGCAATCACGACACCGACAGACCGCATCGTCGGCACAGGGCCGGCAGAAAGGAGCGTCCAGCAACCGCCTGCCCGCAGCGAAGGGAAATGCCGATGACGGCAGAGCCAACAACGCCGCC
Source organism: Paracoccaceae bacterium (assembly GCA_965221935.1). Lineage (GTDB taxonomy): Bacteria > Pseudomonadota > Alphaproteobacteria > Rhodobacterales > Rhodobacteraceae > JAPOXR01. The sequence continues at coordinate 1,546 of CBDCSZ010000057.1, forward strand.
GCCAGGAACAACCCCCCAGCCCGGTCGAACCAACGCCCGCGAATGCCGCCCGAACGCGCCCAGAGTGATCAGGCCGCAAAATCGCCGGTGGAAATGGCGCGACCCTCCGTCGCACGCCAGAACCGGCCCCGCACCGGCCGAACACCCTGCCGGGGGCGGATCGAAACCTGGCACGACCGAGCCCCCGACCGGCAGACATGCCGACCTGCCCCCAAGCCGCCACATCCAAGTCATCCGAGGTCCCTTCCCAACAGTGGAACCACCGAGTTCCGTGAATCCGGCTACGCCTCATCCACTAACCGGGTCCGGAGCAAACCAACACCGGCAGGCACGGTCCCACCGAATTGCACTCGCCTCAGGGAGAGCTGATGCGGGATCGTGCCCGGTCCGCGCCGCGACGGCCGGGGCGCATTAACGCGCCGCCAGACCGGCGTTCAACCCGGTCCGGCAGACCTTGCCCATTCAGGAAACAACACCCTGGACTGCACGCACGGATAGCGGGGCCGCGCGGCGATCAATCGTCATCTCGCCTCGAGTCCACGGACGCAAAATGCGCCAGGCAAATCGCCACCGAAAAGTTCGGCATGATAGTTGTCGCTGGTGGCCAACGTAATTGACGCTTGTATGGACTAGCGAAAAACGGCGCAGGGAACTCGCTAGCGTGTTTCGCGCCAAAATACCTGAAAATATGTCCGCAACTCCGTTTCATCGGGGTAATTTTCAAATCCGGGTCATCGAGAAACGGTTCGACTCGGCAGGCGTCACCCTGCAGCGCGGCTCAGTACTTCTTCGGCCCACTGGTTCAGGCTCTTGCCAGACAGTTCCGCCGCAAGCGCAGCCTTGCGATGAACGTCGGGGCTGACACGAAACATCATCTGCCCCGAATAAGATTTCTGGGGCTCCTTGCCGATTTTGGCGCAGGTTTGGATACAGTCGTCAACAGAATCGCGAAAGGCTGCCAGAAGAGCTTCAACGTTATCTGCGTGAAAACCGACGCCGTCGCGGATGCCGGCTAACCGTCCGGTGAAAATCCTTTCTTCGTCGTCATAGCCGATACGAGCGGAGTAACCCTTGTACGTCATTGTGTTCATCATGGCGTGACTCCAAATTCTCTCCAGAATCGTGCGGGCGGCGCGAACCTGGTAGCGCTTCGCCTCCTTTGCGGGATGCGGGCGGTGAAACGTCTCAGCCTCGCGATCCTTCGCGAACCGCACCCGCGATCCCCGGCCTTCGATCAACCGCGCGCCTGCGGCAATGAGCAGCGCTTCCTCCGCCGGCCATTCGACGGCGCCGGAAACCGGATCACGAAAGACAAGTTCCAGTGTCTCGCGATGTTTGCCCCGCATATGGGAACCTTGGCAGATGCTTGCAATATCTGCAAGCGCAGTTCTTGGCACCCGGCCGACGCAGCCACGGCCCGACATCGCGTCCGAACCGTTTGGACTCCTGCGCTTTCTCCGGCTTCCGGATTGGCTGCCAACGGAAATCCTGCGCTTCCTTTGTGCGCTCCGTGTCCCTTCCGGGCTGCGGTTCCCTCTCGCCGAACTTGACCTTCTCCTGTCCGACCGCTTCGAGTCCCGCCATCTGCTCGCCCGTGATGGCCTCCAGACGTATTCGAAGTACAGGATCGTCCCCTTGCCGTTGATGAAGAATGAAATACTCGCAGCCGCCTTTGTCTCGTGGGTGCTTTCCACCGC
>CBDCSZ010000058.1:0-12056 GCA_965221935.1 Paracoccaceae bacterium
GAGTTCGGCGGGTGTCACAAAATCCGGTCCCGCGATAACTTGGACATGATGCGCTCCATCGCCGGCCGCATGGCCGGCAAGCGTCCCCGGTATCGAGACTTGATCGCGCCGAACGGCTTGCCTTTCGGCGCGAGGCCCCTCGTATAATGCGCGCCGCTGAATTCTTCGCCCGCATGGGCCTTATGCGGGCCGGGCTGGAGCGGTACGGAATCGAGACCGTCTTCGCGAACGACCTTTGCCCCGTGAAGGCGGCGCTCTACCGCGACAATTGGGGCGGCGACGGGTTGCATGTCGGCGATATTCGCGGGCTGCACGGCGGCGACATCCCGGACATTGAGCTTGCGACCGCATCTTTCCCGTGCGTGGACCTGTCGCTTGCCGGACACCGGCGCGGGCTGGACGGCGAGCATTTCAGCCTTGTCATGGACTTTCTTCGCATCCTCGACGAAATGGCGGAGCGGGCACCGGGCGGGGTTCTGATCGAGAATGTGCCGGGCTTCCTCACAGCCAATGGCGGGGAGGATTGGCGGACCGTCATTTTCAGTCTGAAAGAGCTCGGCTATGCGACGGGGCATATTGTCGTCAATGCCAGCGCCTTTGTTCCGCAGAGCCGCGCCCGCGTGTTCATCGTGGCGCGGCGCGACGGTCAGATAGAGTTGCCGGAGCCGCCTGCACCCCGTGACGATCTCCGGCTTGCGGACATTACCGAGCACTCCGGGGAGTGGTGGCCGCCGTCCCGTCTGGCGGCGTTTCTGCTTTCCCTCTCGCCGCTGCAAGAGGGCCGCGTATCCGGTTACCAGGGCCGGGAGGAAGTTGGGTTCTACGGCGCGTTCCGCCGAACGCGGAACGGCTCGGCGGTCTGGGAGGTCCGGGCCGACGAAATGGCCGGGGCGCTCCGCACAACGCGCGGCGGGTCCGCGAAGCAAGTTATCGTCCGGGCCGGTGGCGGCAACCTGGCCGCGCGGTGGATGAGCCTGCCGGAGTATGCCCGGCTGCAAGGCGCTGGAGACATGCGCTATGACGCGGTGACGCCGCAACAGGCGATGTTCGCGCTTGGCGATGCCGTGTGCGTCCCGGTCATTGAGTGGGTCGCCGAACACTGCCTGCCTGCACAATGACACCGATGGAAGCCGAAGAGGTCCGGGAACTCTACGCTGGCGTCGAGCGCATCATGGACACGCTGGACGAGAATGGCGGCAAAGTCGGCGGCTGCAAGCACGGCGTCTATCTGTTCTACGACTATGACGGCGAACCGATCTATGTCGGGCAGACCAAGGAGCAATTGCGGACCCGCATCCGGAGGCATTTGACCAATCAGCGCACGGACGCCGTGGCCATGCGGGTGTTGGACCCGTTCGAGGTCGCAGAAATTGAGATGTGGCCGTTTTGGGACTTGGGCAGCGCATCCGACAATACCGTAACGAACACGCTGAACCGGGCTGAATATACGGTCTATCAGCAGGCATTGACCGCCTCCGCCTTCAACATGGTGCTGAATGAGGCAGAGATTGCCCCGGCACCGCTCATAGAACTGCCGCCGTCCGTCCGGGGCGCGATCTTGCCGACGGCAGAGAGATGAAACCGGGAGCACCCCGACATTCGGCTCGCCCGACGCGCTCTCACCATTGCCGAACTGGCTCGCATCATCAGTGAGCGGAAGGTGAAAATCGGGATTCGCCGCACGCTATGGGCGCAAGCACGGCGCCTCGAACATCTGGCCGGATCGCGGCTGGAGAAGCTCGATCAAGTCAGGAAGACATGACGGAAACACCGAAACCGAAGTGCCCGCGCGGCCGGCTCAAGAGAGTTCGGACAGGGCAATCCGCCCCGCCGCGAAATCAAAAACAGTCTTGAAACAATTTGCGCGTGTTGGCCCGGTTCAGTTGAACCGGGTTGCTCGCGGCCGTGGGATCTCTGAGCGCCATTTCCGTCATTTCATCGATCCTTGCCGGGTCGGCGCCGAGTTCGGTCAGGTTTGCGGGAATTCCGAGATATTCCCGCAGGTCCACAGCGAATCTGAAAAAACCGTCAAAACTGTCGCCGACGCCAAGATAGGCCGCGGCCTCGGCCAGAATCTGTTCAATTTTCGGCCGGTTAAATTCAAGAACGGCTGGCATCACGACAGCGTTGGTGGTCCCATGATGGCAGTCAAACAGCGCGCCGACCGGGTGCGACAAAGAGTGAATGGCGCCAAGACCCTTCTGGAATGCCACGGCGCCCATGGAAGCGGCGCACATCATTTCGGCGCGGGCTGTCAGATTGCCCGGTTCATCGAAAGCCGTTCGCAGCGACTTGCCGACCAGCCGCATCCCTTCAACCGCAATGCCCCGGCTCATCGGATGAAAACTCGGCGCACAGTAGGCTTCCAGGCAATGCGAAAACGCGTCCATGCCGGTGCCAGCGGTGATCGCCGGCGGCATCCCCACCGTCAGTTCCGGGTCGCAGATCACCTCCGCCGGCAAAACCTTGGGGTGAAAGATGATTTTCTTGACACGTGTCTGTGAATTCGTGATGACCGACGCCCTGCCGACCTCAGAACCCGTGCCCGCAGTGGTCGGCACCGCCACGTTCGGTTTGATTCCGCTGGCGTCCGCCCGCGTCCACCAGTCACCGATATCTTCAAAGTCCCACACCGGCCGGGTCTGCCCGGTCATGAAGGCAATCATTTTGCCAAGATCAATTCCCGAACCTCCGCCGAATGCCACGACGCCGTCAAACCCGCCGTCCCGAAATACGGAAATGCCGGCCTCAAGATTCATGTCAGACGGGTTGGGGTCCACTTCCGCAAACAGGGATCTGCCAAGGCCCGCGGACTGCAGAATTTTCAGGACCCTTTCGGTGATGTCCAGTTGAGCCAGACCTCTGTCGGTGACCAAAAGCGGGCGTTTGATGCCGGCGGCGGCGCAGGCTTCGGGCAGTTCAGCGATCCGGCCCGCTCCAAACCTGATCGTATTCGGGTATGACCAATTGCCAATCATCGCAGCTTCATCCTGTTGCCTTGCCAATTCGCCGTGTTTCAGCGCCCCGCGGGCCACCGCAGCGCATCTTCCAAACGGTCGGAAACAGAGCACATATCCTGTCCAGATTGTCCATAAAAAAGTCAGAAGCTGGTCAGACATGGTGTGGGGACGGGATATTCAGCGGGGTGCGCCGCTGTGATCATGGACCGCCGCTGGGCTGGATTATTGTCTTCAGGAGACCTTTGGAGCTGGCGCCCGAACGGCGCCTTGGGCGTGATTGTTGCAAGACTTCGGGAAGACTGGTGAACGCGGGCGCGAGACGGTCAGCCCGGCGTGCCATTCAGCCGCGCAGGGACTGTGCCACCTTCCATAGTCTTGCTTCGTAGACCGAAGGCGCGAGATCGACGCTTTCGCGGAGCGGCGGCTGCAATTTGAATGCGCGTCTTGTGACGTTGAAATTGTACAGCCTGACGATCCGGTATTGCTCGGGATTGGCGTCGGCGACGCGAAGTTCGTTCCTGGTGATGAAAAATGGCGTCGCACCCGCGCCGGCTGTGGTCTTGACTTCGAGCCAGCGTTCCTGTTCCGCCCAGGCGCCAAACCCGTCAAACGAAACGATGTCATACCCGAGTCCATCGCCTTCATCACGGGCGACCCAGCGAACCTCCTTTGCAAGGTCATCGCGGCCAATGCCGGTCAACCGGCCCTTCTCCGACTCAAAAACAGCCTCCTCGCCTTTCTTCCCGAGCCTCCGGTTGCGGGCATCCCGTTCCGCCGGGTCGCCGAAAACTTTGACAATTCGACGAAGTTCATCGGGCAGGCTGCGCACATCGGATGGAGCTGGTGGAACGGGATCGAAATTGAGCTGCGGCCAATCACTGACGCTGGATTCAGTCATCCCGGCCGGCAGATCCCTGCCGGTCAGCAGATCGTGCAATTCGCGCTTGGACCGCAGCTCCGACTGAACTTTTTCGAACAGTTTCTGCTGATAATTCCCGAGCGGTTTGTATCCATCGATGAAAGGAAGCCCAAACAGAGCCATGACCGCGCTAATGTTCTGGTGTTTGCGTTCAATTGACCCGTCAGTTCGATCGATTTTCTGCTTCAGCAGTCGGCGGTGCTCTGCCTTGATGAAGGGTTGCCCGGACTGTTCAAGCGAAAGCATGGCGAAATAGTCAGCGACAATCGCTTCAACTTCTTCGTCGGTCCAAATCTGTCCTGATTCAGCCATTGCCGCGTCGCTGTCTCAGCCGGTCACGGCGCACATAGTGTGCGACCGGTGAGTTTGTCCAGGCATGCGGTTCCGGTTTTCAATCCCAGTCAGGCGCAGTCGGCATCAAGCTCTTGGTGACGATGCGTTGGTTTCGCAAAGTGAGTTTGTCGATGCGCGCCATGTCGACACAGGAAAGCGTGAAATCCATGACATCGAAATTGACTCGGATATTGGCCGGGTTGGCGGACATGGTGTTCACGCTGACGCCCTTCTGGAGAATCCAGCGCAGCACGACCTGCCCTGCTGATTTGCCGTACGAACTGCCTATTTCAGCGAAGTCGGGCAATCTGAAAACCTCGCCGCGCGCAACTGAGCAATAAGCTGAAAGCGGTATGCCGGTCTCGGCGGATGCGCCAAGCAGGATGTCCTGGTTGAGCAGCGGGTGGAACTCCACCTGGTTTGTCGCCAGCCCTGGTCCGGCGATCGACTTTGCTTCGTGCATCATCCGCACCGTGAAGTTGGACACGCCAATGTGTCGCGCCAGACTGCGCTCGCGGGCTTGCAGCAGCGATTCCAGCGGCGGACCGATATTTCCGTCCGCAGGCGGCCAGTGCAGCAGCAGCACATCAACTTTGTCCAGCCTGAGCCGGCGCAGGCTGCCCTCCACCGACCGCAGGAGTTTTTCTGCGGTGCAATTTGCCGGCATGATCTTGGTTGTGACGCAGAATTCAGCGGACGGAATCCCTGAATCCGCCAATGCAGCGCCGACGGTCGTCTCGTTGCCATACATCTGCGCCGTGTCAAAGGCCCTGTATCCGGTGTCAATCGCCGTCGATAGCGCTTCTGTCAGCTTCTTCCCGTTGAGCGGAAATGTGCCGAATGCGCGTTGGAATGACCTGCGGAAATAGATGCTCATGACTGCTCCCTATGGGCGCGGCACCCGCCAGATCCAGCCCCTTTGACGGCCGCGGTTTCGGCGTCAATTGCGAAAGGCTGCCCGGACGGTCAGAAATCCGCGACGCCGGAGCGCGCGCTCGCTTTCAGACGGTTCATTGTTGCAACCAGCTCGGTGCGAATCGCGGTCTCTGACAGGGCATGGCCGGCCACGACAAGTTTGAGTTCCGCTTCCTTCCACTCCCGCGACAGGGCCCAGGCGGTTTCCGGCGGGCAGACGACATCGTAACGGCCATGCACGATCGTGCCCGGAATGCTGGCAATTCTGTGCATGTTGTCCAGGATCTGGCTGTCGCTGCTGAGAAACCCCTTGTGCAAAAAGTAGTGGCACTCGAGCTTGGCAAAAGTGCGGACATAGTTCGCCGAGCCACCGCCGCCCATGCCGCCGCCTTCCAATCTGCAAAGCGTCGTCTCCCATTCATTCCAAAGGGTTCCGAAGCGCGTTTCCCCGGCCGGGTCGCCGCTGAACAATCGTCTGTGATAGGCCGCAATCAGATCACCGCGCTCGTCCTCGGGAAGCGGATCAGTGAGCTTTTCCCATTGGTCCGGCCAGAACCGGGCCGCGCCGCCGGCATAGAACCAATCCAGTTCGCGCTGCGTCATCAAAAACACGGCCCGCAGCACCAGCTGGGCCACGTTTTCGGGATGCTCCTGGGCGTAGAGCAGCGCCAGAGTCGCCCCCCAGGAGCCGCCGAACAAAATCCACCGGTCAATGCCAAGTGTCTTTCGGATCAATTCAATATCGGCAAGGAGGTGCTGCGTCGTGTTTGCCGCAACGCAGGCCGTCGGAGATGACTTGCCGCAGCCGCGCTGATCGAACAGAATTGCGCGGTAATGAGCCGGATCAAAGAAGCGCCGCATTGTCGGGTTGCAGCCGCCGCCCGGTCCGCCGTGCAGACAGAGAACCGGAATGCCTTGCGGCGAACCGCATTGCTCAACATATATCCGATGGCCGTCGCCGACCGGCAGCATCCGTACATCGTATGGCTTGACGGGAGGGTAAAGTGTGTCACCGGAGTTGAATCGGCGGAAGATTTCATTCATCGCAGTGACAGCTGTTCTCAATGCACCGCGCCCATCCTAAACCGGAGAGACAATTCGCGCCAATGCAAACCGACCCTTCAGAAACGGCTAAATTCAACGCGCTTGCCGACCAGTGGTGGGACCCGCACGGCAGTTTCCGGCCATTGCATATGATGAACCCGTGCCGGCTGGACTACATCAACAGCCAGATCGAGGTCGAATTCGACCGCAATCTCCGCGATGAGGGACCATTCAGCGGGCTGGCTGTGCTTGATGTCGGATGCGGCGGCGGACTGCTGTGTGAGCCGCTGACCAGGCTTGGCGCGAATGTGACCGGCATTGACCCGGCGGAACGGAACATTCCGGCGGCGCGCGCCCACGCCCGACTGGCCGGCCTCGAGATCGATTACCGGAATGCGGCGGCCGAGGAGGTCGCAGCCGGCGGCGAGCAGTTTGACATCGTGCTTAGCATGGAGGTGATTGAACATGTGCCTGACCAGCCGCGCTTCGTGTCCACCTGTGCCGCCTTGCTGAAACCCGGCGGCCTGCTGATCAGTTCAACGATCAATCGCACTGCGAAGAGCTTTGCCCTCGCCATTGTCGGGGCGGAATACGTCCTTCGCTGGCTGCCCATTGGCACACATGACTGGCGGCGCTTCGTGACCCCGGAGGAAATCATGAAGATGCAGAATGATGCGGGGCTCGACCCGGTCGACTGCAAAGGGTTTCGCTTCTATCCGCTGAACCGGGACTGGAAGGTGTCCGGCAGTGACACCAGCGTCAACTTCGTCACCGCCGCGAGAAAACCCGGCAATTCAGGCGATGCGCACGCAAGTCAGGTGTAACACGGACCAGCCTGTCAAATGGAATGGCGCGGATGATTGCCGGGTCAGCGCGGCGCGCCGACCGAGGATCTGCATGAACTGTGGAGGCGGATGGGCTTCAATGTGAAGGTCGGCAACCTCGACAATCACCTCCGCAGCCAAGCTTTCCCTGCGATCACGACAACAAATGGCGTCTCACTTCAGGTCTATGACTTGTGCCCGGTTTCACGGACCGAAAGGGCGTAGGACCTGACGGCTTGGAAATCGGAAGTCGGGCCTGGCGCCAATCAGGATCCGGCCCGCGCCGCCACACCATGTTTCGCGCTGGATTTGGGCCAGATCAATGCCATCAGATGTGAAGACGCGGCCCGCGACCACATTGTACGGATGGCAGCAGGGGATGAACTCAACAGGCCCCGCTGCCCATGCAGCGGTGTTGACGGCTGCGCAAAACGGCGGGATTCCGGCGATTCGCCGCGCTTTTGCCGAAATTGTTCCCTTTCCCATCGTATGGTTCCAGTTGTGGGATTCCTGCCGTGAAGCTGTTTCCGTGCGTGCCGTCCGGCGCCTCAGAGTCCGCAGTCCTTCGCTCACGGCGATGCGTCATCAGCCGAAGCCGGGACCGTCGTCCCATTCCGGCCTGGGTTGCGGCGTTTGCGCCGCGTCAAGAATGCCGGCGCATTCGTTTTTTTTGCAGCGGCGGGCAGTGTCCGCCGGCGTCCGGCCGCCGCTGTCCTTCGCCGACGGGTCGGCGCCGCGGTCAAGCAGGAGCCGCACCGTTCCGGCCCGTCCGAAGCCGGCGGCCAAGTGCAGGGGCGTCAGCCCCTGGCGGCTGCGAATTCCGATGCCGGCCCCGGCCGCGAGGGCGCGCTCCGCCCGCCGCTCATCGCCCCGCGAGGCGGCGTAGAGCAGCGACGCGTCCGGCTCCATTCCCTCGTCGATCAGAAAGTTCCGGAAGCTGGGGATCGGGCAGAAGAAGCGGCCGTCCTCAGCCGTCTGCAGCGCGCCCTGATGCACCAGATGCCTGCGGAAGGAATAGGCGTCGGCACCGGGAGGCAGAGACCAATCCACTTCGGTCTGGCCGGGGGCGGCCTTCCTCTTGATCAGTTTGATGATCTCACTCGCGGACAGGTTCCGGTCCAGCTCGAACATCACCGCTCCGACCAGGTTGCCGCTGTCCCGCATGGCCATGTCCTGCTGGGCGCGGTAATAGGCCCGCCGGGAACCGGCGGCGGCGGCGAAAACGCCGTCCCAGCCGATGCGGGCGGCGTCGCCGCCGGCCTCAAGCGCGGCGGCCCCGAAGGCCTGCAGCGCGAAATGCAGGTGCCGCGGCCAGCCCTCGCAGGGGGCGGCGAGCGCGGCGAAGCGGTCCTCCGCGCCGGCGGTTTCGATCCCGAAGCGGCCGCAGAAGCCCCGCATCAACTCCTCCGTCTCCACCGCGGAAAGGCCGCCGACCGGATGCTGCGTCAGGCCCCGCGTCAGTCCCAGCTCACCCGCCCGGTCCGGCGTGTCGCCGAGGCCGGCGAGAACAAGCGTCAGCGGCAGGCCGGTGTCGGCCTCGTGAATGGAGCAAAACAGCCGTCCCGCCGGCGTTTGCTGGCCGGACGGAAGGTTCTGCGCCTCGTCCACGGCCAAAATGACGGGGCGCGGCCACTCCCAGCCGGGCAGAGTTACCTCCAGGGAGGCGAGGGCGGCGGGGTCCGGCATGTCTTTCGCCCTGAGGGTCACTCCGGCACCCGCGACCGACACGCTGTCCACTTCGCGGCGGATGCGGGCGAACACATCCCGCCCGACCGCGCGCCAGCCCTTCTTCTCCGTCATGGCGGCGGCCGCGACGGCCGCCAGAACGTCGGCGACACCCGCCTCCGTCGCCAGCCGTGTGCTGGAAACAGTCAGGAGGCGCGGAGCGGCGCCGGCTTCCATCCCGAGAAGGCGTGACTGCATCTCGGCGAGGACCGAGCTCTTGCCGGAGCCGGGGGCGCCCTGGACGATGCGGGTCATTTTCGGCTCCCCGTGCCGGTACGCGCCGGGCCTCCAGACCCGCCCCGCCGCCGCCAGGATGTCGGATATGACGTCCTCCCTGCCGACGAACACCGGCGGCGGCGATCCCTCGCCCGCCGCGGTGAAGTCACGGAGACCGTTTTCGTCATAAGCTCTTGCCATGGCAGCGGATCCTTTCTGCCCCGGAAAAATATAACATACGCATGAAACCATGCGATAAAAAAACACGGAGGCCGGCAGCGGCGCCGGAAGCCGCAGGGCGCGGGGCTCCCGAAACGGCCGCTGGCCGCCCCTGCGACCTGCGTTCACGTCCGGGTTAACCGGAACTTCACGGGCATAAAACAAAGAGAGCCCCAGCGGCGCGGGGCTTTTCCGTGAACTGCGGGTGCGCCTATCTTGGAAACATTTTCCACGGATCCGCGCTGAGCAGCCCGAAGGCGCGCCGCTGGAGCGGCGTGCGCTGCGCGGTCGCTGAGCCGCCCAAGGCGGCCCTTCTGCACCAGAGTGCTTCAGTCTACATCGTTACCTCCGTAAACCGCTCTGGCTGCTGCCAGCCGAAGCGACAATTGCTGAGCGGGTTTCGCACCCGCAAGGAAAACGCGCCTTTCCACGGCGCACGTAGAGTCGGGGGCTGGCGCGCCAGCTTTAGGGTCCGGTGGCTTGTCCGTCGCTTTCGCTCCGGGCCTCAGTCCGGCTCCCTTGGCCGCGTTTCCAGTCCCCCGCTCATCAAACCGGACGTGCGGATTTCCCGCATCCGGCTTTCCGACGGGATCATGCCTTCGCATGCGGCACAGTCTGGAGTTTCCGAACACTGTGTGGCCCTGATAGACTCTCGCCAGTGACCATGCCCTGCTCCCTTTCTGTGCCATTCCCGAAGTCAGGCCCCTTTCCTCGACCGGCGTTACCCGGCGTCTTCAGTACTACGGGCCTGTCCGCCACCCTGCCGGCCCGGACTGGTCCTCACGGATTTCCGGTTGGCGTCCACCCGCCACCGTCAGGGCTTCCCGTGTTGCCACGCTTTCCATCTTCCGCGCATGCCGGCGCCAGTACCCCGGCGGAAGCGGACCGGTGCGTCTGTCGCCTGCTTCCCGGCCCGCCATCGGCCTTCCCCTTACTTCAGGAGGGTCGGCTTCCGCGTCTTTCTTTCGAGGCCTGCGCGGCGTTCACTCATATTCCGGCCCGCGCGGTCGCTGAGCCGCCCAAAGCGGCCCTTCTGCACCAGAGTGCTTCAGTCTACATCGTTACCTCCGTAAACCGCTCTGGCTGCTGCCAGCCGAAGCGACAATTGCTGAGCGGGTTTCGCACCCGCAAGGAAAACGCGCCTTTCCACGGCGCACGTAGAGTCGGGGGCTGGCGCGCCAGCTTTAGGGTCCGGTGGCTTGTCCGTCGCTTTCGCTCCGGGCCTCAGTCCGGCTCCCTTGGCCGCGTTTCCAGTCCCCCGCTCATCAAACCGGACGTGCGGATTTCCCGCATCCGGCTTTCCGACGGGATCATGCCTTCGCATGCGGCACAGTCTGGAGTTTCCGAACACTGTGTGGCCCTGATAGACTCTCGCCAGTGACCATGCCCTGCTCCCTTTCTGTGCCATTCCCGAAGTCAGGCCCCTTTCCTCGACCGGCGTTACCCGGCGTCTTCAGTACTACGGGCCTGTCCGCCACCCTGCCGGCCCGGACTGGTCCTCACGGATTTCCGGTTGGCGTCCACCCGCCACCGTCAGGGCTTCCCGTGTTGCCACGCTTTCCATCTTCCGCGCATGCCGGCGCCAGTACCCCGGCGGAAGCGGACCGGTGCGTCTGTCGCCTGCTTCCCGGCCCGCCATCGGCCTTCCCCTTACTTCAGGAGGGTCGGCTTCCGCGTCTTTCTTTCGAGGCCTGCGCGGCGTTCACTCATATTCCGGCCCGCGCGGTCGCTGAGCCGCCCAAAGCGGCCCTTCTGCACCAGAGTGCTTCAGTCTACATCGTTACCTCCGTAAACCGCTCTGGCTGCTGCCAGCCGAAGCGACAATTGCTGAGCGGGTTTCGCACCCGCAAGGAAAACGCGCCTTTCCACGGCGCACGTAGAGTCGGGGGCTGGCGCGCCAGCTTTAGGGTCCGGTGGCTTGTCCGTCGCTTTCGCTCCGGGCCTCAGTCCGGCTCCCTTGGCCGCGTTTCCAGTCCCCCGCTCATCAAACCGGACGTGCGGATTTCCCGCATCCGGCTTTCCGACGGGATCATGCCTCCGCATGTGGCACAGTCTGGAGTTTCCGAACACTGTGTGGCCCTGATAGGCTCTCGCCAGTGGCCATGCCCTGCCCCCTTTCTGTGCCGTTCCCGAAGTCAGGCCCCTTTCCTCGACCGGCGTTACCCGGCGTCTTCAGTACTACGGGCCTGTCCGCCACCCTGCCGGCCCGGACTGGTCCTCACGGATTTCCGGTTGGCGTCCACCCGCCACCGTCAGGGCTTCCCGTGTTGCCACGCTTTCCATCTTCCGCGCATGCCGGCGCCAGTACCCCGGCGGAAGCGGACCGGTGCGTCTGTCGCCTGCTTCCCGGCCCGCCATCGGCCTTCCCCTTACTTCAGGAGGGTCGGCTTCCGCGTCTTTCTTTCGAGGCCTGCGCGGCGTTCACTCATATTCCGGCCCGCGCGGTCGCTGAGCCGCCCAAAGCGGCCCTTCTGCACCAGAGTGCTTCAGTCTACATCGTTGCCTCCGTAAACCGCTCTGGCTGCTGCCAGCCGAAGCGACAATTGCTGAGCGGGTTTCGCACCCGCAAGGAAAACGCGCCTTTCCACGGCGCACGTAGAGTCGGGGGAGGCGCGCCGGGCTGTAGACCGAGGGAGTTGCCGTTGGCCGGCGGCTTTCGCCCTGCGCCGGTGCCTCAGTCTCGGTCATGGCCTGCGTTTCCTCACCCCCGCTCATCAAACCGGACGTGCGGTTCTCCCGCATCCGGCTTTCCGACGGGATCATGCCTTCGCCCACGGAAAGCTCTTGGTCTTCGGCCCAAGTCGGATCAGGCCGTATTCAGTCCACAGCCTCTCGTTCAGGAAGCGCACGAACTCCCCGCTTCTGACTTTGTGCTTTGAGACAGAGCCACCGCCGCAGCCG
>CBDCSZ010000059.1:0-5625 GCA_965221935.1 Paracoccaceae bacterium
GGGGTGCGCCGACAACAAGAATATCGAAGGCAGGAAGACGAGCAGATGAGCGACAGGCATGACAAGGGGAAGGATGGCGCCCGATACCGGGACGCGGGCATCGCTGAAGCGTTGCTGAAGCTGGGGCCGGATGTGGCGGCGGTGCATCCGGGCGTATTGACGCATTGCGATGATGTCTGGGTTCATCATGTGTGCGACGGCCGGGATGTTGAAGTCCGGATTGTGTCGGGTTCGGAAGTTGCGGCGTTGCGGGAGCGGATTGCTCTGTTTCAGGCACCGTTTTCGCTGGCCCGTTCGGCGGGGGAGGACGGGCAATGGCATTTCCTTAACGATTCGGCGTCATTTCCTTAAGGGGGCGCGCCATTTCCGGAGCGGCTTCGCCCCTTTTCCGGCAAGGTTCGGTTTCAGGTCACGCGGTCTGGTGTCGTCTCCGCTGCCACTTTCCGACGGGTTTTTGGGACCGGCGCGGGAATGACCGTCCCGGCCGCAGCCGCGCCCGGGCCGCGAGAACCGAGTTCGCCACGCGGCTCACGGCATCGGCCAGCGCCGACGTCTGCGTCAGGATCAGCTCCTCGAGGCTGCCGGCCAGCATGGCCAGCGCATTTGTGAAGTTCGTCCGCATCTTCGGCAGATCGCCTTCGTGCGTTTCGTCCAGCGCGGCGTCTCCGCGGTTCGTGAACAGGCGCGCCATGGCGATCAGGTTGAAGTGGGCGTAGAGCTCCTGGCGGACGCCGCGCTCGCTTCTGCCGTGGAACTCCTCCACCGCGAGGGTTGTCTTGGATATCTTGAACAGCTCCTCGATTCCCCACCGTCCGTGATAGAGTTCCGAGAGGTCTTTCCGGCTGTGGCGCTCCGTATCGGCGAGGGTCGTGGCGAGCACATAGCGGCTTTCTCCGATGTCGTATCGGACCAGGCGCAGGACAATCGGGGAGGACGGCTCCGGGATGCCCGCGGCCTTCAGCCTGCGCAGGGCGTTTTTGCCCGGGGTGATCCTGACGAGGGCGTCGTCGCGGTCCCCGTCGCGGAACCTGTCGAACCCGGCTGCGGAGTTGCGCTGGATGCGGAACACCGGGTGCAGTCCCCGCGCCGTCATGTCGCGGAGCAGGACGAAGGAGAAGTATCCGCGGTCGAAGACGACGACGTCGCCGGGCGAGAGGGCGCCGAGATGGGCGCGCGCGGCGGCGCGCTCGTCGGCGCCGGACGTGAGGGTGAAGTCGGCCGGCATGCGGCTGTCGAGGCGGTAAAGACAGGACAGCAGCCCCTGCGGATAGTGGGCGCCGCCGCCCGGGAGCGGGTATCCGGCCTCGGCGAGCGGCCGCGGCAGGTTGATCTTGGAGCCGTCGACGGCGAAGGTCCGGTGCCCGTTCCAGTCCGGTCCGCGCGTGTCGCGGGCGAGGATCTCGCGGTGCGGGTCGCGGAACACGTCCTCGTGCACGCGGGCCCGGGCCTTGGTGATCGAGGAGATGGCCACCGGCTCCGGCTGCGGCAGCGCGACGCCGAGGCGGCGGCACTGGTCCCACAGCTCCGCGGTCACGGTTGTGTAGCCTTTCCGGCCGCGCGACAGCGCCAGGCGGAACACGAAAAGCATAATAATCAGGGTGTTAAGCGTCCGCCGCCGCTTTATCCATGTCTCGTCGCGGCGCGCGGCGATGTCGGCGGCCGCGTCGGCGATCCGGGACCACATCGCGGCGAAGCCGTGGTCAAAGGCGGCGGGAGAGCGGCGTTTCGGCCGCGGCCCGGGTGTCGTCTCCCCCTTCAGGACCGCGCGGAACTCCGGGTCCAGCGGCCGGACCAGAATCTCCTTGGCCGGCTTGGCGCCGCGCCCGCTGCGCTTTCCGGCCGTCATGCCGATCGTCTCCCAGTTGGCGGCCTTGTAGCAGGCGCCGTCGAAGCGGGTCGGGTCGATGAAGGTCTCGCAGAGGACCGGGCGGCAGCCGTGGTTCGCCTCCCAGCGTTCCGCAAGCCCGCGCAGGGCCAGCGCCAGCGCCTTCGACGCCAGATTGTCGACGCGGACCCACGGCAGCACGAGAAAGCGGCTGTTCGACACCGCAAGGTGCAGGCGGCGGCCGCGGTCAGCCGCGCTCCAGCCGATCCATTCGTCCCTCGCCGGCAGCTCCCGCGCCGCCGCCTCGAACAGCAGAACGGCCAGCGGCCGCCCGCTCCGGTCGCGGACGAACCAGCGGATGTGCGGGCCGAAGGGCCGCGGACAGCCGAGATAATGACAGCGGTCCACGAGCGCTTTCCACAGGGCGGCGTCCTCCGGCGACGCCGCCTCCTCCAGGGCCAGGGGCTCCAGGGCCGCGAGACCGCAGGCGATCTCCGGCTGCGGGTCGGACGCCCGCACATGGACAATCGGCCCGGGCGGCTGTTTCGCGGCCGTGCCGCGCTTCTCCGGCAGGGTCAGGATCCCGCACTCCTCAAGGCGCTCGAGAACACGCAGGCACGCAGAGACGCGGTATTCACCTTTCGGCGTTGTCCAGCCCAGGTGCTCGCAGATGGTCTTCGACAGCTCGTTGCGGCTGTCGTTCGGGAGCATCGCGACGGTCTCTGCGATGTCGGCGATCTGGCGCCGTGTGAAACGCCGGCCGAAAAAAGTGGTGGACTTGAGGGCCTCGATTCGCGGGTCCATGGCTGCGCTCCCGGCGGGACAGTCTGATTCGCGCCTAACATGCAGCGGCGGTGTAGCCGTGTCAACCCCGGAAGCCGGAAAAAAGGAGCGGACGGAAAAAGAGCGTGGAATCAGATGACTGCCGCCGCGGACAGAACGGCGTCAAAATCATGCCGGCCTAATGAAATGCCATTGGGAGGACGGGAGGGCAGACGCTGTGGAGGGATTGGTGCGGCGCAGTGTTTCCGAGGCCTTTGAACGGGATTTCGGTCGTGTTGCGGGTGAGTTGGCGACTGCGCGCCCTGATCTTGACGCGATGGAGTTGCAGCTTCGGGATAATGCGCTGGCGGGGTCTGCGGCGCTCTACCGGGCGCTTCTGGAAGGCAAGGACGCGGAGCTTCCTGCTCCGGAGTGCCCGAAATGCGGGCGGAGGATGAAACGGCGCCGACAGAAGGTCCCGAAGACCTTTGTGACACGTGTGGGCGAAGTCACCTTGCGCAGTAGATACTACTACTGTCGTCGTTGCGGTGAGAGCAAGGTTCCGCTCGACGACTATCTGGGTCTTGAGGGGACATCGATGTCGCCGGGAGCGGAGCGGATGATTGCGGAACTTGCGGTTGAGGTTCCCAATCGCAAATCCGCGAGTCTTCTCAAGGAGTTGTCCGGCATCTCCGTTGGCTGCACGCGCCTGTGGAGCAAGGTTGTGGAGCTTGGAGGGGAGGCTGTGCGTTTCGAGCGTGAGGAGGTGGCGCCTGTGGGTGCGGTCCCGGACCGGATCCATGTATCGATCGACGGCACCGGGGTTCCGATGCGCACGGAGGTGCTTGAGGGCCGCGCCGGCAAGCAGGATGACGGCGGCTCGAAGACGCGCGAGGCGAAGCTTCTGCGGTTCTATGAGATGGAACCGGAGCCGAAGACCGGCAAGGCGGCGACGGTGCAGGGGAGCATCACGCAGTCGGCGGCGATTGACAGTGCCGCGGCCCCTGACTGCGGGATGTCCGCCTTTGAGGCACGCCTTGAACGCGAGGCAGAGAGGCGCGGGGCGCATGACGCGCAGGAGATCGTGATCGTCTCGGACGCGTCGGCGTGGATCGAGAATACTGCGGACAAGGTCTTCGGCAGTGGCAAGGTGACCTGGATTCTGGACCAGTTCCACGTGCTGGATTATTTGCACGATGCGGTCCGGGCGATTGCGACGGATCCGGTGGCTGAAGAGCGCCTCTACGAGCGGCTGAAGTCACTGGTCAAGGAAGGCAAGGTCGAACCGGTGATCCGGGAGTTGTCGCCGCACGCGGCAGTGCATGATGCGGTCGCGAAGTGCGTCGGCTATTTCCGCAACAATCTCCACAGGATGCGCTACGATGAATACCGGGCGCAGGGCATGGTGGGATCGGGAGTTATCGAGGGCGGCTGTAAATCGGTGATCTGCGGACGCATGAAGAAGAGTGGTGCGCGCTGGTCGCTCACGGGCGCCAACAACATCATGGCACTGAGGTGCTGCTCGTTGAACAATCAAATGCTCGACCTGTTCGACTGGAGGAGGGCAGCCTGAACGGGAGAAATTCGAACACACCCGCGGCCAACCGGGCGTTTGAAATCATCCGCGCCATGCTCGGCGCCGCCTGCCAGTGGGATGCGGTCGAGACGGGAATTGTGCAGCAAAATCAGCAGTCGATGCCCGTCTCACCGAGCCGTCGCACCACTTATGTTTTGTTCAATAAAATAGATTCCATTCCCCCGCGCATCGTGAAAACGTGCTCCGCGCCGCCGTCATGCGGCCAATGGGAGCGGAGACAGGACCAACGGGCAGGCAACCGGCGCGACGGTAAATCGAGCTTTCGGGCGAGGACCGCGAGTGCCTCGAACAAATCACGCGCAACCCCCTGAGACTCCGGGTTGGCGCAGTTTCAAAGAGGGGATTATGTCGGAAATTACCAATATTCCGGCAAGCGATCTTAAATTCGCCTACTTGGTTTTGTCCTTGAGTTCCTACAGGGGGCGTCACTACCTGTTATGGTAGGACGTAGAGAGATGCGTTGCTCGCAACCTTAGAAACAAGACCATGAAAGTCAATTCGGTTGTCGTGGTCGGCGACCGGTTCGATCCAGCCATGGTGTCCCCAGAACATTTGTTTGATCGGATCGTGGACCCTACGCGCGTGTTGGTTGGCCCTGTCGCGCAATACAGTTATGATGCCGGAAGTGTAATTTCCTGTTGGTTCCGAATCGAATTGACATCGCCGTTCGGAGTCAGGACGTGATGCCCGTCGAACTGCACTTGGCAGCGACTAAGCTGATTTCCAATCTTGATAACATCCGCGCAGCGATCACCATCAACGGAATGGGCTTGAATTGCGATGCCACATTGCCAACCACCACGAGAACGGGACATGAAATCAGTAACAGTCTAGCACAATTCGACAAACTGAAAGAGATTGCCGGAATGCCGCCAGACGCGCAGGCACGAACTTCTTTGAATTACAGCCTGAACAATGTCCTGTATACTCTCCGCGTGGACAGTAATTCTAATTTTGAATTTTTGAGTTTTTAACGTGTTGTATCACAACGGTTTTTTGGCCCGGGGAGATTTTTTTCCGCCGCAGGCGGCTGCGTGCCGGCGGTTCCCCGGCGGCGGGCGAATCACCTGCCGCCGACGCCGCTCCGGCCGCCGGCTCCTGGGGAAAAGGCGCGGAGAAGACATGTAAGTTATTGTTTTTACTTACATTTGTACAAATTTTCGATATGTGCATAATGCGGCGCCATGTCCCCGCTGGCCGGATACATCGCCGACATGCGCGAACTCTGCGCGTCCGCCCCGGACCGCAGGACCGGCGCCAACGCCCGCCTGGAGATGGCCGACATCGGAATGGCGGCCTTCGCCGTCTTCTTCCTGCAGTGCCCGTCCTTCCTGGCGGCGCAGGCGCAGCTCCAGTCCCGCCAGGGCCGGTCCAACGCCCGGACCCTGTTCGGCATTGACCGGCTGCCGACCGACAGCCACATCCGCAGCGTGCCCGACGG
>CBDCSZ010000060.1:0-3186 GCA_965221935.1 Paracoccaceae bacterium
CGCGCCCCGCATTCGCCACGGCGCGGCGGCAGCATCCGGCGGTGAAATCCGCCATTCACAACCTGGAATGCCGCGGCCTGGACCGGGTCCGCACACACGGCAGGGATGGCTTTGCTCGAACGGTCGCTCTCGCAGTGCTTGCCGCCAATCTGCACCGGGTCGGCCTGGCGCTGCAGAGAGCCGAGCGGGACAAGATCCGGGATCAGCGGCGCCGCGGCATCCGCCGCGCCGCCTGACTGCGGCCGGCCGAGCCAACGCCGTCGGCATGCGCCCCCGCTCTCTCCCCATGGCGGAAAATCGCCGGCATCCTCGACATTCGCACGAAACCGGTCCCCAACCGCTCATTCACGGCGCAAGAGGCCGAATTCCGCGCCGGGCGCCTGGGCCGGAAACGTCGCGCCGGGTTCAAAACCCGGTATTTTGGCACAGACACTATATATAACTTGACAGCAATGCGGCTTCCGCTTGCATATTTGGAGAAACGGAGGTACGAATCGCTCAATAAAGCAACAAAGAAGAAACGCCCATGCAACACAATCCCGCCTCTCCTACCGGCGACGCCCCGTCCGGTGTTCAAGGTCTTCAAATACCGGGCGCGGCTCACTCCGGCCTCGCACCGCCGTCCCGGCGAGGTGTCGCGGCTGTGTTGCGGGTTCTACAACGCCGCGCTTGAGGAGCGCATTGGCGCCTGGATGAAGGCGGGGATTTCGATTTCCTGCTCCGACCAGTGCAAGTCTTTGACGGCGATCCGCAACAACACGCAATTTCCCGAGTTCGTCGCCCTCAGCGTTCAGGTGTTCCGGGGTGTCCTGCAGCGGCTGGACCGGAGCTTCCGGGATTTTTTCCGGCGCGCGGAAGGCGGCGGCAAGCCCGGCTTTTCGCGCTTCAAGGCGGCGCGGCGGTGGCGAACGGTGGAGATCGCGGAGGTCTCGCGGGGCATGGTGCGGCGGCATGGCCGGCACTGGCGGCTGCATGTGAAGGGGCTTCCGCCGCTGCAACTGCGGACGTCGCGGGCGTTGCCGGAGGGGGGCGGAACTGGAGACGCTGCGGGTGGTGCGGAAGCCGCTGCGCACCGAGGTTCACTTGGGCTTCGCGTTCCCGCCGGTCGCCCCGAAAGGGGCGATTGTCCGCCCGGTCGGCATCGACGCGGGGGTGGCCAAGCGGCTGACGCTGTCGGATGGCGGGGAGGTCGCGAAACGGGAAGTGGACCAGGGCCGCCTGCAACGGGCGGTGGCCCGCGCGGCGTCTGGGTCCGGCAACCGGCGGAAGAAAGTGGGGTCACTAGTGCGGGAATGGCAGCGGATCGCGGACGCCAACCGGCAAGCCCTGCACCGGACGGTGTCGGCGCACAACCGGGCCTACGGTTTCTTCGCGATCGAAGATTTGCGGATCGCCAACCTATTGCGCTCGGCGAAGGGGATTGCGGCGGAGCCCGGACGCAATGTGCGGGCCAAGGCCGAACTGAACCGGGCGATCTCCGAGCAGGGATGGGGAATGTTTTTCACGTCCTTGAAGGACAAGGCTGCGAGCGCCGGCCTTCAGGCGGCGGAAGTCACGCCGCGTGGAACCAGCCAGTCCTGCTCGGGGATGCGGCGCCGTGGCGCAGAAGAGTCTGGCTGTTCGCGTCCACGCCTGTCCGGCCAGCGGGCTGGTGATGGGCCGCGATGTCAATGCGGCAAGAAATATCCTGCAACGGGCCTTGGCCCGTTCAGGGGTGGGGAGTAGCGGGATATTCCGGCTTCCCGTGGCGACGGCAGGAGCAGGGGACCGAGGGTCCGCCGGAGCAAGCGGGGCAGTGGCGCCGCTCGTCGCAGAACAGTGTCATGTCTAGTCATGTATATAGGCCCCAATACGTCGGACACAAGTTTCAGCTCGATTCCGGCAGTCGTGCTGGTCGAACCGCAACTCGGCGAGAATATCGGCGCGACCGCGCGCGCAATGAAGAATTTTGGGCTGCGGGAACTACGCCTCGTTGCTCCGAGAGACGGGTGGCCGAATCGCAAGGCAATTGCGATGGCTTCCGGCGCGACCGGCATCCTTGAAGAAGCAAAGGTTTTTCAGGACACCTCGGAAGCAGTTGCCGATCTTCAATGTGTGTTTGCAACTACCGCGCGCCTCCGGGAGTTGCCGAAACCGTTGCTTTCCCCGCGAACTGCTGCAGAGAAACTGCGCATGTGCGAACGCCAGGCTGTCCGTTCAGGACTTATATTTGGTGGTGAACGCAGCGGACTCTCGAACGAGGTATTGCTGGGTGCCGAATGCCTCATCTCGATCCCCGCCGAACCCTCCTTCCGCTCGCTGAATCTTGCCCAGGCTGTGCTGCTGATTGCGTACGAGTGGTGGTTGGCGACGAATGGCGCCCCCGGCGAAATTCTACCGCCGGAGTTGGTCCGCGGAGCCGAGCATTCGGAGGTGACGCATCTGTTGGATCATCTGGTGGCGGAACTGGATTCCGTGGGATTCTTCCGTCCTCCGGAGAAGAGGCCCGCGAGTCTGGCAGTCCTTCGCAACCTCTTCTACCGGGTTCGGATCACCGATAGCGAGGTTCGAATGCTGAGAGGAGTGGTGCATGCGCTGGCCAGACGACCCCGACGCTCGACGAGCGATGAACAGCAATGAAAGCCGTGCGGGCTTCCCAGGCGCTGGCGATCTGGCTGCTAGGTGTGGCCACGTTGGTCGCGGTTACAGTGATATTGGGCGGTATCACACGCCTGACGGGGTCCGGGCTTTCCATCGTCGAATGGAATCTTATAGGGGGGATCCTACCGCCGCTTACCGAATCGGATTGGATGAAGGCGTTCGACAAATATAAGGAGATTCCGGAGTTTTCCGAAGAAAACTCCTGGATGGAATTGAAGGATTTCCGGTCAATCTTCTGGTGGGAATGGGTGCATCGGATCGCTGGCCGATTACTTGGTGTCGCCTATGCTTTTCCGTTGTTGGTCTTCGCGATGCGCGGAATCATTCCGAGAGGATGGGGAGGCCGGCTTCTGATTCTTCTCGGCCTTGGAGCCCTTCAGGGGGCGATTGGCTGGTGGATGGTGCGGTCGGGCCTAGTGGACCGGGTCGATGTGAACCCGGTTCGGCTTGCAGTGCATCTAGGGTTTGCTTTCCTAATTCTGGGCTTGCTCATTGATTGCGCCCTCCAGTTGCTGGGTGGTTCTACGGCCCCGGCCGTTCACACGC
>CBDCSZ010000061.1:0-20987 GCA_965221935.1 Paracoccaceae bacterium
GGGGCGCATTCGTATACCCATTCGCCTTTTTGGTGACTGACGTGATGAACCGGGTGTTTGGACCTTCCGCCGCGCGGCGGGTCGTGGCCTGGGGATTCGCCACCGGAGTCCTGTGTTCCATCGCCGGATCGTTCCTGGAAGGGCCTGGCGGCCCGCTGGTCACGCTGCGGATCGCAGTCGGATCCGGCACGGCGTTCCTGATCGCCCAGCTTCTCGATGTCCTGCTTTTTGACAGGCTGCGGCGCGGCGTATGGTGGAAACCGCCGCTGGTCTCGACCGTGGCCGGATCCTGCATCGACACGGTTGTGTTCTTTGGCATCGCGTTTTCAGCCCAGTTCGCGTTTTTGGAGCGTTCAAATGACGTCGCTTGGGCCAACCAGCCTGTCGCGCTCTTGGGAACGGGTCCCGAAGCGCCGTTCTGGGTGAGTCTGGCAGTGGCAGATCTGATTGTGAAACTGTGCGTCGCCCTGATGGCGCTTATGCCGTTCCGGGCGCTGACGGTGCGGCTGGCCGAGCGGCAGCATTGATTTGCTGACATCCAAGGATACATGCGCCCGGAGGAAAGCTGAGCCGTGATGCAGATCGTGTCTGAAACGAATTCAACAGAATTCTGGGAATTCCCGGCGGCGGAGATTCATAGAGATCTGCCTGAACCGGCGCTGGTTGAGCATGCGCTTGCGCGGAATGAGGCAGCGCTTGGCATTGGCGGCACCGTGCTGGTGTCAACAGGAGAATGCACCGGCCGGTCGCCGAACGACAAATTCATTGTCGCCACACCTGGTATCGCCGACAGGATCTGGACCGGAGCCAACAAGCTGATGGCGGGCGAAAACTTCGCGCGCCTGTGGCATGATTTCCGCGACCATTTGTCAGGCCGCCAGGTTTTTTCCCAGGATCTCTATGCCGGAGCGGATCCGGCTTACCGGATCGATATCCGCGTGGTGACGGAACAGGCGTGGCACAGTTTGTTCATTCGTCACATGCTGCGCGTTGACCCGGATATGGGGACGCGCGGCGGGTGCGATTATCTGATTGTCGACTGTCCGGGTTTCAAGGCGGACCCTGCACGGCACGGCTGCGAATCCAGGAGAGTTGTCGCTATCGACTTTGAGCGCCGAATGGTCTTGATCGGCGGCACGGAATATGCCGGTGAAATCAAGAAATCGGTGTTTACGATTCTGAACATGCTATATCCGGACAGGGGCGTGGTCCCAATGCACTGTTCGGCCAACCACGCGATCGGCGATCCATCCGATTCGGCGATCTTTTTCGGCCTGTCCGGAACCGGCAAGACGACGCTTTCGTCGGCACCGGGGCGCGAATTGATCGGTGATGACGAACATGGATGGTCCGACAGCGGACTGTTCAACATTGAGGGCGGCTGTTACCCGAAGACACTGGATCTTGACGCGGCTTCGGAACCGGAGATTCACGCAACAACGTCGAAATTCGCCACCGTGATCGAAAACATGGTGTGGGACCCGCGGACACGGGCGTTGGATTTCCAAGATTCCAGCATGACCCAGAACATGCGCTGCGCCTATCCGCTCGACTATATTCCGAACGCGTCGCGCTCAGCGGTCGCCGGCCATCCAAAGAATATTTTCATGCTGACCTGCGATGCGTTCGGTGTCCTGCCGCCGATTGCACGGCTGACTCCGGCCCAGGCGATGTATCATTTCCTGTCCGGGTTCACGGCCAAGGTCAGCGGCACCGAGCAGGGTGTCAAAGAGCCGGCGCCGGTGTTTTCCCCCTGTTTTGGAAGCCCGTTTCTGCCGCTGCGGCCGACCGTTTACGGCAAGCTTCTCAAAGACAGGATCGATGCGACACGGGCCGATTGCTGGCTTGTGAACACCGGCTGGACGGGCGGTCCGGTCGGCCGCGGCAGCCGGATGCCGATCATGGTGACCCGGGCGCTTCTGGACGCGGCGCTCAATGGCAGCATAGCCAACGAGGGATTCCGCGAGGATGCGACATTTGGGTTTGATGTTCCGGTCGCCGTCAAGAAGGTTCCGACCGTTCTGCTGACTCCGAGGCGGGTCTGGTCAGATCAATCCGCATTCGACGAAACCGCGCAGCGGGTCCTGCATATGTTCGCCGGCAATTTCCACCGTTTTCGCGACGAAGTCGATGACGAGGTCGGCGCCGCTGCGCTCGGCGCCGTCTCACGGCGCGGCCCGCCCTAAGCGCTGAAGGCCCGCCAGATTAGATTCATGCCGGCGGCGACCAGGACGCACAATGTGACGGTCACGAACCGCTGCCGGTTGATTCGGCCGAGCAGCCAGGTGCCGGCCCCCAGACCCAACAGCGAAGGAACGATCAGCGCGCCTGACAGTCCGAGCGACTCGGGGCTGATGACACCGGTGCGGAAGTGGGCCGCGATCAGAACCAGTGAGCCGGCCGTGTAGGTGACGCCCTGGATCAGAATGTGACGCTGTCTTCCGATATTCAGCGCCAGCAGATAGAGCACGATCAGCGGCGCCCAGACGCCTGCGAATCCGCCGCAGATTCCAGCCGCGACTCCGGTGACCGCCGCGCCCGTTTTGTGGAGCCGCGGAGGCAGCGTGAAGCGCCAGCCCGCCAGCTGGATCAGCGCGACCAGAGTGATCGTCGGGCCAAGAACAGCGAACAGGGCGGATGGTGAAAGCACGGTCACCAGCGGCGCGGCAAGAGCGATGCAAATACAGAGTGCGGCGGCGAGGAGAAAACTGGCGCGGGCCTCGCGGACGGCGGCCCGATATCCGAACTGCAGCGACTGAATCAGATTGACCGCCAAGAGCGGCAACACCAGGCAGGCGACAGCGTCGGCGGGATCGAAGAACAGTGACATGCCGCTGAACATGATCATCGGGAAGGCAAATCCGGTGATTCCCTTGATCAGCCCGGCGACAAGCGCCAGTGCTGCAATGCCAGCCAGCGCCGCCGGATCGATTGTGGCCAAGGCGACCGTGCTCACCGCGCCGCTTCCATTCGTGACTTCCTCGGACCGGCAGGTCTATTGCGAGTCCGAGCCAACAGCACTAGCCTCAAATGCCCGCCTTTTCGGAGCGCCGCGCATGTCCCGGTCACACCAAGAGCAAGTCAGGAACCGTGCTGGCGCGAATGTGCCGATGGCTGATTTCATGCTGCAGGCCGCTCGCTGTTTCACCGGATTGGAGTCCCTTTTGGAAGATGCGAGGGCGGCAATGCAAGCCAGAGTCTCGCCGGCGGGACGCATCGCAGAATCCGATCAGTGTGCGGCCCACGCGTTCGCATGGTTCGCGACCACCGTGGAAGCCCTCAGGCAGATGCTCGGTTGGGCGCAGGGGCTGGAACAGGAAGGGAGGCTCGGCGAAATCGAGCAGCTGTTGCTGCAGGTCTGTTTTGGCGAGTTCACGGCGCAGGTTTTTGGCGGAATTCCGATGGGCCAGGGAGAAACCGCCCGTCTGCCTGACATGTTTGTCGACAGCGAAACGGCGCACCGCCGCATGAACGATGCCGTGCACGCGGTGCTGGCCGGGGCAAACAGCGCAGCGGCGCGGGTGCGCCTCGCCGAACTGATGGCACAGCAGACCGGCGCACCGGTTTTCGGCGTCAGCGGCCTCAATGACGAAATGGAGGAGATACGCGGCCAAATCCGGCGGTTCGCCGACGAAAGAATCATTCCGCATGCGCAGGCTTGGCACCTTGAAAACCGGCTGATTCCGGCGGAACTCTTCGATGACCTGTCTGCGATGGGGGTGTTCGGCTTAACCGTACCCGAAGAATTCGGCGGCGCCGGCATGCCCAAGACCGCGATGTGTGTCGTCTCTGAAGAGCTGTCGCGGGGCTATCTTGGGGTCGGATCGCTTGCGACACGATCGGAGATTGCCGCCGAACTGGTGCGCTGCGGCGGCACCGAAAGTCAAAAGCGGGAGTGGCTGCCGAAGATTGCTTCGGGCGAGGTCATTCCCGCGGCGGTATTCACAGAACCGGGCGCCGGTTCCGACCTTGGCTCGTTGTCCACACGCGCTGAAGCTGATGGTGAAGACTACCGGATTCACGGTTCAAAGACCTGGATCACCCACGCCGCGCGGGCCAACCTGATGACACTGCTTGCCCGCACCGACCCCGGCACCGGCGACCATCGCGGGCTCACGATGTTTCTGGCCGGCAAACGGCCCGGAAACGATGCCGAACCCTTCCCCGACGAGGGAATCTCAGGCACCGAAATCGAAGTGATCGGCTACCGCGGAATGAAGGAGTTTCAAATCGACTTTGACGGTTTCAGAGTGGCCGGCGACCGGCTATTGGGCGGTGAGCCGGGCAAGGGGTTCAGGCAGCTGATGGAAACTTTTGAGTCGGCCCGAATTCAGACGGCTGCCCGTGCCGTCGGCGTGGCGCAGTCGGCGCTGGAGGCCGCCCTGGACTACGCCGGGGAGCGCCGGCAGTTTGGAAAACCCTTGGCCAGTTTTCCCCGCGTCGCTTCCAAGCTGGCCTTGGCTGCGGCGGAGATCAAGGCCAGCCGGCAGCTGACCTATTTTGCGGCGGCCCGAAAGGACAGAGGCCGCCGCTGCGATCTCGAGGCGGGAATGGCCAAACTGCTGGCGGCCCGCGCCGCGTGGACAGCGGCTGACAACGCCGTGCAGATTCACGGCGGCAACGGGTTCGCGCTTGAAACTCCGGTCAGCCGCATCCTGTGCGATGCCCGCATTCTCAACATTTTCGAAGGCGCTTCCGAAATTCAGGCCGGGGTAGTCGCCGCAAGGCTGCTGAACCGGCGCGCGAATTGAACGGTGGCAGTGCGCAGTCCGGAATTCGGCGATTTGCGCCGCCTGCGGATCGTTGTGCTGACCGGCGCCGGGATTTCGGCGGAGAGCGGGTTATCGACTTTCCGCGATCCCGGCGGGGTGTGGAGCAGATACGAGCTGAACGATGTCGCGACCCCGCGGGGTTTGCGCCGCAACCCGGATTTGGTACACGGCTTTTACAATGCGCGAAGGCAGGCGCTGCGGGATTGCGAACCGAACGCCGCGCACAAAGCGCTGGCGGAGCTGGGGAAATCGGCAAATGTCTCAATTGTCACGCAGAATGTCGACAATCTGCATGAACGCGCCGGCAGCGATGGCGTGCTGCATATGCACGGCGAGCTGGCCGGGGCCTTGTGCCATGACTGCGGATTTCGCTGGCCTGCTCCCGACACGCTGTCAACCGCTGTGCAATGCCCGCGCTGCGGCCGCTGTGCCGCGCGCCCCGATGTCGTTTGGTTCGGAGAGTTTCCTTACCATATGGAGCGGATCGACGCGCTGCTCGGATCGGCGGATTTATTTGTTTCGATCGGCAGCTCAGGCGAAGTCAGCCCCGCCAATGGATTCATCTTCACGGCGGCGGATGCCGGCGCGAAAACAATAGAGTTCAACCTTGCGAGAACTGCGATCACCGATGCATTCGACGAGGTGCGTCAGGGACCGGCCACAAAAACCGTCCCGGAATGGGCCGGCGGGATGTTCGCGCACAGGTGACAGGCGCATTGGGCGCGGCCGTGCCCGTTTCACTGGCGCCGGC
The DNA here is from genome assembly GCA_965221935.1 of Paracoccaceae bacterium. Lineage (GTDB taxonomy): Bacteria > Pseudomonadota > Alphaproteobacteria > Rhodobacterales > Rhodobacteraceae > JAPOXR01. The sequence goes on from CBDCSZ010000061.1 coordinate 5,524, forward strand.
AGGAATGGAATTTGCCGCCATGCGCCGGTTGACGCCCGGTTGAACTCGAAATCTCTTATCTGATATCAAAAAGACCGTTCGGTTTCGGGAGCTGGTCAGAACATTGCCATACGATTATTGTACGCTTTTGACTGACAGCACACCGGAGGCGAAACCGATTCCGTTGGGAGGTCTGGATGCGGACCGCGGCGGCTCTTTCGCAAATTCTGTTTCCGGATTTGACAGGGCACCGATGCAAAACCGGGCAGTCCGCGGTGGATAAAGACGGCAGGATCCCCGACGGCGGCCGGCCGTGGCAGCGATCCCGCGCACAGGGCTGCCTGCTCAGTCAGATCTGCGGCGATGCGCTCGGCAGCGGGGTCGAGTGCTACGGTGACGCCGGCGAGATCGGCCAGCGGTTTCCCGGCGGCGTTCGGGACATGTCTGATGGCGGCGCCTTTGACACCCTGGCCGGACAGCCGAGCGACGTCTCGGAAATGGCCATCGTGCTGGCAAGGACGCTCGTCCGCCGGGGCGGTTACGATCGGGAAGAACTGCGCGCGGCCTACCGGGAATGGTTCAATTCCGGACCATTCAAGTGCGACGATACGGTGGCCGCGGCCATGTGCGGCAACGCAGGCAGCGCCAGCCAGGGAAACGGCGCGCTGATGCGGGCAAGCCCGCTGGGGCTGTTTGGCGTCGGCTGGGACACCAAGACCGTTGCCGCCTGGGCAAGAAGTGACGCATCGATTACCCATCCCAGCCCAGTCTGCCAGGACGCCAACGCGCTGTTTGTGCTGGCGATCGCAACCGCCATTGGCGAAAGCGCGTCGCCGGCGGCGCTGTACCGGTCGGTGCGGCAGTGGGCTGCCGAAATGGACGCGGACAGCGAACTGATCGAGGCCATTGCAGCGGCGGAAACCGACACCTGGATCGAACGGTCAGGCGGCAAGCGTGACTGGGTGCTGGTGGCCCTGCAAAACGCGCTTTGGCAGTTGCTGCACGCGCCTAATCTGGAGGAGGGAATCGTCGACACTATTGGAAGAGGTGGTGCCGTCGGCGCCAACGCCGCGGTCTGCGGCGCCCTTCTCGGGGCGGTTTACGGCAAAGCCGCGATTCCGGCCCGGTGGCTGGAGGCGGTCCAAAACTGCCGGCCGGCCGCAGGAGCAGACGGTGTCGGCCAGCCGCGGCCGGAAGCCTGCTGGCCAGTCGATGCTATGGAACTGGCGCAGCTCCTGCTTGCCGCCAGACCGTCATGATGTCCCGCGTCGGCTTTGTTGACAGAGGACAGCCGCAGGATAGGCGGTTTCGCCGGATTAATCTTCGGATAATTGATATGAAATAAGTTCAGAGGCCTTTTTCGTTCCTGTCTCTTGGGCGCATAATGGATGTGTTGAGTTGCAGCCTGCTGGAGTTTCAGCGCCAAAAATGTCTGGATTTTGAAATGGACCTCAGAAGACCCTATCCGACACAAAGAAACGGCGGCAACAGCTACTCAAGCCAGCCGTCCAGCCGATATTCGCCTTCGACATTTCGATCCCGCTTCGGGAGCAACGAAATCCGGGGCACCGACATTATTGCCGAGTACCTGGTCAAAGAACGGGTTCCTTATTTGCTCGGATATTGCGGACATGGAGCAATCGGTCTGCTCGACGGCATTCATGCGCACTCTGACAGGATCAAACACATCGCACCCCGTATCGAACAGGGCGCGGGTTTCATGGCTGATGCCTACTACCGTTTGACCGGCCGCCCGTTGGCGATCTATGCGTCCACCGGGCCGGGGCCGCTGAACATGACGATATCGGTGGCCAACGCGTTCTACGACCACTCGGCGTTCTGTCTGTTCACGGGCCAGGTGCCAACGAACCAGGTCAACAGCGGCGCTTTGCAGGACGACTACCGGTACAACGGCGACATGTCGTCGTTCTTTGAACCGATCACCAAGAAGTCATACCGGATTCGCGAGGTTGCCGACCTGTGCACGGCGCTGCCTGAAGCATTTCAGCTGATGCGGACCGGCAGGCCCGGGCCCGTGCATTTTGACATGCCCTACAATCTTTACATCGAGACCGCTCCGGTCAGCACACCCGAGCCGCATTCCGAGCAGAATGCCTATGACAGCTGGCAGCGCACCGCTTCCGAATTTGACATTAAACGCGCATTGGAATTGCTGTGTTCATGCGATCGTCCGCTGATTTTGGCGGGAGGCGCGATTCGCGTGTCCGGCGCGTTTACCGAACTCAAGGCGCTCGCCGAGCAATTGGGCGTGCCTGTCTACACTTCTTTCATGGGCAAAGGGGCGCTTCCGTACAAGCACGAGCTGCATCTTGGTGTCGGCGGTGTCTGGGGCGAGTATCCTGCGACCGAAGCGTGCCGGAACGCCGATGTCATTCTCGCAGTCGGCGCCTGATTCAATGATCTCCACACCGGTTCGTGGATACCGGGTTATGTCTACAACATTCCGCCCACGCAGCTCATTCAGGTCGACATTGACGAAAACGAGATCGGCCGAAACTATCCGGTGAAGCTGGGTATTGTTTCGGATGCCAGGGAATTTCTGGGCAGGGCGGTCGAAATCGCCCGCAGGCAAAACCTCAAAATGCGGTCCGGCGGCCCTTGGAAGGCGGAGATAGCCGAATGGCAATCTGAATGGAACAACTTCTGCAAACCGTTCGAAACCAGTTCAGAGGTGCCAATCGAACCTCGGCGCATCATGGCCGAGATGAACAGGATCTCGCCGGCTGAAACTGTCATGGTCGACGATGTCGGGAACTGTCAAGTCTGGTCGGAGCAGTACTGGCAGACAAAGATTCCCGGGAATCACATGACCGCTGGCGGTTTTGCCGCAATGGGGTTCGGTGTCTACGGGGTACTAGGCGCCCGTTTGGCAAGACCGGATTCGCCCTGCGTGACTCTGTGCGGCGACGGCGGCTTCTCGATGTGGCCCAATGCGGTGATGACCGCAGTCGAATACGGGCTGCCTGCGGTGTGGGTTGTTATGAACAACTTCGCAATCGGCACCATCCGGGACCTTCAGCGGTTCTATCTCGATGGCCGCGAGCTCGGGACGAGCTTCGTCAAGGAAAGCACAGGTGAATTCTGGAACCCCGACTTTTCAGCGATGGCGCAGGCCATGGGAGCAAACGGAGTCCGGGTCGAACGCCCCCAGGATTTTGCGGATGTCTATTCCGAGGCGCTCAGGTCGAGCACGCCTACGGTCATTGACGTGATCGTTAATCGAGACACAGGCATTCCAGTGACAGGCACATGGCAGATGCCGCCAATTCCCGAAGTGCAGCCCACTTTTGGCCAGCGCAAAGTGCGATAGTTTGGATCTTTTGCATTGTCTCGGTCACCTCCGCCAACGCACCGCCGCGGGCTGCGCCCAAATCGCCGATGCACATTTTTGGATGCAGCGGAAAAGGCCTGAGCAATCTTCGACGCCGCCGCGGCGAGTCAACGCTCATGGCCGATCACGAATCGACAACAGCGTCGAAGCGCCCCAGAATGCGGAGCGCGTCAAAAACGCGCATCAATCCGGCGCGACCGTTTCGCCCGTGTAAAAGGCCGCCGTGCGCCTCGCTGCCGCATGCGCAATGTCGGGGTCCGCGCCCGCCGTCTCAGCCGCCCAGCCCCACGCCGCGCTGCTTCCGAAGATGAGCGCCTTTCCGTCGCGGGTCGTGTGAAACGTTGCCGCGTCCAACTTTGGTTCGTTCGGTTGCGTAAGATGCAGATCCAGCCCCAGCAGGCTCATCTCCCAACCAACGCCGGCGGCGCCGGGGCCGAATTTGTGCCAGTGGTCCGACATAAGAGCGGTATGCGTGATCGCAAGGCGCGTGTTGCCGGGGCTATCGTTACACAGACGCGCCTCCACCCAGCTCACGTCACCGCCAAACTCCCACGTCAGCCCGATATATGAGGGACGCTCGCAGCGCCTGATCGTGCCGCATGCGTTTCCCTCCAGTTGGAAGCGACCGCCAAGTTCGAGGCGGCCCCTGACTGGCAGGAACCAGCGTGGGATCCTTTCCGCGCTCGTCACTGCATCCCAGAGTTTCTCCATTGTCGCCGCGTAGCTGCGGGTGATGGTGACCTCTCGAGCGTCCTGTCCGTCGCGCTCCAGTGACGACACCGTGCGCTCCACGGCGTCGAGGTGGCGTTCGACATTCAGGTCCAAGGCTTCTCCGATTCGTCAGGCAGGCGATAAACCAAGCAAACGCCGCTGCGCACAGAAGGTCAAGCCGCGTGGACCATGGCCCGGACCGCTCACACGGCCGCAGACCGACCGAAGACAGCAAGCCGGAAGCCCGGCCAATGTCGACACGCATTGACGGGCACGAGCGCGAAGGGCGGCCCGGCGTTTTCTTCGCCGCAACTGTCACCGGCGCCGCGGCAACCGTTGTGCGTTCTGACGGCCGCTTCCCTGCCGCGCCAATGCAAGCGTCACCCAGTCGCTTTGCGACAAAGACAGCGAGTCCGGCGGCTGCCATGCCGTCCCGCACCGCCTCGTTGGCCAGCGCTTCCCATGCAGACGCCCGGAAGCTGTGCGGCAGCACAGGAAGTTCCTGCAGGTGCGCGGCCGCTCGGTTGGTCGGGAATCGGGTCGACGACGCCATCCGGTGTTTGGTTCTCACACAGCACGTATTCGGGAAACCCGCTTTTCAGCGGTTCTGTTCTGCGGCGGCAGTCCCGATTCACCGAACGGATATCCGTGCAGTTTGCGCTGTGTCAGCCACGATTTGTGGGGCCATACCGGAATAACTGCGCCCGCCGCGCGACGCATTTCCAATGATACAGATTTTTTGATGTTCTTATGCCGCAGCAAGCTTTAAACGCGCCATGCCCAGACTGCAGTGAGATACCCCTTGCCGCATGACCAGCCATTCGCGCCGCCAAGATCCGGAGAGCCCTGGCTGCTGACTCCGGGACCTCTCTCGACGATGCATGAAACCAAGTCTGCGATGTTGGCGGATTGGGGATCGCGCGACGAGGAATTCCTGGCGATGACCGCTGAACTTCGCCGCAGGCTGCTGGAAATTGCCCACGCGGATGACCGGTATGATTGTGTGCCGATGCAGGGAAGCGGCACATATTCGGTTGAATCGATGCTCGGAACATTTGTCTCACCCGATGACAAAGCCCTGGTTCTGTCCAACGGAGCCTACGGTAAACGGGCCTGCAATATATTGCAGCGGATCGGCAGGGCATTCTCGGTTGTTGACAAGGGCGAAGTCCTGCCGCCGAGGGCCGCCGACCTTGAACGCGCGCTTGAGGAGGATCCATCGATCACGCACGTGTTTGTGGTGCACTGTGAAACGACCACCGGAATGCTGAATCCGATTGGCGAAATCGCTGCTGCGGCCAGCGCCGCCGGCAAGAAACTTCTGATTGACAGTATGAGCGCATTTGGCGCGATCCCATTTGACGCTGGGGAAATCCGATTTGAGGCGATGGTGTCTTCATCCAACAAATGTCTCGAAGGTGTGCCCGGTTTCGGCTTTATCATCGCTGAAAAAGCCAGCCTGGCGGCTGCGAAAGGCAATTGCCATTCCGTGAGTCTCGATGCCAGCGCGCAGTGGAAAGGCCTGAACCGCAACGGCCAATGGCGCTTCACACCCCCGACCCATTCAGTGGCGGCTTTCGTTGCGGCGCTGAAGGCGCATGCGGCCGAGGGCAGCGTTGCCGGGCGCAACCGGCGCTATTCGCGCAACCGCGATGTGATCGTAAGCGGTCTCAGGGATTTGGGATTCAAGACGCTGCTGGATGACAGTTGGATGGCGCCGATCATTGCGACATTCGTGACACCTGCAGATGATGCATTTGATTTTGAACAGCTCTACCAGCGGATGAAGGCCGGCGGATTTGTGATTTATCCTGGAAAGCTGACGGAGATAGACACCTTTCGAATTGGATGTATCGGCCACATTGACGAACATGTCATGCGCGCGGCGCTCGCGGTCATGGAGCAGGCTCTTTCGGACATGGGAATGAAGAGAGTCGCCTCTCCCGCTGCTCCAGAGCGCCGCCTCGGGTTGTTGAAAGAAACCGTTTAACCGGTGCGGACCGAGCGCTGGTTTTCCGTCAACGGCTGCTGCTGCCGCCAGCCAGGCGCCGCGGCTGTTGCCGTCTGCCTTGACGGGTGCGAATCCGGCCGCCACGCTTCGGCGGTCGCCGCAGGCAAAATGCCGGCGCACGTGTCGCCGCGGGGACCGCAAAGGACAAACTGAGCGCCCTCCTCGGCGCAGGGCTGGAGACGGGGAGCGACCCGGCAAGGTGTTTTTCCTCGGAAAGGTCGGCCGCGACAAACTCGGCTGCAATGGAATTGACAATGTGGCCGCCTGGCCCGGCCGGCCGCAGCCGGTTGTTTATTCAGCGGATTTGTCCGAGTTTGGTTTTGATGCCGGAGTCCGGCCGCTCAATGAGTTCCCGCCCGACATCAGGTGTCTCACAACGACGGATGTCATTCAGCACAAGTTTGCGCCAGATGCCGCGAGGCAATCGAATTCCATGCGATGATTGACCGCAATTTCGCAGGATTGGACGCCGCCGGAGCCGCCGCCGCGGTCACGGCGGACCATGGCATGAAACCCAAACACGACCCGTCGGGCCGCCCGCGCGTGGTGTATGTACAGGATGTGCTGGACAAGCGGATCGATTCTGGAACAGCGCGCGCGATCCTCCCGATCCCAGATCCGCACGCTGTGCACCGCGATTCGGTCGGATCGTTTGCCGCGGTCTATTTGCCTGTTGGCTGTGACCGCAATAAGTTCATTGCAGGATTGCGCGCAGCCAAAGGCATTGACAACGCAATGCCGGGCGATGATGTCTGCGCGCGCTTTGAATTGCCGCGTGACCGTATTGGCGACATTGTGCTGGTTTCCAGTGAGAACGATACAATTGGCGCAACTGAGGAACGCCATGATCTTGAGGCGCCGGACGCGCCGCAGCGTTCTCATGGAGGGTTTTCGGAACAGACGATTCCCTTTATCGTGAATCGCAGGATTGACTTGTCTGACGATGCGCCGCTGCATAATTTTGACGCGTTCAGTATCGCCCTTCGGGCTGCTTAGGAAGTGATACATGCGGGCTGAAACCGGATTCCGCACGGAGTCGATGCGCATTGCCGGAGAGCATGTGAGCGCCGCGGACCACATCGATGTTTGTTATCCATACAGCGGCAAACCTGTGGGGAGCGTGCCTGCCGGCGGCCCCGAACATGCGCGCAGGGCCTTGCAGGCGGCAGCGGACTATCAGCCCAAACTGAGCCGTTACGAAAGACAGAAGATACTTTTCAGGACCGCGGAGCTGATCGAGCGCGACCGTGAGGACATAGCCGAGTGGCTGACACTCGAACTTGGCATTTCGCTGAAGGATTCGAACTTCGAGATCGGCCGGGCGTGCGATGTGTTTTCCTGCGATCTGACGCCACATGGTAAACAGCGGAGAATCTTCACTCTTCGGGAACCGCTGAGGGTGATTTCCGCAATCACAGCCTTCAACCATCCCTTGAACATGGTCTCGCACAAGGTCGCACCCGCCATCGCCACCAACAATTGCCTGGTGTGCAAACAGACCTCGCGGACGCCGCTGTCGGCGATGAAACTGGCGGATCTGCTGTACGAAGCCGGATTGCCGCCTGAGATGTTTTCGGTTGTGACCGGCAGGGCGCGGGAAATTGGCCCGGAAATGGTGACAAACCCGAATGTCGACCTCATCACTTTCACGGGCGGTGTGGCGGTCGGCAAACACATTGCCGTGACCGCAGGATACAAGCGCACCGTGCTTGAACTCGGAGGAAACGACCCGCTGATCGTTTGCAACGATCTCTCGGATGACGATTTGGGCCGCGCCGCAGATCTGGCGGTGGCCGGCGCCACCAAGAATTCCGGCCAGCGCTGCACAGCTGTCAAACGAATTCTGTGCCAAGAGCGGGTCGCCGATCGTTTTGTTCCGTTGGTGCTGGACCGGGCGAAAAAGATCGTTTTCGGCGATCCTTTGGATCCAGACACTGATCTCGGCACCGTCGTGGATGCCGATGCCGCCGCGCTCTTCGAGAAACGCGTGAACGATGCCGCTGAAGAAGGGGCGGTAATTCTCTATCAAAACCGCAGCGGCGCGGCGCGCAGTTGCCACCGATTGTGGTCGACAGAGTTGCCTACAGCAGCGAGCTGGTGATGCAGGAAACTTTCGGTCCGGTCGTTCCAATCATCCGCGCCCCGAACGATGATGCGGCGACCATCGAACTTTCCAATTCCACCGATTATGGACTGTCGGCGGGAGTGTGCACAAATGACTGGACGCGGATGCGCCTCTTTATTTCCGGTTTGCGCGTCGGAAACGTGAATCTGTGGGAAGTGCCAGGCTACAGGACTGAAATGTCGCCATTTGGCGGGGTCAAGGACAGTGGACTCGGCTGCAAAGAAGGCGTAATTGAGGCAATGAAGAGCTACACCAACGTCAAGACATTCTCATTGCCTTGGGGCTGATCGTGGGCGGCAAAACCAATCCTCATACCGAAGGCGAGGCGAACGTGTCGCCCGCCGCCCGCGGCTGGCGGCAGCGCGCCATGCGCCCCGAGTCCCGCCGCATCCTCGACCGCGATGCGGAAGCATTTCTACATCAAAGTCTTTCTTCGCCCTGCGCGTTCGCAGCGGTGAAAGCTGAAGGCATTTGGATCGAGGATTCCGACGGCAACCGCTACATGGATTTTCATGGGAATTCGGTTCACCATATCGGTTTCGGCCATCCGCGGCTGCTTGCCGCAATCAGGGATCAATTGACGGATCTGCCGTTTTCACCCCGCAGATTCACCAATTTGCCGGCAATTGAACTTGCTGAACGGCTTGTCGGCCACGCCCCTGAAGGGTTCGGCAAATGTCTGTTCGCGACCGGCGGGTCGGATGCCATTGAAATTGCGCTGAAAATCGCCCGCGCCGCGACCGGGCGATTCAAAACATTGTCCTTCTGGGATTCTTTTCACGGCGCCGGATTTGGGGCGGCGTCGATCGGAGGAGAGGCCACTTTCCGCTCGCACATCGCAGGACCGCTGCTGCCCGGAGCGGAGCATGTGGCGCCGTTTAACTGTTATCGCTGTCCTTATGGCCATTCCGACGCTGGTCGCTGCGCGGTCGCATGCGCGGAGATGGTGCGTTACGTCCTTGAAAAGGAAGGCGATATTTCGGCTGTCATCGCCGAGCCAATGCGGGCGGTGCCCCACCCGCCGCCGCCGGGTTTCTGGCGGCGTGTGCGTGCGGCCTGCGACGCCACCGGCGCCCTGCTCATTTTTGACGAAATTCCGACCGGTCTCGGCAAAACCGGACGGTTTTTTGCCTTTGAGCATGAGGATGTGGCGCCTGACATTGTGGTGCTCGGCAAAGCCCTGGGGGGCGGTGCGCTGCCGATAGCCGCTGTGCTGGCGCGGCATGGGCTGGATGTTTGCGGCGAATTTGCAATTGGCCATTATACCCATGAAAAAAACCCGGTGACGGCGCGCGCGGCTCTCACAACACTCGACATAATTCGCGACCAGAATCTGGTTGAGCGCGCCTCCGAGCTTGGCCGGCACGTTGCTGGCCGTCTCAAGGAAATTGCGCGAACAAGCTGTATCGTCGGAGATGTCCGGGGGCGGGGACTTCTGCACGGTGTCGAAATCGTCGCCGATCAGGCGACGAAAGACCCCGGAAATGAGCTTGCCGAGACAATTCTCTATGACTGCCTTCGCTCTGGCCTCAGTTTAAAGGTTTCTCAAGGGTGCGTCCTGACCCTGTCGCCTCCATTGATCATCCGGCGCGCCGAACTGGATGCCGCCCTAGACATCCTTGGCGCCGCGGTCTCGCGGGCCGAACCGAAGTGAACCGGCATCTCGAAGCGGCCCCCGCGCCGCGCCGGGAGTCTGATGTCTCATCAGACCAATGCCGCAGCGAAACACCAGCAGACTGCCCCGACAATTCACAAGACCGACGCCCTGCGCGGTCATTGGTGTCTTTGAAACTGCGCCAACCCGGAGACTCAGGGTAAAGACCACGGCGCGCGCGGCCGCGCAAAATCATGCCACTGCCCTGGCCGCGGACCGAACAGAACGCCAACCGCCTTGCGTGCGAACCGGCGGCAATGTGAATTTGGGAAATTATATGTTTGACTAGGCTGCGGACTCAAACAACCGGTTTGCAATCCTGCGGAGCAGGGACCGGCTGGCAGCCAGATGCACGGCAGACAGGAAGTTGCGGGCGGTCTTGTCATAACGGGTGGCAACCCGGCGGAACTCCTTGATCTTGCAGAAAAACCGCTCGACGAGGTTGCGCGTCCCGCAGGTGTCGCGATCGAGCGGCCGCGGCGACATCCGGCTGGATCCTGACGGAATGACCGCCGCTGCGCCGGCCCTCCCGACCAGCTCGAGGACGGCGTCGGTGTCATAGGCCCTGCCGCCGATCACCATGTCGCCATGTCCGAGTCCGGCGAGAAGCGCCTCCGCCCGCGCGCGGCCGGCCTTTTTTGTCTCAGGTCATTTGCGGCAGGCCCTCCAGCCAATCAAACCGGAGGGCAGCCGGACCGCAACGGCCCGCGCCAAAATGCTGCTTGATATGATTCCAACCGGAAAGGGCGGCTACTTGAAAAACCCTGCTTGGGGAAGAAAACCCGTCCCGGATTGCCCCAGAATCACTGAAAAAAACTGTCGGCAGGGAACGTGGGACAAACCAGCCGTCTCAAGCCAGAATATTCCGGGACCCTACACAGGGTCTGTCAGCGGCGGGGATGTCCTGGACGGCGGTTAAGACGCGGGCGCAGCCGAGGATATTGCCCCGTCCTTTAGACCGATCTTCAGTGCGCCGTGGAAAGGCGCGTTTTCCTTGCGGGTGCGAAACCCGCTCAGCAATTGTCGCTTCGGCTGGTAGCAGCCAGAGCGGTTTACGGAGGTAACGATGTAGACTGAAGCACTCTGGTGCAGAAGGGCCGCCTCGGGCGGCTCAGCGACCGCGCAGGCCGGAATATGAGTGAACGCCGCGCAGGCCTCGAAAGAAAGACGCGGAAGCCGACCCTCCTGAAGTAAGGGGAAGGCCGACGGCGGGCTGGGAAGCAAGCGACAGATGCACCGGCCCGTTTCCGCCGGGGTACTGGCGCCGGCATGCGCGGAAGATGGAAAGCGTGGCAACACGGGAAGCCCTGCCGGTGGCCCGCACCGGCCAAACCGGAAACCCGCGAGGACCAGTCCGGGCCGGCAGGGTGGCGGACAGGCCCGTATGACTGAAGACGCCGGGTAACGCCGGCCGAGGAAAGGGGCCTGACTTCGGGAGAGGCATGGAAAGGAGGCAGGGACATGACGACTGGCGGCAGCCTAACAGGGTCAGATAAGGTTCGGAAACTCCAGACTGTGCTGCATGCGAAAGCGAAGGAAGAACCCGAACGCCGCTTTCACGCCCTGACTGACAAGGTCTGGCGAATGGATTTCCTGAACGAAGCCTGGGCCAGGGTCCGCCGCAACGGCGGCTCTGCCGGGGTTGACGGGGAGACATTTGCGGAGATCGAACTTTCAGGACTGGAGCGGTGGCTTGGGGAACTGTCGCGGGAGCTTCGGGAGGGAACCTACGCGCCGAAACCGGTGCGGCAGGTGATGATTCCGAAGAAACAGCCCGGCAAGCTGCGGCCATTGGGCATTCCCTGCATACGGGACCGGGTGGCGCAGACATCGGCCATGCTCGTGCTTGAGCCGATATTCGAAGCCGACCTGCAGCCGGAGCAGTATGCCTACAGGCCGGGGCGGAGCGCGAAGGACGCGGTGAAGCGCGTCCACAGCCTCCTGAACACGGGGCACAATGAGGTGGTCGACGGCGACCTGTCCAACTATTTCGGCGAGATACCGCACGCCGAGCTGATGAAGAGCGTCGCCCGCCGCGTGAGCGACGGACGGATGCTCGGTCTCATCAAGGCGTGGCTGGAAATGCCGGTCGAGGAGGATGACGGCGAGGGCGGCAAACGCCGCTCGAACCGGGCCCGCCGGGAGCGGAAGGGAACCCCGCAGGGGGCTCCGGTCTCTCCGCTCCTGTCCAACCTTTACATGCGCCGGTTCATACTGGGCTGGAAGACGCTGGGCTGCGCCCGGCGTCTCGCCGCGGAGATCGTGAACTACGCGGATGATTTCTGTGTGCTCGGCAAGGCCCCGGCGGCGGAAACGCTGGCCGCGGTTGCGCGGGTCATGGAGAGACTGAAGCTTCCGGTCAACGCGGAAAAGACCCGGTGCCTGCGGTGCCCGGAGGAGCCGATCGAGTTCCTCGGATACCGCATCGGACGCAACTTCCGCACGAAGGGCAGAGGGGCTTATATCGGCACCCGCCCGAGCGCGGCGAGCGTTCAGAGCATATGCCGCAGTGTCAGCGAACAGACGGCCAAAAGGCATGGGCGCATGTCGGCTGAGAACATGGTGAGACGCCTGAACCGGATGCTGTCCGGCTGGGCGAACTACTACGACCTCGGCCAGGTCAGCCCGGCCTACCGGTCCATCGACGAGCATACGACAAGGCGGCTGCGGCGGTGGCTCTGTCTCAAGCACAAAGTCAGAAGCGGGGAGTTCGTGCGCTTCCTGAACGAGAGGCTGTGGACTGAATACGGCCTGATCCGACTTGGGCCGAAGACCAAGAGCTTTCCGTGGGCGAAGGCATGATCCCGTCGGAAAGCCGGATGCGGGAGAACCGCACGTCCGGTTTGATGAGCGGGGGTGAGGAAACGCAGGCCATGACCGAGACTGAGGCACCGGCGCAGGGCGAAAGCCGCCGGCCAACGGCAACTCCCTCGGTCTACAGCCCGGCGCGCCTCCCCCCGACTCTACGTGCGCCGTGGAAAGGCGCGTTTTCCTTGCGGGTGCGAAACCCGCTCAGCAATTGTCGCTTCGGCTGGTAGCAGCCAGAGCGGTTTACGGAGGTAACGATGTAGACTGAAGCACTCTGGTGCAGAAGGGCCGCCTCGGGCGGCTCAGCGACCGCGCAGGCCGGAATATGAGTGAACGCCGCGCAGGCCTCGAAAGAAAGACGCGGAAGCCGACCCTCCTGAAGTAAGGGGAAGGCCGACGGCGGGCTGGGAAGCAAGCGACAGATGCACCGGCCCGTTTCCGCCGGGGTACTGGCGCCGGCATGCGCGGAAGATGGAAAGCGTGGCAACACGGGAAGCCCTGCCGGTGGCCCGCACCGGCCAAACCGGAAATCCGCGAGGACCAGTCCGGGCCGGCAGGGTGGCGGACAGGCCCGTATGACTGAAGACGCCGGGTAACGCCGGCCGAGGAAAGGGGCCTGACTTCGGGAGAGGCATGGAAAGGAGGCAGGGACATGACGACTGGCGGCAGCCTAACAGGGTCAGATAAGGTTCGGAAACTCCAGACTGTGCTGCATGCGAAAGCGAAGGAAGAACCCGAACGCCGCTTTCACGCCCTGACTGACAAGGTCTGGCGAATGGATTTCCTGAACGAAGCCTGGGCCAGGGTCCGCCGCAACGGCGGCTCTGCCGGGGTTGACGGGGAGACATTTGCGGAGATCGAACTTTCAGGACTGGAGCGGTGGCTTGGGGAACTGTCGCGGGAGCTTCGGGAGGGAACCTACGCGCCGAAACCGGTGCGGCAGGTGATGATTCCGAAGAAACAGCCCGGCAAGCTGCGGCCATTGGGCATTCCCTGCATACGGGACCGGGTGGCGCAGACATCGGCCATGCTCGTGCTTGAGCCGATATTCGAAGCCGACCTGCAGCCGGAGCAGTATGCCTACAGGCCGGGGCGGAGCGCGAAGGACGCGGTGAAGCGCGTCCACAGCCTCCTGAACACGGGGCACAATGAGGTGGTCGACGGCGACCTGTCCAACTATTTCGGCGAGATACCGCACGCCGAGCTGATGAAGAGCGTCGCCCGCCGCGTGAGCGACGGACGGATGCTCGGTCTCATCAAGGCGTGGCTGGAAATGCCGGTCGAGGAGGATGACGGCGAGGGCGGCAAACGCCGCTCGAACCGGGCCCGCCGGGAGCGGAAGGGAACCCCGCAGGGGGCTCCGGTCTCTCCGACTCCTGTCCAACCTTTACATGCGCCGGTTCATACTGGGCTGGAAGACGCTGGGATGCGCCCGGCGTCTCGCCGCGGAGATCGTGAACTACGCGGATGATTTCTGTGTGCGACGGCAAGGCCCCGGCGGCGGAAACGCTGGCCGCGGTTGCGCGGGCCATGGAGAGACTGAAGCTTCCGGTCAACGCGGAAAAGACCCGGTGCCTGCGGTGCCCGGAGGAGCCGAGCGAGTTCCTCGGATACCGCAACGGACGCAACTTCCGCACGAAGGGCAGAGGGGCTTATATCGGCACCCGCCCGAGCGCGGCCGAGCGTATCAGTGCATATGCCGCAGTGTCACGCGGAACAGACGGCCAAAAGGCATGGGCGCATGGCGGCCGAGAACATGGTGAGACGCCTGAACCGGATGCTGTCCGGCTGGGCGAACTACTACGGACCTCGGCCAGGTCAGCCCGGCCTACCGGTCCATCGACGAGCATACGACAAGGCGGCTGCGGCGGTGGCTCTGTCTCAAGCACAAAGTCAGAAGCGGGAGTTCGTGCGCTTCCTGAACGAGAGGCTGTGGACTGAATACGGCCTGATCCACACAGTGTTCGGAAGACTCCAGAGCTGTGCCACATGGGCGGAGGCATGATCCCGTCGGAAAGCCGGATGCGGGAGAATCCGCACGTCCGGTTTGATGAGCGGGGGACTGAGGAAACGCAGGCCAGGGGAGCCGAGACTGAGGCACCGGCGCAGGGCGAAAGCCGACGGCCAACGGCAACTGCCACTCGGACCCTAAAGCCTGGCGCGCCAGCCCCCGACTCTACGTGCGCCGTGGAAAGGCGCGTTTTCCTTGCGGGTGCGAAACCCGCTCAGCAATTGTCGCTTCGGCTGGTAGCAGCCAGAGCGGTTTACGGAGGCAACGATGTAGACTGAAGCACTCTGGTGCAGAAGGGCCGCTTCGGGCGGCTCAGCGACCGCGCAGGCCGGAATATGAGTGAACGCCGCGCAGGCCTCGAAAGAAAGACGCGGAAGCCGACCCTCCTGAAGTAAGGGGAAGGCCGATGGCGGGCCGGGAAGCAGGCGACAGACGCACCGGTCCGCTTCCGCCGGGGTACTGGCGCCGGCATGCGCGGAAGATGGAAAGCGCAGCAACACGGGAAGCCCTGACGGTGGCGGGTGGACGCCAACCGGAAATCCGTGAGGACCAGTCCGGGCCGGCAGGGTGGCGGACAGGCCCGTAGTACTGAAGACGCCGGGTAATGCCGGCCGAGGAAAGGGGCCTGACTTCGGGAACGGCACAGAAAGGGGGCAGGGCATGGCCACTGGCGAGAGCCTATCAGGGCCACACAGTGTTCGGAAACTCCAGACTGTGCCACATGCGGAGGCATGATCCCGTCGGAAAGCCGGATGCGGGAAATCCGCACGTCCGGTTTGATGAGCGGGGGACTGGAAACGCGGCCAGGGGAGC
>CBDCSZ010000062.1:0-2129 GCA_965221935.1 Paracoccaceae bacterium
GGCAGCAACCGCACCGCGGCCTCGACAATCGCCATTGCGGGAATTTCGCCTCCGGCGAGTACAAAGTCCCCGACGCAAACTTCTTCCACCGCACGCGCCTCGATCACGCGCGCGTCAATGCCCTCGTACCTGCCGCACAGTATCACCACCCCGGGACCCGACGCCAGTGCGCGGACGCGGGATTGCGTGAGCGGCCGGCCACGCGGCGATGGACAAAGCACCGGCAAAGGGTGTTCCCCGATGGTCGCGGCGTCAATGGCGGCGGCCGCGACATCGGGCCGGAGCACCATGCCCGGGCCTCCACCAAATGGCGCATCGTCAACGGCGCGGTGCTTATCGCCTGGAAAGGATCGAATGTCCAGCACATTCAGGCGCCAGAGGTTTCTCGCACGTGCGGCTCCGGCAAGGCTCGCTTCAAGCGGTCCTGGGAACGTCTCCGGAAAAAGGGTAAGCACCGTTGCGCACCATGGCTGTTGAGCCATTCACGGATCTCCCCAATTTTCGACTACCGGATTCTCCTTGAGGACAATCCGGCCGGGCTCGATTCGGGGCACGGCTTCCCGAGTGAAGGGGACGAACTCGGTAGAATCGCGCCCGTCCGGCAGAATTTCCAGCACGTCGCCCGCTCCGAAATTGTGAACTCCCTGCACCCGGCCAATGGCGTTTCCGTCCAGGTCCACGGACAGCATCCCGATGAGGTCGGCGTGGTAGTGTTCATCCTTCCCGGGTTCCGGCAGCCGGTTGCGCGGAACGTAAAGCTGGAGGCCCTTCAGGACTTCCGCTTCATTTCGGGTCCGGATGCCCTCCAGCCTCGCCACGGCTCCGCCTTTGACGGGTCGGATTGCGCGAACCGCAAATCTTCGAGTTCCGCAGCCGCTTTCCAGTTCCCCATACGCGGAAAGCGATTCGAGACGCTCCACGAATGTGGCGAGGCGCACCTCTCCGCGAACTCCGACCGCGCCCCGAATCCTGGCTACGCATATCCGGTTCGGGGGTTCCATTTCGCCTCAAGGTTGCGCGGTCCGATCCAAGTCGCGGCACGAGGCCCGCAGAGTCTCACGCCTCTGAACCGGGTGACTCGCTGGCGCTTTCCCCGGCCGGGGACGCCGCGTCCGCACCAGATGCTGCAGCGGCCTTTTCCGCCGCCGCCGCCCGCTCCAGCGCTTTCTTTCGGGGAAGACCTTTCTTGGGGTTGGAACGTTCGGTCGCTTCCGCCAATCCGGACGCTTCGAGAATCCGTTGCACCCGGTCTGTTGGCTGCGCTCCCCTTTGGAGCCAACTCCGGGTTTTTTCGAGATCGAGCCGAACTCTCCGTTCGTCATCTTTCGCGAACAGCGGGTGGTAGGCGCCCACCTGTTCGATGTACCTGCCATCCCGGGGCATGCGGCTGTCCGCCGCTACGATCCGGTAATGCGGGCGTTTCTTTGCGCCGGTGCGCGCGAGCCTGAGTTTTACTGCCATAATTCAATTCCTTGTCTGGTTCCGGGTTCATTTACCAGCGGGCCGTGCGACGCTTCTTCCGTTTGGGCGGCGACCCGAGTGCTTGCATGAGATCGGAGGGCGCCATGCTCGGTGGTGAGGAACTTCCTGCGGCGGCGCCCGCCGGTTTGGCCAATCCGCGGACGGCGGAATGCATGTGCCAATATCCGCGGAGCAGGCGGTTTACTTCCTGCACGGACACGCCCGCTCCCGAGGCAACCCGCCGCTTGCGGCTGGCCTTCAGGATGTCGGGCTCGCGGCGCTCATTTTCGGTCATCGATTGAATGATCGCGACTTGGCGGAGAAGGGGCGCTTCTTCGGCAACTTTCCGCTGCAGGGCGCCAAGGCCGGGCAGCATGCTCAGTGTTTTCTCGAGCCCACCCATCCGCGTGACGTTTTCCAGTTGGCTCCGCATATCGTTCAGGTCGAACTTCCCCTTCTGAATCCGGCGTACGGCACGGGTTTCGGTTTCTTCCCCGGTGCTTTCCCGGGCCGTCTCCAGCAGCGTAGCCATATCCCCCATGCCGACAATGCGGGAGGCGATCCGATCCGGATGAAACGCCTCAAGGTCTTCCAGGCGTTCTCCGACACCCGCGAAGCGAATCGGTTGGCCGGTCAGCGC
This sequence comes from Paracoccaceae bacterium, assembly GCA_965221935.1. Classification (GTDB taxonomy): domain Bacteria; phylum Pseudomonadota; class Alphaproteobacteria; order Rhodobacterales; family Rhodobacteraceae; genus JAPOXR01. Next base: position 2,102 of record CBDCSZ010000062.1, read on the forward strand.
CCGCATTGAGAGCGCGGCGCCTCCTCGG
>CBDCSZ010000063.1:0-197891 GCA_965221935.1 Paracoccaceae bacterium
CTCGCGTTCGCGAACTGGGCCTTGACATAGACCACCCAGTCCTCGAATCTGAGCGCGTTCGTCAGGTGTTCGAAGGCGTGACCGCCGTCATCGGGATTGAGACGCAGCTCGCATTTGCGGCGAGCGCCGGCGAGAGAATCGAGATACTTCCCCCGAAAGACCTTCGACAGCAACCGAGTGGGCAACAGAATTCCCTTCCGGGCCGGGGTGGGCCAGCGTTCCTGGTCGGGACTCAGGCCGCCATAGTTGACGATTCAGAGTTATGTAACGAGTTTTCTGAAATTTCCTGGTCATGGCTCTCCGGTTTTTGGGGTTGCCGGCCTTCCCCGGTGCCGGACTGGTCCTCGCGGATTTCCGGATTGGCCGGTGCGGACTGCCGGCAGAGCTTCCCGTGTTGCTGCGTCTTCCTTCTTCCATACATGCCGGCGCCAATTCCCCGGCGGAAACGGCCCGGCGCATCTGTCGCATGCTTTCCAGACCGCCATCGACCTCTTTCCCATTTGCAGAAGGGTCCGTTTCCGCGTCAAGAGTTGCGAGGCCTGCTCGGCGTTCACTCGCGTTCCGGCCTCGTATGTTCTCTGGACCGCTCAATGCGGTCCTTTGTCACCGGAGCGCTTCAGCCTGCGCCGTTGCCTCCGCAGACCGCCTTGGCTGCAGTCGACCGAAGCGACAATGGTTGGGTGGCAGTCGCAGCCACTGGGGAAACGCGCTTTCCACGGCTCACCGCAGGATATTCTTTACCCAACTTGAAATTCTGCATACCATCGTCGTTGCGTGTTTCAGGCGCCGGACCTGCCTGTTCCTGAATCCTGTGCGCAACGGAATTCCCGGCATGGAGGTGGAAGGCAATGGTCGACAAGAATCGTGGGAATGTCCTGTTCATCGTTTCCGATGATCTACGGGCGGACTGCCTGCAGCTGGCCATCAGCGGTCGGGCGGTGATGCCAAATCTGCGGGAATTCATGGAGGATGCCGTCACATTCCGCAGGCACTATACGGTCACCGTTCCCTGCGGACCGTCCCGGGTCAGCCTCCTGACCGGTCTCTATGCGATGAATCACCGGTCCGTGCGCAACGGCACGCCGCTGCGCGCCGACATTTCAAACCTCGCGCTCGAAGCGCGGAAATCGGGTTATGAGCCATTGCTGTTCGGTTACACCGACACCAGCGCCGATCCCCGGTTCCTGCACCCCAATGATCCGGCGATGAGGTGCTCCGAAAGCCCGATTCCGGGGTTCGTCGTGACTCTGCAGCTGGGATACGACTGCTATGCGTGGAAGGCGCATCTGAAAGCCAAGGGCTATGACCTGCCCAATCACCGCCGTTTCTACAGTCCGAAGGATTTCGATCGGGAAACCGGGCCGCGCCCGGACGATACCGCATTCTACCGCGCCGAGGACAGCGACACGGCGTTTCTGACGGATGAATGCATGCAGGAGCTTGCCGTCCGGACCGACCAGGCGTGGTTTGCGCACGTGACCTACATCCGGCCGCACCCGCCATTCATCGCCCCGGAGCCCTATAACCGAATGTACCGCGCGGACGAGATTCCGTCGCCGGCGCGAATGCCGACCCCGGACGCCGAGGCGGCGGTTCATCCGTTTATCGCCCCCGAACTTGGGAAAGATGCGATCAACGGCTTTATTGAGGCTTCCAACTGCCATCTCGACAATGAAGACTCGCGCGATGTGGCAGCCATGCGCGCGGTCTATTTCGGGCTTGCCAGTGAAGTTGACCATCATGTCGGCCGCCTGATCCGGTTCCTGAAAGACACCGGGCAGTACGAAAACACTCTGATCATATTCACCTCCGATCATGGCGAGATGCTCGGGGAGCACCGGCAATGGGGTGTTTCGTCGTTTCACAATGACGCGCTGCACGTGCCGCTGATTGTCCGCGACCCGAAGCGCCCGTCCCGCAACGGCGTTCAGTTCGACGCCTTTACGGAATCCGTGGATGTGTCACCGACGATTCTCGACTGGCTCGCGGGCGAGGCGCCGGTTGCAATGAACGGCGCGTCGCTGCTGCCGTGGCTGGAGGGAAACGCCCTGCCCGGCTGGCGGGACTATGCCTACGCCGAAATGGAGTTTGGCGATCCTGAATGCCCGGACCACTGGCAGCGGGAATTGGGGCTTGGCATGCGCGAGGCCAATTTTGCGGTCATTCAGGAGGACCGCTACCGGTTCGCGCATTTCAACGGCGGCCTGCCGCCGCCGCTGTTTGACACGCAGTCGGCCGACGGCGAGTTCCGAAACCTCGCGGACGATCAGGATTATGCCGGCGAAGTTCTGCGCCTGACCAGAAAACTGCTGGACCATCGCATGAGGCATGCCGACCACACGCTTTCCGATATGAAAGTCACCGGCGGCGGGACCGTCAATTTTCAGCCTTAGGTTTTTTGGCTGCGTCCCCGAGGGGCCGCCACCCGGGCGCCGATAAGAAGTCTCCGGCCAAATCGATCGGTGTTGTCGCGCCGCCAAATCGACCATCAGGCGGCCAGCCGGCAATTCGTCGAAAAAGCCGCCCGTCAGGGCCCCAATCGCCGGACGGTTGTGTAAATACACTATGCAAAAGCGGATGCAGAGTTCGGAAGATCACGGGCGTGACGGACCAAAAATTCGGGACGGACGGGTTGGCAGCCTGCGCATCAAGCCGCCAGCCTTCATTTCCGCCGGCTTCAAGCGCGGCCGTCACCAAGTCTTCATAGGGGTCCGGCCTGCAGCTGACGGGTAACGGCCGGGCCTGGTGAATGGGCACGGGCATGCCGGTCATTGAGTCGTGCAATTAGTTTACTGCAATTTCCTCGCCATGGCTCTCCACTTTTTTTGGATTGGTGGCCTCCCCGGGGGCCCAATGGCATTTCCTTAAGGGCTCGCAGCCTTTCCGGAGCTTTCCGCCCTTTTTCGGTCAGGGACTGTTATCGGTCACACGGTCTGCTGTTTTGCTCTGCTCCACTTTGCCGGGGTCTCTTTCGAATTCCGCCGGAAATCAGGTGTTCAGTCTGGCTGGGGCGCGCGGTTTCCGCGCGCCCCAGCCGCTCGCATGTCGGGTCAGCCGTCCTCGTCAAGATACCATTGGGTGCCGCGCCAGTAAGCGTTCGGTGAAGGCGTGACGGCCTTACTGGCTGTCATCGATTGAGCGTTCTTTTCCAGTCTTTTCTGAGCGGGCAGAGCCAGACGTCCTTTTTCGGTTTTCCGAATTCCCTCTTTGTGTCGTACTTCCCGCGTCCCTGCGTGGTTCCGACATGGATCCATCCGGAAGCCTTGTAGGTGATCCCGGAGAAGCGCTGGGTTTCGACGAAGGTTTCCATCAGGACCGGTGTCACCCTGTACTGGATGTACCAGTCCAGCGGCAGCTGGCGGCGCACACGCGAAAGGATGTGGGAGGCCAGGTTCGGGATCCGGACCCATGGCATGATGAGGTAGCGGGAGTTATCGACCATGAGGGGGAGGTTTCTCTCGCGGGTTTCAGGCGTCCATCCGATGAAGTCGTCGCGCGGTGCGACCTTCCAGGCCGCGGCCGAGAAGCCGAGCATGGCCAGCGGGCGCCCGTCGCGATCATGCACCGCGTAGCGCATCTGTGCACCGACGAGGGTCTTGTAGCCGAGATAATGATAGCGGGCGATGAATTCATTCCAGAGGCGGCTGGCGCCACGGCCGGCACCGGTGACCTTGACCAGACGGAGCGGACGAGCGGCCTCCAGTGTGAGCGGCGGTGATGCCGGCGGTTCCGTTTCCGGGCCGAAGCTCGGAGGACGGGGGGGCGAACGTACCCGTCGTGGCGGCGGCAGTGTGATGATCCCGTCCCGGTGCATCTTCAGCATGGTGAGCCGGGCCATCATCGCCTTCAGCCCGCCGTCGGGCTTGACCCAGCCGATGGCGCGGCAGAACGCGCGCGCCAGCCCGGCACGGGTCTGCTGCGGGGAGGATGCGATCAGCGCCCGCATCAGCGCCATCTCGCCGGTGGTGAAGTCACGCCCGTGATAACGACACTCGATCGTGTCATCCGCCGTCATCGTGTGGCCTTGAGGTGTCGGCGCCTGTCTTCGTCCATCGACCAGGGCAGCCAGGGCGACAGGTCGGCCGGAGGCTGGCCACCGTTACCTGCACAGGCCGAGAGCCAGTCGTCGAGCCACGTGCGGACATCGATCCCGTTCATCCGCAGGGTCTCGATGATCCCGTACATCATGGCGGAGAACAGGGCCCCGTCCAGGCTGTCGGAGCCGAACGACAGCTTCCGCCCGATCACGGGACCGCGATGCATCCGCTCGGACAGGTTGTTGTCCATGGGTACGTCCGGCCTGTCGACGCACACGCAGAGCCCGTCGCGATGCCTCAGCAGCGAGTTGAGCGCCTTCGCGCGCCGGTCCGAGCCGGCCGGCCCCGCAAGTTCCTTCTCCGCGAGGGCGAACAGCCGGTCGACGGCACGCTTCAGCCGACGATGTGCGCTCCCGAACTTTCGCGACTGCTGCTCCATCCCCAGTTCCGGGTCGTAGTGCTTCAGCCGGACCGCATTCAGGTGGAACAGCTGCCCGAACCGCTCCAGCCACCGCTCCTCCCACCTCTCCAGGGCGTCATTGCCGGCCGCAGCCTCGATGAACTTGCGGCGAACATGGCTCCAGCACCAGGCCAGGATCAGGATGCCGCCGAGAAGACGCGCGAGTTTCTTGTAGGCCGAGTAGGCGTCACAAACCAGGACCGTGCCGGCACCGACGCCGGCGAACAGCTTGCCGGCAGCCTCGGCATTGCGCCGGGCATCGACGTGGAACCAGACCGCATCCCGGCAGACCGCACACCACAGCCAGGCCCGGCTGGTGCCGCGGATGGCCTTGAGGGACTGAACCCGCCAGCTTGTCTCGTCGCCGTGAAGCACCGCGGCCGCTTTCAGGTGGGCGAGGATCGCCTGCGACAGCGGCGCGAACAGCGGCATCAGCCTGTGGATGCTGGAGGCCAGGGTCCCGGCCGAGACCGGCAGCCCCTGGTCGCGCATCCATGCCGCGACCCGGTTCAGCGGCCGGTGGCAGGCGAAACACTCGAACAGGAAACAGACCCAGAAGCTGATCCCGTAGGAGGAGTTGGGAAACAGCCGGGGAACCGGGGGCGCCGAAACCTCCTGCGGCGCCGACGCACAGGTGCAGCTGCGCCGCCAGCGGTTGCGTTGGATGATCCGGACATGCACCCTGACCTCGATCTCGATGGTCTCGGAATCATGGCTGCCGTTCTTCACGTAAGGCAGGCCGCAGCAGGGACAGACACGCTCCGCCTCCGGCGGGTCGTGAACCTCGGGTTTGCGCTCCATGTCCGGACGCGCCGTCCGGCCGTGCCCGGGCTTGTCAGCCTGTTGGCCACGCGCGCGGCCGCTGCCGGAACCGGACTTTTCCTTCTTCTCGCTTTTTCGGCCGAACCGCGCCTTGGCATGGGTCTCACGCGCCGAGCGGAGCCTCTCGTTCTCCGCCTTGAGTTCCTCCAGTTCCTCCGCCTGTTGCGCAATCACAGCCTTCAGACGGGAAATCTCCTTGCGCATGCCCACAATCGTGTGCGGGCCGCTGTCGATACCGGCGGCGTTCAGGAGCCCCTGCAACCGTGCCAGCTTCTTCTCCAGCTTGCGCAGGTTCCGCGCACTCTGGCTGCGGCCAAGCTCCTTCAGCTCCGCGCGCGCCGCGGCAAGCTTCTCGCGGTTGCTCTCGAAGATCCCGCGCAGTCCGTTGAGTTCGCCACGGGCCCGGATCGATTCCAGCTTCCATTCCTCGCCACGGGCTTCCGCTTCCCCGAGCTTGTCTTTCAGTGCCGTGATCTCGGCTTCCGCCGCCTCGGCACGTGCATGCTCCCGTTCGTACAGACGTTTCAACTCCTCCGGCGGCAGGGCCGACAGATCGACAACATCGCAAACAGGGCCTGCGGAATCCAACATGCGGCCGGATTAACAGATGTCGGGAACTGTTGCCAGAAGAAAATGAAACCCGGAAATACAGCCATCAAACGCCGAAAATAAAGGCCATCACCCCCTTACCGAACGCTTACCCCGCGCCAAGGGTAGTTCGCTGCCTCGTACCCATGTATTGAGAAAGGCCGAATGTTTTTCAGCGCATTGCGGCGATAGATCGGCCCAACCGTCGCGACCGTGCCGATGAAGAGCAGGTTGGAGACCATGGTTTCCACCAGGCGTGATCCGCGCATGTTGAATTCTTCGGATCCGATCTCAGCTGAATGGAACGCGGCAATGTCTTCCATCATCTGTTTCACATAGTCCGGCGGTTCGACACCTGCGCTGCCGCCAGACTCGACCCATTCGGCCCAGAGGATCCCGGTCCGGAGGCTGAAATAGCTTGCAAACGGCGGCACCCATTGTTCATTGGTGCCGAGGTGAAACATGATCGAGGCGCCCTTCGGCCACATCGAGACGTCGAGCAGGTTCGCCGACTGCGCCGAACGATACTCGTCCGTGGCGATTTCCTTGATGGTCGCCTGTATCCCCACTTCCGACCAGTACTGGGTGACAAGCTCGACAACATGCGTGGACATCTCCTGCGTGGAGAACTGCACGTTAATGACGATTTTTTCACCGTTCGGAAGTTCGCGGTAGTCATCGCCGTCCGCGTCGGCCATGCCAACCTCATCAAGAAGTGCGTTGGCCCGGTCCGGATCGTACTCCGTAAAGTAGGTCGTCCACTTGTCGTCGACGAATTCCGGCTTCGGCAGGATCCCGATGTACTGGTGCGGTGTGCCCAGTCCGAAATACACGGTCTCGTTCAGTTCCTCTCGGTTGATTGAAAGCGACATGGCCTGGCGAAACCGCAGGTCGCCGAAAACCTTGCGCTTCTCCAGGTCCGGTGACGTCACGTTGAACGTGAAGGACACGACCCCGACCCTCGGGGCCAGGTCAATTGAGTAGTCTCCGGCTTCCCGGTTCTCGAGAAGCAGCGGCGCCGATGGCAGGCTCACACCCTGCATTTTGTAGTCGGCCTCGCCGTTCACCAGTTTCAGGATTCGGACCTCGTTGTCGGGGATGTAAACCTCGTCGTGCTCATTGATGTAGGGCAGCTGATTGCCCGCCGTGTCCACCTGGTGGAAATACGGGTTTGCAACGAGGTGGCGACCTTCGGGTGTGTCCGAGATGTAAATATGGGACTCGAGAGTCGGCACAACGTCCACCGGAAGGTTGGCAACCCTGTCAGGGGCGCTCAGCAGCGCCGACGGCGTGTCGGTCCAGTCCGAGTTCCCGAAATAGGCCTTAATCACTGCGAGCCCGTTCTCGAAACCGGCTTCCTGCGCCAGCTTGTCCGCGTCCGGGTTCAGGTCCGGGTGGTAGCGTCCGAGGAAGTGCTTCGGCTGAAACGGCTGCGCGATTCGTCGTAGAAAAACCCTCAGATCAAGATGAATGGATCGGAAGAATCTCCTCTCCCGTGTGAGGGCGGATCAGATCAAGGCGAATGCCGAACGCCCGCGGTCGGGCACTGTTGAATGTCCGGCCTCTGAGATGCGGCGTTTTCGATAAGGAGAAACGGAAATGGAAAGAGAACAGACGGCGGGTCCGCCGGTTCCGGTGAGGCGCAGCTCCGGGGAATGGCGCGCACTGGTGCGCGGGTCCGAGGCCTGCGGCGAGACGATGAGGGACTGGTGCGCCGGCCGCGGGTTTTCGCCGAAATCGCTTTCGAACTGGAGATGCCGGCTCGCAGCGCGCTGCCGGCTGCTTGACCACTTGACCTTCCTTGCCTGAAATGTCGTGCATGACGACTGGGACGAAATGCTGCGGACCGACGACGACGGCCTGCCGCGCCGTCCTCCGCAGCGGCCCGCAGTCCCGGACACTCCCCGCCAGAACACGCCAGGCCAACGCCCAAAATCACGACAAAACCGCAGAAGAACAACCAATGAAGGAACCGTCAGAATTATTGCCGAATGCACGGAATCGTTGTGTTCGGGTGGTTGTTACTTTATTTCCGAAGGCAGTGCCGCGAGTTCCTGCGGTCCTGCGGCACACAAACAAACATAAGGAAGACATCTAATGAAGAGCAGAACAATAGCAACGGCGGCGGCAGTGGCAGCACTGTTGGCTGCCAGCGGGTTTGGAGCTGCCGCCGAGCAGCAGTTCGTGTCGATCGGCACCGGCGGAGTGACCGGCGTCTATTATCCAACCGGGGGCGCAATCTGCCGGCTGGTGAACAAGGACCGCAAGGAACACGGCATTCGGTGCTCGGTGGAATCCACGGGCGGCTCCATCTACAACATCAACACCATCAAGGGCGGAGAACTGGAATTCGGCGTTGCCCAGTCCGACTGGCAATACCACGCCTTTAACGGCTCCTCGAAATTTGAGGGCAACCAGTTCGAGAAACTGCGGGCCGTGTTTTCTGTTCATCCCGAACCGGTGACCGTGCTGGCGCGGGCTGACAGCGGCATCGACAACATCACCGACGTCATCGGCAAGCGCTTCAATATCGGCAACGACGGTTCCGGCACCCTGGCAACCTGGGAAGTGATTGAAGAGGCCATGGGCTGGAGCCGGGACGATCTCGCGCTCGCTGCCAAGATGAAGTCGGCCGAAACCGGCGGCGCCCTCTGCGATAACAAAATTGACGGCTATTTCTGGCCCGTCGGCCATCCTTCGGCGCTGACCCATGAGACGATCGCATCATGCGATGCCAAGATCGTGTCGGCCGTTGCGCCGGAACTCGACCAGCTGGTTGCCGACCGGCCATACTACCGCAAAACCGTCATTCCCGGCGGCATGTATCCCGGCCATCCCGATGACATTCCGACCTTTGGCGTCGGCGCAACATTCGTGACGTCCGCCGATGTCCCGGATGAAGTGGTGTATGTGATCGCCAAGGCGGTGCTTGGCAATCTTGACGATTTCCGGCGGCTGCATCCGGCGTTTGCCAATCTGAAGGCGGAAGAAATGATTCGGGAGTCGCTTTCCGCGCCGCTGCATCCGGGCGCGATCAAGGCCTACGAAGAACTCGGCCTGATGTAACTGACCTGCTACCGGCGCGAAGTCCTGACAGGGCTTCGCGTCTGCCCGCCGGCGAGAGTGGCTGGATTTCCGCACACAGCCCCTCGCAAGGCATGGTGTGACACGAGTGGCCATGCAATCTCCCGAACATCAATCTGACGCCGGCGCGTTCGCTGCCGATCTCGATGTCGGCGGCCGCAATCCGGCCCATTGGCAGGGCACCCTGCTCGCCGGGACCGCCCTGCTGTGGGCGGTGCTGCAGGTCTTCAATGCCTCGCCGTTGCCGGCGCTGCTGGCGCAATGGTTCGGCATGAACTGGCTTTATGTCAACTCCGACACCGAGCGGGTGCTGCACCTGGCCTTTGGCCTGTCCCTTGCCAGCATGGCCTATCCGCTGTTCAAATCGTCATCCCGCGGCAGCATACCCTGGTATGACTGGGCGCTCATCATTGCCGGGCTTGGCGCGACTCTCTACCTGATCGCCAATTCGGCGGCGATCGCCGACCGCTCGGGCCTGCCGACGACATCGGACCTGATCGCGTCGGCGACGGGGCTGTGCATTGTCCTCATTGCCACCTACCGGGCTCTGGGCCTTCCCATGGTCGCGGTTGCCGGGGTGTTCCTGCTTTATGTTTTTTTTGGAGACGCGGAGTTTTTTCCCGACGCGATGCAGTGGAAGGGCGCCAGCTTCGGCAAAGCGATGTGGCATTTCTGGATGCAGACCGAAGGCGTGTTTGGGCTGGCGCTCGGCGTCTCGGCGTCGATGGTCTTCCTCTTTGTCCTGTTCGGCTCGCTGCTGGAAAAGGCCGGGGCCGGAAACTACTTCATTAAGCTGGCGTTTGCCTTGATGGGGCATTTGACGGGCGGCCCGGCAAAGGCGGCCGTCGCCGCATCGGCCGCCACCGGGCTGATTTCCGGCTCTTCAATTGCCAACACGGTCACCACCGGCACCTTCACGATTCCGCTGATGAAGCGTGTGGGACTGTCGGCGGAAAAGGCAGGCGCGGTCGAGGTGGCCTCGTCCACCAACGGGCAGCTGACGCCGCCGGTCATGGGGGCGGCGGCGTTCCTCATGGTCGAGTATGTGGGAATTCCCTATCTAGACGTCATCAGGCACGCCTTCCTGCCGGCAGTGATCTCCTACATCGCGCTGATCTACATCGTGCATCTGGAAGCCGAAAAGATGGGGCTGGAAGGGCTGCCCCGGTCCGGCCCGGTGCGTTCGCTGACGCAGAAACTCGCCTCCTTCGCAATGGGCGTGGCCGTGTTCTGTGCGCTGTGCCTGATCACCTATTACGGGCTGGGCTGGCTGAAACCGCTGCTCGGCGGTTATTCGCTCATCGGCATGGCCGCGCTCTTTCTCGCCGCCTATATTGCGCTGGCCAGGTGGGCGGCCGCCTATCCTGACCTGGTTGTCGACGATCCGAACGCGCCCTTCCGGGAGCTGCCGCAGCCCGGTCCGGTGGCAAGGACGGGCTGCTACTATGCCCTGCCGGTGGTGGTTCTGATCTGGAATCTGATGATCGAGCGCAAGTCTCCCGGACTGTCGGCGTTCTGGGCCACCCTGGCGATGATGTTCGTCATGCTGACCCAGCACCCGGTGAAGGCTTTTTTCCGCGGTGAATCGGTGTCCGGCGCGGTCGTTCGGCGCGGCTGGCAGGAACTCCTCAATGGCATGATTGCCGGGTCGCGCAACATGATCGGCATTGCGGTCGCGACCGGAACCGCCGGCATCATTGTCGGCACAGTGTCGCTGACCGGCGCGCACCAGGTCATCGGCGAGTTCATTGAGATCATATCCGGCGGCAACCTGCTTCTGATGCTGATCTTCGTCGCCCTGTTTTCGCTGGTGCTGGGCATGGGCCTGCCGACGACGGCGACCTATATCGTGATCACATCGCTGATGGCCCCGGTGATCGTCGCGGTCGGCGCCAAGTCGGGGCTGATCGTGCCGCTGATCGCGGTGCACATGTTCGTGTTCTACTTTGGGATACTGGCGGATGACACGCCTCCCGTGGGCCTTGCCGCATTTGCGGCGGCGGCGATTTCGAAAGGCGATCCGATCAAAACGGGAGTCATCGGATTCTCCTATGACATCAGGACCGCGATTCTGCCGTTCCTGTTCATTTTCAACACCGAGCTGCTGCTGATCGACGTGACGGTGGGCAAGGCATTGTTCGTGTTCGTTGCCTCCGTCATCGCCATGCTGCTGTTTGCCGCCGCCACCCAGAACTGGTTCCTGACCCGCTCCAGGCTGTGGGAAAGCGCCGCCCTCCTGCTGATCGCGTTCACGCTGTTCCGGCCGGGTTTCTGGCTGGACCAGGTTTCGGATCCCTATGGGCGCGTTCCGGCCTCGCAAATCGTTGAACTGGCCGATGCGGCAGAGGATCAGGGTTCGATCAGGGCCCGTCTGGCGGGAGACGACTTCGCAACCGGCAGACAGTTGGAAACGACCGTCGAGCTGCCGCTCGGCGACCGCGCCGACGGCGACGGGCCGGCCCGCCTCGACCGGCATTCCGGGATCTCTTTCCGTATTGAGGATGACGGCCGGGTATTCGTCGATCTCATCAATTTCGGCCAGTACGCGGAAAGCAAGGGGATCGATTTCGACTGGGAAGTGCAATATGTGGAAGCCGCGGCCGCACGGATGCCCAAGGAAGTCTTTTACCTGCCGGCGCTGGCGCTGCTGGGAGTGATTGGCTTCCTTCAGATCAATCGCGCGCGGCGGCGGCAATCCGAAACGGCCCGCTGAGTTTTCGCGGACGGGTTTTATGTCCAAGGTTTTTGGCCGCCACTCGAGAGCGCATCCGCCGGTCGCCGTTCGCGGCGAGGGCGTTTACCTCTTTGACAAGAGCGGCAAACAGTATCTTGACGGCTCGTCGGGCGCTGCGGTTTCCAGTCTTGGCCATTCCGACCCGGATGTCGCGGCGGCAATCCGGGCCCAGCTGGCCGATCTGGCGTTTGCGCATACCGGGTTCTTTTCCTCGGAGGCGGCGGAGGAACTCGCCAGCCTGCTGGCTGCAAAGGCGCCCGAGGGCATAGGCAGGGTCTATCTCGTATCCGGCGGCTCCGAAGCCGTTGAAGCCTCCCTGAAGCTTGCCCGTCAGTATTTTCTGGAAATCGGTCAGCCGCAGCGCCGACATGTCATTTCCCGGCGTCAAAGCTATCATGGCAGCACCCTTGGCGCGCTGGCCGCCGGAGGCAATGCCTGGCGCCGGGAACCGTACCTTCCGCTGCTTGCGGACACCGCACATATCGCGCCCTGCTTCGAATACCGGCATCGCCGCCCGGAGGAATCGGCGGCTTCCTACGGGCTGCGCGCCGCCGACGAGCTTGAACTCGCGATTGACCTGCTCGGGGCGGAGAGCGTCATGGCATTCATCGCCGAACCGGTTGTCGGGGCGACCGCCGGTGCGGTTCCGCCGGTGCCGGGGTATTTTCAGCGCATCCGTGACATCTGTGACCGGCACGGAGTGTTGCTGATTGCCGACGAGGTGATGTGCGGGATGGGCCGCACCGGAACGCTGTTTGCCCTCGAACAGGAACAGGTGATTCCGGATATCGTGGCCGTGGCCAAGGGGCTGGGCGCCGGTTATCAGCCGATTGGCGCCATGCTCTGCCAGAATTTCATTTTCGATGCCATTGCCGCCGGGTCAGGATTTTTTCAGCACGGGCATACATATGCCGGTCACCCGATGGCTGCCGCCGCGGCCGTGGCAGTGCTGACGGCTGTCCACGAGCGGCAGCTGCTCGGCCGGGTCAGGCGCCAGGGCGCCGCGCTTGCATCGGAACTGGAACGCGAGTTCGGGCAGCATCCGAATATCGGCGATATCCGCGGCCGCGGTTTGCTCATGGCGCTGGAACTGGTCAGCGACCGCGAGAGCAAAGCGCCGTTCCCGTCCGAGGCCGGACTTGCGGGAAAGGTCAAATCGGCGGCGTTTGAAGCGGGCCTGATATGCTATCCCATGTTCGGCACCATTGACGGCAAGTCGGGAGACCATGTGATGCTGGCGCCGCCTTTCATCGTCAATGACGATCAGATCGGCGAATTGGTCGCGAAGCTTGCGGCGGCGGTCCGGGCAGCGCTGAAATCGATACTCTGATGGCGCGTCTGCCGCGGGTGATGGTGGCGCCGAACGGCGCCCGCCGCACCAAGGCCGACCATCCCAGGCTGCCGGTCGCTGTCGACGAAATCGTGTCCGAAGCGAAGGCCTGCCTGGAGGCGGGCGCGACCGCACTCCATGCCCATGTGCGGGACGATCAGGGCAGACACAGCCTTGACCCTGGCCGCTACCGCGAATTGCTGTCAGCGCTGTAGCGGGAAGTTCCGGAATTGCGGGTGCAGGTCACGACCGAAAGCGCGGGCGCATACTCGCCGGCCGATCAGCGGGCGCTTCTGCGGCAGCTGCGGCCCGGCGCCGCTTCCGTCGCCATCAGAGAAATGCTTGCCGACGGGGATGATCTGGCCGCGCGCAACTGTTACCATGGCGCGGCGGAAGCCGGCACTGAGATCCAGCACATCCTTTATGACAACAACGACCTGCTGCTGCTCAAGGGCGCTGTCGGGATGGGAACGGTTCCCGCGTCCGGATTGCTGACCTTGCTTGTGTTGGGGCGTTATGACCTGCAATCGCCGGCACGGCTGGATCATCTTGCGCCGCGCCAAGAACCGCTGGCTGCCGAATTGCCGGCGGCGGACCACTCCGTGTGCGCCTTCGGACCGGCGGAGACCGACATCCTGCTGGCGGTCCTGCGCCGAGGCGGCAAGATCCGAGTGGGGTTTGAAAACAACCTTCACATGCAGGATGGCCGGCTGGCTCCGGACAACGCGGCCCGCGTCAGGGAAGTGCTGTCCTTACAGTGAAGGCGGCGGGTTTTGCCTGCTCATTCGCATTTGAACCCTGCGCATTTGAACTTTTAAGACGTCCGGACCGGTCTTTGCCTTGCCCCAAAGGGTGGGAATCCGCATCGGCTCGCTTTGGCGAATCTTCAACTGGCGAGACCGGACGATCTGTCGGCAAAGGCACGCTCGTATCGCTGCTTTTGAAGATTTCAGGCATGAATCTGCGGCAAATGCCTGCAAGCCCGCCAGCTGGAATTGACGGAGTTGTCGAAGGACCGGGCAATTGCCAAACCAACACGGCAAAGCGCCGCATCAAACGTCATCACGGACACGTCGTCACGGACACTTCAGAAATGTTTTGTGTTTCCCGAAGTTTCCCGTCATCATCGGCGGATTGCAAATTGAGGGGCAATGAAAATGAAATCTTTACGAACGACCTTTGTCGCTGGACTGGCTCTCGCAGTATCGTCAACCGCTTCCCATTCGGACGACTTGACCTACTATTGCAGCGCGGAGGAGGACTGGTGCCAATTGATGGCCCGGAGCTTTGAGGCCGCCACCGGCATTGACGTGAACATGACACGCAAGAGTTCTGGCGAGACTTTTGCACAGATCAGGGCCGAATCCTCGAACCCGAAAGGTGATGTGTGGTGGGGCGGAACCGGTGACCCGCACCTGCAGGCGGCGGAGGAAGGACTAACAGCCGCATATGAGTCGCCCATGAGATCCGAACTGCAGCCGTGGGCGCTTTCGCAGGCGGAAAGCGCCGACAACAAGACGATCGGGATCTATTCCGGTGCGCTGGGTTATGGTTACAACACCGAACTGCTGGCAGAGTACGGACTGCCGGAGCCCTCCTGTTGGAAAGATCTGCTCAAGCCCGAGTACAAGGGGCATGTGCAGATGGCCAATCCCAACTCCTCGGGAACTGCCTACACGACTCTCGCCACCATCGTTCAGCTGTTCGGCGAAGATGAGGGTTTCGAATTCATGAAGGGGCTCCACGCCAATATCAACCAGTACACGAAATCCGGATCTGCGCCGATCAAAGCGGCAGGCAGAGGTGAGACGACAATTGGAATCGTGTTCATGCACGATGCCGTCAAACAGGCCGTCGCCGGTTTTCCCGTCAAGGTTGTGTCGCCGTGCGAGGGCACCGGCTACGAGATCGGCTCCATGTCGATTATCAAGGGCGCCCGCAATCCGGAAAACGCGCAGAAATTCTATGACTGGGCCTTGACCGCAGAGGCGCAGAACCTCGCCCTGGAGGTCAACTCCTTTCAGGTGCCTTCCAACATGGGAGCCCAAACTTCGGAACATGCGCCCGATCTGTCTTCGATCAAGCTGATTGATTACGATTTCGCAAAATACGGCGCGAGCGACGAGCGCAAGCGGCTGCTCAAGAAATGGGACGATGAGGTTTCAACACTGCCGCAATAACAAACAGTGCGGACAGTATCGACTGACCGCAAGACCCATCCGGTTCTCAATCTCTGGATTATTGCCGGGTGGGTCGCCTTCCTTTTCGTGCCCTGGTACGGAATTGAGGACGGCTTCTTTTCCTTCGAGTGGCTGATTGACGGTTACCCGCTCGACACAGACTACGCCCCGGCCGCCTTTCTTTTGGCACAGGGAGAAAAGCTGTGGCTGGCGCCTCTCGTCGCGCCGCTCGCCTGTTCCCTGCTCGCAATCGGGCGAAAACGATCGGACCCGGTATTTGTTGCCAACCTGCTGCTTTGCGGAGGGTTGGGATTTGGCTGGCTCATTGCCCAGGGATTCGCGATAGGAATTTCGGGTTTCCAGTTCGGATGGCTGGAATCGCTGTTCGGGCCGCTCGACGACCGCCAATTCGGCATGGGCTACGGAGCCCTGCTGCTGGCGAGCAGCTTTCTGTTCATGTTCACGATGGGATATGCATCCCGTTCGGCGATCAAGGGCGACTACTTCGTCGTCAGCGCCATCGGCGGAATCGTCGCGATCGTCACCGTGTTTGTGTTTTTCCCCATTTCCAGGATGTTCGTCACAGCTTTCATTGAGGACGATGGAGGCTACTCGGCCGTCACTTTCGTGTCGAAGTTTTTCGACGATCGTATCTGGGGGCTTGGCTGCCTGTTCGGCGGCACCCGCTGTGGAGCGGCCTGGAATTCACTCTTTCTTGCCGTATTGGTCGGCTTCCTGACGACATTGCTTGGTCTTGTGTTTGCGCTGGTCGTCACCCGCTCTGGATTGCGGCACAACCAGTGGCTGCGAGCCCTGACCGTCCTGCCCATCATTACGCCGCCCTTCGTGATCGGGCTGGCAATCATACTGCTGTTTGGACTGTCGGGCGCCGTCACCCAATTCGTTGCCGACCTGTTGGGAATTCGTCCAACACGGTGGGTCTACGGATTGAATGGCATTTTGATCGCTCAGCTGCTCGCCTTCACTCCGATTGCATTTCTTGTGCTCATCGGTGTTGTGGAAGGCGTCAGCCCTTCGATGGAAGAAGCGGCCCAGACTCTCAGGGCCAACCGCTGGCAAGTGTTTTCATCAGTGTCGCTGCCATTGATGAGACCTGGGCTGGCAAATGCGTTTCTGCTCGGATTCATTGAAAGCATGGCTGATTTCGGCAACCCGCTGGTGTTGGGCGGCAACTATGAAGTGCTGTCCACCGAGATATTTTTCGCCATTGTCGGGGCCCAGTACGATCAGGGCCGCGCGGCGATTCTGGCCATCGTCTTGCTGTCATTCACCTTGGCGGCATTCTACGCCCAACGGTTTTGGCTGGGCCGGAAATCATACACGACGGTTTCAGGTAAGGGCGACTCCGGCGTGCACCCGCGAATGCCGCTTCGGCTGTCCGTTCCCGTCTTGACCGTCGCATTGGCCTGGGCGGCATTTACGGTCTTGATATACGGCATGATCGTTTACGGGAGCGTGGTCGAACTCTGGGGTGTCAGAAACAACCTCACCTTCAAACACTATGTCACCGCGTTTTCGATCGGCTTCACCGAGCACGGCATTCACTGGTCTGGCTCAGCCTGGGACAGTTTTTGGACGACGATCAAGATTGCGGCCATAGCCGCCCCTCTCACCGCGGCCGTCGGTCTCATCACCGCCTATCTTCTGACCCGCCAGGAATTCGTTGGCAAAAGACAGTTCGAATTCGGCACAATGCTGAGCTTTGCCATCCCGGGTTCGGTCATTGGTGTCAGCTACATTCTGGCCTTCAATGTGCCGCCAATCGAGATCACCGGAACCGGAGCGATCCTGGTTGTCAGCTTCATATTCCGAAACATGCCGGTTGGCGTGCGGGCGGGCATTGCTTCCATGTCGCAAATCGACAAGAGCCTTGACGAATCTTCCCTGACTCTTGGGGCCAACAGCTGGCAGACCTTCCTGCGTGTCATCTTGCCGCTGTTGCGGCCCGCGATCCTTGCGGCGTTGGTGTTCAGTTTCGTTCGTGCCATGACGGCAATCTCAGCCGTGATCTTCCTGGTGAGCGCTCAGTACAACATGGCAACCAGCTACATAATCGGCCGCGTGGAGAACAACGATTACGGTCTTGCGATTGCCTACTCAACGACGCTTGTTCTCGTGATGCTGACAGCCATTGGCATTTTTCAGTTGATTGTGGGCCGTGTGCGAATTGGCCGGAGAATGGCACATTCGGCCATTGGCTAACCAGAGGAACCAAATGCGCGACTCACTCAGCAAGGGAATTGCCGCATCGGTGACATTCGAGAATGTCACCAAAGTTTATGGCAAGACGGTCACTGCGGTTGACGGGATTTCACTGGAGATCATGCCCGGAAAGCTGGTCACGCTATTGGGGCCGTCAGGGTGTGGAAAGACCACGACACTGAGGCTAATCGCCGGTCTCGAGATGGCCACCAGCGGGCGCGTGCTGATCGGAGACGAGGACGTCACATCGCTGCCTGCCACCGACCGCGACGTTTCCATGGTATTCCAGTCTTACGCACTCTTTCCCCACATGAACGTCATCGAAAACGTGTCCTACGGGCTGAAATACTCCGGCTTCAAAAAAGAGGCGGCCCGCTCTCGCGCCATGGAGGGGCTGGAGCTTGTCGGTCTCACAGAATTGGCGGAAAGGCTTCCGAGCGAAATTTCCGGCGGGCAGCAGCAGCGGGTGGCCGTGGCGCGCGCGCTGGTGCTGCAGCCCAGGGTTCTTCTCTTTGACGAGCCGCTGTCCAATCTCGATGCCAAGCTCCGACGGCAGGTCCGCGAAGAGATTCGTGAAATCCAGCAAGATCTCCAGCTTACCGTCGTTTACGTAACCCACGATCAGGAAGAGGCATTGGCGGTGTCCGACCGAATTGTCGTCATGCGCAATGCGGCCATCGCCCAGGAAGGATCTCCGCGGGAGCTTTACGAGGCGCCGGCGGACCGGTTTGTGGCGGATTTCATCGGCGAGGCCAATCTGATCGCATGCAACATCGAGTCAGTCAGGGGCGACATCGCGGAAATCAGCATCGGCGGTTACGTTCACCGCCTGTCGGCCCGGGGGCTGGTGGCTGGACCCGCCACTGTCGCAGTGCGTCCCGGCCGGGTTCAGCTCAGTTCCGAGTCCACGGCCGACAGTATTGAGGCGCAGGTGACGAAGGCGACCTATGTGGGCAGCCGAATGGAGTACACCGTCGAAACCGGATTTGGCAGCCTCTTCGCCACACGGGAAGAGGTCGAGGACCCCTTCTCCGTTGGTCAGACGGTGGCGCTGAAATTTTCTGACTCGGGTCCTGTGCTGCTCCCCAGCGAACAATAGCGCCCGGACCTCCGCGGCAAATCGCCGAACATCCGGTTTGGCGCCGGCGCCCAGCTTCACAACGCTGCCCGCCGATCTGGCGACACTGACGCTGAACGAGGCGGAGCTGCCGGGAAGTTCCGACCGCGACTTCCCGCTGATGGCGGAGCCGACGGGTCCGCGGCGCCGCGCCATTGAATGGCCGGGAATCGGCCCGGCCCAGGATGTTGCCATGTAAACGGCAGCCGGAAACGCCCCCTCAACGAGACTGCCATCCTGATTGTCGCGCAACTGCGCGTTGCCTCACCAAATACGTTACTTTCGACCGATCCGTTGCCTCATCAAGAATGTTACCCGGAGCATTTGTTTTGGGAGCAGGATCATGAGGGGGTTAAGCATGTCGGCACGAGACGAATTGCCGGGGGCTTTGCGCCAGCGTTACGGCGAGGCGGAGCGCTCGGGCAAGTCACGCATACTGGACGAGTTCGTGTCGGTGACTGGGCATCACCGGAAGCACGCGATCCGTCTGCTTCGGGGTTCGGCTTCGACGGAGACGCGTGAAGGGAGGTCGCGGAGATTCAAGTATGGAGACGAGGTTCGGGATGCCCTGGTTGTCCTGTGGGAGGCCTCGGACCGGATTTGCGGCAAGCGCCTGCAGGTCTTGCTGCCGTCTCTTGTGGAGGCGATGGAGCGGCATGGGCATCTGGAGTTGTGCGAAGATGTGCGGGCCGGCGTTCTGACGATGAGCGCGGCGACGATCGATCGGCGTCTTCGCGATATCCGTGAGAAGGCAGGCATCCGGCGCCGGCGGTGCGTGCTCTCACCGACTTCGGTGCGGCGGCGGATTCCTGTACGTGCGGGCCAGGACTGGCAGGATCCTGCGCCCGGGTTCATGGAGGGCGACCCGGTCGCGCACAGCGGTCCGGTCGCGTGCGGGAGCTTTCTGCAAACGCTGGTCATCACGGACGTCGCCACCGGCTGGACCGAATGCGCTCCGGTTCTGTGCCGGGAGCAGACCCTGGTGCGGGAGACCCTCGCCCAACTGCGCAGACGCCTTCCGTTTGACCTGCTCGGCTTCGATGTGGACAACGACAGCGTCTTCATGAACGAGACGCTTCTTGCATACTGCGAAGAGAGCGGGATCGAGTTCACGCGCAGCCGGCCCTGGCACAAGAACGACCAGGCGTTGGTGGAACAGAAGAACGGTTCCGTGGTTCGGCGCATCGTCGGATATCGTCGCCTTGAGGGGCTGGCGGCGGCGGCGGCGCTGTCCCGGCTCTACGGGACGGTGCGCCTGTTCGTGAACTTTTTCCAACCCTCCTTCAAGCTCTCGGAAAAGACCCGGGACGGGTCCCTGGTCAGGAAACGCTGCCATCGGCCGGCAACACCGTGCCGGCGGCGGCTTGAAGATGCCCGCACATCCCAGGCCGTGCGTGACGCGGTCACCGAGTTGCAGGAACGCCTGGATCCGGTTCATCTCTTGCAGCAGATGCGACGCGGGCAGCAGGAGATTGCCGATCTTGCGGATGGCGTTCCGGTGCAGGCCGGGCCGGAAGAGACCTCGCTGAACGACTTTCTTGCCGCGTTGCGCATGGCCTGGACGGACGGTGAGGTTCGCCCGACCTCCAGGCCGGCGCCACGCACGGCCGAAACGCGGCCGTCGTCGACCCGATCCGCTTGAGAAGGTCACGGACCAGCTGCGGACATGGTTTGATGCCGAACCCTGGCCCATCTTTAACATTTCTGCGTTGGATTTGAGGTCGATTTGACGGTGTTCGATTCGCAACTCATTGATTTATTGTGATTTGATGTTTCAGGAATCGTTTGTAGTGCCATGTTTTTTGAGTAATGCCTTGCGGCGGGGGATTCCTTTTGCTATAGCTGCCGCATGTTCATTCGACAGACCAAGACCGGCGCCGCCAGCGACGGCAGCGACCAAATCACCTTCCGCCTGGTCGAGAACCGCCGCGAGGGGGACAGGATCCGTCAGCGCACCGTTCTCAATCTCGGGCGCCATTTTGCAATCGGGCGCGAGCACTGGCCGGACCTGTGCCGACGCATCTCGGATCATCTCACCGGACAGACCACCCTCGGCCTCGCCGATCCCGATCCGGGGATCGAGGCCGAGGCCCGCAGAATCTCCGCCCTGCTGATTGGCCGCGGGAAAGACAGCGGCGGGGAAGGCGCGAAGCGGGACTGGCAGAGTGTTGATGTCAATTCCGCCAGCGACAGCGACGGGCGCTCGGTCGGTGTCGAGCATGCCGGGCTCGAGGCGCTGTCCGGTCTCGGCCTGCCGGCATTGTTCGACGGTCTCGGTTTCAACCGCCGCCAGCGCTGCTGCGCCCTGGCGGCCATTGTCGCGCGCATGGCCGCGCCGAACTCGGAGCGGGCGACCAACTTCTGGCTGCGCCGGCACAGCGCCCTCGGCGAGATGCTCGGGATCGATTTCGGCGCTCTGAGCGACATGGCGCTCTACCGCGCCTCGGATCTGCTCCTTGCCCATCAGGACAGCATCGAGGATCACCTCTTCGCCCGGGCCCGGTCCCTGTTCGACCTCAAGCCGACGATCGCGCTGTACGATCTCACCAACACGTTCTATGAAGGCCGGGCGCCAATCCAGCCCAAGGCGCGGCGCGGGCATTCGAAGGAACGGCGCAGCGACTGCCCGCTGCTTTCGCTTGGCCTGGTTCTCGATGCCAGCGGCTTTGTCCGGCGCAGCCGGGTGTTGCCGGCAATGTCACCGAACACAGGACACTCACGCACATGCTCACCAGCCTCGGCGCTCCGGAAGGCGCGGTCGTCATCATGGACGGCGGCATCGCGACCGAGGACAACCTGCGGTGGCTGCGCGCCAGCGCCTATCGCTATCTCGTGGTCTCACGCACCACCAAGCGGGTCTTCGATTCCGACGAGGCCAGGGCAATCACGACCGCGTCATGCGACAAGGTCGCCATCTGCAAGGAATCCGTCACCCGCGAGGAAGAGGACGGCACGGAATACAAGGAGTCCTGGCTGCGGTGCCTTTCCGAAGCCCGGGCGGAAAAGGAACGCGGCATCATCAATCGTTTCAGGACACGTCTCGAAGACGGCCTGAAGAAACTGCATGACGGCCTCTCCCGCCCCAGGACCCGCAAGAAGCTTGACGACATCCAGCGCCGGATCGGGCGGCTTGCAAAGGAAAACGCGCGGGTCGCCCGGCATTACGAGATCACCGTCACCCCCGACAGCGCCGGAACCAAGGCAACAGCCATCGCCTGGAACCTCAATCCCGCCGACAATTCCATGCTGACCCACCCCGGGGTCTACTGTCTGCGCAGCAACATCCTCGACTGGCCGGCAGAGACCATGTGGCAGACCTACGCGACCCTCACCGACGCCGAAGCCGTGTTCCGCTCGTTGAAATCCGAGCTCGGCCTGCGTCCGATCTTCCATCACAAACAGGGGCGCGCCGACGCTCACCTGTTCATCTCAGTCCTCGCCTATCAGGCAGTCCAGACACTGCGCAAACCCATGAAAGCGGCAAACATCCACGACAGCTGGACGACGGTGCGCCAGACGCTTGCGACACTGCAGCGCACGACAACCAGCTTCAGGCGCCGTGACGGCAGGCCCCTGCATGTCCGCAAGACCGCATCCGCCTCCCCCGAACAGGCGGAGATCTACCGGGCGACGGGCCTCGCGCCGCCGTCCAGGAACCTCGCCAAGACCATCGTCTGAACCGATTCCGGCAATTCGTGGCGGCGGCCCGAAACGGCCGCCTCTCCGGATTGTAGTGCCATTCGGATTTTTTACCCGTTTGAAATCAACGCGTTACGCACTACAATGTTAAAGATGGGCTGGGTTGCGAGCCGGCAGTTGCTGGAGCAGCTGCAGGAGGAACATCCCGGCCTGTATCCGGACAGCCTGTTGCGAACGCTTCAGCGGCGGGTGAAGATCTGGCGTCAGGAAAGGGTCCAGGAAGTGATCTTTGGATCACCGGCCATCGAGAGCGCTCCCCGGGAAGACCACGCGCACGCGGATGCGATCGCAGCACCCGAATTCGAGACTGCGCAACGAAGGGTGCCAGGGGTCATGGAACGCAAACGTCGGCAGGCTGCCACGGCAGGCCGGCCTGCCGTGGCAGCCTGCGGTCCGGATCACACCCCCAGAACTGGCTTCCAGAATCACCGGGTCTTCGGTAACATTCTTGATGAGGCAAAGGTTCAGCCCAGAGTAACATTCTTAAGTGAGACAATACGGCTGCCATCTAGATCGACGCGCTGGAACTATTCTCTGCCGGCGCTCACCGTCTGCAACGCGTCCGCGAAGCGGTCAAGAAAGCGGTCGCAGACCGACTGCGAATGGGCCACCGACAGGTAGAGCTTGGTGCCCATCGGGTTGAGAAAGACTTTCCGCCGGAACAGTGCCAGCATGACGGCGCGTCCCTTCTCCCCGTCCCCGCGCCTCGTCGACCGATAGTCGCTGACCGGATCGGGCGAAAACACGACCTGCGCGAGCGGTCCGTCGCCGATGACCTGCGCCTGCTCCTGGCGCTCCTCCAGCACCCGTCGCATGCCGCTGCGCAGGTAACAGCCGAGATCGCGAAGGCGCCGGTGGCAGTCCGGCTCCCGGAACACGCCGAGCGCCGCCCGGGCCGCCGCGGTGGAGATCGGATTCCCGCCGAGGGTGGATGCGACCCACACGTAACCGGGCCCTCCCAGCCGGTCCTCGCGCACCTGGTCCATGACGCCCGCCCGCCCGCCGAACGCCCCGATCGGATAGCCCCCGCCGAGCGCCTTGCCGTATGCCACAAGATCGGGGATCACACCGTAGTATTCCTGCGCTCCGCCGTAGGCGAGGCGAAACCCCGTGACCACCTCGTCGAAAATCAGCAGCACGTCATGCTCGGTGCAGGCGGCGCGCAGGCGCTCAAGGAAGCCATCCTTCGGAGGGGTGCAACGCTGCAGTGGCTCGACAATGACGGCGGCGAGGTCGTCCGCGTGCTCGGCGACGATTCTCTCCGCGAGCGCGCTGTCGTTGTAGGGAGCGACGAGAATGTCGTCGACCGTTACCCGCGGAATGCCGGCGCTCGAGGGATCGGGCCGGGGGAAGTCCAGGAGGCGGTGCGGGAACAGGCTCGTCACCCCAACCTCGTTGGCGCCATGATAGGCGCCTTCGAACTTGAGAATCATGCGCCGCCCGGTGGCGGCCCGGGCGAGCCGCAGGCAGTACATGTTGGCCTCGGTGCCCGATGCGCAGAAGCGCAGCCGCTCGCAGGCGGGGCTCACCCTGCAGATCTCCTCCGCGACTGCGAGGGAGTTCTCGTTCACGTACGCGAAGTTTGCGCCGAGCGCCGCCTGGCGCACAACCGCCTCAGTCACCTCGGGCCGAGCATGCCCCACCAGCACCGAACCCCAGCCCATGGAAAAGTCGAGAAATTCGGCGCCCGTCGTATCCACGACCTCGCATCCCTCGCCCCGGCTGATGACCGTGCCGAGCTCGGGGGAAGATTGAACTCACCGTTGGATCCGGCGGGAAACACCTGCAGCGATCGTTGTGCGGCCTCATCCATGTTCGATTCCTTCAAGGAGAATATTTCACGCGGTTCGTCATCGTGCCTGCAGTTGACTGGTCAGTGCCCGGGCCACGCGATCCTTCGCCCCGCTTTGCGTGCGGAACTTTGGCAGCACGGCATCCAGCTCGATCGGGATCGGGACGCCATCCTCATTCAAATAATGCCGTTCGTAGACGTCGCGCTCGTCGATCGCGAACGCCGCGCCAGACGAACGGGTCCGACCAGGAGGTCCAATGCTTCGCACATTGTGGACTTTCCGATACTGTTCCCGCCGACGATCACGGTGTGACCGGGGGAAGTGACCCAGCACTCTGCAACACTGCGAAAGATTGCGAGTTCGAGACACCGTATCCGTATTCCCCTTTGTCCTTCTTACGCCGCCGCCCGGGAGGTGGGGACGAATCGTTTCGACTGCGCGGCCTGCTGGCGAGAATCTGTGAATTTAAACGGTGTCCGCAACACCACGCTTGTGCCTCATCCCGGCGGCAGCTGCTGCCCGACCTCACCTAGCACGGATTCCAGTCCCTGGCCACCGGCCCGCCCGGGCGGGTGTCGCCCGAGTCTCACGACGCCATCGGCGCCATCGGCGCATGGTCGCTGGCGATGCGCTTGCCAAGCTTCATAGCGCCCGGCTGGCGCTCACGGAAAATTCCGCTTCCCCCACGCCGGGCCTGATCGTGCGCGCCGTGTTTCCCGGGATGCAGTCCTGAACTTACAAACTTGTAAACCCGGCGCGAGGCAGGTGACAGGCATGGGTCCTGTAGAAATTCCGGCCATTGGTAACCGGAAAGGACAAGTCATGACATTGATCGGGAACTTCTTCGCCGTCACCTTCGGCATATTTGGAGAGCTTCTGCTGGCTCCCTTCATCACATTCTTCGGGCTGTTGATGCTTGGCATGGCCTTCGGACTGTCGCTGATTGCCGCCGGAGCAATGACGGCATCGAAGGTCCGGAATGAGAGTTTGGCCGATCGGCGCCCTGGCGGCTTTCCTCTTTGCCGGACCGGCGCGGCTTGCGCTCGGCGGATGGGGCAACTAGGGCACACTCTGCAATGGAGGAGGCCGGATCCACCGGGCTGATTACAATGACAGGATTGACAGGGAGGCAAGATATTTCTGAACTCGCTCTCTTCCTGAAACAGGTTGCAAGCAGGCCGCGCGAGGTGGTTGCGCTTGCGCCTTCGTCCACGGCGCTCGCCCGGCGCATGGCCGAAGCTGTTCCAGATGGTCCGGGAAACCTCGTCGAATTGGGCGCCGGCACCGGGAAGATCACGGCAGCCCTGCTGGAGACAGGCGTTCCCGTTGACACGATCCACAGCTTTGAGATCAATCCTGTGTTCTGCGATCACCTGGTACGTGTTCATCCCCAGCTGCGCGTATACCGGGACCGGGCGGAGAATCTCGGCCGACACGGGATTGGCGACATCAAGGCCGTCGTGAGCGGCCTGCCGCTGCTGTCGATGGACGAGGACACGCAGCGCCGGATCGTCGGCGCCGCCTTCGGGAATCTCCAGCCCGGCGGATCGTTCATCCAGTTCACCTATGGCCCGATTCCGCCCGTCAGGAAGGCGATACTTGGCGACCTGTCATTGGGCTGGACGCGCTCGGAGATTATCTGGGGGAACGTGCCGCCGGCGACCTCCTATACATTCTACCGGTCCACGACGGCGTGACGGCGGTTGTCCCGGCCGGCGGAGTCATCGCTCGGCGATTTCGGCGGCGCCTTTTTATTCCCGGGAGCATTTTGATTTGCCCTTGAGTGAAGTCCCGGGCCGCCATGCCGGCTTCAAGGGCGGTTTCGGCGCAAACGCGATGTTCGGCATCGCCATCAGGGAGACTGGCTTCGGCGCGCTCAGCGTCATGTCCCGACCGGGCCGGAAAACTCCAGCGTCGCCTCGTCCAGCCGCTCGGTCCCGGTGCGCCCCGTTGTCCTTGGCGTGATAACCGTCCTTCTCGAAATACCCCACGCCCTGCGACGGAGCGGCAATCCTGCCGATGGACGCACCTATTGGGGCAGCCTCGCGACGGGGGCGGGAAGTACGGATTCGCGCCTGTCCTTCCCTGCCAGAAATGCGCTCGCAGGCGGCAGATTAAGCGCCGAACAAGCGGTCTCATGGTCCTGTCATCGCATGGCCGCGATTGTCCTTCCCGCCCGACAATTTCGGCATGCCGAAGCTGGCCTCCGGCATGGAGACATGATAACAATTTGCTAACAGATATCTGGAGGCGAGCCCATGGCGACGATCAACGTGAGACAACTCGACGACGAGGTGGTAGACCGCCTCAAGCGACGCGCTTCGTCGAACAACCGCTCCCTGGAGGGCGAAGCGCGCCACATCCTGCAATGCGCCGCCGACGACGACATGGCGGCGAAACGCGCCGCCTTCCTTGAGGCGTCGGACCGGCTGCGGGAATTGACCAGAGGGCGCAAGCAGACGCCGGCGGAAGTGCTGATCCGCGAGGACCGCGACCGCGGTCATCGCGACGACTTCTGATGCGCTTCGTCGTCGATGCGAGCGTGGCGGTCAAGTGGCTGGTCGACGAACCCGATTCGGATGCCGCGCGGGAATTGGCGGCGAGCGGCGAGGAGTTGCACGCACCGCGCCTAATGGCCTCCGAGTTCGCCAATGCACTGTGGCGCAAGGCGCGGGCGGGTCAAATTGAGCGCGCCGACGCGGGCGCTGCCATGGCCTTGCTACACGACATGCCGCTGCGCTGGAACGACGACGAGACCGTCAGCGCCGACGCGGTTCGCCTGGGGCTGGCCCTCGACCACCCGATTTACGACTGCGTCTATCTCGCGCTCGCGCACCGCATCGGTGCGACGGTGGTGACGGCGGACCGTCGATTCGTGACGGCCGTTGCACCGACCGATCATGGCGAGGCCGTGATGACGCTGGCCGATTACGCGGCAAAGCGATGATCGCAGTATTTTATAACGCAGGCATGCGCGGCCACAGCGTGCCAAAGAGTGCTTGGTGCGGCCAAGTCTTTGATTCCCTATAGGAAATCCCCCGATGGCCCGTTTGACAAGGCTTGCTCGCAGGTTCAAATCTCCTTTCCAGGCTCACCGGATCCGGGAAGACGGAGGCGATGCAGCGAGACGGAAACGGCCGCGGGCGGGCGCGATTGCTCGGCGCGGCTGCCAACGGCAACACCGGCTCGACGGCCGGGACAGGCGGCGGGACGGAAACGCGGATCGACGATGCGGCTTGCCCGCTTGTTGGAACGGCAGCATCCCGCGCCAGCCACCAACTCCAGGCTGCGCCGAGGCCTGCTGCAACAGGGAGGTCCCGGGCCTGTGCAGCGACGGTCTGAGGAGCGGCTGAACCAACTGCCGGATTGAACTCTTAATGTCTCCTTTGGGCTGGCTTTCGCGGCGGCGCTCCTGAGCAATTTGTGAAACCAGAGGGGTCAGACCGGTCTCCACGCATCAAAAAAGAAGACCGCCGTTCCGGTTCCTGACGGTGCGGGTCATGAACAGGCAGTAATTCTAATTTTGAATTTTTGAGTTTTTAACGTGTTGTATCACAACGGTTTTTTGGCCCGGGGAGATTTTTTTCCGCCGCAGGCGGCTGCGTGCCGGCGGTTCCCCGGCGGCGGGCGAATCACCTGCCGCCGACGCCGCTCCGGCCGCCGGCTCCTGGGCAAAAGGCGCGGAGAAGACCTGTAAGTTGTTGTTTTTGCTTACATTTGTACAAATTTTTGATATGTGCATAATGCGGCGCCATGTCCCCGCTGGCCGGATACATCGCCGACATGCGCGAACTCTGCGCGTCCGCCCCGGACCGCAGGACCGGCGCCAACGCCCGCCTGGAGATGGCCGACATCGGAATGGCGGCCTTCGCCGTCTTCTTCCTGCAGTGCCCGTCCTTCCTGGCGGCGCAGGCGCAGCTCCAGTCCCGCCAGGGACGGTCCAACGCCCGGACCCTGTTCGGCATTGAACGGCTGTCGACCGACAGCCACATCCGCAGCGTGCTCGACGGCGTGCCGCCGGAGCGCTTCGATTCCATCTTCACCCGGACCGTCGACCAGCTGGACCGCCAGGGCGCCCTTGACCGGCTGCGCCGGCTTGACGGGCGGCTGCTGATCGCCCTTGACGGCACCGAGTATTTCACCTCCTGCAGCATCGGCTGCCGGAACTGCTCGCAGCGGAAACTGGCGGACGGGCGGACACAGAACTTCCACGCCGTGCTCGGCGCCAGCATCGTCGCCCCGGGAACCTCGCGCCTCCTGCCGCTGCCGCCGGAGTTCATCCGCCCGCAGGACGGGGCTGAGAAACAGGACTGCGAGATCAACGCCGCCAAGCGCTGGCTGCGGCGGACCGGATCCGGCCTGGCCCGGCTCAGACCGGTTTATCTCGGCGACGACCTCTACTGCCGCCAGCCGCTCTGCGAGGCCGTGCTGGCCGCCGGCGGAAGCTTCATCCTGACCTGCAAGCCGAGCTCGCACACAACGCTTTACGAGTATATTCAAGGGGTTGAGACCGGCTGTCTGACCCGGACCGAGGGCCGGAAAAAGAAAAAGCGCCGGCTGCGCTGCCGCTGGATGAACGGTCTGCCGATCCGCGACGGAAAAGACGCGCTGGAAGTCAACTGGTTCGAAGTCACCATCACATCGCCGTCCGGAAAGCGGCTCTACCGCAACAGCTTCGCCACCGACCTCCCGGTCGGCCCGGACAGCGTCGCCGAACTGGCCGACTGCGCCCGGGCCCGGTGGAAAGTGGAGAACAACACCTTCAAGGCTCTCAAGGACGGCTACCATCTCGAGCACAACTTCGGGCACGGCAAGGAAACCCTGGCCAGCCTGCTGGCGACCTTCAACCTGATCGCGTTCCTGATGCAGAGCGCCTGCGACCTGGTCTGCGAAAGCTGGCAGGAGGCCCGGGCAAAGCTCGCCGCCCGCTACCGGCTTCTTGACAACCTGAAGTTCCTGACCGTCTACGTCGTGCACGACGACTGGGACGCCGTGATGCGGACAATCATCACCGGCGAACTGCCGGAAAAGCCTCCGTAACCGGAAACGGCAGCCCCGCCCCTTCCGCCGAAACACAGCAGAAATCCGCCCGGAAACGCAGCCGAAAATGAAGAAAAAACCGATGTGAACGCATAATTGGAATTACTGATGAACAGGTGAGCGATTTGACGCAGTGCAGGCGTTATGAAATTATGCCTTATGACTTGACCGTCAAGTTGTGCGCTACGGTTTCACTGCACCCCTTGATCCCGTCGATCGAGAAATCGCAACTCCGTGCGCTGAACCGTTGAGGCATCTGCACAAGTGCGGGTGTCTCTGCCAATTAAAGGAGTCACCAAAATGAATTTTTCGTTTTTGAAGTTTCTAGCTGGTGGTTGTGCCGCGATCCTGGTGTCCGCAGCGGCGGGCGCAGAGGAGGCTCCAAGCCTGGGCGGAAAGGCGCTCCCTTCCTACGAAGCGCCGAACGAGGGGTTGATTGCCGCCATCATGGAGAGGGGAAAGCTCGTAAACGGTGTGGAAGCCGCGGTCCCGCCGTTCGAATACATTGAGGACGGAGAAATCATTGGTTACGACATTGATCTGTCCCGTATGTTCGCCGAGTCGCTCGGGGTCGAGCTGGAGGTCATAGACACGGCGTGGTCCGGCGTTATTCCTTCGCTCTATACGAAGAAGTTCGACATGATCTGGTCAGCAATGACAATCACCGAGCCGCGGATGAAAGCGGTTACATTTTCGCAGCCCTATGCCTCGGATCAGGTGGAATTCATCGTCAATGCCGGTGACGACAAAATCAAGACAATCGCTGATTTGAATGGGATGAAACTCGGAACCCAGCTGAATTCAGCAGCTGAATTTCAGGCGCAGGAACTGATCAAGGAGCACGGGCTCGATATCGATCTGAGATCGTTTGATCATTTCGACGGCGCTTATCTCGACCTCAAAAACGGCAATATCGATATCGTGACAAGCACGAAACTCAATAACAAGGTGTTGTTTGAGAGGAATCCGGGAGTCTACGAGGTTGCCCTCGAACTGCCGATCTACAACTATGTCGGCGTTGCAACCCGGCAGCAGGATGGAGATTTGTCCGAGGCGGTTGATGCGTACATCGACAAACTCCAGGAATCCGGCGCACTGGCGGACCTGCAGATGAAGTGGTTTGGCCACGTAATGGATCTGCCCGAGTAACCAAAGGTCATCAATTGTGGAAGGTTTCGATTTCGGCCTGATCGTCGAGTATCTTCCCGATTTCTGGCGAGGCGCCAAGGCCACCATCTTCTATTCACTGACGTCACTTGCTTTGGCAGTGGCGATCGGTCTGGTGGTGGCCTTGTGCCGGATGTCTCACATCGTTTTGCTGAGATTTCTGGCGCGCATCTTTATTGACACCATTCGCGGCACACCCGCGCTGATCCAGATCTTCTTCGTCTATTTCGGCATGCCGGCGCTTGGAGTGAACCTGTCGGCCCCGACTGCCGCGGTGATTGCTCTCGGCATCAACAGCGGAGGCTACCTTGCCGAGATATTCCGCGCCGGGATCATGGGTGTTGACCAGGGCCAGACCGAGGCGGGCCGGTCGCTCGGAATGAGCTACAGCAAGACAATGTGGCGGATAACGTTTCCGCAGGCCGCGCTGCTGGTGGTGCCGCCCGCCGCCGGGGAGTTCACCAATCTCGTCAAGGGCACCTCGCTGCTGTCGACAATTTCGGTCACTGAATTGACGCGCGTTGCCCAGCAGATCGTCGGCGTGACTTTCCGGCCGATTGAGGCCTATGTTGCGATCGGCGTGGTCTACTGGTGCCTCAACGCCCTTATTGCCCAGAGCGCAGTGTGGCTCGAGCGGTCG
The DNA here is from genome assembly GCA_965221935.1 of Paracoccaceae bacterium. Lineage (GTDB taxonomy): Bacteria > Pseudomonadota > Alphaproteobacteria > Rhodobacterales > Rhodobacteraceae > JAPOXR01. The sequence goes on from CBDCSZ010000063.1 coordinate 30,915, forward strand.
CTGCGCCGGTCGCAAGGCCTCGAGTGATGCGGCAGCCCGTTGTCCGGATCAAGAACCTTCGAAAGTCCTTTGGTGACAACGAAGTCCTGCGCGGCATAGATCTCGAACTCGAAGCCGGCGAGACCTTGGTGGTCATCGGTCCAAGCGGCTCCGGAAAGTCAACACTGCTGCGTTGCACGAACTACCTCGAAACGCCGACTTCCGGGTCCGTTGAAATTGACGGAATGCCCTTCGCCCTGCCGAACGCTTCCCGGCATGCGCAGGAGCGACACCTGAACAGGATGCGCGCTCAGGTCGGAATGGTGTTCCAGAGATTCAACCTGTTTCCTCACAAGACTGCCCTGACGAATGTCATGGAAGGATTGCTTGTCGTGCGCCGGCTGCGCCGGGCCGATGCGGAACAGCGGGCCATCGAGATGCTGACACGGGTCGGCCTTGAGGACAAGCTGCATTCCTACCCTTCGCAGCTGAGCGGCGGCCAGCAGCAGCGGGTCGCAATCACCAGGGCGCTGGTGATGGAACCGAAGGTCATGCTTTTCGACGAGGCCACGTCTGCGCTGGACCCAGAGCTCATCGAGGAAGTTCTCATGGTCATGAGGCAACTGGCCAAGGAAGGGCTGACGATGATTGTCGTGACGCATGAAATGGGTTTTGCCCGCGACGTCGCCCGCGAGGTCATGTTCATGGACGACGGTGTCATTGTCGAAAAATCGACGCCCCAGGAGATGTTCTCGTCACCAAGGCACAAGCGGACCCGCGCATTTCTCAAACAGATCCTGCGGCCTTGAAACGGTCGACAGTCATTCGCGGTGGAATTGTTGCGACTCCGCAGCAAAGCTGCCGGGCCGATATCCTGGTCAGGGACGGCGTTATTGCCGCCATCGGGGATGGCCTGCCCGTCAGTTCCGATTCCAAGATTATCGATGTTGGCGGACTGACGGTACTGCCCGGCATCATCGATCCGCACTCCCATCTCTGGGAAGCCGGGTTCATGTCTGATCCCGATTTCGCCGACAGCTCCGCTTCGGCGGTGGCTGGCGGCATCACGACGCTGATCGATATGCCGCTCACTGTCCCGGAGATCCTGGATGTGGGGGCGTTCCGCGAAAAAGCGGCCTTGGGCATCCGCACCTCTCATGCCGACTTTGCGCTGCACGCCGGAGTCTCACCGGACAACCTGTCGAACCTTGAGGCGATGTGGCGCGAGGGCTGCACAGCCTTTAAGATTTTCACCTGCGACACCGGTTGCCCGATGGCCGGATTGACCAATGACGACGATTTGTCGGAAGCCATTCGGATCATTGGTTCATTCAACGGACTGGCCTCGTTTCATGCCGAGAACAATGATCTTCTGAACGGCAATCTTGCCCGCCTGAGGCTGGACAGCCGAACCGACAATTTGGCGTTTGTGGAGTGGCGCAATGAAACTGTGGAACTCGAAGCGATCAACAGAATTCTGTTTTTCGCGTCACGCCACCGGACGCGGGTCAACATAGTGCATGTGACATCGCCGACCGGAGTCGCGCTCGTTCAGCAGGCGCGCGGGAACGGGGTCGATGCCACCGCCGAGACCTGTCCCCATTATCTTTATTTGACAAGCAATGACATTGCGGAACGCGGGGCATGGGTGACCTGTGCGCCGCCAATGCGCGGCGAGGACGCCTTGGAGGGGCTGCGCTCATTGGTTGCCGATGGCTCCATACTCACCGTCGGCTCGGATCACGGACCCGTTGATCCCGCGCTCAAACGCCGGGGCAGCAACAATATCCTGGACGGTCAGCCCGGCCTTCCCGGCAACGAAACCATGGTGCCCCTCCTCCTCAACCTCGCAGCGACAGGGACAGTGTCCCTGAATCGCATCGCGGAGGTCGCGTCGGAAGCCCCGGCCGTCCTCTATGGGCTGTATCCGCGCAAAGGCGTGATTGCCGTCGGCAGCGACGCCGATTTCACCATCGTCGATCCGGATTTCTGCTGGACAGTCAGGGCCGATGACTTGGTCGGGAAATCGGGATGGACGCCCTATGAAGGTATACGGATTAAAGGCAAGGTCGAATTCACGGTCATCCGGGGCAATGTGGCAGCCGAAAACGGTCGACCGGCTTTGGAACCCGGAAGAGCCGAATTCATCGCCCGGAACTCAGCGGAAAACCCAATCGGCCGGAACAATTGACATGCGGTCTGCGGTCCATCCGCGCAAGCAGTCTTGAAATCTCGCCGCGACAACAGGCCTGGGCGCCCTGGGACCGGCTCCAGCGGCAGCGCCGTCAGCCTGGTCGCATGGTTCACAGGATGAATTCCCGCCCGCCCGGTGGAATCGCGCCGTTGCGGCAGCTATACTCCGGACCGGCATCAGCAATTTCCTCATGGAGCGCCGGACTGTGCATGTCGAGATTGCCGAATGAAAACAGGAAATTGCCCGAGTCTGCCAACACTACGAAGTGGCGCGGCTTGAGGATTTCGGATCAGCGGCCCGCGGAATTGACTTCGATCCGGGGAACAGCGATGCCGACTTCTTGGTGGAGTATCTTCCGGAAAGCGGCGTATCGGTCTTCGGGCACATTCGACTGGCCAGGGTGCTGGGAGAAGTGCTGGGGCGCAAGGTAGACTTGGTTGAACCTGACGCAATCCGCAACAGGCGCCTGCGCGAGACGGTCAACGAATCGCGCGAGGTTGTCTATTTAGCGTGATCACAGGGTCCTGCTGGAGGATATTGACCAGGTCGCTGAGGAGATCGCAAGCTTTGTCAAAGGTGTGGGTTTGAGAGCCTGAATCGGCAACATCGAGAAACAGCCGGCGGTCGAGCGCAGCTTCGAGATCATTGGCGAGGCCCTGAACCAGCTTCATCAATCAGATCTGGATTTGGCTGGGCGCATCGCTGGCTTGCGCGATGTTGTGAATTTTCGCAACCCGTCGATCCACGGGTAGTTCGTGTCCGCCAGAGAACCCCCTCCTTGGCGATGGCGGTCCACGGCTGTCAACAGATCAGGATGCCTTGGCGCGGTGATTTTCCCTGTTCCGCGATGTCTGAGCGCTTCAAATGGCGGGGTTTCCGCCTTCGGAGCCATGATTTTGCGGCCCATTTCGACAACAGCACACAGGAAGCCGTTCCCGCTCCGGGCAGGTTATGAGTGAAGCGGTGTCCTGGTGGCGCCGTGTCCTCCGCCGCGCCTTCCGGCGCAGCAGAGGTCCGATGCGGTGGATGTTGAGAGCGACCGCCGAGAGAGCCGCCATGCGGGCAAAGCCGTCCGCCCCCAGGGCCCGAACCCGGTCAAGGCCGCGGTGCCCGAGGTTGTTGATCGCCGATTCAACCGCCGGATGCTGACGGTGCAGCGCGGCGAACTCACCGCCCCGCTTGCGCTCCCGGTCGGTTTTGTTGAGATAGCCCTTCTTCGGCAGCGAGTTGTGATCGAGCAGCCCGTCAAGACGCATGCGGTTGCCGGGGCTGTGAAAAACCGTCGCCCGCTATCGCCAAGAATGGAGTTTTCTGGCAGGCACTACTCATTTCTCTTGCCATGTTGACCGCCACCCTCCAATTGGGCGATCCGATCAAGAGCTTCGTCAAGATCAGTAGCGAGGCTGTCGATCCGATTCGAAAAGCGTCGGGACGCGTATACACCTGCCACAGTGGTCGCTACCGGAATAACTACGGCTACAATGCCTATCAGCAGCGATACCCTTGCAAGTAAACTGCAACTGGAATTGCCTCGCAAATAGTTTGACTACCGGCGCCGCGTGGGGCGACCTTTAGCAGCCTGCACACGCTCCCACTTCAAGGCAGCATCCTTCGTAGTTGCTCGACCAACTAGCAAAATACGCCCGTCATTCCCGAATTTTTGTCTATGCTCGTTTTCTCGACGTTCTAGATCGTTTGTGATGCCGGTATGAACGATTCGGTGACCAAGTTTGAAGTGGTATTTGTAGGTGAATCGAGTCATGAGGAGTGCCTCCAAGTCTGCAGGCCTCTGTGTCGGCTAGATCGCGAATTGGGTCAAGATGCCAAGAGGTTCCATAGTAGCCGTGTGGTCATCGCCTGGTAATGTCGTCGACACCCTGAGCGGACGATAGGTTCCCACCGATGCTTCCTGAAATCCGGGCGGCGGCGTTCTGGATCGAGTCGCGCGCCAGGGGCGCTGGAGATCAGTGAAATGGGTGCCCGGCGGATCGGTTGTTTCGGCATCGGCACCGGATCCCCGAGCGTCTGCCCGCACCATCGCCAGAAGGCGCCGGCTAGCGGGCGGGTGTGGGTTCGCCGCGCCTCTACGAGTTCCGGCAGCGGGCGCGTGCGGAACATCTCCTCAATTCCGCACATGCCCCCGATCAGAATCAGCGCCTCGCCGGCGGGACCCGGGTCTATTGATCTAACACACTTATGTCCGTGTCTTCTTCTCCATTTGCTTAGTTTCTGTCCCAGTTCCGCTTTGCCCGGATTCCTGTAACGGTGATTGACAGTGTGCTGACGCCTTTCCAGAGCTTCTGCGTGCCGAGCAGCGGCTGCCGCTTCGAGGGATGGAAGCCGGCGAGGCCGGCGGTCAGCGCGACGAAGCCCGTGATGGTCAATTACGGCGGTCCCCGGGGGACTTTGAAGCCGTGGTGGGAGGCGAGAGCGCAGAGCGTCGCGGCGTCCTCCCGGGTGACATGGCGCGTTGCCGGATCGTCCGGCCTTTCCCGCGCTGTTGTTTCTCTCAATATGCCGCTTTGAAGCGCGCTGGTTTTCCCGGTTTGGGCTGAAGTCGGATTTCCTGGAAACCGGAACAGTCCGGGAAGCTCCTTCCCTCTTCTTTTCCAAGCAGGATCTTTTTCAGCAGCCGGCCCGAGGCGGGCTGACGGCTGTCCTGCCAGCGATTTGGTGCGGTCGCCGTTACAGTCAACAGCGGTATTGGACGCGATCCATGTCTCTCATTCGTTAACCTTGTCGAGCCCGATCGACATGGAGACGAGAACAAGCGCGGCGATTGCGAGCACGATTTGCACGCCCGAGACGGCGGCGACGATGGGCGAGCTGGTGTACTGCACGAGGGCCAGCAGCTCGACCGGCAACGGACGGTCGCGAAAACCGTGGGTGAAGATCGCGACCGAGAGATTGTCGAAACCCTCGACGAAGGTGAAGACCGCGCCCGCGAGGATCGCGGGCATCAGCAGGGGGAAGGTCACCGTGCGGAGGCTCTGAAACGGCGTGGCGCGGAGGTTTGCCGCAGCCTCTTCCAGCGCTGAATCGAGGCGCATCAGCCGGCTTTGCACGGTCCGGACCATCACAGCGAGGATGAAGACAGTTATCGAAATGGACTGAAGCCAGATCGAAGGTGAGACGCCCACGAGCGCCCCGGCGAATAGAACAGCGACGCCCAGCACAATGCCCGGAACCATGTGCGGAACAAGGACGAAGACCGAAAGAGCGGTCGTCCCCCGGAAACGTCCGCGCACGCAGGCGAGTGCGGTGGGAACGCCAAGAACGATGCAGAGAACCGTCACTGTCACCCCGACCTGGAGGCTGTTCAGCATCGCCTCGACGAGTTCGCCGTGTTCGAAGACAGCTTGGTACCAACGGAGGGTGAAGCCCGCCGGCGGGAAGGTGACATAGGCGCGCGTATCGAAGGAAATGATGACAACGATGAGCGACGGCGCGACCAGCAGGAGAAGGGAGAAGACCGCCACTGCGCGCACCAGACCAATCCCGATCACGTCAACCGGCGAACGACCGCGAAACCGCTTCATGCGTTGTGGCCTTTCGTCCATTTGGTGAAATGATTGGTCAAGAGAGCGATCGCCACAAGCACGATCAGGCAGGTCACCATCAGTATCAGAGAACTGACGGACCCTTTCGACCATTCGAGCGAGAACACCACCTGCTCATAGATCATGGTGGCCGCGTTTAGATAATTTCCGCCGCCAAGAATCTGCGGGACAACAAAGGTGGTGTAGGTGAGGGTAAAAACGAGCGCCGAACCGGTGCCGATGCCCGGCACGCTGAGCGGAAGGATCACTGTTCGCAGCGTGCCGAGACGCGACGCGCCAAGATTCTCGGAGGCTTCGACAAGACGGCTGTCATGGCGGCTCATGACCGCGATCAGCGGCAGGATCATCACCGGCAAATGGATTTGCACCATCCCGATCAGCACGGCCCAATGCGTGTTCATGATCCGCAGCGCCTGGTCGATCACGCCGGTCTGCAGCAGGGCCGAATTCAAGACGCCGCGCCCACCGAGAATGACAAGCCAGGCATATGTGCGGACAATACCGCTGGTCAAAAGCGGGGCGATCGTAAGCACCAGGATTAATCGCTTCGTCCAACGGCCGCCGGTGAGGAAGAGATAGGCGACAGGGTATCCGAACAGGAGGCAGAGCGCCGTCGTCGAAAGCGCGAGATTCATAGAGCGCTGGAAGGTGATCCAGTAGAGCGTATCGGTCAAAGCGTTCGTGAGGTGCGCGAGCGAGAAAGTCTGCGAAACAATGTTGCCGCGGGCGATCTCAAAATCGGAGAAGCCGAGCGAAAGGAGAATAGCGAAAGGGATCACTGCGACCACGGTCAGCACGACAATCGCCGGAACAGCCGGCCAGATTCCGCGGCCGGACAGGAGCGCGTCGGCGATTTGTTCTCCCAAGCCGGGCGGCACGATGCGCCGTTGAATCGCCGCCTCGGGCATCAGCCGGGATAGACCGAACAGGAGGCGGGATCGATCACGGCAAGGCTGACCTGGGAACGGTCCCTGACCGGGCGATCGCGTTCCTGGCGCATCGCGGAGACTCGGATAATGTTTCCGTCCGCGGCCGCGACGTGATACTCGATCAGCGGACCGACATTGCGGTGAAACGAGACCGTGCCCTTCCAGGTCCCGGCTTCAGGCGGTTCGAGCCGCAGGTTGTGAGGGCGCGTCATGACCTTAACGCCGCCCGTCAGGTCGGTCATGACCGTCTGACCGTCGGGCAGCGTGACGTGCCCGGTTTCGGTCTGGGTTTCCCAAAAATTGGAGACGCCGATGAAGTCGGCGACATAGGCTGTGGCGGGGCGGTCGAAAATCTCGTCGGGACTTGCGACCTGTTCAATCTTGCCGCCGGACATCACAGCGATCCGGTCGCTCATCGTCAGCGCCTCTTCCTGATCGTGGGTCACGAAGATCGAGGTGAGGCCGAGGCGTTTGATGAGTTGCCGCAGCTCGACCTGCATTGCCCCCCGCAGCTTGGCATCAAGGGCGTTGAACGGCTCGTCGAGAAGCAGGACGCGGGGCTCCATCACGAGAACCCGCGCAATGGCGACGCGTTGCTGCTGGCCGCCGGAAAGCTGTGACGGGTAACGGTTCTCGAACCCGGTGAGCGACACGGTCTCAAGCACTGAGGTGACCCGCTGCCCCACCTCGGCGCGCGGCCTGCCGCGCATCCGGAGGGCGTAGCCGACGTTGCGCGCGACGGTGAGGTGAGGGAAAAGCGCGTAGCTCTGAAACACGACACCGACAGGGCGGCGGTTCACAGGCACATCGACAATGTCCTGCCCGTCGATCTCGATCTTGCCGCCGTCAGCCTCCCAGAATCCCGCAACACAGCGCAGCAGCGTGGTCTTGCCGCAGCCGGACGGGCCGAGGAGCGTCACGATTTCGCCCTCGGCCACGTCAAGCGTGAAGTCCTGGAGAACCCTCGTGGCGCCGAACCGCTTGCCCACGGCCTCGATGCCAAGCACCGGGGCCGTGGTTTCGCTTGTTTTCGAAGGACCCGCGGGTCCTTGAGTCATGCTGCGAACATGCGGTCGAAGGTTTCGACAGTTTCGCCTCTGAGCGGCGCGAAAATCGGCCAGTCGAGCGAGGTTGTGCTGTCGAGTTCAGCCATCGTGGACGGCACGTACGGCGCTGCTTCCGGAGCGACCGGGATGCCTTTGACAACGGTTCCGAAATAAATCGGAGCGCTGCCCGCCATCGTCTGAATGCCCTCTGTCAACAGGATATCGGCAAATTCGTGCACCAAATCTCCCGTACCTTCGGCCGTGTTGACGAATTGGACAATGTTCGTCGGCAGCATGAGGGGGCCGGGTTCCGTCACCTTGACATAGCCGATCGGAAGGCCCGACCCGGCCGCAAGAGCCGTGTTGACATGCCAAAGAGGCGCAAGATCCACCTCACCGCGCTCGATCATCTGCTGCAGAAGCGGCGGGCTGCGTCCCACCAGCGGGTCGAGTTCCTGCCACTTGTTCAGTGCAAACGCCATGTCGTCCTGCGGCATTCCGAAGGCTTCGCAGGTTGCGGCCAGCACCCCGAGTCCGAGATTTGACTGCGGTCGGCACATGCCGATGCGGCCGTTGTATTCGCCGCTCCACAAACCGGCCCACGTCGTTGCCGGGTTTTCGATCTTCGAGGTGTCGTAGGCGATGCCGATGCCTTCGAACCAGATCGGTTGACCGACATCGTAGCCGTAGGGCATGAAGCGGGGATCGACGTTACCGGAATTCGGGATTTTCGAGAAATCCAGCGGGATCAGCACGTCTTGGGCCAGCGCGTTGATGATCGCAGGCGATCCCATCACCGCGAGGTCATAGGGCGAGTTGCCGCGCGCCGCCTTGATCTGCGCCAGGGCCTCGGCCGAGAGCCCGCCGATGACGCGCAGGGAGATCCCCGGATTGCGGCGACCGAGCTCTTCGCCCGCCGCGATGAGCGGCGCGTCGGATTCATTGCCGTAGCCCACCATCACAAGCTCGCGGCCCTGGGCGCGCAGGATTGATGGACTCGCAAGGGTCGTGGCGGTGGCGAGACCGCCGAGGACCGTGCGTCTGGTTAATTTCATTGCATCCTCCTTCAATGACTTTTCATGTGCGGGAGAACCTGACGGGCGGTCGCCCGGGACTCAGCCCCGCGCGCGCTTGTTACATTCTTGCGGTATGTTTTGAAAGAGTGTCTGGAACCGGAAGCAACGCGCGCCGGCCTGCCCGTTTTGTGGCGCCGGCGGCGGGCGCGGAGTTTGTCTGGTTTTCCCGATCGTTCCGCCAATCGCCATGACGGTGATGCAGTCGCGATTTGCAGCTGAAACGGCAGTGTCAGCTGTGCTCGCGATGACGACGGCGCCACGCGGCTCCGCGGGCAGCGCAAGCGCCATTTTCAGCGTGGCGGCTGCCGCTTCGAGATTGACTGTGCCGCCATGGCGGAGCCGGCAGTTCGCGCGCCGGCCGCTTCGCCCCGGATACAAGCCGCGCTCTCCGGGCGGCCGGGAAAAGAGCGGACCGCCGCGGCCGCTTTGCCGGATGGCCCGGCGCCGCTCATTTTCAGGGTGTTCAATGCGGGCTTGCGTTTTATTGTCAGGCATCAGATTCCGAAAGACGCGTCTGCGCGATAGGTTTCCCGCACACGTATCAGTTTCGCCAAGGAGCACATTGACATGAATTTCGAGCAGCGAATGCGGGACATTCGACATGAGCCATCTTCCGACGCGCCGGGAGATCCGGAACGGCTGCGCCGCATCGCACTCACCAAGGCAGAGATGATGACGCAGGGCGAGGCCATTTGCGCGACGCTTGCGGCAAACGCCGAGCATTTGGCCTTGATTGGCGGTGACCTGGCGAACCGGTCGCTCCGGAGAATCGCGATGGTCGGCTGCGGCGACAGCTGGGTTGCGGGGATCGCAGTGCGCCATGCCATGGAACGTCTCCTCGGCGCCAGCGCCGAGCCTTGCGAGGCGTTCGACTTTGCCACCTATGGGCTCGAAGTCATCGACGCCGACACGGTGGTGATCGGCCTCAGTTCGAGCGGCAAGACCAAGCCGGTGATTGACGGGCTGAAGGGCGCTGCCGCGCGCGGCGCCTATGCCATCGGGTTATCGAACACGCCCGGATCTCCGTTGATGGAGGAGTTCCAGGCTGCGCTGCATATCCGCGCGACACGCGCCGGCTGGCCCACGCAATCGAGCACAGCGGCGATGGCCCTGATGCTCGCCCTGACTGCGTCTGTGGCCGAGGCGAGAGGCGATGACGCCTCGGCGCTGCGCGCCGCGCTCAAGGAGCTGCCCGGTCAGGTTGACGCGGTGGCGCAGGGATTCTACGGCCCCGCGCAAGAGGTGGCTCGCCGCCTCGCCCGCGCCGACCTCGTTCTGCTGACCGGCGCCGGCCCTTACCTTGCGGCGGCTGAAGTCGGTTCCGCCAAGCTGGGGGAACTGGCGCCGATCCACGCATACGCACTGCAGTTGGAGGAGTATCACCATTACCGCACGCAAAAGGCCGGCGATCCGCTGATTCTTATCGCGCCCGACGAAGCAAGCCATATCCGTGCGCTCGAGACCGCGATTATGAGCCGCGGCCTCGGGGGATTCTGCGTCGCGCTCGTTCCTGAGGGCGAGACCGAGATCTCCGAAGTCGCAGACGTCGCATGGCACCTTCCCGAGGTGGCCGAGGAGACCCGGCCCGTTGTCTACTGCGTGCCGATGCACCTCTTTGGTTACCACGCCGCGGTCGAGCGCGATGCAATCGGCCTTGGCGCGCCGCGGCTCGGAGGATGAAGTGATTCCCGATCTTGTCGCAGTCGGGGGTCTGACGGTCGACAATGTCGTCGCGGCTGACGGGACTGTCGCGCTTGAACAGGCGGGGGGAAACGGGGCCTATTCGGCCGTTGGCCTGCTGATGTGGCAGCCGCGCGCGGGACTGGTGAGCGCGGCGGTCGAAAGCTATCCCCGCGCAGCGCTCGAACGGCTGAAGGCCGGTGGCGTCGATCTTGGCGGGGTTCGATGGTTCGATGAACGGCTCGAATCCTGCGACTGGTTCATTTACGATGCAGGCGGCAATCGCGAGGAAGGGCTGTCAAGCCCGCCTGCGGCATTGGCAAAGGCCGGATTTTCCACCGAACGCCTGAGCGCGCTCGAGGCTGAACGCTGGCGCGCGACACTTTCGGAGCGAGACACCTCGGGCGAGATCAGCTATTCCGGTTTTCGCGATCGCCACCCGCTGACACCCGCCCAAATCCCGCCGGAGTGGCAGAAGGCCCGCGGCGTCCACCTCGCGCCGAGCCAGCCCGATGTGATGATGACAATGCTTGACCATTTCGCCGGCGGCGGGACTCGCTTCACTGCGGATCCGGGCTGTCAGCTTGCCGCCTGCCGGCTGGATGAGATTGCGCCGATTCTCGCTCGCCTCGACGCCTTTCTGCCGAGTGAAGTTGAGCTGCGGGCGCTGGTTCCCGGCGCCGGTCTTGAAGACGCGCTGACCGAGCTTGCCTCGCGCTGTCCCGGCGCGGTCGCAGTGAAGCTGGGTCCGAAAGGCGCGCTGGTCCGGGATCGGGGCGCAGGCGCCGCGGTGGAGGTGCCGGCGGTTTCCGCGCATACGGTCGATCCGACCGGGGCCGGAGACAGTTTCTCGGGCGGGTTCCTTGCCGGGCTTGTTGAAACCGGCGACGCAGTGGCGGCGGCTCGGTTCGGCGCCATCTCAGCGGCGCGGATCGTGGCGGCATTTGGCGCCGACGGGGCCCTGCCGGCGGACCGCGAATCTGCGCGCGCCGCCCTCGATCGCCATCGCGAGGCCGCGTCATGACTTTGAACATTTTCGGGTCGGCGCCTTTGATTTTCGCGGCCCGCCGTCACCGTCTTTGCAACCGGTTCATGGACGCCGCGGGGCCGGCGTGAACCGTCGCGATTTCGCAGGCTATCGCGGCGGCGCTCCCGCAATCCGCTGGCCGGGGGACGCGCGTCTGGCTGTCTCGGTCGTCGTGAACGTCGAAGAAGGGGCCGAGCTGGCCCTCGGAGCGGGCGATGCGCGCAACGAGCATATCTACGAGGCGGTCGAGGCGGTCGAAGGCGACCGGGATCTGTGCATGGAAAGCCATTTCGAGTACGGGCCGCGCGCGGGTTGGCCCCGGATCCGGGACGTGTTGCGCGCGCGCAGGATTCGCGCCACGCTGAATGCCTGTGGCCGCGCTGTGGCGACAACGCCTTGGATCGCCGCAGACGCGGTTGCCGATGGCCATGAGGTCGCCGCCCATGGCTGGCGTTGGGAGCGGCACGTGCACATGGACGAGGCAACGGAACGCTTTGCGATCGCGCGCACGGTCGAGGCTATCGCCGGCGCCGCCGGAGCGCCGCCCGTCGGCTGGCACACACGTTCCGCGACCTCGCTCGCCACCCGCGGCCTGCTCATCGAGCAGGGCGGTTTTCTTTACGACAGCAACGCCTATAACGACGATTTGCCGTACACGGTCGACACCGGAGAGGGCCCTCACGTTGTGTTGCCGTACGCATTCGATTCCAACGACATGCGCTTCTACAATGGCGGCGGCTTTGTCTTTGGCGAAGACTTCGCGCGCTACTGCATCGCCGCTTTCGAGCGTCTCTGGCTCGAAGGCGCGTGGGCCCCGCGAATGCTGTCAATCGGACTGCACACGCGGATCATCGGGCGGCCCGCACGGATCGGTGGCCTTGAAGCGTTTCTCGATCATGCCCAGTCACGGGAGGAGGTCTGGTTCGCAACGCGGGCTGAGATCGCGCGGGCATGGCGCACCGGACTGGGACTGCCTGAATGGACGCCGCGCCCATGCCCGCCCGGCTTTGCGCCCGGGTAGGGGCGTCCCGCATGACAAGCTGCCTCGTGGCCTATAGCGTCGCAAGGAAGGACATAGCCCGGCCAATTGGTGTGCGATCGGCGCATGCCGGTTGGCGAAGGGTCAACGGCATCGCGGCATCCAGGAGGCCCTGTGTGTTAACGGCGGATCTCGGCCGCGCCGTGGCCGCGGTCTTGCTGGCCGCCAGCTGCAATTGGACAAAGGGATGTCTTGCCGGGCGGGCGAGCCGCTGCGCCTCAATTGGCGGCGATGACGGTCGGGACTGCCGCGGAACCTCGCGGGCGATCGCCGTGTCCTTTACGTGTGCCAGGCCAGCCCGAACGCGCGATCTTCGGAGGATCGCACGACGGATCGACATCGCTGGTGCGGCGGCCAGCTCCGTGTCATGAGGATTGCGCTTGTCAATCCGAACACCAACGCGGGGACGACGGCCGCAATGGTCTCAATCGCCGCCGATACGGTGGGCGCGCGGACGCGGGTTGAGGGGCATACGGCCCGTTTCGGCGTTCCGCTTATCACTGAGCCCAGAGCGCTGGACCGGGCCGCGGAAGCAGTCGCCGCGCTCGCGCCCGCGCTTTCGGAGGCCGACGCCGTCATTGTCGCGGCCTTCGGCGATCCCGGACTCGCCGCGCTTCGCGCCGCACTCGATGTGCCGGTGACAGGCATTGCGGAGGCGGGCATGGCCGAGGCCGGAGTGAACGGGCGGCCGTTCGCAGTGGTCACGACAACGCCAAAGCTCGCCCCGCGCATTGCGGCGACCGCCGCCCGTTACGGACATCTGGGGTTTGCCGGGACCTGGACGACCGACGGCGATCCGACAGCGCTCACCGCCGACGCCGACGCGCTTGAGGCTGCGCTTGGCAGGGCGATCCGCTGCGCAGCCGACAGCGGGCGCGCCGAGGCTGTCGTTATTGGCGGCGGCCCGCTCGCAATGGCCGCAAAGGCATTGTCCGCGACGGCGCCGGTCCCGCTTGTCGAGCCGGTTCCGGCAGCCGTGCGCCTGTCGTTTCTTCGCCTTGGAGCGGAGATTCCGGCATGAAACAGACACTGGTCGTCGCCGACCGCATTGTGTGCGGGATTGCCGCCGACGGAGCCCCTGAGATTCTCGAGGACGCGGCTATACTGGTTGAGGCCGGCAAGATCGCCGCGATCGGCGAGGTGCGTTCGCTTCGGCGCGATCATCCCGACGCGAGAATGGTTGGAGGCCGGGGCCGTGTGGCAATCCCCGGTCTCATCAACGCACACCATCACATCGGGCTGACGCCGTTCCAACTTGGCGCCCGCGACCAGCCGCTCGAACTTTGGTTTCCCGAACGGCTTGCCATGCGAGACGTCGAACCGCGTCTCGACACGCTGTTCTCGGCGTTGGAGATGGTTGCCTCAGGTGTCACGACGGTGCAGCATTTGCACAGCCGCGCGCCCGGCGATGCCGACGCCGTCCTCGCCCGCGCCGACGCGATCATCGGCGCCTACACCGAGATCGGAATGCGGGCGTCGTATTCGTTTGCCCTGCGCGATCAGAACCGGATGATCTACGATGCCGACGAAGTCTTTGTGGCGTCGCTTCCTGCCGCCCTACGCGGGCCGGCGGCGGCCTATCTCTCGAACTTCGCACTGCCGCTCGAGACGCAGATTGACATTTTTCACGCGCTTCGCGCGCGTTGGGCCGAAACGGACCTGGTCGGTATCCAGATCGCGCCTTCGAACCTCCACTGGCTGTCCGACGCCGCACTCGAGGGCGCCGCGCGCATGGCCGGGGACACCGGGGCGCCTGTTCACATGCACCTCCTTGAAACACCCTATCAAGCCGAATACGCGCGCCGCCGAACCGGCGGTTCGGCGCTGGCATTCATAGACCGCTTCGGTCTGGTCGGACCGCAGCTCACAATCGGGCACGGCGTCTGGATGTCTGGCGAAGATATAGAACTGCTTTCGGACCGGGGCGGGTGTCTCTGCCACAACTGTTCGTCAAATCTCCGGCTGAAAAGCGGCACGGTTGACCTGAACGCCTTTCTGGCCCGCGGCGTGCGCGTTGCGCTGGGCATCGACGAGGCGGGCATCAACGACGACCGCGACATGCTTCAGGAGATGCGCCTCGCCCTGACGCTGCATCGGCCGGCGGGCCATGGCGCACCCTGTCCCGCCGCGGCCGATATCCTGCGCATGGCCACCGAACACGGCGCCGCGACGACACCGTTTGCCGGCCGGATAGGGCGTTTATCGACCGGCATGGCGGCGGATATCGTGCTGCTTGACTGGGCAGCCGTGACCGGGCCCTGGCAGGATCCGGCGATTCCGCTGATTGACGTTCTTCTCCGGCGGGCGCGGGCCGGCGCTGTTGAAACGGTTATCATCGGCGGCGAGACGGTCTACTGCGAAGGCAGCTTCACGCGGGTGGACCGGCATTCCGTCCACGGGGAGATTGCCCAGGCGCTGGGGCGCCCGGATACAGAGGCGGAAGCGTCGCTTCGGCGCCTGGCATCGGATTTGATGGAACCGGTGCGCGATTTCTACAGAGGCTGGCTCTGAAGAGGAGCTCGGGCCGGCGCGCAGAATGGCCCTACACGATCTTCGGCAGGCGCGGGGCGCAGGCGGGCAATCTTTGCCCCGACGGGCTTGAAACCGCAGCCCATTCCTTGCCGGATATTCCGACCCGGACGCAGATTGCTGTGCCTCTGTCGTCCATGATGAATTTTCAAAACGATGATTTTTGGAATTGGACCGACGAAACCGGGTGGACGATATTATTGGCAATGGCGGCAACGCATCTGAAGGCAACTTCAGCAATTTGCGCCTGCTGACACGCTGCCAACGCGACCCGCGCCGGTGTCATCCGAAGGGCGGCGGTCAGGACGACATAGGCAGGGCCGGGGAAAACGGGCTGAAACATCCGGGCCGGCGCCGCAATTCGTGAAGACAGGTCGGATTCGGGGATAATCCTTGGCAGGAAGCCTATATGGTTTGTGGGAGCGGCGCCGGAACTCCGCCGACAGAGTTTGTGGCAATTGAGATAGATTTCGTGGCCATAATCATCAAGAATCGAACGGCCTGCCATTGGACGATGTTGCAATGCGTCGTGCCACGGCGCACTGGAATTCTGGTCAGGAGACCATACGCCCCTTGTGAGCGGATGAGGTTCTGATTAGAAATACAATGGTAGCGGGAGAATTTTCGGTCTGGCCGAACTCGCTACCGATTGGTTCCCAGGGGGGAGGGGACATGGATCCGGCAGCAGATGCGATCAATCGTCCAGATCTGTTGCAACAGCCCGTTTCGTATTCCGAACCGGGAGAATGGTCCCTGACGCCTCTGTGTGGCGGCGCCGGTGAGCGGCTTGACGTGAATCAATCGCAATCAATGCCAGACCGAACCGAATAGGAGTATTGATGATGACAAACCTAACCCGAAGAGGATTCCTGAGGAATTCGTCTCTCGGAATGGCCGGCCTCGCCGCTTTCGGGCTGACGCCGCAACAGGCGCTCGCTGTGAGGCAAATGCGGTTCTGGTTGGGACTGGGCGCTTCTGCCGGTGACCCGCTCATTGAGTTTGGGATGCGCGGTGCTGCGGAACACGGCTACGATGTCTTGTTCAACAATTTCTCGAATGAGGGCGATACAAAGTTCACGGCCGCCTATGGCGCCAATGACCTGCCAGACATGTTCGAAACTGACTATCCGTATATGGGTGGCTTTCTCGATATCGGGGCCCTCGATCCAATGGACGACATGTTGGCTGCAGTGAACTATCCGCTCGACAAGGTGTTGCCGCATATCCTTGACCGGTGCCGCTGGGACGGAAAACTTTACGCAGTTCCGCATGGCTGGAACTCATGGGTGCTGTACTACAATCTCGATCACTTGGATGCTGCAGGGCTGCCGACTGACCGGGAACCCGAAAACCTCGAAGAATTCGTCGAATGGGCCAAAAAGACGACCCTGCGCAACAGCGCGGGCGACATCATCCAATCGGGCTTTATGTGTCCGAGGTCCGGCCTTCTTCCCAACAACATCTGGGGAGCGCTGCTTTACCAGTACGGCGGTTCGGTGGTGGCCGATGATGGCACGGCCACGAATTTCAACAATGAGGCGGGCAGGAAAGCCGCTGAATTCGTTCTAAATTGCCTCTACGAATGGGAAATCACTGATCCCAATATCACCCAGCGCTACGATTACTGGCTGCAGGGTCTGGGCACGACCTTCTATTCCGGCACCTGGGTGGTGGGAAGTTCGCTGCAGCAGAACTTGAACTTCCACGCCGACGTGATGCCGATTCTCGGCGACAAGCGCGCGGTCATGTACGAGTACAGCGGATTGGTTCTGCCGTACGGGCGGCCGGATGACGTCCAGGAAGCGGTTGGCAATATCTACAAATATATTGTCGAACGCGCCGGGGAATTCGCCGTGGCCTCGTCCCAGATTCCGGTCACGATGGAAGGGCTCCAGTTTCCGGGCTATCTGTCATCGCCGCACAAGAGGCACTTCCAGGGTTCGGAAGATAACGGCGAGTACGCGTTCTGGGATGTTTCCCACCCGAAAGGTACTGAGTTTTCGGTATATGGCGGCGCCGGCAGCGCAGTGACCCGGACGCTCGACAAGGTGTGGGATAAGTCCGTAACCATGGACGAAGGTCTTGCCGAGTTGGACGAGCACCTTTCTGGCATTCTCGCAAAACAACCCGCCTAATTCCCAGCTGATTCTCAACAATCAGGCCCGCCGTGCGAGGGGACTGCCAACAACAGTTGCCGTCGCGGCGGGCCGTTATCTGGAGAACGCCATGATCCCATTCATCAAGTCGAACGACGTGCTTGACGACCCGCCGGCGCTTCGCAAACGGCTGCGCGACCATGGTTATCTGTTTATCAGGGACCTGCTGCCAAAGGACGAGGTGAGCGGTTTGCGGCGCACATTTCTTAAGATCTGCAGGGAGGCTGGCTGGCTGCGACCGGGTTCGGAATTGATGGACGGCTTGACTGACCACCGGCCGATCATGGAAGGTGAACCGGAATACTCCGGCGTCTACGCCAAGATTCAGTCGCAGGAGAGATTTCACCGACTGAAATTCAATGAGAGCATTTTGTCGGTCATGGAAGATATTTTCCAGGAACCGGTCGTTCCCCTGCCGCAGACGATCGGTCGAATTGCCTTTCCCCGGGACAACGAACGCGGCACCCATCCTCACCAGGATTGGATTTTCGTTGGCGGCTCGACCGAGGCCATCAGTCTCTGGGCTCCGCTCGGCGACGTGCCGCCAGAAGTTGGCGGGCTGAAGATTCTGGATGGCAGCCACAAATCCGGGTTCCTGGAGCCGCGGCTGGCTGACGGTCCGGGCCACCGGGTCGTTGACACCGATCCTGAACTTGAATGGCACCAGTCTGGCTTTCGTTGCGGGGATGTCCTGATATTCAAGATGTTTACCGTGCACGGAGCGGCCGAAAACCTGACGCCGGACAAGTTGCGGCTGTCGGTCGATTTTCGCTATGTTGGCACCAGTCATGTGATCAACGAGGAATGGCTGGACCCCCATAGCAGCGGGCCGGACAAAGCCCCTTACACCTGGACCAATCTTCAGAGAGAGTGGCAGGACAGTCCGATTGCCGATTACTGGAAATCCTGGGAACATGCGAAAACGCGACCTCATCCGTGGTTCTGGGAAACGCCGGAAGGCTGACTCCAGTTGAGAAACGCGCTAACCATCCGTAAGGTCGGAGATAACTTGCCTGTTCGGCGAGACGGCACAGGTGAGAACTGCGGCTCGCGCGCTGCAGCGCACATGTGTTTGGGAAGTTCAGACGATTTGCCATGGTGAACTACACACCAATCACGCCTGACAATCCGGCTGCCGAGCAGACCCAGGCAATGGGGTCCCCTTGGGCCGTGTTCGTGCGGCGTTTCAATCCTTTCGCGTATACATTTGTCATTCCGTTCCTGATCGTGTTCGCAGTCTTCAGGATATATCCATTTATCTTTGGCATCACGACCAGCTTCACAGACGCCAAGGTCGGACCGCGGCCCGGCAACTTTGTCGGTCTGGAAAACTATATCGAAGTGCTGACAAGGTCTGAAATCCAGCGGGCTTTCATCAATACATTTCAGTACACCCTGTTCGTGGTGCCGATGTCGTTTGCCGCCGGGCTGGCCATGGCGGTTTATGTCAACCGCAAATTGCCGACCCATACAATTTCGCGTCTGGTGTTTTTTGCGCCCTTTGTCCTGACCGCCACGATTGTCGCCATCATCTGGAACTGGATATTCCAGACCCAGTTCGGGCTGATCAATGTGGGCATGGGCCTGTTAGGTCTGCCGGCTCGGACCTCGTGGCTGACGGAACCGGCGCTGATTCTGCCCGTCATAGCGTTTATCACGACCTGGTGGCAGGCCGGATTCTCCATGGTAATTTTCCTCGGCGCCCTTCAAAGCATTCCAAGTGAACTGATGGACGCCGCCAAGATCGACGGGGCCAATCCCTGGCAGGCTTTTTGGCGCGTGACCTTTCCTCTGTTGCTGCCGGTGTCCACGCTGGTCATCACGATCACGTTGATCGAGGCGATGCGCGTTTTCAGTCTTATCCACGTCATTACGCAAGGCGGGCCCAGCGACCATTCGACGTCCGTTGTCTATTACGTTTTCCAAGAAGGATTCATCCGGTTCCAACAAGGCATGGCTGCGGCTGTCGGCGTCGTGCTGTTCCTGGTGATCCTTATCCTGACTGCATTGCGCTTCGCGCTGATCCGCGGCGACAAGGCCTATTTCTGAGGAAAGACACAGTCCTATGCAACGTTCAGCGGCCAAACAGACCAGATTCCTGATCCGGTTCGCTATCGTTGTGGTCGGTTTGGGATTCACGATCCTTTGGTTCGTGCCGCTGTTCTGGATCATACTGACCTCGCTGAAACCAACTGATGAAATCCTGACCAACCCGCCGCAGTGGATCCCCACGGCCTTTACCCTTGAGCATTACCGGAGTGTCTTGGAAAAACCGATCGGCCAGTGGACATTCAACAGTCTGTATATCGCCATCGTATCGACCTTCCTGACGCTGGTGCTGGGCGCCGCCACGGGTTACGCATTCGCGCGCCTGCGGTTTTTCGGCCGCGACGTCCTGTTCTGGATGGTGCTCGCCTCATTCATGATGCCGTTCGAAG
This sequence comes from Paracoccaceae bacterium, assembly GCA_965221935.1. Classification (GTDB taxonomy): domain Bacteria; phylum Pseudomonadota; class Alphaproteobacteria; order Rhodobacterales; family Rhodobacteraceae; genus JAPOXR01. The sequence continues at coordinate 50,568 of CBDCSZ010000063.1, forward strand.
TGATGCTTATCCCGCTCTATCGGATGATGGGCGATTTTGGGCTGGTTGGGTCGCGTTGGTCGATTATCCTGCCCTCGGTGGCGGGACCGTTTTCGGTCTACCTGTTTCGCCAGTTCTTTCTAAGCATCCCGCGTGAACTCGAGGACGCCGCCGCCATTGACGGCGCGGGCGTCTGGGCTCGCTTCCTCCTCGTTGTGTTGCCGCTCTCGCTGCCCGCCTGCACGACGGTTGGAATTCTGGCATTCGCAGAGAATTTCAACCAATATATCTGGCCGCTGATCATGAGCACCTCAGACGCGGTGACGACCCTGCCAGTCGGGGTCGGACAGTTTGCGCCATCGCTGCAGGGGAGCACCAACATCACTTGGTATTACGGCACCGGGGCCGCCGCGGCGACGCTGTTGATCATTCCAAGCATCATCGTGTTCCTGATTCTGCAGCGGTTCTTCATGGACAATCTGATCACCTCGGGGATGAAGGGATGAGACTGGGACGGCCGGGACCAGCGCGGTTCGTGGGCGGCCAATAGAATAGGGTGAAGGAAATCTGAATGTCCGGCATCGAACTAAAGAACGTGATCAAACGGTTTGGCGAAGAAACCGTCATTCCTGAACTCAGCCTGGCGATTTCGGAGGGCGAGTTCGTGGTGATTGTCGGCCCTTCAGGATGCGGCAAGTCGACAACCCTCAGAATGATCGCCGGCCTCGAGGAGGTCACGGGCGGTTCCATCCACATCGCCGGGCGCGATGTCACTTGGCTGCCGCCAAAATCCCGTGACATCGCGATGGTGTTCCAGTCCTACGCGCTCTATCCTCACATGAATGTGGCATCGAACATGTCGTTTGCACTGCGGCTTTCCCGGACCCCGAAGGAGGAAATCAGACAGCGCGTTCAGGCGGCTGCGGAGATGCTGGAGCTGACAGAGTTTCTACACCGCAAGCCCAAGGACCTGTCGGGCGGTCAGCGCCAGCGTGTGGCCATGGGTCGGTCCATCGTCCGCGACGCCTATTGCTTCCTGTTTGACGAACCGCTGTCCAATCTGGATGCGAAGCTGCGGTCAACCATGCGGACCGAACTTTCATTGCTGCACCAGAAGCTCGACCGGACGATGATCTATGTCACCCATGACCAGATCGAGGCGATGACGATGGCGGACCGCATCGTGATCATGGAAAACGGCCGCATCCAGCAGATCGGCACCCCTCGGGAAGTTTACAATGCGCCCGCCAACCTCTTTGTCGCCGGGTTCATCGGCTCGCCGGCGATGAATCTCCTCCAGGCCGAGATAACGGATGGCGAGACGGTTACAGCGCACGGCAACGGCTTTGACATACCATTGCCACCGTCCCTGGCGGCACGGTCCCGGCAGGCGTCCACGCCGCGGGTGACGGTCGGGCTGCGGCCGGAACATTTCGTGGCTCCGCAGTCGGCCGGCCATACATTCAATGCAGAATTGATCCCGATTCACCTCGAGGTGGATGTGGCGGAATACATCGGTTCCAGCCAGTATCTCGCGGCGCGGATCGGTGACCGTCAAGTCACTGCGGCGGTTGAAGTCGGTCCTGACACCGAAGCGATGACGAGCGGCGAATACAGATTCGACAGCAAGCGGATTTACCTGTTCGACACCGTGACTGGGCTTGCGGTCTAGACGCGCGGCGCCGGAAAGGCGCACATCTGAGGCCAGACATGAGCCGTCTCCGGCTCCGGGGCAATTGACTGCGGAGCAACAAAAACACCGTGGAATCAACCTTTTTGACCGGGCGAAAGACAGAGAAAAAATCCTCGCCGTTTAATGAATTTCTACAGGACGGACGGGCGGCGACCCAGACAATCCCGCCGACGCCGATAGCAAGCAAACCGGCCTGCCAGACATGCTACGGGAGGCTCCGCAGGCCGCATTTGGGCGGGAGCACGATGTCGCGCCACGGCAGGACATGGAACCCTCTGTCTCCAATCAGACATCGGGCTCGCCTGCCGAATCTTCAGAAATCAGCTACCCGCGGCGCCAGTTTCGTCACGTCATTTGCATGTCGCTTCTATCAAGGCTGGAGTCATGCGGCGGCGGTGAAGTCCGCGTTCTCAAGGCTTCAGAAATGCGGCGGGAGAATCTCTACTGGCCAGACATTAGGTTTGATCTGAAGGTCTTTTCAATCCGTCCCGCTTCACCGGGCGCAACTTCGGCCGTTTCGGCGTGTTTGGCCCAGTCGCGGACAGAAGCGCTCACTTCATCCAGCAGTTGTAGGGATCTGTGCCGTTTGAGGCCAGCGGAGTCGGCAAACTGCAGGAGATCATTGCGCTCAAAGCCATTGCGGCGGCCGGCCAGACTCATCTGGTGGTCGCGGGTCCATGGACCGCTTGGATTGTAAGCATACGCCAGGTCATAAGCCGGAGACAGAGACCACCGCCCGGACCGGTCCATCAGGAAGGAGATATTCTTGACGTGGTCGTCCTGGTTGCGCGCTATGACGTTGAAGAGCGCCCGGCGATACTGTTCTTCGACTGCTTGCATCCCAAGATCCAGTTCCCGGATGGTCACGATGGCCTGTTCGTAGGAATATGCCGACGGGTCGTTGAAGTCGAAGTGCCGCATCGCCCCGAGTGACTGCATGTGGATCTTGCGGCCGATTTCATCCCGATCGAAACGTCTTGTCATGAAGTGGCTGCGGCCGCCCTCATGATGGAGCCGGCAGTCCGACATGGATATACCGGCGGCGCGCGCCATGCCGGCGTACGCGAATTCGATCTTGCCGAACCCTCTGGGACCGGCCAGTTCCTTGTCCCTGTTGTCCGAAACGCCGTCAAACTTAAGGAGCCAGTGCTCGAAGCCTTCGCCTGAGTCCAGCTGGCCGGATCGAAATTCGCCGGTTTCCGGGTTCCAGGCAAGAACCGCCTTGGCGCGCGCGCCGCCTGCCGATGTGCCGACGCTCAAGATGTCCTCAAGCGCACCGGCGTCGTTCTCGCATTCCAGACGCCCGGCATGATTGGCACGTTCGTCGAGCGCCCGGTTCGCCAAACCGACCAATCGGGCGATTTCCAGTCGTTTGGCTCTTGTCTGTCGCCGTACTGCAGGATGGAACTCAAGCGCGCCGATGCCGCGGCGCCCGATGTAGCAGAGTCGGTCGACCGAATTGAAGGCCTCCGGGCTCTTGCCGGTTTCAGCCAGCCACGCGTCGATGAGCCGGTTTCCGAACCTGTCGGGCAGAGCGTCCGCAAGCATTCCCGGCAGGCCTCTGAAGGATTCCCTGTTGAGAGCAGGGAATTCGTAGGGTGTTTCCCTGGCGGGCATCGTCAGAGGCGCAACCTCGACTCTGGCGCCGACGAAAGCGGGGTCGTACTGGAAGACCGCAAGGGCACGCGTCTGTTCCCAGGACACCGCTCCGATGCGTCGGCCCCAGAGCATGACGCTGGCGTCAGTCATTTGTGCCGTCACCCCAAGTCCAGGCGGGGTCACGGTCTTCCCGCGGCCGCGGCCGCGCCCGGCGGCGATGCCCCCCGGTCCGCGAGACGCGCTCGATCGGGCGGATCTGGCCGGTGGGCATCGCGCCGAGAATGGCATCGCCCAGATCCAGAGCCATGGCAACGCGCAGGAATGTGTCGAGCGTCGATGGTTCGCCGGACTCGAGACGCCGCAAGGTGCGGACACCGATCCCGGAATCCTTTGCCAGGATGGACTGCGTCACGTTGCGGGACAGCCGCAGTTGAGCCAGGCATGCTCCGATTTCGGATTGCATTTGTCGGGATGTCGTCATGTTTCCACCAAACAACAATTTTTGGCCTCTTATAGTCATATTCGGGGTTTATAGGTTGCGTATGGCCTGTAAATGTAAACTGTGTCAAGTGGCAACGAAAGACCTCTAAAGCAGCTTGACTGATTTAACGGGCCACATGCAGCCTATTAGGCGAACTTGCATACACTATTAAAGAGGTCGCAGCGGCGGGACCGCGTTCAAGCCAACGCAAGTGAAACCGGCAGGCGCGCCCGACGCCAACACCGCGCGCGGGCCGGTTTCTGGATCAAAAAATGCGGAAAACGGCGGTCGTTTGCCTGCTCAGGCCCGTGCGACCTTTTCGGCGACGCCGGATCAAACCCTGTCCTGCCCTTGGGGCGGGTTTTCCGTCAATTCGTTTAACTGTGGCATCCGAAAAGGAAGAACCGAAATTCAGGTTTTTGGCTTGCGCGGCCAAGTTATCAGCGACAACGCCCGTACGACGCTGATTTTGTTTCAGGCTGGCGCGGGCACCAGTTGGCGCATCGGTCTGGTCCGCAGCCGATATCTTTTCGTTTTGGACATCACGGCCGACAAATGCGTTATATCCCGGCATGGCCTGTCCTGCTTGATGTGGCATTGAATTCGGGCCGTTGCCCTGACCTTGAGTTTAATCCGCGATTTCAAGGCGAGAACAGGTCGATCTCTTTAGCGAGCCAATTGTTGCGGCCAATCGTTCGTTAGAACACGAGGCGGCGAGAGGTTCGTTCCACAAGTCGCACCATGTCCGGACACGGAGAACGCATTCGTGGCGGCGAATCAATGGTTTGAGGCTGGCCTGTTTTTGCCGCCTTCTCGATCGCAAGAAGCGCGCGGACATCCGCCAGCCCTTCCCTGCCGTCAGGTTTGGGTTCGTTGCCGCTCAGAATGCAGTCAGAAAAATATTTGGTTTGCGCGCCGAAATGGTCGATGTCCGGGAAATCTCTTTCCGACACATCGCCGCCGCGCCGAAGCGTCATTCGGGTCGGGGTTTCGAAACGATAGGCCGGCCGCATTTCGATTTCGCCCTTGGTCCCAATGACCCTGAATGTGTCAATTTCGGCGGCGTTGAAACCGACGGAGAATGTGGCCAATCCGTCATCGGGAAACCGCAGGACCGCCGTCAGCGTTTCCTCGACTTGTGCAAACCGCGGGTCGCTGCCGCATCCTTTCATGGCCATTGCCTCAACCGGCTCGGCGGCGAAAACGTGCCGCGCCGCGTTGAGACAGTAGACGCCAATGTCCTGCAGAGGTCCGCCCCAGTGTTTCGCGTCCAGCCTGTGATTCCCGCTCCCGACCTGAAACGAGAATTCGGAGGAGAATATCCGCGGCGCGCCGATTGCGCCGGACCTGATGAGTCTGATCGCTTCGACGGTGCCCGGTTCGCAATGAAGCCGATAAGCGGTCATCAGAAACCTTCCGGATTCCCCGGCCGCTTCGATCATGGCCTCGCATTCGGCAACGGTGACGGCAAGCGGCTTTTCAACCATCGCGTGAATGCCCCTTTGCAGGGCCCGCACGGCAAACTCCGCATGAAGCGAATTCGGAAGTGCGATGTACACGGCATCGAAGGTGTCCGACTCCAGTGCCGAGTCGTACTCCTGATAGCTGAAGATCCTGGAGATCCCGTAAAACCCTGCCAGCTTGTCTGCGTTGTCGGCATTGCCGGTGACGATTGCCGTCATCACCGAGTTCCCGGTCTGGTCAACAGACGGCATGAATGCTTCCTGGGAAATCCAGCCGGCGCCGACCACAGCGTATCTCACCTTCTTCATTGACTGCTCCTGCCATGCGCCAAAACACATTCGGCGTCGACCCGCGCGCCGAGCCGGGGCTCTCCCGACCGGACTGCTTACACTGCCACGATGCCGAATGATTTGAAAGCAAATCGATTTCCGAACGGTTTTTCACGGAAAAGCGGCAGTCTCTGCATGCGCGGCCGAGGCTGTCTTCCGGCTCACAGTGAAAGAATGAGGAAACAAACATGCTGATATCTGCCGCTCAGTTTCGTCATGCGCGGGCGCGGGACAATACGAAACATCCGTGCGCCGTGTTTTGAAGGGAAGCGTCTCGGCGGGCGCACGCAGACTCGCGCTTCAACCGAACTGCCGCCGGTGACCGGCCGCCGGTTGCGGCAGGTGGCTGCCCATATTGAAACTTTGGCAGGGATAAGCACGCGGTATCGACAAACCGGACCAGCGGTCAGCCTGAACAGGAGCGGCGGCGGGATTTCATGGTGCTTGCGAGCCGGCAAGCACCGGGATGAAGAACGGGCGAAAAGCCCGCAAAAACCGGTCAGGCGGCTGCCGGAGCGCTTTTACGCGGATCAAGTGCGCGGTTGAGGCCTGCTGTGGGCGTAAATCGCCCGTCCCCGAAAGTGCAGCCCGCCAGGTTGAAAAATTGGAAACTGGACTATCGAACTCTCTGAAAATGCGCCGATAAACGCGATGTCCCTGATCAGACACATATGAAGTTTTGCGGGCGGCGCCGGGGGTCTCAGAACCCGGAGGGAGGGCGCAGCCCGACCGGAGGGTTCTGAGACCCCCGGATCAGATTTTTTCTTGCCCTGAGGGGCGGGGTTCTCCATCAGTTCGCTTAGTTGTGAAAACCGAAAAAGGAGAACCCCAATGCAAGTTTTCGGCTTGCCCGGCCATGTTATCAGAAACGCCGCCCGCGCGTCACGGATTTTGTCTTCACCCGGCGCGGAGACCGCAAGGCGCGCGGCGCTGGTCCGCCGCTGGCGGCGGGCCTGGCGCGACGGCCTGACTGTGGAACAGGCGGCGCGCGCCGTCGGCGTTTCGCTGTCGAAGCTGCGCCGCTGGGAAAAGCGGCCGGAGCGGCTCTCCACCCGCCCGCTCCGCTGCCGCCGGCCGGAGCTGCGCCGCGGAATCGAGGGCCGCGTGCGGGAGCTGCGGAAAATGTTCCCGGCCTGGGGAAGGGGGAAGATCGCCGCCGTGCTGCGCCGTGAGGGGACCGCGGTCTCCGTGTCGCTGCGGCCCGGCCGGACCGTCAGACACTTCACCGCCGTCGACCGTCTCTCGCGCTGGGGCTGCGGCATGGCCGCCTCAAACGCGACCGCGGCCAGCGCCGCCCGCTTCCTTGACAAGCTGGTCCGCCAGGCGCCGTTCCCAGTCGAGGCCGTGCAGGTCGACGGCGGCTCCGAGTTCATGGCCGAGTTCGAGGCCGCGTGCGGAGACAGAAACATCACCCTCGCCGTTTTGCCGCCGAAGTCGCCGAAACAGAACGGACGCGTCGAACGTATGCAGGCGACGCTCAGAAACGAGTTCTACAATGTTCAGGACACCGCCGTGAACGTCTCCGGGCTCAGACCCCTCATCGACGAATATATGGAACTCTACAACGGCTGGAGGCCGCACGACTCCCTTGATGGAATGACCCCCGACGAGTATCTCGAAAGTCGGCGAATCGGTGAGACCCCGCCGCTTCATATGTCATGAGCAGGTACACGGGGTTGCAATCAAATATCTACGCAGCTAACATGGCAAGAGGAGGATATTGCTGACATGCGCCTCGGCAACTCCGCTGAGGCTGGCACCCAATTCGGTTGGACCCGCCTCGAAGAGATGCTCTGCCACCTTTCGTTGGCCTTGATGCCGCATGACGGTCAAATCCAGATAAGAGCGCATGCTTGAGGCAACAAGTGTGACGCAGAACCGGTGGGCCTCTGCTCACCGACAACGAAAGGAATATTTGATGCGTTTCAAATATATTCAGCTCGGCACCGTGTTTGTCTGTGCGGCCGGAATTGCATCAGCAGACTGCCCGCCAGTCACTGTTGACGATCCAATGGGCGTTCCGGCAGGAAAATACGCGGATCAGTACGAGCTGTCGGAATTCGAAACCTTGGCCAACTGCAAGCTGAGTTTCAGCGAAAATCCGGCAATTGCTGATCTCAACAGCCGCATCCGCGGCAACCCGGATCTGCCGCCGCTGGCCGAACGGCTGCCGGAAGAGCCGCTGGTCATGGCACCCTATCATTCGATCGGGAAATACGGCGGCACGTTCAACGGCATGTCAAATGCCACAGAAGCCGGCACCGGTGACTTCTTGAACATCAGGCACGTGAACCTGGTTCGCCTGGATGAGGACAATGTGTCGATCGTGCCCGATGTCGCCAAGGATTATGAGTGGAACGACGACTTCACGCAGCTGACGTTCTATCTGCGCAGGGGCCACAGGTGGTCGGACGGCGCGCCTTTCACGGCGGACGACGTGAAATTCTGGTATGACAACCTGGCGCTCGATTCAAAAGTCATTCCGAATCCCACGGACTATACGCTGGTTGCGGGTGAGCGCATGACCGTGGATGTGATCGACCCGCAGACGGTCAGGTTCAATCTGCCGGCCCCGAAGCCGGGTCTCTTGACGCACTTTGCGACGTCGTGGGCGCAGGGCTTCCAGCCGAAGCACTTCCTCGGCCGCTATCATCCGGACATCAACCCTGACGCGGACAAGCTCGCCAAGGAAGCCGGTTTCGAGAACGGGCTCGCGGTGATCAAGGCCTATTGGGGGAACACGGACTGGACCGACGCGCCGTCGGCGCTGCTCAGCGCCCCCGACCGGGTCGCGAACCTCCCGGCCGATGTCGTTCCGACGCTCGAGTCCCACATCTACATCTCGGACACAGTCGAAGGGCGTCATCTGGTGGCGAACCCATACTTCCACATCGTGGACACGGCGGGCAATCAGCTGCCCTACATCAACGAACAGGACGAGACCTATATCCCGAACACCGAAGTCCGCATTCTCAGGCTGATCAACGGTGAGGGCGATTACAAGTCGCAGGGACTGACACTGCCGAATGCGCCTCTGCTCCTTGAGAACCAGGAAGCCGGCGGCTACCAGATCGACTTGCTGCCGGTGCCGCATATGGTGACAGTTGGCTTCAACGTGACCTCGGACGACCTGGAAAAGCGCAAGGTTTTCGGAGACCTGCGTTTTCGACAGGCCATGTCGATTGCGATCGATCGGAATGCGATCAACGAATCAGCGTATTTTGGGCTGGGCGAACCGATGCAGTATTCTGGGATTAATCCGTTGCCGGACTTTATCGACCAAAAATGGACGTCCCATTATGCCGAGCATGATCCGGACCGGGCCACGGCGCTGCTTGATGAGGTCGGTTTGGCCGACACGGACGGCGACGGATTCCGCGAGCTTCCGAATGGCGACCCGTTTGTCCTCAACATACAGTTCAGCACACAGGAAATGCCGGTGCAGGCTATAGAGATCATCAGCCTGAACTGGTCGGAGGCGGGCGTGCGGACGACCATCAAGGAAGTCGCCACGGACGAGTACCGATCGGCACAATCGGCCGGCAAGCTTGATGTAGGAATGTGGTCAAAGGGCCGGTTGCTCACGGGTCACCTCGGCACCAACGATTACTGGGTGCCGCCGTTCGGAGACTACTTCAATCTTCGGGTCGGAATGAAATGGGCTGAATGGATCCAAACAGACGGCGCCAATGGTGTCGAACCTCCTGACTATGTTCATGAAATGATCAAGGACATTGGCACGTTCCAGTCAGTTGCGATTGGATCCGAGGAATTCGAAGCGGCGGGCAATCGTATGGTGGAAAACATGGTCTCCAACGTGCTCCAAATTGGCACGGTCGCGACGCCGAACCCGGTCTACCACCGCGACGCCTTGAAGAATTTCGTTGCCGTAGCGGGCGGCCGACCCTTTTCGTGGCGGTCACACCAGTGGTATCTGGACGAGGGCAATTGACCCGACAACCAATTGGCAGGGGCGCCCGGGATTCGGGCGCCTCCGCAACAACCGGACAATCCTGGTTTCAGCGGTCCTGATGCGCCTGTTGCCGTAGATTTGCAGCCAAAAGCTGTGCGCCCGGGGAAAGGCGTCCCCAAACCCGCCCTGACCGCTGCCGGCAAGGCTTCCGCACCGGCGTCGGCAACAGAGATTTCCCAACCTCGCAATGGCTCTTGACACATGCCGCCGGCGCCTTTGAAAATCCGCGCCGCGAACAGGCTCGGGGCTGTTCTTCAGCAATCTCCCGCGAACGAAAACATGCACGCTGCCCAAAGCGGATTTCGCCAGATTTCAATGGGCTGGCAGATCTGGCGGAACCGGTCCGGCTGTGCCGGGGCAAGTGCGAAAATCGTGCCAAAGCCGCAACGATAACGGCGGTTCGACTATGCCGGGCGCGGATTCAGTTTCAAATTGTTCCGTCGGCGGAGATAAAGCGGCAACGCTGGAGGGAGCTACCAATTGCCGATCAAAGCCGGAATCCTGCATCCGTCCTTCCCTGATCAAGAATCTCCGCGCACGGCCGAGGCCTGCCTGGATGAGGCGGTCTCTCTCGCGACGGCTCTGGGCTTCACGACCGCATTTAAGCAGGTTGTCCGGCTTCGTTCTGTCAACGGCGCAACCCTGTTTGGTTCCGGAAGATGTGACAGTCTGAAGCGGGAAATTGATGCGGCCAATGCGTCGGCCGCGGTTGTCGACGGCTCGATTTCAGCGGTCCAGCAGCGAAATCTGGAAAGGCTCTGGGATGTCCGGGTGCTGGATCGAACAGGTCTGATTCTGGAGATATTCGCCAGCCGGGCGAAAACCCGGGAGGGTGTGCTGCAGGTCGAACTGGCACAACTGGAATACCTGAAATCCAGACTGGTCCGCCGCTGGACCCACCTCGAACGTCAGCGTGGCGCCCTTGGGTTCGTGGGCGGATCCGGGGAAACCCAGATCGAGTCCGACCGGCGCGCGATTGACGACAGGATAATTCGTGTAAAGCGCAAGCTGCTGGCGGTCAGACGCACGCGCGGGCTGCACCGGTCGGCCAGAAAAGCCGTCCCATACCCAGCCGTTGCGCTTGTCGGCTACACAAATGCCGGAAAATCAACACTGTTCAACCGCCTGACCGGCGCGGAAGTATGGGCAGACGACGCATTGTTCGCGACGCTTGACCCGACCATGAGATTGGTCACGCTCCCCTCAGGCCGGCAAGCGGTGTTCTCCGACACGGTCGGCTTCATATCCGATCTTCCGACGCAGCTGGTCGCCGCATTCCGCGCAACACTGGAAGAAGTCACCAACGCTGACATCGTCGTGCATGTCCGGGACCTGACGCACCCTGAATTCGAATCACAGGTTCTCGGCGTCAATGAAGTTCTCAGAGAACTGAACGTTGATCCCACCGACTCCCAAAGAGTTGTGCAGGCCTGGAACAAGATCGATTTGCTGGCGACCGGCGACAGGGAAGACATGCTGACCGGGAACGGATGCAGCCAGTCTCATTTTCCAGTTTCGGCGATTTCCGGCGACGGGCTCGACCAATTGCTGGGTAAGATTGACGAGCTTCTTCGCGCCGGCGACCGGACGGAGACCGTGCTTCTATCGTGCGCCGATGGAAAACAGCGGGCCTGGCTTTTCGGAGAGAGGGTCGTGCAAAACGAGACACTGCGCGACGAATGCCTGGAACTCAAGGTGCGCTGGTCAGACGCCCAGGCAGCGCGATTCCGGAATCGGTTCGGCTGCAGCCCGGGCGCCGGCTCTGTCGGGGGCAAATAAGCTGTCGCCGGCTTTCGCTGCCGGTCGGCGCCTGTCAAGGCACGGTCATCGCGGCGGGTTGTCCTGTTCTGTCACCGCCGAAGCGCCGCAGTTCAGACCGATCGGAAAGGCGTCAGACCTTCCAGCCTGATTCAACCCAGGTGCGAATTGGCGTGGTCCTGGGCGGCTGAATATCCCGGTCGAGATTCCGCGCCGCCCGACATTGTGGTTCACCGGCGACCGGCCGGATTCAATGCGGGCGTGCGCCATTTCGGCGAATTCTCCGGGGACGACAGTTTCATCAGCCGCCTTCGGGGCCAAATGAAGAGAGTCGCATCGTCGCGCGGGGCCCCTTAGCTGCCCTTCAGCGCCGCCGCGCGCCCATTCACCGCGGGTGGTGAGCCGACGCGTGTCGGATTATGAATTGCTGTAGATCAACGGGTTCTGGTCTTCGTCGTTAAGCAGGTCACCGACACTGATTGTATTCAGGATCCGTTCTGGAAGGACGTTGGGTTCGCCATTGAACCGGCTGTGATCGGGCATGTAGGCGCAGGTAAAAGCCCGCCGCGGTCTCGGCGTCATGTTCGCATTGGCGCCATGAGCCACCAGACCGTTGTGAAAGGAACATCCGCCCGCAGGCATGATGACAGGCACGGGTTCCATGCTGCTGAGTTCAGGATAGGCTTCGAATAAGGCGCCCAAGTGGCCTTCCGTAGGGTAGTCAACCAGTCTGCGCTTGTGCGTGCCCGGCATGAAAAACATGCAGCCGTTCTGCATTGTCACATCGTCCAGCGCGACCCAGATGCTTATGGAGTTTTCCGACGCGAAGGACCACTTTGTGTTGTCTTGGTGCCACGCCGTAGGAACTGCCCAAGGCAATTTTATCAACGCCTGATCGTGCCATATGCGAATTCCGTCGACCCCCGCCAGGTCGGCCGCCATTTTGCCCAGCCGGCTGTCCAGCATTATTTCGCGCACACCGTCACGATCCATCCACAGGTTGATGCGCTGCTGGAACACGTTATTTTTCTCTGACGTGCTCTCAAATTGATGGGATCCGACGGGCAGCACATTGTTTTCCCGAAGGGAGACCGCTTCGTCCACCGCTGCCCGCCAGGTGTCCAATTCGGTTTTGTCCAGAAAATCCTCGATGATGAGAAAACCGTTTTCCCGGTAGAAGGAAATCTGCGCGCTCGTCAGTGCATCGTTCATAGATCCACTCCTTTCGTGTGGATTGGCCTCGCAGGCGATCCTCCAGCGATCCGATCCGAACGGCGGCGCGCGCCGGACCTGACACATGAAAGACGCGTGTGCGCAAGAATGCACGTCAGCTTCGCTGTATGCAACCGAATCTTAATACCGTCATGTTGAAAGTCGCAAAGCAAAGAGCAAACATCTGACTGTTCGAAATACGTGACGTGGCGGTCAAGCGCTTCGCCCTTGAAGTGCTTGGGGACCGTGTCGACTTGATGCAAAACTGCGGCGCCGGGAGCAGCGAGCGCAAGGCGGCGATCGCAGAAAAGTCGGCAATTCACCTTGGGGACGCACAACAGCAGACCGCTCAAACAGCATTGAGTCGCTCCACTGCGCCTTGAATTGCGGTCAGTTTTGCAAAACCCGTTTCAACGGCTTGAGAAGGCCGCGACTGCAGTGCATCGAAATGTTTGTGAGAATGGGTCGTCGACCCGCACCTTGCATGCCCGCGGTTCCTGCCGCCAGCCGCAGCGGTTTGGCATGAAATCATATTCGCCGACGGTAACTCCGAAATCATGCATCGGTCAATTTTCCGCCTCCAGCGTTATCGTCTCCGCGATGTGGGCCGCCCGACTCCACATACGAGGCTCACGACTTCAGGCTGTATGTTTCTTCTGAATTCTCTTTGACAGCCCCGGCCTGACCCGCTTCGGAGCACGAATTTACCAGGCGCCGGTTCAATGGATTGAGACTGCCGTACAGTTCCTGGAACATGCCAAACCGATCCTCTGATAGACCGCTCAGTTCCGGCTCGGGCCGAAAGTCCGTTTCTGTGGCGACAAGAGTCTCCGTCGCTTCACGCAGATCCGCCATGCCGCCGGATGCCACAGCCGCCAAGACCAATGCGCCCATCGCGCCTGTCTCTTTGGCGGCGACCCGGCTCAAAGTTCGACCTAAAGCGTTTGCTCTGATCCGGCACCAGACATTGGATGACGCGCCGCCACCACCATGGCGAAGCTGCCGGACCGTACGGCCGCCGCTCGTTTCTATCGACTCAAGAGCGAGGCGCGCTGAAAAGGCAACTCCTTCCATAACTGACCCCGCCAGCTCGGCCGGGCCGGTCACGCTGGTCATGCCCGCAAAAGCGCCGCGCGAATGCGGGTCCCAGAGCGGCGCCCGTTCTCCTTCAAGGTGCGGGAGGAAAAGCGGACTGTCCCGCTCGATTCGCACGGTTCCCGCCAGCCTGTCGATTGCGGCGATATCTTGGCCGATGACACTGGACAGCCACACCAGCGAAGCCCCGCCTGACTGGGTCGGTCCCGCATGCAGCGTGATGCCGCGCCAATCCGGGAAGGTGACAATGCCGGGTGCTCCATTGCGTTTCCTGGAAATCAGACCAAGAACCTCGCTGGTGCCGGAAAGGTACATCGCCTCGCCGTCTGACACCACGCCAAGACCGAACATGCCCGCCCATGCGTCCATGGTGCAGACGGCGACAGGCACACCCACAAATGGGCAGTCTGGCCGGACATAACCAGCGATATCAAGAGGATCGCCGAGTGCCGGAAGACGCGCGGCGGCGTTGGGCACGAGGTCAACGACCGCCCCGGCATAGCCCAGATCGGCTCCGACGAGCCCGACGCTGGAAATCGGGTCGGCGACAAGCTCTCCGGTGAGTTTCCTGATTACGAAATCTTTGGGCAGCATGACGTGCGCCGTCGACTCCCAAATCTCCGGATGGGTTTCGATGACCCAAGCCATTCGGGCCAGCGCGTGGCTTGCATCAATTGTGATTGGCGCACCGAGAGCCGCAATCTTCGCGGCAACATCGATTCCCGCATCCAGTCGGCTGGCATGATGCGCCGGCCGTGTATCCTGCCAAGTCAGCGCTGGATGCAGCGGCATGCCTCCCGCATCGCAGAACACGTGCGAATTGACCTGCGAAGTGACACCGATCGCTGCAACTTCCCGTGCCCGGCCGTGTTTTGCAAATTGGGCAAGCGCCGCCTCAGCCCCTGCAATCCAGTGATCAGGATTCTGTTCAGCGGCACCTGGTGTTGGCCGGTTTGTATGATGAACGGATGAGAAGGAGTCCAACAATATGCCGCCCGGCGCGCGCATTGACGCCTTGACCGAACTGGTCCCGATATCAATTCCGATAAAGACGAACCCCGTCTCATACGGTGCCATCAGTAACTCCCTGGTTGGCTGTTCTATGGACAATCAGACAATCCGGTGACAAGACTAAGGTTATCGGATCAGCGAGACCACCGGGAGAAAACAATGCTTTTTCGCACTTTCTTAGTTGCGGCAGCAATCGCCGCAGGGTTTGGCAAAGCTGCTCTGGCACAAGAGGTGGCGGTGGTAACCCCTTACCTTGCCCAGCCAGGAACGCAGTTCTATGTCGACGGTTTTGAAATGCGCGCCGAAGAACTTGGATGGAATGTGAACGTCATCGACACCGCGGGCGATGTGGCGGCCGTCATCAGCCGAATCGAAGATGTCGTGACTCAAGGCGTTGACGCAATTGTCATCAACGTCGATCCTTCCCAAATCGGCGCCGGGCTGCAGACTGCAGCTGATGCGAATGTCCCTGTTGTAGGAATGGATGCCGGCAGCGACCCGCTCGTCGCAGCCAACATCACTTCCAACGGATACGCAATGGCCGCCGAAACCGCCGTTTACGTCGCCAACCGGATCGGCGGCGAGGGCAATGTTGTCATGTTTACCTTCGATCCGTTCCCGCCGGTGCAGGTCCGGGGAGTGATCGCTGATGCCGTCTTCGGCAATTTCCCGGATATTGAAGTGATCGACCGAATCACACCCGATGTCAGTGACGGCGGAATCGCAGACAGCCGCGCACAGATGGAAGCGGTGCTGTCAGCCAATCCCGAGCCCGGCGCAGTCGCCGCGGTATGGGCCGCGTGGGACCAGCCCGCGTTGGGCGCGCTGCAGGCGATCGAAGCGGCGGGGCGTGAAAACGAGGGTATCGTCATCACTGGTATTGACGCCAATCCTCAGGCCCGCGCGGCAATCGCCGCGGGCGGCAGTTTTGAAGCGTCTGTCGCTCAGGACTTTGACGGCATTGGGCAGGCCACCGCTGATACAGTTGCGCGGCTGCTTGCCGGAGAAGATCTCGTTCAGAAAGTGATTTACGTCCCGACGAGACTGATTACAGCGGCGAACGCTGGCCCATAAATCTGAACCCAGGGCGCCGCACAGGCGCTCTGCGCACATTTAATGCGCGAATTCGAACTCTCCCGCGTCAGCCGGAGTTTTGGCGCAGTTCAGGCTTTGGATGATGTCAGCCTGACCCTCAGGTCGGGTGAAATCAACGCGTTGGTCGGAGAGAACGGCGCCGGCAAATCAACCCTGATCCGGATTCTCGCGGGGCTCGAAAGGCCCGACAAGGGACGGCTGCGAATAGACGGAGCCGAACTGCCGGAAGCAAACCCGTCCGCCATGCGGTCGGCCGGACTGCGGTTTATCCATCAGGAACTGCATTCCGTAGGCTGGCTGTCGGTGGCCGAAAACATGCACTTGGATCACCCGTACCCGAGCATCGGCGGCTTGGTGAATTGGCGCGCGCTGAACCGGACCGCAGCGGAAGGACTGCGGCGGCTGGGTCTCGGAAGACTTGATTCCCGCGCTGCCATGTCCGAACTCGGAGCGGGCGATCAGATGTTGGTTCGGATTGCCGCTTCTCTGATCGAAACCGCGGGACCGCCGCCTTGGCTTTATGTCATGGACGAACCGACGGCGGCGCTGACAGCCGAAGAAACAGACCGGCTCTTCGCCGTGATCGACGGCCTTGTTCAGCGCGGTGCCGGCGTGCTCTATGTTTCTCACCGCATGCCCGAGGTCATGAAACTCGCAGACCGCATCTCGGTTTTGCGCGACGGCAGAAGCATTTCAACCCGACGCCTGAAAGAAACGACACAGGCACAGGTAATCGAAGACATGACAGGGCGGCACCTGAGACAGCTTTTTCCCCGGCGGCGCGAAAACAACACACCCGGCGACGTCGTTCTGAGGGTCAGGGGATTGCGTGCAGGAAAATTGATGCGCGCTGACTTTGAACTTCGGGCAGGCGAAGTGCTGGGCATTGCGGGCGTTTCCGGATCTGGGCGCGGAACGCTGCTGCGGATCTTGCTGGGCGACATTGCCAAACAGGGAGGAAGCGCCGAATTGGACGGTCAGCCGCTGGGCCGCACACCTGAAGAGTCTTGGAAAATCGGGCTTGCTTATGTTCCGCGGGAGCGCCGCTCCGAAGGGCTGATGATGCGCCGCAAAATCTCCGAAAACATAGTGCTGCCCCACCTTTCCGGACTGTCCCGCGCAGGGTGTTTTCTTGACCACAGCCGGCAGAAACGCGTCGCAAGACAGCTTGGCGAACGTGTCCGGCTGAAGGCGCAGTCCGTTGCTCAATTCTGCGAGGAACTTTCCGGCGGTAACCAGCAAAAGGTTCTGTTCGCGCGGGCTCTTGTCGATAATCCGCGGGTCCTGTTGCTCGATGAACCGACCCGAGGCGTGGATATCGGCGCCAGGCACGAACTCTATCGCCTGATCCGTCAGTTCAGTGAACAGGGCCTCGCGGTCATCATCTCCTCTTCTGATCTGCCGGAACTGATTGGTCTCTCAGACCGCATTGCCATTTTGCGCGACGGAGCGATGGCGGACATTATTGAGGCGGCTTCACTTTCAGAAGCCGACCTCCTTTCGCGCATCTATGCTCTGCCGGAGAGAGAAGCGGCGTGATCTTGCTTCTGAGGCGTTTCGGCGGTCTGCTGGGGATGCTCGCCATCATCATCTTTTTCACTGTCAACCTGCCGGATACCTTTCTGACCTTTCGGAACTGGCTTAACATCAGCCAACAGATCAGCATGCTGACCGTGGTCGCGGCCACTATGACCGTCGTTATGGTGATGGGTGATTTTGACCTCTCTGTCGGCTCGATGGCGTCACTTTCCGGCGTGGTTGCGGCAATCCTTTTCCTGCACGGCTGGCCAATTTCCGCAGCGCTGGCGGTTTCTCTGTCGGTTGGACTGGCGGGCGGCCTCTTCAACGGCGCGATCGTCAGCATCATGGGGATTCAGCCGTTTGTGACCACGCTGGCGACGCTTACGATTTTTAGTGGCTTGGCGTTCGTCCTGAGCGACGGCCGCACGATTTTCGGAGCAGATATACCAGCTGCCTTTGGAGAATTCGCCCGCAGCGGCCCGCTGCTTGCGGAGTCCGGCGGGCGTGCGCTCCTGCTTCCCAATCTGACGATCGTTGCCGCTGCGACAGTAGTGGCTGCCTGGGTCATTCTTGAGCAGACAAGCTACGGCAGACGTCTTTATGCGATCGGCGGCAACCGTGACGCCGCCCGTCTTGCTGGAATTCCAGTGATGCGTCTGCGGCTGTCTGCGTTTGCCGTGACAGGTGTCGGAGCCGCGCTTGCGGGTTTGATGTATGCCAGCCGCGTGGCCTCGGCCAATCCGACACAGGGTGATGGTCTCATGCTGCCTGCGATCGCTGCGGTTTTTCTGGGCATGACGCTGACAAGAGATGGCCAGCCAAGGGTGCCGGCCACACTTGCCGGTGTGCTGGTGCTGGGAGTTCTCGACAACGGGCTTACCCAAATGCGGGTTGACAGTTACGTGCGAGAAGTTCTCGTCGGCGTGATCATTCTCGTCGCTGTGGGCATAAGCGCGCTTGGCAAACGCAGCTTTTTTCGTCGCAGAGAGTCCGGCTGAACAGAACGAACAGCCCGGTGGCCGGTCAACAAAAAACGGCTTCGCATCGGGCACCGGTCGCGGACAGAACACGAACGCAGCAAACCCGCCTGAAGCCGCATGCGGATGCCAGCCCGTTTCACGATGCAGCCCGCAGCGGGAACCGCGCCCGAAATGACTCGGAGAGCACAAATATCCGCAGCCCAAGAGCGGCAGGTTCAGCGTTTACGCAGCCTGCCGCCGTTGTCCCCGGGCCCATCCGATCGCCTCATGAGCTTCTTTGTCCAGCGCATCAAGCCATTGCCTTCCATCGGCTTGTCGAAAAGTTTGTTCTCGGCTTCGGAGAAAATCCGGACGCCCCTGTAGGGCTGCCAAGAATCGATAACGGCTGAATCCAAAGGTTCTGCCCGGACTTACTGCAACACCGGAACACGCTGATGGCAGATCGGTGCTTGAGTGGTTTGACGGCCGGATCGCGTCGGAATCCCGGCTCGGGGATGCGCTGGATCAGGGCCTGCTCTGCCCGTTCCATTGCTTCGGCGTGAACGACCCAACGAATTTCGCAGCGGTGAAATTTCAGCGGGGCCGCTACGTTGCGGGACATCTCGACGATGTTCTCACCAGCGATCACGCGCGGGCACTGAGAATCCGGCAGGCGGTCGAGAGACTGGTGACCGATCCCAACCGGATGCGCGCCCTGGGCTCTTGCGTCGGAGTTTGGCATGCGCGCTTCATGGCAAAATATTTTGGCCGTGCCGGCTACCCGTCGGGTGCACTCGACGCCAATTCGCCGACCGAAGATCGCCGCGCGTCGCTGACGCCGCTGCGGCAAGGCAAAATTCGCGCGATCTTTGCTGTCGATTTGTTAAATGAAGGTTTGGACCTGCCTGAGGTGGACACCGTGTTGATGCTTCGTCCGACCGAAAGTGCCACAGTGTTACTACAGCAACTCGGGTGGAGATTGCGATGGGCCGAAGGCAAACAGGTGCTGACAGTTCTTGATTTTGTCGGTCAGGTGCGCCGCAAAAACCGGCACGATGTGCGCTGCCTGGCCATTTTGGGAGGGACCCGGCACCAGGTCAGGACTGCCGTTGAGGCCGACTTTCCGTCATTGCCGCCGGGATGCGCCCTCAAACTTGATCGTCAAGCCAAGGACTGTGTCCTGAAGAACCTGCGGGAAGCGGTGGTAAACTTCCGGCAGCGCCTTGCCGGAGAACTGAAAAGACTTGGTTCCGACACACGTCTCGGCGGGTTTCTGCGTTACGCTGGCGTTGAACTTGAGGACTTCTTTTCACGGCCCCAGTCAGGTCACTGCTTTGCCGATCTTCGCCGGCGTGCAGGATTTTTACCGGCAACCTCTGCCGACGTCCATGACACGCGCTTGCTGCGGACCGTCGGCAGTTGCTTCACGTTGTCGACCACGAGCGGCTGGACGCTTGGCGGGACATAGTGCTGACCGATCACGCCGATCCGGTTGGAACGCCGCAAGGCCGCGCCCATCGCCTGGGCCTCATGTTCTTTTCGTCGCTTGGCGCCCGCCATCAGGCGATTGGCGAGGCTGGCCGGATGTTTGATCTGATACGGCAGCCTGCGGACCTGCACCGTGAACTCGGCGATTTCTTTGAGATTCTCGCGGATCGCATCCGGACGGTGTCAGAACCGATGGACGCCAATGGTGAGGTTCCCCGGGCAAGCCACGCGACATATTCACTCGGAGAGATCGTTGCCGCCTAAAGGTTCCTTGACAAAAAGGGCGCGCTCCATCTGCCGCAGACCGGGGTCCTGTGGCACGATGCGACGAAGACTGAGCTGCTGTTTGTCACGCTGGAAAAGTCTGACAAGGATTAATCACCAACAACCCGCTGTGCCGATTGCCCGATTTCGCCGACCCTGTTTCACTGGGAGTCGCAGAACAGCCCTTCCGCCAATACCCGCACCGGGCGGCGCTATATCCAGCAAAGGCGCCAGGGGACGAATGTCATCCTCCTTGTTCGTGAACGGAAACGGGACAGCAGGGGTGAATCCGTCCCCTACCTTTCTCTTGTCCGGGCCCACTATCGCAGCCATAAATCGGAACGGCCAATGAGAATCCTGTGGGAACTCGAACGACCGATGCCGGGCTGGCTGAACAGTCTGGAAAAGTGGTTGCAGGCTGAGGATCAGCGACGTGGCATCTGCCGGTCCGCCGCCCGCCTCATGCCCGCTGCGGCGCGGGTCCCGGAGGCCGACAGTTGACCGTTCCGCCGCCGGTGACCTTCATATCGGAAAGCGTGTGGTCGGCATGCCTCATGCGATGATCCAGCAGCCTTCTGGTCAGGCGCAGAACTTCGCCGGTATAATCCGGATCGTCCGCGAGGTTTCGGAACTCGCCTTCGGCCGACTGCGTGTCAAACAGCAGCGGCGGCAGGCCGCCGTTGAAATGCGCGAACCGGTAGCGGTCCTCCTGTATGATCGCAAGATTGGCCTCACGCAGGCTGAGCCCCGTATCCCGCTGCCAGTGCGTCGGGCATTCAGGATCGCCAAAGTCCACCTCGGCGTAGGCATAGTCCCGCCAGCCGGACGGGGCCTTTCCCTCCAGCCACGGCAACAGCGACGCGCCGTTCATCGCAACCGGCACCTCGCCTGACAACCAGTCGAGAATTGTCGGTGACACATCCACGGATTCCGTAAAGGCATCGAACTGTCTGCCGTTGCGGGACGTGCGCTTCGGGTCGCGGATTATCAGCGGCACCTGCGATGCGGCATTGTATACCGACCTCTTGCCCCATTGCCGCCGCTCCCCAAGCATCTCGCCATGATCCGCGGTGAACACGATCAGTGTGTCGTCGTACTGCCCGGTGTCTTTCAGCAAACCGATCAACCGGCCAACATGATGATCAACTTCACTGGCCAGTCCGTAGTAGACTGAGCGCATCTCCGCCACATCGCGCGGATCTTCTTCGTCGAGATGGCAATTGAAGTCGCCGATAAAGCCGTTGATCACATCTTGCCCAAGTTCGGAAGCAATATACGGATGGACTGCCGCTTCCGCTTCCGGGGTCTGCATACGCGCCGGCGGCGGAATTTTATCCGCACCGAACATCCGGTTATAGGGTTCCGGGGCGATGAATGGCGGGTGCGGTCGGACATAGGTCACGTGCGCCAGCCACGCCTGATCGGTACGGACGGCAAGCTCCCTCATGCATTCATCCGTCAGAAACGCAGTGTCGCTGTCCTCGGCGCGGTAGAATGCGGGATCGTCCGGGCGCGGCCCGGTTGCCGGATCGAAATCCTGCGGTGTGTAGAAACGGCTGTGCTCAGGCAGATCATAGCCCTTGGCTTTCAGATGCGCCCGCCACGCATAATAGTCCGCTTCCAGCTGCATAACCGTGATTTCCTTGAATCCCGGCATCGGTTTTTCGAAGCTCCTGACCGCCGGATCATTGGGGTGCAGGTTCCGCGGATCGCCGCTGGTGTCGGTGTAACCGAACAGCAATGGCTCATAACCCGATTTCCGCGCTTCGAGCGCGAGGTTTGAAATGTCCGCGCGCAGCGGCGTGCCGTTGCGCACGGACCGGTGATTCATCGCATAGAGGCCGGTCAGGAGACTGACCCGGGCGGGACCGCAGGGAACGGTGACCGTATAGTGCCTGCGGAATGTGACGGCATCCTCCATGAATTCCCGCAGATTCGGCAGCACCGCCCGACCGCTGATGGCCGTTTGCAGGCAGTCCGCCCGAAGCTGGTCCACAACGATGAAAAGGACATTTCCACGATTCTTTTCAACCATTGCTGTTCTCCTTGTGATCGGGAAATCGGTTGTGCGCAGGCTTCCGCAGCCGTCCGGTTCAGTGCCTGAACTGTTTGGAGAAACAGTCAAGCGGATTCTTCAAATCGCCGCAGCTTTGGATATGGATGTGGAGCCCCGGCGGCAATGCGGTGTCCACGATAAACACGTAACCGCACTGGCAGCCCCCAGGCGATTCTTCCGGTGAGTTGTTTAAACCGATCTTCAGTGCGCCGTGGAAAGGCGCGTTTTCCTTGTGGGTGCGAAACCCATTCAGCAATTGTCGCTTCGGTTGTTGCGTGATTGGCATGGTTTCCGAGATGTTCAGGATGGATTTCGGCAGCCGGTAATTTTTGACTTGCAGAGGGCGTGACCGGGGCGTAAAGGGATCGCATTCAATTGGGAATTTTCCCGTGATCTAATCTGGTTTCGGCAAAGCCCCATACTCTTGGAGCAAGTGGAGCGGGCTCTGCCTTCCGCGAACAAAGGGGCGGGCTCTGCCTTCCGCGAACAAAGGGGCGGGCTCTGCCTTCCGCGAACAAAGGGGCGGGCTCTGCCTTCCGCGAACAAAGGGGCGGGCTCTGCCTTCCGCGAACAAAGGGGCGGGCTCTGCCTTCCGCGAACAAAGGGGCGGGCTCTGCCTTCCGCGAACAAAGGGAGGAATATCATGTTTTCCAGAATCTTTATGATTGGCGCCGCAGCGGTGTTTACGGCCGGCGCCGCATTGGCAGACTGTCCTGCCGTCACTGTGGCTGACCCAATGGGAGTTCCGGCAGGGGCCTTTCCACAGCAATATGAACTCGCTGAATTCGAAGAGCTTGCCAACTGCAAGTTGACATTCAGCGCCAACCCGGACATCGCTGCGCTCAATGCCCGGATTCGCGGCAATCCGGAATTGCCGCCCTTGGCGGAGCGGCTTCCGGAAGAGCCCTTGGTCTATGCGCCGTACCATTCGATCGGGAAATATGGCGGTACGCTCAGAGGGATGTCGAATGCGACAGAATCAGGGACGTCCGACTTTCTGTCAACACGCCACGCCACTCTGGTCCGATATCTCGACGATCTGCAGACCATCGTTCCGAACGTGGCCAAGAGCTGGGAGTGGAATGATGACTTCACCCAGGTGACGTTCGTCCTGCGCAAGGGCCACAAGTGGTCCGACGGAGCGCCGTTTTCCGCGGACGATGTCAAGTTCTGGTATGACAACCTGGCGCTCGATCCCAAGGTCATCGCAAGGCCAAGGTCTGGGTGGCTGGTGGCCGGCGAGAGAATGACCGTGGATGTGATCGACCCGCAGACGGTGCGTTTCAATCTTCCGGCGCCGAAACCGGGACTGCTCGCCCTCTTCGCGTCTGAGGGATGGGGGGTGTCCTTCCGACCCAAGCACTTCCTCGGCCGGTACCACCCGGATCTCAATCCTGACGCCGACAAGCTGGCGCAGGACGCCGGATTTGAAGACGGTCTGGCTGTCCTTGCCGCCTATTACGGCAGTACCGATTGGAACGATTCCCCGTCGCCGCTGCTCAACAGCCCGGATAGGGTGGCCAACCTGCCGGCAGACGTCGTGCCGACACTGGAAGCGCATATCACCATTTCAGACAGGGCGACCGGCCGGCACTTCGTTGCCAATCCGTATTTCCACATTGTCGATACGC
The DNA here is from genome assembly GCA_965221935.1 of Paracoccaceae bacterium. GTDB lineage: Bacteria > Pseudomonadota > Alphaproteobacteria > Rhodobacterales > Rhodobacteraceae > JAPOXR01. The sequence continues at coordinate 74,176 of CBDCSZ010000063.1, forward strand.
AAGGCAACCAGTTGCCGTACATCAACGAGCAGGACGAGGTTTACATCAACGACACCGAAGTCCGGGTCCTGAAACTGATCAACGCGGAAGTGGACTACAAATCCCAGTCCCTGGAACTGCCGACAGCGCCGCTGCTGCTCGAAAACCAGGAAAAAGGCGATTACACGATCCACTTGAAGCCGGGAATCGGCGCTCCCAGTTTCTCGTTCAACGTGACGTCGGATGACCTTGAAAAGCGGAAGGTGTTTGGCGACTTCAGGTTCCGCCAGGCAATGTCGGTGGCGATCAACCGTGATCAGATCAATGAAGTCGCTTTCTTCGGTCTGGGAACTCCACGGCAGCATATCGGGTTTTCGCCCAAGCCGGACTTCATCGATGACAAGTGGCTGACCTACTTCACACAGTACGATCCGGACATGGCGAACTCGCTGCTTGACGAGATCGGCATGGTCGACACCGGCGGTGACGGTTTCCGGGAATTGCCGAACGGTGAGAAAATCACGCTGAATATTCAGTTTGCGAATCAGGGCATCCCCGTACAGGTCGTCGAACTGGTCGCCAACGACTGGGCCGAAGTCGGGGTGCAGACGACCGTCAAGGAAGTCACGCCGGACGAGTACCGGTCGGCACAGTCGGCGAACCTGCTGGATGTCGGGGCATGGGGCCGAGGGGTGCCGCTGGCGCTCACTTTGGGCAACAACCAAGAGTGGGTGCCGCCGTTCTCTTCCTATTTCGGCCACCGGCAAGGCATGCTCTGGGGCGAGTGGGTGCAATCTGACGGCGGCGCCGGCGCTGAGCCGCCCGATTATGCCAAGCAGCTGATGGATGACATAGGCGCCTTCCAGTCCGCGCCGATTGGCTCCGACGAGTTCAAGGCGTTGGGTCAGCGGATGGTCAAGAACATGACCGAGAATCTGCTGTTCATTGGCACCGTGATTGGGCCGCTGCCGATCTACCATCGAAACGCGCTCAAGAATTTCGTGGAATTCCAGACTCAAGGCCACGCCTACTACCGGACTTACCCGTATCGCGCGACGCAGTGGTACTTTGACGAGTGATCGATTGACGCTATAAGTGAGGCGGGCGAGATGTTCGCCCGCCTCTGTCGTGGAAAGGGGGTCGGTCGCCTCAGGGCGATCTGACTTTGGGGAGCCGCATGCAGTTTGCCAGATTCGCTTTCGTGCGCGCAGTCCTGGCAATCTTCACCCTGTTTATTGTTTCGCTGTTTGTGTTCAGCCTTATGGAGCTCGTTCCCGGCGACTGCGCGGAACGGTACCTTGCGTACAAGAACACTCAGGGCGCTCCGGTCACGATCGCCGACATTGAATCCGAGCGGATCCGGCTGGGACTGGACAAGCCGTTCATCGTCCGCTGGTCGACCTGGATCGGCAACGCATTCAGAGGCGAATTCGGCGAGAGCTGTATCCTGCGGGTCAACATCAACAGCCTGCTCGGCGACAAGTTCCTGATTTCGCTCGGGATCTGCACGACGTCGCTGGTGCTGTCCTACCTGATCGCGGTGCCGGTGGGCATCCTGTCGGTGACCGCCAACAGCGCGCTGCTCAACAATTCACTGCGCTTCATCAGCTATCTCGGGCTGGCGCTGCCCAACTTCCTGCTGGCGCTGGTGATCATGCTGTTCTCCACGGTGTATTTCGGCGACAGCATGACCGGCCTCTTCTCAGCTGAATACCGCGACGCCGAATGGTCATACGGCCGGGTGCTCGATTTCCTGAACCATGTCTGGCTGCCGATCATTATCCTTGGCTGGTCGGCCACCGCCTTCGCCACCCAGACGGTGCGGGCGCTGATGGCGGACGAGATCAGCAAGCTGTACGTGACCGCGGCGGCTGCCCGCGGCGTGGCCGGCCGCCGCCTGATCCTGCGGTATCCGGCGCGGCACGCGCTGGGCCCGATCATCAACTCGATCGGATTTGACCTCAACCGGATATTCAGCGACCTGCCGATCGTCGCCTTGATCTTGACGCTGACGGAATCTGGATTGCTCCTGATCGATGCGCTGGCCAAATCGAACGACCAGCAATTGGCAGGCGCCATCATCTTTCTGATCACCGCCAGCATCATCGGCCTGAACTTCATCACGGATGTGCTGCTCGCTCTGATCGACCCGCGCATCCGGCGCAGCATCCTGAGGTAAACGCAATGGCGGACATCGCAGAAGTCAGGCCGGATGCCGGTCCCGAGGTCGACCAGAAACTCAAGGAAGCGTATTTCACCGCCTCCCAGAGCCAGCTGGTCTGGGCCCGGTTCCGCCGCATCAGGTCGGCCATGGTTGCGGCGTACATCCTGATCTTCCTGATCACCTGCGGGCTGTTTGCGCCTTTTCTCTCGCCCTACGATCCGACCATCGCCGGCCGGAACAAGGAATACCTGAACGGGGCGCCGCAGATCCCCAAATTCTGCGACGAAAACGGCTGTTCATGGCGCCCCTTCATCTACACCTATGAGCGAACGCGGTCGATCAAGACCAATTTCCGCTGGGTCACCGAGGTGAACCGGGACAAGCGGCGCTACGTGACGCTGCTGCCGAAGGGATCCGAATACAGGCTGCTCCGGATTCCATTCCTTTCCTTCGACCGGCATCTGTTCGGCGTGGATCAAGGGAAGATTCACATTTTCGGAACCAATGCCGCCGGCAAGGATATATTTTCCCGGACCCTGCACGCCATCAACACCACGCTTGCGGTCGGCACGATCGGAGTGCTGATCTCCTTTGTGCTGGCGCTGATCATTGGCGGCATCTCGGGCTATTTCGGCGGGTTCATCGACTCGCTGCTGCAGATGCTGATGGACGCCGTCAAAGTCGTGCCGTCAATTCCCATGATCATGGCCCTGGCGGCGTTCGCCCCGGACGAATGGAGCGCCGAGACACGGTTCTTTTTCATCGCGGTCATACTTGGCTTCGTCGGCTGGACGACGCTGGCGCGCCGTATCCGGACCCATCTGCTGGCGGAGCGCAACCAGGAATATGTGCTGGCGGCGCAGCTGTGCGGAGCATCCTCCGGCCACGTCATCCGCCGTCACCTGCTGCCGAGCTTCACCAGCTACATCATTGTCGACCTGGTGATCTCGTTTCCGTACATGGTGCTGGGGGAAACGGCGCTGAGCTTTATCGGCCTGGGCCTCAAGGATCCCGTCAATTCGCTCGGTGTCATGCTGCAGAACGTCACCAACGCCGACGTGCTGCTGAATTATCAGTGGTATTTCATTCCGGTCCTGTTCTTCATCACCCTGGTGCTGGCCTTCGTTTTTGTCGGCGACGGGCTGCGCGACGCCGCCGACCCCTACGCGGAAATCCAGAAATAATGCCGCTGCTTGACGTCGAAAACCTGACCCTGCAGTTCGACACCGACGAGGGAAGGGTCACGGCCGTCGAGGAGTTCTCGCTGAGCCTGGAGGCCGGCGAAATCGTCGGCCTTGTGGGCGAGAGCGGCTCCGGCAAGTCCGTCACCGCCAAGTCGCTGATGAAGCTCAACGCCGGCAATGCGGTCTACAGCGGAGAAACCGGGATCACGCTGCATCTTGAGCAAGGTCCGGTCGACATCATGAGCCTCAGGTCGGCCAGGGAACTGCAGCTCGTGCGCGGCGGCGCCATCTCGATGATTTTCCAGGAACCGATGGCGAGCTTTGCGCCGGCGCTGACGGTCGGCGACCAGATGGTCGAGCAGCTGCAGATCCACACCGACATGTCGCCCGCAGAGTGCCGCACCCTGTCTATCGACATGCTCGAGAGGGTCGGAATCGCCGATGCCGCCAAGCGTTTCAGGCAGTTCGCCTTCGAGCTGTCCGGCGGCATGCGGCAGCGGGCAATGATCGCCATGGCGCTGTCGACGCGGCCGAAGCTGTTGATCGCCGATGAGCCGACAACCGCCCTCGACGTCACCATTCAGGCCCAGGTGATCGACCTGATGAAGGACCTGGTTCAGGAATTCGGAATGGCGATCATCTTCATCACCCACGATCTCGGAGTGGTGGCGCAGACCGCCGATACCGTCGCCGTGATGTATCTCGGCCGGCTGGTCGAGAAAGGGCCGGTGCAGGAAGTCATCAAGAATCCTTCCCATCCCTACACCAGGGGACTGCTCGAAGCCCTGCCGCGGCTGTCCGATCTTGACGCGCCGCTGACGCCGGTGCCGGGCGACATACCCTCGCCGCTGGAGCGGCCGGCCGGCTGCGTGTTCCAGACCCGCTGCCCGTCACTGGTCGGAAACGTGTGCCGGTCGGTGATACCGGACTTCCGGACCATCGGGCCGCGGCACCGCTCGGCGTGCCATCTGGTTGCGGCGGAGCGGGCGGCATGAGCCGCGACGTCCTGATTTCCGCCCGAAACCTTTCCGTCCGGTTTCCGCTTCGCGGCGGTCTTTTTGAGGAGAAGACCTATGTGCGCGCGGTGGAAAATGTCAGCATCGACATCGAAAAAGGGAAGTTCTTCGGCCTCGTCGGTGAATCCGGCTCCGGCAAGACGACGCTCGGCCGGGCCCTGCTGCTGGCCAATCCGATCACGGAGGGCGAAGTCACCTATTCCGACGGCCAGGTGAGCTATGACCTGCGGAATATCACCGCACAGCAGCGCCGCGATTATTATTCACGGGCCCAGCTGATCTTCCAGGATCCATATGCGGCGCTCAGCCCGCGCATGACCGTCCGGGACATCATCGCCGAGCCGCTCGAAGTGATGAGGCTGACCCGGTCGCGGGCCGAAACCGACGAAAGAGTGCGCGAGTTCGCCGCCAAGTGCCGGTTGAACCTGGAGCACCTGCGGCGGTTTCCGCATGCGTTTTCGGGCGGCCAGCGCCAGCGGATATCGATAGCCCGGGCATTGGTGTCGCGGCCGCGGTTCGTGGTCGCCGACGAAAGCGTCGCGGCGCTCGATGTCTCGATCCAGGCCGATGTGCTCAATCTCCTGAAATCCATTCAGCGCGAGCTCGGCCTCACCTTCCTGTTCATCAGCCACGATCTGAGCGTGGTGGCGCATATCTGTGACCATGTCGCGCTGATGTATTTCGGGCGGCTGGTTGAGACCGCCCCGACGCGGCGCCTTTTTGCGAACCCGAAACACCCCTATACCAAGGCCCTGCTGTCGGCCATTCCCTCGCTCGACCCGGACGTGCGCGGCACAGGGCAGAAGCTCGAGGGCGAGATTCCGTCACAGACGAATCCGCCGCCCGGCTGCAAGTTCCAGACCCGCTGCCCGTTTGCGGTCGATCACTGCCGGGAAGAGGAACCGGCGCTGGAACCCGTCGAGGGAGAACACAATGTCGCCTGCCACAGGTGGCGGGAACTCGAGGCCGCCGCCTGACGGGAATGCGCCTTCCGAACCGGCCAGGCGCAGTTCCAGACAGAATTCAGACCGGACCCGGCGCCGGGGCGATACCGGGTTCGCATCATCCGGATTGGCGCAGGCCGGCGGCGGAAAGCGTCCGCCTCCGAATTTGAAAGCGCCAGGCACTGCGATGACAAGTGGCTGACCTACTTCACACAGCACGACCCGGACATGGCGAACTCGCTGCTTGACGAGACCGGCATGGTCGACACCGGCGGCGACGGTTTCCGGGAATTGCCGAACGGTGAGAAAATCAGGCCGAGTATGCGGTTTGCGAATCCGGGCCTCCCAGGTGTGGTCGTCGAACTTGCCGCCAGCGGCTGGGCCGAAGTCGGGGTGCAGACGACCGTCAAGGAAATCACGCCGGACGAGTGCCGGTCGGCGCCGCTGGTGATCACGCTGGATGCCAACGAGCGCTGGGTGCCGCGCCGTCCTCTTCCTATTTCGGCCACCGGCAAGGCATGCTTTGGGCCGAGTGGGTGGAAAGTGGCGGCGCCGCCGGCGCTGAGCCGCCCGATTATGTCAAGCAGCTGATCGATGACATCGGCGCCTTCCAGTCCGCGCTGATCTGCCATCGAAACGCGCTCAAGAATTTCGTGGAATTCCAGACTCAATCCTACTTCTACCACCGGACTTGCCCATATCGCGCGACGCAGCGGCACTTTGACGAGTGATCGGTCAACGCTATAAGTGAGGCGGGCGAGATGTTCGCCCGCCTCTGTTGTGGAAAGGGGGTCGGTCGCCTCAGGGCGATCTGACTTTGGGGAGCCGCATGCAGTTTGCCAGATTCGTTCTCGTGCGCGCAGTCCTGGCAATCTTCACCCTGTTTATTGTTTCGCTGTTTGTGTTCAGCCTTATGGAGCTCGTTCCCGGCGACTGCGCGGAACGGTACCTCGCGTGGAAGACCACCCTAGGCGCTACGATCACGTTCGCCGACATTGAATCCGAGCGGATCCGGATGGGACTGGACAAGCCGTTCATCGTCCGCTGGTCGACCTGGATCGGCAACGCATTCAGAGGCGAATTCGGCGAGAGCTGCATCCTGCGGAAGAACATCAACAGCCTGCTCGGCGACAAGTTCCTGATTTCGCTCGGGATCTGCACGGCGTCGCTGGTGCTGTCCTACCTGATCGCGGTGCCGGTGGGCATCCTGTCGGTGACCGCCAACAGCGCGCTGCTCAACAATTCACTGCGCTTCATCAGCTATCTCGGGCTGGCGCTGCCCAACTTCCTGCTGGCGCTGGTGATCATGCTGTTCTCCACGGTGTATTTCGGCGACAGCATGACCGGCCTCTTCTCGGCTGAATACCGCGACGCCGAATGGTCAACCGGCCGGGTGCTCGATTTCCTGAACCATGTCTGGCTGCCGATCATTATCCTTGGCTGGTCGGCCACCGCCTTCGCCATCCAGACGGTGCGGGCGCTGATGGCGGATGAGATCAGCAAGCTGTACGTGACCGCGGCGGCTGCCCGCGGCGTCGCCGGCCGCCGCCTGATCCTGCGGTATCCGGCGCGGCACGCGCTGGGCCCGATCATCAACTCGATCGGATTTGACCTCAACCGGATATTCAGCGAGCTGCCGATCGTCGCCTTGATCTTGACGCTGACAGAATCTGGATTGCTCCTGATCGATGCGCTGGCCAGATCGAACGACCAGCATTTGGCAGGCGCCATCATCTTTCTGCTCACCGCCAGCATCATCGGCCTGAACTTCATCACGGATGTGCTGCTCGCTCTGATCGACCCGCGCATCCGGCGCAGCATCCTGAGGTAAACGCAATGGCGGACATCGCAGAAGTCAGGCCGGATGCCGCCGGCAAGGATATATTTTCCCGGACCCTGCACGCCATCGTAAGCGGGTAAACGGCGACGTCCGTTGATTTAGCGTGGTTTCTGGTGTCGTTCTGGCGGCTGCGGCCGATCCTGCGGCTTGTGCATTCTCCGATTTGTTGCTGCTGCGCCGTTTTTTTCGTTTGACACGATAGGCCGCCGGGGCTATTCCCGGCGAATCAAGACGAACCGTCGGGAGATCGGCCATGGCATCATGGTATGGTTCCAAAGGGACGACAGGGCTCTGCCAGCCGCTCATCGCGATGTGTCCGCCGCATTCCGTATTTTTGGAAACACATCTTGGGGGCGGTGCGATCATGAAGCGCAAGCCTCCGGCGCTCAGGAACATCGGCATCGATCTCAACCGCCGGGCCATCGACAGCTTCAGCTGCGACTATCCGGTCGAGCTTCACCACGGCTGCTGCCACGCGTTCCTGTCCGATTTCGACTTCGACGGCCGCGAACTGGTCTACAGCGACCCGCCCTACGTGCAGTCGGCGCGCAAGTCGCAGCGCCGCTATCGCTTCGACTATACGGACGCCGACCATGCCGCGCTTCTCGGCATTCTGAAGTCGCTGCCCTGTTCGGTGATGGTCTCCGGCTATCCGTCCCGGCTCTACGACGAACACCTCTGCGAGTGGCGTTCGCTGGAGATCCAGGTCAACAACCAGTCCTGCATCGTCACCGAGAAGCTGTGGTTCAACTTCGCGCCCGACCGGGTGCACTGGGCGGCCTTCGCCGGACGGAACTTCACCCACCGCCAGGTCGTCAAGCGCAAGGCGGCGAGCTGGGGGCGGCGCTACGCGGCGATGCCGCCGGGCGAGCGGCTGGCGGCGCTGGCGGCGATCATGGCGGTGGAGGCGGAGGAATGAGCGGGATCGACCCGTCCGACCCGGATGCGGTCCGCCGTCGGCTTGACGGGCTCCGTTCGGAATTCGCGGGGCTGAGCGGCGGCGGCCTGCTGCGGGGCGTCGCCTCCCTGTTCAGGGAGTTGTTCGGGCTTGCCGGGACGCAGTCGACGATCATTGCCGCGCTGCAGGACAAGCTCACCGAGGAAGTGGCGAAGAACAGTGCGCTTTGCGACCAGCTCGCCCGCTATGAGCGCCAGCAGCACGGCCGGAGCTCGGAGAAGCGCCGCAATGCCGGCACCGCCTCCGAAGGTGGTGCTTCCGATGGTGCCGCAACGCCGGATGCCGGGGAGGATGAACCCGAAGCCGGAAAGACAACCGGAAAGAAAGCCGGAAAGAAGCCCCAGGGCGGCGTCAAGGGGCGCAAGAAGGATCGCGGCGATGCCGTCAACGGCGCCGGGCTGCGCTTCGGCCCCGAGGCAACGGTGATCGACATCGATGTGATGCCGCCGGAGATCGACGGGCTGGCGGCGGGCGAGTTCGAGCTCATCTCAGAGCGGGTGTGCTGCAAGCTGGCATCGGTGCCGATCCGCCACGTGGTCCTGCGTTACCATTACAAGAAGGCGAAGATCATGTCCTCCGGCGCCCTGGTCTGCGCCCCGGCCGTCGAGAGCGTGTTCAAGAATTCCTGCGCGGACGTGACCTTTATCGCCGGAATGCTGGTCGACAAGTTCGCCTGGCATCTCCCCCTCCACCGCCAGCGCCAGATGCTGGCCGGGAGCGGGATCACCGTCAACCGCAGGTCCTTGAGTGGCTGGGCCAACCGGGCGATCTCGCTGCTGGAGCCGGTGTTCGAGGCGCAGCGCCGCTCGGTTCTGGAAAGCTCCGTCATCGTCATGGACGAGACGCCGGTGCGGGTCGGGCGCGACCCCGCCAAGCCGGGCAAGATGAAACAATGCTGCTACTGGCCGGCGCTCGGCGACCGGGACGAGGTTGTGTTCCACTTCGCGCCCTCCCGCGCCCACCACCATGTCGAGCGGTTCCTCGGCGATTTCGAGGGCACGCTGGTCAGCGACGGCTACGGCGCCTATGCGGCGTACGCCGAGACGCGGGGGGCGGCGGTGAGACAGCAAAACTGCTGGGCGCATTCCAGACGCAATTTCGAGGAGCAGCTGGACAACTGCCCGGTGTTGGCCGGGGAGGCGCTGGACCTGATCGGGGGCATGTGCGGGATCGAGAAGGAATTCCGACTCCGGCCGCCGCCGGAACTCCTTGTGGCGCGGCGCATACACACCCGCCCGCTGGTCGACGCCTTCTGGCTATGGTGCGCGCAGACGCTCGGGGATCCGGCGCTGACGCCGAAGCACCCGATCCGCCGGGCGGTCAACTGTGCCGTCGAACGCCGGCAGTCCCTCGAGGTGTTCCTCGACGACCCGCTGGTGCCGATCGATACCAATGGTGTCGAGCGCGCACTGCGCCGCGTCAAGCCGGGGCAGAAGAACTGGCTGTTTTCCTGGACGGAATCGGGCGCGTACAACGTGGGGATCGTCAACAGCCTCACCGCAACCTGCCAGCTGCACGAGATCAGCCCCCTTGTGTATCTGACCGACGTCCTCCAGCGCATCGACACCCACCCGGCCGACCGGATCCACGAACTGACGCCGCGCCTGTGGAAGGAGCTCTTCGCCGACGCCCCGATGACCGGCATCGACATGACCGTCGTCCGGGCTCACCCGGACGCCACTTGGGGACCGTCGTAACGCCTGCGGCGGCGCCGGACGGTGACGTCGATGCCGTCGATCAGCGCCATCAGCTCGGTCGATGACAATGCGAGCGCCGCATGGCCAGACGCCGGCGGCGGGGCGAACAGGCCCTGCTCCAGGCGCTTGGACCAGATGAAGAAGCCGCCCCGCTCGAAGCCGAGGATCTTCACGATCGTCCGTCGCCGATTGACGAACACGCACCAGCGCCCGTCAGCCGGGTTGCACCCGAGATGGCCCGACACCAGGGCGCACAGCCCGTCGAAACTGCGCCGCATGTCGGCCGGATCACTCGACAGCCAGATGCCGCCCCGCGGCCAGCCGCCAAGCATCACGAACGCCGAACCCGCAGGACGACCCCGTCGCCCAGCTCGAGCTCGACATCCCAGCCGGACACCGCAGGCGGCGCCAGCTCGACGAAGGAACCCTTCCCGCCCCCGAGGCAGAGACGGCGCCGCCAGTTCCCGAAGGTCTTCAACGACAGCTCACGGGACTCGCAAAACTCCCGCCGCGACAGCCCCGAACGCTCGAAATCCGCCATGATGCTGTTCCACTCCGCCTCACTGCGCACCACCGGCGCAGGACGGGAACCAGCCGAACCATTCAAACCTGACATGACAATATCCTCCGATCATTGATCAATGACCGGAATTATCCCCATGCACCCCCCGCACGGGCAACCGAATTATCGGACGTCGCCATTTACCCGCTTACACGCCATCAACACCACGCTTGCGGTCGGCACGATCGGAGTGCTGATCTCCTTTGTGCTGGCGCTGATCATTGGCGGCATCTCGGGCTATTTCGGCGGGTTCATCGACTCGCTGCTGCAGATGCTGATGGACGCCGTCAAAGTCGTGCCGTCAATTCCCATGATCATGGCCCTGGCGGCGTTCGCCCCGGACGAATGGAGCGCCGAGACACGGTTCTTTTTCATCGCGGTCATACTTGGCTTCGTCGGCTGGACGACGCTGGCGCGCCGTATCCGGACCCATCTGCTGGCGGAGCGCAACCAGGAATATGTGCTGGCGGCGCAGCTGTGCGGAGCATCCTCCGGCCACGTCATCCGCCGTCACCTGCTGCCGAGCTTCACCAGCTACATCATTGTCGACCTGGTGATCTCGTTTCCGTACATGGTGCTGGGGGAAACGGCGCTGAGCTTTATCGGCCTGGGCCTCAAGGATCCCGTCAATTCGCTCGGTGTCATGCTGCAGAACGTCACCAACGCCGACGTGCTGCTGAATTATCAGTGGTATTTCATTCCGGTCCTGTTCTTCATCACTCTGGTGCTGGCCTTCGTTTTTGTCGGCGACGGGCTGCGCGACGCCGCCGACCCCTACGCGGAAATCCAGAAATAATGCCGCTGCTTGACGTCGAAAACCTGACCCTGCAGTTCGACACCGACGAGGGAAGGGTCACGGCCGTCGAGGAGTTCTCGCTGAGCCTGGAGGCCGGCGAAATCGTCGGCCTTGTGGGCGAGAGCGGCTCCGGCAAGTCCGTCACCGCCAAGTCGCTGATGAAGCTCAACGCCGGCAATGCGGTCTACAGCGGAGAAACCGGGATCACGCTGCATCTTGAGCAAGGTCCGGTCGACATCATGAGCCTCAGGTCGGCCAGGGAACTGCAGCTCGTGCGCGGCGGCGCCATCTCGATGATTTTCCAGGAACCGATGGCGAGCTTTGCGCCGGCGCTGACGGTCGGCGACCAGATGGTCGAGCAGCTGCAGATCCACACCGACATGTCGCCCGCAGAGTGCCGCACCCTGTCTATCGACATGCTCGAGAGGGTCGGAATCGCCGATGCCGCCAAGCGTTTCAGGCAGTTCGCCTTCGAGCTGTCCGGCGGCATGCGGCAGCGGGCAATGATCGCCATGGCGCTGTCGACGCGGCCGAAGCTGTTGATCGCCGATGAGCCGACAACCGCCCTCGACGTCACCATTCAGGCCCAGGTGATCGACCTGATGAAGGACCTGGTTCAGGAATTCGGAATGGCGATCATCTTCATCACCCACGATCTCGGAGTGGTGGCGCAGACCGCCGATACCGTCGCCGTGATGTATCTCGGCCGGCTGGTCGAGAAAGGGCCGGTGCAGGAAGTCATCAAGAATCCTTCCCATCCCTACACCAGGGGACTGCTCGAAGCCCTGCCGCGGCTGTCCGATCTTGACGCGCCGCTGACGCCGGTGCCGGGCGACATACCCTCGCCGCTGGAGCGGCCGGCCGGCTGCGTGTTCCAGACCCGCTGCCCGTCACTGGTCGGAAACGTGTGCCGGTCGGTGATACCGGACTTCCGGACCATCGGGCCGCGGCACCGCTCGGCGTGCCATCTGGTTGCGGCGGAGCGGGCGGCATGAGCCGCGACGTCCTGATTTCCGCCCGAAACCTTTCCGTCCGGTTTCCGCTTCGCGGCGGTCTTTTTGAGGAGAAGACCTATGTGCGCGCGGTGGAAAATGTCAGCATCGACATCGAAAAAGGGACGTTCTTCGGCCTCGTCGGTGAATCCGGCTCCGGCAAGACGACGCTCGGCCGGGCCCTGCTGCTGGCCAATCCGATCACGGAGGGCGAAGTCACCTATTCCGACGGCCAGGTGAGCTATGACCTGCGGAATATCACCGCACAGCAGCGCCGCGATTATTATTCACGGGCCCAGCTGATCTTCCAGGATCCATATGCGGCGCTCAGCCCGCGCATGACCGTCCGGGACATCATCGCCGAGCCGCTCGAAGTGATGAGGCTGACCCGGTCGCGGGCCGAAACCGACGAAAGAGTGCGCGAGTTCGCCGCCAAGTGCCGGTTGAACCTGGAGCACCTGCGGCGGTTTCCGCATGCGTTTTCGGGCGGCCAGCGCCAGCGGATATCGATAGCCCGGGCATTGGTGTCGCGGCCGCGGTTCGTGGTCGCCGACGAAAGCGTCGCGGCGCTCGATGTCTCGATCCAGGCCGATGTGCTCAATCTCCTGAAATCCATTCAGCGCGAGCTCGGCCTCACCTTCCTGTTCATCAGCCACGATCTGAGCGTGGTGGCGCATATCTGTGACCATGTCGCGCTGATGTATTTCGGGCGGCTGGTTGAGACCGCCCCGACGCGGCGCCTTTTTGCGAACCCGAAACACCCCTATACCAAGGCCCTGCTGTCGGCCATTCCCTCGCTCGACCCGGACGTGCGCGGCACAGGGCAGAAGCTCGAGGGCGAGATTCCGTCACAGACGAATCCGCCGCCCGGCTGCAAGTTCCAGACCCGCTGCCCGTTTGCGGTCGATCACTGCCGGGAAGAGGAACCGGCGCTGGAACCCGTCGAGGGAGAACACAATGTCGCCTGCCACAGGTGGCGGGAACTCGAGGCCGCCGCCTGACGGGAATGCGCCTTCCGAACCGGCCAGGCGCAGTTCCAGACAGAATTCAGACCGGACCCGGCGCCGGGGCGATACCGGGTTCGCATCATCCGGATTGGCGCAGGCCGGCGGCGGAAAGCGTCCGCCTCCGAATTTGAAAGCGCCAGGCACTTGGTCTGACGGCGCCGGCACCTGCTCTTTACGGCGCACCGGCGGGAGATTCCCAGCCGAGCCGGCAGGTCTTCAAGTTGGTCACGCAATAACCGGAATTCGATGAAACGATGGCCGGCGGCGCGCGCCCGCAGTCAGGCAGCCACAACTTTTCCTCAGTTCAGCCGCTGGTCAACTGCGTCGGGGACAATGAGCGTGACGGTTTTGATATAGTCATTGTTGAAGAGTTTCATCACGCCGCGGCAAGCAGCTATGAGCGCTTGCTTAAACGACTGAATCCAAAAGCCCAGCCCGGACATAAGGCAACACCGGAACGCGCTGACGGCAGATCGGTGTTCGAGTGGTTTGACAGCCGGATCAAGTCAGTGTCCCGCCTGTGGGATGCGCTGGATCATGGCCCGCTGTGCCCGTTCCATTGTTTCGGCGTGAAGGATCCGACTGATCCCGTTATGGTGCGGTATGCACGAGGCCGTTAAGTCGGGGGACAGCTGGGCGATGAGCTCACCGGCGATCAGGTGCGGGGATTGAGAATCCGGCAGGCGGTTGAGAGACTTGTGACCGTTCCCGACCAGTTGTGCGCCCCTGGTTTTGCGCCGGGGCTGGCCATGCGCGCCTCGTGGCGAGATTTTTTGCCGGTGCCGGCTGCCCATCGGCCCCGCTCGACGTCATACGCCGGTCGAAGGCCTCGCACGCCGCCGGCGCGGCTGCGGCAGCGAAAGATTCGTGCGATCTTTGCTGTCGACCTGTTCAACGATGGTTTGGACCTGCATAAAGTGGACACCGTGTTGATGCTTCATCCGACAGAAAGCGCCACCGTGTTTCTGCAGCAGTTCGGACGGCATTGCGATGGGCCGAGGACTGGCCGGCGATGACCGCACTTGATTTTGTTAACCAGGTGCGCCGCGAATATCGCTATGAATTTCGCTTCCAGGCCATTGCCGGAGGCACACGGCATCAGGGCAGGAGTTTGCAGCACAATGTTGCATAGAGATTTGACTTCTGTCAGTTTGATTTGGCAAGAGCCCGAACGCATGCGCAAACGGAACGAGGAAGGAAGCCCCCATGGCAGTTTCGGCGGTATCGCGCGTGGAAGTCGTAGAGTTCACCTTTCAGTTGAGGAATTTGGGGGTCGCGAAATCGAAGGGGCCAGCCACGCAATATAGTGGTGCCACGCCTGGCGGTTCGATCGAATACGCGCCAGGCCAAATGGCGACCCTGTCGCGCTTTGCGGTAAAAGTCGAAACCGAAGATGGGTGCCGAGGCGAGTATGTGCCGCATTTCAGTACGCGGGCGACATTGGCACAGTCGCTCATGCTGGCGCCGCTGCTGGTCGGGCGCGACGCGGAGGCCCGTGAAGGAATTTACGACGACATGAAGCGGGAGCTTCGCCAATATGACCATATGGGCCAAGGCCCGATTGACATCGCACTCTGGGATCTTGCGGGCAAGAAGTATGGTGTGCCAGTCGCAAAGCTTCTTGGAGGCTACCGGAAGCGGCTTCCCGCTTATGCTTCGACATTTCACGGCGATCGAAACGGCGGCCTTGAAAGTAAGGAGGCATTTGCCGATTTCGCGTTTCAATGCCTTGAGCTGGGATATCCTGCCTACAAGATACACGGCTGGCATGAGGGCGACCCCCGAGAAGAAGCTGAAAACCTCCTTCATGTCCGGAAATCCGTCGGCGACAGAATGGCATTGATGCTTGACTGCGCATGTGAACTCCGCACGCTGGCAGACGCGATCTATGTCGGCCGAGCCTGCGACGACGCAGGATTTTTCTGGTACGAAGATCCGTACCGGGATGCCGGCACCAGCGCCCATTCCCACCGCCTACTGCGCGAGAGAATCCGGACGCCGCTCCTCCAGACGGAGCACATTCGTGGCGTCGAACCGAAGGCGGATTTCGTGCTCGCGGGCGGCACCGACTTTCTGCGCGCTGATCCAGATTACGACATGGGGATCACAGGCGCACTGAAGATTGCGCATCTTTCCGAAGCGCTGGGCATAGACTGCGAAATCCATGCCTCGGGGCCAGCTCACCGCGCACTAATGAGCGCCATGCGGAACACGAATTTTTACGAGGTGGCACTGGTGCATCCAGACTGCGACAACCCGATTCCACCGGTTTATGCTTGCGGCTATACCGACCAGATCGACTGCATCGGAGGCGATGGGTGCGTTCCGGTTCCGGATGGCCCTGGTCTCGGGGTCGTCTACGACTGGGAGTTTATCGATGGGAACGTGCAGGAGCGGCACGTTTTCGGTTCCAAGACATCTTGATGGGAGGATACGCATGAGTCTTGCAGGATCGGAATTGTACCCTGCTGCGAAGCGACGGTTGAGACTTGGAATCGTTGGCGGCGGCCGAGGCTTGGTCGGCCAATGGCATTGGGCGGGCGCGCGCCTTTCAAATCGCTGGGAGTTGGTTGCCGGCGCTCTTTCCGCGGATGCAGGAGTGGCACGTTCGTCAGGGCGCGCATGGATGCTTCCGGAAGACCGCATCTATACAGATTACGAAGAAATGGCGAAAGCCGAAGCGGTTCGTGATGACGGGATTGAAGCGGTGGTGATCGCCACACCCAACTGGACCCATCGGCATATCGCCGAGACGTTCATGAATGCCGGAATCGATATAATTTGCGACAAGCCGATGGCAATTTCGCAACAGGACTGCACCGCATTGGTTGCGCTTCAGAAAGAAACCGGATTGGTCTTCGCCATTACCCATCCCTACCCCTACCACCCAATGGTGCGTCAGGCCCACAAAATGGTGAGAGCAGGCACAATTGGGAAAGTGCGGCAAGCACTTGTGGAATACGCGCAGGATTGGGCCACCGTTCCTGAAGATCCGGAATTTCGAACATTGGCCTGGAGGCGCGACCCGTCAAAGATCGGACGTGCATCAGCAACCGGAGATATCGGCACCCACGCGCTCCAGATGATTGAGTTTGTCTCGGGATTGAATGTCAATCAGCTCCGTGCAGAGTTTCACGTCTGTGGCGCCCCCAAGGCCATGGAGGACACCGCCTATATCAATCTCCGGTTTGATAACGGAGCCCCGGGTTCACTTTGGGTGACGCAGGCGGCGCCGGGCAACTATTGCGCTCTTCGTTTCCGAGTTTTCGGCGACAGGGGCGGGCTTGAATGGAACCAGGAGTTTCCCGAGCATCTCCGGTATTCACCGGTCGACGAGCCCGAACAGACAATTGTGCGCGGCCACGGCGCAGGCATCCTGCCGGACGCGGAGCGCATGGCGCTCTTGCCCCGCGGACATGTCGAGGGACTATCCGACGCTTGGGGCAACCTCTACGCGGAAGCTGCTATCGCCATAGAGGCTCGCCGAAATGGCGGCACAGTGCCGGAAGGACTTCTCGCTCTCCCGGACATTCACACAGGCGCGCGCGGCGTGCATTTTGTTAATGCGGCTGCCGACAGCCATGAGGCTGGCGGGGTTTGGATGGATCTCAAGTGAGACGGTCCATCGATATTGGCTGGCGCCAAGACTCAAAGTTAGGCGTAAGGCTGAGCGAAGACCTTGGCCAGACCGCCATAGCGCCAACTGGATTACGGGCGGATTTCGCTTAGTCGGCAATCTGGCAATTGCCGTCTGGCACAATCCTCTGCCGCAATTGAGTGTGCCGCGATTTCAATGCAAATTGTGCCGCGCACAGAGTGGATTGTCAGGGATCTTTCCGGCCGGATGAACTCGTTCATTTGGCTGAAACCAATTGCGGCTGTGAACAGGCGCCGCACGTGACGGCAAAGAGCACGAATTGTTGCCAATGACAGATTCGGACTCAGGAGTCCCGATATGCCGAACGTCACGGCAGGTGCGTTGTGCCGATTCAATATTAAAGATCAGCGGCGTCACAAGCGATCGCCAAACGAAGTCGTAACCCTCTGAATATGCGGCGGATTTCTCCACCGAAGATCGCGGTCATCTTCCGGACCATTTCCGGGGATTAACCTGCATTTCTCATACCTTATTGTGAGTCCCTCCGCCCGACGGATTTCCGAGATTTTCGGCTGCGCCGCCGGCGGGGCGGTCAGCCAGGCGGCGGCGAAGGCCTCCCGGTCCGGGCATGCGCTGGACAGGGCGAAGTGGATGCGCCGGACCGAGATCCGGACCCGGGCCCCGAGTTTCAGAAGCCGCAGCCGCAGCGTCTCCGGCGCCGAACAGGTTTGACGGGGAGCGGTCCGCGAACAGGCCGGTGTTGAGATCTTTCGCACGGTTTTCCGCGTCGCCCCTGGCACAGTGATAATCCTCGTAGAGCTTCTTGGCGGAATGCCCGGAGGCCGGAAGCGCGATGACGATGAAGCGCGCGTTGGGCTTCGGGGCGCCGCTTCCGGGAAGCGCCTCTGCCTTGCCGATCACACGCCGGACCCGGCTCCATCTGCTCCGCGTGCGGTGTGTGAAAGAGCGGAACCGCCGCGACTTCCGGCCGGTCACGGCCGCGCGGCTCCGCGAGCACCGCAACTGGCGCGCAATTTTCGCCTCCAGACCGGCGTTGCGGGCCACGCCGATGACATAGTCCACCCCCATAGTGCGCCCGCGCCAGGACATGATGGACTCCCGGCAGATGAGAATCCTGTGAGAACTCGAATGGCCCATGGCAGGCTGGCTGTGCCAGTCTGGGAATGTGGTTGCAGATTGAGGATCAGAATCAGAGCATCTGCCGATCCGCCGCCCGGCCTCATGCCCGCTGCGGCGCGGGTCCCGAAGGCCGGTAGTTCACCGTTCCGCCGGCAGTGACCTTCATATCGGAAAGCGTGTGGTCGGCATGCCTCATGCGATGGTCCAGCAGCTTTCCGGTCAGGCGCAGAACTTCGCCGGCATAATCCTGATCGTCCGCGAGGTTTCGGAATTCGCCGTCGGCCGACTGCGTGTCAAACAGCAGCGGCGGCAGACCGCCGTTGAAATGGACGAACCGGTAGCGGTCCTCCTGAATGACCGCAAAATTGGCCTCGCGCATGCTGATCCCCAATTCCCGCTGGCAGTGGGTGTAGCCAACCCATTCCGGCGGGCAGCGGGTATGGCATTCCGGATCGCCGAACTCCATCTCGGCATAGGCATAGTCCCGCCAGCCGGACGGGGCATCTCCCTCCAGCCACGGCAGCAGCGAAACGCCGTTCATGGCGACCGGAACGTCGCCCGCGAGCCAATCGAGAATCGTCGGAGACACATCGACGGATTCAGTAAAGGCGTCAAGCTGACTGCCGTTGCAGGACGGGCGCTTCGGGTCGCGGATAACCAGTGGCACGCGCGTTGCGGCATCGTAGAACGACAGCTTGCCCCATTGCCGGCGCTCCCCAAGCATCTCGCCATGATCGGAGGTGAATATAATCAGTGTGTCGTCGTACTGCCCGGTGTCTTTCAGGAACCGGATCAGGCGGCCAAAATGATGATCAACTTCACTGACCAGCCCGAAATAGACCGCGCACAAGGTCGCCACATCGCGCGGATCTTCATTGTCGAGATGGCAGTTGGAAGTCTCAATATAGTCGTTGATCATGTCAAACCCCGCCAGATCGGCGGCAACAAACGGATGAACCGCCGCCTCAGCTTCCGGCGTCGCCAGTCGGGCCGGCGGCGGAATTTCATCCGCGCGGTACATCCGGTTATAGGGTTCCGGGGCGATGAACGGGTCGTGCGGCCGAATGTAGGCCACGTGCGCAAACCACGCCTGGCCGGTCCGGACGGCAAGCTCCTTCATGAATTCATCCGTCAGAAACGCCGTGTCGCTGTCTTCGGCGCGGTAGAATGCGGGATCGTCCGGGCGCGGCCCGGTTTCCGGATCGAAATCCTGCGGCGAGAAGAATCGACTGTAATTATTTGGCAAGCCATAGCCCTTGGCCTTGAGATGCGCCTTCCACGCAAAGCAGTCGTAACCCTGCTGCTGCGGCACGACCTCCTTGAACCCCGGTGCCGGGCTTTCTGGGATCCTGATCGCCGGATCACTGGGGTGCAGGAACCGGGGATCGGCACTGAAATCGGTGAAACCGAACAGCAAGGGCTCATAACCCCTTTTCCGCGCTTCGAGCGCGAGGTTTGAAATGTCCGCGCGCAGCGGCGTGCCGTTGCGCACGGACCGGTGATTCATCGCATAGAGGCCGGTCAGGAGACTGGTTCGGGACGGACCGCAGGGACAGGTGGCCGTATAGTGCCTGCGGAATGTGACGGCATCCTCCATGAATTCCCGCAGATTTGGCATCACCGGCCGGCCGTTGATGGCCAGCTGCAGGCAGTCCGCCCGAAGATCGTCGCAAACGATAAACAGGACATTTCCACGATTCTTTTCGACCATTGCCTTCCTCCTCAATGCCGGGAATTCCGTTGCGTTCAGTCTTCAGGAACCGGCAGGTTCAGCGCCTGACCACGCAACGAAGTTTGAATGCAGAGTTCCAAGCTGTACAAAAAGCTGTGCTTGCTCGCTACATTTGGGACGCGTGGCCTCCTTCAATTCGCCGTGATTCGAGGAACCAATTTGGCACCCGCCAATCAATCGCGCTGTGCAGCCCTTTATGTTGTAAAAGTCGACATATTTGTTGATGAGCGGTCTCATCGCTGTGATGCTTGCCGCCTCGTCCGGGGCACAGTGGAATTGGTTCCGCCGAGTCGCCTGCATTCTCTCGACGCGTCCGTTCATTGTCGGCCCAGGAACCGGCTGCAGCCGGCTCAGGCTGGGAAAGAAATGGCGTTGATCCTCCGGAGGGCGCGCCTGAAGGAATCTTCGGCCGCATCCTACAGCAGAAACTTCGACCGCCGGGCATGCGCAACGGTCCGATCGGCACGGCGATTCCACGCCGCGCCGATTCACTTCATATGCGCCCAGGGCCACTTGTCGCCGCAGTGCGCGCAGCCAGCCTACTGGTCAATCACCGCCCGTCCGGGATGATCAGCCGGCGGGAAAAGGCAGCGGCGTCACCCGCCGCTGCCGAGTTTATTCTACTGGTCACCAAGCACGTAGCCGGGATGCTCGAGACTGGCCGGAGCTCCGGGCCGGACCGAGACCGTGCCCGCCGCGTCCTCGCACATGTAGATGTTGTTTTCGTTCAGGTACGCGAAATGCTGGTCGGTGAACATCTCGACAACACCGCAGAATTGCGGTTTTACCAGAACGAAAGTGGTGATGTTCCAAATCGGTATCCCGGGCAGCTCGTCGTTGAAGATCTCCTGTATTTTCATAAAGAGCTGCCGCTGTTCCTCTCCGCCGGCGCGGCCTGCCATCCTCAAGAGTTCTTCATACTCGGGATTGCTGTAGTTGCCGAAATTCCACGCGCCGTTGGGGCCGAAATAAGCCAGGTGATTTCCGACCACATCTTTCGAATACCCGGTGAGCCACAGATCAAGCTCGCCCGCCTGGCCGGCTTTGTCCATGTCAGGCCAGTCCATCTGCCGAACTTTGATCTTCATGCCCACATCGCCAAGCTGTTTCTGCATGAAAGCCAGCCAGTCAAGAGCGTCCTGGTGCTCGTAGTATGTCGCCAGCTCCACGACCTGGTCCGGATCCCAGTTCGCCTCGGCCAGAAGTTCCCTCGCCCGGTCAGGGTCGAACGGATAGGCCGGAGCATCGGGATTGAACAAGTGATGGTCAGCAGGCAACACGGAGTAAATGGCAGCCCTCATCCCGAAGGGAGTCAGAAGATCGATCATCTGCTGACGGTTGATGGCAAATGAAATCGCCTGGCGGACCCTTTTATCCTTCAGGTAGGGCTTGTCGCCGACGTTGAGGTAGTTGGCGGCCAGGGGGTTTCCGCGCAGGAAAACATAACCCTCGGGGTTCGTCTCGGCATATCGCGTAACGTCCTGGGTCGTGAGACCGTCCAGCTGGTGCGCTTCCCCCTTTTCAAAAGCAAGCGATCCGGTTTCATACTCTTCAAAAAATCTCAGCACGATCCGGTCCAGATGCGGCCGGCCGGCCCAGTAATCCTCATTCGCTGTCACGGATGCAAACTGTCCCTCGGCATGCTCCTCGAACACGAACGGGCCGGTTCCCACTCTTATCTCGGGCGACCACCAGTCCTCCGCCAGCACATCCTCCATTGGCCTGCCTTCAAAAAGATGGGCCGCAAGGATGTAGACCTTGCCCACTCTGTCAAAGAAATTTCCGTTGGGGACCGCCGTTTCAAAGACGATCGTATGGTCGTCGACAACCGTGATGCCGGGGACACTGTCCGCCGTGCCGTCGATGTAGGCCTGGGCGCCTATCAATTCCGTCAGACGGGCATCCTGCATCAGGAAGTCCGCGCCTTCCGCCCGGGGATTCATAGTCAGCAGGTAGCTCCACTCGACATGCTTTGCGGTCAGCGGAGTGCCGTCATGGAACTGCACGCCCTCGCGCAGATGAAATGTCCCCTTGGTCAGGTCATCGGAGATCTCCCAATGTGTCGCAAGGTCGGGAAGCCGGACATTGTTGAACGGATCCAGAATAAACAGGTTCCCGAAATTGAGTCGTGCGAGTTGGTTGTCCGCCCCCGCACCCCACACAAAAGGCCGCGGCGATCCGCGGTAGGCAATGGTGTGGGTTCCGCCGTAGGCTGGCTCGCATGACGCAGGGCACATTGTGACGTTTCCTGCGTCTTCCGGGTTCTGCATCGCAGTGGCCGCGCCTGCTGTGACAAAAAGCAGCGGCGCCAAGGCCAGCGGTTTAAATGTTACATTAATCCTCATTGTCTTTATCCTTTCAATTTGAATCAGATTTTAAGGCTAACAGCTTTGGCTCGGATTCACAAATATGCCATTAAGATTTAAGCCAGAAATTCGAAATAATAATGCATCATTGCCCGGCCTATTCTCCTGCGGTCTCTGCTGCGAGTTGGGCGGTGTCTGAGTGTGTGTTTGCCGGGATTTTAACACAGCCGTTCGCTGTTGCGGAAGTTGCCTCGGCAGCTCGCTCGTGGCGATGGCCCGCAGCATTTCGTCCCGGTTTTTATGCACGGCACCCGCCCGTCTGAATTTTTCCGCCCGGGATCAAAAAAGCACTTGAAACCAAAATCTATAATCTTCCGACGCAAGAACCGGAATGACTGCGGGCAAGCATCCATGTTTTGAGTCAAGCCCGGATTCGGCCCTTTCCGGCGGTTTTCGGAGGCCCTGTTCCGAGTTTTCCACATTCCGTCCACAGGCCTGTCCACAGGCGGGCGCAATGCGGGCGCAATGCGGGCATGCCGAGGCAGTCCGGCCGCGGTGGCCTGACCGGCGCGTCTGATTCGTTTTGTGCCCCGCAGACGGCCGCGGCACGCGGCCCGCGCGGGCGTCAGCCGGCGGCGGCCTGGCGGTTTCCGACCGCGCCGAGCTCGCCCATCCACGCGATCAGGGCC
Organism: Paracoccaceae bacterium; assembly: GCA_965221935.1. Taxonomy (GTDB): domain Bacteria; phylum Pseudomonadota; class Alphaproteobacteria; order Rhodobacterales; family Rhodobacteraceae; genus JAPOXR01. The sequence goes on from CBDCSZ010000063.1 coordinate 96,780, forward strand.
GCCGCCGTGACGGGGCCGATGCCCGGAACCGAGGTCAGGATCACGCAGCTTTCCGCATGCTCCTCCGAACCGGCGATCAGCTCCCCGATCCGCCAGTCATACTCGCGGACGCCGGCGTCAGGCTCCGAGAGGATTTTCGGGACCGGCCCGTCCGGCTCGGGATCGCCGACCTCGTCGAAGGCCAGCTTCAGGTCGGCGCGCTGGTCCACAAGCTTCTCCCGGAGCACGAGCATGTCGCGGAGCCGGTCGACCGTCACGCCGGCCGGAGATGCGGCCGCCATGTTCGGAAACGCGGCCCCGAAGGCGGCCAGCGCCCTGGCGTCGACCCTGTCCGTCTTCGCCAGCTCGCCGCCGGCCCTGGCGAAGTCCCTGGACTGGCGGGGGTTGACCACGCAGACGGTGAAGCCGCGGTCATGCAGCGACTGGAAGAGGGCCCTGTGCATCCGGCCGGTGGCCTCGATGACGACCCGCTCCGCGCCGCCGTCCCTCAGGATGCGGGCGGCCTTGCGGAAGCCGTCCGTGTCGTTGGCGGCGGCGGTCCCGGCACAGGAATGAAACGGAGAGGCGGTGGCATGCAAGCGGCGGGTTTTCCACAGGAATCCGCCCCCCCCCAACTTATCCACAGCCACCTCCTTGATCTTTTCTGATTCTCTGAACATACGAGTATTTGGGTTTGACTGGATTGCCAGAATTCTGTTTACTCTTGGAGCTGGCAAAACGAATTACAAACTTTGGATTGAGCCATGGATGTCCGAAAGTGCGTAAGCGAGCTTCGTTATGCGTTAAGCGACACCGAAGTTGATGTTTATAACCGTGACGGAATCATTGGCCCGTTCATGCTGATGCCGCCTGAGGAAATGAAGGAGGAACGGTTCCTCATCAATCGTGAAATCATCGTGCCGGCAAAGAACGACGACTCCGATCCGGAAATGCACTATCACGACCGCCATCTCGACTAGGAATCCGTCTGCAGAATCTGCCGGCGCCCGGAACTTGTCGAAAGGGTATCGTCATTGCTGGGCCCGGATGTTTTGATCTGGCGCTCCAATTTTCAAGTCAAGAATCCGGCCGCGGCGGCAGTCGGGGAAGCAAAGAGATACACCAAAGTGCCGTGGCATCAGGACGGCGCCTACTTTGACTTGCAGCCATTGGTGCTCGTTTCCGCCTGGATAGCCATCACCGAGGCCACAGAGGAAAACGGCTGCCTAAAAATCGTCGCGGGATCCCACAGGCAAACCTTTGACCATGACGTCGAGCAAGACCGGAACGAGTTTGAAAAATCGATTCCCGACGACGCCATTGATCAGGAAGCAGTGCGGTCGTTGTTGTTGAGGCCTGGCGAATTCGTGCTCTTTAACGAGAACACCGTGCATGCTTCCGAGCCGAACATGACACCGCGCGCGCGCATCGGCCTGACGCCGCGGCTCAGCGTGCCGTTCGTGAAGGTGACCGGCAATCCGCGCTACGCCGGTCGTGACCGCGACCGCCATGCGCCAGATGAGCTGCGCGAAGTGGCGATGCTGTGCGGCCACGACTACACGGGCCGGCATCGGGTCGTTTCTCTTCCCTGTGGAGAAAGCTGACGAAGGCGCCGGCCGCCGCGGACGATAGAAAACATCCATCGGTCGGATATTGCCGGTCGAAGAGGCGGGTTTTCTCCTTCACATCAGGCCATTGGGCTGCCGCTTGTCAGAACCCGTCTCGGCAGCCGTCGCCGCCGATTCGATCTCCGGCCGCGCCTGCAATCTGAATCCGGCCGCATTATAGGATGGCCCGCCCTTTCGCCTGTGAACGGGCAGGAAAATGCGGTTCGAGGCTGGGGGAAGGGCGAACGCAGACCGACCGGACCCGCGCAGTCCCTTTACATGGCGCCCGCCGGTTGTTTTGGGACTGGCGCCGTGCGGAAACTCATCACCCGGCGCGGCAATACAAAAGGGCTTGACCGCCTAAAGCCCGGCCTCTCGAAGCCTTTTCAACAATCTCTGTTTGGCGTCAGCGGGTTCCAAAAACGGGTGATGATTGTCCTGCTCCATCCGCATTCTTTGCTGAAGCTCCGGTGTAATCGCTTCGCCACAGGCTTCCGCCGCCAAGTCCTCCTTCCCACGCTGGTAAGTCTGCGCCACCCATGCCTTCTGTTTAGGGGCCAGCTTAGGCGCCACATCAAAAAAAGGTTCCTGCGGTCCTCGCGCATCCCGCGACATATCACACCTCCTCCACACCGATCATCCACCGGCGTCCTCTCCCACTCAATTTCCATATACAGCGCTTTGACCACTGTGTCAGTCTCCCGCAGCGGCTCTTACCCGCGGGCACTGACTGAATTTCTCAAGACTGTTGCCGTTGCCTGTGTCAGCACGACTGCACATTGCCGTCGAAACCCTTTCAGCACTGGCGGAAGGATAGTTGTGCCAATCATGTGGGGTGCCCCCGGCAAGACGTCAAACTCCTCCTTCTTGAGCGCCACTCGGCGCCGGACCTGTTCGGCACCCGGAGTTCGGCGGCGATATCGGCTCGCTGGCCGCGTGGGGAGAACGGCAATCAGCGTCATAAGCACAGAGCGGTGCGCCATGCTGCGCCTTGGTTGCATCGAAACAGGAACTGAAACGAATTCCTGGCAGAATTGGAAGGAAGAAGCATGGCAGCGCCCGATCGGCAATCTCAACGATGACAGTTTGAGCCAATTCAATGTCAAGAATTGTCAACAGCGACGGGCTGTGAAGTGAAAAGCCTTGCGGCGTGAAGGTTGATGACATTTCGCCTTTTTCAAGCGATTCACGGTGGCGCGCTAACAGATGAACGTTCTCAAGCAACGTGCTTGCTGCACCGGCGCATCACCGGCATGCGGTGACCGCAGATGAGCTGGCATTCGCCCCGAATAAACCGCGGCTGTACTGCGGAAGCGGGCCGTTCGGAGACAGGTCAATGGTCAATCATGCCTTTCACACGCCTCGAGGCGCATTTGCCGGCAGGGAGCTCAGTTGAGACTGGGGCCTCGAGGCGACTTTGTTTTCAGCGCATCCACAGCATGATGTCTGCCTTATCGTTTGTCGGTTGCAACCGGACCGATAACGCTGACCTGCAACAGGAAGGATCAATCACATGACAGAACTGAAGGGCGTCACCCACCACGACATCTTCAGGCATCCTGAACACTGCGTAAACCAGATTGCGGCGCGCACCATCGCGAATGGTGACATTGTCGCTGTTTTTAATGAAGAGCGGTTTCCCTTTCACCATGACAGCGGCCAGACGCTCTTTGTCAGATCGAGCGATGGCGGCATCACTTGGAGCGAACCGCAGATCGTGCTGCCGTGGACCGACACGACCGGCAACTGGGACTGCGGCATCTGTGAGCTTGCGGACGGCACGCTGTTGGTGAACCTGACCATCACCGGGTTCTTCAAGCGCGGCATCAAACCCGAGCAGCCTTCCTGGGGGTCCCAGCCCAACACCGAAGAGTGGGGCGACTGGACTTGGGCATTCAAAACCCAGGGCTGGCTGGGAACCTTCGTCGTGAAATCCACCGACGGAGGGAAAAGCTGGAGCGAGCCTGTGCCGTGTAATGTCCGCCCGCTGAAACATGGCGGCACACGGAGCGGGTGCTGGCAGCTGCCGGACGGAGGCATATTGATGGGCCTTTACGGCCGGATTCGAGGCTACGGTGAACAAGGCGAGGGCGAATCGACAAGGTCGGCATTGCTCCGTTCCGATGACGGCGGAACGAACTGGGAATATTATTCGACAATTGCCTATGACCCGGCGTCGATCATCGACTACGAGGAGCCGGCCATCCTCCGGCTCGCGGACGGGCGGATCGTCTGCATGCTGCGCACGCACGTCAATCCAAGCGGCGACGCCAAGAATATGGTCATGACAGTTTCGGAGGATGACGGGTTTTCCTGGTCGCCGCCGAAATGGACCAACATCTGGGGCTACCCGGCGGATCTGATCACGATGGCGGATGGCCGCTACCTGATGATCTACGGCTACCGCCGTCCTCCCTACGGCGAGCGCGGCGTCGTTTCGGAAGACGGTGTCACCTGGGATGTGGCGAACGAATTCGTCATCCGCGAGGGCGGCGTGCCCGGACTCAGCGGCGATGGCAAACCCGGAAGCGGTCATGGCTGGACTGCGGCAGCCGGAGGCCGGGGAGCCGGCGGCATCGACCATCACAATCCGGGGCTGTTCCAGCATATCGGCTATCCAACCGTGGTGCAGGCTCCGGACGGCGCCGTCGTCGGCTGCTACCATGAATGGAGTGAAGCCGATCCGACTCTGCAGTTCGTCATGTGCACCCGATTCAATATTTGACCGGAATCTGACCGCGGCGGCGATGAATCTCCGGGGGTTGGGCGGCAAATCGGAAAAGGCAGCGCTGTCGGCAGCTTGCAACACAGTCCGCGGGCGCACCTCAATCACGCGGTCGGCTGCGGCGCCGCTGCGAAACGAAAACCGGCCGACCGAGGCCCCATGCGGGCGGTCTCGCATGCCTGCCTGCGTGTGTTCACGCAGTCGAAGAATAGGCCCGCTTGATCGTTATCCGGTCCGGCAGTTGGGCCGTCGATCCAGTTGCTTTTGTCGATAGGCTGCAAAGTCATGTGAAGCTGCGGCGTGAATTTAACGAATGCGGCGGGTCAAAGCCGTTGCTTGCCAAAGTCACCGTGCTTGAGAATGGGCCCCGGAACATGACTCGGCCTACGGCCTCGTGAGTCAGTCGAGTTCCGCATCGCCTCCGCGGCCGGTTTCATCCTACGTCTCGGAAACCGGACTGATCCGGCCGGACACGGCGAACAGCACCAGGCAAAAATATTTCTTGACCAAAAAAACGTGGTTGTTAAATTAGTTCGGCACCTTTACGAACTAATGGAAGTGTCTTGAGCTCCGGAAACAGCATATCGCGCCGCCTTTCCCTTTTTTCCGTTATGCAGACCATTCTGCACAAGGGGCCAATCTCACGGGCCAGCATGGCCAGAGAAACCGGACTGTCAAAACAGACAATCGGCGAAATCGCGCTCGCGCTCGAAAGCGATGGCTGGATCCACGAAATGGGGCGCACAACAGGGCATGTGGGCCGCTCGGCGACGAACTATGAAATTGTTCCTGAAGCCGCCTGCATAACAGCGGTTGACCTTGGCGGAACGCGTGTCAGGACTGTTATCGCCGATCTGGCGGGGAATATTCTCGACGAAGTGGCTGAACGGACAGCCGCCGGAGGCGGCTCACAAGTCGTGTCGCAGGTTGCGCGGCTGTGCCGGGAAACCGCGCGGCGGAACCGGGTCGATTATTCAAAGGTGAAACTGGCCGTAGTCGGCGTTGCGGGCGTTCCGGATGAACTGACGGGCCGAGTCAATCTTGCGCCGAATATCGCGGGCATCGACAAAATCGATTTCAGATTAGCGCTCTCTGGCGCGATGGAGGTGCCGGTGTCGCTGGAAAATGACGTCAATCTGGCGATCATCGGCGAGCACTGGATCGGCCGCGGAAGAGGTGAGGACAATCTGGTATTCGTCGCGCTCGGAACAGGGATCGGTTCGGGCATCATGGTCGATGGCAATTTGGTTCGGGGATCGACCGGCGCCGCGGGTGAGCTGGCGTACCTTCCGCTCGGGGCGGACCCATTCGAATCCGAATCCATGCAGACAGGCGCACTGGAACGGGTTGCCGGCAGCCATGGGATAATTCGCCGTTACAGGCTGTTGTCCGGTCGCGAGGCGGGTGTTCCCGAAATCTTTGAACTTTCCGCGCAGGGCGACTGCATAGCGGCAACCGTCTTGGACGAGACGGCCGGACATGTGGCCTGTGCGCTCTCCGCGATCTGCGCGATTGTGAATCCCGCCAAGGTCATCCTCGGCGGTTCAATTGGCGAAAGGCCGGAATTTGCCGCAAGAGTGCGCGAATTGCTGCCCGGCTGCGCACCCTCTCCGGCGCAGGTTGAAATCAGCTCTCTGGGAAGCCGCGCCGCGCTCGCGGGCGGCGCCGCGGTCGGACTTCACAGGCTGCACACGATGCTCTTTTCCGGCGGAATAAACGGGCTGCGCGTCGAATTGCCGCGTTCCGGCGATGCGGGTTCTTTGGAGGCGGCGCCATGAATGCGGCGGGTCTGCATCATGAGTTTTCCGAACGGCTGGACAGACAGGCCAGTGTTCGGCTGCTCAGGGAAGCCGTTGCGATTGAAAGCGTGACCGGCAACGAGGCGGAATTTGCCGATTTCCTGCGCCGAAAGCTGGAAACGATTGGAGCCTCGACGCGCGTTGCGGAATTCGAGCCTGGGAGGCCGAACGTCTGGGCGGAATTCTCAGGCGGCGGGAGAGGGCCTCGTCTGCTGTTTGTTGGCCATACCGACACGGTTCACGCGAGAGGGTGGCGGCGCAAATGGGCCGGCACTGAACGCGAAAACCCGTTTGGCGGCGCGGTTGTCGATGGAGAGCTGTGGGGCCGGGGAGCCGCAGACCTGAAGGCGGGAATCTGCGCCGCGCTCGCCGCGGTCAGCCTCATCCACGAAAGCGGCGCGCGCCTCGCCGGCGCAGTCGGATTCGCTCTCGTCGGAGATGAGGAAAGCGGCGAACCCGGATCAGGCCGCAGCGCCGGCATCAGGGACTGGTCAGCGCGTGTCAATGCCGGTGAGATCACCAAGCCGGATTTCGCGATTTACACCGAACCGACCGATCTTGCGATCTACACAGCCCAGATGGGTTTCTTCATCGCCGAGGTCAGTGTGACCGGAAAATCCGCGTATTTTGGCGTTCCCGAGAAGGGCGTGGATGCGTTGAAGGCCGCGCACGCGCTCTTGACGGCGATCTGGGCGCACTCGGAAGACATTGCATCCGCCGGCGGCCATGATTTGGTCGGGCGGTCGTTTGCGCTGGTCACTGAAATGCGCTGCGGCGGATTGATCGCGGTTCCGGGTGAATGCCAGTTCAGCCTCATTCGCAAGCTAAGGCCGGGCGAGTCGCTCGAATCTGCGGTGGCCGCGTTTGAATCTGCGGTTGCCGCATGTGCACAGGGCATGGACGGCATTAGCGTTCAGCTCGAATATCCGGCCGGCAGGGATCAGCGACACGGCGGCTCCCCGGCTGAAATCGATCCCGGTTTGCCTGCCGTCTCCCTGCTCCGGCGGTCGCTTGACGCCGCCAGGCAAGGCGCAGGTTTGGTGAAGGGAGCGCCGTACTGGTCGGAGTCGACGTTTCTGATCAACGAAATCGGGTGTCCCGCGGTCTATTGCGGACCCGGAGACATCACCAACTGCCATACCCTGGACGAGCGCGTCAGCGTTTCCGACTATCTGGCGTGCATAACTGCCTTCGCAGCCTTTGCCGCCAGTTACTGCGGAACCGTTGGAAACTGACGGTTCCAAACACAAAGAGAGAGGAGACCCACTATGAACTTTCGATTGATACTCGCGGCCTCCGCGGCGCTGCTCGCCGCCGAGACTGCCATGTCGCAGACGATCGGGCCTGGAGGCGAGGCCGCGACAGCTTCCGCATCGGTCACTGTCCCCGACGACAAGGTCGCCATGCTGCAGGCGGGTGGCCATAAGGCGGCGCTGCTCTGGCACGATCAGTCCGATTTCGTGAATGCCGTGACCGCCGGGGCCAGCGACGAGTTCGCACGGCTTGGAATTGAGGTCGTCGCAACCACAAGCGCAGGATTCGATGCGGCGAAACAGAGGAGCGATATCGAAACCGCACTGGCCAAAAAGCCGGACATCATCCTGTCGCTTCCGCTTGATCCGGTGACTTCGGCGGCCGCATTCGCTGAAGCCAAAGAAGAAGGGGTCGCGCTCGTCTTTCTTTCCAACCTGCCGCAGGGTTACGTTCACAATGTCGACTATGCGGCCATTGTGACCGACGATCTGTTTCAAATGGGCAAGCAGGCCGCCGATGCGCTCGCCGCCGCCATGGGCGGCAAGGGCGCCGTCGGCTGGATTTTCCACGACGCGAACTACTATGTGACAAACCAGAGGGACAACGCATTCAAAACCACGATCGAATCCAGCTACCCGGATATCAGCATCGTCACTGAACACGGCATCAGCGACCCGGCGAGGGCGGAGCAGATCGCCAACGCGATGATGCTTCAGAATCCGGATCTGGACGGAATCTACGTCACTTGGGCCGGTCCCGCCGAGGGCGTCCTCGCTGTGCTTCGCGCCAACGGAAATGCAGAAACCAAGATCGTGACTCTGGACCTGTCCGAACCAATCGCGCTGGACATGGTGAGGGGTGGAAACGTTGCGGCGATTGTGGCCGACGAAGCGTACGAACTTGGCCGCGCAATGGCAGCGGTCGGCGCCCGAAAGCTGGCTGATCTGGACTCGCCGCCTTTCATCGTGGCGCCGGCGATCACCGTGACTGCGGACAATGTCGCGGATGGCTGGATGACGTCGCTGCACAGGAGCGCGCCCGAAAGCGTGCTGAACGCCGGAAACTGAAAGCCGGGCCGCTGCGCCGGCTTCCGAACGGATTCGCGGGCAACAACTTTGCGAACCGGCGCCGCGGCCGCGGCGCCGGTTCGCTTTGGCAGCGGCAGACGCGGGATCGTCTTGTCAAGGAACCGCCGTTTCGTGAAGCATCGTCGGCTCAAGGCGAATATCAAGGGCCAAATTGCGGGTGACAGGCGATGAGGGAACTGGCGAAGGCGGCCAGAAAGTTCGACGCGCAAAGATTTGTCGTCTATTTCGGGTTTCTTGCGATTTTTCTGTTCTTCGCCGCGGCGCTCCATGACGACGGATTCCTGAGTTCGCGGAATCTCACGAACATCATACTGCAGACCGCTCCCGCGACCGTCATGGCCGTCGGGCTTGTGTTTGCGTTTTCCGCCGCCGAAATCGACATTTCCTTCGGATCAATCGTTGCGGTTTCGGCCTTGTCCGCGGCCGTCGTCATGCGCGAAGCGCCCGCAGCGGCCGGCATAGCGGCCGGACTGGGAGCGGGGTTCGCGATCGGCGCCCTGAACGGCGCGCTGGTGGCCTATCTCAGACTGCCTTCGTTTCTTGTGACTTTGGCCACGCTCGGCCTCTTTGCCGGGATCGCGCGCTGGATGACCAACCTCCAGTCCGTTCCGGTGATCAACGATTTCTTCACGGGGTTTTTTGGCACCGGTTCTCTTTTCGGCATTCACTCGCTGATCATTTGGACCGTCGTGACTGTCGCCGCCGGCCAGCTGGTGCTGAAATCCACCCGGTTCGGCGCGCATGTCACAGCGACCGGCGATAATCCAGCGGCGGCGCGTGTTTCCGGAATCAAGGTCGCGCGCATCCGGTTTCTGGTCCTCACTTTGAGCGGGGGCTGCGCCGGACTTGCGGGTCTGCTCTATGCCGGGCGCCTCCAAGCGGCAAAATACACGCTCGGCGAAAGCGACCTGATGACAGTGATCGCGGCCGTGATTGTGGGCGGAACCGCGCTCACCGGCGGCAAGGGCTTCATCATCGGCGCCTGCGTCGGATCGCTGCTGATGGGCATGCTCAATAACGGCCTCATCCTGATGGGGCTGTCAGTATCGGAACAGATGATCGTGCGCGGTCTGATCATACTGTTCGCCGTCGCAGTTTCACTGCGTGACGCGGGCCGCTGAAAGGAGCGCAGGATGTTTCTTGACGTGCTGAGACGGCGCAACCCGCAATTCATCGAAGCGGCGATCGCGCTGCACCAGTCGGGCGATTTGCCGGCGAATTGTTTTGTCCTTGACCTGGATGCTGTGGAAGCGAACGCCCGGCTCTTTAAGGCGGAAGCCGACAAGTTCGGCATGAAAACCTTTGCCATGACCAAACAGGTCGGGAGACACAGCGGCTTTTGTCAAGCCGTGATGGATGGCGGAATCTCGAGATGCGTGGCCGTCGATCTCGCCTGCGCGGCCGCCTGCCTCCGAGGGGGAATGCGCACCGGCCATCTGGGCCACCTCGTGCAGATTCCAAGGCACGACGCGGAGTTTGCGGCCTCTGTCGTAAAGCCGGATTTCTGGACGGTATTCAGCATTCTGAAGGCGCGGGAAGCAGCCGCCGCCAGCCGGGCGGCGGGACGCGAGCAGCCATTGCTGGCGCGCATACAAACCACGGGCGACACATTCTACCGCGGGCATGAGGGTGGATTTGAAGCCAGTGGGATTCTGCGCGCCGCCGACCGGCTGGATGGCCTCGATGGTGCCCGTTTTGCCGGGGTCACGACGTTTCCCGCACTGCTCTACGACAGCGACACATTGTCGGTCCTGCCCACACCAAATCTGACGACCCTGGCCAGCGCCGCCAAACTGCTCGCGGGGGCCGGACGGTCCGATATCGAGATCAACGCCCCCGGCACGACCTCATCGGCGGTTCTGGCGGCGCTCGCCGACGCCGGAGCGACCCAGTGCGAACCTGGAAACGGCCTGCACGGAACGACGCCGCTGCACGCGGTCCGGGATCTGCCGGAGACTCCCTCGGTCCTGTATTTGACCGAAGTCTCGCATGTTCACGCCGGCCGGTCCTATTGCTTCGGCGGCGGGCTGTATATCGATCCGGTGTTTCCCGAATATGATGTCAAGGCTGTCGTCACGCATGAACCGGCGACCGGCGACGATGTGCTGTTCTCCGTTGAAATCCTGCCGCCATCCGCCATCGACTATTATGGAATGATCAAATCGGACACCCGCTTCAGACCGCATCCGGGCGACTCGGTGTTGTTCGGGTTCAGGGGGCAGGCATTTGTGACCCGGGCGTTCGTCGCCGGCATCAAGGGCGTTCTGTCGGGGCGGCCGGAAGTCGGCAAAATTGAGAACGCGTTTGGGCAGGAATGCGATTGGTTCCACAGGAAGGCGCGATGACAGAAACGGTGCGGAATCCCAGCCAACCGGCCCTGTCGCTCCGCAACATACACAAGCGCTTTGGCGGAATCGTCGCGCTTGAGGACTTTTCAATCGATCTCTTCGAGGGTGAAATCATTGCCTTGGTGGGCGACAATGGCGCCGGCAAGTCGACGCTGGTCAAGATTGTGGCCGGAGTTCATGCGCCCACCTCCGGAACTGTCGAGCTGGACGGCCAGACGGTCGCCTTTGCCGACGCCAGCAAGGCGCGGGGAAGCGGCATCGAGGTCGTTTATCAGGATCTTGCGCTGGCCGACCAGCAGCCGGTTTACATGAACCTGTTCCTCGGAAGGGAGCTCACCAGAGGGCCGTTCAACCTGCTCGACCGCCGGACCATGGTTGAAGAATCGGTGCGCCTCCTGGATGATTTGGATATCGCAATTCCTTCCGCCCGCACCGCGATCAGCAAACTGTCCGGCGGGCAGCGTCAGGGCGTGGCGATTGCGCGCGCCGTGCGCTACGCGAGGAAACTCATTCTGCTCGATGAGCCGACCGCCGCTCTGGGTGTCGCGGAAACCGCAAAGGTGGAAGCCATCGTGAATTCCCTGAAGGATAAGAAGCTCGCAGTGCTTCTCATCAGCCACAGTCTTGACCAGGTGTTCCGCCTTTCCGACCGGATCTGTGTGCTGCGGCAGGGACGGCAAATCGGGATTCGGACGACGGCTCAGACCCACAAGAACGAAATCGTCGCGATGATCACAGGTGTGCATTGAAGGATTCCGGCCGCACTTGCAGCAGTGGCAGCCGTCTGGCCGCTGAAATCGCAGAAATCCCTGAGGCGGCTGCCCGGCAGATAACCGCGAATCTAGACTCCTATATCTTCGCCGGCAGGGAGCTCGCCGATCTGTGCCCGCGGTTATTTGTGACTTGCGCGCGGGGCACATCGGACCATGCGGCGAATTTCTTCAAATATACCGTCGAGTCGCGGCTGGGACTGCCTGTGGCGTCCATCGGGCCGTCAATCGCATCGATTTACGGAGCCGAACTCAGGCTGGAAAACGCGGTTTGCCTGACGATTTCCCAATCGGGCGCGAGTCCAGATCTGGTCGCCCTGCAGGCACATGCGCGGCAGGGCGGCGCGCATACCGTTGCCTTGCTGAATACGGTTGATTCACCGGTTGGCCGCGGGGCGCAACGCGTCCTGCCGGTTGACGCCGGTCCTGAACTGGCGGTGGCGGCAACAAAATCTTTTGTGAACAGCATGATAGCGGTCTGCGGACTGTTTGCGGGAATGGCGCGCGATCAAGGGCTTGCGATGTGCCTGCGGGAACTCCCGCCTGCCCTCGAGGCTGCGCTGGCCTGTGACTGGTCATGCGCCGCTGACCGGCTTGCTGGCTGTTCTTCCATATTCGCGATCAGCCGGGGGCCATCGCTGTCCGCGGCGCTTGAAGCGGCACTGAAACTGAAGGAAGTGTGCCGCCTGCATGCTGAAGCGTGCAGCGCGACTGAATTCCAGCATGGCCCAGTCAGTCTCGCCGGCAGTGACATGGCCGCATTTGCATTCCTCCCGGAAGATGCGGGGCGGGCCAGCGTAATTGAGGCAGCGCAGACACTGCGCCGCGCCGGCGCGCGCGTTCATATGGTCGGGGGCAGCATGAAGGGCGCGTTCAATTTGCCCGCCTCCCGGCCGCCGCACCCCCTGTGTGCGCCCATCTGCCAAATCGCAGGCTTTTACCGCTTCACCGAACAGTTGGGGCGGCATCTGGGAGTCGACTGCGACCGGCCGCCTCTCCTCTCCAAAGTGACCCGAACCCTATAGCGGAGGGAAAGGCAGGAGCACCCGATCTTGTTTTCGCCTTGTGGTGCCGCAGCTGGGAAGAGGCTGTGCAGCCGTCCCAATGCGGTCGTCATTGCCATTGCCGCCTCGTTTTCAGGGAATTCGGATTGAAGCCCTTTCCCGCGGACCGTTCACACACCGTTGCCATTCCTCCTCGAGCGCTGGTGTCGACCCGCTGCCAAGCTGAGAATCACGTGTCTGGGACAAACGCGGCATGGTCACGAAGGCCTGCGCCGGTGCGGTGCGGGCCGGAATCGTCCGGATCCGGTCAGGCCGGCCGAAGGCATGTTCACAGAGTTCACCTCCGCTCCGGTCGATCCCGGTTGCAGGGGCCATCTTGAAGCCAGCGCCGGCCGGTCGATGGCACAGCCTCGCAATGTTTCCTGCCGATCTCGGGGCACTGACACCGGATGACGCCTTTCCGCCGGCGCGGCCGCAACCCGCTTCACACCTTTGCCGAAGCCGAAAAGAACCGGACCTGGCCCATTGAGCTCACCGGGCCTGGTCTGATTCGCGTGGTCCGCTTTGTGGGTCGGGCCGAATGACCCGCAATCGCCTGTGCACAGGCCAACAATTCGAGTTTCGGCAGGTTGACGCTCTTGCCAATGCGGCTCAGGGCGCGATCCAGTAATCCTCAGGATGTCGCACATATTCCTGCAGCTTGCAGGAATAGACGGCGCTGGGGTCAAACGGATACCTGGATTCAATCTCCGGCGTAAGGCGCGTGCCGATGCCGGGCGCTTCCGGACGCCGGAGTTCGCCATCGGCGATTTGCAGCGGTTCGGTCAGCATTTCCGGACCGAGCGGGAACGCAAGCATCGGATACTCCACCAACCGGCCGCCGCCGGCAAACGCCGCATGATAGCTGGCCATGACCGCAACCTGACCGCCCCAGGCATGCACCACGACGTCAGTCTGCTCTTGGCGGGCCGCCGCGAAGACCTCCATTACGGCAAGCAAGCCGCCAATCACCGAGGCATCGGGCTGGACAAAATCATAGACGCCGTTCCTCAGCCGCCAGATCATCTCCCCCGGCGTTGTGATAATCTCGCCGCCGCAGACCTGCGGCTGGCACTGCGAGCGCAGTTCCCTGAATGCGTCGGGCGCGTCTGGCCCGATCGCCTCCTCCACGAATTCGATCAGGTGGCTGGTGTGCTGCGCCACCGCCGACAGATACGACACGACGTCAGCAACCGACTGCGGCGGGTCGGCGAGGTTCTGACACATGTCGACCCCGACCTTTATGCCGTGCCTGCCGGCCTCGTTGACGGCCCACGCCGTGCGCATGATATCGGTCTTGACCGCCCGAATCTTGTAGAGCGTGATTCCCAATTGCCCGAGCAGGCCGAGCTCGTCCTGAAAATGCTCGCGCGTATCGCAGCAGCCTCCGCTGCCATAGAGCCGGATGGATTCTGCGGTCGAACCGCCCAGCAATTCATAAGCGGGAATGCCGAGCGTCTTGGCCTTGGCGTCGTGCAGGGCAATGTCAAACGCGCTGATGACGTGCCGGGCCGCGCCTTGCAGAGACCAGTAGTCACATACGCTGCGCAGATCCGCGATCCGCCGCGGAATATCGAATCCGTCTTCGCCCTTCAGATAGGGCACGCACAATTCGAATATCGACTTGAACACCAAGGGCGCGAAGACCGCCAAATACCCCTCGCCGATGCCAGTGACGCCGTTCTCAAGCGTGACCTCGACCATGCCCACGGTGCGCTTTGGTCCGTTCGGAAAACACTCCTTGATTTCCGCGTCCTCGGCGAAGGAGTAAGGCGAGCTCAGCAGAACGCACCGCAGGTCAGCGATTTTCACCATCAGTGTCCTCTTGTGAAATCCACTACATTCGCGAGTTGTCCGCCTCGTCGGTAGCGCTCCAGGTTTTCGGCGAAAAACCGAATCTTCTCCCTGATTTCGCCGCCTGTTCCGCCCGCAGAGTGCTGGGTCAAAATCAGATTTGGGCAGGACCAAAACGGATGCGTCGCGGGCAATGGCTCATCGACCGTCACGTCCAGCGCCGCGCCGGCCAGCTGTCCTCCCAAGAGGGCGTCTGCGAGCACTCTTTCATCGACCAGCGAACCCCGTCCGGCGTTCACAAGGATTGCGGAGCGGGGAATCAGCGCAATGCGTCTGCGGTCAAACGCGCCTCGTGTCCGCGGCGTGTCCGGGACGGCGCATACGATGACGTCCGCATTTGCCAGCGCCCGGTCGAGCGCGGCGTCGGTCCAGTCCGACCCAAACATCTCGGTCTCGCACCCGAATGGCGCCAGCAGCTGCCGCAGCCGGTCGCCGATGGAGCCCTTCCCGAACAGCACGACCCGCCGTCCCCGCAGCAGCCAAAGTTCCGGCCGCAGGTCGCCGCCCCGCCAGTGCTGGTCCCGTTTGAGCTGGCGGCATTCGCCGATGCCGCGTGCCAGGGAGAGGATGCTGCCAAGAATGGTTTCGGCGACCGGGTCGGCGAAAAACCCGGCGAGATTGGTGATCACCAGACCGGAGTTGTCGTGGTCAAGCTCCAGATATTCGTCAATTCCCACTGAATCGAGCTGCAGCCACAAAGGGCCGGGATGGGCCTCGACCCACCTGCGCGAGGGATCGCCGAATGCGATTTCACTGGCGAGGAATTCGGCGGGCGGGTCAACGGAATCCTGGCCGGCGCCAAGGATCAGCCGATCAGGCGCGACCGCCTCCCGCAGGCTGTCCGCCTCGGCCGGGTTTAACTCGAGAAAGCTGAACACCTGCATGGGATTCTCGATTGGCGGTCAGGCGCTGTGCCGAGGCGCGCGGGCATGAATTGACATGCCGCGGCAGACGGCAGACTGCGTCAATGAGAAGGCCGGCCGAACATTGAGGCGATCATACGTCTGCAGGGTCCGGCAATAACCTGGGCGCGTTGATCTGCTGCATCATGGCCCTGGTTTCATCGCGGTAGCGGCGCCTGATGTCACGCGTGGGCGGTCGGCATCTGCTCGATGGCAGTCCGACCAGTTCCATGCACAGTTTGTCCAGATAACCGTCGCCGCTGGTGAATTCCTCCTCGATTTTGGTCCACAGCTTGTAAAACGGCATGGCCTCTTCGATCAGCATGCGGGCGATTTCCGAGTAGTTTCCGGATCGCGCCTCATCAACCAGCTTGATGCCCCACTCCGGCCAGAAATTGCAGTTGTGGACTTCAAATGCGCGGGCGCCCAAAGCCGGCATGGCGCTGACTGCGAAATAGAGATTGTTGTCGATGATGGTGAAACGGTCGGAATACCGTGATGTCACATCTTCAAACTCCATGGCGTCGGAGCGCTGAACCGCCCATTTCAGGCCAACGACATTGGGTATTTCAGCGAGCCTTGACGCCATTTCGCCGGAAACTTCGGTGCTGGTCCAGAACGTGTTGTAAATTATGATTCCGATGTCAGGCTCGGCCTCGCAGGCCGCCAGCACGAACTCCTCAAAATCCCCCTCTGTGTGCGCGAAGTAGAACGGGCATGACACCTGGATGAACTGGGCGCCGGCGCGTCTGGCGGCCTTTGCCAGCCGCTGCAGCTCCAGCGTGCTTGTCGTCTGCGCTCCCATTGCCAGCGGCACCTGGCCATCGGCCGCGTCGGCAACCGTTTCCATGACCCTGATGCGTTCGTCAAAGGTCATGGCGGAAAAGTCGCCGGCGGCTCCCCCGGCCAGAAAGGTCGCGTAGCTGCTGTTCAGCCCGGCATCGATCAGGAAGCGGACATGCTGCCGCAGCGCGCGCTCATTGACCGAAAACTCCGGATCGTCATGGAACGGTGTCGGAACCGTGACGTAACAGCCGGCCAGATCTTCCTTCAGCTCTTCTGTGTTCACGCTTCACCCTCCTAACCTGGCGGACTTGCTGACCGCAAATCCCGGCGCCGGCGCCTTGCCGGTGAATATGGCCAAGTAAAACCCGCCTCTGCCGGGCGCATTTGAAGCGTATCGGCAGGGCAATGAATCTCTTGACAATCCCTGACCGAGTATTAACGATTTTTGACAGAGGAAGGCAGACGGCCGCGCCCTCTTCTTCCTGTGCGCAGTGCCGCCGCATCGATTCAGCGCGGTCGCGCCTGCCCGAAGTCTGTTGCCGGCCATGTCTGCGATGGCCCGGGTTGTTCTGGCTTGAACCGGCTTGTTTGTCAGATATTCTGCCGCCGGCGTGTCCGGTGATTCATGGACAATCCGGGCCATTGCAACGGCGGCATGTCGCAGATGCCGGCCATGACATGCGGCGGGTTTCCGATCCCCAGATCTCCAGCGCCGGCAGGACCCGGAAGGTGGCCCGCGCACCGAACGGTTCAGCGCCGCATCGCCCAGAGGCAGCCCCGGCGCATGATCTCCTTGGCTTCGGGGACGTCGAAATCCGACGCCACATGTCCGAGTGAACTGTAGAAGACCTTGCCTGCCCCATAACGCTTCTTCCAGACAACCGGCATCCTGACGCCCTTCACCCAGTCGATGCCCCAGTGCCGGCCCTTGAAGGTGGTCGTCGCCAGCACTTCGTTGGACGGATCGACGTGCATGAAATACTGCTCGGAGTGCATTTGAAAGTCGTTGATGCCGGCGACGATCGGGTCGTCGCTGGAGACATTGACCTCATACTCGACGATGCCGCCCGGATGGCAGATGAACTGGCCCCCGACCATGAACTGGTACTCGACGCTGGTGCGGAACGAATCCGCCATGCAGCCGTGCCAGCCCGCGCAGCCGGTGCCGGCACGGACCGCCTTCAGGAGACCCGCTTCTTCCGCTTGGCCAATCCGGGACTTGGTCCACACCGGCACGACAAGATCGACCTCGGCCATGAACGTCTCGTCGGCGAAGGGGTCGAGCACATCCGTGACGGTGACCTCGTGGCCTGCGGCCGACAGCAGGTCGGCAAAAATGCCGGCGGTCGTTTCCGGCTCGTGACCTTCCCAGCCACCCCAGGTGATGAAGACGTTTCCCATGACTTCCTCTCTATCGCAATTCGCCGTGAGCCAGTCCCCGTGGCAACGGCGCCGGCCGGTCGGGACGGCTCATCACGTCGATATGTCGACCCTCGGCTGCGGAACGGCCAAACGCCTCCATGATCTCCAGGATGTGGTGGGCCAGGCGCCCGTCGCAGCGATGATCGCGGCCAGTGCGAATGCCGACCGACATGTCGGCGAGGCCAATGCTGCGCAATTCGTCCGTATAGCCGTGGGTCAGCTCCTGATCTTCCCACCCGCGGTCGCCGGACAGGCGCACGATGCCGCCGAAACCGTTCGGATCCGGGACCGACAGGCTGGCATCCACGCCGTGTATCTCGATGAAGTGGTTGCTATGCAGACACACGTCGAAACTCATGACCGCAGTCGCGACCACTCCGGAGACGAACTCCAGCGTCCCCGCGGCATGTGTATCGACCTCCACATCGATCAATTCGCCGCGGCGGGGTCCGGAACCGACGGTTCGTGTGGCACGGCCGCGGCTGGTGATGGCAGCCACGCGTCGCACCGGCCCGAGCGCGTGAACCAGGGCGGTCAGATAGTACGGCCCCATGTCGAAGAGCGGTCCACCGCCGGGCTGGTAGTAAAACGCTGGGTTGGGGTGCCAGGCTTCGTGGCCCAGCGCCATCATGAATGCCGTGGCGGCGACCGGTGTGCCGACGGCGCCGGCGTCGATCAGGCCGCGAACCGTCTGATGGCCGCCGCCCAGGAACGTGTCCGGCGCACAGCCCACCCGCAGGCCGGCGGCGGCCGCGGCTTCGAGCACGCGTTCGCCTTCCGCCACGCTGAGGGCCAGCGGTTTCTCGCAATAGGCGTGTTTGCCGGCGTCGATGGCAGCGAGGTTCACCGCAGTGTGAGCGGCAGGAATCGTGAGGTTCAGGATGACTTCCACTTCGTCGCGGCCGAGCAGCTCGTCCACCGACATGGCCGGCACACCGAATCTCTCTTCCGTGCGATGGGCTGCCGACGAGTCGATGTCCGCGCAGCCGACAAAACGCAAGACATCGAACGTGGCGGCGGCGCGGAGATAATCCTCGCTGATAATGCCGCAGCCGATTAAGCCGATCCTTACGGGGTCCATGGTTTTCTTCTCCCTGGCGTGTGATGTCGACGAGAGCATTTGGCGGCGTTAAACTCAGGATGCATCAGAATCCAAGAAATCGGACGACACCTAAGCCCCAAACCACGAACTGCGAAATTCCTTCTTCGTCGCAAACCTTGCCCGGTGGGTGCTGTTCAGAGGAGTTTTCCATTGCGGTGATCTTCGTCCGCAAACTTTCGATTCTGAATTTTATGGGAAAATCGGCGTATCCTGTGCCGCAAAACCAAAGCGAACTCTGTTCAATCGGTCCGTTCCAGGTCGTAGCCCAACATCGTTCCGGTCTCCTCGCAAATTGACCAGACTTCGAGGGCTTTGCTGTCGCCTGTCACCCAACTTCGGCGACGCTTGCTATCAATTATCCCCCCGACCGCACTTATGGTTACTGGAATGTCAAGAAAACGGGCAATTGCATCCGATACCGTCTGTGCATCGTCGCACAGATCCTCGAACCGGATTTCAATGTACCGATTCGGGCCCAGTTCCCTGCCAAACCGAATGACCCTTTGCACCTGATAAACCCAAGAGGCGGAATTGCGGATATAATCATCGTCGTCTTCTGGATCTCTGCGCCAACCCAGCCACGAGTAAGCCGCTCGAAGTGTCGCCGCACCGACGGGGTTGTTTGTTTGCGATGTCACATGAGGCGCCCTCAAACAGGTATCAACAGGATGTCGCACCAGATGGATGATCGTGGCGTTCGGAAATGCATGCATGACTTCCGGCAGTATCAACATCGTCTCCGGGAGCTTCCATCCCCAGAGCTGACCTTTCTGCCATTGGCCCCCGGTGAGAATGCTCTCAGCGCATCCTGACACTTCCTCGTGCCACGGCCCGCACAAAGGTGGGCCGTGCGTGAGCTTCCTAACGGCGGATTCATATAGCGCTCCGACCCATTCGATTGAATCTTCGGAACCATTCAAACGGTTTCCCAGAAACAACCCATGTTCCTGCAGCAGCATGGATAAAAGCCTGGTGCCGCTGCCTCCTCGCCCAGTCGCGACAACAGGTCGTGAAAGTACCTTTTCGGAAACCTTGGTTAATCCCATCACGACCCCTTCAGCTCATGGGTGCTTGCCAACCGAAAACCGGGCGGGTCCGCACAACACATCTCGCCGTTCAATGCAAGTCAAGCCGTACAACCTTTACGAGTTGCATCTGATCTCGAAAGTTGCCCACATCTTTCTCGCATGTGGACGTCCATACACTGCCACTGGGAGTTCGGGCCGCCAAGCGCGTGTCCAAGTATTCTTCAGACATCGCAAGCTTTACGGCCAGATCCTGCAGCGAGGGACCTGTCGATCAGTCTTCCGAAAAACGGCGAACGTCCACCGGAGAGACTAATTCTGATTCCGAGGATCACGGCCGCCACGGAGATCAAACTCGCAACCGCGGGCAACAGGCGGGTCTCCGGCCAGGCCAAGTCTTCGCGCAACTGACCCGCCCCTTGTTATAGCGTTGGTCCATTGTATTTAAACGTTTCTCGAGGACAGCAATCTGCAGTGCGAGATTGTGGGCAGTTAGCGGCCCGCCCCGCCGGCAGCCCATGCACTCGACCGGCCAGGGTCAATGCGATAACGCATTGTAGCTGCTTTCCGGAGGCGTGACAGTCCGGTGCTGCCGTATTTGGAACTGGAGCCATTTTCGCCGCAACCTCATGCCGCCGGGCAAGCGTCGGGCAGGACGGCGCGCTCACTTCCAACGCGACGCACAGCGTGTTAACCTCGCCCCCGGAAGGGGTCACGCCGTTCAACTCTTTCGGCATTCCTGATCTCTTTTCACCCGGCAAGGGGTTGCCGATTAACGGCCCCTTGCCACCATATGTTGATGTCAGAACGCCTCTTTGGACCGAATCATCCCCAAGGGCAATTCCCAACAAGACTCATGGCATCTGCTCAGTTCGTTCACACGCCCCCGGATGCGTGTGCCGAATCCGAGAATGCGCGACGAATGGTGATATGGGGCATCAGACACGAAACTATGCAGGCCGCCGCCGCACGGCTGGCCTGCCGCGGCGGCCCGCGGACCGGAACCCACCTTGAGATGACTTCCAGAACCGCCGGAACTTCGGTAACATCTCCTGGCAAGACAATTCGGGCTGTCATCAACATTGACGCGCTGCATTTCGCAACATTTCTAAGAGGAGGTCGACATGTCTTTGACAAGAGAAGAGTATCAGGATCGCGCATCTGCTATTTCACTGACCGCCGAAGCATGCATCGATGGAAAGCGCCGTGCGGCTTTGGACGGATCAACTTTCACAACGGTCAACCCGGCCACAGGTGAGACGCTCTGCGGGGTCTCACACTGCAAAGAAGACGATGTGGACCTCGCGGTCCGTGCTGCGAGGCGCAGTTTCAACGACGGAGCATGGTCGCGGGCGGCGCCTGAGCACCGGAAAGAGGTGCTCCTGAAGCTGGCCGAGTTGGTGCGGGAAAACAGCACCGATCTTTCGGTGATGGAGAGCCTCGACAGCGGCAAGACCATTACCGATTGCGAGGATGAAATCGGTGGTGAAGTGGCGAATTTCTTCCAGTGGTACGGTGAGCTTGCCGACAAGTCTTTCGGCAAGATCGCTCCCACAGGCGAAGATGCGCTGGCGCTGATCGTCAGGGAACCCGCCGGTGTCGTGGGGCTGGTTCTGCCCTGGAACTTTCCGCTCCTGATGGCCGCATGGAAACTTGCGCCTGCCCTGGCCGCCGGGTGTTCCTGCATCGTCAAACCCGCGGAACAGACCCCCTTGACCGCGCTGCGGCTGGCGGAGCTGGCGCAGGAAGCCGGGGTCCCCGACGGCGTTCTGAACGTGCTTCCCGGACTCGGAGAAACGACCGGGCAGGCCGTCGGCCGGCATCCTGACATCGACATCGTGTCTTTTACCGGTTCGACCGAAGTCGGCGGTTACTTTCTGCGCTATGCCGGAGAAAGCAATCTCAAGGTCATTGGACTCGAGATGGGCGGCAAGAGCCCGTTTATCGTTCTGGACGATGCCGACCTGGACGATGACCTGATCGAACACGCCGCCACCTCGGCGTTCTGGAACGGTGGGCAAAACTGTTCGGCCAACATGCGTCAATTGGTCGATTCCAGGATCGCAGACACGTTTCTCGAGCGCGTCGTTGAGCGTGCCAAGGCATACAAGGTCGGCGACCCGCTCGATCCCAATACCGATATTGGCGCGATGGTATCCGGAGAACATATGGAACGGGTTACCGGCTATATCGACATCGGGAAGTCGGAAGGCGCGCGCATGCTGACGGGCGGTGCACGGGAAGGACAGGGATATTTTGTCGAGCCGACGGTTTTTTCCGGTCTCAACCCGGACATGACGATTTCCCGCGAAGAGATTTTCGGTCCCGTGCTGGGTGTTCTGCCGGTCAAGGGTGTGGACGATGCGCTGCGTGTTGCGTCAGATTCCGATTACGGGCTGCACGCCACGGTGTTCACTCGCGACATCGACCGCGCGTTGCACATGGCGCACCGCCTTCCTTGCGGCACCGTTTCCGTGAACGGTTTCTCGGAGGGGGATATTAAGACGCCGTTTGGCGGCTACAGGCAATCGGGTTCGCTGTCGCGGGACAACGGCACGGAAGCGATGCAGCAATATCTTCAGACCAAGACGATCTGGATTTCACGCGGATCGGCCGCATAAGCGCCATCGAGACACGAAACACAAAGACCCTTCGCGTGAACGGTCGATGCATTGGACCTATGGAGGCGTTCAGCCCCTGAGCAAACCCGGATTGCGATGATCGGCTGTGACCGGCCAGGCTCCGGCGTTTCAGCGCATTGCCTGTCTGCGACGGCTTGCCGATGCGCGTGAATCCATTTGCCAGGCGGGGGTGAAATGGCGTGACTCCCGCGCCGCGCCGCCCTCGGCTTCAATGGCAAGGCCTTCGAGCATCCGGCAGTCCGCCGGGGACTGAAACGTTTTGTCAAGGCCGTCACGTCGACGACCCGCTGTGTGCCGGTCAGCGCTTTCGCCGGATTTGTGCCGGCGTGGCACCGGTTTCCCGACTGGTCCGCGATCTTCCTGATTTTGCCGGCCTCAATCATGATCCTGGTTGAAATTTCCGAAATACCGATGCTGTTGGCCACTATAAAGATTGGCCGGGCCAGCGCTGACAAGGCCTTGATGCTTCGAACGATTGCCAATCGTGTTCTCAATCCACATGAATCGCCGGTGTTCCTGAGATTTCCGAAGGAAATCACTGAAGCGGCCTGTTTTGGTTGGGGCAGTTCCGTTCCGGCTGTTTCTGCTGATCGCCTTTCCGTTTGCGCGCGCGCCCGTGATTGCAGCGGCAGTCCGTGATTGCGGCGGCAGTCATTGTCTTTACCCTGAACCGGAACAGTTTCCTGTGGCCAATGCTGATCGTATTTGACGCAAGCATGGAGACCATTCCGCCCGGAATTGCCCGTTCTGCAGCCGGTCGTCGGAACCCATATCCAAATGGAGGGATATTCCGTCGCCAGGCCGGCATTGACATTCTGTCCGTGCCCGGCTTCGTGCTATTCTTTGTCCTGCAAATGAGTTTCAAACAGGGGATTTCCCATGACGGTATCAAGCAACAGCGGGATCGCGGCTTCTGTTCTCGCCTTTGGGCGGATGCAGGCTGACGCGCGACACCGGGCAACCGCGCCAAGCCTCGATACAGTCTGGATCGACAATGCGGCGCGGCCGGCCCGGACCGGAAAGCGGATTGGCGTCGTCGATCCGGCAACCGAAGCTGTTGTCGCCCGCGTGTCGAGGGGCGGCCGTGCGGACGTTGAAGCGGCTGCCGCAGCGGCGCGCGCTGCGCTCCGCGGTCCGTGGTCGGCATTCTCGCCGCAAGGCAGAGGCGAACTGCTTTTGCGGCTTGCCGACAAGCTTGAGCGCAATGCCGAGACCTTCGCTCTGCTGGAAACCGTGGATGTCGGCAAGCCGATCAGCGCCGCCCGCGGCGATGTCAGCGGCGCGGTGACAACGCTGCGGTACAATTCCGGGGCTGCCGACAAGATCGAAGGCATTACCGTGCCGCTTGGCCCCGATTTTCTCGATTACAC
Organism: Paracoccaceae bacterium; assembly: GCA_965221935.1. Taxonomy (GTDB): domain Bacteria; phylum Pseudomonadota; class Alphaproteobacteria; order Rhodobacterales; family Rhodobacteraceae; genus JAPOXR01. The sequence continues at coordinate 120,496 of CBDCSZ010000063.1, forward strand.
CGAACTTGAGCCGCTCGGCGTCACGGCCCACATCACTCCCTGGAACTTTCCACTCGGAATGGCCATCCGTTCGGTGGCGCCGGCGCTCGCCGCAGGCTGCACCGTGGTCGTCAAACCGTCGGAACACTCGTCGCTGTCAACTGCCGCCCTTGCCGAAATGATGTCTGAGGCCGGATTTCCGCCGGGGGTGTTCAACGTCGTCTCCGGTTATGGACCGGAGGCTGGCGAAGCCCTTGTGACCAACCCGGAAATCGACGGCGTCACCTTTACCGGTTCGGTCGCGACCGGACGGCGGATCGGCGAACTCGCGGGCAAGTTGATCAAACCGGCTGTGCTCGAGCTTGGCGGAAAGAATCCGCTGATCGTATTCGAGGACGCCGATCTTGAGGCAGCAGTCGAAACCGCTCTGGAAGGTGCTTTCGACAATTCCGGTCAAGTCTGTTCTTCAGTTTCACGACTCGTGCTCCACGAGAAGACAGCTGAGAGGTTTCTTGACCGGTTTGTTGCGGCCGCGGCTGAACTCACGATCGGCCCCGGCGGATCGGACCCCGATCTGGGGCCGCTTGTTTCGGCAGAGCATTTCGACAAGGTGCGGTCACATATCGACGAGGCGCGTGAAAGCGATGCCCGTTTCCTGCTGGATGGAGACCTGAACCAGAAGAACGGCCCGGGCTTTTTCGTTGCGCCGACGATTGTCGAGAACATCGATATGAATTCCCGCCTGGCACAGGAAGAGACATTTGGCCCGGTGGTCTCGGTTTTCCGGTTTTCATCCGACGACGACGCGGTCGAAATCGCCAACAGTCTGCCATATGGCCTCGTCGCCGGAATTCACACCCGTGACATCGGCCGCGCCACCCGCCTGGCCCGCCAGCTGGATGCCGGATCGGTTTGGATCAATGGCTGGTTCATCGGCGGTGTCCAAGCTCCGGCCGGCGGCGTCAAGCTCAGCGGAATCGGCCGAGAACGGGGACTTGAAGGCGTACGCAATTATTTGCGCATCAAGAATATTGGAGTCCGGCTGCTCAATCCCGAGCTGTAGGCGGATTCGACGGAAGAACCCCAAAGCCCGAAAGGGTTGAAAAAATCACTGGGCTGTCCGGTGTGACCCATCACGAGATTATCCCGCGTCTGGAGCGCGGTATGAACCGAATCACGGCACGGGCACTTGTAAGTGGCGGCATAGTCGCCGTGTTCAACTAAGAGCGGTTTCCATTTCATCATGACGGCGGCCAGACGCAATTTGTCCGGTCACGGGATAGCGGAGTTACCTGGAACGAACCACAGTTCGTGCTGCCGCGGACAGTTACCGGCGGCAACAGGGACTGCGGCATTTGTGAGCTTGCCGACGGCGCGCTGCTGGTTAATCTGGCCATAACCGGATTTTCGAGCGGGGCATCAGGCCTGAGCAGCCATCGTGGAGTTCCGTGTCCTTTACTGATGAATGAGGCGATTGGACTTGGGCATTTAAGACACAGGCCCGGCTGGGAAAATTCGCGCAAAAATCGACCCGCTGATGAGCAAGCTCGGGGCGCCTGTGCCGTGCAAAGTCCGCCCGCTGAAACATGACGGAACCCGCAGCGGCTGATGGCAGCATGCTGGTGGGCATTTACGCCAGGATTTTGGGCAATGGCGAAGGAAGCGAGGCAGAATCGACGCGATCCACTCTTATCCGTTCGGACGACGGAGGTTCAAACTGGGATTACCATTCGACGATCGCTCATGATCCGGCAACGATATTCGACCACTAAGAACCGGCAGTTCTGCGGCACAGGGACAGGCGGCAGGTCTGCATGTTGCGAACGCGTCAATCCGGGCGGCGATGCCAAGAACATGGCAATGAGGGATTCTGAAGATGACGGATCTCCTAGACGCCGCCGCAATGGACCAACATCTGGGTTTATCCCGCTGACCTGATTGCGATGGCTGACGGACGCTGCCTTATGGTCTGCGGCCAATTGGCGCCCGCCCTAACGCGTCCTTGGCGTCATATCCGATGACGGTGTCACCTAGCCTGAATTCCCACGCCTGGGCAGAGGCGTGACGCGAGACGCCCGCATTTTCTGAATTCCCCCGGTTTTCATTGACATTCTGTCGGCTGGATGTCATAGGATGTTTTTGCAGTAGCAATAATAGTCACAGTGTCATAATGGAAACCGCGGGCACCGCCCGGCATGGCAGTGACGGAATTTCCGCGCCGGATGCCCCCTTGACGCGCTCCAAAAGGTGAATTCCGGGCCGGACTGCCGCAGGATATTGTGTCCGGCCGCCCGTCAGCCGCGCTCACTTGACATCAGCGCCGGACAGTAATTCTAATTTTGGATTTTTGAGTTTTTAACGTGTTGTATCACAACGGTTTTTTGCCCCGGTGAGATTTTTTTCACTGCGGGCGGCTGCGCGCCGGCGGCGCCCCGGCGGCGGGCGAATCACCGGCCGCTGACGCCGCTCCGGCCGCCGGCTCCTGGGGAAAAGGCGCGGAGAATACCTGTAAGTTGTTGTTTTTGCTTACATTTGTACAAATTTTTGATATGTGCATAATGCGGCGCCATGTCCCCGCTGGCCGGATACATCGCCGACATGCGCGAACTCTGCGCGTCCGCCCCGGACCGCAGGACCGGCGCCAACGCCCGCCTGGAGATGGCCGACATCGGCATGGCGGCCTTCGCCGTCTTCTTCCTGCAGTGCCCGTCCTTCCTGGCGGCGCAGGCGCAGCTCCAGTCCCGCCAGGGCCGGTCCAACGCCCGGACCCTGTTCGGCATTGACCGGCTGCCGACCGACAGCCACATCCGCAGCGTGCTCGACGGCGCGCCGCCGGAGCGCTTCGATTCCATCTTCACCCGGATCGTCGACCGGCTGGACCGCCAGGGCGCCCTTGACCGGCTGCGCCGGCTTGACGGGCGGCTGCTGACCGCCCTTGACGGCACCGAGTGTTTCACCTCCTGCAGCATCGGCTGCCGGAACTGCCCGCAGCGGAAACTGGCGGGCGGGCGGACACAGAACTTCCACGCCGTGCCCGGCGCCGGCATCGTCGCCCCGGGAACCTCGCACCTCCTGCCGCTGCCGCCGGAGTTCATCCGCCCGCAGGACGGGGCTGAGAAACAGGACTGCGAGATCAACGCCGCCAAGCGCTGGCTGCGGCGGACCGGATCCGGCCTGGCCCGGCTCAGACCGGTTTATCCCGGCGACGACCTCTACTGCCGCCAGCCGCTCTGCGAGGCCGTGCTGGCCGCCGGCGGAAGCTTCATCCTGACCTGCAAGCCGAGCTCGCACACAACGCTTTACGAGTATATTCAAGGGGTTGAGACCGGCTGTCTGACCCGGACCGAGGGCCGGAAAAAGAAAAAGCGCCAGCTGCGCTACCGCTGGATGAGCGGTCTGCCGATCCGTGACGGAAAGGACGCGCTGGAAGTCAACTGGTTCGAAGTCACCATCACATCGCCGTCAGGACAGCAGCTCTGCCGCAACAGCTTCGCCACCGACCTCCCGGTCGGCCCGGACAGCGTCGCCGAACTGGCCGACTGCGCCCGGTCCCGGTGGAAAGTGGAGAACAACGCCTTCAAGGCTCTCAAGGACGGATACCATCTCGAGCACAACTTCGGGCACGGCAAAGAAACCCTGTCCAGCCTGCTGGCGACCTTCAACCTGATCGCGTTCCTGATGCAGAGCGCCTGCGACCTGGTCTGCGAAAGCTGGCAGGAGGCCCGGGCAAAGCTCGCCGCCCGCTGCCGGCTTCTTGACAACCTGAAGTTCCTGACCGTCTACGCCGTGCACGACGACTGGGACGCCGTGATGCGGACAATCATCACCGGCGAGCTGCCGGAACAGCCTCCGTAGCCGGAACCGGCGGCCCGCCCATTCCGCCGAAACACAGCAGAAATCCGCCCGGAAACGCAGCCGAAAGTGAAGAAAAAACCGATGTGAACGCATAATTAGAACTACTGCCGCCCGGCCGCCAAGGGTGCGGCTGATCTGGGACTGTGCCATAATGACGCGATTCTACACCGGAGAAACCGCGTAGTTCAGCCAAAACTTTCATGACATGGTAGGGCTAGCCCTACCATGTCCATAAAAAAGGGGCTGGACAATGGGCTGCCCCCATGATAGTCCGGCCGCATGGCACAGTCACAGATCAGCCGCACATTGCGGGACGAGGCGGCGGTCGCGCGGGTGGCGTCGATCCTGTCGCAGGAACGGTTCGACAGCCGATCCGCCCTGGGCCGCCGCATCTGCGAGGAGTTCTCGTTTCTCGACGCGCGCGGCCGGCCTCAGCTTGCCGGGTGCATGAAAGCGCTCGGCGCCTTGGCCGAGAGGGATTCCGGCATCGCCCTTCCTCCGCCGAAGGCGCCGGCGCCGGCGGCGGGGCCGCGTCTCCTTGAGGCCGGCGTCCCCGAGCCCGAGGATGTGCCGCCGCATCCCGCGCGGATAGGGGGCCTCGGGATCGTCGCCGTCACGCGCGCTGCGGACCGTGTCCTGTGGAACACGCTGGTCGCGCGCGAGCATCCGCACGGGATGACGGTCTTCGCGGGCCGCCAGGTCCGCCACCTCGTCGGCTCGGCGCACGGCTGGCTGGGGGCGGCGGGGTTTTCCGCCGCGGCGCTGCGGGTGGCGGCGCGGGACCGCTGGATCGGGTGGGACGACGAGGGGCGACGGTCGCATCTCGAGCGCGTCGTCTGCCTGAGCCGCTTCCTGATCCGGCCGTCCGCGCGCTGCCCGCACCTGGCCAGCCATGTCCTCGGCCGCATCCTGCGCCGCCTGCCGGGCGACTTCGCGGAGCGCTACGGCTTCCGTCCGTATCTCGTTGAGAGTTTCGCCGACGAGGGGTATGACGGCACCTGCCTCAGGGCAGCGAACTTTCTGCGCGTCGGAAAGACGGAAGGCCGGGGCCGGCAGGACCGGGACCACCGGCGGGCGAAGACCGTGAAGACGGTCTTTGTGCGCGAGCTGGAACGCTCCTGGCGCAGGAAGCTCGGCGTCCCGCACGTCGACCACGCGCCCTCGCTGGAGCCGGGCGAGGGGCTGAACGCGCAGGACTGGGCGGAGAACGAGTTCGGAGGGGCGCCCTTGGGCGACAAGCGACTTTCTGCGCGCCTGGCGAAGAGCGCCGGCCTTCTGGCGGCGTATCCCGGGCAGAAGATCAACGCCTCCAGCGACAGCGGCGGCAACGAGATCGCCGGCTTCTACCGCCTGATCGAGGCGCCCGCCGAGTCGGAGGTCACGGTGCCGAACATCCTCGCGCCGCACCGCGGGCGCAGCATCCAGCGGATGCGCGGCCAGCGGACGGTCCTGGCGATCCAGGACGGCACGGACCTGAACTTCTCCCGCCGTCCCGGCTGTGACGGGCTGCAGCTGATCGGAAAGAACCAGACGGCGGCGACGAGCCTGGGGCTGCACATGCACGCGACGCTGGCGGTGACGGGGACGGGCCTGCCGCTGGGCGTGCTCGAGACGGGTTTCGATCCGGCGAAGGCGCTCTCGGAAGAGGAGGAGAGGCGCCGCAAGACGGCGCGGTGGCTCGAAGGGTTCGACGACATCGCCGCCGCCGCGCGCGAGATCGGCGGAAAGACGCGGGTGATCTCCGTGTGCGGCCGGGAGGCGGACATGTTCGCGCTGTTCGACGCGCAGCGCCGCCGTCCGCGCGTCGGGCTTCTGGTGCGCGCCAAGCATGACAGGGTTCTCGGCAGGGGACAGGCGAAGCTGTTTGCGGCGATGGCCGGCGGCGCCGCCGGCGGCATGATCGACATCGAGATCGAGGGGCTGACGGCGCGTCCGAAATCCAGCCGGAAGAAGGCCCGCCCCGCGCGGCAGAAGCGGCTGGCGAGCTGCGAGCTGCGGTTCCGCCGCGTCACGCTGCCGGCGACGGACGCCGTCCCCGGCGCGGAGCCGGTTTCCTTGCACGGGGTTCACGTCAGGGAAATCGCGCCGCCCGAGGGCGAGGACCCCGTGCAGTGGTTCCTGCTGACCACGCTCAGGGTCAAGAGCGCAGAGGAGGCTGCGGAAACCGTCGGCTTCTACCTTCAAAGATGGCGCGTCGAGGATTTCTTCCGCGTCCTGAAGTCCGGCTGCCGCGTCGAGTTCCTGCTGTTCCGCACCGCCGACAGGCTGCAGCGGGCGATCGCGATCAACGCGGTGATCGCCTGGCGCATCATGGTGATGACACTGCTCGGCCGCCAGGTTCCCGACTGCGCGCCGCAGCTGATGTTCGCCGACCAGGAACTCGGCTTCCTGCGCGACTACGCGAACAGGCACGGCCTGGAAGCGCCGGAGCGGCTCGGCGACGCCGTGCGCCTGGTCGCGCATCTGGGCGGCTACCGCGACCGAAAGCACGATCCGGAGCCCGGAAACCAGATCATGTGGCACGGGCAGACGCGGCTGACGAGCGCCGCGCTGGGCCATGAAATCGGTCGTGAAGTCGGGTTCCGGGACGGCCAGAAGCATGCACTGAGAGCCAAGGGATAGAACGTTGCTATGCAGAGTTATGTATACTCGGTAGGGCTAGCCCTCGAAGGTCGCTGCCAGCGCGACCGCGCCGTGCACGACGACCTCTTCACCGAGTGCGGCGGGGCGGATGCGATATGAGTTGGCGAGCGGTGGAAAGACGTAGCGGGCGACTTCGCGGTTCAGTGGTTGGAAAAAGCGTTCTTCGCCGATCAATGACACGCCGCCCCCGACGACCACAACGTCCGCCGCCGTGAGTGTGATCACTTGGGCAATCGCCCAACCAAGTACACAGGTAGCTTGATGGATCGCCGACTTTGCGACCGAATTGCCGGATGCTGCAAGATCGGCGATCGCCTTCGCGTTCAACGCGGATTCCTCCTTCTGGCGGTGCCGCAACTCGTGCTTTGCAACTTCATCGTCAGACGTTTCGAGAAACCGCATGACTGCAGCGACAATCCCCGGGCCTGCCGCATACGATTCGACCGTGGCGGCGGGCGTGTCGGCATTGATACCAGGCCGCAATTGACCGATCTCGGCAACGGCCGGACGCCCTTTTCCGTGCAGCTTGCCGTCGATGACGAGACCTCCGCCAACCCCCGTCCCAACCGTGACGTAAAACACCGTGCGACTATCCTTTCCCGCTCCGAACGATGCCTCGGCCAGCGCAGCGCAATCGCAGTCGTTGCCAAGAACTGCTGGAACGCCGAACTTCTTCTCGCACCAAGCCTCCAGCGGCATGTCGTCCCAACCCGCAACCTGAATACTCTTGATGACTCGCCCGAGTGTGCTGTCCACGGGTCCGCCAAACCCGATGCCGACGCGTTGCACCCGATGAGCCGCTACCAACTCGCGGCCGGCGTGTTCGATCTGAGTCAGGATACCGGCGGCACCTTTAGCAATGTCTATATCGCGGCGCTTGAACGCCACGAATCCGCCGCCATCGCCGGCACCGATACCGAGTTGCAGCTTGGTCCCACCGACTTCGATTCCTAGGAAAGACATAGTATTCTAGCCTCCGTGATTGGCGTTCAAAATCGATCTAATATAAAGGGGCGTTCCAACTACTCAGATCGCTTGATCATTCTGGCTACATGAATCTGCCACTACGATCGGAACTTCAAAATGATAGGAGAAGACTTTCGATTGACGAATTCTATGGGGTGTTGGCATAGCGGCCTTCGTGGTTGATCCGCGCAAAGACATCGTTAAGCACCCAATGGAACAGGCACAGATGTATGCTCTCGACCATTCCCATGTCGTCGAGTTCGACGTGCAGCCCGTGCTTCTGCATCTGCTTCAGCTTTCCGCCACTATAGCCCGTTAGGCCAAACGTTGTCAGACCGTGGCGACTGGCCCAGTCGACCGCATTCAGCACGTTCGGGCTGTTGCCGGAACCACTGATGGCGATCACCAAGTCGCCCGCGCTGCCGTAGTTCATCAGTTGTTGAACGAAAATCTGGTCGTACGTCAGATCGTTGCCAACCGCCATCAGCCAGCCGGCGTTATCGGTCAGGCTAAGGACCTTCAGCCGCTTTTTCGATTCGTCCTTCAAATCGTGCTCGTGGAGCGTGCTCTTGCCGAGGTCTTCGGCCATATGGCTGGCGGTCGTTCCGGAGCCACCGTTGCCAAAAATGAACACGAACCGTTCGTTCTCCCAGGCCTGGTAGATGAGATCCGCCCAACGCTGCATCGCGGCTTGGTCGATGCGGCTGACTTCTTGATTCAAGCGCCCGAGATAGGCGTCAGTGGCTAAGGCTGCTCCGAGCATTCCTATATCCTTCTTTGCTTGTTTTCTGCAGTACAGGCCGCCACGGGGAGCGTATATGTCCCATCAGTCGATCCCCAGCATTCTGCGGTTCGCCGCTTCGTCCGTGCCGCTGTCTGCGAAATCGTCAAAAGCGCGTTCGGTCACACGGATGATGTGTTCGCGCACAAATGCTGCGCCTTCACGTGCGCCATCCTCCGAATGCTTCAGTGCGCATTCCCACTCTACGACGGCCCATCCGTCAAAGTTGTTTGCCGCCATTTTGGAGAAGATCGCGGAAAAATCGACCTGGCCGTCGCCTAGCGACCGGAACCGCCCCGCACGGTCGACCCAGTTCTGGTAGCCACCATAGACACCTTGGCGACCGGTGGGTTCGAGCTCGGCATCCTTGACGTGAAACATCTTGATCCGATCTTTGTAGATGTCGATATTGTCAAGATAATCAAGGCATTGCAGCACATAGTGCGACGGGTCATAGAGCATGTTCGCACGCGCGTGATTGCCTACGCGTTTAAGAAACATCTCAAACGTCACTCCGTCATGCAGGTCCTCACCGGGATGAATTTCGTAGCAAACGTCAACACCGTTTTTGGCGGCATGATCGAGGATAGGGCGCCATCGCGCAGTCAGTTCGTCAAACGCGGTCTCGACCAGTCCGGCAGGACGCTGTGGCCACGGGTAGACATATGGCCAGGCAAGCGCCCCGGAAAAGGTTCCAAGGGCCGTGATCCCCAAGTTGGCAGAGGCCGAAATCGCCATTTTGACCTGTTCGACCGCCCAGGCTTGTCGCGCCTTGGGATTGCCGTGGACTGACGGATGCGCAAAGCCATCGAACACCGCGTCATAGGCGGGATGCACCGCCACAAGCTGACCCTGGAGATGCGACGAAAGCTCTGTCACAACGATCCCGTTCGCTGCCGCCTCGCCCTTGAGTGTGTCGCAGTAATCCTTGGACGTCGCGGCTGTTTCCAGATCGATCAGGTTGCTGTCCCAAGATGGCACCTGCACCCCGACATAGCCGCAGTCGGCTGCCCACTTCGTGATGCCGTCCCATGTATTGAAGGGCGCTTCGTCGCTAGAAAATTGTCCGAGAAACAGCGCAGGTCCTTTGAGCGTTCGCATGTGTTCCCCCCTTTGATTGGTTGTCCGAACCCCGCACCGACCTTGCAGGATCGGATATGAGTGTAGCCTTCGCGATAGACGGCTTCAGGCGTTCCGCATCCCCTGACCAAACGTGCCAGGTGCCTTTATCCGACTGGAAACGGTTGCCCTTTGAATTTCAAAAGCTTTTCCGCCTGTCCTTCGCGGCCGGACGTTTTCAGCCATTGAACGTAAGTCTGCCATTGTTCGGAATTTGGATTGACATGATGGGCTCCGCCTCTCACAGCTAGTCAGCCCTGAATTTCGACCCAGCGACGCTGTTCCGAACTTTCAATGCAGGCATCCACGACTTTCTGGATCTCTGCACCGCGTTCAAAGTCTGGCTGGGCGTTTTTGCCTGTTCTGATCGAGGTGATGAAGCGTTCGAAATTCGTAGGCGTTTGCGGCACCGCGACGCCCTCCCAATGCATATTGGTTGATTTGACATCGCGTGTGATGTCGTAGGTCAGACCGTCTTCGAACCATTTGTCAAAGCAGACTTTGATCCCGCCCAGATCACCCATGATCCTAATATCAATGGTGTTCTTGAATCCCGTCGCCACACGCGAACATGAGAGTGTGCCGACGGCGCCATTCTCGAACTCGACCATCGAGTTGAGCGCGTCGTTGACGTCAAATCGGTACTCCCCCACACCTGCGCCTTTGTGTTCAAAGACTTTCAGATTGCAGTTGATGCTTTTGATCTTGCCGACCGGGTAAGAGGCCAGATCGATGATATGCACGCCGGTGTCGCCCAGAACGCCCCGGCTGCCGTGGGCTTCTGAAAGACGCCAGAGGAAACGCGGTTCCTCCTTGAAATGCCCCCAGTAATCGCTGGTCAGCCAGCATTGATTATATGTGGCTTCGACCTGGTTAATGCGGCCCAGATCGCCAGATTTCACGATTTCGGCCATGCCCTGATAGCCCGAGGCATTGCGGAATGTGAAGTTAACCATGTTGATCAGGCCGGATTTATGGGCCGCAAGAAACAACTCGCGTGCGTCGGCATAATTTTCGGCCAACGGTTTTTCCGAAAACACATGCTTCCCAGCGGCCAAAGCCTGCAGACCGATGGGTTTGTGAAACCGATCCGGCGTCACATTGGTGATGGCGTCGAAGTCTTCATTCGCGAACAGATCGTCAGCCGATCTATAAGTCGTCGCGATACCATGCGTATCGGCGAACTGCCTCAAACTTTCCTCATCCACGTCGCAGATCGCGACGATTTCCACACCGTCGATGGCGTTAAACGCTTCGAAATGTTTGTTGGCATGACTGCCGGTGCCGATGATTGCGAGTTTGGTCATTGTTCAAGTCCTTTAATTTCAGGTGAATAGAGAAGTTCAGGATGTTGGGCACGAAATAGGACCCTGTCGCCTATGGCATTCAATGTTTCGATCATCAGATTACGGTCTTTGTCCACCAAACATCTGTACAACCGATCAAAGCCTTCGGTTCCGCCGAGCAAACTGCATTTGTTGAATTCGGTGAGGTTGATGAATTTATACCTTGCGTGCAGCTGCGCGAGACAGAAGACCCTCCCCTTTTGCATCAACTCGAAATAGAGGTTCTCCAGCTTCGGATTCCCGGTCAGGGTCACAAAACGCCCCATAAACCGAAGTCCATATTTGTAGTCTTTGTCGTTGTAGTTTTGCAAAGTTATCTGATTGAGAACCAAAACCGCTTCGCGCAATCCGCTGATATCCGTGCCGTCGATCCTGTCGATGATTTCGTCTGCGACGAGTGGGGAGAGGCATTTCCGGATTTTGATCAACCCCTCGAGTTCATCGAACGAGATATGAGACACAAAGATGCCCTTCTGCGCGTCCGATTTCAGGAATCTAGTCTCGACGAGGCGCTGGTTTGCCTCGCGCACCGGCCCGCGCGAGACATTCAGCTTCTTAGCGATCACGGACTCTTTGACCTTGTCGCCGCTCACCAGTTCGCCGTTCAGAATTAAGCTTTTGATCTGGCGATAGACCAGCTCGTTCAGCGGCAGTCCTTCGACGTTCTGAAGTGGCTTAAGGAGCTCGGAGATCTCAAGCTCGTCGTCGATCTGGTAAATCATGTTATGCCAGCCTCGCCCCCATGTAGTCGCCCCCAAAGACGTAGGAATCTTCGGAGTTGAACGAACAAAGCATCTCGGCGCCGATTTCGACGGGATGGTGCGAGGGCAAGAATACCGTGATGGTTTTGCCATTCACATTCAGGTGCAAAAGCTGGGCTTCGCCAAGCTGCTCGGCCAGCTCGATGACGCCGGTCAGGGTGTTCTGCCCGTCCGCGCGCAAGCTGAATTTTTCGGGCCGGATCGCGACGTCGACCGCCTGCCCTTCGGCCGCAACGCCCCGCGATTTTGGCGAAAAGTCAATAATGTCGCCTGAGGCCAGAACGATCTCATCGTTCTGCACGGTGCCTGATAGGACGTTGATCGGCGGCGAGCCGATGAATCCGGCGACAAAACGACTGTTGGGGTTTTCGTAAATCTCAAGCGGCGTGCCAATCTGCACGATCTCGCCCTTGTTCAGAATGACGATCCGGTCGGCCAATGTCATCGCCTCGACCTGGTCGTGGGTCACGTAGACCGAGGTCGTCCTGAACTGTTGATGCAGCCGCTTGACGTAGGCCCGCATTGAGTTGCGCAGCTTGGCATCCAGATTGGACAGCGGCTCATCAAAGAGGAACAGCTTCGGCTCCCGAACAATGGCTCGCCCCATGGCGACCCGCTGACGCTGCCCCCCAGACAGCTCACTGGGCGTGCGCATCAATAGCTCGGAAATTTCCAGCTTGTCGGCAATCTCGGCGACCTTCTTTTCGCGGGCCGGCTTGTCCACGCCGCGCATTTTCAGTCCGAATGAGATGTTCGCCTTTACGTTCATATGCGGATAAAGCGCGTAATCCTGAAATACCATGGCGACGTCCCGCTTGCGCGGCGGCAGGTCGCTGCAATCCAGATCGTCGATCAGGACCTGCCCGCCGGTGATCTTTTCCAGCCCCGCAATCATGCGAAGGATCGTGCTTTTGCCGCATCCGGACGGGCCGACCAGAACCACGAATTCGGAATTCTCAATCGTCAAATCAATCGAATTGACTGCGCTAACGCTGCCGTATTTTTTCGCCAGCTGTCTGAGTTCCAATGTAGCCACGATCTCTCCTCATCAGTGCGAGCTTTCGGAATTCATCCTTTCGTCGCCCTAAATGTCAACATTTTTCTGCGAAAAGTGTTGACATTTTGTTGTTCGGCATTTAGCCTACTGGAATGGCTGCGCTGAATCTTTTGTTCGGCATAACAAAATCTATCAACTTGGGAGGATGTTTAAAATGTTCAGGACCATGGCGACTACAGCGCTTGCGATGGGTATCGCGACCGGCGCAATGGCTCAGACGGTTGGACTGGATCATATTGGCGCGGACGCGAATGCGCCTAAGCAAATGCTGTTCATGCCGAATTCTTTCTATTCGAACAGCTCCGGCAACAAGGGCGTTGCTGCCGCGTTCCAGGGCGCGTATGAAGCTTTCGCCGCCGCGCATCCCGACTGGTACATCGAGTTGCAGGGATATAGCCCCAATGACGGCGTAGAAGTTCAAAAGCTGGTAGAATCGGGTTTTTCCGGCGATGGGCCTGGCTGCGTGTATATCGACTCGTTCCGGGTTCCGTTCTACAAGAATCTAGGCCTGCTCAAGAACCTGTCGCCCTATTTCTCGCAAGAAGACAAGGACGACCTGTTTCCCTTTGTCAGGAATCTGGTGTCCGGCCCCAATGGCGAAATCTTCGCCTGGTGGGTGAATACCGATGCGCGTATGCTGTATCGCAGAACAGACATTATCCCCGACGCCCCAGAAACCTGGGACGAGCTGAAGGCAGCGGCCCGTGTCGCCAAGGAAAAGGGCATGGATGGCCTGGTTGTGAACGGCGCGCGCGTCGAGGCCACGACGTTTGACTGGTTGGCGCATTTCTGGGCGCAGGGCGGCAAATTGCTCGACGATCAGGGAAAGCCAATTTTCGGCGAAGGCGAGAACCGCCAGAAGATGATCAATGCGTTCAATCTTTATGGCTCGATGGCTGCCGAGGGTCTGATTCCGCAGTCCGTCGTGTCTTTCCAGAACCAATATCGCGACGTTGAGGCCGCAATCATCAATGGCACTGCCGCCATGTCGATCAACGGCCACTGGGGCTTGGGCAATGTAATCAAGGGCAATCCGGACCTCGAAGGCATATGGGTTGGCTCGAAGATTCCGGGCCCAGAGACCGGCATGCATGCCTCGGGCGTGGGCGGCTGGACGCTTGCATCGATGTCGGATGACGAAGAAAAACAGCAGATGTGCGCCACCTTGATAAAAGAGGTCCACATGGATGGCGTCATTCAGGAGTACATGAAGCGCATTCCAACTCAGAAATCGATGTTCGACAAGGTGTCCTGGGGTGCCACCCCGCATTTCACCATGGTAAAGGAAGTACTTGAGGATGGTGTCGCACGGCCCGGTTTTGCGGTGTACCCCGCTGTTTCTGAGGCAATCTATACGCTGATGGCGGATGTCATCACAGGCAGCAAGACCGCCGAAGAAGCGACCGACGAGGCATTCAAGGCTGCGATGACGGCTTTCAACAAACTCTGACCCAAATTCCCTGGCGGCACGGTTTCCCTGGCGGCACGGTTTCCCTGCCGCCAGGACCCTTATTGAAGAACCGGATGGGGGCCGTGTTGTCGGGCTATTTCCTGAAAAAATGGGTGAGCGAAGAAAACCCCTACATATGGTTGATGCCAACAATCCTGTTGCTGGGTGTTTTTTATCTTTGGCCGATCATCGACGTCATCCGCATCAGCTTTACCAATGCCCACCTCTTTAAACGCACTTATAATTTTACTTTCGACACGATTGTCGAGGCCTTCTCGACGAGCGGCTTTTTCGAGACCGTGTGGGTCACGTTCATTTTCGTATCTGTCAGCGTAGTGGGGCAACTGATCCTTGGGCTGATCTTGGCGGTCATTCTGCGCCGGGCCACAGATCGCCGATTGCCTGGGACAACACTCATCAAGGTCGCAGTTCTGATTTCCTGGATGATCCCCGGCGTCAGCGCGGGCATTTCATGGAACTACCTTCTCAGCGAGGCCAGCGTCGGCTTTTTAAACAACGCGCTGCAGTCCTTCGGGTATGAGCCTATCCGGTTCTTGTCCGACAACACCAACGCGCTGATTTCTGTCTGCATCGCAAATATCTGGAAAGGCACTGCTTTTTCGATGATCGTCTTGTATGCGGCGGTCTCTACCCTGCCGAGCAACCTTTATGCAGCGTCTGCCGTTGATGGGGCAAGGCCCTGGCAACAGCTGATCTTCATCACCGTGCCGCAGATGAAAGCGATCATAACCATCGTGCTGATCCTGATCACCATCGCGACGCTGAACAGCCTGGAAATTATCCTCGCGCTGACTGGCGGCGGGCCGGGTCGCGCGACAGAGGTCATGTCGCTTTTCATCCTGAACACGGTGTTTTCACGCGGCGACATAGCGCTCGGCAGTGTCTTTGCCGTGGTCCTGATGCTGATCTCCCTAACGCTTACATTCGCCTATATGCGCCTGATCGAGTTGGACAAGGAATGAGGCAGTCTCAGGAAGCTCTGCTCGGCGATCTGGCCACCTATTTCTTTTACATGATCATCGGGATCTTCTTCATCTTTCCGGTCTTCTGGAGCTTTTCCGTGGCATTGGGATCGCAAGAAGATGTGCTGTTCGACGGCCTGCGCATCCTGCCCAAGAACCCAACCCTGGAAAACTTCAAAACCGTTCTCGCCTTCCCGTTCTTTGATCTCTACCTCTGGAACGCGCTGAAGCTGTCTTTTTTCGGCGCTTTGGGCGCCAGCCTGATCTGCCTTCCAAGCGCCTATGCCTTTTCGCGGTTCGACTGGAAAGGCCGCAAGACGGCGTTGATTCTGATCCTCGTGTTCAAGATGTTCTCTGGCATCATCATCCTGGTTCCGCTTTATCGCTACCTGCGGATGATGGGCCTGTTGAATTCGCATCTTGTGGTGATCTGCGTCTATATCGGCGTGCAGATCCCGATGACTACATGGCTGTTGAAGGGCTTTTGCGACAAGGTGCCCAGAAGCTTGGAAGAATCTGCGATGATCGACGGGTGTTCCCGGCTTGGTGCCGTGTTCCGCGTGGTGCTGCCAACGCTTATCTCGGGCCTCATGGCGTCGTTCATCATCAACATTATCACCAATTGGGGCAATTTCATCATCCCTTTTATCCTGCTGTCCAAAGCAAAGCTTTTGCCGATAGCAGTGGGGCTGTTGAAATTCCAAGGCGACTATGAGGGCGGCGGACAGGAGCTGGTGGCGGCTGCTTCGGTTCTGTCGATCCTGCCGGCGGTATTAATTTTCGTTCTGCTCCAACGCATGATCATCAAATCGATGACCACAGGTGCCGTAAAAGGATAATTCAATTATCAATCTGGGCTTCATATCGACGGCACATGTGCATTTTGAGCGCTTCTCAGATCAAATTGCCGGGATGGAAGGAGTCCAGATCTCACATATCTGGGATGATGACCCGGTGCGGGGCTCGACCAATGCCGCCGCGGTAGGCGCCAACTTTGTGGACGATTTGGAAGCCATCTGCGCCGCTGGGACAATCGATGGCTTCGTAATCTGCGCGCCCAACAACCAACGCCTGTCCCTGCTGCGCCCAGTCATTACATCGGGCAAGCCGATCATGTGCGAAAAGCCGTTGAGTCTGACGGTTGCTGAAGCGCGCGAGATTAAGGATCTGTTGGCCCAAAACCAGAACAGCCTGAGCACGGGTTACTTCCGGCTGGGCTATGGTGGTTATCTGAAGGCGCGCGAGATGGTGCGGGACGGCGCGTTAGGCAAGATCACCCATATCAACCATGTCAACAAATTGAACGCGGCTCTGATCAACCGTTTCGATGACCCGACGGTGCAGTGGTTTGTCGATCCGGCTGTATCTGGCGGTGGCGGCATAGTTGATCTTGGCACTCACAGCGTGAATCTGTTGTCATGGTTCATGGGCGGGGCCGAAGAGGTCCTTGCCATGTCCACAAATCTTTCAGGCAACTACAGCCATATCGACGATTACGGTGTCATTCATATTCGGTTCAAAAACGGCGTCTTAGGCAATGTCGAGGCTGGCTGGATCGCTGTCGGCGGCATGAACACTCTGTCGGTATTCGGCCATAACGGCTCGATCATCGGCACCAAGGACGACTACTTGGAAACCGATCACGAATTGCGCCACTACACCGGGCGCTACGACTACAAACTGATCGAGCCTGTGGCGAACAGACCCATGCGGATCGACCGCCTGATTGCCCAGATCAAGGGAGAAGTCAGCGACATGGAGTTGGCCGAGGAACTGGATGCTGCTTTCGCGTCGGTGTCGATCATGGAAGCCGCCCTAAAGTCAAATGCGCAGGGGCGTTGGAGCCCGGTCGAAGATGTCTGAAAATCCAATTGCGGCGAACTACCGCCTTCGGCTCATTGCCGTAATCCACACATATCCAACAAACGGCGGAGTTGGTTCATTTTGCCCCATTTTCGGCCGGTCAAATTGACGTTGAAAAGTGAGTTGAAAGGGGACGCTTACCCCTGCGAGGATCACGGTTGAAGGTATAAAAAAGAGCCGCGACATCATGAACCAATATGTATTCTCGAAGGTAAAAGGGGCAACTTGCCGGGAATTCGTGTGCCTTTGAGATGTGTTTTGCGCTGGTAGCGTAGAGTTTTTCCTGTGCGTTTCAAGATCCTGGTTCAGTCATCCGCCCTGATCCGAGTGACGGAATTTCAGGGATTCCTTCCCGAATCATTTTCTGATTCCATGGTGACATGGATGATTCGGAAACAGGTCGCCCGGCTGATGCCCGCCTTTGGGGTCGATTCCGGTAGAGGGCGAAATGACACTCTAAGCATTTTGTCTTCGCTTCTCGTCGCATTCACGGTCGATTGTCTGCGCATTTGATGCTGAGCGCAGCGAGAATGCACATTTATCCGGCTTGCCTGTGCCGTTTTACGACGTCGAGGACAGTATTCTTGCTGATTCCGAGATCACGGGCGATCCAGCGGTAACTTCGTCCCTCGCTGACGGCCTGAAGGACCTTCGGTGCGAGCTTGTCTGATTTTGGCCGCTGTCCTTGTTGGCGGCCGAGCTTCTTCCCCCGCGCCTTCGCCGCGGCCAGCCCCGATTTCACGCGTTCGCTGATCAGGTCGCGCTCGAATTGAGCGATCCCCGCCAGCATTGTGGCCATCATCCGGCCATGTGGCGTATCGAGTTCGAATGTCATGCCGCTCATCGCGACAACCGAGACCTTCCATCCTGCCAGTCGGTGCAGCGAGGCGAGCAGATCCTGTGTCGATCTCCCCCATCGGGAAAGCTCGGAGACAAGGACAACATCGATCTGCCGCGTCTGTGCGAGGTCCATTACCTTTTTGCGTGCGGCACGATTGGCAGATGCCCCTGATGCGGTTTCCCTGAATATCCCCGCCACGTCATAGCCGCATCGCTGGGCGAAAGACGTCAATTCCGAGATCTGGCGCTCGCAGGACTGGTCCGCGGTGGAAACCCTGGCATAGATGGCCGCCCGCCGTCCCAATTGAACCTCCTCTGGTTTCTGCCTTGCAAGTCATTGATTTATATGACCCGGAATCTGTACCAAACAGACTGTACTCCAACAAGGACGATTTCCCATGCCAAGACGCAGTATTCTGACGGCGCGCCAGCGCGCCGCCCTTTTTGACATGCCGACTGACGAGGCACCCCTTCTGCAACACTACACGCTGGCAGATGATGATATCGAGTATATCCGGGAGAGAAGGCGTCCGGAAAACCAGTTGGGCTTCGCACTTCAACTCTGCGTCTTGCGCTACCCGGGGCGCCTTCTGGGGTCCGGTGAAGTCATCCCCGAGGAGGTTCTCAGGTTCATTGGCGCCCAATTGGGCATCACAGGCGACGCTCTGCTCACCTATGCCGCCCGGCGTCAAACCCGGCAGGAACACCTTGTCGCTCTGCGCGAGATCTACGGCTACCGGATGTTCACGGGCAAGCGCGCGCGCCGGATGAAGTCCTGGCTGGCAGAGCAGGCCGAGGCGGCCCAATCAAGCGAAGAACTTGTACGGTGTTTCGTGAAGGAGTGCCGTCGCAGGCAGATCATTCTGCCTGGCATTTCGACCATCGAGAGGCTCTGCGCCGATGCACTGGTCGCGGCGGAGCGTCGGGTCGAGTCCCGAATTGCTGCGCGCCTCGATGACGGGATGCGCGCACGCCTCGACAGCCTGCTGCACGAAAACACGGATGGGCACACAAGTTGGTTCGTCTGGCTGCGACAGTTCGAGGTGGGGAACAACTCGGCCGATATCAATCGCCTGCTCGACCGGCTCGAATTCCTGCAGGAGATCAATCTGCCGACGGAAGTTCTCAACAGCATTCCACCCCACAGGATCACACGTCTGCGCCGTCAGGGCGAGCGGTATTTCACGGACGGCCTTCGCGACATTTCAAGCGACCGCCGTCTGGCCATTCTGGCTGTCTGCGTCGTGGAATGGAGCACAGCAATCGCGGATGCCGTCGTGGAGACACATGACCGGATTGCCGGCAGGATCTGGCGGGAGGCCAAAAGGCTCTCCGATCTTCGGGTTGAAGAAGCACATGCCGACATTCATGACACTCTGACGGCATTCCGGTCTCTCGGGTCCGCATTGCTGGAAGCGAACGGCGATGAAACCGCCCTTCGGGACGTGATTGCGACTTCATGCGGCTGGCGTTCCCTGGAGGTGCTCGTCGCCAGGGCCGGGCAGTTGACGGAAACCGTCAGGGCTGATCCCCTGGATCATGTCGTGAAAGGCTGGCATCGGTTTCGGCTGTATGCGCCGCGCATGCTGAAGGCCCTGGAGATCGACTGTGCTTCCGTGGCCAAGCCATTGCTTGAGGCTGCCGCCGTGATCCGGGATGGGCGGAACATTCCGGTCGGTGCGATTTCGTTCCTGCGACCCCGGTCAAACTGGCGCAGGCGTCTCCGGAGCGAACGGGTCGACAGGGAACGTCTCTGGATCGTTGCGGTGCTGTTTCATCTGCGCGACGCGTTTCGATCCGGAGATATCTGGCTGAGACATTCCCGGCGTTATGCCGACCTGAAACAGGCCCTCGTGCCGATCGAGGCGGCAAGGGCGACACCGCAACTCGCGGTTCCGTTTGAACCGGAGCACTGGATCGCCGATCGCAGGCGACGCACGGAGGACGGGCTGAACAGGCTCGCGAAGGCAGCCAGGGACGGAACCCTTCCAAGCGGCACCATCGAGAATGGAGAGCTGCGTCTTGAGCGACTCAAATCTGATGTGCCGGACGAGGCCGGCGATCTGGTGCTGGATCTT
This sequence comes from Paracoccaceae bacterium, assembly GCA_965221935.1. Lineage (GTDB taxonomy): Bacteria > Pseudomonadota > Alphaproteobacteria > Rhodobacterales > Rhodobacteraceae > JAPOXR01. Next base: position 140,217 of record CBDCSZ010000063.1, read on the forward strand.
TATCGACGCCTGCCCGAGGTCCGGATCACGGATCTTCTGCTGGACGTGGACAGGGCCACGGGGGTTACCGACGCCTTCACGCATCTGCGCACGGGCGCACCATGCAAGGACAGGATTGGCCTGCTGAATATGATTCTCGCCGAAGGCCTCAATCTTGGGCTGAGCAAGATGGCCCCATCGGATAGTTTGTACGTAGAACCACGTTAAGGAAGAACGGATCAGGAACGGTTTCTACGGGCTGGTTTGCCGGATCACCCTGTATGCGGTTGATCTTCCTATCCCGACGTATTCCGCGGCCCTGGTCACGGACGTTTCGTTGGCCACGAGTTCCTGCAGTGCCGAGACCGTATCGGCGTGAAGCGGTGGCCGACCGGGCGAGCGACCGCGTTTCCTGGCAGCAAGCAGGCCATCCTTGGTGCGCTCGGATATCAGCCGTCTCTCGAAGTGTGCGATTGCACCGAACACATGGAACACCAGTTCGCCGGCCGCCGAAGTTGTGTCGATATCTTCTTCAAGGCTGATCAGATTGATCTCTTGCTCTTTCAACGTGTCGACGATCTCGAGGAGTTCCCTGAGCGAGCGCCCGAGGCGATCAAGACGGATGATGGCGAGCGTGTCGCCTGGCCGGGCAAAGTCGAACAACGCAGCGAGGCCTGGCCGGTCGAAGGTCCTTCCGGAGACAACATCCTCAAACACGCGGACGGCGCCTTCCTGCCTGAGACGTTCGACCTGTCCAGAGAGATCCTGGTCCACCGTTGAGACCCTGGCGTAGCCAAGAATATCGCCTTTTTGTCGTGTCATGCCTGTCTCTTAATCGACCGGTTTAGAGCCGTTTTCCGGACGGCCGTCCGTGATGCCGAAACCGCGGTCAATCCTGTCTTTTTATTGGTCTCTATAATACATGCAGTCCCGAAAAGTTCAACATCGTTTTGGGGACTGCAATCATGCCACGCCGCTCACTTCTGTCGAATGCCTCACGCCAAGCCCTGTTCCGGATTCCGACCGAACCGGACGAATTGGTTCGGCGCTATCTTCTCACGCCTGCGGACCATGATCTTGTCCGCACGCGTCGCTGCCCGGAAAACCGGCTCGGTCTCGCCGTTCATGTTTCTCTGCTCAGGTATCCCGGTCTGGGCTGGAAGGAAGATAGCCTCTTGCCAGCCGAACTGGTGACCTGGTTGGGTGAGCAAATCCATGTCGATCCCGCTGCGCTTCAAGACTATGCCCGGCGATCAAACACCCGCCACGAGCATCATGCTCTTGCTCTGGACCATCTCGGTCTGGCGCCATTTGCCGCGGATCACATGGGGTTCGCGGCTGACATTGCCGCCAAGGCAGCATTCTCCACCGACCATGGCGCAAGGATTATCGAGGTGCTGATCGCGGAACTTCGGGAGCGCCGCCTGGTTCTCCCGAGCGTCAATACGCTGGAACGTCTCGCTTTGAAGGGCCGTGCCAGGGCGCGGCGGGAAGCGGCTATGGCACTCCATGACGCACTGACCGAGGAACAACGCGACCGCCTACAGGCGTTGCTTGCGAATGAGACGCCGCTCGGCCAGTCACGCCTGACCTGGTTGCGAGGCTTTCCCATTTCGACCAGCCCCGCCAGCCTGCACGCCCTTATCGAACGACTGAGGTATCTGCGCGCACTCGATCTGCCCGAGGACCTCGGACAAAACCTCCATCCGGTCCGTCTGACCAAGTTCGCACGGGAAGGCGCGGTCGCACCCATCAGTTCGCTGAATGGCTTCGGATATCGTCGGCGCATCGCCACCCTGGCAGCGCAGATGATGGAATTGGCCGTCACGATCACCGACGCGGCTATCGCCATGTTTGAGCGCCTGACCGGTCAGATCTTCTCCCGGTCCCGCAACCGGCAGGATCAGAACTGGAGCACGGGGAAGGCTCGTGCCGGCAAGTTGATACAGCTGTTCGGAGAGACGATCGACACCATGCACAGGGCCCTCGAACTGGGGCAGGATCCGTTTGCCGCACTCGACGTGGAAATCGGTTGGCGCAAGCTCCTGGAACGAAGGGACGAGATTGCCGAGTTCGGCGAATTGGCGACAAGCGATCCGTTGTCGCTCGCGTCTGATCGCTACGCTTACATGCGCAAGTTCGCGCCGGCCTTCCTCGAGGCATTCGAGTTCAATACACTGGAGGCGGGCGAAGAGTTGCAGGCTGCGATTGCCCTTCTCCGGGAGCACAACCTGAGCGGCAAGAGAAAGCTGCCTGACGATCTGCCCATGCCCTTCCCCGCAAAGCACTGGCGATCGCTGATCTTCGAAGACGGCCAACCCAAACGACGGGTCTACGAAACCGCCGTCATTGCCACCTTGCGTGACCGGCTGCGTGCCGGCGATGTCTGGGTCGAGGGCAGCCGGGACTATCGACGTTTCGACAGCTACCTCATGCCGCGAGACAAGGCCGAGCCGGTGCTGAAGGATGCCGGCTTCGAGACCGGTTTCGACATCTGGATCGAGGGGCGCCGAAAGCGTATGACGGACCGGCTCGATCACGTCGACGCCGCACTGAAGAATGACCGTCTGTCCGGTGTCCGGATCGAGCGCGGTCGCCTGAAGATCACACCTCATGACGCGGTGACGCCAGCGGCGGCCCTGCGCCTGGACCGCGCCATCGACGCCGTGATGCCGCGCATTCGCATCACCGAACTGCTCTGGGAGGTCAACGCACGTACCGGATTCCTTGATGCCTTTGTCGATCTTCGATCCGGAGGAAAGCACCCCCAGCCCGCCGCAATACTCGCGGCGATCCTCGCCGGCGCCGTCAACCTGGGGCTTGAGCGGATGGCTCATGCCTCCACCCGGCTCAGCCATGCCCAGCTGATCTGGGCGCAAACCTGGTATCTTCGCTCGGAAACCTATTCGGACGCGCTCGCCCGGATCATTGATGCCCATCACGATCTGCCATTCGCGCAGAACTGGGGAGAGGCAGAGCGAACATCATCCGACGGACAATTCTTCTCCGCCTATCGCGGCGGCGGAATGATTAACCCCAAGCACGGCCCCGATCCGGGATTGAATATCTACTCGTTCCTGTCCGGCCAGTATGGCTCGGCTCGTTCCATTCCTCCGTGATCGGCGCGACGGTGGGCGAAGCACCCTTCGTTCTTGATGGAATCGTCGGCAATCCAACCACATTCAATCCGCTGATCCATTATGCCGACACCGGCGGCGTATCAGACCATGTCTTCGCACTCTTCCACCTGCTGTGTCTGATATTCGCGCCGCGGCTTCGCGATTTCCCGCATCGCCGCCTGGGGTACTTCGGCTCACCGAAGCAATGGCCGACGCTGGCGCCGATGATGGGAAGGCCAATAAACGAGGACGTCATCCGACAGCACTGGGGTGACGTGTTGCGGCTTGCCGCAAGTATCAGGGATGGTTCCCTGAAACCGTCCTCCATTCTTCGCAAGCTCGGCGCGTACCGGCAGCAAAACCGGCTCTATCTCGCGCTCGGCGAGATCGGCAGGATCGAGCGGTCGCTGTTCATGCTCGACTGGATCGAGAACCGCAACCTCCGCATGGAATGCCAGGCCGGCCTCAACAAGGGTGAATCCCGTCACTCTCTCGCCCGGGCCGTCTTCGCCCATTCCCAGGGTCGCATCCATGATCGATCGGACGCCGCGCAGCAGAAACGCGCCATGGCTCTCAACCTCGTCATCGCCGCCATCGTATTCTGGAACACGCTGTACATGGACAAGGCGACAGATCATCTCGGAATGACCGGCCAGATGCCCGATCCAGGCCTGTTGCCCTTCACCTCACCACTTGGCTGGGAGCATATCATCCTGACAGGCAACTTCGACTGGCATTCTGGAGCAGCTGAGCGCAAAATCGCGCGGCCATTGCACCTCAACTTGAGCAAAAAACTGGCAGCCTGAGCCAAAAATCGGGTGTTCGCGCGATGTTCTTCCTTAGCGTGGTTCTACGTACAAACTATCCGATGGGGCCTATGACGCAGGAGCGGCAGATACGGCTGGTTTCGCCATTGGCGGTGGCCGTCGTGGAAGCAACAGCGGAAGGAGGCGACAAGGATGAGTGAAAGAAGCCGGGTCACTTCCGAGCATTTGAGCCGAGCCGCTTGGGTGTTTGTGCGCCAGTCGACGCCGGACCAGGTGCAGTACAACGCGGGATCCCAGCAGCGTCAGTACATTCTTGTCGAGCGCGCGCGGAAACTCAGATGACGGCATGTCGTGATCGTTGACGACGACCGTGGCAGTTCGACGGCGGGGGGATGCGGCAAGGGTTCTACCGGCTGCCGGAATACTGCGGCCTCGTCTGTTGCCTGGTGTCGAGGGGACGGGATCTACGGCCCTCGCATTCCCAATGACCTACTGCTGACGGGCTCCTGATGGCCGCCGTCGATGGACATGATAGTGAAGGTAAGAAACACGGACTATGGTAGCCGAAAGCGCATAATGTTAGATGCCAGTACAGAGTTTGTAGTATCTTGCACATCACGATCGACAAATTCATTGCCTGGCTCACAACCAGAACGATGAAGTGCGTTGCGATCGGTCGGTTCCCAGATCCAAGGCTCACTCGGCGCTTGATCAGTTCATGCAAATCTTGGCTTGTCTGCCTGGAATCGATTTGCTTATGACAGGGATCGACGGATTTACATCATGAAGCGCGAGCTTCGTGATCGATGGCCGCAACCATGCCCTTTGCCATCATTGTTGTCAGTTTTGAACGGAGAATTTGCAGCCAAATCCCATTCTCACGAAGTGTATCTGGAAACAATCCAGGCAACTGCGTCAATTCCGCAACAATCGATTCTGCGTCTCGACACTTTTCAGTATAGGTGGCGATCAAAGCTTCTTTCGGGTCGCGAAGCGTATAGGTCCTGCCATCGTCCGTTCGTCCTGAGGTGTAGCGCATCCATGCTGCGACCGCGAAAGCAAAAGGCTCGAGTGATTGCCCTTTGCGCATCGCCTCAACTGCAGGCTCCAACAGACGTTGCGACAGTTTTTCCGTACCGTCCATAGCGATCTGGTAAGTCTCATGCTCCAAATGCGGATTGGAAAACCGATCCACCAATACCGATGCATAGACGTCATAATCAATGCGGGAGAGCGGCGTGAGCGTCGCGGCGGCTGCTTCGAGGTGCCGCCGCGCAAGCCTCATGCATTTCTCGTCCGCCATCACATCGCGCACGTATTTGTGTCCTGCGAGGAAACCGGCATAAGCCATCACAGAATGCGTGCCGTTTAGCATCCGCAACTTCATGCGCTCATAGGGCGTCACATCCTGCACGAAAATTGCTCCGCCGGCCTCCCAATGCGGACGTCCGGTTGGAAAGCGGTCTTCAACCACCCATTGGCTGAACGCCTCGGTTTCCACGGCTGCCAAATCCTCGCAGCCAACCAATTTCGATGCCTCGCTGATGGTGGCCGTCGTGGACGCTGGCGTGATCCGATCAACCATTGTCGAGGGAAAGTCAACCTGGTTTGCAATATGGGCAGCCTGCTCCGGCGTTGTACGGCGTGCGAAATCCAGAACCAAATTGCGTACAAGGGGACCGTTGTTCGGCAAGTTGTCACAGCAAAGAACCGTGAACGGCGGGGTGTTGGCACGCTGCCTCTCGCCAAGTGCCCAGACAACCAGTCCAACGACACCCACAGGACGGTGGGGATTCAATAGATCCGAAGCGATGGCCGGATGGGTCAGGTCCACGCCACCGGTCCGACGATCAAACCCATACCCCTTTTCCGTGACCGTAATCGTGAGAATGCGCGTCTTTGGATCGACCAACGCATTGAGCACATCCGGCCGATCAGAGCAAAGCGACATGGAACAACAGATGGAGCCGACCACCCGGCCGTCCGTGCCATCAGCGCCGCGTGCAAGCATCGTATAGCGTGCGTCCTGCGGCTGAAGTTGATTTCTGGCCTCGTCACTGCGCAAGCTCACACCGACGATTCGCCAATCGCCGCCGCAGGCGCCCAAGGCGTCGTCCGTGTAGACCGCCTGATGCGCCTTGTGAAAGGCCCCGAGACCGAGATGAACAATCCCGGCGTTGTGATCCTCAGGCCTGTATCTTGGGCCTCGGACCCCCATCGGGAGATCGGACGCAGCCGACAAGCGCTCCATCAGCTGGCCTGGGGTCGGTTGTCGTGGGAAAGCGCTACAATGATGCCCCGCAATTCAGCCAATCCCTTTAGCCGCCCGATTGCCGAATACCCCGGCTGCGCTTTGCGGCATTGGTCGTCGAGAATATCTTGCCCATGGTCTGGCCGGAACGGAATTGAGCAATCAGGTCGTCCGCCAGCCCTGCGTCGCGCCTCTTCCTCCAGAACGGCGCGGATCAATGCGACCATGTCTGTATCTCCGCGAAGATGTTCCGCTTCGTGAAACGAGCCTTTGACGTTCGTTGTTTCGCGCGCGACGTTGCGAAGATGAAGAAAGTGCACTCTCGGCCCCAATCGACGCATCATACCGGGTAAGTCATTGTCTGGTCTCGCGCCGAGGGATCCACTGCAAAGCGTGATGCCATTTGCCAGGCTGTCAACAGCACGCATAATTCTTGTGTATTGTGCCTCGGTCGACATGATGCGTGGAAGACCCAGGAGCGGAACCGGTGGATCGTCAGGATGACAACATAGTCGCAATCCAAGCTCCTCTGCCAACGGGATAGTTTGCTCAAGAAAATCGACCAAATTGGCCCGAAGCCGGTCCTCGCTAACATCGGTATAATGTTCAAGATGCACGCGAACATCTTCTAGCGAATAGTTGTCGGCAGCACCTGGCAGGCCGAACACGACATTTCGGGCTAACCTTTTTCGATCCGCATCGCCTAGTTTGTTGTACCGCCCCTTTGCCGCCTCCACTAGTCCTGCGTCATAGTCATCTTTGGCGCCCGGTCGCTGAAGCAAATAGAGATCAAACACCGCGAAATCGGTAAGATCAAATCGTAGGCAAGTGGCCCCGGACGGGAGCCGGTAGGCAAGGTCTGTACGCGTCCAGTCCAGAACCGGCATGAAATTGTAGCAGATCGTGGACAGGCCCGCAGCGGCAAGATTGCGCATGCATTGCCGATATGCTGCAACATGATCCCGCCACGCCCCGGTCTGTGTTTTTATGTCCTCCGACACAGGCAGGCTTTCCACAACATCCCAGGCCAACGTCGAACGCGTTCCCCCATTTGCCTTTGAGACTTGCTCCTGGCGCCTCTCGATTTCGGCGCGCGCCCAGACTTCACCGGCCGGAATGTGGTGCAGTGCCGAAACGATCCCTTCTGCCCCGTCTGGCGCACGTCGTCGATTCCAACCAGATCATTCGGGCCGAACCAACGCCATGTCTGTCTCATTTCAAGCTCTCCATCTTCTGTCCTTGCCTGCCAAATTCAAACGACTAAATCGTTGTCAGTTAGAATTATCATCCCGGACGCGTGAAGTTTAGTAAGGATATATGGAATCAGATTTCTGGGGAGGACGATAACAAATATGAAATCCAGGACCGATTGATATCCCGACCAATCCGCGCCGATCACGCCACACGTTTGTCGCATCTTGTGTGTCCGGATTATGCGCGATTATTCTTGCTCGGTAGTCAGGTCTCAGAAACAAACATGGCCCGCGCCTTTGGGGTCAGCAAGCGGCCGGTACGCTAGACATTCATGAAACTGGTCGAGCAGGGATGGTTGCCGTACGCCCGCAGTGTGGCACCATCACTAACAAGATCGACTACTCATACCATTTCTACTAAGTCTTGACCTGTGCGAGGGGGCTCATGAGGGGGTTTCGCCAGTGCAGTTTGCCCATTCCCGCGTGGTGGTGGAAACGTGTGCGGTCATGCCAAACCTCTTATGCTGACAAATTCTACTACTCAACATAGGGGAAATCGCCGCCCGCTGCACACTATGTGTTGCAAAAAGCGGACAAAATAAGAACGAGTCAAGACTTAGTAGAACTGGTATCAGTTGTTCTGGACTTCCGTTTTTTGCGTAAGGCGAGCGAAGCCTACATTGTCAATCTTCTGGCGGAAATGTCGGATTCCTCACTCATTCGAGACATGTGAGTAAGAATCAAATTTCGTTCTCCGCAAATTTGTCCAATTTTCAACCAGTTGGAATTTCGCCACCCATCTCGCCCTGATCGGACAAGTAACCAGTTTCGCCCGAGCTATCGAATTCGCAAGAATTCGTTCGAAGTCCTTGGCCAACGGGCGATATCGACCCGACTAGGCGAAGGTCCGCCCAACCACTCAGCGCCGGTACAGGACGGAAAAACCCCGTATCCAGTTGCTCATGCAAAATTCGCACGCACTTGAACGCAGTTCTCATTTCATTTGAACGGTTCATCCGCTTGGGCCGGATGCTATGGAGGCCTCCTTCTTGCTGTGAACGGAAAGGGCGCCGGAGGTGCCCCAGGGCGGCCACGGGCCGCCCCTGACGGACGGAGCGTATGTGACGTCCGCCCGGGTTTCAATGGGTCTTGCGCGGCAGCGGCGGGGGGGCGCGACCGCAAGAGTCTGGCGCTTCCACGTACAGCAGGTTGGAATACGCCAGAACCACCACGCTGATCTCCGGATACTAGGCCCCGCCCGGACCCAGCACCGGCACCGACTTGCCCGAAAAGTCCGAGAACATCCAGTCTCCCGGAGACTAGGGGAAGCGCATCTCCAAACGCCCCGTGCCCTCCGTCGCCTTCGCCAGCACCTTGCAGAAATGGCCGTAGCTGTACGCCGCCAGTCCCGCCTCCGCTGCTTCCGCGCAGTAGCGCTCCCAAACCAGCCAGCGCGTGACCCGCGGCGAACGCCGTCCCTCCACCGGCGACAGAGCCGAAACCGCTCCCTCCACGTCCAGCCGAAGCCACTTCGACGGCGCCGGCCCCGAAGGCCGCGAAAACAGCGCCTCCCGAAGCCAGGCATCGTCCGCGTCCGCCGGCAGCGGCCACGAAATGCCCGCCGCCGAAGCCGCCGTCAAGATATTCGAAATCGTCCCGCGGCTCACCCCAAGAGCCGCCCCAATCATCCGGTAAGACAACCCCGCATCATGGCGGAGCAAAAGCACCTGGCCTATGTTTTCCATGCCGGTTCTCCTCATCGTGGAGCCCTCCTTTCCAATCTTCAATATGGAAAGAAGATAACCCGCCCGAACCGGAGAACCGGCATTCCAGGGGCAAATCGGACACCACGCCGCTCCCCCCCCTCAACGCCGTCAACGACGCAAAACTCCCGGAACGAATCCAACCGGCGCCCGATCAGGCGCCATCCGAATCCCGTTCAAATGTTTTGCGAGTTCTGTCCAAGTGTTTTGCGAATCGCGTTCAAGTGTTTTGCGAATCCTGTCCAAATCCTGTGCGATTTTGTAGAACTGTCCTAACAAATGTCGTCCGTAAGGCAGCGAAACTCGGCTTCGGAGTAATAGAGGAGGATGACGAACCTTGGGAAGCGAAACCGACAAATAAGCGTATCATTCTTCTTCGCGGGAAAATCGAGGCGTTAGAGGCCATAGTTGATGAGGACGACGATGCCTACCGCCAAGGGGTAGAGGGGTTCTATACAAACCTAAGTGTCTGAATCAAAACTTTAGCAAGTCCATTTAACCCATTGTTGCACAGGCACTTACGCGCCACCCGAGGCGACGAACCAAGAGCCGCACCGCAGCCCAGAGCACCCACGCCTTGGCGCTCTCGATGGTTCGCTCGAAGTCCTTGGCCAATCGTCGGCAGCGGTTCAGCCAGGCAAGAGTCCGTTCCACCACCCAGCGGCGGGGGAGAACCGCAAAACCCTTGCTTCCCGGGGGCTTGGAAACGATGATGAGATCCAGATCCAGGCTGCGGTCGCACAGGGACGCCGCAAGTTTCGGCCCCGAGTAGCCCCCATCCGCGAACAACGCCTGCAACGTCGGGCAGCACGCGGCCGCCTCTTCCAACACGTCCGGCGCGCCGTCCCGATCCTGAATGCTCGCCGCATGAATCTGAACCGTCAGCGGGTTCCCTTCCGTATCCACCACAAGGTGGCGCTTGCGGCCCTTCACCTTCTTGCCGGCGTCGGAACCGCGCGGTCCTCCGCTCTCGGTGGTCCTGGCGCTCTGGCGATCAATCGCACCCGCCGTCGGCTCTTCCGCGCGTCCCGCATCGAGACGCGCCGCCCGCCGAAGCGACCGCAGAATGACCTCCATCCGTCCCCCTTTCGACCAGCCGTAGAAATAGTTCTGAACCGTCGTAAACGGTGGAAAATCCTTGGGGAAGGCGCGCCATTGGCAACCTGTGCTGGCCATGTACAGGATCGCGTTCAAGACTTCCCGAAGGTCCGTGGTGCGGGGACGGCCGGTCGAAGCCGGTCCCGGAAGATGGGGATCCAACAGCGACCATTCCGCATCCGTCAAATCCGACTCGTAACGAGACGAGGGGCGCTTATACTCAACGCGAGTGGTTTCATTCCAAGGCATGGGTGCTCTCCATATTTCGTGTTTAAGCTGTATGGAAAATACCACATGTCGAAGCCACTCAATAGTTTTAGGTCAAACTCTAAGGGAAACGTGGGAGCGCCTTGTCGAGGAGGTGTTGCTTTTCAGGGTTGTGGAGCAATACGGGTCCGACGTGAAGACGCAGAGGTCGAAAGGCGTCGTGGTGGACGATGAGGATAATAAGACAATCTTCTGGGCCATGAAACGTGCCTCGGAACGCTCCGGGCATGACATGCCAGCGGCAAAGAACATACCTCTCCCTAAGATTGAGGATTTGAAGAAAGAGGTCACAGCACTGGACGACTATCGCGCCGGGTTCCGTAAGCGATCGAAGACTGCTGAAGAAACTCGAAATAAGCTTGAACAGCCGCCAAAAGCGTCAACGGCCTAGAAGCTTTTGACGCTGCGAGCAACGGTGCCGCAGTCCTGTTTTAGGAAGCTGGGGCCTCCTGATCAGTCAAGATTATCATATTGACAGAAGCCCCAAGCGATTTCCGCGCTATATCTACAAGATGCTGATGGTGGGTGAAAAATAGCACCTGTGTCGTTTGACTCAACTCGCCAAGCAACCTAAATCCTGCCGCCGCCCGTTCATCATCGAAGTTGATGAACAGGTCGTCGGCAACGAACGGGAGCGCTTCCGCTCGCTCCAGATAGTCCTCGATCGAAGCAACCCGTAACGCCAAGTAGAGTTGATCGGCCGTGCCCGTGCTCATGCCGGATACAGGTACAATGCTGCCGCCGGGCCGCACTCCCGTCAAATGTGCTCTGTCCTGATCGTCAAACGCGACCTGAAGGCTGGAGAAGGAATCTCGGGTGATGATCTTGAACAGCGCGCCCGCACGCTTTAGCAACGGCGCTTGCTTCTCCCGCCGGTAGCGATCGATCGCCCACTGAAGAAGCATGGCTGAAGTCTTCACGCGAGCATACCGCTCGGCGGATGCCTGCATTTCAGCGAGCGCTTCCTGCTTGCTCGCCGCTGCCCGCGCTGCCGCGTCGTCACCGCCAACCGCCTGAAACGCCTCCCGCGTCCGAGATCGTTCTTCTGCGGCATCGGTTTGCTGCTTCTGCAAGTCCTCCAACTCCGCCTGAATCAACGCTTCGCGCGCGGCGACTTCGTCGATGACGACGCCCTCGCATTCTTCCACAAGCCCCTCAATCGACTTCCCATCACCGTCCTGTTTGAGCTTCTCGATGATTTGCTGTCGTTCGTGTTCAACAGATCGCTGTTGATCCGACCGCCGAATGGCTTCCTTCAATGCTTCTTTTGTCTCGACCGCAGCCGCCGTCTTCAGGTGCGAGATTGAAGCAGCCAGATCTCGGCGTTCGTTTTCAAGTTCGGCGATCTGTGTTGTTAGCCCTTCCACCTCTTCGTTTTTCTTTTCCCGAAGTCCCTGAACACGTTCGGCTTCAGCAAGGCGTTTTTCCAGTTCCAGAACGGCATTTTCAGCCGGCTGGTCTAACAGGTCCTCAGCTAGGTCCTTAACCAAGTCACCAACAACCTGTTCGAAGTCGCTGACGTCACGGTTGATCTTGTCTATGCGGTCATGCCGCAATGACCTGATACGGCCCGCCGTCTCGCGCATCTGGTCGATAACGTCGATCTGCACCCCCACCGCTTCCGGTGCTATACTTTTGGCCAGCCCAAGCTCACCAAGCGCGACCGTCCATTTCTTCTGCCATTCGTCCTGGGCTCCTTTGGCCTTTCGAAGATCGCGTTCCCTTCGCGCGACCTCCTTGGTGGCGTTCTTTACATCTTCTTCAAGCTGAGCCTTCTTGCTCGCCTCGGCCTCTCCAAGACGCTGCTCTTCCGCAGCGCGTTCAACAATCACGTTCAGGCTGTCATTTTCCAGCGCAGCTACATCAACCGCAAGCGCCGCCAACTCACCGAACAACTGTTCCCTTACTTGGTGTTCCTCGTTGCGTAGCGCTTCCAGAGCGCCCTCAGCTCCTTCTCGCTCTTGAACGGCCTCCAGCACTTCCTCTCTGGCTTCGAGCCACTCGAGCATGGACTCAGCGGCCAACGGATCAACAAGCGCTGAGGCCCACGCCGTTGTCCATTCCGCCCGCAGTTGCTCGCCTTCCTCGACAAGCTTGGTCTCGTTATCCTTCTTCTGTTCGAGAAACGTCTCCTGCTCCCCGATCTTCCGTTTGATTTCCGCGATTCGGCCGGCTGCCTCAGCGTGATCAAAACGCCGGTCAGAAAGGTCATCCGCCCTGGCCATGGCAGGCTCGAACGCCCCTGCCACATTCTCCAGTTCCTCTTCAAAGCCGCTAGCCTGATCCTCCGGGATCGACTCACCTCGCACGTGCGTGAGTTTCACCAGGTTCCAAAGTGCATCCCGATGCCTGCGCGCATCGTTCAACTCTTCGCCAGTGACGATCTTCTCGTCTCGCACGCTGCGATCAAGTGCGGCAACCGCACCGTCCAATTCCTGCTGAACTGACGAGGCCTCTTGCCGCGTTTCCCGCAAGCGCCTCTTCCAGTCCTGCTCCCGTTCCCGGTGTTCCTGAACCATCGCCTGCGCGGGCACAGTCATGTTCGTTAGCGTCTCTTCATCAATGCCGCCAGGGTTGAGTGCTTTAAGTCTGCGCCCCACTAATCCCTGCGTATCCTTGAGAGCTTTCTCAGCGGTTCGAACTCGGCCCGTAAGATCGCCCTGCTCGCGCAAGGTCCTGATGACAATGGCCAGCCTGGACACATCGGCGGGTTCGCCCATTTCGTCCAGCCGCTCCTTTAGTCCGTCGCGGGTTTCCTGAGACTCTTGCAGTACACGGGTACGGCTCGTGACATCAGACTCCAGTTCGCCCCTTTGATTGAGCATGGAACGCACCACACGAACTTTGGTGCGAGGCGGGATGTGCTCAATCAACACTGCTGATTCGGTCTCCGCCCACTCAAGCTCGAAGGCATTTGCTCGCAACTCTTCTTCAGCGGCATTAAGTTCCGCTTCGCGCTTGGGTAAGTCAGCCTTCTCGCCACGAATCTCAATCCGCCTCTCGTGGAGTTGGCCAACATCTTTGGCCCTCTGAACAAGCGTCTTGTCGAACGTTAGCCCTTCCAGATTTTTCTCAGCGCGTTCCAGCTGTTCCTGAAGCGTTGCAATGCGTGTTGCCGCCCCCGTATCCCTGCGTTCAGCTTCTTCTACAACCTTCGCCGCATCTTCCGGCAACGCAATAACGTCCCCAAGCTCTGCAAGCTGGCCGTCAAGCTCTTGCTTCCTGCGCACATCCCGGAACACTCGGCGAATGCGGCTGAGGCGGTTGCGCTCGGCGCTGGTCTCTTTGATTCTCTCGTCAACCTCAGCGTAGGATTCTTCAGCCCTTTCGTATTCGCGCTTCAGTTCTCGCCATTTGCTTGCGGTAAAGGTTTGCTCCCGCAATGTCCTTTGAGCCTCCGTGAGCTTGTCGTAGGCGATGTAGAACTTGCGATGCTTAGCCCGCCGTGCACTCCACAGCTCCTCGGCCTCAGCAGAAAGCTCACCGAGGCGCTCACGTAACCCCGTTATGCCGGCTCCTGCAGAAAACAGCATCTGACCAACATCGTCCTTGGCCTGGAGAATTTCCTGTCCGCCAGCCTGAAGACGGACGTGATCAAGGCTGAACATGCGCTCGAAGAACGATCGATCCGCACCGGCAAGGTACCGTCTCAATACGCCCTCACCACCTGCAATGGGTGAACCGTCCGTACCCAGCAACGTGTCCTTGTTCCCTTTGCGCCGAAGCACTTCCAGCGATGAACTGCCGTTTTGGAGACCAGCGCCGACCCGCATGCTGCTGTAGTCATGCAGGAAGTTGTAGGGCGAGTGCATTGGTATGCCGAACAGCAGATCCTCGATCGCGGCCAGCGCCGTGGACTTGCCGGCTTCATTCGGCCCAAAAACAGCGTGAAAGTCAGATTTCCCGGCAGGCAGCTCAAAAGACCTATCCGTGAAGTGACCATATCGTATCAGGTCAAGTCGTCGCAGCCGCATGCTTAACCCTCCTGAGCGATCAAGCGCGCAGACAAATAAGGTGCGACGTTGTTGATGAGCGCAACGTAGTCACCTTCAACTGCTGCTCCCAGGACCTGATCCTCAACATCCGTCCGCACCTCGTGGGGCAGTCGCCGGACAAGCTCCCCGATATCGTCTGCTATCTGTGCAAGAAGCTCGTCATCGCTTCCAGCATCCTGCAACATCCGCCGTAACTCCCCTATGGCATCCTCTCGCTGCGCCAGGGTCTGCGGATCAACGACCGTCTCGGTGGCAATGACAATTTTCTCAACCCAGGCCACTTCATCGCCGAGACCAAGCGCGCTGGCGCGGGCCTCGGCCAGCACTTGATCCTCAGAGGCGACGAGTTGTTCATGAACCTCGGTGCGGCCTTCGAACACGATGCGGCAGGCTAGCAATTGCCCGTCGGCCTCATTGGCAACGGCTGACTCCAGGGCACCCCGGACACGTTCGGTGACATCGCCGATGTTTTCGGCGTCATCTAGCGGCACCGACAGCACGACCCAGCGCACGACGTCGCATGGAACAGATTTGAGTTCGGCGATCTCGTTGTCTTCCACAGTGACTAGATAAGCACCCTTGGCCCCGGTTTCCCGTACGTGGCGTCCCTGCAGGTTTCCCGGAAAGACCACGGGCGGCCTCTCTTGCAGCACTGCCGCCTGATGAACATGACCCAGTGCCCAGTAGTCGTACCCCTTGTTTACAAGGTCATCGAGTGAACAAGGCGCGTAGTTGGCGTGACCGCCCATGCCGCCAAGGCCGGTGTGTAGCACGCCGATATTGAACGCGCCGGACACTGGCGCCGGGTAGTCGAGAGCGAGATTGTCTGTCACGTCGCGCTGTTGGAAACTCTGGCCATGAAGCGCAACGTTTAATTCTCCAAGGTAAAATGTCTCAGGCTTGCGTGTACCAAAAACATGCACGTTGCCAGGCAGTTCAAGCCGCTTGGTTATTTGGCTCTCCGCGTCGTGGTTTCCGTGTAGCAGATAGGCCGGAATGCCCGCTTTGCTGAGTCGCCCCATCTGCCCGACGAAGAATAGGCCTGTCTTGTAGTCGCGCCAGTCACCGTCGTAGAGGTCCCCGGCAATAACAAGAAAATTGATCTTCTCCTTGATCGCCAAACCGATAAGCTGGTCAAGGGCCTCTCTAGTGGCGGTGCGCACGCGCTCGGCCGCGTTACCTTCCTGCCCGGCCAGCCCCTTGAGAGGGCTGTCGAGGTGAATGTCGGCGGCATGCAGGAAGTGAAAGGAAGTCATCACGAACTATGGCTGAACCTTGGTGACGGGGTGATGCAAAGGCGGCGTGTCCTGGCGATGGTCCCGGTCGCCGGTTTCCAGGAAGGACGGATACGCCATGTACGAGGATACTGTTGTTTCGTTTTCTCATCCAGACCAGAATTATATCGTGAGTCCGCTGACCCAGGTGCCGCGGTCGGGGACGCGGTGGCTGCCGAAGCGATCGAGTCCGAGGTCGAAGCCTTCATTGCCGCGCATGCTGATCTTTCCGACGAGAATGGGTACCGCCGGGTGGTGCGCCACGGTTTCGGGCGTTCACCGGATGCTTACCCTTGATCGGACGGTTACGAAGAAACGCGCGGTGGGGCGGAATACCGGTTCGATGTCAGTCGTGCTCTGGAAGGTGCTCGAGTTGGAAACAAAATGGTACCTAAAGGTGCCTGTCGTAAATCCCGCCACTGCCATTGGAAGGAAAAATCTCCACTATCATGTTGATATAGTGGGGATTTTTTGGTTGCGGGGGCAGGATTCGAACCTGCGACCTTCAGGTTATGAGCCTGATGAGCTACCGGACTGCTCCACCCCGCGCCAAAAATTTCACTGAAAGCCAAAATTGCCAGACAGCAGTGGCAACAGGTCTTGAAGGCCTGTCCCTGAATAAGAATAGCAACTTGAAAATCCTGTTGCAATCAAATGCCGACTGAACGGCTGGAAACGTGCGCACCAAAGCAATCTTCTTGCACGGGATCTGCTCTGCGATGTGCTCGGGAGTCGGCGCTGATGGAGCCTCTTGCGCTCGACTGACTTGAAGGGGCTTCGACGAAGTGTCACACAATGGGTGTTCCTCGGCCACGTGCGCAATGGATTGTGCTTCTCCCTGCTGGCGTCGGTTCCTACCAGATGCCAAAACGCCACCGGATCGTCCCGGCCGCATCGTCGAGGCGGAAATACGGTAAGGGGAAAAAGATGTCGATCAGGGATTTCACTCATCCGATCTCCTTGTTCTGTGCATGCGTGCACCATTGAGACGTTTCCATATCGGTCATGGCGGTTCGGATTCTCGCGATCTGCTGCGACTCGCCATGAATGTCGTGACTCTCCAGACCGAAGTGGTCTTGGCGAAATTCCTGCAGTGTTCTTGCGCTTCCCGCGCCGATCAACGCAATTCTCCGAAATAAGGGATTTCCGGCCGAGTCGCGAATTCCGCCAGAAGCCACGATCGGCGAATTGTGCAAGCGACATTCCGGCAATTGCCATAGCAAGAGAATGCAATCTCTGCACAATTGCATGTTTGTGCGAGATCTTGGAAACGTCCTTCAACCCTCCTCATGGGCGCCAGGGACTACTCGGAAAAAACCTTGCCCCTCATTAGGGCCACATAAAGGATCGACGCGACCAACACCGTGAATATGCAGGCGAAAACGACATCGCTCAGGAAATGAGCTCCGACCAGGATTCGAATTGCTCCAATTCCGGCACCGACGGCAAGTCCGGCGCCAATCCAGAAATTCCGCCGGTTGGGAAAGGCAAGCGCCAAGGCAAGAAGAGAGAACCCAAGAGAGGCGTCACCGGATACGAACGAACAATTGCGCTTGCATTGACTGCTAACCACAAGCGCTGGTGAATATTGCTTGTCCCCTCCAAATTCGACCGTGTGCAGCGGTCGCGCCCGACCCCAATTGTCCTTGAAACCCATATTGACGACGATTCCCGGTCCAATGATCAACACCGCCAGGAGATAGGCGGCAATGTGTCGATTCAGAACCCAGTCCGGTGCAGGAGCGACGCTTCGCCAGAGAACCGTTGCCAAGAGGAATAATGCTGTCGCCACTGCAACTGCGCGGAGCACTGCAGGCAACCCGGATAGAGTCGAGACCGACGACAATGAGAATCCCCTGCCCTCGACATAAAACCACGCGCTCACATATGGATCGATGCCGGGAAAAAACAGAAACAGCGCTGCGGAAATGGCGCCAGCGGCTATGCACCAGTACGCCATCCTTTTTGCAACAGTCAGATTCTTCACACGTGGACGCACTTCTAGCCTGGTCGGACGGCGCATTGTCTTTCGACGGAGCACCGATCCGTTTCGCCAATCCGCTTCCGGTCCAATTCCGTCATATGAGAATTGAGAATTGAACCGCACTCCTGCTGGTTGCCCGGCATCGCATTCCGCGGAAACTCGGGTGCCTCCGTCAGAACGGATCGCATTGTACATCCCTTGTACAGCGTCTTATAGCGTGCGCCGAAAAGGGGAATCCTGAAGGGGGGGATGATTTCTCGTCCCGGCCGACGTTCAGGCGTTCGCATAGCATCTTCGAGCATGACCGACTGATTTGCGGCAGTCTGTCGATGGTTGGAACTCGAGTTGATCACGTATCGAACTGAGGAGCAACTGCACCCAATTCTGATTTCGGACTGCGCAAGACGCGCAGATTCAGCTTGTATGCGCAATTATCGTCAACCGGAACCGAGCAAGGACAACAAGACTTCGTCGAGACCGGGACACAGGTAGCAGGAAAACACGGTGGGCAACTGCATCGGAAAACCGTCATTGTCGAATCGAGGTAGCAAGCGACGCTTCAATGATCGCGAGCGCCCTGTCGACGTCCTCCCGGCTTACACCCTTCCAAGTGACCGCCCTGACGCTTTTTTCGCCAGACGGTATCATAAGCATGTCCGCCTCGAAGCACCGGTCCGCAAATTCGCCCGCAGTGATGCCCGATACCTGGAAACAGACGATATTGGTTTGAACCGTATCGATATCCACGGTGACTTTCGGCATCTGCGCCAGTCCCTCGGCGAGCCGGATTGCGTTGGCGTGATCCTGGTGGAGTCTCTCGCGCTGGTGCATCAACGCGTGAAGCGCGCCAGCCGCCACAATTCCAGCCTGGCGCATTCCTCCACCAAGATTCTGACGAAAGCGACGTGCTTCACTCATGAGTGTTTCGGACCCCGCCAGCGCAGAACCCACGGGAGCCCCCAAGCCTTTCGAGAAGCAAACGCTGACGGTATCGAAATGCCGCGCGTATTCCGCCTCCGGCACGCCGCTCGCAACGGAGGCGTTCCAGAGCCGCGCGCCGTCCAGATGAATCGCCAGTCCCAACCGGCGCGCCTCGGCCGTGGTGGCATCAATCTCTTCGATGGGCCACACGGTTCCCCCCGCGAGATTGTGCGTGTTTTCAAGGCAAAGGAGCGTGACGGGCGACAGGACCGTGCTCACCATCAAGGGATGCGGGGACGGAATCGCCTCACGAACCTGTTTCGCGCTCAGAATTCCCTTTTCTCCCGGAAGCTGGCGCATGGTCACGCCGGAAATCGCCGCAGGAGAGCCACCTTCGAGCAAGAACATGTGAGCGGTAGCTTCAACGAGCGCTTGATCCCCCTTTTGGGTATGAATTCGAAGGCCAATCTGGTTGCTCATCGTGCCTGAGGGCATGAATACGGCGGCCTTCTTCCCCAAAATTTCTGCCGTTCTCTCCTCTAATTCTCGAACCGATGGATCCTCACCATAGACATCATCCCCGACTTGGGCGGCAGCCATCGCCGCGCGCATGGCGGCATCGGGCAGCGTGAACGTGTCGCTGCGCAGGTCAATCCGGCGGTTTGAAGACATATCTTAAGTTCTCCTGTTCTCAACACTCCCCCTCAGCTTACAGGCAAGACCGTCGATATGCGCCTCTCGTCAAATGCATGGAGCGCAACTTGCCCCGTCCTGGATCATTGTTCGGGCGCTCCGAGAACTGCAAGGGCAACGGAAAGAGCGACAAACAATATCCACCAGCCGCGCTTTCTTCCGATCGCATCCCCAAGCCAAATTTTCGCCAGCAAAGTCGAGAATACCGGGGCTGCGCCGAATCCCAAGGCAGCGCCGACCGGACTCGCTACAACGGACCCAAAGAGCAACGCCAGAAACGCAAGCGTTTCAAAGACTGCCTGCAACAGGACCAGAACCGCGATTTTCTGGTTCGGCCATGTCAAAGAGCCACGAACGCGCCGGATCACCGCCACTACCGGCAGGATCGCCACGCACGCTCCCATGCGCATGGCGATCAGGGAATCTGCGGGTCCGACTACGGTCGCGCTCTCCTGGATCAGAAACACCCGGAAAGCAGAAACCACTGCCGCCGACAAGCCGAGCGCCGCGGTTATGCGCAAATGACCGGACGAGTAGTCATTCGGCGATGCACTCTCCGGGCGTGATGCCATCGCAATGCCCAGGAACACCCCAACGGCCGCGGCCAGTTGAACGGGTGTCCACGCGGCCCCTGCCACCGCATTCAGCGCGACCAGGAAAATGACTACCGTGCTGGCCGAAGCCGCGGCGGTCGAAACCGGTCCTCTCGCAAGTGCGGGGAACAGGAGGAACAGGACCACGATATGCAACACGCCGGAGAACAAGGATAGACCGAGTGCGAAGCGACGCTCCGGTTCGTCAAAACTGGGAATTCCGATGACCGCCAGCATGCCGACGAGAGAGAGCCAAACCGTGATCAGAATCAATACGCTTATCGAGAGCTGCCTGGCCGTGACGCGCGTCACGCTATCGGCACAACCGATGAAGCCGGCCGCCAGCAGACCCCAAAGCACGCCCAACTGCGTTATCCGCCCGAGATACGCATTGACAAATCAGGCCGGGATGCGCGGTTAAACTTTTCTTGAACGAATGGTTGCCTGCGCGGCAGCGAGTCTTGCAACCGGCAGGCGGAAGGGCGAACAGGACACGTAATCGATGCCCAGATCTTCACAAAACTCCAGGGACGCAGGGTCCGCACCATGCTCGCCGCACAGTCCCAAGGTGATTTCCCCGCCCTGCGCCCTTGCCCGCCGTACAGCGACTTCGATCAATTCTCCCACGCCTTCGCGGTCAATCGATACGAACGGATCCGCCGCAAACACGCCTTGACGGAGATAGTTGGGCATGAACCGGCCCGCATCATCGCGCGAAAGTCCGTAAGCCATTTGGGTCAGGTCGTTGGTGCCAAAGCTGAGAAACTGCGCGTACTCCGTGATCGCGTCCGCCCTAAGCGCGGCGCGCGGCGTCTCAATCATCGCCCCCACGAGATAGGTTACGCAGCCACCCCGCTCGCTGGCGACTTCCTCCGCGACCGCGTCAACACGGCCCTTCAGGATCTCCAACTCTCGCTGTGCCGAGACCAGCGGCACCATAATTTCGGGAACCGCCGGATCTCCCGTTTCCTGCCCGGCTTCGTATGCAGCCTCCAGGATTGCCCGTGCCTGCATTTCATAGATCTCCGGATAGGCGATCCCCACGCGGCAACCGCGATTGCCGAGCATTGGGTTGAACTCCTCCAGCGCCGCCGCTCGCGCCATCACCCGGTCAACCGGCATGCCCATGGCATCCGCCAGTTCGGACATCTCCCGTTCACCATGTGGCAGGAACTCATGCAGTGGCGGGTCCAGCAGTCGAACCACGACCGGACGTCCGTGCATCGCAATGAATAGTTCAAGAAAGTCGTCATGCTGCATGGGACGCAGCCGCTCCAGCGCCCGCCTGCGTTCGTATTCGGTCTCGGCCAAAATCACTTCCCGCATGGCCGTGATTCGGCCCTTGGCGAAGAACATGTGCTCCGTTCGGCAGAGCCCGACGCCGTCCGCGCGGTACTCAAGCGCGAGTCTCGCATCACGCGTCGTGTCCGCGTTGGCACGT
The DNA here is from genome assembly GCA_965221935.1 of Paracoccaceae bacterium. Classification (GTDB taxonomy): domain Bacteria; phylum Pseudomonadota; class Alphaproteobacteria; order Rhodobacterales; family Rhodobacteraceae; genus JAPOXR01. The sequence goes on from CBDCSZ010000063.1 coordinate 161,555, forward strand.
ACCTTCATGCGACGGAAATCGTCGGCCCATTCGAGCAGTTCCGCCATCGGGCCACCGAAGTCCGGAGGCAGCGTAGGCACCGTCCCCTCGTACACGACCCCTCCCGCACCATCGACGGTCACTTCGTCCCCCTCCCGGAGGACGCCGCCGGCGTCGGCGCGAAGCAAACGGGAGTCCGCATCGATCTTGATATCCACAACTCCTGTCACGCACGGCCGACCTAGTCCCCGTGCAACTACCGCGGCGTGACTGGTCGTACCACCGCGACTCGTGAGCATGGCCGCAGCCACATGCATCGCACCGACGTCCGCCGGGTCGGTTTCGGTTTTCGCCAAAACAGGACGGTCGCCATACGCGGCAAGTTGCTCCGCGGCGGACGCGCTGAACACGATTCGGCCGGATGCCGCACCAGGAGATGCAGCAATTCCGCGGCAGAACTCCGTGCGCGCCGCCGCGGGATCGATCCGGGCATGAAGCATTTCTTCCACGCGCAGGGGATCGATGCGAAGGAGCGCGGTTTCCCGCTCAAGGATTCCCCGTTTCACGAACTCCAGCGCCAGCGCCGCTTCACCCCTCGCGGAGAGTCTTAGAGGAATCGCATCGGTTATTCGCAGGGCGCCGCCTTCGAACACGAAGCCGATTTCAAGTGCGTCGCGAAGCTCGTCTTCGCAGTTCTCTACGGTCTCCTTCAAATTGGACAGGGCTTCCGGGCTTGCGTTTCCGAATTTGGCGGCATCCCATTCACCTGCAGCAGCAACCGGATATCCCGGTTCGACTTTCCGGGACGGGCTGAAGCGCAGGGCGACTGCAGACTTGGCGCCATTTTCGTCTCGAATCCGAATACTTCCGGAACCGGCGACACCCCCGCCAGCCATTTGCGCCATTTCCTGAATAAGGATGGCATGGCTGTCGTCTTCATTCAGCCCTGCAACCCCTGTTCTGGGTCGTGAAAGCCTTTTCAGCGATAGACGGAGTTGTTCGAAGGCGGAATTCGGAACGGCAACTCCGCATTCGCTCCGGAGTATCCTGACGAACTCCTTCGACAGCCGATTGAAGTCCGCTGCACTGTTCCCCGGCATCGCGGCACGTGCGGCTTCGAATCGCTCAGGATCCGCACCGAATACCGTGCAAGCGAATCCTTGCAGGAACTGGCAACGCATGCTATGCGCCCGCCTCTCCCCGTATAGCCGAACCAGTCCCGACAATATGGACGGCATGAATCCCACGTTGAGTACAGACGGATGCAGTCCGGCGCGGGGTCCCTCGGGGCTTTGCCGAACGGCTAGAAGAAGGGGGGCATTCTTCTTACCCAACTGCTTTCCGAGGCGCGATTCCAGTCGGCCAAGCGCACGTGAAAATGGTCCTGTTTGCTTCGAACGCCCTGTGCGCGCTATGTCGCCGAGATCGAGGTGTCCCGCTTCGATGATGAAGCCGTCGGGAACCGGTAGGCCCGCCCGCTTCAGGCGAGCGAGCCTCCCGCCGCGGGCTCCCAGCCGGGATGATTCCCAATCGACGGAACCGCCGTCTCCGTCAAGATCAAAAATATCGCCTCCGTTCATCCTTCGAGCTCATGGAATGCCGCAACGCTTTCCATCGTTTCCCGCACGCGAACCAACTGCCGAAGGCGATTTTGCCGCAAATCCGTTTCCGACGCATTCACCGTGACCCGATCAAAGAACCCGTCAACCGGGGCGCGGAGAACGGACAGTGCTTGCATCGCCCGCAAGTACGCCTCATCGTTCAATGCTTTCAGGATTTCGGGCTCAAGTACATCAAGATGGCCGGCGAGCGCCCGTTCTTCCGGCTCCCGGTACTTGGCCGGGTCCGGCAATGACATCTCGCTTCCGCCCACTTCCACCCCTTCATCGGCAAGAATGTTACTGCACCGGCGATACGCTGCCAGCAGATCCCCGGCCTCTGGCGCTCGATCCAGAAAATCCGTCAACGCCTCCGCCCGCTGCAGATAGCGAAACACGTCATCCTCTTTGCCGTCAGACCGAATCGCAGCCAGCACATCGTGCCGGAATCCGCGCTCCCTCAGGTAAACCCTTAGGCGTTCCAGAACAAATGCGCAGGCGGCTTCTCCCGCGTCAGCGATCGCCTTGAGACGGCTTCCGGCATAGCTTTCTTCGGACCAGGCAAGGACTGTGGTAATGGGCACCCGGAATCCGTTCTCAAGGAGCGTTCGCAAAAGCGCCAAGGCGGAGCGCCTGAGGGCATACGGATCCTTGGAACCGGTTGGCCGAATGCCCACAGCAAAAAAACCGAACAGCGAATCGACCCGGTCCGCGATCACCAACGAAGCCGCAACCGGTTGGCGAACCGACATCTCTCCGGGACCGGCGGGACGGTATTGTTGGGCGATGGCATTTGCCACCGCCTCCGAAAGTCCGCAATCCGTTGCCAGATGCCCCCCGACAATTCCCTGTAGGCTCGGGAATTCCGTAACGGTGCTGGAAAGCAAATCTGCCTTCGAAAGCAGACCCGCTTGCTCCGCCAACGCCGGGTCTGCGCCCACCAACGGCGCCACCCGCCTGGCGAGCGCCGCAATTCTCCGGGCGCGTTCCGCCACGCTCCCAAGTGCCGCGTGATGCACCATGCCGCCCAACCGGGAAGACATCCCTTTCAGTCCAGCCGCGCGATCGCATGCCCAAAAATAACCGGCATCCGCGAGCCGAGCCCGCAGGACACGTTCGTACCCCGCACGCATCCGCCTGTTTCCGTCTGACGACTCGATATCGGATACCGCCGCGAACGCAGTAATCGCCCCACCCCGAGCGCGTCGAAGGGAAAAGAATCGCTGGTGGCTGCGCATCGCAGTACGCAGGATTTCACCGGGCAATTCCCTGTAGGCCGGGTCAATACTCCCCTGTACGACAACCGGCCATTCCACCATCGCGGCGTTCTCTTCGAGCAGTCCCTGGTCTGCAACCAATTCCAGTCCCTCTTCGGATGCCGTCCTCTCCAATCCCTCAAGAATCCGGTTCTTTCTTTCCTCGACCCGAAGCAGGACCGATGCCTTGCGAAGCTGCAATTGATAGGATTTGGCGCTCCGAATTCCGATCCATCCCGGAGCGAGGAAGGGATGCCCCCTAGTCTGCGAGCCGACGGGAATGCCTTCAAGATCAAACGCAATCGTCCGGCTCTGGTCGCCTTCCCCAATCAGGCAAATGATCGAACGCAGGGGTCTCGGCCACCGGAATGCTCCCCTTCCCCATCGCATCGATTTTGGCCAGGTAATCGACCGGATCGCTTGCGGAGCAATGCACGCGACATGCAACTCCGTGGCCATTCCGGGGCGCTTCAAGACCGCGTAATGGTACGAGTTCTTTCCTTCCCCGCGGATTTCGAGATGTTCCTGGCCGATGCCGGCCGAACGTGCAAACCCCGAAATGGCCGTGGCCGGCGCGCCAACCCTGGGACCGCGTCGCTCCTCGACAAAAGGCGGAGATTCGGCGGGAAGTCCATACATCAGCAGCGTCAATCGCCGAGGAGTGGAAAGCGCAATCGCCTCGTTCCAGGATAAACCCGCGTCGCGCAAGCCCCCTGACATCGCTCGTTGCAGCGATTCGGCGCCAATTCTCTGCGTGGCGGGGGGTAATTCCTCCGAATGAAGTTCCAGCAAGATGTCGGGCACGTATCATTCCTCGTGAGTTGCCTCGCTCGCGAGGTAGGCGTCGGCACAGTTCCGGGCGAGGCTGCGCACCCGGTCGATATAGCTCTGGCGTTCGGCCACGGAAAATTACCCCGCGTGCATCAAGAAGATTGAAGGTATGGGAAGCCTTTATGCACTGGTCGTAGGCAGGATGCACCATGATCGTGCGTTCGCCAGTTCTCGGATCCACGTCGTCTGCCGCCAGGATTCGCCGACATTCCGCTTCGGCGTCGCAAAAGTGTGTGAACAGCATATCTGTATCCGCCACATCAAAATTCCACCGGGAGAATTCACGCTCACACCGCCGAAACACATCGCCGTACGAAACCCCTTCGCTGTTGTACGGAAGATCGAACACATTCTCGATTTGCAGCACGAACATCGCAAGCCTTTCCACGCCGTAGGTGATCTCACCGGGCACCGGATCGCACTCGTGGCCACCGAACTGCTGAAAATACGTGAACTGGCTCACTTCCATGCCGTCGCACCACACTTCCCAGCCCAAACCGGTGGCGCCGAGCGTGGGACTCTCCCAGTCGTCCTCAACGAACCTGATATCGTGCTCGCGGGTGTCGATGCCGATTGAGACGAGCGAATCCAAATAGGCCTGCTGAAAATCCGCGGGGCACGGCTTTCGAATCACTTGATACTGCATGTATCGCTGGAGACGGTTCGGGTTGTCTCCGTACCGCCCATCCGCGGGACGGCGGGAAGGCTGCAGATAGGCGGCCGACCACGGATGCGACCCCAGGGAACGCAGCGCCGTCGCCGGGTGGAATGTCCCGGCGCCCACCTCCAAATCGTAGGGCTCCAGAATGACGCACCCCTGATCCGCCCAAAACCTGTGAAGCTCAAGAATAAGATCTTGAAAACACGCGGGGCGTTTCTCCGTACGCGAAACACTGGGAGAACGAGTATGAGGCATTGCAAAGCATCCGGGCGTCCGACGCAAGAGGCTTCTAACGGGAACCGAAGCAATCGACAAACGCCCCGGGCATCCAAACCCTGAATCAGCACGATCCCGGAGATGGCGGCCGGGGAGCCATGCCGTCCGGGAACCACTTGCCAAGTGCAGCGGGACCCGGTTTCATACAGACGTCAATTCTCTGGAGGCCCCATTCTCTCGCCGGAAGAGAGCGGGGATGAATGTGCGCGGGACCGATACGGCCGTTACATTCTGCACACTGCGCAACATGATGCGCCAAGTCTCCTCCATGCCATGGTTCAAGCCGGAATACTCCAGTCACGAGATGCGGATTCCCTGTGCTCCCGCTAGGTTATCGTCGTGCCGCACTGTCCCTGAAGAATAGACCTTGGCCCAACATACACTCGATCGCCCACGCTTCCGCTCTGCCATAGACACCTGGCTCGTAGGCGGGGCCGTGACGACTGCGGCGCTTGCCGCCCCGATTCTTGCCGTCGTTTGGGTTGCGTTCTTCCCGGAGGAGAACATTTGGCCGCACTTGATTCGCACCGCCCTGCCCGGTTATTTCCGCAATACCCTGCTGCTCATGACGCTTGTCGCGGTCGGAACCGCAATCGTAGGAACCGGCACGGCCTGGCTTCTGGCGAATTACCGCTTTCCCGGCCGCGCAATCCTTGACTGGGCGCTGCTGGCGCCATTGGCGGCCCCTGCCTACATCGCAGCGTACGCTTTGGTCGATTTTCTTGAGTACGCCGGACCCGTGCAGACCGCGCTTCGTCAGGCGGCAGGTTGGAAGGACGCGCGCGACTACTGGTTTCCGGAAATCCGCTCGCTGGGCGGCGCCGCATTCGTCATGACTTTCGCCTTTTATCCCTATGTTTACATGCTGGTCAGGGCAGCCTTCAACCGACAGTCGACAACAGCGCTCGAAGTTGCCCGCTCGCTCGGGTGCGGACCGACCAGCGCGTTCTTCCGGGTAATGGTGCCGCTCGCACGGCCCGCAATCGTAGCCGGAGCGGCGCTCGCACTCATGGAGACACTCAACGATTTTGGGACGGTCGAATATTTCGCCGTTCCCACGCTGACAACCGGGATCTTTCGGATTTGGTTCGAGACCTACAACCCCGGCGGCGCGGCGCAGATCGCTCTCGTCATGCTTGTGCTGGTCTTTGGGTTGATCACCATCGAACGTCGATCCAGAAGGCGCGCACGGTTTCATGATTCGCTGACACGATTCAACCATTTCCAAGGTCGAAGGCTCCACGGCGCTGCCGCCTGGGCAGCATCCCTCGCCTGCATTTTGCCTGTGACGATCGGATTCGCGCTTCCGGCCGGCGTACTCGCGTGGCGCTCGTTTGCACATTTTGAGTTGTTGCTGGACACGGCGTTCCTGCTCAATGCGTTCCGTACGGCGGCGTTGGCGGGATGCGCCGCGACGCTCGCCGTTGCGACCGGCTTCTTCCTTGTTTACGGCGCGCGGGCGGCCCGCTCGAATGTTCCCCGCCAACTCGCCCGCATGGCGTCGCTCGGATACGCGGTCCCCGGCGCTGTTCTCGCGATCGGCGTATTGATCCCGATGTTGGCGATCGACCGAGCACTCGCCTCTCTGGGCTTGACCAGCACCTTGTTCCTTGCCGGTTCGGTTGTCGGACTTCTTGTCGCATACCTCGTCAGATTTGCGGCGATTCCCTACGGGGCCATCGATTCGGGATTTTCCCGAATCACTCCCACCATGGAGATGGCGGCCCGTACGCTCGGCCAAACGCGGACCGGTGCGTTTCGGCGGGTGCAACTGCCGCTTGTTCGAGGTTCGCTTCTTGCCGCTTGGTTGCTGGTATTCGTCGAAGCCGCAAAGGAACTGCCGGCCACGCTGATTTTGCGGCCGTTTGATTTCGATACGCTTGCGACCCATGTCTACACTTACGCTTCACTAGAGGATCTGGACCGTGCCGCACCCTCGGCACTGGCGATCATTGTGATTGGACTTGCACCGGCAGTGCTCTTGAGAAACAGCCTGCGCCGCGAAACCTGGACCAAGACATCAAATTGGGCGAAGGGGCCTACTGAGTGACGGCACCAGCCGAAGCCACCCGAACCCAAATCCTGCTAGACTGATGTTCTCCCAAGTGGACGGATGACGGAGACCGTTCGAATGGACCTCCCGAACCTTACGATCGTCGACGGCCTCTTGGCGTTTGTCATATTGCTCTCGGTGCTGCGCGGTTTTTCTCACGGTGGCATCAAGGAACTCGTGGGCGTGTCCGGCTGGGTGGTAAGCTTCGCTGTCGCCTTCATTTTCGGTCCCTCCGTCCGGCCGCTGATGCCGGAAATCGGCTTGTTCGGCGATTACGCCGATTCCTGCCTTATCGCTTCATTCCTGGCGTTTCTCTCGCTTTTCGCACTGACTCTGATCTGTTTCTCCCTGATTGCCCCGGTATTTGCGCGGACATCCAGCGGTTCCGCATTTGGCTCCGCTGACAGGCTGATCGGCATTGGTTTCGGCGTGGTACGGGGGGCGGTGATCCTGCTGGGCGCGTACATGCTCTACGACGCGCTGGTGCCCGATGTCGACAAGACCGACCTCCTGACATCTTCCGGAAGTTATGGCCTGCTTGAGGGAGCCTCGGATTTGCTGCGTGCATCTACCGTCGAGCGGGTGCCGACCTGGCTTGGCGCGCGACTTGAGGCGCTCGCCGAGGAATGCGTCGGGGAGTTGCCTAGCCTCGATTCGGGCGAGTTCCTTCAATTGCCAGCGGGTGAATGAGTGCGGACGTCCTGCGACGTTTCCCTTGGCGTGTCTTACAAGCTTGATGAGGAAGCCGGGCTGCCGATGAGGCCCCGTGCGATTGCCGCGGGACGATTGGATGCATTGCATCTGCTTGGAATTGGGCGCCGATTCCACCCGAAATCGCGTAGAGCCCATGTACAGGCGCCAGCGCGAACACACGCCGGCCGACCGCTCTCGTCACCCGAAATTCGGTATTCGAACGATCCACCATTGCAGCAAGCTCGCGGTTCAATGCAGGCCTCTTCGCTGCGGGTAGGTTGCGGTTGACGCCGGCCTTGGAGACCTTTCGCGATTGCCCGCAATCATGGAACACGGACGCATCGCGCTCGTAACCGGTGCCTCGCGGGGACTGGGGGCGTCGGTCGCGGTAGAACTCGCCCGAAGAAAGTTCCATGTGATTGCGGTCGCACGCACAGAGGGAGCTCTCATCGAATTGGATGACCGAATTCGGGCAACGGGGTCCTCGGCAACCCTTGCGACTCTGGACCTGACCGATCACGCCGGAATACTCCGCCTTGCAGATTCGATTCGTCAACGATGGGGGCTCCTCGATGCTCTCATTCACGCGGCGGCCAGAGCCGCCCCCTTTTCCCCCGTCACCTCCATCGAACCGGATGACCTTATGGCGCTCATGCGCACCAATGTGGACGCGACCCGCGCGCTTATCGCTGCTCTTGATGGCCTGCTTCGAGCCTCTGCCATCGGTCTTGCGGCTTTTGTGGTCGACGACCCCAAGCCCAGTTCATTTCGGGGAGCCTACGCGGCCTCGAAATTGGCCATGTCCGCACTCGTCAGGGCGTATGCCTCCGAAACCCGCCGTTCCGGATTGCGCGTGGTGCGGATATTGCCGCCACCCATGGCAACCGCAATTCGCGCACGAGGATATCCCGGGGAGGATGCAAGCGCAGCGTGCCTACCAGAAGAGATTGGCGAGCGGCTGGTCTCCGCACTTCTTGAGGACGAATTGCCTTCCGGCGGGCTGCTAGATCTTCGTCGCGAATGAATCGGCTTCAGCGTTTCGTGATGTAGGGATTCTCGCTCCCTCTCACCATCAAACGCAGCGGTACGCCGGCAAACCCGAACGAATCCCGCAGACCGTTCACCAGAAACCTGCGATAGGATGTGTCGAGTTCCCGCGGACGCGAAGCGAACAGCGCAAAGGTCGGTGGGCGAATATTTGTCTGGGTCAGATACCGCAATCGGATTCGACGCCCTCTAACTGCCTTGGGGGGATGCCGCTCAACCTCTCCTTCCAACCACCGATTCAATGCGCCGGTGCCGACGCGCCGCTGCCAGACGGCGTGCATTTCCAGCGCACCGGCCATGATGCGATCAACCCCTTTGCCGTTCAGCGCAGAGACCGGCACCAGCGGCGTGCCTCGCAACTCGGGCAACAATTTGGCAAACGCCTCCGAGAGCGACGCCAGACGGCTCTTTCGGGCCTGGATCAGATCCCACTTGTTCAACGCCACCACCACGGCCCGCCCTTCCTGTTCGGCCAGACTGGCAAGTCTCAAGTCCTGCTGTTCGAACGCCGATTTCGCATCCAAGAGAAGCACTACGACCTCGCAATAACGAACGGCCCGCAGGGCGTCTCCGGCGGCGAGGTTTTCCTCCCTGCCTCTTGCGCCCTTCCGCCGGCGCAAACCTGCGGTATCCACCAGCAGGAAGTCGTTTTCCTGAAATCGGAACGGAACGGTGATCGAGTCGCGGGTCAGTCCAGATTCCGGACCGGCCGCCAGTCGCTCTTTCCCGATCAACTTGTTGATCAGCGTCGATTTCCCGACATTGGGTCGTCCAATCACCGCTATTCGGATGGGCCGCTCCGGGAGTGCCTCCGCCGCCGTCTCCATCGGGGACTCATTCCCTTGTGCCAGCGAACGTGCGATGGGCCGCAACGCACGATAGATGTCCCCCATTCCGATTCCATGCTCCGCCGAAACCGCGACCGGCTCTCCCAAGCCCAATTCCCACAATTCATCCACGCCGAGCCTGCCCGGGCCGGATTCCGCCTTGTTTGCAACGATGACCACGGGAATGCCCGCCCGGCGAATGACGGAAGCAAGCGAATAATCGGCGGCGGTCAGACCCGCTCTTGCATCGATGACGAACAGGCAGGCATGGGATTCTCCGATAGCTTGGCCCGTAAGCCGACGCAGTTGCCCGGAAAGCGAGCTGGAATCTCCTTCTTCATGCCCTGCAGTATCCAACACCCGAAAAGAAAGGTCGCCGATTTGGGCGTCGCCGTCTCGGATGTCTCGAGTCATGCCGGGACGTTCGCTGACAAGCGCCTGCTTTCGTCCGATGAGGCGATTGAAGAGAGTGGACTTTCCCGCGTTCGGTCGGCCCACAATGGCAACGGTAAACGCCATTTGACTGCTTGCTTCGCACCCGCCGCACGCGCATCGCTGGAACCGAGGGCGCTATTGAATTGCCAGAAGTCGTCCGTCGTTCAGGAACACATAGACAATGCCCCCGGCGACAATGGGTGACGCGGTCGCCGGCGCGCCAAGGTCGAACCGCGCGCGCTCCGTCCCGATCTCCGCATCGACTCCGAACAACTGCCCTGTCGAAGAAGCGACAAGTACGAGTCCACCGGCCACTATGGGTCCAGAGTACAGAATTGGATCTTCATGATCCTCCGGATCTTCAAAGGCCGGCAAGGAATACCGCCAAAACACTCCCCCGTCGTCTGCAGACAAACGCAAGAGATTTCCACCGACATCTACCAAGTACACCGAGTCCTGCATGACCCAAGCGGTGTCTCCGGGTCCGATGCCGCGTTCCCAGCTTTTTTCGCCAGTGCGCCAGTCAACGGCGGCGAACGCGCCACTGCGCGTGCCGGCGAATACTCGATCCTCCCCAATTACCGGTGAAGATGTAATGTCCGAAAACGCCGCCATCGGTGTATTCCGGGACGCACCCGACAGAATGGACTTCCAGACTTCCCCGCCCGCCTCCGTTTCGTATCCGATGAGTTCGCCGGAAGCGAACGGAACCACAAGAACACCATCGCGCGCAGCCGGCGCGGCCGCGTTCAGAAAGCCCACCGAAGCGCCGGCGCCCCTGGCCGTCCAGGCCTTCTTGCCGGAGCCTGCGTCAAACACATGAACGACATCGTCTCTCGCGACCGCAGCAACCCTTCCGTCCGCAATCACCGGCGCGGCGTGAACAGGTGCGGAAACGGAAGCATTCCAAAGAACTTGACCGGAGCGGGCATCCAGCGCCAGCATTTCCCCGTACCCAGTAGCGACGTACAGAACGCCTTGTTCCAAGCCGAGGCCACCCCCGATTCCTTCGCCTTCCGAGTCTCCCGGAGGTACGACGCTTGTGCTCCAGACCGCCTGCCCGGAATTCACGTCCACGGCATGCACGACGGAGTTTGCATCAAGCAGGAATACATGGTCATGCGCGATCACGGGTTCCGCCGCAATCGGCCAGTCGGAATTTATCGAGGCTCTCGTTTCGAATTCCCACGCAATCGCGAAATTCGCTGCGAATTCCGGATGAAAATTCCCGCCTCCGGAACTCCCCGCAAATTGCGGCCAGGATTGATTGGGCACTGCGTCGGGTAGCGGTGCCGCCTCGAGGGCGGAATCGCCCGCAAGCGCGCTTACCACTTGCCGAACAGGAATTCGCTCCCCCGGAAGTCCTTGCTCGTCTTCGGCACAGGCGGTTGCAAGGGCGAGAAGTCCGACGACAAGAACGCATCTGATCGCGCAAGAGCACTCTCCGGCCAGCGACGAATGGGGGAATATCTTCAACTGCCTTCTCCCTGACCGAACTCAACTGTCTGCGCACGCGCGACTTCCCGCATTGCCCGAAGTCGCGCACCCATTTGAGCCGAAAGCTCCGGCGTTTCCAATAGGTTGTGAAGTAGTTCGAGCGCACCTGCCGCGTCCCCCGCCACCAGCAGCGCGCCCGCCAGGAACTCCCGCGCAACCAGCCCGTATATACGGCTTTCTAGCGCCAGCGGGCGGAGCGCGGCAACCAATTCCTCCGCCGACATGTTCTCGGAATTCGCCATTACGGCTTTCAATTCCGCCAGTTCCCGATAAACGGGCTGAATTCCTTCCTCAACCGCGATACCGCGGTACAACTCCCTGGCGCGAGCAGAGTCTCCTGCCTTCAGCCATTCAGAGGCAGCCCGAAATCGTGCGATCAGCGCGTATCCGGAATCGGATTCGGCAGCGAGCGACTCCAGAGCGCCGGCGGTTTCGGAGGATCCCTCATTCGCCGTAACCGCGAGAAACGCTTCCATCTGCGCACGGGCCTTCTGCTCCGCGTCGCGCGCCATCCAATCGCGCCCTGCCAACCCCGCTACGATCACGACAATCGCACCAATCCCGTAGGGTCCGTAGCGCCGCCACAGCCGAAACATTCGGTCACGGCGAACTTCCTCTGCCACTTCTACCAGAAATGTATCTCTTTCGGTCACGCCATTCTCTCCTGCGCGTTCCTTCAAATTGTTCGCCGCTTCCGGGGAAAACGCTTTAGAGCAAGCGTACTAGAATTCGTTCTTGCACTCGCTCCTTCCCTCCTATTCGCGGAAGTAAGGTGGTTGTCAAGCGGTTGGCGGCCAACCGGAGTTCCGATCAAGAGACTGCCCACTGCGACGCGACCAAGGCCGCGGCCTCGCAAAACCAAATGCTACCTGGTCTTCTCGCTGCAGAAACGCCGGATGTTCTTTCGCAACCCGGTCGCAGCGAATCACTGGAATTTGGTGGTTCCGGACGCGAATCACCAAGCGGAACGGCGCTTCGGCACCGAACACGCAGGGATTGGGAACGCCGCCCCGGGGCACCAGATACTGCGGCCTAAGGCAAGGTTCGCGTTCCTGTTTTCAAGCCCGCCGCAACTTGGAACCGCAACCGGAATTTGACTCGGGCCATTGTATCCTCAACGATTGAACTCCCTAACCATCAGGCTCTTCAATAACGGACCGCCGAACACGAAATGGCGTTCCGCGGCCAAACGGAAGGCCTGTGCCGAAGGAGAGCATACCCATGAAAACTGTGCCAAGAATTTTCTCCCGGGTTTTCGCCGGACTTGCCCTGTCTGCCCTGCTCCTTGTTGCCGGAAGGGGCATGGCCGAACCCATCGAGCTGACAATCGTTCACTTCAACGATTTGGACCGAATGGAAGAGAGCGGAGGCAAAGGAGGCATCGCGCGACTGGCTGCGGTGATCAATAGCGAACGGCAGATGTCCGAGAACACAATTGTCACCTTCGCAGGCGATGCGATTTCGCCTTCCCTGATGTCCGGCATCGACAAGGGCGTGCACATGATCGACCTCCTGAACCAACTCGGCCTCACTGCGATGGCCGTTGGCAATCACGAGTACGATTTTGGACCCGAAATCGCCAAGAAGCGCTTTGCCCAAGCAAATTTCCCGGTGCTGGGCGCCAACAATATTGACGCCGACGGCGAGATCGTCGATGGCGTCCAGGCTTCCATTCTCGTTGACGTTGGCCCATACAAGGTCGGAATTTTCGGGTTGACCACCCCTGGAACGAGTGTGAAATCCAGCCCGGGCGAGGTCACATTCAGTGACGTCGCGGAAGTGGCCTCGGAACAGTCGACCGCTTTGCGTGAGGCGGGTGCCAACCTGGTTATCGCTCTCGCCCATACCGATGTTGGAGAGGATGCCGCGCTGGTCGAGCAAGGCGCGGTCGATTTGCTGCTCAGCGGCGATGACCACCAATTGCGCGTGGAACTCGACGGCGATGTGCTGTTCGTCGAATCCGCTTCCCAGGCGGACTGGGTCACCATGATCGACCTCACGCTGGATGAGGTGGAGAGGCGTGGCAATATGCGGTTTGAGTGGGCCCCCTCCGTACGAATCATCGATACTGCGCGCATTTCACCCGATCCCACACTGGCGGCCGCGGTCCAGGCCTATCAGGACCAACTTTCCAGTGAACTCGATGTGGAAATCGGCACGGCCACGACGGAACTCGACAGTCGCCGCTCCTCTGTTCGTGGAGGCGAGTCCGCGATCGGCAACCTGATCACAGACGCCATGCGATCGTCAACAGGATCGGATGTTGCGATGACCAACGGCGGGGGCATACGGGGCGACACCATCTATCCGCCCGGCACGGTCCTGCTGCGGCGCGATATCCTTACGGAACTGCCTTTCGGCAACAAGACGATCATGCTTGAGTTGACAGGCCGCGAATTGGTTTCGGCGCTGGAGAACGGTTTCAGCAAGATGGAGGAAGGCTCCGGACGGTTCCCCCAAGTGGCAGGACTGAAGGTCGTCTATGATCCATCCAGGCCGCCCGGCGAGCGGGTGATCAATGTCATGCATGAAGGCGCCGAACTCGATTTGGATGCGACCTATACGTTGGCGACAAACGACTTCATGGGAAACGGCGGTGACGGTTATGACATGCTTGAGCAAAGGAAGCGCCTAGTCGACGCCAATGCCGGAACGTTGATGGCGACCCAGGTAATTGCGTATATCGCCGCGCAGGGTGCCGTTTCACCCGTTGTCGAGGGTCGGCTCCAGACGGCAAATTGAGTTCTCCGCTCTTCGGAGCCCGGTTTCCGAGGTGGTTCGGATAGGCTGGCTACCCAAAGCGACTTGGGAGCCCGAATGATTGAAGGCCCGGAGCGATCATTGTCGCTCCGGGCCTGTTTGCCTCGAACCTGCGAATGGTGCGAACGGGTGAGCGGGCACCACAAGCCGCAAACTCCCGGGGAGTGCACCCTTGTCGAGGCGGCTCCTTTCGCTTGAAGAACTGCCGGTTGGCACCTATTTCTCTACCGCGTAGCGCATTGGTTCGAGGTCAGGAAGAACGCTCATGCCACCCTTTGTCTGGCTGCTGGACACCTTAATCGATGTTGCGGTTTTTCTTGTGCTCGCCCAAGCCATCATGAGTTGGCTTGTCGCGTTCAATATCGTGAACATGAGACAGCGGTTCATTGCGTCAATCTGGTTCGCGATCAATCGACTGACCGAACCGATTTACCGGCCCATCCGAAGAATCATGCCCAACCTGGGGGGAATCGATATCACTCCGATGATCGTGATCATCGGATTGCTTTTCCTGCGGCAACTCGTCTATTTCTATCTTGTCTGAGAAGAACTTCTACTGCGCATTCTCGGCTGCGGCGCGATTTCGATAGGCGAGCAGGCGGAGTCGAAGCGCATTGAGCCGAATGAACCCCGTAGCGTCCCTCTGGTCGTAGACCTCAGTGCCCCCTTCAAAGGTTGCGTGCGCCTCCGAATAGAGCGATCGTTCGGACGTGCGCCCGACAACCGACGCCGACCCCTTGAACAGTTTCAGGCGGACGACTCCGGATACTTGCTCCTGACTCCGGTCGACTGCTGCCTGCAGCATCTCCCGCTCGGGACTGAACCAAAAACCGAAATAGACGAGTTCCGCATAGCGTGGCATGAGCTCATCTTTCAAATGTGCGGCCCCTCGGTCGAGCGCAATTTGTTCAATTCCGCGGTGCGCCGCCAGGAGCAGCGTCCCGCCAGGCGTTTCGTAGATTCCGCGGCTCTTCATGCCAACGTACCGGTTTTCCACCAGATCGAGCCGCCCGACGCCGTGTCGTCCGCCAATCTTGTTCAGCCTGGCAAGGAGGTCGGCCGGCCCCAATAATTCGCCGTTCACCGAACTCGCGTCGCCCCGCACAAATCCGAGTTCCACATATTCCGCCTCGTCGGGCGCTTCTTCCGGGGCCCGTGTTCTCTGATACACGTGACCTGGGGCTTCCGTGGCGGGGTCTTCGAGAATTTTCCCCTCCGACGAGGTATGCAACAAGTTGGCGTCAACAGAAAACGGCGCTTCGCCACGTTTGTCCTTTGGAATCGGAACACCGTGTTCTTCCGCCCAACGAACCAAATCGCCGCGAGAAGTGAGACTCCATTCACGCCAAGGTGTTACGATCCGAATGTCGGGATCAAGCGCATAGGCGGATACCTCCAGCCGAACCTGGTCGTTTCCCTTGCCCGTGGCGCCATGTGCGATGGCATCGGCTCCGGTTTCGTGAGCCAAGGCTACCAGGTGCTTGGCGATCAAGGGACGGGCGATGGGAGTGCCCAGAAGATATTGTCCTTCGTAAAGCGCGTTGGCCCGAAACATGGGAAACACGAAATCGCGCACGAATTCTTCACGAAGGTCTCGGATATGCACGTTTTCCGGACGAACACCGATCCGCTCCGCATTGCCCCGAACCGCATCGAGATCGTCGCCTTGACCGATTTCGGCGGTGAACGCAATGACTTCGGCTCCACGCTCGACCTGCAACCAACGGGCGATAATGGAAGTATCGAGGCCTCCCGAATACGCGAGAACAATCTTGGCGGCCACCTCCCTACCTTTCTCTGCTAACTGGCCCGCCCGCCTTCACCCACGCCCCAAATCCGCCTGCGATATGCATGACGGGATTCAAGCCCATGTCCTGTGCAGTCTTGGTCGCGAGTGCGGAACGGAGGCCACCCGCGCAAAACAATACATAGGTCATTCCTTGCCCATCGAACTCCAGCTTGTGATAGGGACTGTCGGAGTCGATCCAGAATTCCAGCATCCCTCTCGGGCAATGAAATGCCCCCTGGATCCGTCCGTCCCGGGCGAGTTCGCGAATGTCCCGGAGGTCAACCAGCAGGTGATCTTCGCGAGCGGACACCGCAATCGCCTCTTCCCCCGAAATCGCCCGGATTTCAGCGTTCGCCTCATCAAGCATGGCGCGCAGGCTGCGTGCCGGTCTTACGGTCATGATTCCCCCTACTGTCAGCCGCGCCGAAGCGCTAAAGACGTTGCTTCGCCTCCCGCGATGCATATTGCAGCAACTCCGCGTACCGCGCCGCGATTCTCCGTTGCACAAAGAAGTTTGAACAGGATGCGCGCTTCCGAAGCGTCGGTCGGATACCCTAAAGCGCACACCCCACCGAGAACGTTGAAGCGATCCCGCGAAATTCCAAGTTCGGCCATGGCGACCATCGGAACAACAGCGAACGCCTTGCTAATTTCCCATAATTCGAGGTCCTCGATTTCCCAGCCGATCTGAAAGAGTGGCGACTTGATGGCCGGTACGGGGGCGGTCGCAAACTCCCCGGGTTGTTGCGCATGAGATGCGCATCCGCAATTGGTTGCGCGCGGCTTGATGCCCAAATCCGTTGCCCGGGAACGCCGGAGCAGTACAAGCGTCGCGGCTCCATCCGAGATGGCGGATGCGTTCACGGCGGTCACCATTCCCCCTTCGCGGAACGCGGGTTTGCGTACTGGAATTCGCGCCGGGTTCGCGCACCTCGGCAGTTCGTCGGAACAAATTTGTTTCCCATCGAAATTCGTTGCAGGGTCCACGGGAGTGATTTCGTTCCGGAACAACCCATCCGCTTCCGCGTTCCTCGCGCTGTCGAGCGACATCAGTGCATCGTCGTCCTGCGCTTCGCGGGTGCACGGGTATCGTTCTGCGCAATCCGCGTAACTCCCCATGAGCCTGCCGGATTCGTACGCATCTTTCAAGCCGTCGAGAAACATGTGATCCAGTGGCTTTTTTCCATTTCCGGCTTGCCCCTGCCCGAAATCCGGCGAATCATGAATGGAGCATTCGTCATGGATTCCATGCCGCCAGCCACAATTGCGCCGCTTCCCCCTGCGAGCAGCCGGTCGCCGGCGAGCATGACTGCCTTCATCCCGGACCCGCACATCTTGTTGACGGTACTGCAACCCACGTCTTGCGGAAGGCCCGCAGCAAGCACCGCCTGACGGGCAGGAGCCCGTCCCGGTCCGGCGGAAAGCACGCAACCCATGAGGCACTCTTCCACGAGGCTTTCTTCGATTCCGGCCGCGCCGACCGCGCCGCGAATGGCAATAGCGCCCAACTCCGAAACTCTGCAATTCGCCAATTCGCCGCGAAATCGGCCGATGGCGTACGGGAGGCCCCATCATCGTAACCGAGTCATGCACGCAAACCTCCGAAATTCGCAAGAACGGTTGCGTGTGAGAGACGCATCTGGCCCTCGACGAAGGGTTTCGGCGCTCACACCCCCCAGCGCCAAAATTCGCCGCCAGACTTTCGCCTTTCCTGGCAGACTACCATGCGATGCACTTCATCCGCGCCATCCACAAGGCGCGCCTGCGGAGCATATCGATACACCCATTCCAAGATTGTGTCCCTCGAATAACCTCGTGCGCCGCATATCTGAATGCAATCCCGCGCAGTTCGATTGAGCGTTTCCGCGACGTGAATTTTGGCCATCGAAATTGAGGCCTTGGCGCGTTCGCCCTGATCAAGCAACCACGCAGCGCGCATCGTCAACAAACGTCCGACCTCGATTTCGTGGGCCAACGTACCCAGTTTGATTTGAATCGATTCCCGGTCCGCAAGGCGCACGCCGAATCCCATGCGCTTGGAAGCATAGTCTTCTGCAATTTCCACACATCTGCGCGCCAATCCCAGCCATCGCATGCAATGCGTCAGCCTCGCAGGGCCCAGACGGATTTGCGTGATGCGAAGACCGTCGCCGAGTGCCAGCAACCGATTCGAGTCGTCGATCTCAAGTCCGTCGAATTCCAGTTCGCAATGACCGCCGTGCTCTTCCGGACCCATGATCGGGACACGCCGCACCAAGTTCCAGCCGGGTTGGCCCGCATCGTACAGGAAAGCAGTCAAGCCCCTCCGGGGATCTTCCCCCGTCCGCGCGACAAGAATGAAACGCTCGGCGCCACCCGCTCCCGTGATGAACCACTTCCTGCCGCGAACAATCCATTGGTCTCCCATTCGTTCTGCCCGCGTGCGCATCATGGTCGGATCGGAACCGGAACCGGGATGCGGTTCGGTCATCGCGAAGGCAGACCGCATCCGGCCGTCAACCACCGGCCGCAGCCACCAGTCGCGCTGGCGTTCGGTTCCAACCTGGGAAAGCAGCCGCATGTTGCCGTCTTCCGGCGCGGCGGCGTTGAAGCAGCATGGGCCGAAAATGGAGCGGTTCATCTCCTCGTATGAAGCAGCAATGCTTACAAAGCTGTGGCCCAGCCCTCCTTCTTCGCGCGGTACGCCCGGCGCCCACATGCCTTCGGCCTTGACCTTCTCCCGCACATGGTCGCGAATATCGCTGCGAATGTTCTGGTGTTCATCGTAGTTCTCGGGATTGGCCTCCAACGGAAGAATTTCTTCCGCGACGAAATCCCGGACCCTTTTTCGGAAGGATTCCGTTTCTGCGGTTAGCCCGAAGTCCAAACCTCCCCCTCCCCTCCTATGGCTGTTCCCGACTGTTCAAGACATCCATTTGCAGTTCCGAAGCGAGCAGAGTGCTCTCTTCAACGTGACCGCAGAGCGTTTCGTGCAAAAACCCCTTCCTGTCAAGAGCACGCATTCCACAGATTTCTGCGCCAGTGATCGCGCACCAAACTGGGCTTGGAGATGGTTCTCGCAAATGCACTCCGCGAGATCGACATGCCCGCAAACCCGGGTTCGAAAGCCGACTGGCTTGCGAATCCGCAATCGAATTCAATGGAATTAACGCCAGAGACGATCCTTCAACTGATCTTCCATACCAGTGTACAGGTGAGCAACTTGCTCGCCATACCCATTGAAAATCTGTGTGGGAATTCGCTCTCCGCTGCCCATGACCTTTTCGCTTGCCTGACTCCATCGAGGGTGATCCACTCTCGGGTTCACATTCGCCCAGAATCCGTATTCCTTGTACGCCAGATCTTCCCAGAAGCTGACGGGCTGCTCCTCCACAAAACTGACACGCACGATGGACTTGATCGACTTGAAGCCGTATTTCCACGGAAGATGCAGTCGCATCGGCGCGCCGAATTGCTTGGCCAGCACCTTTCCATAGGCACCGGTTACCATGAAGGCCAACTCGTTCGCCGCCTCTTCGATGGTAACACCCTCGACATACGGCCAAGGATACCAAACCTGCTTTTGCCCGGGGGCGACATCGCGATTCAAGAATGTCTCGAAGCGGACATACCGCGCGCCCGACAAGGGCTTTGACATTTCGACAAGGTCCCGGAGCGGGAATCCGATCCAGGGAACAACGATGGACCACGCTTCAACGCAACGATGGCGATAGATGCGCTCCTCGACGGAAACCTGCTTGAGGATATCATCCATCGAAAGTTTCATCGGGCTTTCGACGAGTCCGTCGATCTCGACGGTCCATCCCTCGGTTTCAAGCCTCTGCGCATCCTCATAAATCCGTTTGTGCGAGCCAAACTCGTAGAAATTGTTGTATGTGGACGCCACCTCCTCGTCGGTGAGGGGCCGGCCCGCGTCCATATACGCCGGATTGATCGGAGGCTTGGGCGTGTAAGCGTCCCCCGGAATTGCTGCTGCCGCCACTCTGGCGCCCGCAATGCCTAGCGCCGCCACGCCGCCAAGGGCGGCGGAGCCCGCGATGAACCGGCGACGGTTCAGGAAGAAATGCTCCGGAGTGACCTGGCTCTCCGGGATCGCCCACGCGGGCCTGCGAAGTATATGCATGTCGCTTTCTCCAATCCGGTCGACTGCTTCGATTTGCCGGGTGAATTTCGTTACAGAATATGGCTGAATTCCGACAGCCGCCCTTTCGAATGCCTATTGCTGCGACCCGGGTTTCACGAAACACTCCTCAGATATTCCCTGCAGGTACAGTGCCGCGTCCAGATTCGAAAAATCCAGCCATGCGGTGGCGGCAGCGCGCAACAACGGTTTCCCTCGCCACGCGACCCCGAGCCCTGCCGCACGCACCATGTCCGCGTCATTGGCACCGTCCCCGATCGCCAGCGTCTCTTCTTTGGCGATTCCGAGCGACCGGCATAGTTCCTTCAGAATTCCAAGCTTGTCGCTCCGGTCCAGTATCGGCGGAACGAGGCCACCGCTCAGTACGCCATCCTTGATCTCAAGGGTGTTTGCCCGGAATTCCGAGAACCCGGCTTGTTCGGCGACGCGCTCCGCAAAATAGGTATAGCCTCCTGAAACCAGTGCACATTTTGCGCCTCTTTCACGCATGGTCCGGACTAGCGTGGCCGCCCCGGGATTGAGCCGGATCCGCTCGTTCCAGATGGCTTCGAGTTCTCCCACTGGCAGCCCGCGGCAGAGCGCCAACCGTTCCTTGACGGACTCCGGGAAGGGCATCTCCCCCCGCATGGCTCGTGCGGTAATGGCGGCGACCTCGTCGCCGACACCTGCGCGTCGCGCAACTTCGTCGATGCATTCGACGGGAATGATCGTGGAATCCATATCGGCGAGCATGAGACGCTTCTCGCGCCTCCGCCGCGCGATGATGTTGGCGTCCACCGCCAATCGGGACATTGCAAGCCGCACGTCGGCAAGAGCATTCGGAGACCGCGCACGCAGCTCGAACTCCGCCCCCGACTTTCCCAGCCGGCGCATCGCACCCAACGATACGTTTGATCCCTGCTCCGTACTTCGCAGGACGCGTTCTGCTTCAGGCGAAATGGCGTCGGCGGATGTGAGTACGAGAACTTCCCGTTCGCAGGCTTCCGGCATACCGGCGCCCTCGTGCGGTCACACTGCGGGCCTGCCGATATCGGCGGGCTGGGTGGATTCCAATTCTTCCGCGATCAAGAACGCGAGTTCAAGCGCCTGGGACTGATTCAGACGCGGGTCGCACGCGGTATGGTACCGGTCCGAAAGATCCTCTTCCGTGAGATCCTGATCGCCCCCAATGCACTCGGTCACGTCCTGCCCGGTCATTTCAAAATGCACGCCGCCTGCATAGGTACCCTCGCTCCTGTGGACCCCGAAGAACTGGTGAACTTCCGCGAGGATCTGACTGAACGGTCGTGTCTTGTATCCGTTCGAGGACTTGATCGTGTTCCCATGCATGGGATCGCAGCACCAAACAACGGAGCGGCCTTCCTTCTCCACCGCACGCACCAGCGGCCCAAGGAATTTCGTCACGTTACCCGCGCCATACCGCGCGATCAGAGTGAGCCGGCCGGGTTGATTCTCGGGATTCAGGATATCAATGCAGCTGCAATAGCTCATCCCCGACTGCAAGGACGGACCACACTTGATGCCGAGCGGGTTCAAAACGCCCCGACAGAATTTCCACATGTGCGCCATCCGGTTGCCGCGTTCGGTCTCCGATCCAGATCATGTGCCCGGATCCCGCGACGGTTCCCCCGCTTAAGGCATCGCGCCGAACGAGCGGTTCTTCGAATTGCAGCAAGAGCGCCTCGTGGGAAGTGTAGAATTCGACGTGCCGCAGCGCCCGCGCATTTTCCGGGCTGACATTGCATGCCCGCATGAATTCCAGCGAATCCGATATCCGCTGCGCAATAGACTCATAACGGGATGATTCGTTCGCCGCTCTGGCGAATCCCAGATTCCAGCGGGTGACATTCCGAAGATCGGCCAATCCGCCGGTGGCGAAGGCCCGGAGCAAATTCAATGTCGCGGCAGACTGAAGGTAAGCATCCAGCATTCTGTTCCGGCCGCAGCATCCGTGCGGACTCGTTGAATTCGATCGAGTTGACGCTGTCGCCCCGATACGACGGGAGTTCCACCCCGTCGCGGACCTCGGTGGGCGATGAGCGGGGCTTCGCGAACTGGCCCGCCATGCGCCCTACCTTGATGACCGGTTTCTTGGCGCCAAACGTCAGCACCACCGCCATCTGCAGCAGCACGCGAAACGTATCGCGTATGTTGTTGGCGGAAAACTCCGAGAAGCTCTCCGCACAATCCCCGCCCTGAAGCATGAAGGCGTCCCCGCTGGCGACCTCGGCCAGACGTTCTTTCAGCTTCAGCGCTTCGCCCGCGAATATGAGGGGAGGAAATCTGCGAAGACGCTCTTCGACAACTTCCAGCGCTTTGGAATCCGGGTATTCCGGCAACTGCTTCGCAGGTTTGACGCGCCAACTATCCCGCGACCAATTCAGGTCCATCTTGCGTACTCCATCTTGCGGATGTGGCAAGCATATAGCGAACTGTGCGCATTGCTTCCAGCCACAGGCGCAGCAGACTTCGCGCGCTCGGACTGCCGAGTCACCAGTTCTTCGATTTCCCGCTCGCCAAATCTCGAAATTCACCGGAGCGGAAATCACCGCAATCCCGGGTGGACTCAAACGATTGAATTCGGGGGCGGCGCTCCCTAGATTTTCGTTCCAACGGCAGGTATTCAGCCAATTCCGCAAGCCCGTAGATTTTCCACGGTGATTCGCAACGCGGGCGGGAACGCAGGAGCAAATCGCTCGATGGGCACAAATTTCTCGACCAAGCAGTTCGAACCGCACTCCTCGCAAGTTGCCTCGGTCCCGCGCAGAGTTGCATTTTACCTTGCGCCGAGTCTTTCGATGATCGCCTTCTCATCCGCACTCGAGCCACTGCGAATTGCGAATCGCCTGTCCCGGAAAAATCTCTATGAATGGAGTCTGCACTCTGAAACAGGCGCATCCGTGCGCTGTTCGAACGGCGTGGAGATCGCCGTTGACGCGGGTCTCGTGGATCTTCCAAACCGCGTCCTGTTGCTCGTCTGTAGTGGAATCGACGTCAAGCTGGCGTCCACCCGCCCGCTGGTCAGCTGGCTTCGCAAGCATGACCGGCACGGTGTCGCAATCGGCGCCTTTTGTACGGGCTCCTACATTCTTGCTCACGCTCGACTTCTTGATGGCCGCCGATGCACGATTCACTGGGAAAGTCTGCCGGCGGTCAGGGAAGAGTTTCCCGATTTGCAGTTCAGCAGTCATGTCTATGAGATTGACGGTAACCGCTATACCTGCGCTGGCGGCACGGCCGCATCCGACATGATGCTCCGAATCATTGCCGATGATCATGGCCCGGAATTATCGGGTCATGTGGCCGAGCAAATCCTGTACGCCGCGCGCGGCCCGCAGGAGGAACAAAGGCTTTCCATTCCCGGACGATTTGGCGTGCGGCATCCGCGACTCGTGTCGATCATCCGCGTCATGGAGTCCAATCTTGAAGAACCGATCCGACCCTGGGAACTCGCTGCGCAGGCTGGAATTTCCACCCGACAGCTTGAGCGACTCTTTCGCCGCTACCTTAATCAGTCGCCAAAACGCTACTATATGGAATTGAGATTGAAGCGAGCCCGCAGCTTGTTGTTGCAAACCGAAATGTCGGTCACGAACGTAGCCCTTTCATGCGGATTTGAATCGCCCTCGCATTTTTCGAAGTGTTACCGGAGACACTTCCAACGAACGCCGTACCGCGACCGCGGCGCTCCGGAGGCCGCTTTCGCCGGGAAACACCGTGTGGAGACTGCCGAAAGCCATTGATCCGTGGAGTTGCATTGTCTGATGGCGCCCCGAACACACGCATCGTACCCCGCTACCCGTACCCGTCGACTTCGCAGCGCACCCTGGATACGCGCGCTGGTGCGGGAATCCGCATTGGCCCCGGGAAATTTTATCTGGCCGATTTTCCTGGTCGATGGCGAGAATCGGATTGAACCGGTCGAGTCCATGCCGGGAGTGGAGCGGATGAGCATCGACGTGGCACTTCCACGCATTGCCGAGGCGACAGGACTTGGAATTCCCGCCGTGGCGCTGTTTCCCAATGTGGAGGAAAGTCTCAGAACGCTGGACTGCAGGGAAGCGTGGAACCCAGAAAACCTGGTCTGCCGGGCGACCCGGAGGATCAAGTCCGAGATTCCGGAAATCGGAATCATGCAAGATGTCGCGCTCGACCCCTACAATCTCACCGGTCACGATGGCCTGGTTCGCGACGGAGTTGTATTGAACGACGAGTCCGTGGAAGCGTTGGTTCGCCAGGCACTTTGCCAGGCGGAAGCCGGAACGGACATCATCGGCCCATCCGACATGATGGATGGGCGCATTGGCGCCATCCGTTCCGCCCTAGAAAACGCGGGCTACCCCGACACGCTAATCCTTTCCTATTCGGCCAAGTACGCTTCCACCCTCTATGGTCCGTTCCGCGATGCCGCCGGCAGCGGCGCCCATCTGAAGGGCGACAAGCGGACTTACCAAATGGACGAGGCGAATGCCGAGGAAGCGCTTCGCGAGGTCGCCCTGGATATCTCTGAGGGAGCCGACATGGTGATGGTGAAGCCCGGCGGATTCTACCTGGATGTTTGCCGGCAGGTGAAGGACGCGTTTGGCTATCCGACCTTCGCCTATCAGGTTTCTGGCGAGTACTCCATGATTAGCGCGGCCGGTCGAGCGGGTTGGATTGACGGGCAGGCCGCCATGATGGAGAGCCTGATCGCTTTCAGGAGAGCGGGGTGCGACGGTGTCTTGAGCTATTTCGCGGTGCAGGCCGCACGGGAACTGCACAAGAACCGGAATTGAAGGAAATCATGTTTGAGGATGATGTGTATGTGTTGGGCGAGAGCCCAAACCCGCTATCGATCTAGTCCGGACAACTGCACGCGTGGTTGACCGAAAGAAGGTCCCGAGTCCGATTGGCTCAAGACGAGCGGAGACCGGCGTTGGAGCACCGTAAACTCGCTGTTCGCCGACGCGCTGCAACGTCCAACAGTACCGTTGGAGTCTGACTTGGAATGATGAGGGAGTCTTCTGCAACGCCAGCCCTGCCGGTCGTCGCGATGCTGAACTCCGCACATCATCCTCAATTGATGCCACCGGCCTGCTGCAGCAGCAAAGACTGCGGCGTTGCGTTCGCTTCGGTTTCCTGGCGACGGCGGAAATTCCGACATGGATCGAAATTCAATTCCGGCTTGCTCGAGGAAAAGGAGTGAGTTCCTGCACCGGTCGCACGCACGCACTGGCGGATCCTCTTTCGGAACAAGCACCTTGCAGCGGTGCCCAGGCCTACAGCCATCCCGCCAGCTCCCGTTCGACTATGCCCGCGAGCATCCGGATGTGCGCAGGTTCTGCATTCAGGCAAGGGATATAGGTAAATTTCTTTCCTCCGGATTTGAGGAATGCGTCCCGAATCTCGCTCTCGATTTCCTCCAAGGTTTCGAGGCAATCCGCAGAGAAGCCCGGCGCAAGAACTGCCACATCCCGAACCCCCTCCCGCGCCAAGCCTGCAATTCGCTCCACCGTGTAAGGCTGCAACCACTCCTCCCTCCCGAACCGGGACTGAAATGTAGTTTCAATCCGAGGCGCCCGATCCTGCAATCGTTCTCCCACTAGACGGGAGGTTTTCATGCAGTGGCAGTGATAGGGGTCCCCCGCCTCCAGGTATCGCTTCGGCAAGCCGTGGTATGAAGCGACCAACACTTCCGGCGGACCACCTCGTTCGGAGAAATGCGCCCGTATCGAGCCAACCAGTGCGTTGATATATTCCGAATACTCAAAATAGGCCGGCACGGTTCGAACTGCCGGCTGCCATCGGAGGCGCATCAGCGCCCGAAATACCTGATCGTAGGCGGTCGCGGTGGTCGGAGCCGAAAATTGTGGATAAAGCGCAAAGCACAACAGCCTGTCGCAACCTTGCACACGCAGATTTCGAATTTGCGATTCTATCGACGGTTTGCCGTACCGCATGGCGAATTCCACAAGGATCCCGGACCCGCCCCTCTTCTCAAGTTCCGCGACAAGCCCCGCTGTTTGCTCGCGTGTAATCGTCAGCAAGGGAGATTCGTCTCTTTCCATATTCCAGATATGCCGATACGCCTTCCCGGACCGGAATGGGCGAAGCACAAGAATGATGCATTGAAGAAGCAGCCACCAAACCCAACGGGGCGGCGGCGGCTCGATGACCCTCCGGTCCCACAGGAACTCCCGCAGGTATCGGCGCATCGACCAGTAGTCGGTGGCGTCTGGAGTGCCGAGATTGAGCAGAAGCAAGCCGGTCCGGGACGGCGGAACGGGCGGATGTCCGGCCGGCGCATCGGGAAGGGGGCGAAATTGGCTTCTCGCAATCATGTCAGACACTCCATACGTCGTCATGTTACGTGTTCATGATACGTCTTCATGTTTCGTTCCCCGCACAACCGAACCCCAAGGGAAACCCGACGCCTTCAGCAGATTTCAATCGCCGAGCGGGATTTCGCGCGTACCGAGCGCTTCCGCCAAGCTTGACACGGCCGAACCCGGTCTCAACGGTTGCGGTTGGCTCCTGTGCGGCGCCCATCCCGTCAAATAGATGATTTCGAAGGTAGCGAGCACGCCGCCGCCTTCCCCCGCATGTTCCGCGCCATAAATCTCGACCAGCCTGGCAAGCATTTTGCGCGTGAGGCCCCCTCCCCGGTCGCACATCGCATTGGTTTCCCCCAGGCCCCGCAAATCATGCATCAGGCTCACCGGGTCCGGATACTCGATCCGCATTCGGTCAACGTCGGCAACCGGCAACGCAAATCCCGCCCGCTGAAGCGCCCCGCCAAGATCGCGGATTTCTCCCATGGGTGCCACGCGCGGACTCAACCCGCCCGCTACTTCGATCTCGGCAGCTGCCAGGCAGCTCCGCAACTCCCACAATGTTTCCCCACCAAAGACCGCACCCATGAAGAGCCCGTCCGGAACCAGGCACCGCCGCAACTGCACCAAGGCGCCCACGAGATCGTTCGCCCAGTGAAGGGTCAGACCTCCCACGGCCAGATTGAAGCACTGCTCGGAAAACGGTAGCGCCTCTTCATCCGCGACCACGGTGACGGCATCGGAGACACGGGCTGCCTCGGATGCCATTTTCGTACTGGCGTCCACCTGAACCAGAAAATCGATCCCGAAGTTACCGCGCAGTGCTTTCGCGAATGTTCCCCTTCCGGTACCCAGCACCAGCGCATTCGGGAAGCCGCGATTCACTTCCCCAAGTCGGGCCACAAGACTGTCCCTGAAAGTCGCGTGAAGGGGATGCGTTTTCGTGAGAGTCTTGGCCGACCGGTGACGCCTTTGACTCCAGACCCGCCGGTCGATGAATTGCTCCTTCGCGCTTCTCTGCATGCAGCACGATCCTTCGAATCCGGCGGTCTTCAGCGAACCCCGATTGACGCCAGTGCGTCGCGCATGTCCTGCGGAAGGTCACTCAACCCGCTGCCCACTTCCGGAAGGTCGTCGGGCGATTCCTCTTCGCTGAAGTACCGCCAGCCCTGGAACGGCCGCTTCGGCTTCGGAACCGTGCGTATCAGGGTTGGTTCGAAGATGAGAACGGCCCGTCGGCGCCCCTGCTCGTCGAAGTCGCTCACAATATCGGTTATTCGCTGACGAACCAGGATTCTGTGCCGAATGACCCAGTAGATGGAACCGCCGTCCAAGAGCTCGAGGCGCCGTCTCGGCATATTGCGCGTCCAATGTCGTGGCCGCGGGTCCCGACCCTGCCCTTCTCGCTGGGCGGCCCGCCGATTCTGCCATTGGCGCAAGTCTTCAACCGAATTCACTCCCACACACAGTTTTAAGAGGTGCAGCACGGTTCCTCTTGCCTCCATTCCTTGCGAGCGGCCGTCCAAGCGAAGTGTGCCCATACTGATCGCGGTTTCTCCTTTGACGCAACACCTCTCCTTGAGTCTTGGAGCGTCCAGAGATTCACAGTCCCGGAAAAGGTTTTGCTCCGCAATCGATTCCGCTAAAAGTCCCTTGCCTCTCGAACACAGGGTTGCGTGATGTTGCGAATTGAAAACCTTGCCAAGTCTTTCGGCGGCGTTCGGGCGCTTGCTGGCTGCACACTACGATTGGGTCGAGGCCGCATAACGGGGATGATCGGTCCCAACGGTGCCGGAAAGACAACTCTCTTCAACATCGTCGCAGGGGCATATCCGCCGAGCGAAGGCCGCGTCTTGTTCGAAGATACAGACATAACCGGTACTCCGGCGCACATCCTCTTCCACAAGGGCATAGTCCGTACATTCCAGATCCCGCAAGAGTTCGGGCGGTTGACCGTACTGGAAAACTTGATGACCGTTCCGGCGCGCCAGCCCGGAGAACAACTGCGCAACGTCTGGTTGCATTCGGCCCGCGTTGGAGAAGTCGAGCGGGAAGTCCGTGCCCGCGCGCAAGATACCCTCCGGTTTCTCGGGCTGGACGGCCTTCGCGACAGCCTTGCGCAAACGTTATCCGGGGGCCAGAAAAAGCTTCTGGAATTGGGCCGCACGATGATGGCGGATCCGAAGCTGGTGCTGCTCGATGAACCGGGCGCGGGAGTCAACCCCACCCTCCTTGTCGACCTTGGTGAGCGCATTCAGCGTTTGAACGCTGAACGCGGCTATACGATTTGCATCATCGAGCACAACATCGAACTGATTTCCAAGCTCTGCGACCGAATCGTCGTGCTGTCGGAAGGGCGACTGCTCGCCGAAGGAAAATTCGACGAGATCCGTAACAACCCGGCGGTGCTTGAAGCCTATCTCGGCCATCAGGAACCCGACGAATGACGCCCGTACTTTCGATTGAAGGCGTTACTGGCGGCTACGGGGACGCAGATATCATCCACGACCTTTCGCTCCGAGTGGATCCGGGAGAGATTGTTGTCGTCGTGGGGCCGAACGGCTCCGGCAAGTCGACCGCGCTCCGCGCGGTCTTCGGAGTTCTCAACCTGTCCAGCGGTAGTGTTTGCCTGGAAGGCGATGACATAACCGACCTTCGCACCGCCGATATCGTTCGCCGCGGCGTATGCTACGTGCCTCAGGTGGGGAACGTATTTCCGTCGCTCACCGTCAAGGAAAACCTCGAAATGGGCGGATACGTCCGCAAGAGCGGCGTGGGAGGCCGAATCGAAGAGATCTACGAGATGTTTCCAGTGCTCCGGGAAAAGCACCGGCAGGCCGCCGGGACCCTCTCCGGCGGACAACGCCAAATGGTCGCGATTGGCAAGGCACTGATGCTGGAGCCGCGCATTCTGTTGCTTGATGAACCTTCCGCCGGACTTTCGCCGGTCTTGCAGTCCGAGGTATTCCGCATCGTCAAGCACATAAACGATCAAGGTACGCCGGTCTTGATGGTTGAGCAGAACGCGCGCCGCGCCCTGGAAATGTCCGACCGCGGTTATGTCCTGGTGGAAGGCCGCAACCGTGCCGAGGGTACGGGGCAGGCGCTTGCCGCAGACACGGAAATCGCGCGGATGTTCCTTGGGGCGTGATTCGTGTCCAACTTCATCAGCTTCTACCTGCTGCCCGGAGTCGTACTGGGCTGCATTTACGCGCTGGGAGCCATTGGCGTTTCACTGGTCTTCGGCAACCTGCGGTTTGCCAACTTTGCGCACGGATCCCTGATGACGCTTGGTGCGTATGTGACGCTCTCATTCAGTCTCGCGACCAACCTGCACCCGCTTGCGGCTCTGCCGATCGCAATGCTTGTAACCGGCGCCGTCGCAGTCGGACTGGATCGGGCATTCCTGCGACCATTTCGCGCCAGCGTACCCGTAATCCTGTTGATCGCATCATTGGGCGTCGCGCTCATGGTTCGGTCGGCAATTCAGCTCACCTGGGGCGTGGACCTTCGTTCGTTTTCTACGGGCACCATCCAGAAACCATTTGTCCTCTTCGAGACGGTCCGCATTCTTCCCCGGCATGTCCTGATCGTGCTGGTTGCATTTGGACTCATGCTTGCCCTGCATTGGCTAATAACTCGTACGAAAATCGGCCGAGCGATGCGGGCGATGAGCGATTCCCCCGAATTGGCCCGGCTTACGGGCATTGATACCGAACGGGTCATCCTCGCCACCTGGATGATCGCCGGGGGACTTGCCGCAGCTGCCGGCACACTGCTTGGAATGGACACGATCGTTCGCCCGACCATGGGCTTCGAAATGCTGCTCCCCATTTTTGCGGCGGCAATTCTTGGAGGCATCGGCCGGCCGTACGGGGCCATGGCCGGAGGGTTGGTGATCGGCATCGCGCAGGAATTGGTCGCCTATCCATGGATCGGTAACGAGCCTCTTATTTCGCCGAGCTACAAGGAAGGTGTGGCTTTCGCTCTGATGGTCGCGATGCTGATCTGGCGACCGAGCGGACTGTTCGCGGGACGGCAATTCTGATGGATCCGTCCGCGCTTTACGGTTATGGGCTTTACGGCGTGTCGCTGCTGACCATGGGCGGGATCTATGCGGTCCTTTGCCTGGGCCTGAATTTGCAATGGGGTGTAACCGGAATTCTCAATGTCGGAATCGCGGGATTCTTCGCGATTGGCGCATATATCAGCGCCATTCTGACGAGCCCGGATTCGCCGTATCATCTCGGCGGCTACGGACTTCCGGTCGCAATTGCGCTGCCTGCGGCCATGCTCGGAAGCGCCCTGGTTTCCTATGCGGTCGGGCAAATTTGCATACGGCTACGATCCGACTATCTCGCAATTGCCACGATTGGGATCAGCGAAATCTTCCGCCTGATCCTCAAGGTCGAAGTCTGGGCGACCAACGGGGCCCGTGGCGTGGCGCTGGTACCCCGCCCGTTTGAGGAGCTTCCGGAGCCGTACGGTCAACTCGCCTTCATGACGTTGGTGCTCGCCTTCGTTGCAGTTCTTTACTATCTCCTGCAACGCGCCGCGCGATCCCCATGGGGACGCGCCATGGCCGCCATCCGTGACAATGAGGGGACGGCCCGTTCGATTGGGAAAGACGTGGACCGGCGGCGTCTACAGGCGTTCATTCTCGGGTCTTCCGTCATGGGTCTGGCTGGCGCCCTGACAGCACATTATCTCAAATTCGTCGACCCCCACGCTGCCGAGCCCCTCACTTCGACATTTCTGGTTTGGGTCATGTTGATCGCGGGCGGCAGCGGAAACAACCGGGGAGCAATTCTCGGCGCCTTCCTGTTGTGGACGGTTTGGTCGGGAACCGAAATCGTCGCGGGATTCCTGCCGGGAGAGCTCTCGGTTCGGGTCGCCTACGTGCGCGTATT
This sequence comes from Paracoccaceae bacterium, assembly GCA_965221935.1. GTDB lineage: Bacteria > Pseudomonadota > Alphaproteobacteria > Rhodobacterales > Rhodobacteraceae > JAPOXR01. The sequence continues at coordinate 192,619 of CBDCSZ010000063.1, forward strand.
CCTGATCGGACTCCTGCTACAGATCGTGTTGCAGAAGTTCCCGGGTGGGATCCTTCCTGAGCGGCGATCCCGACACACCGACGGTTGAGCGCGGTCCCCGATCCAGGGACCGCGCCCAAAATCACTGGACAGATTCCAAGTCTCGAAGCGGATTACAGACGGCTGGCCTCGAACATGCCCGAAGCACCAACATCGTGCCGATTGTAAATTCCCGCGACATCTCCGTTCTCGTCGAAATCACAACTTCCGGAAGCACCTTGGTAGTTGATCGCCGTACCGGCCCGGATCAGTTCCACCGCGCGTGCCCAGTCCCCGGGACCCACGACCTCGCCAGGCCCGGAAGCGACCGCACGCAGGGATGCCGCTATCGCACCCCGATCTGTCGAACCGGCATGCTCTACGGCAAGTGCGAGGAGCATTGCTGCGTCAAATCCTTGCGCAACGTAAGGCGAATGCGCATAACCACCGGCTGCCGTAATCGATTCATCGAAGGCCATGAACGAGTCGGAACCTTCATCCGAAGCGGCGGCTGTAAATATGGTATTTCCGGCAAGCGAATCGGCGCCAAGTTGTTCAATCACACTCGGGTCGACCATTCCGTCGGCACCAAGGAACTTGTCAAAGAAACCGTTTTCCAGGCTCTGCCGCATGATGAGAATGCCGCTGCCGTCGTAATACGCAAACAACACCAGCGCATCCACTTCGCCCTGGGCCAGCGTTGCAAGTTCGGCGCGATACGATGCCTTGTTCGGTTCGTGCATCTGATCGCCGGCGATGGTTCCGCCCATTGACGTAAAGGCGTCCCGGAAAACCGTGGCGAGACCCGTGTTGTAGTCATCATTCGTGAAGGTCATCGCTACCGAATCGTATCCTAGCGACCGCGCGAGTTCTGCGAGCGCCACGCCCTGATAGGCGTCGGATGGCGCCACTCGGTACACAAGGTCGTTGTCCTCCAGGCCGCTGATCACGGGCGCAGTAGCGGATGGCGACACCGAGACCACTCCGGCAGGTATGGTGACCGACTGCGTGGCACCCAGCGTGCCGCCGGAGCAAAATCGCGCCGACGATGGCGGTGACCTGGTCCACGTGCACCAGCTTGGTGGCCGCATCGACCGCCGCCTTGGCGTCGCACTGGCTGTCAGCAATGATCAGTTCCAGTTCCCCGCCAAGCACCCCTCCGGCTTCATTGATCTGATCGACCGCGTGTTGTTCTCCTTCCACTATCTTGGCAACGAGCGCAGGGATCGGGCCCGTAACCGCAGAAAGCGATCCCAGTTTGACATTTTGGGCCTGGGCCGCGCCGACCAAAAATATGGTTGCAAACAAAGCGGACCCGGCCGGCAAAAGATATCTGTACATTGAATCCTCCGACAAAGACGCGAATTTGGCCCGCCGTCCCACCGCACAAGCCCATTTCGCGCAATGATTCGTTTCTTGCAGCCTAGCACAACGCGCATCGCTTGGGCTTGATTTCGCGCCGAAAAAGCAGAATTTTGCGTCCCGGGCTGCCGCAGCCGGATTCCGCGGGTTATGTTCCCGTCTGTTCCGAAGGGTCTTGCATGTACTCAACCGATCTTCAAACGCAGCTTCAGGAAAATGCTGGCAGGACGGCTGGTAGTTTCCGCCGGTGATCTCGACCGTCACAGCCGCGACGAAGCACATTTGCCCCCGGCCAGGCCGGACGCCGTCGTTTACCCGGAGAACACGCAGGAAGTCGTCCGAATCGTCCAGTGCTGCGCGGCGCATCTTTGCCCAATCATTCCCTTCGGCGTGGGAACATCTTTGGAGGGACACGTGATTCCTGCTCGCGGGGGCGTTTCTCTCGACATGACGCGCATGGCGAACGTCCTCGAAGTTCATTCGGAAGATCTCGACGTTGTGGTCCAGCCAGGAGTTACCCGCCGGCAGTTGGATCTTTACCTTCGAGATACAGGGCTGTTCTTTCCCGTCGACCCGGGCGCGGACGCAACCCTTGGGGGCATGGCGGCGACCCGAGCTTCCGGCACCAATGCGGTGCGATATGGCACGATGCGGGAAAACGTGCTGGCACTTGAGGTGGTGCTCGCCGATGGCCGGAACATCCATGCGGGCAGCCGTACAAGAAAATCATCTTCGGGCTACGACCTCAAGAGCCTGTTCATTGGCTCGGAAAGGCACACTTGGAATCATCACGGAACTTACTCTGCGCCTCTACGGCCGACCAGAAGAGGTGGCTTCCGCTGTATGCGCTTTCAATGACTTGGATGGAGCGGTCGAAGCTGTAATCCTAACGATACAATCCGGCATCCCGGTCGCGCGTATCGAGCTACTGGACGAGGTCCAGATGCGCGGAATGAACGTGCACAGCGAGTTGGGATATCCGGAGCTTCCAACGCTATTTCTTGAATTCCACGGAACGCGCAACGGCGTCGCGGAACAGTCCGAACAATTTGGCGCAATAGCGGAATCGTACGGAGGGCAAGGTTTCCAGTGGGCAACGGCGACCGAGGATCGCAACCGTCTTTGGCGGGCGCGCCACGATGCCTATTACGCCGCAAAGGCGCTCCGGCCTGGAGCCGAGGGTTATGTGACCGATGTCTGCGTGCCAATTTCGCGCCTAGCCGATTGCCATTCGGGAAACCCGCCTCGACCTGAAGGAGTCGAAATTGCAGGCACCCCTTGTCGGTCATGTCGGAGACGGAAATTTCCATCTGTCCATACTCATCGACCCCAACAAAGAAGGGGAAACCGAAGAAGCCAGCCGCCTTGCCGACCGACTCGCCATTCGCTCCCTTGCCATGGATGGCACAGTTACCGGCGAGCATGGCGTGGGAAGCGGCAAGCGAAAACACATGCGGGCAGAACACGGAGGCGGCTGGGAGGTGATGGGAGAACTGAAGCGGACACTCGATCCCCAAAACATCCTGAATCCCGGCAAGATCGTGCCGGATTGACAGCGGTTTCTCCCATTTCACCGAAGAGAAATCCCACAACTCTCGAACTGGAGAATGACGATTCTTGCCGTCTCCTCTCGTTCCGCGGCCGTCCCGTATCCGTTTTGGCGAATGATTTGCGAGGTCCCGCGAGGCAAGGTTCTTGCCATTCTCGCACACTCATCTTCCGCTTCGGGACGGCGATTGGTCCGGCTTCAGGCGCCACCGGCAAGCAAAGACTTTTCCCGGAGAGCCATTCGCAGCTTTCGCCAGAAGCGGGCCGGGCGAATCGGATGCGCCAAGTCCGGTCTTCCGCCTTGCATAGTTCCTCGCTGTCCGCTACATCGGCATTGCTGCGCCGGTAGCTCAGCTGGATCAGAGCACCAGACTACGAATCTGGGGGTCGGGGGTTCGAATCCTCCCCGGCGCGCCATTGTTCAATTTTAAATTCCGGCATCTCTCCTTCCCTGTTCTAGTCGCGGATTTCGGATCGCGGAGATGGTTAGATTGACGCACCGGGGCGGACATGCCCGGGAACGGGAACGGCGTATTCTCGCAGGCGATAAGTCGTGCATTCGATCAGGAAGATAATACGGCCGGTCGGTGGTGGTTCGCCAAAGGAGAACCCCGGTTTCATGGGTGCCTCCCTCCCCGCCGATTCGAATTGTGGACCAGAAACAATGCAGGATTCTATTGTGCACAACAATGCGAAGTACCGGGCACACAGTGCAAGATCGAGCCAATTCGCCGATTGCTGTTTCAACAACCTGTTCGACGCCATCTCTCTCCCTTTTTCCTTGTCCGCATCTGCCCCGGCGTGGTTCGAGCGCGTGAATCCGGAAGGGGTTGACATCCCGTTTACCCGGAACGAATTCGATACCCTGTCCCTGCACTTGCTGGACTTCGGGAGTCCAGGGCATGTTTCCGAACGGCGAATTCCTGTCGCCACGGAAGTAAGATGTCTTGGCAACTGCGCCAGCGTGATCTCCTGGCAAGCATGCGAACTAGCGTGACTTTGCGTTGCCGGTTGTGGCTGGGCCAGTGATCGCATTTCAGCGCCGGACGCCGCCCAGATTGACCTCCTCGGCAGAAGATCTAGCTCCAATTGGGTAGGAATTTTCTTGTTTCGAAACGATCGCGGCCTTCACGGACAGGACCGCTCAACAATGGGACCGTCGCCACTACTGAAAGCTACAAGGAAACCGGTTCTCAAGACAAAATTCAGGCGGGAACAGACTGCGTGGTAGAAATGGCGATCAGGCGCGTTCGAACTCTCTTCCTGGAAGTATGCAATTCAAAGGATGGTCCACGCGATTGCTCATCTTCCAAGGAGCCTGGAATTCTTCCAATCCAGTTGCGCAGATTTGCAATTCCAGTTTCCAGCACGTCCCGCGACGCGGTCCTTCACAAGGAGGCCGACACCCGAAATGGTTGGTCTCGGCTACCGATCATCGCTTCTTCCGGTTCGCCGGCGGCGGGAGGCCGTAGCCGCAAGCCCAGCAAGCGCGAATGCGCGATGGTCAGTTTCCTTCGTTTTTCAGAATATTTTGCAGGCCTCCAGCAATTCCTTCGACCAGACCCTCTATGGCCTGCTTGGCATTCCTGTCCGGTCGAGGCCGCGGAGCGGAACTGGCATCCTGCGCCGCCTCCCTGTCGTAGCTCTGGCCACTCGACGCAATTTTCACACACTCGTTCTTTTCACTTCCCAGTTCACCGAGTCCGACAATCGCAGCCGGTGGAAATACGAAGAGCCCGAGCAAGCCACCGATCCTCTTTACCGTTTGGCCTGTATCCAGCTGAACGAATGGCTCACTCAGCGTTCCCTTTACATGAACTGGTACGGCGACACTCAAAGTCAGGGACTTGGGGCTGGGTTCGATCGTCAAGTCGAGCGCTTCCGTCGCGAGGTTGATACCGCCCCTCGCTGCCAAAGTTGAAAACGCAGTGTCCATCAGCGTGATCGAGCTGGTTGCCAGCCCATCCTTCACTTCGACGTAACTGGCGCCACAGTTGATGACCGTCCATTCTTCCTTACCCGAAAACAGAGTCGCAAGCGCGGCCCACGCTCCGCCCGCGATCGCGTCAAGCGCCCTTGTCTTCAACCTGCCCGGACCACCCAACAACCCTGACTTCGCCGGCGAGTCCGGCCCATTATGGCGGCGACGGATTCGCCCTCTCCCTGAAGACTCGCCCTGAACTCCGCCTTGCCTTCGTAAAGATCCGTCACGTCGGCTTCGCGAAGGAGTGCACCGAGATCAATCCCCGGCGCGCGTATCGCAACGGCCAGCAAGGGAGGCGCACCGTTCGCATCAAAGAGAAACCCGCCTTCCACGTTGCTTCCGGCAAGCGTCGCCGTGAACG